>CAWDTS010000003.1:0-20568 GCA_963805325.1 uncultured Alphaproteobacteria bacterium | reverse complement strand
GTAGAATAACCGTCTGGTTCGGATGCAGAGCGGCTAGGGGATCACTTGGCCCGGTACCGGTCCCATCGGTGTAGTGCAATAGCAAGGTGTTCCGACCGCCCCGTAATTCGGTAGGGTACAGACGCCGAGCGAGGAGGCGCAGCGGCCGCCGCTGGCTCCATACCGGGCAGCCCGTATTGCGAATAGTAGGGCGGCGGCGGCGGGAACTGATTATACTGCGGCAGAATGGGCGGCGGGGGATAGGGCGCGTCGAATTGCGCCTGCGAGGCGCTCGGTGCGCAGCAAGCCAGCGAAATACCGACATAGAGCCATCTCATGATCAGCTGCCTTCTTCGATCGGGGAAAGGTCGGTGAAGAGATCGCGACGTCGTGCCTCTAACAGCATTGCGATGGCCCTTTGACTGGCGGGGGGTACCGCCTCCTTCTCCTCCGCCCAAGCCGTCGTTTTTGCAACATCCACCGCAAGCCTCGTAGCCAGCCAGTCCAAAGTCTTACGCTGTGACTTGAGTTGCCTTTGAAGGTTTATCGCCCACCGATCCGTGTCTTCTTCACCAGACGCACCAAACCAGGAATTGGTCGACCTGCGAAAAGAGAGAATCGCACGTTCTGACAAAAGCCCCGAAGCCACGGCCATGAGCGCGACGATGAAGGGACTGATTGACGCCGCGTTTAGCCTATCGGTCTGATCCGAAACGACGATGAACCCGGCTCTAAACAAAACATAGGTGATAAGGGCGCAGATCAGTCCAAGGAGAGGTGCGATCATCAAGGTCCTGAATGACGGATCTATACCTGATTGATATGAGTTAAGTACCAGTCGAAGGCAGGCACCGAGAATTCCAGCTACTCCGACAAGCGTGAAGGCCAAGAAATCAGGAGGGCTAATCAATATATTTTGCAGAAGCCCGAAGGTCAGACGATCATAAAAAACATATATTGCGAGACGAGCTCGAAATCGCGCTGCTGCTGAGCAAACGGCACCGAATTGAGATCGAGGATCGGCTGATCCCCTATCAACGGCGGAGACTGCGCTCCGACGGCGCCCGGCTGGTTGGCGTCCGGCGTTTCAATGTCTGGGCCGGGCGCGGGCGCCTCGTCATCTGCGGAACGTATAGGAGGCGCGCTCGCCTCTGGCCACAGGGGTGGTGGGGGAGGGGATGTGCCGATCGACGCGGTCGAGTTGGCCGACCGTTGATTGCGCGCGTCCGCCCGATCTGAGATCGGCAACCTCGCACCGAGCGCGCCTTTGGAAGCGAGAATTCCAAGTGGGTCGTTGTGATCGAAGCCGGGCGACGCTGTCGGTGATGTGGGAGACGGGATGCCCGCAGTGTATGTCGCACAGGGACCAACATTAATCTTACGATAGTTGACGCTAAGCGACAATTCTAGCGCGTATCTGCAAAGAGCACCGTAGTTCGTCAGCTGCATCTCATAGTCTCTGACGATATTGATCGAGTAATCTTGATTTAGGTAAGCAATGGGACCAAAGTCGGAGGTGTACAAATGCACGATATCTGAGAGCTTCGTCGACCCGATCGACGGATCCTTCATGAAACTGACGAAGCTCCCCTCGATCTCCTTCAGTGTCTGCTCGGTGGGAAGCGCGACGGGCTCCGGGTGCGATGCGGAACTCGGCCTCAGGTCGGCTTCGCTGGCTCCGTTCACTGTCCCGTTGAACGGTATTCTCTGCATGAATGCGATGCACCGCCGGGTGTCGTCGGTGTCCTCACCCAAATTGGAGAACGCCGCGCAAACGCGACCGATTTGAAAGTTGATTTCTTGGGTAGCGGACAAGAACACAGCTTGAGCCGCGGTCGCCTTCTTGGAGGCTGCGGCGATGTCGGCACGAAGTTGCTTCAGTTCGTCCTCGGCGAGGACGTATGAGACGAGCTGTCCCGTCGTGATGCCCAGATCAGATTGAAGAAGTCGTGATTGGTACCTGCATAAAGGCGATGAGTAGCCCGCTGCAGAACACGAGGATGACACTCAAGATACTTGTGAGCAGCAAGGTAAACGGGATATGTGCGAGGCCTCGGCCGGATGCACGCTCGGGAACAGAACCATAACTCGAGGACATAGAAGCAACCCCGCGAACGCCGCTGTGGTGCGCTCTACAACCCGGGCATTCAACAATAAGTTGATTCGAAGCGTCAACAGATTACTACCTTAAGGATAAGTCCCCAACGGGATGGGGTTCCAGAAGCGAACGGAATCGCCGTCGTGTGCTGAAGGACTTCTGCGCGGGCTAGCTGCCGGATATCCCCTTCGCCAGCCGGTCGAGGATGCTGTCGAGGCCGCGGTCGACGGCTTCGATGAGACGCGCCTCTTCGAGGATGTTGCGGAACTGCTCGTTCAGGCCGCCGCGGGTCGCGTGTTCGCGGGCCAGCTCTTCGAAGTCCGGGGCCTCGCCGCGAAGTCTGCCGGCCGCCCCTGCGAAGACGGAGGCCACTTGGCGCCGCGCCAACTCTTCCGGGATGCCGCGGACGATGAGCCATTGGCTGATGGCGTTGAGATAGGCGAAGTGTGCTGCGACCGTGGCCGTGGAGGCCGCCATGGCTTCGTAAAGATCCTCGGTCTGCATGGCGGTCGCAGCCCCGAGCAGATCGAACAGCGCCTTGGCCGCCGGCGTCGCCGGGTAGATCGCCGTCGCGCCATCCCGGACGGCGACGGAGGGCAGCGGGACCGCGCGGGCGATGTCTCGCGCCGGCGCGACGAGCTGACGTAGCGCTTCGAGCGGGGTGCCGGCGATCACGCTGATGATCGTCTGTTGCTCGCGGAATTGCAGTTCCCGGAGAACGGGGCTGGCGACCTGCGGCCGAAGGCACAGGATCAGCACCGACGATCCATCGACGACCGCCTGATTGCCGGGGGCTATGCGGACCGTCTTGAAGCGGGCCGCGAGGTCTGCCGCGACGGCGGAGTTTCTCGGCGAGAGCAGGATCGAAGGCGCTTCGTCCCGCCGCTCGCACAATCCGGTGACGATCGCGTTCGCGATCGCCCCGACGCCGATGATACCGTAGGTCAATTCGTCTCCTTCGCCAAAAGTTCGAGCGGCGGTGTTTGCGTCACGAGATGCGAAAGTCCGCGACGACCTCGCCCGCCGCACGGGCGAATCCCTCGTAGCTCTCGATCCGCCAGGTCTCCTTGAGGCCGGCCTCGTACCACGCCTGCATCGCAGGGAGCGCGAGCAGCCGCTCCACATAGGCCTTCGCATCGCCCGCCAGCGGCAAGCCATAGGTCTGCGCGCGATACGCCACTGGGCAGTAGAACGCGTCGACGTTCGTGAAGCTGCTGCCGGAAAGGAACGGCCCGCCGAATTTCTCAAAGCCATCCCCCCAGAGCTCAGCGAGGCGCACGAGGTTCTCTTCGAGCCCCGGCGAGACTTCTTTCAGCTTCACTCGGATCCCGCAGTTCATGTTGCAGATGCCGCGCAGCGTGTTGAAGCCGGAATGCATCTCGGCGGAGGCAGAGCGCGCCCAGGAGCGCGCCTTGGCGTCCTTGGGCCAGACGCCTTCGTGGCGTTCGGCCAGATATTCGGCGATCGCAAGAGAATCCCAGATCACAATGTCGCCGTCGACCAGGCAGGGCACCTGGCCGCTCGGCGAGAAGCTCTTGAAGACTGTGCGTCCCGGTTCGGACGCAGGGAACTGCGCGAGCCGCTCCGTGAAGGGAATGCCCAGCGTCTTCATCAGCACCCAGGGCCTGAGCGACCATGACGAGTAGTTCTTGTTGGCGATGAAAAGTTCGTACATGACCCCTCCTCAGTCGGCTACGAGGAGAGGCTTTGTCGAAGAGCGCGGGCCGGCGCAAGCGGAATGGAGGACCAGATGAAGATCGACGGGGGATGTCATTGCGGCTTCCTCGCCTTCGAGGCGGAGGTCGACCCGCAGGAGACCGCGATCTGTCATTGCACGGATTGCCAGCGCCTTTCGGGTGCCCCCTACCGCGCGTCCGTTCCCGCTCCGCGCGACACGTTCCGGCTCCTCTCCGGAGGGCCTACGATCTACGTCAAGACGGCGGAGAGTGGCCGGAAGCGCATCCAGGCTTTCTGTCCAAAATGCGGGTCGCAGATCTATGCGACCGCATTCGACGATCCGACGGCGGCGTACAACATCCGCGTCGGGGTGACCGGCCAGCGGAACGCGCTCGTGCCGCGGCAACAGATCTGGACGCGATCTAGGCAATCCTGGGTCGACGATCTCGCCGCGATCCGACGGATCGAAAAGGCCTGAAAGATCAGCGCCATCGGGCCATATCGCGGCGTCGCATTGTTAATATGGCCGGAAACATCTACTGTGCTTGGCAAGCGTACGCTTTCGTACACGAGCGTAGCTTCCGTAAAATTGCCAATCGTTGCGGCCGATCGGGACAGCTCCTGTGCAGCCTCGCCGACTCACTAAGGAGCCCCAATGCTGGACGTCCGCCCCGCCGCAGCAGGCCAGGCCGAGCTTGACGCACGCGCCTTGGCGAAAGAACTCGCTCAATACAAAGAACCGAACACGAAACGCGGCATTGTCGAGATCGCGATTACAGCGGTGCCGCTCGGTGCGATCTGGCTCCTGATGTGGGCGTCCGTACATTTCGGATATCCCTGGCTCTGCCTCCTCCTCTCTGTCCCCGCTGCCGGCTTTCTCGTGCGCCTGTTCATGATCCAGCACGATTGCGGGCACGGCGCGTTCTTCCCGGCGCGCGCCGCGAATGACTGGGTCGGCCGCGTCGTCGGCGTCTTGACGCTCACGCCATACGATTGTTGGCGCCGCTCGCATGCGATCCACCACGCGACCTCCGGCAATCTCGATCAGCGCGGAATTGGCGACGTGGAAACCTGGACCGTGCGCGAATATCTCTCGCGGTCTTCGCTGCGACGCTTCGGATACCGCCTTTACCGGCATCCGATCGTGATGTTCGGCATCGGACCGGCCTACCTCTTCATCCTGCAGAACCGGCTCCCCTTCGGCCTGATGCGGCGCGGATGGCAGCCCTGGATCAGCACCATGGCGACCAACGCCGCCATCGCGCTTGCCGTGGCCGGGCTCATGTGGGCGATCGGGGTCGGGCCGTTCCTGCTGGTGCATTTGCCCACGGTCATCGTCGCGGCCTCGATCGGCGTCTGGCTCTTCTACGTGCAGCATCAATTCGAGGAGACCGCCTGGGAGGATGGGCGGGCCTGGAGCATGCACGAAGCAGCGCTGCACGGCAGCTCGCACTACGATCTCCCTGCGGTGCTGCGCTGGTTTTCCGCCAATATCGGCGTGCACCACATCCACCATCTGAGCAGCCGCATCCCGTACTATCGGCTGGGCGACGTGCTCCGCGACAACCCCGATCTGCGCGGCGTCAGCAGGCTCACATTGGGCGAAAGCCTCAGCTGCGTGCGCCTGGTCCTGTGGGACGAGGCGGAGCGGCGGCTCATCTCGTTTCGCGAGGTCGCCGCCCGCTATGGCGGCAGACTTTCCGCGCTACCGGTTGCCCGCCCCGCCTCCTGAAGCTAGAACGCCGCAGTTTCATCACAAAGACGGCAATTTGGCAGGCCGCCTGAACGAGCGGGAAGGGTGACATATGCGCGTTTATTACGACCGCGACGCGGACGTGAATCTGATCAAGGACAAGAAAGTCGTCATCGTCGGCTACGGCAGCCAGGGTCGCGCGCATGCGCTGAATCTCAAGGATTCCGGCGCGAAGAATGTCGCAGTGGCGCTCCGTCCCGGCTCTTCCACCGCCAAGAAGGTGGAGGCCGATGGGCTGAAGGTGATGTCCGTGCCGGAGGCGGCGAAATGGGCCGACCTCATGATGATGGCGACGCCCGACGAGCTGCAGGCGGACATCTGGCGCGACGAGATCGCTCCGAATATCCGCGACGGCGCCGCGATCGCCTTCGCGCACGGGCTGAACGTCCACTTCAACCTGATCGAGCCCAAGGCCTCGATCGACGTGATCATGATCGCGCCGAAGGGTCCCGGCCACACGGTGCGCGGCGAATACCAGAAGGGCGGCGGCGTGCCGTGCCTCATCGCCGTGCAGCAGGATGCCAGCGGCAACGCGCACGATCTCGCGCTCTCTTATGCCTGCGCCATCGGTGGCGGGCGCTCCGGCGTCATCGAGACGACCTTCAAGGAAGAGTGCGAGACCGACCTCTTCGGCGAGCAGGTGGTGCTCTGCGGCGGCTTGGTCGAACTGATCCGCGGCGGCTTCGAGACGCTGGTCGAAGCCGGCTACGCGCCGGAGATGGCGTATTTCGAGTGCCTGCACGAGGTGAAGCTCATCGTCGACCTGATCTACGAGGGCGGCATCGCCAACATGAACTACTCGATCTCCAACACCGCCGAATTCGGCGAATACGTCTCCGGTCCGCGCATCGTCACCGATGAGACGAAGGCGGAGATGAAGCGCGTGCTCGCAGACATCCAGTCGGGCGCCTTCACGTCGAAGTGGATCGGCGAAGTGAAGTCCGGCATGCCGATGTTCAAGGCGACGCGTCGCATGCACGACGCTCACCCGATCGAGGAGGTGGGCGAGAAGCTGCGCGCCATGATGCCTTGGATCAAGGCCAACCAGCTCGTGGACAAAGCGAAGAACTGAAGCGCCGAGTCCGTGGTGACGGCGCGGCCGTCACCTCTGATCCGCCGCGCGCGGCTCGATGAGACCGGCGCGTTGACCGATCTCGCCATGCGGTCGAAGGCCGTGTGGGGCTATGGCGAAGCGTTCATGGCCGCCTGTCTTGCCGAGATGACGATCCAGCCCGCCGCGATTCGTGCCGGCGAGGTCTGGGTCGCCGAGGAGGGCGGGGCGGCGGTCGGCATACTGGAACTGGTGCCCGGCGCGGAGGAAGCGGAGGTCCGCATGATCTTCGTCGCGCCGGAGCGGATCGGCGGAGGTATCGGCGTTGCGCTCTGGCGGCATATGGAGATGCGCGCGCTTGCGCATGGGGCGGGGCGGATAGGCCTCGACGCCGATCCGAACGCCGTGCCGTTTTACGAGCGGATGGGAATGCGCGTGACCGGCAAGTCGCCGTCTGGCTCGATTCCGGGCCGCATGCTGCCGCGCATGACGAAGCGCCTCGCGGTCTCGCTACACCGCGCCGGCTAAACCCGCGGAACAAGCGAAAAAGGGCCCCCCGTGGCGGCGGGGAGGCCCTTCCTCGCTTTCAGCCCGAAGGCTTAGGCGAAGGGGGAATGGCAGACCTTGAACTTGCCGTTCTTCTTGTAGGTGTTCGTGTTCGGGTTGTAGGTCGGCCCCTTGTGGTCGTAGCACCAGTCGACGTGCGCGGCCCAAGTGTTCACGTAGACGCCGCCGCCGTAGCCGTAGCCGCCACCGTAGCCACCACCGTAGCCGCCACCGTAGCCATAGCCCGGGTACCAGCCGGGGCCGCCGACGCCGATTGAGAAGTTGAAGTTTCCGCCGGCGCTGGCAGGTGCGGTCATCGCGACAACGGCGAGCGTGCTGAAGAGGGCGGCGGAGGTAGCAACCAGAATCTTTCTCATTTTCTTATCTCCCCAATTCGGTGCCCGCTTCTGCGATGCACCCCTGTAGGACCTCGTTTTGGAAGGACACTCGCCTTCCGGGTTGTTCGGGGCGGCGGGTTGGTTCCCGTCTGCTTCCGTGAGGTCAGGTTCTAGGCAGCGTTCGCTTCGGGGGGTTTTCGTGGCCGCCGGAATATGGTTTCGCCGCGCGGGGTTTGTTTCCGTCGTCGTGACAATTGTTTCGTGGGGATTGGGAAGTTTAGCCGGAATCCGGCGTTTAGCCGCGCTGCGCTGAATTTGAACGATTTCCAGCGTGTCGTTCTCTCGCGGCTAGCCCGCCCGGCTCTCTTGCGCTACGAGCCCCCGATGCTGAGCCTTTTTGAGATCACGGCGCTGCTTCTGTTCTTCGCGGCGCTTTTCGGGTGGATCAACGTGCGTTTCATCGGGCTGCCGCAGACGGTCGGCCTGCTGCTAATGGCGCTGCTCGTTTCGCTCGCGCTGATTCTGATCGACTATTTCATTCCGGGGTCGAATGTGCGCCAGACGGTCACCGCCGCCGTGGAACAGATCGACTTCTTCGACACCTTGATGCGCGGTATGCTTGCCTTTCTGCTGTTCGCCGGCGCGATCCATGTCGACTTCGCGCTGCTCAAGGACGTTCGCTGGCCGGTCGGCGTGCTGGCGACGATCGGGGTGCTGCTCTCCACCGTCCTTGTGGCGATGGCTATCTGGGCCGCCGCCCAGGCGATGGAAATTGCGCTACCGTTCGCCTGGGCGCTCGTCTTCGGCGCGCTGATCAGCCCGACCGATCCCGTTGCTGTGCTCTCGCTCCTGAAGTCGGTGCGCATCCCGGAACGGCTGGAGATGAAGATCGCCGGAGAGAGCCTCTTCAATGACGGCGTTGGCGTAGTCGTATTCGCGGTGCTCCTCTCGGTCGCTGTGAAGGGAGGAGATATCGACTTCGTGGACGCCGGCGAGGTGTTCCTGTTCGAAGCGGTTGGCGGGGTCGTGCTTGGCCTCGTCGCCGCCTTCGTTGCCGTCCGCGCCATGCGGGCGATCGACGACTATCCGACGGAGATCCTTGTTTCGCTGGCGCTCGTCGCCGGAGTTTACGCGCTGGCTCTCCACCTTCACACATCCGGGCCGCTCGCCGTCGTCGTCGCCGGGCTCATGATCGGCAACCGCGGCGCCGCGACCGCCATGAGCGAGACCACGCACCGCCACCTCTTCGAGTTCTGGGAGGTGATCGACGAGCTGCTGAACGCTGTCCTCTTCCTGCTGATCGGCCTGGAGATACTGGTCATCGGCATTCACCCGGTCTTTCTTGGCCTCGCGCGGCATTGCGATCCTGATCGTGCTCGCGGCGCGCTTCGTGTCGATCACCCTGCCGCTCGGAATTCCCGCGCTCCGGCGCGCATTTTCACGCGGGTCGGTGGCGGTCCTGACCTGGGGTGGCGTGCGCGGTGGGATTTCAGTGGCGCTTGCGCTCTCGGTGCCCTACGGGCCGTACCGCGAGCCCATCATCGTCGCCACCTACGCCGTCGTCATCTTCTCTGTGATCGTGCAGGGGCTGACCATCCGCGGCCTTGTCCGCCGCTTGCAGTTCGAGTGAGGGACCATGGACCGCCGCTACGAGGTTTTTGACGTATTCACCGAGCAGCCGCTCGCCGGGAATCCGCTTGCCGTCGTGCTCGACGCCGCGGACCTTGAGAGCGAGCTGATGCAAAGGATTGCGCGCGAATTCAATCTGTCGGAGACGGTGTTCGTGCTCCCCGCGCAGAACCCTGCTCATACGGCTGCGGTTCGCATCTTCACGCCGGCGCGCGAGCTTCCCTTCGCCGGGCATCCGACCGTCGGCACGGCCGTCTGCCTCGCAGCCGGGCGCTTCGGCGGTCCGGGCGAGCACGACGCCGTGATCGTCCTGGAAGAGACGGTCGGACCGGTGCGCTGCGGCGTGAAGATTTCCGACTCGGCAGGTTTTGCCGAGTTCGACTGCCCGAAGCTGCCGGAGCCGGTCGGCAAGGCGGCCCCCAAGGAGTTCATCGCCGCGGCGATCGATCTCGCGCCGACCGATATTGGCTTCGAAAACCACGTGCCGTGCGTCTGGTCGGCCGGCGTGCTCTATCACTATGTTCCAGTAAGGAACATGGAGGCATTGGCCCGCTCGCGGCCGAACCGCACGAGCTGGCAGCGCGCCTTCGGCAGTGACGGCGCCTTCCTTTATACGCGCGAGACCGAAGGCCACGACCACGCCTTCCGCGCCCGCATGTTCGCGCCCGAGCACGGCATCGACGAGGACCCGGCGACCGGATCGGCCGTCGCCGCCTTTCCGGGCGCCATCCATGACTTCGACGCCATGACCGACGGCGACCACGCGGCGATTATCGAGCAGGGCTTCGAGATGGGCCGCCCCTCGCTGATCCGCCTGGAAGTCACGGTCGCCGGCGGCAAGCTCACGAATGTCCGCATCGGCGGCAATGCCGTCCGCGTGGCGAGCGGGACGTTGCGCGTCTAGCGTGACGCAACTGCCGTCATCCTCGGCCGGAGCGAAGCGGAGAGCGGAGGACCCAGGGCGCAGCGGCTCCTGGGTTCTCGGGTCTCGCTGCGCTCGCCCGAGAATGACGGCCCAAAGGTCAAGACCGGTGGTCTGCGAAGCTCGAAGCCTCGCCGCTGCCGGGTTCCTTTCCGTTGCGAAAGGCGGCGGAAACCGGTAGAAGGGCCGCGCGAGTTCTTGAGGGCCCCGGCCGTGCGCTTTGCCGATTTGCCGTGCTGCGAGCTGACCGCGCTGAAAGCGCGGAGCCTGCCGCTCGCCCTCGCTCTCCTTCTTAGGCGCCCCTGAAGCGCCGGCAGCCCGGGCTCGGAAACGAGCCGCGCAGGGCGGGTCTTCAGGGGATGATAAAGAAAACCTGAGATGAGACACGCGGCCTGAAGCGCCGCCCGGTTCCAGAGGAAATCCAACGATGAGCGCACCCGAGAAAGCGCAGAGCGACGCCAGCCGCGTCGTGATTTTCGACACCACGCTTCGTGACGGCGAGCAATGCCCCGGCGCGACGATGACCTTGGAAGAGAAGCTTGAGGTCGCCGATCTCCTCGACGAGATGGGCGTCGACATCATCGAGGCAGGATTCCCGATCGCCTCGCAGGGCGATTTCGAGGCGGTCGCCGAGATCGCGCGGCGTGTGAAGAAGGCGGTCGTCGCCGGATTGGCGCGCGCCATCTCCGCCGACATCGCGCGCGCCGGCGAGGCGGTGAAGCACGCCAAAAAACCGCGCATCCACACCTTCGTCTCCACCTCACCGATCCATCTCGCGCACCAGATGCGCAAGGGCGAGGACGAGGTGATCGAGATCATCCAGGCGACCGTGGCACAGGCGCGCAACCTCGTCGACAACGTCGAGTGGTCGGCGATGGACGCGACGCGCACGCCGATCGACTACCTCTGCCGATGCGTCGATCAGGCAATCCGCGCCGGGGCGACGACGATCAATCTCCCCGACACGGTGGGTTACGCGACGCCGGGAGAGTATGGCGCGATGTTCCGCACGGTGCGCGAGCGCGTGGCGAATTCCGACAAGGCGGTCTTCTCCGTCCACTGCCATGACGATCTCGGCCTCGCGGTGGCGAACTCCATTGCCGGCGTGGAGGCGGGCGCCCGGCAGATCGAATGCACCATCAACGGGCTCGGAGAGCGCGCCGGCAATGCCGCGCTCGAAGAGGTGGTGATGGCGCTGAAGACGCGCGGTGACGTGCTGCCCTATACGACCGGCATCGACACGACGCAGCTGACGCGCGCCTCGCGCCTCGTCTCCGCCGTCACCTCATTCCCGGTCCAGTACAACAAGGCGATCGTCGGCCGGAACGCGTTTGCGCATGAAAGCGGCATTCACCAGGACGGCATGCTGAAGAACGCCAACACCTACGAGATCATGACGCCGGAATCGGTTGGCGTATCGAAGACATCGCTGATCATGGGCAAGCATTCCGGGCGCGCCGCCTTCAAGTCGAAGCTGAAGGAGCTCGGCTATCAGCTCGGCGACAATGCCATCGAGGACGCCTTCAACCGCTTCAAGGCGCTCGCCGATCGCAAGAAGCACGTCTACGACGAGGACATCGAGGCGCTGGTCGACGAGGAGATCGCCTCCGCGCACGACCGCATCCGCCTTCTCTCCGCGACGATCATTGCCGGAACGATGGGACCGCAATCGGCCACCATCACCCTCGACATCGAAGGCGAGCACAAGACGATCCAGTCCACCGGCAACGGCCCCGTCGACGCCATTCTGAACTGCATCAAGGCGCTCGTCCCGCATGACGCGCAGCTTGAGCTTTATCAGGTGAGCGCCGTCACCGAAGGCACCGACGCGCAGGCCGAGGTTTCCGTGCGTCTGCAGGCTTCCGGCAAGACCTACACCGGGCGCGCGGCGGATACCGATACGCTCGTCGCCTCGGCGAAGGCCTATCTCTCGGCGTTGAACAAGCTCTCAGCGCGCCGCGACCGCATCCACGCGCAGGCGCAGAGCGCCTGAAACTGACGAAGCAATGTCATGCTTGAGCACGGGGGTGCTTCGGCGCCCCCGTCGCTATTCGGCCGGACTGCAAGCGGCGTCCTTGAGGTCGACGCATTGTGTTTCGGCCGGGCAGCGCCAGTCGTCGCCGACCATCGCGACGCTGAAACAGACCTGCTTCTGACCGGCCTCTGCGCGGACGACCACTCCGCCCTGGTCCGACGCAATTGCTCGCTCCTCGCCATACTGCAGGGCCGCCGGCACGCTGATCGGCGAACCAACGACGTCGGGCCCGGATATCTCGATTCCCGTGGCCGGGCGTCCGAACGGGTTCTGGTTGATTGGAGCAAACCCAACGCGGTATTGCCCGACGCCGCCCTCACAACCCTGCTTCTCAAGCGTCGGAGAGGCGAGGAGAGGGGCGCAGGCCCGCGTGAGCGGCAGCGGGCTGAGACCTGTCGCCGCCACGCCCGGCGTCGGCTGGCTGAACGGAACGCGCGTGTAGATATTGCGCGGCGTCAGCCGTATGCCGCTCCACTTCACCGCCGTCAGGTTCTGCGATGCGGCGGTTTCGTAGTCGGGCGCGCCGGGATGCACGATGAAGTCCTCGGCGCGCGGGATATGGGCGATCGTGGTGTAGGCATAGATCGCGATGTCCTGGCCGACGATCGACTCGCCGTCGAGCAGTGCGCTCAGGGGCTTTGTGTCGTCTGTGCCGACCGGCGCCGTCGTCTGCTCTTCGGCGTGATCGCGAACCACCGTGAAATCGAAATGCGGCGTCGAATTGTCATCTTCCGACCACAGCCGGTGGCGCGGCGTGCCGTCGGAGATCAGGGTCATGACGTATTCGTTCTCCTGCGACGGCTTGCCGGGAGCCGCTTCGTTGTGGCTCTCAGGATCGGAGATTCGAAGCCGCGTCATCTTAACGGCATCGAAGGTGACGCCGGTCTCCTTCTTGAGCGGCGTGGCGGTGAAGCGCTCGGTCGAGCCGGACGTCTGTGGCACATGCTGATTGTATTCGATGACCGAGACGGTTTCTCTGTCGCCCGCTTTGGCGACGTCCGGGACGAGGCGCCATAGCACCGTATGAGAATGAGGCGTGTTGCCCGACTTCGCGCGGTGGGGAGGAGGAAGGTTGGTATTCCATCCTGTCGGCCCGAGAAGTGCGGTCACCTCGCCGTCATCGCGGAAATGATAGGAGAAGATGTTGTCGTAGTTGCCGGCGTCCGACACGCCCCAGATGACGACCTCCGAGCCGCGCCGCATCGCCGGGGGGCGCGCCGGCAGCGGCAGCCCGTACCCGTTATAGCTCGTGTTCTCGATTCCGGCGTCGCGGATCTCCTTCACGAAGATCGAGCGCGGCGAGCCGACCGGCTCCAGCTCGCGCTCCGACGACGCCCAGTTTCGTGGGTAGATGCGCGGCCCGAGCGCTCCGCAGGGCGCAAGCGCCGCCTCCTTCTCCGTCAGTGACACAAGCGGAGGGTTGCCCCAGAGGTCGAAGGCGACGTCCGGCGATTCGGCATAGGGAACGATGATCTGCTGCGGCCACAAGCCGCCGAGAACGTCGATGCGCTTGCCCTCGCTGGTGAAATAGATCGCGCGGTCGATCGCGACGACGAGATCGGAATGCAAGCCGCTGACGGAATGCTGCACGACATGCACGGCCCACGCGGAGACCGCGTTCACGTGCTGAAGTCCGTAGGAAGGAAATTCCTGGTAGACCCACTCGCGATAGTGACGAGGATTGCCGCTCGCGGTCACCTCCGGCGGCGGCGTGAGCAACGCAGTCTCAAGGCGCGTGAAGGCGGGGCAGGCGGCCATTGCGCTTCCCCCACCGAAACACGGCCCGGCCATCAAGATCAGAAGGGCCGAGGCCCCGACTCGCCACATGATCGGCGCCTGCACTTACGCGAATTGCTGATGCGTCGACCTTAGCACGCCGGTTCTTCGATCGCAGCGGCCCGCGACCGACCGACGCGGCCGTGATGCGGCTTCAGTTCACGAATTGCGGCATCAGCAAACGCGGCAGCCACAGCGACACCGACGGGAAGAAGATGACGAGCGCCAGAATCCCGAGCATCGGCGCCAGGATGATCGCCACGTCGCGTATCGCCTCGCCCACCGAGATGCGGCCGATCGCGCACGATATCAGGAGGCAAAGCCCGTAAGGCGGCGTCACCAGGCCGAAGGCAAGGCTGATCACGCCGATGATGGCGAAATGGATCGGATGCATGCCGACCGCCTGCGTGACCGGGAAAAGCACAGTGCCGAGGATGATGATCGCCGGGATCGCGTCGATGAAACAGCCGATGATCAGGAAGGCGGCGGCGACGGCGAGGCCCATCGCCGTTACGCCGAGATGCATCGCCTGCACGTAGGCGACGAGCGCCGCCGGAACCTTGAAATAGGCGAGCAGCCAGCCGAACGCGCTTGCCGTGCCGATGCAGAAGAGCGCGATCCCCGCGAAGCGGCCGGTGTCGTAGAGCACGTGCGCGAGGGTCTTCAGTCCGACCGATCGGTAGACGACGAACCCAAGCAGCATCGCATAAAGCGCCGCGACCACCGAGGCTTCGGTCGGCGTGAAGAAGCCGCCGACGATGCCGCCAACGATGATGATCAGGCGTGAGCAGCGCCAGGATGGAGCCAGCGATTGCGGACATCAGCTCGCGCAGCGTTGCGCGCGGATGCAAGCCCATGCCGTGGCGTCGCGCATAGACATAGACGGTGACCATCTGCGCCGCCGCGATCAGGATGCCGGGAATGACGCCGGCGAGGAACAATCCACCAATTGAAACAGACATGAGCCCGCCCCACACGATCATGAGGATGGAGGGCGGGATGATGACGCCCATCACCGACGAACACGCCGTGACCGCGACCGCGAAGGAGGGCGTGAAGCCTTCCTTCTTCATCTGCGGGATCAGAAGCGAGCCGATGCCCGCGGCATCGGCGGTCGAGCTTCCCGAAATGCCGGCGAAGAACATCGAGACGACCACATTGACGTGGCCGAGCCCGCCGGGGAGGTGGCCGACCAGTCCGCGCGATAGCCGGATCAGCCGGTCGGTGATGCCCGCTGCGTTCATCAGATTGGCGGCGAGCAGGAAGAAGGGCACCGCGAGAAGCACGAAGGCGTTGTAGGACTTGAACATCTCCTGGAGGAGCAGGATCGGCGTCAGCCGCGGCTCCAGAAAAAAGATCGGAAGGCATGAAAGCGCCAGCGCGAAGGCGACCGGCACCCGAAGAATGATGAAGAGAAGGAAGAGACCGAAAAGGATCGTGGCGACAACCGTCGGCGTCATGGTTCTTCCCCGCGCATGAGCCTGACCTCGGCGACGATCTTCTCGATCAGAAAGACACCGATGACGACGCCGGCGAGCGGCCACGCGGCGAAGATCCAGTTCATCGGAAGGCTGAAGATCTCCGACGTCTGGTACCAGCCGAATTTGATGAGGCCCCACCCGTACCAGATGAAGATTCCCGCAACCACGAGCATCATGACGTGAACGAAGATGCGCTTCGCCGACTCGACCTTCGGGTTCGACGATTTCGGCAGGAGGTCGAGGTCGAAATGCGTGCCGTCGCGCGCCGCGCACATGGCGCCCACCATCACCATCCAGATGAAGCAGAAGCGCGCGATCTCCTCCGTCCAGATGTAGCGCGGGATGAGGCCCGTGTAGCGGGAGAGTACCTGCATCGAGACAGGGATGATCAGCCCGCCGACAAGCGCACCGAGGATCAGCTTGAGAGCGAGATGGAGGATGTCGAGAATGCGGGTCATCGCCGTTGCGCTCGTCCCGAGTTGGAAGGTCCGCCCGCGGAGCGGGCGGACCTCAGGCCGAGACTCCGGCTTTGCGGAGCCTCAGCCAGCCTTCGGCTGTGCGACAACCGCTTGTGCTACTTGATCGCCTGGATCCCCTCCAGCACAGCGCCGGCGCCAAGCTCGTCGGCGTAGGCCTTGAGCACCGGGTTGGCTGCTTCCAGCATCTTGTCGCGGTCGGTAAACTCCACCAGCGTCAGCCAGCCCTTCGCCTCCATGGCCTTGAGCTTGGCGGTGTCCTCGCCGCTCTCGATCTCGCGGCCGTATTTGCCGGCCTCCGGCCCGGCCTGATCGATGCACTGCTGCAGCTTCGGCGGCAGGCGCTGATAGGTCTTGTTGGAGATGAACAGCGGGCGCACCGTGATCGCGTGGCGGGTCAGCGACAGGTAGGGCCCGACCTCATAGAACTTCATCTGTTCCACGCCGGCCGCCTCGTTCTCAGCGGCCTTGATCACCCCGGTCTGGATGGCGTTGTAGACCTCGTCATAGGCGATCACGGTCGGCGCGGCGCCGAGCGCGTCGAAGACGCGCGTCCAGATCGGCGCGCCCTGCATGCGGATCGGCAGGTCCTTCAGTTCCGCCATGTTGTGGATCGGGAAGGTGGCGAAGACGTTGCGCGTTCCCCCGCCCGCATAGCCGAGCAGACGGATGTCGGCGGTCTTCAGGATATCGTCGGCGATCGGCTTAAGCCCGTCGGCGTCGAGCACCTTGCGCCAATGGTCCTGGTCCCTGAACAGGAATGGCATGTCCATGAGCGGCGCCATCTTGGAGAAGGTCGACATGTGCGCGGGCGAGGCGACGGCGTAGTCGACCGACAGGCCCTGGTTCATGTAGGCCACGTAGTCTTTCTCAAGGCCGAGCTCGGAGTTGAGATGCATCTCGAACTCCAGCGGCTGCTCTGTGTAGCAGGCCTTCACCAGCTCCTCGAACTTGCGCATCGTCTTCGTGAAGGCGTGGTTCTCGTCGAATTGGCTGGCGCCGACGAGCTTGATCTGCGCCGTCGCCGGGGTGGCTGCCGCGAGCGCAAGCGCCAGCGTCCCTCCCGTGCAAACGGCAAACGCTCTCGCAACCCAGTTGGCTGAGTTCTTCATCGTTCCCTCCCAATGCGCCCGTTCGGGCTTCGTTTGGTTCTCGTCATCGAACGTTCATCGCCCGGACGAGGCTTCTTTTTTTCGACTATAGCTGGCAGGAGAGTGGCCACAACCCTGCAAGTCGCGAATCGCCTTTCACATGAGACCCGAGAATTCGCCCGTCGCGGCGCGGCGCCTGCCGCTGATCGACGCGGCGCGCGGCATCGCCCTCTTGGCGATGGTCGTCTATCACTTCTCCTGGGACCTTCGCTATTTCGGCTTCATCGCAGCCGACGTGGAGAACGAACTCGGCTGGCGCCTCTTCGCGCGCTCGGTCGCCGGCAGCTTCCTTTTCATCGTCGGCGTGAGCCTTGTCCTTGCGGAGCGCAAAGGTTTTGACCTTCGGCACTTCCTACGCCGGGTCGGCATCGTCGCGGCGAGCGCTGCCGCGATCACCGTCGTGACATGGTTCGCGTTCCGCGACGCCTTCATCTTCTTCGGCATTCTGCACAACATCGCCGTTGCAAGCCTGCTCGGGCTTGCCTTCGTGCCCGCGCCAGTCGCCGTGACGATCGGCGCGGCGATTGTCTCCTTCGCCGCGCCGCATTTCCTCTCAGCACCGCTTTTCGACCACCCCGCGCTGATCTGGATCGGGTTTTCCACGACGCTGCCGCGCTCCAACGACTTCGTGCCGGTCTTTCCCTGGTTCGGTGTCGTGCTCGCGGGGATCGCCGCCGCCCGGCTCTGGCTCCAGCTTGGGCTCGAGCGGCTTGCCGTCTGGGAGAAGATTAAGGTGCCGCGGGCGCTCCTTCTCGTCGGCCGCAACACCCTGGTCATCTATCTCCTGCACCAGCCGATTCTCTTCGGGCTCGTCGACCTCGCGGCATGGCTCTATCCGCCCGATCTCCTGAGCTTCGAGCCGGCTTATCTGGAGAACTGCAACCTTTCCTGCGCCGCCACGGAGCTGGATGCCGACATCTGCCAGAAGACCTGCGGCTGTGCCGCCAAGCAGGCCCAGGCCGAAGGGCTTTGGGGCGACATGATGCGCCAGAACATGAGCGTCGAAGAGGAGACGCGCTACTTTGCGCTGGTGGACGAATGCCGCGCCGCAGCAGAGGCGCAATAGGCGCCGCGGCGGGGCTTCGGCGGTGACGAACTTGTCACCGCGCGTGATTCGCTCGAAGGCCACCGGCGGGCGCAGGATGAGGACGCCCGCCCCGGTTTCGCGCAACGGACGCGACGGCGCGGAAAAGAGACCTCACGTATCCGTTCAGGAGGAATTCTCGATGCGTATCGCCGTCGGCCTAGCGGCCATTCTCGCGCTTTCCGCGAGCGTTTCGTTCGCGGCAGAGCCCGCCATGGTGATGGATTCCAGCATGGGCAAGATCTACTCCGACTCGAAGGACATGACCCTCTACACCTTCGACAAGGACGAGATGGGCAAGTCGAATTGCTACGACCAGTGCGCGGTGAACTGGCCGCCCTTCACGGCCGGCGCGGACGCCATGGCGGATGGCAAGTGGACGGTCATCGACCGGACCGACGGCACCAAGCAGTGGGCCTATGACGGCAAGCCGCTCTACACCTTCATCCAGGACACGAAGGCCGGCGACATGAACGGCGAAGGCAAGGCCAACAACACCTGGCACGTCGCCAAGGCCGAGTAGCTCAGGCCTGCGAGAAAAGGGGCGGCGCCCGTCGCCGCCCTATTGCGCGCCGATCCGCGCCGCAGGGGCCGGATCGTCGCTTGCTGATCCCACCACGTGAACGACCCGCTGCGGGAAGGGGATGGTGATCCCGGCCGCCTCCAGCCGCTTCTTGCCGGCCTCGGTCAGTGCCCAGCGCGTATCCCAGAAGACAGGGTTCGCCGCCCACGCGCGCAGCTGCAGCACGACCGAGCTGTCGCCAAGCGAGAGCGGCACGACGACCGGCGGCGGGTCCTTCAGGACGTTCGGATTTTCCGCCGCCATCTCTCGCAACACCTGACGCCCGGTCGCCACGTCGTCCTCGTAGGCGATGCCGAACTCGAGCAGCACCAGCCGCGTCGGGTTGCGGCTGTAATTCGTGAGTGTCGTGTTCCAGAGTTCCGAGTTCGGCACGAACTTGAAGATGCCGTCCCAGGTCGTCATCCGAGTGCAGAAGAGCCCGAGCTCGTTCACCGTGCCCGCGACGCTGGTGGTCTCGATGTAGTCGCCGACATGGAAGGGCCTCAGCCACAGAAGCATGATGCCGGCGGCGACGTTTGAAAGCGTGCCCTGCAGCGCCAGCCCGATCGCAAGGCCGGCGGCGCCGAGAACGGCAAGCAGCGAGGTCGTCTGCACGCCGAGCTGGCCGAGCGCCGCCACGAAGACGAGGATCAGGATCGCGTAGCGGATGGCCGCGGCGAAGACCGGAACCGCGGTCGCATCGACGTGGCGCGTCCGGGTGAAAAGGCGCCGCGTCAGCCGCGCCGCCCAGCTCGCGATTATATAGCCGATGACGAGGATCACGAGCGCTGCGCCGAGCCGCGGCAGAAACGCCTCCGTCCACGACCACACAACGGTCGCGAAAGCGCTCAAATGCTGCGGCGTCTGCGTGACATCCATCGGCGGCCTCCCTGCGCCGACCCGCGATGCGGCATGTATCCGCGGTTGTCAAATCTGCGCAGGACGCCTCGCCCGGCCCCGGGCGGACGCCCGATCGGCTTCGCGCTCCCTTGAAGAGCGTCGGAAATCCTGGGTGTTGAGGGGCGACGGGCGAATGGTGGGTGTAACAGGACTCGAACCTGTGACCCGCTGATTAAGAGGGTGATCGGCGGCCAGAACAAGTCCCTTCATTCTCCAACAGTCGCTCGCAAGATATAATAACAAAACAATTAGTTACTCTGATTTCCTCCAACATCGCACAACATCCATGGTCATCCCCTGACAGCCCTTTTACATTGCTTATTCCGGGGCGTAAGCAATGTTCGGGAGGGAGTGTCTACGATGCCCAGGATGAACGGCGAGAACGGGCTACCGAAGGGGTTCACCGACAAATGGGTGCGGACCGACACCCAAGAGGTATGCCGTGAGCAGCGAGGGACGCCGACAGTTTCCTTCTTTGAGCCGATACGTCGTGGCCTGTCACTCGAACTTGTTTGCAGCTACGGCGAGACGAAAACGTGGCGCGCCCTAGTCTACGCCAACGGAAAGCCGCGATCCTACAAGCTCGGCATCTATTCGCAGATGCCCTTGAAGGCCGCCCGTGACGCGGCCCGCGCATATCACGAAAATCCCGACGAGTTTAGAAAGCGCAAGCTCGAGGTAGCGAGTGACACGTTCATGGCGGTCGCCGAGAATTGGCTCGACACGCGAGAGAACTCACCTCTGGCGATCGATGCCGAGGCTCGGCGGGAGTAGGCTTGCGCGATGCCAATGTCACCGTACCGTACCCGCAACCTTCAGCTCCTGGGAGATGGCTTGTGGTTCGACATCCCGATCCTCTTCAGCGACCAAACGCGAGCCCTGATCACAGTCGAGAAGGGCACACCCGGCGACAAGGTCTTCGAGACCGTGATGGCGAGTTGGTCGCCGTCGTGAGCCGGGTGAAAGGTCGAGCGCCCGAAAGACTACTTGGTCCTCTCTTGAGGTGCAGGGCAGATTGAGAGTGCCGTGGGTTCGATGAGATTTCTCCTTCCTTCATCTGCTCTTGCTCAGTGCGATCTCCGCAAAAGCCGAGACGCGTCGACCTACTGA
>CAWDTS010000002.1:0-468592 GCA_963805325.1 uncultured Alphaproteobacteria bacterium | reverse complement strand
CTTCCGCCTGAGCGATGTCGCCACGATCAGTCGCGGCTACGACGACCCGCCGAGCGCGCTGTTCCGTTCAACGGCGAGCCGGCGATCGGCCTGGCGATCGGCATGAAGCCGGCGCCAATCTCCTGGATTTCGGCGAGGCGCTGAAGGAGCAGATGGCCAAGATTGAGGCGGATCTGCCGATCGGCGTCGGGGTTCACCTGGTCGCCGATCAGCCGGCGATGGTCGAGGATGCCGTCTGCGGATTCACCAAGGCCCTGTTCGAAGCCGTGGCCATCGTGTTGGTGGTCAGCTTCCTCAGCCTCGGCGTCCGCGCGGTCTGGTCGTGGCGCTGTCGATCCCGCTCGTGCTCGCGATCACCTTCATCGTGATGGACTATCGGGCATCTCCCTGCAGCGCATGTCGCTCGGCGCCCTGATCATCGCGCTCGGCCTTCTGGTCGACGACGCCATGATCGCGGTCGAGATGATGGTGGCCCGGCTGGAGGCCGGCGACACGCTGCGAAAGGCGGCGACGGCATGTCTACACGTCTACCGCCTTTCCGATGCTGACGGGCACGCTGGTCACGGTGGCCAGCTTCATCCCGGTCGGCCTGAACATGAGCGCGGCGGGCGAGTTCACCTTCACGCTGTTCGTCGTGATCGCGGTCTCGCTGCTGGTTTCCTGGATCGTCGCGGTGCTGTTCACGCCGCTGATCGGCGTCACGCTTCTGCCGAAGACGCTGAAGCAACATCACGGCAAGCGGGCCGGTTCGGCGCGGCTTCTCGGCAGCGCTCCTCGTTCTGCGTCGCTGGAAATGGCCGACCATCGGCGTGACCGTGCTGCGCTGTTCGGCGCTCTCGATCTACGGCATGCGCTTCGTCGCAGCAGCAGTTCTTTCCCGTCTCGGACCGGCCGCGAGCTGATCGTCGACTGGACGCTGCCGCAGAACGCTTCGATCGCCGAAACCCGGGCGCAGATGGCTCGCTTCGAGAAGCGATGCTCGCAGGCGACCCGGACATCGATCACTGGTCGTCCTATGTTGGCCAGGGCGCCGTGCGCTTCGTGTTCTCCTTCGACGTGCAGCCCGCGAGCCCGAATTTCGGCCAGATCGTCATCGTCGACCGAAGAATCTCGAGGCGCGCGACCGGCTGCAGGGCCAAGCTCAAGGCCATCGTCGCACAGGACTTCCCCGGCACCGACGCCTTTGTGCACCTGCTCGACATCGGGCCCGCCCGTCGGACGCCCGGTGCAGTACCGCGTCAGCGGGCCCGGACATCCAGGCCGTGCGCGACCTGGCGCAGAAGGCTCGCGGCGATGCTCGTCGGGAACATCCACCGTCATGCGACATCGTCTACGACTGGAACGAGCCGGCGCGCGTGGTGAAGGTCGATGTGCTGCAGGACAAGGCGCGCCAGCTCGGCATGACCTCGCAGGACATCGCCAACGCCCTCAACAGCATCGTCGGCGGCACGGCCATCACCCAGATCCGCGACGACATCTATCTGGTCGACGTGATCGGCCGCGCCGGCTCCGGCGAGCGCGGCTCCATCGAGACGTTGCAGAACCTGCAGCTGTCGGGCGAGCGAACGGTCAAGCCGTGCCGCTGGCGGCAGTTGCGACCTTCCGCTATGAGCTGGAGCAGCCGATGATCTGGCGCCGCAACCGCCTGCCGACGATCACCATCCAAGGCGGCATTGTCGTCGACGACGCAGCCGGCCACGGTCGTCGAGCAGCTCGCACCCGGAGATCGCAGGAGTTCGCCGCGCGCTGCCGGCCGGCTACCGGGTGGCGACGGGCGGCGCGGTCGAGGAGAGCGCGCAAGTCGCAGGCGCCGATCATCGCCGTCGCGCCGCTGATGCTGTTCGTCATGGCGACGTTGCTGATGATCCAGCTGCAGAGCTTCTCAGCGCCTGTTCCTGGTGTCGCGGTCGCGCCGCTGGGGCTGATCGGCGTGGTTGCCGCGCTGCTGCCGAGCGGGGCGCCGCTCGGCTTCGTCGCCATCCTCGGCGTGCTGGCGCTGATCGGCATCCTGATCCGCAATTCGGTGATCCTGGTCGTCCAGATCGAGGATCTGCGCAGCGAGGGCCGGACGCCTGGGACGCCGTGATCGAGGCGACCGAGCATCGGATGCGGCCGATCCTGCTGACCGCGGCCGCCGCGAGCCTGGCGCTGATCCCGATTTCGCGCGAAGTGTTCTGGGGGCCGATGGCCTTCGCCATGATGGGCGGCATCATCGTCGGCACGGTGCTGACGCTGCTGTTCCTGCCGGCGCTTTATGTCGCCTGGTTCCGCATCAAGGCACCCGCCGTGGCCGAGGCTGAACCCTGGTGTCGGCCCGGAGGCGGTCCCGGAGGCGGCATAGAGCGGGATGAGCCGATCAAGGCAAGAGGTTTTGGGCCATTCAGCCGGGATAACGATCATGGACACAATCAATCCGTATTGGATCACCTTGATCTTCGCCTGCAACGCGATGATCGCGTCGATTGCCGGCGTATTCGTGCACACGAGGGTCGCCAGGACCCAGTTCAACGCGAATGTGCTGTCGGTCAATCGTCAGAAGTGGATCGAGACGATCCGCGACCTCGTGGCGAGCCTGAACTCGCAGCTTCTCGCCGCGGCGGCCGTGCGTTACATCTCTGGAAGAGCCGACCGGCGTCGTAATTGCGCGGGATTCCGAGCTCTTGAGGCGCGTAGAGAACCTTTTGCGGACGATGTCCAAGATCGAGCTCATGCTCAACCCGTTCGAGCTGGATCAACAAAAAGCTCAACGCCTTGATGGAGGCGGCGGTCGACGAGCTTCGATCCCCCTCGCCCGAGAGAGGCATCGAAACCCGCATTGAGGTCATCGGCCCCGACATCATCCAGGTCTCGCAAGGCAATCCTCAAACGGGAGTGGGGACGGGTCAAACGCGGCCGAGTAAGATCAGTCGCAGAGATAGTGCAGCGATTCCTCGCTAATCGACGCGTCCGCGTCGGACGGCATGTCCTGACGACACGCCGGATCCACGACGAACGGATGATCCCTAACTTGAAGGTTCGGCTATGCAAGCTCTTCTTCTCGGTGCGACCGGAAATGCTGGGCGTCGCATTTTCAATCTCGGACTTGAACGCGGTCACCAGGTGACGGCGTTCGTCCGCGATCGCGAAGAAATTGCTGGAGCTGCTGGGACGGCGAATGCCGCAGGGCCTGCATGTGATTGATGGCGACATCGGCAGGCCGACGGAACTGGCCGCGGCGATGATGGGACAAGACGTCGTGATCAACGCGGCCGGACATGTGACCGAAGGCGAACGCTTCACCCATTTGGTGCAGAACGTCATCGACCAAGACAACGAACAGCCTCGGTGCGGCCGGCCGCCTCTGGCAGTTCGGCGGGGCGGCGGCCTTGTCCTCGATATTCCGGGCATGGATATCATGGCCGTCGACCTGCCGATCGTCCCAAAGGTCTATGAGGCGCACCGCACCAACCTCGACGCACTGAGAAAGAGTTCGTTGGACTGGTCGATGTTGTGCCCGGGCCCGATGATCGATGCGCCGAACGGAAAACCCACAGAGGGGCTTCGCCTCTCCGTCGACCGATTGGCCGGTGGAACGGCCCGGCTTCACATAACTTCTTGCCCACGGTCGCACTGGCCCTCTCCTTCAAACGAAGGGTGCCGGAGCTGACGATCTCCTACGAGGACGCCGCCGGCGTAATTCTGAACAATCTCGATCGGAACGGGCGGTTCGCGTGCTGGCGGGTCGGCGCGGCGCTTCCCGTCGGCCTGCGAAATTTCAAGGCTCGACGAGCAGGCCTGGGCGGGAGGTACGCCTCTACCACTCGACACAGCAAATATCCCCATCCAACGCGGATGGGGCGAAAACTAAGCCAAAGCACTAGCACGTTCGTCTCTCCATCACACCGATTCGACCACGGCCCAATAGATTCTACCCAAGCATCCACTAATTACGAACGGGCTCTTTGATGCGCTTAAGCGCGGCCTACACTTAAAGAGCCTTCACATGACTAGCGAATGTGACACTTCAACTGTCTTGTTCGGATCAAGCACAAGTGGTGGCTCCTGGGCCTCTACGTCGGCCGGCGGTTGGGCGATCCCTTCGAAAGAGTTGTCCACACACACGAGAAGAAAGGAGACACGACAATGGCAAACATCAACACCCTCAAAGGCAGGGTTCGTCGCTTGCTGGCGTTACCGGAACACGGTCCGCGAGCTCGAGGCTCTTTCGCCCCGCGCACTCGGCGACCTCGGCATCAGCCGGTTCGACATCCACCGGGTTGCCCGGCAGGCCACGAGGATTTTGTAGCGGCGCGTGCTTCTTCGAACGCGCAGCCGCGCCGAGCTGCCGCGCGTTTGGCCCCCGCCCCGAAGCATCGTGACAATCAGGCC
Source organism: uncultured Alphaproteobacteria bacterium (assembly GCA_963805325.1). Taxonomy (GTDB): domain Bacteria; phylum Pseudomonadota; class Alphaproteobacteria; order Rhizobiales; family Afifellaceae; genus DASWJZ01. The sequence continues at coordinate 464,224 of CAWDTS010000002.1, read as the reverse complement.
AGATGGGAACGAGAGGCCTGGAGTCGTTTCCGGTCGCATGCGCCGGCTTGGTCTTTCCTTCAACTTCAGCCCATCGAGCAGATCAAATGCAGACACCACACACAGTATTCGACAACGGACACGGGAGCGTCCCACACTCCGGCGTGGTGGTCGTCGGTGGCGGAATTGCCGGGGGCTAGAAATTGTCACCAAGCTACCGAGGAGAACGCGCAAAGCCTCGATCGCCGTGACGCTGATCGACCGGGAGCCAGCCTACGTATGGAGGCCGATGCTTCATACGATAGCTGCCGAACAAGCGAACTTTGCTAGCAAGAGACCCATTACATCGCCCAAGCCCCGCGATCGTCATTTCATCTTTGAGCCTGGTGAACTGATAGGTATCGAGCGGGAGACGTGGCGGGTTCGCATAGGGCCGTTGAACATCGACGGTCGCCGCATCCTGTCCGAACGATCGATCCCCTACGACACCTTGATCCTCGCCATCGGCAGTCAGGCCAATGACTTCGGTTTGCCAGGTGTGCGCGACCACTGCCTTATGATTGATAGCCGCTCCCAGGCTATGGACTTCAACCGTCAGGTTCAGGCGTCCATGTTGGAGAGCCTCGCGGCCGAAGAGGACATTCCACATTTGCGGTGGTTGGAGGCGGAGCTACCGGCGTTGAACTGAGTGCTGAACTCATCCAGCTCGCCGAGATCGCAGAACACTACGGAGCCGCCGGCCTCCGCGACCAAGAGCGAGAGTGACGCTGATTGAAGAGCCGGGCCTCGGTTACTGAGCGCCTTTCCCGATCGTGTCGCCGCCGCCGCTCGCGAGCGTCTCGAGAGGCTTGGCGTCGGCGTTCTAACCAGCGCAAAGGTCGTTGCCGCTGATACCGGCGGCTTTAGGCTGGCGGATGGACAACAGTTGCGGTTAGATCTTTTGGTCTGGCAGCCGGTATCAAGGCTTCGACGCATGCGGATCATTCGCTGGCCTTGAGGTCACGCCCAGCAATCAGATCGTGGTGAAACCCACGCTGCAGACGACGCGCGATCCCAGATTTTCGCCATCGGGGACTGCTCCGCCCTTTCCTTGGAGGAAGCGGGCAAGCTTCTACCTCCAACAGCACAGATCGCGCATCAACAGGCTGTGATTTTTTTATCTGATTGTATTTTCCCCGATGGTATCGGGGGATGTTTGCTTCCCTTCACGCCTCGGCTACTTTCGGCTCGATCGTTTCGCTTGGCGGCTATGGCGCGTACGGCTCACTCGGAAAGTTGGGCTTGTTCGAGGGCGGCTTCATCCGCGGCCGCGTGGCTCAGCTCGAGCGGGTCCCGCCTTATCGGAGCCATCAGTCACGCGTACACGGTTTTTGGCGCGGCGGCTTGATATGGCTCGCAGACAGGATCAACGCCTTCGTCCGCCCGCGCATTCGATTGCACAACTGATCGATGAGACCTGCGCTTTGCGCGACCTGAGTGGTGGAGATGCACCTCTTTGGGCGACCAAGACAGAGGCGAGCGCGATAATGCTCGAAGCTTTCGATGCGGTACTGCTGGCGCGTATCCAGTTCGCCTTCGCCGTCGTGGCCGTTGAACCTCGCCTTCCGCTCCACGCTGGAGGCGTCGCTCCTCGGCGGATGGGCCGTCGGTGTCAACGACTTGTCGGCCGATAGGAGGCCGCCGGCCTACTGGTCGGCGTATCTCGCCTCGAAGGAAGTGCAGCGCGACGCGCCGGCCCCGTCCTGCATCCCGGCGCCCGGCGATCCGGAGCTGCAGAAGACGCGCATCCACTACAAGGCCACGCTCGATGCGCTGAGCGGCAAGCTGGCGCTCTTCCCGAACGTCCCGCAGTCGGCGCAGATCATCACCTACCTGTACAAGGAACTGAACTCCGCCCTTGGCGGCGGCCAGTCGGCCGATGCCGCCATGGACAAGGTTCAGGCCCAGGTGGAGGAGATCGATCGCCGCGCTCGATATCCGGAAGTGACGTCGGGATCGTCTCTTCACATTCGATGTTTTCGCCATGACGCGGGCCCCGCGTCATCGCGCTTTTCTCAGGACGGCCACGGAACCTTGCTGCGCTCCAGACCTCGCACTCTAACCACGGCAGCAACAGGGCCATCCTGTTCGTCATACCGGCGGCGGTCGTGGCGTTTCTCGTGCTCGCCGTGCCGCTGGCAATGTCGGCCCACTGCACTCTCATGATGGATGGAGGATGCAGCAGCTGCACACAAGTGCGATGCTCTTCTGATGACGCCTGTCGGATTTCGAGACGACCAACCTCATCCAGCTACCTGAAGCGATCGTGGCAGAGTCGCCGCGAGCACGTGAAGCTGCTCTGCCCTCAAGTGCGTATATCGCCTCAGCATCTTCCAGTCCCTGTGGCCGGTGACGAGCGAAACATGCTCGATAGAGAAGCCCGCCTCGAAGAGGCGACTGGTGCCTTCATGCCGCAAGTCATGAAAATGCAGGTCTTCGATCTTAAGCTTTCTGCAGGCGCGTCGGAATGCCGTGCCGACCGAGCGGCCGTTGTAGGGAAAGACGCGGCGAACCGCTGTGCCGGTTGCCTGCCGCTGCTCCTCCAGGATCGCCCAGGCGTCATAGCCGCTCACGGCGAGTAGGGGGATCGCTTGGTGATTGCCCTTCTTCTTGCGCGGGTCTTTCCGATCTCGGATCAGCAGCGTTCGTGTGCGGGCATTCACCATCCGACCACTCGACCCGGCAGATTCTGCCCTGCCGCATCGCAGTCGCGATGGCGAAGCGGATGATGCGCTCGACCGGCATGGTCGGAGCATTCTTGCCGCGAAAATAACGGAGGAGGGTGTCGATCTCCTCCTCAGTGGGACGGCGATCCCGTTCGTTGCCCCTGCCGACCAGCCCGAGCCGCTTCAGCGCAATGCGCGCCAACTCTACCGGCTCTGGACCGAGAAGGGCAGGCGGTGATCAGTCGGCACCGTGCGCCAGGAGAGTGCGGACGTAGCCAAGGTCGATGCCGAGTGTCACCGGTCCGGCACCATCGGCCGCTCGTTCCCTTCCGAACTCAATCAGCCGTTCCCTGTCCAGATCAGCGATACGAACCCTGCCGAGCCGGTCTTTCAAAAGGTCCATGCTGAAACCTTTGGAGCGGCCGATGGGTTTGCCGACCTCTTTCATGTCGCGAAGGTGGAGGTCTATAAGGTCGCCGAACGTTTTGACGCCTTGCACCTTCTTCGGTGTCGGGGTCCGGCCGAGGTCGATCTCGCGCTCGATCCGCCGCGCCCATGCAGCTCGGCATCCTTGCGCAGGAAGAACGTCTCGCCGAGATAGCGACCCCTGCGCCGGACCTGGAGACGCGCCACTTCCCAGAAGGGAGCTTTCCAAGAAGGTGGCCAAACGTGTGCACCTCGTGTGCAGTGAGCGGTCGTAGAGGGTCGCATTGGGTCGTAGAAACGTGTACAGAAGGGCGAACTTGCACACGATTTATGTGCCTGAAAATACGGGAAAAATGCTGAAATATCAAGGACCTATAATAGCCACCGCGCCCATGATGGACTGGACGGATCGGCATTGCCGGTTCTTCCATCGTGGGCTGACGCGCCGTGCGCTTCTCTACACTGAGATGGTCACGGCGGAGGCGGTGATCCGCGGCGATCGCGAACGGCTGATCGGCTTCGACGCGGAGGAGCATCCGCTGGCGCTGCAACTCGGCGGCTCGGAGCCCGATCGTCTGGCCGAGGCGGCGCGGATCGGAGCCGACTTCGGCTACGATGAGATCAACCTCAACGTAGGCTGCCCCTCCGATCGCGTGCAGTCGGGGGCCTTCGGCGCCTGTCTGATGCGCGAACCGGAGTTGGTCGGCGCAAGCATCGCCGCGATGAAGGCGGCCGTCGAAATCCCCGTCACCGTGAAATGCCGGATCGGCGTCGACGATCAGGATCCCGAAGAAGCGCTCGACCGGCTCGCCGACGCAGTGCTCGCCGCCGGCGCCGACGCGATCTGGGTGCATGCGCGAAAAGCCTGGCTCTCCGGACTGTCGCCGAAGGAGAACCGTGACGTGCCGCCGCTCGACTATGACCGCGTCTATCGCCTTAAGGCACGGTTGCCGCATGTTTTCGTCGGCATCAATGGCGGCATCCAGGATATCGACGCGGCGCGCGCGCATCTTGGGCATGTCGACGGCGCGATGCTCGGTCGCGCGGCGTATCAGCGTCCGGCGATCCTCGCTGGCATTGACCGCCTGCTCGGCGACGAAGCGGAGCCGGCTGTGCTCGAAGCAGCGGCGGAGCGCATGATCCCCTATGCCGAGAAGCACTGTGCCGCCGGCGGCCGCGTCTCCAACGTCACCCGCCACATGCTCGGTCTCTTCCAGAGTCGGCCGGGCGCGCGCCGCTGGCGGCAGATCCTGGCGCAGGAGGCAACGCGCCCGGGCTGCGGGAGCCGAAGTGATCCGCCACGCGCTAGACGCGGTCATGGACCCTGCCCGTCTCAAACAGGCGGCCTGAGCGCCGAGCCTAGGGAACGAGCACCATCCGGTCGCCGTCGACCCGCCAGCTCTTGAAGCGGCTGATCGTGCTCATGCCGAGAAGGCTCGTGTCCATCGTGCCGGCCGGCATGACGCCGACCGGGACGGAGGAAAGGCGATAAGGCCCGATCGCAAGGCTGTCCAAAGTGGTCCTCGCGAAGAACGCCAGTCCGTTCGCGGTCTGCACGGCATGGTCGAAGGTCAGCGCTTGGGTATCGATGCCCGCGCGCCCTGCGTCGACCGTGGTCAACACCGTGGTGGTCGCGCCGGTGTCGATCAGGAAGCGGATCGCTACGCCGTTCGCTTCCCCGTCCACCCTGAAATGCCCGTCGTCGGCGCGGCGTACGACGAGCTCGTGATCGCCGTTCGTGTCGGCGACCTGAACGGCGTGGCTCGGCGTCAGCTCGCGTAGCACCGGCGCGGCAAAGTCGAGAACCGGCGTGCGGTAGACGTACATCACCACCAGCGCGACCGCGATCAGCAGCCAGACGCCGAGATGGCGGAACTTCGACGCGCGTCGCGTGCGCCCAAGGCCGATGCTGCCGACCAGAAGCACCAGGAGCACGGTCGAGATAGACGAAATGCAGCGAGTCGCTGTCGTTGAGCCCGAACATCGGCGAAGCCTAAGGCGTCTCAGGCGAAGGCGGTAGTCGCCGCGGCCGAAAGACCGGCAAAAAGCAGCGCTTCACCGATCTGCTGCGCGGCGCCGATCGTATCCCCGGTATGGCCGCCGATCTGCTTTTCGCTGAGCCGGGTAAAGAGCCGTACCGCGACCGCGGCGAGAAGGAGCGCAAGAAGCGCCGCAGCCTTGAAGACCAGGAGTAGCGGCACCGCGGCGATCACACCGACCAGCGCCGCGACCGCGAGCGTCTCGGAATCCGGCCGGCCGGCGGAAGCCGCCATGCCGTCCTGGCGCGCCGGCATCGTCGCACTCCAATGCCAAAGCGCGAGCGCCCGCGATATCGCGGCCACGCAGAGAATGGCAAGCGCTCCGCGCCACGGTGGGCCGCCGATTGCGCCGAGCGCGGCTGCCTTCAAAAGCAGCGCCAGGCCGAGCGCCAGCGCGCCGAACGTGCCGAGCCGGCTGTCGTGCATCAGCTCCAGCTTCCTTTCGCGCGTCGCCCCTCCGCCGAAGCCGTCGGCGGTGTCGGCAAGGCCGTCTTCGTGCATGCCACCGGTCAGGACGGCCATCGCCGCAAGCGCGATGATCGCGGCGACCGTCGGCGCGATCCAGAAGAAACGGGCAAGCAGGAAGAGCAGCGCCGGCGCCAGTGCAACCAGAAGGCCTGCCACCGGCCATGCACCGGCCGTGCGGCGCAAGTCGAAGGAGGTGGGAGCGGGCCTGACCGGAATGCGCGAGAAGAAGGCGAGCGCGCTCAACGTGTCGGCGGGGAGGGAGCGGAGGCGCGCTGCGACGTCAGGCATTGAATGACTGTGTTCCGACCGTTCGGCGACGCACGCAAGCCATTGCCCCGCCACCGTCCGACCTATAAACCCGCCGACCCGCCGCGAGAACCGCCGGCGATTCCGACCGGCCGCGGAGGGACCTCATGACATCAGCTGCAAGCGCTCTTCCATTCGACGACATCAGGAAGCTCGTTGCCGGCTTTGCCGGCCCCGACATGAAGGCGCGCGAAGCGGTCGCCGCGCGCGATGCGGTGTTGACGAAGCCGGCGGGAAGCCTCGGCCGGCTCGAAGAGCTCGCGCTTTTCGTGGCCGGGTGGCAGGGCCGGGCGAAGCCCGAGATAACCCGTCCGCTCGTCGCGGTGTTCGCTGCCAACCATGGTATCGCAGAGCGCGGCGTCTCTGCTTTCCCACAATCCGTTACCAAGGCGATGGTGGCGAATTTTTCCGCGGGCGGCGCCGCCATCAACCAGCTCTGCACGGCCAATGGGCTCGGCCTGAAGGTCTTCGAGCTGGCGCTCGATCATCCGACGCCGGACATCGTCGAAGCGGACGCCTTCGATGAGCAGGGCTGCGCCGCGACGATCGCCTACGGCATGGAAGCGGTGGCGGGCGGCGTCGATCTCCTCTGCCTCGGCGAGATGGGGATCGCCAACACGACCGTTGCGGCGGCGATCTACCACGCGCTCTATGGCGGCGACGCCCGCGACTGGGTCGGGCGCGGCACCGGCGTTGATGACGCTGGCCTGAAGCGGAAGGCCGATGCCGTCTCCGGGGCCGTCGCGCGGATCGGCGACAATCGCGAGGCGCTGGAGGTTCTCCGCCGTGTCGGCGGGCGCGAGATCGCCGCGATGGTCGGCGCGATCATCGCCGCGCGCACGGAACACGTGCCGGTCATCGTCGATGGCTTCGTGACGACGGCCGCGGCTGCGATCCTCCATGCGCTCGATCCGAAGGCGATCGACCACTGCCTCTTCGCGCACTGTTCCGCTGAAGCTGCGCACCGCGCAGTGCTCAAGAAACTCGGCAAGACGCCGCTTCTCGATCTCGGCCTGCGGCTTGGTGAGGGGACAGGCGCGGCGCTTGCCGCCGGCATCGTCAAATCAGCGCTTGCCGCCCACAACGGCATGGCGACGTTCGATGAGGCGGGCGTGGCGGGGAAGGAGTGAGTGCCTAACTCGCCTTCCGGAGCGCCACCGGCGTGCGCCGCTGCGACGGGTTGCGCGGGCGGACTTCGCGCGTGAAGGCGGAGACGACGCGCTTCGACGGCAGCGTGGCGATCGCCTCGGTTCCTTCGCCGACGCGGCTCCTGAGCGTGAAGTTGCCGCCGTGCATGTGAATGAGCGCCTGCACGATCGGGATGCCGAGGCCGGTGCCCTGCTCGGCGGTCTTGATGGAAATTGCGCCCTGACCGAAGGCTGAGAGCACGATCGGAATCTCTGCCTCGGGGATGCCCGGCCCGTTGTCGCGCACGGCGACATACTGGCCGCCGGACTTGGTGCGGCCGACCTTCACCGTCACCTCGCCCTTCTCGGGCGTGAACTTCAGCGAGTTCGAGACGAGGTTCAGGATCACCTGCCGCAGCGCCTGCTCGTCGACGACGATTTTCGGCAGGTTGTCCTCGAAGATCTCCTTGACCTCGATATCCTTCTGCCGCGCTTTCAGGTGAAGCAGCGAGCAGGCTTCGCGCGCGACCTCGGTCAGCGACGTGAGCTCTTCGCGCAGCTCCCGCTTTCCGGCCTCGATGCGGGAGAGGTCGAGGATGTCGTTGATGATGCGCAAGAGGTGCTGGCCGCTCGAATGGATGTCGTCGAGATAGGTCTTGTAGGCCTCGTTGCCGATCGGCCCGAGCATCTCGCCGCGCATCAGATCGGAGAAGCCCAGGATGGCGTTCAGGGGCGTGCGGAGCTCGTGGCTCATCGTCGCGAGGAACTGCGACTTCGCCATGTTCGCCGCTTCCGCGCGCCGCCTCGCTTCGTCGGAGACCGCCTTCGACTGCTCAAGCTCGGCGAATAGCGCGTCCTTCTCGGCGCGATAGGCGAGGCTTCGCGCGTTCTGCTCGTAGAGATGGCTGGTCATATAGAGGAACAGGATCTCGGCGGTCAGCGTGCAGAGCGCGACGGTGATGTTGAAGAAGGTCGGGTCGATGATGTGGACCGCCGCCATGCAGAGCGCGATCGGCAGCGTGCTGGCGACGGCCGCCGCCGGAATCGGCGAAGAGAGCAGCGCGCCCACGGACAGCACGACGATGACGGCGGCAAGCCGCACCACCGCAATGCCCCCCGCCATCTCGGCCGTCAGGCCGGGCGGGATCAGCAGCGGGAAGATCGCCCAGGCGAGCCCGTAGGCGAGGTCGCGGTTCACAAAGCGCCGCTTCCAGATGTATAGGCTCTCCTTATCCGTCCCCTCGCGCAGGAACTGGCGTGATGCGCTCAACGCATAGACATGCAACGCCAGGACGGCGACGACCCAGGCCGCCGCCACCCACACCCCCTCGAGCACCGCGATCGCAACGCCCATAGAAATGGCGAGCACCGGAATCACGGCGTAGGAGGAGAGGCGGTTCTTGGCGAACTGCTCCGCCATCTCGTGCTCGAAATGGAAGAGGTTGCGCCGAGGGTCGCTGTTCTCGGGAAGCTGGCTCAGCAGCGCGCGCATGATCAGGCGCCGGCGAGCGACGCGCGACTCTGGGACGGATACGGGAGCGGCGTCCGCCCCCTCGCTGACGACCATGCGGGGCCCGAGGATATTCGTTTGCTTTTTCAAGGGATTGCACGCGCCCCGTTAAGATTGCGCGAGCCGTACTGGTTAAGGATCACCTAAGCGGGGACCTTTCGGCGTGGCCGGTGCGGCGGCGAACCGATGAGAACGAGAATGCGCGTAAGGGGGTGTCAGGCCCGCACTTTGAGAAAATCCGTTCAGGTCGGGGCGCGACGACGGAAATATTGCACGGAAATTGAATTCGGTTCAGGACGGGTAGGAATCGGAAATTTCGTCAGGAAGCCCGCGATGGACCGCCTCGACCGCATGATCCTCACCATCCTGCAGGAAGACGCGACCGTGCCGGTCGCCGAGATCGGCCGCCGTGTCGGCCTGTCGACGACGCCCTGCTGGCGCCGCATCCAGAAGATGGAGGAGGAGGGGGTCATCAAGGGGCGCGTCGCCGTGCTCAACCCGGCGAAGGTGAACGCCAAGGTGACGGTGTTCGTGTCGATCACCACCAACCAGCACAACGAGGATTGGCTGACGCGCTTCGCCAAGGTGATCGGCGATTTCCCCGAAGTGATCGAGTTCTACCGGATGAGCGGGCAGATCGACTATCTGTTGAAGGTCGTCGTGCCGGACATCGAGGCTTACGACGCCTTCTACAAGAAGCTCGTGTCGAAGATCGACATTATGGACGTATCGTCGGCTTTCGCCATGCAGACGATCAAGAACGAGACGGCGATGCCGCTCGGCTACATGCAACTCGACCCGCAGGCGAAGCAGAGAGCTTCATAGCAGGACAACGGCCGCCGCCATCGTCGCCGGAGTTCTCTCGGCGATCCGTTCCGAGATGGAGATGTCATGCTGAGAACGATCCTGCCGCTGCTCTTTTCGACCGTCCTGGCCAATGCTTTTGCGGCCGCCGAACTGCCCGAAGTGAAGGCCGGGACGCATGCCACGGAGTGCACCCTCATCCTCGCCGGGGTCACGAGGTCATGCGAGAACTACTTCTACCTCGCGACGCCCGACGGGCTGGTGAAGGTCTTCTTCCTCGCGACTCCCAACGGCTTCGCTTTCATCGGGTCGAGTGAACAGCCGGCGACCGAAGACCACCACGTCTTTCCCGTGCAGGTCGTTCGCCGGGAGGAGGGGGGCGGCCGCAAGGAATACAAGGCGACCGGCGAATGCGTCGTCGACATGGTGGGCACCGGCAAGCACCGCTCAATCGCAGTTGAATGCAGCGCAAACTCCGAGATCGGACACGCGACGTTGACGCTCAAGGACGATGATACGTTCGTCGAGGTGCATTAGCAGGCCTCGTCACCACCCAGACGGCAGGCGTCGCCGGCGAGGAGCCGGCGCTGCCTGAAATCCCTTCGGTTTCTGTCAGAAAACGCGATAGTGTGCTGCGCAGCGGCGAAGAACGGCACCCCTCGTCAGGGAGACGCGAAAAGATGCAGGAAGCGAAATGGAAGCTCAGCGGCGAGTTCATGGAGAGCTGCAACTGCGACTATCTGTGCCCCTGCATTTTCACCAACTCGCAAGGGGCCGTGACGCACGACCACTGCACCGCCGTCCAGGTGTATCGGATCGATGAGGGACACTACGGCGACACGCGGCTCGACGGGTTGAAGTTCTCGCTCTTCATCCGCTCCGGCAAGGTGATGTCGGACGGCAACTGGATTTTCGCCGGCGTGGTGGACGAGAAGGCAAACGATGCGCAGCGCAAGGCGCTCGCAGCGATTGTCAGCGGGGAAGCCGGCGGCCCGCCGACGTTCATCCGCGAGAACCTTGTGAGCGACTTCCGCGGCGTTGAATTCAAGCCCATCGAGTTCAGCATGGACGGGCTGAAGCGCTCGACCTCGATTGCGGATACGCTGTCTTTCGCCATCGAAGGCGTTCCCTCGAAGAGCGAGAAGGGCAGCCCGATCGTCATCGACAACTCCGAGCACCCGGCGAACAAGCGGGTCGCGCTCGCCAGGTCGACCGCGTATCACGTGCATGGCTTCGGGCTCGACGTCGACCTCGATGGGAAGGGCAACAACGGCCACTTCGCGCCCTTCACCTGGGCGGTCTAGGCCGACGCCAGAGGTTTTCGCAGGCCGCTTAGGAACTCTCCGATGACCGACGTCTCGAACGGCCCCGCGGCGTCGCCCTTGGAACCGCTGCTGCGGCGCGAGCGGGTCACGATCGTCGCCGCGCTCTTGGCCGTGACGGCAATCGCCTGGCTCTATCTGTGGTTCCAGGCGCGCGGTATGGCGGGGATGTCCGCCTCCGGCGACATGGCGGGCATGGTCATGTCCGCCGCTCCGATGCCGTGGAGCGCTGCGCACTTCATGCTGATCCTCTTCATGTGGTGCGTGATGATGGTGGGGATGATGGTGCCGAGTGCCGCTCCGATCATCCTGATCTTCGCCGCCGTGAACCGGCGTAAGCGTGCGCAGGGCTGGCCTTATGTGCCGACCGCGATCTTCGCCGCCGGCTACCTCGCCGCCTGGGGTGCGTTCAGTCTCGCCGCTACCTTGGCTGAATGGAGCCTTGAGCAGGCGGCGCTGATGGCGCCGATGATGGAGACCACGAGCGCGGTTCTCGGAGGTGCGCTCTTTGTGGCGGCCGGGCTCTATCAGTTCACGCCGGCCAAATATGCCTGCCTCGACAAATGCCGCTCGCCGCTAGATTTCGTTTTGAACAACTGGCGCGAAGGCAGGATCGGAGCGCTGTCGATGGGCCTTCGCCACGGATTCTTCTGCCTTGGCTGCTGCTGGGTCGTGATGCTCCTCATGTTCTTCGGCGGCGTCATGAACCTTCTGTGGGCGGCGGCGCTGGCAGCCTTCATTCTCGTCGAGAAACTCGGTCCCTTCGGCCGGTGGATCGCCCGCGTCAGCGGCGCCGCGATGCTTGCGTTCGGCGTCTATCTGCTGGCGCAGGCCTGAGCGGTCAGCGCTGAAGCCGCGCGATCTGCTTCGGATCGGAAAGCTCCTTCGCGGCGTCCTTGCCGATCCAACGCGCCGTCTTGTCGTCCGACGCAGCGAGCTTTTCGGCGAGCGAAAGGGCAGGGGCATGCAGCGCAAGCGAGTGCTTGCCGATCTGACGCAGCGCCCAGTTCACGGCCTTCCTGACGAAATTGCGCGGGTCCGTCGCGTGCTTCTCGATCAGCGGCAGGAACTTAAGGAACGCCGCGTCGGGCACGCTCTTGCCGTGGACCGTATAGGCGGCCAGCAGCGCGAAAGCGGCACGGCGCACGAACTCGCGGCGATCCTTCGCCCACTTCGCGATCTTCGTCTCGACATGCGGCGTGCGGACGAAAAGATTGCTCGTGACCTGGTCGCAGAGGTCCCAGGAATCAAAGTCCGCGACCCAGGCGTTCATCTGCGCCGGCGTCACTTTCGCCGGCTCGTCGACATAGGCCGCGAGGATGCGCGCCTCGTGTACGCCGGTGGCCCAAAGCCCGGCGGCGAGATCGTGGTCGCGCTTCAGCCGCCGCGCGATCGGACGAAGATTGGCGATCGAGACGCCGTAGGCGCGCTTCGTATTGATGCCGAAGCGCGCCTGCCCCGAACGGTTCTCCTCGCTTCCAAGCGATTTCAGCTCGGCGAGGATCGCCGCGACCTCCGCGCGGACGCGCAAGCGCGCCTACTTCCGTTCAAGCAGCGCGATCAGGCTCGAAGTATCCCAGCGCTCGCCGCCCATTGCCTGGACCTGTGAGTAGAACTGATCGACGAGCGCCGCGACGGGAAGATGCGCCTTGTTCTCCCGCGCCGTCTCCAAGCAGATCGCGAGATCCTTGCGCATCCAGTTGACCGCGAATCCGTGCGTGAAGTGGTCTTCGTTCATCGTCTTCCAGCGGTTCTCCATCTGCCACGACTGCGCCGCGCCCTTGGAGATCACGCCGATCACCTTCTCCACGTCGAGCCCCGCCTTCTTCGCGAAGTGGATGCCTTCCGACAGTCCCTGCACGAGGCCGGCGATGCAGATCTGGTTGACCATCTTGGTGAGCTGCCCGGCGCCGACGGCGCCCATTAGTCCGACCATGCGGGCGTAGGAGTTGATCACCGGCTTCGCCTTGTCGTAGGTCGCCTGTTCGCCGCCGACCATCACCGTCAGCACGCCGTTCTCTGCGCCCGCCTGTCCGCCGGAGACCGGCGCATCGAGGAAGCCGACGCCGCGCGCCGCTGCCGCCTCGCCGAGCTCGCGCGCCACGGCTGCGCTCGCCGTCGTGTTGTCGATGAGGATCGCGCCCTTCTTCATGCCGCCAATGGCGCCGGAATCCCCGAGCGTTACGGAGCGGAGGTCGTCGTCATTTCCCACGCAGGAGAAGACGAAGTCCTGTCCCTCGGCGGCGGCGCGCGGAGTGTCGGCATGCCGGCCGCCGTTCTCCGCCACCCATTTCGCGGCTTTTTCCTGCGTTCGGTTATAGACGGTCAGTTCATGTCCGCCCTTCTTGGCGAGATGTCGCGCCATGGGATAGCCCATCACGCCGAGCCCGATGAAGGCGACCTTGGCCATGTCTTTCTCCGATTGGTCTAAAAACTCGGAGCTTGGTCTAGCGCGTCGCGGGCACGAGGTCAGCAGGCTTGGCCTGCCGCGGCTGGTTGTCGCGCCGCAGGTGCCGCGTCAGGCGCAGCTCCAGCACGTTCCACACGCGCCGGATCGATTCGACGAGGAGCAGGTAAAGCACCGCGGCGTAGAGGTAGATCGTGAGATCGTAGCTGCGCGAGAAGGCGAGTTTCGTCTCGCCCATCAGATCGAAAACGGTGACGATGCTCGCCACCGCCGAGCCCTTGATCATCAGGATGATCTCGTTGCCGAGCGGGCGGAGCGCGATAATCGCGGCCTGCGGGAAGACGATCTTCAGGAGCGTCGGGCCGACGTGAAGGCCGAGCGAATGCGCTGCCTCCCATTGGCCGCGCGGCACCGAACGGATGGCGCCGCGATAGATCTCCGCCTGATAGGCGGCGGTGTTGATCGTGAAGGCGAAGGCGGCGCAGTTGAAGGCGTCGCGGAAGAAACCCCAAAGCCCGATCGCCTTGAGCGGACCGACGAACTGTCCGGCGCCGTAATAGATCAGGAAGAGCTGCGCCAGGAGCGGCGTGCCGCGGAAGAAGTAGACGTAGCCGAAGGCGAGTCCGGCAATGACGCGGTTCTTCGATAGCCGCGCCATGGCGAGAGGTATCGCGAGGATCGCCCCGCAGATGATGGAGACGACGACGAGCTCCAGCGTGACACCAAGGCCCTGCAGCAGCTTCAGCCCATAGTGCTGCATGAGGTCGGGCATCATTGCGCAGCTGCCTCTTCTTGCGCGATTGTCATCGGGCGCGTCGCCGTGCGCGAGCGCTCGCCGCGCTCCGCCCAGCGCTCGATCGCGGTGATGCCGAACGACGAGATGATCGACATCACCAGGTAGATCATGCAGGCGACGAAATAGAGGAAGAACGGCTGCTTGGTGTAGCTCACCGCCTGATAGGTCATACGCAGGAGATCGTTGATCGAGATGACGGAGACTAGCGACGTGTCCTTGAGAAGGATCAGCCAGAGATTGGCGAGACCGGGGAGCGCCAGCCGGATGAGCTGCGGGAAGACGACGAGCCGCATCGTTTGCCGGCGGCGCAGACCAATTGCGGCGCCGCCCTCCCACTGGCCTTTCGCGATGCCGTTGAAGGCGGCGGTGAAGACTTCGCTCGCATAGGCGGCGAAGACCACGCCGAGCGCAATAACGCCGGCCACGAAGCCGCTGATCTCGACGGTCGCGTCGGAGAACAGGTGGATCAACCATTGAAATCCGAGCGACGCGCCGAAATAGACGATGAAGATGGTGAGGAGCTCCGGCAGCCCGCGGAAGATTGTCGAGAAGGCCTCGCCCAAAAAGCGCAGCCACGCCGCCTCGCTTCTTTTTGCGAGCGACACGAAGAAGCCCAGGACCAGTCCGAACGGGAGCGTCGCAAGCGCCAGCCTGATCGTCAACCAGGTGCCGGCGACGATTTCATCGCCCCAGCCGTCAGGGCCAAATGAGAGAAGATGCAGGAGATCTTGCATCAGCCGGCGCGAGCCCCCTCACGTCCTCGTCAACGCAATGCGGCGGGGAACGTCCCCGCCGCAGGATTGCTCATAAAGGCCACCCGTTCAACTTCCGTAGACGTCGAACGAGAAGTACTTGTCGTTGATCTTCTTGTAGGTCCCGTCGGCGCGGATCGCCTCGATCGCCGCGTTGAACATTGCCTTGAGGTCGCCGTCGTCCTTGCGCAGCCCGACCCCGGCGCCGACGCCGTTGATGACCGGATCGATCGGCAGCACGCCCAGAACCTTGCAGCACTTGCCGTCGTCGCTCTTGGTCCATTCGTCGAGCACGACGACATCGTCGATCGCCGCGTCGAGACGGCCGTTCTCAAGGTCGAGCTTGTACTCGTCGGGAGAGGGATAGATCTTCACCTCGGCGCCGGGGAACTTCTCCTGTGCATAGTTCGCGTGCGTCGTCGAAGTCTGTGCGCCGATCGTGATGCCCTTGAGATCGTCAGGCGTGACGCCCTTCAGGGTCGAGTCGTTGGGCACGGCGATTGCCGGCGGCGTGTTGTAGTACTTCTCCGTGAAGTCGATCTGCTTCATGCGCTCTTCGGTGATCGACATGGAGGAAAGGATCGCATCGTATTTGTTGGCGAGGAGACCCGGAATGATGCCGTCCCACGCCTGGTTTGTGAACTCGCAGGTCACCTTCATCTGCGCGCAGAGCGCATCGGCGATGTCCTTGTCGAAGCCGACGATCGCGCCGCTCGGGTCAAGCGACTCGAAAGGCGGGTAGGTCGCGTCCATGGCGATGCGGACCGTGGTCCAGTCTTTCGCTTGGGCCGCCCCGGCGGTTACTGCGACCGCAGCGGCCATGGCCGCCAACAACTTCAGATTCTTGTACATTTTGGCTCCCTGTTCCCTGTGAGCACCCGGCCGTACAGGCCGGGTCTGCCGCCCGGCGGCAGTGGTGCAAGGAGTGTGCCGCCATTCCGGCGCGAAGCAAAGCCTTTGCTGCGACCGACCGCGGGGCCCCGTGCGGGGCGATTTCGCTACGAGACCGGGCTCGTGACGCGGCCTTCGAGCGCGGCGACGACCGCCTCCGCCTCGGCGGCGTGTTCGGGAGTGTTGACGTTGAAGAACGGGTCGACGGTCTTGCCGTCGGGGAGCACGATATCGTCGAAGGGTACGTTGAGGCGCATGAAGCGGTCGGCGAAGTCGAGCATCTTGCCGGTCTTGCCGCTCGCCAGAAGCCGCTCCAGCCCGTCTGCGAGCTTGACCGGCCAGAGCCCGAAGATCGGATGCGTGCCGTTGGTCGAAGCGGCAAGCGCAACGGTATTCTCGTCGCGTCCGCAGCCTTCCGCCAGCCGCGCGACGAGGTCGGTGGAGAAGAACGGCGTGTCGGCCGCGACGCTGACGATGAAGCGCGCCTCGGGGAGATTTGCCTCCGACCAGAGCATCCCGGCGTGGAGCCCGGCGAGTGGCCCGACATAGCCCTCGAACGCGTCGGAGACGACCGGTAGGCCAAAAGCCGAGAAGCGCGAGAGGTCGCCGTTGGCGCTGATCACGATGCGCTCAACCTGCGGCCGGAGCCGCTCGATCACGCGCTCGATCATCGGCTTGCCGCCGAGCAGCATCAGCGCCTTGTCTTCGACACCCATACGCGTGCTCTTGCCGCCCGCGAGAATGACGCCGGCGTGCGGCCCGAGATTGTTTTTGGTATCTGCCATACCGATCTGCCAAATGGCGGCCTGCGCCTGTCGGCGCAAGAGCCGTTTCCCCCAGTCCCGGCGGATGGTCAGACGAAACCCCGTTTGATCTCGCGCCGCCAAAACCATATGTCACCAGCCGAGCAGACAGGTCAAACCATGGCATCTCCCACCAAGGATCAGGTTCGCGAGGCGCTGCGCCGCGTCAAAGGGCCGGACCTTTCCGGCGATATCGTCGGTCTCGGGCTGGTTTCCGACATCGTCGTTTCCGACGGCAAGGTGATCTTCTCGATCTCCGTGCCGGCCGATCGCGCGCGCGATCTTGAGCCGCTGCGCCAGGCGGCAGAAGCGGCGGTCCGCGAAATCCCGGGCGTCACGCAGGCAATGGTCGCGCTGACAGCAGAGCGGAGGCCAGGCTGCTGCCCCCGCCGCGCCGCCGCGTTCTGCCCCGGCGCAGGCACCCCATGCGCATGCGCCTGCCCCGAAAGCAGGCGTGCCGGGGGTCGGCGCGATTGTCGCGGTTGCTTCCGGCAAGGGTGGCGTCGGAAAATCGACGGTCGCCGTGAACCTCGCGCTCGGCCTTGCCGCGCTCGGGCTGAAGGTCGGCATTCTCGATGCCGATATCTACGGGC
This sequence comes from uncultured Alphaproteobacteria bacterium, assembly GCA_963805325.1. Taxonomy (GTDB): domain Bacteria; phylum Pseudomonadota; class Alphaproteobacteria; order Rhizobiales; family Afifellaceae; genus DASWJZ01. The sequence continues at coordinate 447,296 of CAWDTS010000002.1, read as the reverse complement.
CGTCGATGCCGCGCCTCCTCGGACTCCGCGGACGGCCGGAATCCCTCGGCGGGCGTGTGCTGAAGCCGATGGAGGGTTTCGGGCTGAAGGTCATGTCGATCGGCTTCCTCGTGGAGGAGGAGACGCCGATGATCTGGCGCGGACCGATGGTGCAGTCGGCGCTCGTGCAGATGCTGCGCGAAGTGGCGTGGGGCGATCTCGACGTACTTATCGTCGACATGCCGCCCGGCACCGGCGACGCGCAGCTCACCATGGCGCAGCAGGTGCCGCTTGCAGGCGCTGTCATCGTATCGACGCCGCAGGACCTGGCGCTGATCGACGCGCGCAAGGGGCTCGCGATGTTCCAGCGCGTCGACGTGCCGGTGCTCGGGATCGTGGAGAACATGAGCTATTTCATCTGCCCGCATTGCGGCGAGCGCTCCGACATCTTCGGGCACGGCGGCGCCGAGCACGAAGCAGCGCGGGTCGGCGTGCCGTTCCTGGGCGCCGTGCCGCTTCACATGCGTATTCGCGAATTCTCCGACGCCGGCACGCCGGTCGTTGCGGTCGAGCCCGGTGGCGAGCACGCGGAAGCGTTCCGCCGCATCGCGGAGAATGTCTGGGCGCGCGTCAAGGCGGAGCGGGGGAGTGCGACGCGGCAGCCGCCGAAGATCGTCGTGGAGTGACGCCTAGCGCAGGTTGCGCCAGAAGATCGCGACGGCGACGACCACGGCCAGCGCGCCCGCTGCCCCCATCAAGACGAACATCGGAGCGGCCGAGCCTCCGGCGAGAGCCGCGCCGGTGATTGCCGAAAGCACGGCGCCGGTGCCGATCTGCGCGGAACCCGAGAGCCCCGAAGCGGCGCCGGCGATTTCCGGCCTGACGCTGATCGCGCCGGAAATTGCGCTCGGCAGCGTCAGACCGTTCGCGATGCCGATCAGGATCATCGGCATGAAAAGCGTCGCGCCGCTCGCATGCCCCGCAACGAAGAAGAGGCCGGGGAGAACGGCCGCGACGAGCCCGACCGCCGAACCGGCGAGGATCATCCGCGCCACGCCGAAGCGTTCGGTGAAGCGGCCGGAGATGAAATTGCCGATGACGTAACCGACCGGCGCGACGCCGAACCAGAGGCCGTAGGTGCCGGGCGTGAGGTGCAGGATGCGTTCCGAGACGTAAGGCGCCCCCCCGAGGAAGGCGAAGAAGACCCCGGTCGAAAGGCTGCTCGATGCGGTGAAGAGCAGAAAATCGGCGCTTGCGGCGAGCGCGCTGAAGTCGCGGAACACCGTGCCGAAGCTGAGCTTCGCCGTCGGGTGGATGTTCGTCTCCGGCACCTGGAACCAGGTCACCGCGAGGCACACGATCCCGAACGCGGCCATGAACCAGAAGATCGCCGTCCAGTCGAAAAGCTCCTGCAGCTGTCCGCCGATCGTCGGCGCGACCATGGGCGCGACCGCGAGCCCCATGGTCACGTAGCCGAGCATGCTTGCCGCCTGCCGCCGCTCGAAGAGGTCGCGCACGATGGCGCGCCCGAGCACGATGCCGACGCAGCCCGTCGCGCCCTGCAGCACACGGATCGCGACCAGCGCCTCGACCGACGGCGCGAACGGCGAGGCGACGCAAGTCGCAACGAACAGCGCGAAGCCGATCAGCAGGACCGGGCGGCGGCCAAAGCGATCCGAAAGCGGGCCGATGACGATCTGCGAGACGGCGACTGCCGCAAGGAACATCGAGAGGATGAGCTGCACGCGACCGTAATTGGCCTCGAAGGCGCGCTCGATCGCCGGCATCGAGGGGACGACGCAATTGATAGCGAACGGGCTGACGGAGGAGATGGCGATGAGCGCGAACACCGGAGGCCGCCGCGCGACGCGCGCAAGCTCTGGCGAATGTGGCTCCGTCGGTCGCATATTCACGTCCCGGTTGGCGGATCGATGGCGGCCGCCGCGGCGATAAGAGGCCCGCCCGTAGGCGCAAGCCTGCGCTCGCGATAGAGCGTGTAGAGACCGCTCGAGACGATAACCAGGCTGCCGACGATGGTGAAACCGTCCGGAGTGTCGTGCCAGACGAAGTACCCGGAGCAGATCGCGAACACGATCGCGGTGTAGCGGAACGAGGCGGTGACCGACATCTCCCCGTGCCGCATGGCAAAGATGATGGCGACGTAGCCGGTCGAAAGAAGTATCGCCGCGGCTGCGACCTCGAGCAGTGTCCGTGCCCCGGGCACGTGCCATTCCTCGATCGCGCCGAGGCCGGCTCCCATGAGGGTCACGCAGACCGCCGTGGCGAAGGTCAGAAGCGTGGTCGGAACGGCGGCGGGGAGTGCGCGGGTGGCGAGATCGCGCGCTGTGACGAAGAGCACGGAGGCGAGAACGAACAGCGCGTAGATATTGAATCCGGAGGGGCCCGGCCGGACCACGATCAGGACCCCGGCAAAGCCGACTGCGATCGCGAGCCAGCGCCGCCAGCCGACCGTCTCTCCGAGGAAAAACGCCGCGCCGGCCGTCACAGCAAGCGGCGTCGCCTGAAAGATGATTGTGGTGTTGGCGATCGGCATGCGGATCAGCGCGGCGATATAAAAGAGCGTCGCTCCGAGCTCGCCGATGATCCGCATCCAAACGTAGCGGTCCGCCAGGACCGGAAAATTCCGGTGCAGCCGGAAGGCGACCACGAACGCTCCGATCAGGAGCGTCGCGAGGAGGCCGCGAAGGAAGATGACCTCGCCCATAGGCAGCGTGGCGCTGCTCAGCTTGACGCAGGTGTCGTTGAGGAGGAACGCGAGCTGCGCTCCAACCATCGCCGCAATCGCTCGCAGCGCGCCGCTGACGGAGGTGGCCGGTCGCCCGTCCGGCCGTCCAGGCGTGACCACTTGCGGTTGTCCACGCATCGTGAGCTGGCCGCTTTCGGCCTCGCCGAGGGGTTGGGCAGAGGACATGGGAATCTTAGAGAAGAGACGCGGGCTCTAACAAATCGTAGCCCATGGCGAAAGGCCGGTCGAAAACCAATGCCTACTTGAGAATTGCGGGTAAAATCCGTTAGCCGGCTATGCAGGCCAGGAGTCGTCAGCCGCCGGTTACGCTCATATGCCGCGATACGGCAGGAGCTTTGGTTCGCCGGTCGATCACGAAATCATGACCCTTCGGTTTGCGCGAGATGGCCTCGTCGATGGCACGAGAGAGAAGCTCGTTCCCCTCCGAGGCGCGAAGCGGGGCGCGAAGGTCCGCCGCGTCGTTCTGGCCGAGGCACATGTAAAGCGTGCCGGTGCAAGTCACACGCACACGGTTGCAGCTCTCGCAGAAATTATGGGTGAGCGGGGTAATGAAGCCGAGCCGTCCGCCCGTCTCCTTGACCTCCACGTAGCGCGCCGGGCCGCCTGTCTTGTAGGGGATGTCCTCCAGCGTGAAGCGCTCGGAAAGCCCCGCACGCACCTGCGACAGCGGCAGATACTGATCGGTCCGGTCGCCATCGATGTCGCCCATCGGCATGGTCTCGATGAGGGTCATGTCCATGCCCTCGCCATGGGCGAAGCGGATCATCTCCGGGATCTCGTCGTCGTTGACGCCCTTCAGCGCAACGGCGTTGAGCTTGATCTTGAGGCCCGCAGCCTGTGCGGCGCGGATGCCCGCCATCACCTTGTCGAAATCGCCCCAGCGGGTGATCGCCTTGAATTTCTCCGGGTCGAGCGTGTCGAGCGACACGTTGATGCGCTCCACGCCCGCTGCCTTCAGCTGGTCGGCAAAGCGGGTAAGCTGCGAGCCGTTGGTCGTCAGTGTCAGTTCGTCGAGCGCGCCGGTCCGAAGATGCCGGCCGAGTGCCTCGAAGAGGTTCATGATGTTGCGCCGCACCAGCGGCTCGCCGCCGGTGATCCTGAGCTTCCGCACGCCCTTCTCCACGAACGCGGAGCACAGCCGGTCCAGCTCTTCGAGCGTGAGGAGGTCCTTCCTGGGCAGGAAGGTCATGTCCTCCGCCATGCAATAGACGCAGCGGAAATCGCAGCGGTCGGTGACCGACACGCGGAGATAGGTGATCGCCCGCCCAAAGGGGTCGATCATCTCCGACGCCGAAGTCTCGCCGTTGGTGGCGAAGTCCTGCCTCACGATGTCTCCCGAAACGACGCTTGTTTTCATTTGGGATCGCCCCCGCCGCACCGCAAGTTTTCCGCGGCCGCGGCGGGGGTGAATAGTCCGCTAGACCCTGTATTCCTGGCTCTTGAAGGTCAAGTGCCGCACCGCCTCAGGGGCGTCGGCGATCTTGCGGATATTTCCCCAGGTTTGCTTGTAGTTCGGAATGATCAGCTCGTTCACCCCCTTGGAGACGACATTGCCCTGGACGCCGGTCGGGTAGGCGAAGAGCATGAACGTCTCCTTCCGCTTCGCCGTCGGCGTCGGACAGGCCATAGCCTGGGTGTAGCCGTTGTCGTTGTAGATCTCGACCAGATCGCCGTCCTTCACGCCAAGCTCGTCCATGTCGGCCGGGTGCATCTGGATGAAGGGGTAGGGCCAGCGATCCATCACCAGCTCCTCGTCTTGGTCGAGATAGGCGTTTTGCCAGACGTGGTTGGTGCGGCCGTTGTTGATCAGGAAGGCGAACTTGTCCTTCTCCTCCTGCTTGCCCTCTGCCTGCAGGCCCCGCCACTGAGCTTCGAAGAAGGTCGCCTTGCCGTCCTTGCCGCCGAACTTCCCGTCCGCGTAGAGGCGCTTCGTGCCGACAATCTTGCCGTTCTCGAAAGCCGTCGCCGGTTCCTGGAAGCCGTTCGTTCCCATCGCGCTCAGGCGCTCGTAGGTGACGAACTCGCCGCCATTGGCGTTGGCGTGGTAGCCGTCCATGAAGGCATCTTCCTCCGTCTTCCAGTCGAAGCCCTTGAACTGGTCGGCGTAGGAATCCTTGCCCTGCTCGCGGAACACGCGCTCCAGATTGTTGGCGATGCGCGCCGCGATCAGGCAGTCGGGCATGGCCTGCCCGGGCGGGTCCATGTAGCGCTCGGTCAGCCGCATGCGCCGCTCGCCGTTCATAGACGTGAGGTTCATCTCGCCCGAGGTCGCCGCCGGCAGCCACACATGGCTCGCCTCACCGATCTTCGACGGGATGATGTCGACGTCGACCGAGAACAATCCGCCCTTCTTGATCGCGTCCATGATCGCCGCGACCGTCGCGTCGCGGTCGCCGTAGGGCACCTTCGACATGGCGTCTTTCACCAAGTCGGTGCGCTCCTTGTAGCGGCGCTTGAACTCAAGCGCGTTCAGCGTGGTCTTGTAGTGATCGCAGGCCCAGATGTGGTGCACGCCGCCCTGGCCATGGATCAGGAGCTGGTCGACATAGGCTGCCGGCCGGCCGACATGGGCGTCGGAGGGACGAACGTAGCCTTCCTGGTGACCGCCGAGGCGCACGCATCCGCCGCCCGGACGTCCGATGTTGCCGGTCGCGAGCGCAAGGTTCACGAGCGAGGCGTTGGTGCGGTAGTTGTCGTTCCCCCAGATCAGGCCCTTCTCGTAAGAGAACATCGTGCGGCGGCGCTTGCCGTCCTTCGGCATGGCGATCCATTCCGCCGCCTTGATGATGTCCTCCGGCTTCAGGCCGGTGAGCTTCGCGGCCTCTTCCACCGAGGTCTTGTTCGCCGCCACAGCCTTGTCGAAATCGTTCGTCGAGGCGGCGATGAAGTCCTTGTCGACCCACCCCTTGTCGGCAACGTAGGTGAGGAGCGCGTTGAAGAGCGCGAGGTCCGTACCGGAGTTGATCGCGAGATGCAGGACGTTGTCCTTGCCTGCTTCGACCTCGCAGGCATTGATGGTCACCGTGCGCCGCGGATCGACGACGACGATGCGGGCCGGCTGATGCGGTTCGCCGGGGAGTTGCTCGTTCTTCTTCCCGAGCGTGGTGCCGCGCAGGTTCGGTATCCAGTGGTTCAGGAAGTAGTTCGTGTGGGTTTCAAGCCCGTTGGACCCGACCACGAAGAGCGTGTCGGCAAGCTCCGCGTCCTCGTAGCAGTTGTTGAGCTCTCCCACGCCCATATCGCGCGTGGCATGGACCTCGGAGTTGTAGGCAGGGCGATTGTGAATGCGGATGTTCTTCACCTTCATGGCGCCGAAATAGAGCTTTCCGGTGCCCCAGGTGTTCTCGTAGCCGCCGCCGGCGCCGCCGTGGTCGAAGGCGGAGACGAAGAGCCCGTCCTCACCCTGCTCGTTGATGACGGCCGCGGTGACGCGGGCGACGAGATCGAGCGCGTCGTCCCAGCTCGTCGGCTGCATCTGTCCGTAGCGCCACACCATCGGATCGGTCATGCGCTGCAGTTGCGTATTGCGCTGCCGGCTGTAGCTCATTTCCGCGATGCGTGCGCCGCGGATCGAGCCGAGCCCGGAGTTCACCTCGCAAGCGGGGTCGGGCTTGACGACGATGTGGACGTCTTTGCCGTTCTGCTTGACGATGTTGTACATCGACGGCGCGTACCAGTTCGCGGTCTCCGCGTCCTGTTGCTGCGACAGGTCGGCGTTGAAGATGTTGTTGCCGGGCGCCGTTCCGCCCTCGGTGTTCGCATCCCAGCTGTAGGCGTGATAGCCGCAGCCGACGATGCAGTAGTGGCAGGTGACGTTGTGGACCTTGGCATTCGCCGGGATGATCGGCAGCCGGTCGATCTGACGCTTATAAGCCATGTTGTCCTCCCTCAGAGCACGTTCGACAGGCGGCCGTAGAGAAGCTCGTCTACGCCTTCAGCGTAGATGTCGCCCTTGTCGTCCACGCGCAGCATGTATTGCGGGAGATTCTGTGTGGCCTGGCCCCAGATTTGCAGCCCGCCCTTCTCGGGATCGAAGCGGGAGTAGTGGCCGGGGCAGTTCAGCGTCCGGTCTTCGCTGTTGTAGGCGAGGGGGAAACCCTTATGCGGGCAGACGGTCGTGAAGCCGACGATATCGCCGTCCGGGCCTACGCCGCCCTCGACCTTCGTCCCGAGCTTCAGGAGCACGCCGGGCGCATCGGCGTCCGGATAGGCGACGGCGATCGCCTCGTTGGGTTTCAGGTCGGCAACGTTCGCAAGGCGGTCGGAGGGGTAGGCGACCCGCGCCGATCCCTGGGCACGCGCCGGACCCGTGAAAGCGCTTGCCGCTGCCGCTCCGGCAGCCGCCAGCGCTCCGCCCCTAAGGAATTGCCGACGGCCAACGTCGACCATCGCGTCGCATCGTTTCATGATTTTCCTCCCTTATCCGATCCTGTTATCTACGAATCTGGATTTCTCGAAATGAACGATAGTGGATCGTTGAGAGGTTGTCACCTAAGTCTCACGGTTGCGGGTGATGATGGACTCGCCTGCCAAGAGGATGCGCATGCCTACGAGTAAATTGGCCGTTGTCGGCCACGCCAGCCGACCGCCCGCCGACGCCAGGATGTCACCGCCTTTGGCGCTGGCGGCTTTTGCCGCGCTCGGGCAGCCCACGCGGCTTGAGGTTCTCCGCTTGCTGATGCGTTCGGAGCCCGATGGCCTTTCGGCGGGGGCGATCGCGGAGACGATCGGCTGTCCGCAGAACACCCTTTCGACGCATCTCAGCATCCTAGCGCGCTCCGGCCTCGTCCGCGGCGCGCGCATCGGGCGGTCCATCGTCTACCGGGCCGACCTTCGAGCCATGCGCGCACTTATCGAGTTTCTGGTCGACGATTGCTGCGACGGCCACCCGGAGCTTTGCGGGCTTCTCGGCGTGGCCGAGGAAAAGAGCTGCGGCTGCGCACCGAACGGGGAGGCCGTCGGCAAGCGGCGCAAGTCGGATTGAACCAATCCGTGAATGATCCCTGGCCGACCGAGCTTCGCCTTTCGAAGGATCGCCGCACGCTGACGGCCGCATTCGATAGCGGCGAGAGCTATGCGCTCTCCGCGGAGTACCTCCGCGTGTTCTCGCCCTCCGCCGAGGTGCAGGGTCATTCCCCAGAGCAGCGGCAGACGGTCGGCGGCAAGGCGGCCGTCACGATCCGCAAGATCGAGCCGACCGGGAACTATGCCGTGCGCCTGCACTTCGACGACATGCACGACACCGGCATCTACACCTGGGGCTATCTCCGGAAGCTCGGCCGCGAGCACGACGACCGCTGGGCCGGCTATCTCGAAGAGCTGAAGGAAAAGGGTCTAGCGCGCTAGAAGCGGCTCAGCGCGGCCGTATCGCCCGCGCCCCACCGAGTATGCCGAAGGCGATCATCGCCGGTGCCAGCGCGAACCAGCTTCCCGACGCCGCAAGCCCCGCCGTCGCCGCCCAGGAGATCGACGAGAACGCCTCGGCGAACGTCGCAACCCGCGACGAAGTTTGCCGGCGGCGGAAATGGCTGCGCTTCGCCTGCTTGCGGAACCAGAGCTGGATCATCGTCGACGAGCCGGCAGCAATCAAAATGCCGGTGCACGCGACGACCGCATAGAGCGGCGCGGTGAACGCCAGCACCAGGATGACGGGCGCGAGCACGAAGAACACGCCGCCGAGCACGGCCTCCATCTTGGCGCGAAGAATCGTCCTCTCAGGCACCGGAGCCGAGGTTACGAGATCTGGCGCGTCCTCGCCCGACACGGCGAGCCAGGCGAGCCCGCCGGCGAGCTGTCCGGCGGCCATCACGAAGACTGGCACGAGGACGAGCAGTGCCTCGCCGCCGCTGCCGCTGCCAAAATTCTTCCAGAGGAGCAGGGCAGGGGGAAGCAGATAGAGCACCTGCATCAACGTCTGCGAGACGAGCCATGGATCGCGCCGGAGAAGCGTCCACTCCTTGCGTCGCAGCGTTCGTGCGGGCGATAGAGTCCGGAAGGCGTTGGCGCGCCGCCTCTGCCGGATGACGGTCGCCGAGATTCCGGCGGCCGCCGTGGCGTTCTCGGCGAAGCGGCCGGAGAAGGCGAGTATCGCCGCCGCAAGGAGCGTCGCACCGATGATGAGCACGCCGATCAGCGCCGGCATATCGCCCATGATGGCGCGTGCCGGCCACCAGAACGGGCTTTGGTCGCCGGGCGCGATCGCCTTCAGCGCGTCGGATTGCAGGGCGGCGAAACGCGACAGCGTGTTGGTGGAGAGGATCGCGAGCGCCTGCACGCCGATGACGAAGACCGCGCCGACCACCGCCGCGATGATCTGCGCGACGAGCCGCGTGCGCCGCGGCCCGAGCGTACGGAAGAGCGCCATCGTCAGCGCCATCGCCAGCGCCGATGCCACCATCCCCATCGCGATGACGACGCCGTAGGCGCCGAGCCAGCGCGCGCCGCCGGAATAGGCGAGCGCATCGATGAAGGGAGCGGCGAGCGGCACCGCGAGCGCCGTGGTGGAGAAGGCGATGGCGGCGATCCTGACGGCGAAGACCTTGCGTGCCGAGATCGGTGAGGAGAGCACCAAGTCGAGGTCGGCACGCGCGTAGAAGGCGCGCGTCACCATTTCCATCGCCTGCGACAGTGTCAGCGACCAGGAGAGGAGGGCGCAGCCGGTGACGAGGATCAGCGTCGGCCGGTCCGGATGGATGCCGGACGGCGCCGAGTCTCCGATCAGGTGATAGGCGAGCCAGTGCATGGCGATCGCAATGCCGACGAAGGCGAGCGCGACGATCGGGATGCGCGCGCGCTTCCCGCCCGTCATCAGGCCGAGCCAGTCGCGCCACGAGAGGCGTAGCTCGTGGCGCGCGATCCAGGCGAGCGAGCCGGGAGCGCTCACGCGGCTTCCGCCTTTTTCGCAACGAGCGTCAGGAAGATGTCTTCAAGGTTGGTGTTCTGTCGGCCGGCCTTCAGGCGAAGCTCCTCGAGCGTGCCTTCGGCGATCAGCCGGCCAGTGGAGATGACGCCGATCCGCTCCGCCATGCGCTCGGCCACCTCCAGGATGTGCGTCGTCATCACCACCGTATTGCCGGCGCGCACGCGCGAAAGAAGCACGTCCTTCACCTGGCGCGCCGACCCGGCGTCGAGCCCGGTCAACGGCTCGTCGAGGATGATGAGCCGCGGGTCGTGCACCAGCGCCCCGGCAAGCGCCACCTTCTGCCGCATGCCCTTGGAGAAGCTCTCGCAGCGCTCGTTGGCGTGCGGCCCAAGGCCGAGCCATCCGATCAGATCGTCGGCGCGCTCCTTGGCGGCGGCGGACTCGATGCCCCAGAGACCGGCGACGAACTCCAGATATTCATAGGGCGTCAGCTTGTCGTAGATCATCGGCTCGTCGGAGACCCAGGCCATGATCCGCTTCGCCTCGACCGGGTTCGGCGAGCGCGTCGATGCCGAAGACATCGATCGCCCCGGCGTCCGGCTTCAGAAGCCCGGCGACCATCCTGAGCGTCGTCGTCTTGCCGGCGCCGTTCGGCCCGAGCAGCGAGTAGAACTCACCGGCTTTCAGCGTCAGGTCGAGATTGTCGACCGCAGGCCGCGCAAAGCTCTTCGTCAACCCGCGGAGCCGAAGAGCGGGGGGAAAATCGTGGGTTGTCATGTTCTTGGTCGGATAGCCTCTCTGTCCGCTCTTCCCTAAGGCGGCGAGGTTTCCGCTGCGTAAATCACCCACAGTCGCGCCGCAGCGCGTAGATCGGCAGTTGCCCTCACTTTGCTAAGCCTCAATAGTGGGCGCAAAGCGGGGAGGAGCTCTGAATGACGGGCATCGAACCTGACGGACGGCCGCTGGCGCGCGACGCCATGGCCTACGTGCTTGCCGGGGGGCGCGGCAGCCGCCTCATGGAATTGACCGACAAGCGCGCCAAGCCCGCGGTCTATTTTGGCGGCAAGTCGCGGATCATCGATTTCGCGCTGTCGAACGCGCTAAACTCCGGGATTTGCCGGATATCGGTGGCGACGCAATACAAGGCGCACAGCCTGATCCGCCACCTGCAGCGCGGCTGGAACTTCTTCCGCCCCGAGCGCAACGAGAGCTTCGATATCCTGCCTGCGAGCCAGCGCGTCTCCGAAACGATGTGGTACGCAGGCACCGCCGATGCCGTCTATCAGAACATCGACATCATCGCGAGTTACGCGCCGAACTACGTCGTCATTCTCGCCGGCGACCACGTCTACAAGATGGACTACGAGCGCATGCTGCGGCAGCACGCGGAGACCGGCGCCGACGTGACCGTTGGGTGCATCGAGGTGCCGCGGATGGAAGCGTCCGGCTTCGGCGTGATGGCGATCGACACGGCCGACTGCATCACTTCGTTCCTGGAGAAGCCGAAAGATCCGCCCGGCATGCCCGACAACCCGGACATGGCGCTTGCCTCGATGGGCATCTACGTCTTCGAGACCAAGTTCCTGTTCGACCAGCTGCGTCGCGATGCTGCCGATCCGAATTCAAGCCGCGACTTCGGCCGCGACATCATTCCGCATCTGGTGAAGAACGGGAAAGCCGTCGCGCATCGCTTCGGGACCTCCTGCGTCCGCTCCAGCGAGGACGCTGAGGTCTACTGGCGCGACGCCGGCACGATCGACGCCTATTGGGAAGCGAACATCGATCTGACCCATCCGGTCCCCGCGCTCGACCTCTATGACCACGCCTGGCCGATCTGGACCTACGCCGAGATCACGCCGCCGGCGAAGTTCGTCTTCGACGACGACGACAGGCGCGGCATGGCCGTCGACTCCCTCGTCTCAGGCGGCTGCATCATCTCCGGGTCGAAGCTCAGGAAATCGCTCCTCTTCACCGGCGTGCGTGTCCATTCCTACGCCTCGATCGATGAGGCCGTGATCATGCCCTACGTCGACATCGGGCGTGGCGCGCGTCTCAAGAAGGTTGTCGTCGACCGCGGCGTGAGGATTCCGCCGGGGCTCATCGTCGGCGAGGACGACGATCAGGACGCGCAGCGCTTCCGCCGCAGCGATCGCGGCGTATGTCTCATCACGCAAAACATGATCGACCGGCTCGCCAATTGAGTTACGCGGGCCGACGAAAGGTTCTTTCGGTCGCCTCCGAGGTCTTTCCTCTCGTCAAGACCGGTGGCCTCGCCGACGTCGCCGGCGCGTTGCCAGCGGCGCTTGCGCGCCACGGGGTGGAGGTGCGCACGCTTGTCCCCGGCTATCCGGGCGTCGTGGAGAAGCTCGAGCGGAGCGACGTGATATTTAGCTTCCCCGAGCTCTTCGGCGGACCGGCGACGCTTCTTTCCGCAACCGCGGCCGGGCTCGATCTTTTCGTGATCGACGCACCGCATCTCTACGCGCGCCCGGGCAACCCCTACGTCGACAGCCACGGCAGCGACTGGCCGGACAACGCCCAGCGCTTCGCCGCCCTGTCGCTGGTCGCGGCCGAGGTTGGCATGGGCGTCCTCAGGTCCTACCGCCCGCACGTCATCCACGCGCACGATTGGCAGGCGGGACTGGCGCCGGCCTATCTCCACTATCGCGCACCGACGAAGCCGCCGTCGCGGCGACCCGGAACGGTGTTGACCGTGCACAACCTTGCCTTCCAGGGGCATTTCCCGGCGGCGCTTCTTCACACGCTTCTGCTTCCGCCCGAGGCGCTGTCGATCGACGGCGTCGAATATTTCGGTGGCATCGGCTTCCTGAAAGCCGGGCTGCAGTTCGCCGATCGCATCACCACCGTCTCTCCGACCTACGCCGCCGAGATCGAGACGCCGGAAGGCGGCATGGGGCTCGACGGACTGCTTCATCACCGGTCGGAGGTCGTCTCCGGCATCGTGAACGGCCTCGACGACGCGATATGGAACCCGGCTACCGATCCGCATCTTCCCGCGAAGTACAACGCGGCGCGCCTTGCGCGGCGGAAAGAGAACAAGAGCGCTCTGAAGGAGCGCTTTGGGATCACCTCGGCGCCGGAAGCGCCGCTCTTCGCCGTGGTCAGCCGTCTTTCCGAGCAGAAGGGCCTTGATCTTCTTCTCGCGGCCCTCCCGCGACTTCTAGCGCTCGGTGCTGACCTCGTTCTCGTAGGCTCGGGCGACACGACGCTGGAACATGGCTTTCGCGCCGCCGCCCACCGCTCGCACGGGCGCGTCGGCGTCTTTATCGGCTATGACGAAGAGCGCTCGCATCTCGTCCAGGGCGGCAGCGACGCTCTCCTCGTGCCGTCGCGCTTCGAGCCCTGCGGGCTGACGCAACTCGCTGCCATGCGCTATGGATCGGTGCCTATCGTCGCGCGCGTCGGTGGCTTGAACGACACGGTGATCGACGCCAACGAGGCGGCGCTTTCCGCCGGCGTGGCGACCGGAATCCAGTTCTCGCCGGTCACGCGCGAGGGGCTGGAGCACGCGCTCGAACGCGCGGTCGCGCTGTGGCAAAGGCGAAAGGTCTGGCGCACGATGCAGAAGAACGCCATGGCCCAGTCCGTCGGTTGGGACCGGCCCGCGGCCGAATACGCGGCGCTCTATCGCGCGATCGCACGCAGCCCGCGAGAAAGGCCAACCATGTCGCGCCGGTCCTCCTACTCCGGAGCCAAGCTCGAATAGTACCTGCTCGACGCTCATTAGCGCGTCACAGACTTCACTTGCCGACCCAGAGCCAGGCCATGTCGAGGCGATCGCGACATAGGCCGTGCCCTCGCTGTTGCGCCAGGCCCGAGCGAGATACTCTCCGGGGCGCGCCGCGCCGACGCATTCCTGCTTGTCTGAGACGAGCTCAGCGTTTTGCCTCTCGATGGCGAGGTCGTTGAGGGTCGAATCGAGATCCTGGGAGACATCGCGGCCCTGCCGCGGCCCTGGCAGGGCATGAAGCAATAGTGCCGCTTGCGGATTGTTTTCAGGGAACAACCCGTCGAACAGCTGCTCGTCGGTTGGCCGGGCGGGAACCGAGACATCGCTTGGGAGAAGCTGCCAACGCCGCCAGTTGGCCGGCGCGCATAGGGTCAGGTTCAAATCGCGGAAGCGCACCGGCACGGTTTTCGGGAGTTCGACGTCGACTTCCGCCTCGCCGACACGCTCGCCGTCCGCATAGACCTCGACGCGATAGCGGCCGGTTTCGATGCAGGCGGAGCTGGAGTTGAGCCAGGAGCGCTGCACGGTCCACGCGCCATCGGCATTCTGGCACCGTATCGCTGCTGACCGGGCCCGACACATCGGGCAGCACATGCCAGACATTCCAACTGGGATCGAACGCATACCAAAGGAGTACGATGCGTCCGGGTTTCCGCTCGGGTGACGTTATCATCCGGACTGCGAAGCTCGACGTGCTGGCTTCGGCTCCGCCCTTATCCAGTGCCACGGCTGCGCTCCAGTCGGATTTTGCCGACGCGATTGCGCTGACGATCTGCTGGGTCAGGTTTTGAACGTCCTGCCGGAGCACTCCGCAGTCGTCGGTCGTGTCATTGTCCGAGCAGCGGAGCGCAAGTACCACCTGAAGGTCGGTGACGGTGCTGAAGAGGAAATCGTTGGAAAACTGCGTCGTCGAGGCCAATGCCGTTTGATAGGCCTGAAGCGCTTCATCGCGATCGCCGCGCGCCAGGAGAATGGCCGCGAGGTTGAACTGCCTGACCCTCCGGGAATCTCGCATCGCTTCGTTGCTGGCCGGCAGTTCGTCGAATGCCTTGCGCGCTGCGACGACGCTGGCGTCGAGGCCCTTGCGGTTGTGTTCGCTGAGCGCCTCCAGGGCTCCGTTGAAGGCGAGCGACGCGCGCAGCCGTGACGGGCTGAGGCCCTTGCGCTCGATTTCCTCAAGCGCGCGCTCCAGCGACTCCACGACTTCCTTCAATTCGCCCCGCCCCGGCAGGCTGACATAGTTTTCGCTGATCTGGCTGGAATTCATCTGCTGATACGCTCTTCGCAAGGCGCCGGTTCGCGTCCACGAAGTTCGGTCGCAGGGTGGCCGCGCACCGCAGGTGGTCGGCTGCGGTTTGGTACTCGTCTGACGTCAGCGCGTTGTCGAGGGTGGTGATGCCGATGGCGAACTGGCGGGCTGCAAGTGCGTTTGGGCCGCCCCGGACTGGTCCCCAACGCTCCGGGTCGAGTTGGCACGATGCGGGAACCTCGTGGGGAGCTTCCGCGCCCTCGACTGCCAGCTCAGTTCGCGCCGCCAGTCCAAGGCCGGTGACAACAAACACGATGCCGAGGCCGGTGAGCACGAACGCGGCTCTGCCGCGGCCCATGCCGAGCGCCTGTCCGACGAGGTAGATGGCGACGGCGAATACCGTCAGCGTCGCGAGGAAAATGACCGCGCGCTCGTGCGCTTCGAGGCTGTCGGTTCGCGCCGCCTCCCAGTTTCCGAAGGCCTCCCAGGCGTTTCTGTAGAGGCCGTTTTCCGGCCTTTCGCGATTCACGACCAGCGCCAGGTTGGCGAGCACATGCCGCGGGAAGACGGCGTCGGCCTGGATACCGACCTCACGGTCGTTGATGCTGTCCAGCGTATTCTTGGTATATTGGCCGGCGCGCAAGCGAGCGTCCTCAAGGTCCGGCAGAAGTCGCCTGAGTATCTTCCGTGGGTGCAAGACGACCGCGGGCCGCCATCACTGCAACCCGCGCGCGCTCCTCCATCGTTACCGCCATATCCTCCAGCACGATCGAGCGGGTCACACCGAACAGCGATCCGCGCTTCAGCATATCGGCCTCGAACCCGACCGCATCGAGCGCGGCCCGGCGCGCGTGCGTGTCGGCTATGCTGAACCATGCGCCGACGATGGCGCTGAGAAGCACCGACCCCGCGATCGTCAGTACCGCAAGCTGCGAAAAGCGGTCGTGGACCGTGCGGCTGAGAAGATGTCCCCCGGTGTAGGTCCGGCGCTCGAATTCGGCGGGGTGGAACGGATGGCCGCCATCCTCTGGGCCCTGCAGCGCGCCAAACCACCATCCGAGCGCGGTGAGTGCCCCGAAGGCGACCGCCGTTGCAGCAAACCAGTACCAGATCTCCGAATCTTCGTAGATTGCGAACGCAACCGGCAGCAGGCCGAACGCGGATCCGAGATAAAACAACAAGCGCTTGCGCGTGCCCGCCCGCGAGATGTCCGCGATCGTCAGCAGCACCAGTGCCGCGACAAAGCCGGCGACGGCGAAAGCAAGCGACGGCACGCGAGCGTGGCCAACGCCGATGTCGAGCTCCAGGTCGGGCCAGATCGTGTCGGACGCCGCGGTGGTGCTCTCCGCGTTGTCGGTGGACGCTGGGGGTGCAGCCCATGTCGCCTCGAAGCCGAGGTAGTTGAGCCTCTGCACCGCGCTCTTCCGCAGGTTCTGCTCGACGCTGTATGCGCCATCGTCGAAACTCGGCAGATCCCAATAGACGCTCCGCAAGGCACGGCCGGCCGCGATCTCCGCCTGAGCCTGCAAGTCGAGCGCCAGAGCGCGCTCCTGCTGGTTTTGAGTTCTGGCCTCGTCTGCCTGTTGCATGAGCGTGCGGGCCAGCCGCTCGTAGTCGCCTTTGCGAACGGACAGCATTTCCCGTAGCAGAACCCCGTCCGTCTTATCCTGCCGGAAATAGAGCTCCAGTAGTCGCCCCTGGTCGAGCGTCTGCTCGAGCAGAGCGCTCTCCATCTCGGCGACCGCCCCGCGATAGGCTGTGATCGCGCCGAGGATCGCGATCAGCACCATGGCAAGCGCAATCTGGAGACGCGGCTCGATCGGGCGCCGGCGCGCGTGAGCCGGCGGCGTCGCTGGGTCCGGCGCGGGGAGGTCGGTGGATGTCAAACCACGCCTCAGATTTGAGGAACGCCGCGAACCATGGACGACCTTAGCCGCCTAGGCAAGGATGCGGAGTTCAAAAACCTGCCGTTGTGACGGGAAATGGTGGGCGGTACTGGGATTGAACCAGTGACCCCACGCGTGTGAAGCGTGTGCTCTCCCGCTGAGCTAACCGCCCGGGCCGGCTGAAACCTTTGAGCCGAAGACCCGGTCTATAGGAGCCGCGATTCCCGAAATCAAGGCGCGGCCGGGGCGGCTGACGGCGCTGCCCGCCCGTCGCCGGCACGGCCGTTCAGCAGCAGCGCCGTGTCCGCCGGCAGAACCGCATCGAAGCTTTCGACGAGGACGTCGGGCTGAAGCTCCACCATCGGCACCGGCGTGTAGCCGAACGTCACGCCGATGAACGGGACGTCCGCGCCGCGCGCCGTATCGAGATCGGTCCGCGAATCCCCGACCATGACCGATTGCTCCCGCGCCCCGGCGGCGGCGGCGATCGTGTCGAGGAGATGCGCCGGGTTCGGTTTCTTGTAGGGGAAGCTGTCGCCGCCGCGGATCGCGGCGAAGCGCTCGGCGATCCCGAGGCGCTCAAGCAGAAGCTCCGACATCCTGATCGGCTTGTTGGTGCATACCGCGAAGGCCCAGCCGGACTGCGCGAACCTGTCGAGAAGCGCGATCGTGCCCGGGAAGAGCCGTGTTTTCACGCAAATGTTCGCCTCATAGTAGTCGAGGAAATCCGCGAAGATGCGGTCCAGCTTGGCCGCGTCGACGGTGATCCCTTGCTGGGCGAGGGCATATTCGATGAGCGAGCGCGCCCCGTGTCCGATGCCTTCGCGGAAATCCGCGTCGATTCCGCTTCGGAATCCGTGGCGCGGCAGCACTTCGCCGAGAGTCGCCAGCAGGTCCGGGGCGGTGTCGGCCAGCGTGCCGTCGAGGTCGAAGACGAGGAGGGGACTTGCCATCGGCGCGCGACTATCCCGCCCGTTCCGTTTTGGCAAGGCGGCGCAGGCTCTTGGTCGAAACCGGAGCGCATGCTAGACGCCCCGGCGGTCACGATATCCCGCTCGGAAGCGATGTCAGACGACCTGAAGCGCCGCGCCGCCGAGGCCGCGCTCTCCTACGTGGAAGACGGAATGCGCCTTGGCCTGGGCAGCGGGTCGACGTCGGCGCTTTTCGTCGAGCTTCTTGGCGAGCGTGTCGCGTCAGGGCTGACCGTTGTCGGGGTCGCAAGCTCAGACGGCACGGCGTCGCTCGCGCGGAAGGTTGGCGTGCCACTCGCAACGCTCGATGAAGAGCCGGAGCTCGATCTGAACGTCGACGGCGCTGACGAGATCGGCCCGGGGCTCGCTCTGATCAAGGGGGGAGGAGGGGCGCTCCTGCGCGAGAAGATCGTGGCCGCCGCCGCCAGCCGCATGATCGTGATCGCTGACGCCGGCAAGATCGTGGAAACGCTGGGCGCCTTCCCGCTGCCGATCGAAGTGGCGGAATTCGGCCTGGTCGCGACGTCGCGGGCGATCGAAAACGTCGCGGTCGAGCTCGGGCTCAGTGGCGCCATCAATCTTCGAAGAAGCCACGGTAACCCCTTCGTGACGGACAACGGAAACCGCATCCTTGACGCATCATTTGGCCGCATTCCCGACCCAGAAGCGCTGGCTCTGAAGCTCTCAAGCATTCCCGGCGTTATGGAGCACGGGCTCTTCCTGGGCTATGCCGACCTTGCCCTCGTGGCTTCGCCGGAGGGGGTCGCCGAGCTTCAAGCCTGAAATTCGATCGACCAATGAGTGAGACGGCACTGCGACCGTCGGACGGAGGTTCAAAATGAGACGTTTGCTCGCCGCTTCTTTCTTCGTGCTGGCGACGGTCCTGGGCGCCGCGCCCGGATTTGCGCAGAACGCAAATGCGCCCGCCCCTGCCGGTGACGCCGCCTTGAACGACATCATGACGATGAAGCTCTCGCCGAAGACGCAGGAGCTTGCGAACAAGCTCGTCGAGGTGACCCGGATCGGCCGCATGTTCGATGAGCTTCTGCCCAATATCGCCGACAAGGCGAAGAATGACTTCATCCGCGCCAACCCGCAGATGCAGCTCGGCATCATCACGGTCGTCGACAAGGTTGCCGTCCAGCTGGTTAACCGCCGCCCGGAACTCGACGCCTACCTCGCCCGCGTCTGGGCATCCGGATTCACCGACGCCGAGATGCAGGACCTGATCGATTTCTACAGCACCGATACGGGCAAGAAGTTCGCGACGGCGCTGCCCCAGCTTTTGGCTGTGCAGACCGCGGCGGCAAATGCGTGGGGGAGGTCGGTGGCGACGGAGCTTAACGACAAGGTCAAGGCGGAGCTCGAGGCGGCGATGACCGCGGAGCAGCAGGCAATCCAGAGCGACGTGGCCGGGCCGGCACAGGCACCGGCGCCTGCACCTGCGCAATAAAGCCGCGTGGCTTACGACTACGACCTCTTCGTCATCGGCGCCGGCTCCGGCGGCGTCCGCGCGGCGCGGCGTGCGGCTGAGGTTGGTGCGCGCGTCGCCGTCGCAGAAGCCGATCGCGTCGGCGGCACCTGCGTCATCCGCGGCTGCATTCCGAAGAAGCTTCTGGTCTACGCTTCGCATTTTCGCGAGGAGTTCGAGGACAGCGCCGCCTATGGCTGGCATGTCGGCGAGACCTCGTTCGACTGGCCGACGCTGATCGCCAACAAGGACAAGGAGATCGCGCGGCTTGAGACGGTCTACCGCGCCAACCTCGCGAAGGCAGGCGCCGAGCTGATCGAGTCGCGCGCCGTTCTTGCCGGCGGCCATCGGGTCAAGATCGAGCGCACCGGCAAGACGGTGAGCGCCGAACGCATTCTCGTCGCCACCGGCGCGCGGCCCAATCCGCACGCCGCGCTGCCCGGCCACGAGCACTGCATCACCTCCGACGAAGCGTTTCATCTCGAGCGCCTGCCGAAGAAGATCATGATCGCCGGCGGCGGTTACATCGCGGTGGAATTCGCCGGCATCTTCCACGGTCTTGGAGTCGACACGACGATCGTCTATCGCGGCCGTGAGGTGCTGTCGCGCTTCGACATGGATTTGCGCCGTCTCTTTCACGCCGAGATCACCAACAAAGGCGTCCGCGTCCTCTGCGGCGAGGTGTTCGAGAAGGTGGAGAAGGGCGCCGACGGTCGGCTGGTCGCGCATCTTTCGAGCGGCGGCGTCGAAGAGACGGACGCCATCCTGCTTGCCGTCGGGCGCGTGCCGAACGTCGATGGGCTCGGGCTGGAGGCGGCCGGCGTGACGCTCGACAAGCGGCGGGCGATCGAGGTCGACGACTACTCGAAGACGAAAGCTGATCACATCTGGGCGATCGGCGACGTCACGGATCGCATCCAGCTTACGCCCGTCGCCATCCACGAGGCCGAGTGCTTCGTAGCGACGGTCTTCCGCGACCGTCCGACCACGCCCGACTACGACAAGGTCGCCACGGCCGTGTTCTCGCAGCCGGAGATCGGCACGGTCGGCCTGACGGAAGATACGGCGCGCGAGCGCTGCAAGAATCTCGACGTCTACAAGACCGCCTTCCGTCCGCTGAAGGGCACGCTGACCGGTCGTCCCGACCGCATGCTCATGAAGCTTGTCGTCGATGCGGACACGCAGGTGGTGCTCGGCGCCCATGTGCTCGGGCCGGGCGCCGGCGAAATGGCGCAGCTTCTCGCAATTCCGGTGAAGATGCGTGCGACCAAGGCCGACTTCGACGCCACGATGGCCGTGCATCCAACTGCCGGGGAAGAGCTCGTGACGTTCTCCGCGCCAACCGAGCGGATCAGGGACGGGGAGACGCTCGCGGCCTAGCGGCTCATCACGCGGCCGGTCGGACGAGGCCCGCCGCGCAGGCCGCCGCGATGACACCGCCGAGGCCGAGTACGCCGAACGTCGCGCCCCAGACCGCGGCTGGGGGCAGGTCGATACGTATAGCCGCGTCATAGACCAGCCCGGCGGCGAGCGGCGCCAGCGCACCTGCGCCGAAACCAAGCAGCGATCGCACTGCGAGCACAAATCCGAGATGACCTTGCTCGGTGACCTCGGTGATGGCGGTCGTCAACACCGGCGAGTTGCCGATCGTGAGAAACGAGTAAGCGAGCGCCAGCGCGACAAGAAGACCGACCGGCAGCCATACCATCCAGCCGATCGCGAGCGAGAGCACGGCGCTTGCGCTTCCAACGCCGAGAAGCACGGTGCGGCGCCCGAGCCGGTCCGACAGCGACCCCATGACGAAGGATGCCGTGGCGCCGGTGAGATGCAGTGTTGCCGTCGCCAGGGCGCTCGATTGGCTTGCGGCGGCGACCCCGTTCCCACCCATGACGAACGCGGCGGCGATCAGCGACGGCAGCCACGCCCAGCTGCCCAGAAGCTCCCAGCAATGTGCAGTGTAGCCGGCGGTCAAAAGGCGCGCCTCGCGCCCGCCGAGCACATGCATGGAGAAACTCAGCTTCACGCTCCGCCGATGGATCCTGTTCTCCACGCCGCGCAGGCAGATCAGCATCAGCGCGGCGCCGATCGTCGGCGCGAGACCGGTGACGAGGAACGCGGCGCGGTAGCCGCCGAACGCAAGAGCTATCCCCGACAGAAACAGCGAAGCCGCATAGCCGACCGAGGTGGAGGCGATGAGCCAACCCATCGCAGCCCCGCGTTTCGTCGGGTCGCTGCGCTCGGCGAAGAGCATGATGAGCGGCGTATAGACCCCGCCCTGCGACAGCCCCACGAGGCCGTAGAGAAAGAACGCACTGGTCCAGTCGCGCGCGAACGCCCCGAAGGTGGCCGACGCAGCCGCACTTGCGACCGCCGAGATGGCCACCGCGCGCTTCGCTCCAATGTGGTCGGCGGCCCAGGCGAAGCCGAACAGCGAGATCGCATAGGAGACCGTGAACGCCGTGACGATGGCGCCGGCCTGCGCCGCGCCGATCCCCCACTCCTTGATGAGAATGGGAATGACGGAAGCGACCGTCATGAAGGTCGCGAACAGGAAAATGCGCGCGACCGAAACAGCGAGCGTCCACCGGTCGGCCAGTGTGATCCTCCCCTGCTACGCCGGCATGCTCCGGCTTCTTTGCGGGAATGGTATCAGGTCGGTCGGACTGAAGCCGCGCCGTTTGCAGCAAGGCAGCTATGCGGGAACGGGCTGCCGCGCTCCCGTGGAGTTCAGCCTTCGCAGCCCTCGAGCGTCTCCACCATGAGGTGGTCGACGACGGCTTTGAGTGCCGTCTCCCTGCTTTCGCCCTTTGCGAGCGCGCCTTCGTAGACGCCAAGCTGGCGGTCGGCGCTGGTGCCCGTGGCGACGATATTCCGCAGGTGCTCCACTTCCTTGCGGGAGCCGAGTTTCTCTGCCTCCTCGCCGAGCAGTGCGATCAGTTCCTCGGTCAGATCGGAGAAGGGCACGGTCTCGGCGCGTCCGAAATCGATGAGCTCTCCTCCGACCCCGTGCCGCTGCGCGAGCCAGCGGTTCTCGGCGATCAGCGCCGGCAGATACTGGCGCCAGCGCAGGTTCCGGCGCTTCAGCGAGATCAGCATCTCCACGATCGCCTGGAACGTGGCGGCAAGCGCGATGCCGTCCTCAAGCCGTGTGCAGATGTCAGTGATCCGCATCTCGATGGTCGGGAAGCGGGCCGAGGGGCGGAGGTCCCACCAGATCTTGGTGGCGTCCTCGATACAGCCAAGCTTCACCAGAAGGTCGACCATGCGACGGAATTCCGACGCGCTCGAAAAGGTCTGAGGCAGACCGGCGCGCGGCAGTTCGATGGCGACCGAGGCTCGGTAGGACTTCAGTCCCGTGGCTCGCCCCTGCCAGAAGGGCGAGGAGACGGAAAGCGCCAGAAGGTGCGGCAGGAAATAGACGAGCTGTCCGTGGAGATCGATCCTGAGGTCCTCGTCCGGCACGCCGATATGCACATGCATGCCGCTGATCAGGAGCCGCTCGGCGACCGTACGGAGATCGGCCTGCAGCCTGGTGTAGCGTTCCTTGGCGGTCGTGACCTGCGTGCTCCAGTCCGCGAAGGGGTGCGTGGAGGCCGCGATCAGGCCCATCCCGTGCTGCTTCGCCTCCGCGGCGATGGTCCTGCGGAAAAGCGCGATCTGGTTTCGCGCCTCCGCGATCGTGCCGCAGACCGACGTTCCGATCTCGATCTGACAGCGACGGAACTCCGGCGTAACGTGCTCGCCGAGGAGTTCCCGGCAGACCCGCATCAGGGCTTCAGGCGGGTCGGCCGCGAGATCGCGCGTTTCGAGATCGACGAGGAAGTACTCCTCCTCGATCCCCAACGTGTGCCCCAAGGTCTGTTTGGCGTCTTTTGTCACCGCCCTAGGCAATCACGCGACGCAGCGAAGCGCCAGCTTTTGCATCGCCCATTGGCAAAATCCGCGGCTATCGCGTCGCCCGGATGCTGCTCGGAAAATCACGCGGGGCCCGGCGAAAGTGTTTGCGCACAGCCGCGAAAAGGTCGCGCAGCTCATCTTCGGATACGTCGAGAGCGCCCGGGCAGCGTGCCACTTTCAGAAGCCGGGGCAGAACCCTCGCGAACTTGTCCCGGTTGACCAGAAGAGTCCTGATCGCGCGGGTAACGCTTTCAAGCGGCGGGGCAAGGTTGTTGACCCAGACGTCGACAAACTCCGTCGGCGGCATCGCGAGGCCCACGGCATCGGCTTCGGCGCGTACATAGTCGAGAACCAGTGCGCGCGCCTCCTCGCCCAGATTACCCTCGGCCATGGCGACGTCGAGGAGGGCGAACACTCCGTCGCGCGTCGCCGCCTGCAGAGCGACCAGCGCGCTGAGGTCCGAGCCCGGTTCGGGGTCCGCAAGGTAGGGCGAGAGAAGTGCCAGGTGCTCGTCGCTCGAAACGACCTCGCCGGTGTTTAGGCCGATGATCGAGATGATGCGGTCGACGCGGAAGCTCATGACACTGCCACGGGCGTGGCAGAAGGCGCTGATGCAGGCGGGATGATGCGTGTCGATGCCGAGACAGCGAATTGTCCGGGTGCTCATCCAGCCGTGGGGATCGCAATATTCGATTGCGAAGGCGACGCCGCGAATCGTGTCGAGGAAGTATTCGTCGACCGGTCGTTCAGAATCGTCGGTAACGGGAGCGTATTCGCGTACACGAAATGGCTGTCGCAGCGGAATCTCTCCGCGCGCCTCAAACCATTCGACTACTGCCCCCATGGCGCCCCACGCCCAGTGTAGTCTCGATTGCCGCTATTGCAGCATCGCACGGCCCGACACTCAAGAGCCCCAAGGTCGCACGCCCCGAAATATTCTCGCGATATGGTCAATTACGGCCGGAAAAGCGGCACTTGTTGCGGCAAGCCACCCTTTTCCACCAGATCCGGCAAACGGCCCGCGCGCCTACGCACCGGACACATGGCCCAAGGCGCACGAATTGTGCGCCGCAATGTTCCTTTCAACGCGTCGCACAATGAAGATTTGCGCGCTTCGCGGCCTCGAATACGATGACGTTGGAGTGACAGGGCGGTCCAGGGTTTTCCCCAGCCGCGGCGTGTTGTGGAACGGCCAGGGCGGGGAATGGGCAGTCTGACGGTCCGCGGCGTGGGAAAATCCTTCGGCAAAGTGCCGGCGCTGAGCGAGATCGAGCTGAGCGTCCAGGACGGCGAGTTTTGCGTGCTGACCGGCCCGGCGCGGGGCGGGAAGACAACGCTGATTCGCGCCGTCGCGGGGCTCGAAAGCGTGGACGGCGGAGCCATCGACATCGACGGCGAGACCGTCACCGACTGGCCGCCGCGCAATCGGAACGTGGCGATGGTGTTCCAGCACGACGCCCTCTTTCCAAACATGTCGGTCCTCCAGAACATCGCTTTCGGATTGCGGCGGCGGCGTATTCCGCGCGCGGAAATCAAGGGCCGAGTGGAGCGTTTTGCCGACTTCGTCGGTATCCGCGATCTTCTGAACCTGCGCGCCCGTCAACTGCGGCCAGGCGAAAGCCAGCTGGTCGCGATCGGCAGGGCGCTGGTCCGCGATGCTGCGCTCAGCCTCTTCGACGATCCGCTCGCACCGCTCGACCCACCGCTGCGCGAGGCCATTTGCGCGGAGATCAAGCGGCTGCACGGCGCGTTTCCGGGGACCAAGGTCTTCGCCACGCGCGATCCGGTCGAGGCGATGACGCTCGCCGACAGGGTCGTGGTGATGCGTGCCGGCCGCATCGAGCAAGAGGGGGCGCCGGTTGCGCTGTTCGAGCGCCCGGCTACGCGTTTCGTCGCCGGTTTCTTTGGCTCGCCGCCGATGAATTTCCTGTCCGGCACGCTGATCCGCACCGATGCAAGCGATGTCGTGCGACTGACGGACAACAGCCTCAGTATTCCGCTTCCGCCCGGGCGGTTGCCGAAGGAGGCATTGAACGGGCTCCCGGTGATCCTCGGGCTACGGCCCGAATACATGGCGCGCGCGGTGCGCACGTCGCCGGCCGACGGAAGTTTTCGCCACGATGCCGAGATCGAGCTCCTCAGCACCGTGGGCACACGCGCTTACGTCACCTTCCCGTTCGGCGGCGCCCGGATGGTCGCAGAGCTGCAGGCGCACGATGCGAGCCGGGTCGGCGAGCGCGTCCCGATCGATATCAATCTGAAGCGCGTCGCGATCTTCGACGCAGCGACGGAGAAAGCGATCTAGGCGGTAGGTTGATCCGTCCCAAACCGCAAGATCGGTCGAGCACGCTACGGCTGTCAGCGACTAACTGGTGCCGCCACGGAGGAAGGGACGATGAAGGCGGCGCTTCAAAACTACTATGCCCGGATGCAGCGGGTGTTGGACTACATAGACCAGCATCTGGACGGTGATCTGGACCTGGAAACGTTGAGCCGCGTTGCGGCATTCTCCAAATTTCATTTCCACCGGCAGTTTACGGCGACCTTCGAGTTGTCCGTGCATCGCTATGTTCAGCTTGCCCGTATGAAGCGCGCTTCGCACCGGTTGGCCTACAGGGACGCCCAAAGTGTCACGGACATAGCGATGGATGCCGGTTACGATGCACCGGATGCCTTCGCCCGCGCTTTTCGGCAAAGGTTCGGGCAATCGCCTTCGTCGTTCCGGAAGTCTCCCGACTGGGAGCCGTGGCTTGCGGCCTTCGGGCCTCTCGACAACGCGAGGAGCAAGCTCATGCAGAAGACTTTTACCACTGACGACGTGACGATCCGCGATGTGCGCCCCAAGCGGGTTGCGATCATCGAGCATCGGGGCGACCCGGCGACGCTCGGCGCCACCATTCAGCGGTTCATCGCGTGGCGCACGGCCGCTGGCCTGCACCCTAAGACAAGTCCGACGTTCAATGTCTGGCGTTCCGAGCGGCGTCCTGCGTCGCCTGCCGATTATAGCGTGGACCTTTGTGTCGGGACCGACCAACCGATCGAGGCGAACGGCGAGCAGGTTAAAGCCGGCGAGATCCCTGGCGGACGCTGCGCGGTGCTGCGCGTCGTCGGCAACACCGACAATCTGGAGCCCGCCGCGCTCTACCTTTATCGCGACTGGCTTCCGGCCAGCGGCGAGGAAGCGCGCGACTTCCCGATCTATTGCCAGCGGCTGAGCCTCTTCCCGGAAGTGCCGGAGCATGAGTCGGTCGCGGAAGTTTTTCTGCCGCTGAAATAGCGCGCTCCGACGGCGGTCTGTCCCTTCCGATCGCAGGACGGACAGGCTGCTGTCCACCCATCTCAGTCGCTCCCGATTTACGGGTTCACGGCCTAGTAGACCGCCCGGCCGCCGGAGGCGTCGAACACGGCGCCCGTGGTGAAGGAGCATTCCTCGCTTGCGATGAAGAGCACGACGGAAGCGATCTCCTCCACCGTGCCGAGACGCCCCATCGGGATCTTCGACAGCATGAAGTCGATGTGCTCCTGCGTGATCTGGTCGAAGATCGGCGTGCGCACGGCGGCCGGCGTGACAGCATTCACCGTTATCTTTGTCTTCGCGAGCTCCTTGCCGAGCGATTTCGTCAGCCCGATCACGGCCGCTTTCGAGGCGCTGTAGGCGGAAGCGTTCGGATTGCCTTCCTTACCGGCGATCGAGGCGATGTTCACGATGCGCCCGTAGTTCTTCTCGCGCATGTAAGGCACGACGGCGCGGTTGCAGTAGAAGAGGGCGTGGATATTGATGTCGAAGACCTTGCGCCACTCGTCGAGCGGATAGTCCCAAGTCGTTGCGTTCAATCCGGCGACGCCGGCGCTGCACACGAGGACATCGATGCCGCCGAGTGCCTCGACGGTTTTCTTGGCGGCGGCATCGACCGCAGCGGCATCGGTCAGATCGAGAGCGACCGAGCCGTAGGCGTTCGCATCCATGTCGCCCGGAAGCCCCGCGCGGTCCCAAATGAAGACCGACGCGCCTTCAGCCTTTAGCCTTTCTGCGATCGCGCGCCCGATCCCTGACGAGCCGCCGGTGACCACGGCCTTCTGCCCCTGAAAACGATCCGCTGCTTTCGCCATTCCACTCCCCAGCCATGTCTTTCGTTGCGCTGGTACGCTCTCTCCATGCGGTTTGCGCCGCCGTCAAGCGGCGGGGCGTCGCGGTGCGTCGAAAGTAGGTCCGCGGCGCGGCGAGCGCTGCGTCTTGTTCTACTCTTCGGTGTAGTCGGGGCAGGGCCAGGAGTCCGGGGCATTGAGGCCCTCGGGAAGGCGCGTCTCCGCCGAACCGCAGGCGATTGAGAGCTGATCCTGGGTCAGTCCCTTGGTTTGGCTCAGGTCGACGCCGGACAACTGCGTCAGGAATAGGTAGGCGCCGGTGAGGTCCGCGTCCTCGAGATTGGCTCCACGGAGGTCGGCGCGCGACAAGTTCGAATAGCTGAACGTCACCCCGGAGATCACGGCGCCGGTCAGGACGATGCGGGCGAGCTCGGCCTTTCCCATGCTGGCGCCTGTCAGGTCGGCGTCCTTGAAGCTCGTGCGGAGCATCTCGGAATTCGTGAAGTCGGCGCCCGCGAGGTTGGCGCGCTCGAAGTTGACGCGCGAGAACTCAGTCCCCGTCAGCGTCGCGCCGGAAAGGTTGGCGCCCGAGAAATCGGCGCGGATCGCGACCGCCTTCTCCAGGTTGGCGCCGGTCAGATCGGCGCCCGCGAAGCTCGAATTGGAAAGCTCGGCGAGAGAAAGATTGGCGTCCGTGAGCTTCGCCTTCGAGAGATCGGTGGAGGTGAAGAACGTTTGCACGAACTCACCGTTCTCAAGGTCGGCCGAGCCGAACATCAGCCGGCTCTTTTGGCATTCGGACCAGTCGACGCCCGGCGCCGGCTGATCCTTGCAGCCGGCGAATGCCGGCGCGCCAAGAAGGATGATTGCCGGAAGCGCCGCAAGAATCACCCCGGAAGGGCGTTGTGGCCGGCGGCGGGCTTTCGTGGCGAAGGTGATCATTCTTAGTCTTACCTCCGTAGCGGACGCCCGAAGTAACATTAGGTGACTTAACGCATTATCTCGCGGGTCAATTCAAGTGCGCAAGCGTCGCTCGTCGATTGCCGATGAAAAGATCGTGCTCGACGGCCTCATCCTTCACAGCGGAATTTCAATTCTGACGCACCGCGACAGGTTTTCTGCTGCGGCCGGCCTCCAGGATCGCCTCGATCAGGAAATGCACTTTGAGCGCTTCTTCTCCGGTGATCCGCGGCTCGCGTCCTTTGTCGAGAGCATCCAGGAAATCGCCGATCAGCGCGCGATGATAGTCATGCGGGAAGTCCATCGGATCTGCGCCTGTGCCGCCCGCAGTTTCATCCGCCGCCAGTTCCACCTTTCGCTCGTCCATCAACGCGACTTTGAGCGCCGTTCCTTCGATCGACGCCGAGCCTTTGTCGCCCATGATGCCAATGCGCTCCGGGTAGCCGGGAAAGGCGGCGGTCGTCGCCTCGATGGTGCCGAACGCGCCATTTCGATAGCGCACGGCGGCGGCCACCGAATCCTCCGTCTCCATCCGATGGACTGGCGTCGTGGTGACATAGGAGGTGACCTCCTCCGCCGGTCCGACAAGCGACAGAAGCAGGTCGAGCGTGTGGATGCCCTGCGTCAGGAGTACCCCGCCGCCGTCGCGCGCCATCGTGCCGCGGCCGGGCGCGTCGTAGTAGCTTTGCGGCCGCCAAAGCCTGATCCCGGCCGAGGCGCCGAGGATGGTCCCAAGCTCTCCCGCCGCCAGAAGCTCGCGCAGTTTCACGGCCGGGGGGCGGAAACGGTGTTGCAGCACGATACCGAGCGTGACGCCTGCCGCTCTGGCGGCGTTGACAAGCTCCAGGCTTCGATCGGTGGAGATTTCGAGAGGCTTCTCCAGAAGCACGTGTTTGCCGGCCTCCGCCGCGCGGCGCACGAGATCGAGATGCGTGTTCGGCGGCGTCAGGATCAGTAAGGCGTCAACGCTTTTGTCCGCAAGCACGGCGTCGAGATCGTCGGCGAGCGGGAAGGGGAATTGCGCGGAGAAAGCCTGCCGTCTTTTCGCACTCGGAGTGAAGGCGTGGACGACCTCGACCCGCTCGGCGAGATCGATGAGGCTCTTCGCATGCGGCGCGACCGCCATGCCGAGACCGATGATGGCCAGCCGGTGTCGCTTCAAGATTCGCTCTCCAAGTTTCGCGTAGGCCGCCGACTGTTATGCGAGGTCCAGCCTCATTGGAGCGAACGCGTCGACGATGACGCCGGCTTCCACGGCTACGGCGCCGTGCACGAGATTGGACGCTACGAGGTAGGAGTCGCCGGCGCTGAGACGCTTCGTCCGTCCGTCGATCGTGACATCGAAGACGCCGCTCTCGATGACGCTGCACTGGACGTGCGGATGGCTGTGCTCGGGCCCGATCGCGCCGGCTTCAAATTTGAAGCGCACGACCATGATGCCATTATCGTGACACAGCACCTTGCGCCGCACTCCAGGCGCGGAATCCACCCAGGAAACCTCGGAATCCGAGACGAACGGCGCTCCCTTTCGACTCCCCGGCGCGTCCCCCATATCTATCTCCTGATTTCTCGCAGCGCCTGCGTGCGCTATAGCAATTGGTGCCGGCCGGCAATGCGGCGGCGGCCGGCTTTGTCCTGGAGCAATCCGATGGCGTCCGATAATTTTGTGAGACTGCGGTCGCGCGAATTGATGACCGAAGAGCGCGATTTCTCGGGAACGCGATCAGCGCCCGGACTCGCGAATATTCCCCGCAATCTCGGCACGCCGCTTCACGTGGAATGGGTGGAGTCGGCGCACGTCAATCTCTCCGCCGTCGAGCGCCGTGCCGCCACACTCGTCACGCGCCGCAGCGTCAAGAAGGAATGGCAGGCGGCGTGGCTGGTGAAGGCGATCACCTGCATCGATCTGACGACGCTCGCAGGAGACGACACGCCGGATCGGGTGCGCCGCCTCTGCGCCAAGGCCAGGAACCCCCTACGTGCCGATCTCGTGCAGGCGCTCGGCCTCGATCACATGCCGACGGTCGGCGCGATTTGCGTCTATCCGACGATGGTGCCGACAGCCGTGAAGGCGCTTGAAGGGTCCGGCATCCCGGTCGCGTCCGTGGCGACCGGTTTTCCCGCCGGGCTGACGCCGCTGCCGATCCGGCTTGAGGAAATCCGCTACGCGGTGGGGGAGGGCGCGCGCGAGATCGACATCGTGGTGACGCGCGCCCACGTCCTCGATCAGAACTGGCAGGCGCTTTACGACGAGATCCGCGCCATGCGCGAAGCCTGTGGCGAAGCGCACCTGAAGACCATCCTCGCGACCGGCGACCTGAAGACGCTGCGCAATGTCCATCGCGCCTCGATGGTGGCGATGATGGCCGGCGCCGACTTCATCAAGACCTCGACCGGCAAGGAGGACGTCAACGCGACCCTGCCGGTCTCGATCGTCATGGTCCGCGCCATCCGCGAATATCTGGAGCTGACCGGCGCCAAGGTCGGCTTCAAGCCGGCCGGCGGGCTGAAGACCGCGAAGGACGCGCTTTCCTGGCTGATCCTGATGAAGGAGGAGCTTGGGCGCGAGTGGCTGGAGCCGGAGCTCTTCAGGATCGGCGCAAGCTCCATGCTCGGCGACATCGAGCGGCAGATCGAGCACTTCGTGACGGGGCGCTATTCGTCGTCGACCCGCCACGCAATGGCATGACTTCGGGAGTTGAAGCCCAACCGTGATCTTGCGGAGGCCAACGAGCGTTGAACATTCGAGCGTCAGGAATCTTGTGCAGACAGTCGTGGATGAAACCTACGGCGGCTTGTGGGTGCAGCCTCCATTGCCGATCGACGAGGATGATTGGTCGCAGGCATGGGTCGCCGCGGCGGGTTCCAAGATTGTGGGCATGGTACTGACCGCCGAAGACTGGGTCAGCGACCTCTGGGTTCTCCGCTCTTTCCAGGGCGCCGGAGTCGGAACAATGCTGTTGGGTCAGGCAGAGAGCGAGATTGCGGACCGCGGCTACCGATACGCCAATCTTCGGTTGGTCCAGTCCAATACAAAGGCACTGACGTTCTACGAGAAATGTGGTTGGCAGGTGGATGGGGAGATTCCCCACGAGCATTTGCCGATCACGATGACTGTGATGACGAAGCCTCTTTGATCGAAACGGGGTAGGACGCGCCAACCATGACAGCCGTCGCAGAGATCCTCCGCACCATGGAATACGGGCCCGCGCCGGAAGCCAACAACGAGGTCGTCACCTGGCTCGAGAAGCACGAGGGGCGCTTCCTGCATTTCATCGGCGGCAAGTTCGTCGCGCCGGCCGAGGGAAGCTATTTCCCGGTTGTTAACCCGGCGCGGGGCAACCGGCTCGCGGAGTGCGCGGAAGGGACCGCGAAGGACGTCGACAAAGCGGTCGCCGCGGCGCGCCGCGCGCAGAAATCCTGGGGCGCACTCCCCGGCGATGCGCGCGCCCGCTACCTCTATGCAATCGCCCGCATCATCAACAAGCGCGAGCGCTTCTTCTCGGTGCTGGAGTCGATGGACAACGGCAAGCCGATCCGCGAGAGCCGCGACATCGATATCCCGCTCGTCATCCGCCACTTCTATCATCACGCCGGGTGGGCGGAGTTGATCGAGAGCGAGTTCGCGGGCCACGAGCCGGTCGGCGTCTGCGGCCAGATCATCCCCTGGAACTTCCCGCTCCTGATGCTCGCCTGGAAGATCGCGCCAGCGCTCGCCGCGGGGAACACCGTGGTTTTGAAGCCGGCGGAATACACGCCGCTGACCGCGCTCGCCTTCGCCGAAGTCTGCATGGAAGCGGGGCTGCCGGCCGGCGTTGTCAACATCGTCACCGGCGACGGTGCGACCGGCGCGCTCGTTGTCGAGCACGCGGGCATCGACAAGGTCGCCTTCACCGGTTCGACCGAAGTCGGTCGCGTCATTCGCAAGGCGACCGCGGGCACCGGCAAGAAGCTGAGTCTTGAGCTCGGCGGCAAGTCGCCCTTCATCGTCTTCGATGACGCCGACCTCGACAGCGCCGTCGAAGGCGTCGTCGACGCCATCTGGTTCAATCAAGGCCAGGTCTGCTGCGCCGGCTCGCGCCTCATCGTGCAGGAGGCGGTGGCGGAGACGATGCATGCGAAGCTGCGCGCCCGCATGGCGACGCTGCGCGTCGGCGATCCGCTCGACAAGTCGACCGATATCGGCGCGATCGTCGCCGAGGTTCAACTTGAAAGAATCCGCAAGCTGGTCGAGCAGGGGAGGGCGGACGGCGCCGACCTGCATCAGCCCGACGCGACCCTTCCGAGCGAGGGGCTCTTCTACCCGCCGACGCTCGTTACCGGCGTCGCGCCGGCTTCGATCCTGGCGCAGGAGGAGATCTTCGGCCCTGTGCTCGTGTCGATGACGTTCCGCACGCCCGAGGAGGCGCTCCAGCTTGCCAACAACTCCCGCTACGGGCTCGCCGCGTCGATCTGGTCGGAGTCGATCAACGTGACGCTCGA
Organism: uncultured Alphaproteobacteria bacterium; assembly: GCA_963805325.1. Classification (GTDB taxonomy): domain Bacteria; phylum Pseudomonadota; class Alphaproteobacteria; order Rhizobiales; family Afifellaceae; genus DASWJZ01. The sequence continues at coordinate 414,935 of CAWDTS010000002.1, read as the reverse complement.
CGCCGCGGCGCGCGTGAAGGCCGGCGTGGTCTGGGTCAATTCCACCAACCTGTTCGACGCTGCTGCCGGCTTCGGCGGCTACAAGGAGTCCGGCTTCGGCCGGGAAGGCGGCCGCGAAGGCCTCTACGAGTATCTCGTGCCGTCGATCGAGAAGAAGGCGGCAAAGGCGGTGAAGGTCGCTGCCGTCGATTTCTCCGGCTCGCCGACAGCGCATGCCGCGGACTCGCCCGGCGACCGACCGCCGCTCGACCGCACGGCAAAGCTCTACGTCGGCGGCAAGCAGGCGCGACCGGACTCCGGCTACAGCTACGCGGTCTATGGCGCGTCAGGAGAAGAGGCGGGGCAGGCGGGGCTCGGCAACCGCAAGGACATCAGGAACGCCGTTGAGGCCGCGAATGCGGCCGGCGGATGGGGTGGCGTCAGCGGCCACAACCGCGCGCAGGTTCTCTACTACCTGGCGGAAAACCTCGAAGCCCGCGCGGAAGAGTTCGGCGAGCGCATCGCGACGCTGAGTGGCGTACGCGGCCGCGCCGCCGACGAGGAGGTCGCGCAGGCGATCCGCCGCATCACCTTCTACGCCGCGCATGCCGACAAGTACGACGGCCGCGTGCACGCCACGCGCTCGCGCCATGTGACGCTCGCCATGAACGAGCCGTTTGGCGTGATGGGCATCTCCTGTCCCGACGAAGCGCCGCTTCTCGCGCTTGTCTCGCTCGTTGCGCCGGCGATCGCCATGGGGAACCGCGTCGTCGTCACGCCGTCGCCGGTGCATCCGCTCGTCGCCACAGATTTCTATCAGGTGCTCGACACGAGCGACGTGCCGGCCGGCGTCGTCAACATCGTGACCGGCGACCGTGAGGCGCTGGCCAAGACCATCGCCGAGCATGACGATGTCGCCGCCTATTGGTATTTCGGCACCAAGGAGGGAAGCGCGAAGGTCGAGGCGGCGTCGGTCGGGAATCTGAAGACCACGTGGGTCAATCATGGCCGCGCGGTCGACTGGGCGAGCCCGCAGGACGGGCAGGGCTCCCGTTACCTCCGCCATGCCACCCAGGTGAAGAACATCTGGGTGCCCTACGGCGAATAGGGCTCGCGGCCAGTCCCCGCCCCGATAACGCGCTGATCGTCAGCCGGCGGGAGTCTGCTATTGGGGAGAACTCCCGGAAGTATCGCCGAATCGAGATCGCTTCCGTTTCGCGCCAAAAGCGTGATCACTTCCTGCGAGGATGCCGGCGGCGGCATTGCCGATCGGTCGTTTGATGCGGGAAGCGAACAAACTGATGATACGACACCCGGGTGACCGGGGCCGAAGGGGGAAACTGTGGCGCGGAAGAAACCCGAAGATGCGGGGAGAGTGGCGGAGGCACGCCGGCTGGAGGACGCGGACAACGGCGGTGCGCCGTGGCGCCGCTGGGGGCCTTATCTGGCTGAACGCCAGTGGGGCACGGTTCGCGAAGACTACAGCCCCGATGGCGAAGCCTGGGACTACATGCCTTTCGATCAGGCCCGCAGCCGCGCCTATCGCTGGGGCGAGGACGGCATCGCGGGGATCAGTGACGACCGGCAGCGCATCTGCCTTGCGCTCGCTTTGTGGAACGAGCGCGATCCGTTCCTGAAGGAGCGGCTCTTCGGCCTCACTGGCCCGGAGGGAAACCATGGCGAGGACGTCAAGGAGTACTACTACTACCTCGACGCCCTTCCGTCCCACACCTACCTGAAGATGCTCTACAAGTATCCGCAGGCGGCGTTTCCTTACGAAGAGCTGCGAAAGCAGAACCCGCACGACGCCAAGACGAAGCCGGAGTTCGAGCTGGTCGACACCGGCATCTTTGCAGAGAACCGCTACTTCGATGTCTTCGTCGAATATGCGAAGGCCGCGCCGGAAGACATCCTGATGGTGGTCACCGTGCATAATCGCGGGCCGGACGCGGCGCCGCTGCACATGCTGCCGACGCTTTGGTACCGCAACAGGTGGTCCTGGAAGAAGGAGGGCGCCAAGCCTGACATCAAGGCGCTCGGGCCTGCTGGGCTGGAGGCCGCGCATGCCAAGATCGGGACGCACAGGCTCTATTGCGAGGGCTCGCCTCAGCTCCTCTTCTGCGACAACGAGACGAACGTCGTCCGGCTCTACGGCGCAAAGACGCAAGGCGGCTATTACAAGGACGGGCTGAACGACTTCGTGGTGGAAGGGGTTACGTCCGCAGTGAACCCCGCCGGCCATGGCACCAAGGCCGCGGCGTATTACAAGACCATGATCCCCGCCGGCGGCTCCGCGACGTTCCGGCTGCGCCTGACGAAGGACTGAGATGGCGGCGCCTTTCGAGGACGCCGATGCCCTGCTCGCGGGCGCGCGTGCCGAGGCCGACGCGTTCTACGACGACCTGCAATGCGACATTACCGATGCCGATGCGCGGCTGGTGCAGCGCCAGGCGCTTGCCGGCATGATCTGGACCAAGCAGTTCTATCGCTACGATGTGCGCCAGTGGCTGATGGGGGATCCCGACCAGCCGCAGCCGCCGCCGGAGCGCGCGACCGGACGCAACAAGGACTGGGATCACTTCGATATCTCGGACATCCTCTCGATGCCGGACAAGTGGGAGTATCCTTGGTTCGCCGCGTGGGATTCGGCTTTTCACTGCCTGCCGCTTGCCCTGATCGACCCCGCATTCGCCAAGGAGCAGCTGCTCCTGCTCGCGCGCGAATGGGCGATGCACCCGAGCGGCCAGCTTCCGGCCTATGAGTGGGGTTTCGGCGACGTCAATCCGCCTGTCCATGCCTGGGCTACCTTGCGCGTCTTCAAGATCGACGCCGCCCGCCGCGGCGATTCCGGCGACATCCGCTTCCTGGAGCGCGTCTTCCACAAGCTCCTGCTCAATTTCACCTGGTGGGTGAACCGCAAGGACGTGGAAGGCCGCAACATCTTCCAGGGCGGCTTCCTCGGCCTCGACAATATCGGCGTGTTCGATCGCTCCAAGCCTTTGCCGACCGGCGGCTATATCAATCAGGCCGATGGCACATCGTGGATGGCGATGTACTGCCTCAACATGTTGCGCATCTCGTTGGAGCTTGCCCTCCACAACAGCGCCTACGAGGACATCGCGACCAAGTTCTTCGAGCACTTCCTGCACATCGCCAAGGCGATGGCCGATTTCCAGGGGCAGGGCAACGGTCTTTGGGACGAGACCGACGGGTTCTATTACGACATGCTGCGCACCGAGAGCGGCCAGACCTACACGATGCGCTTGCGCTCCATGGTCGGGCTGATCCCGCTCTTCGCGGTGGAGGTGCTGGAGCCCGAGCGGCTCATGGCGTTGCCGCGGTTCGCCCGCCGCATGCACTGGTTCCTGGAGAACAGGCCCGATCTGGCGACTCTCGTCTCACGCTGGGAAGAGCCGGGCGCCGGCGATCGCTTCCTGCTGTCGCTGCTGCGCGGCAGCCGCATGAAGCGGCTGCTGAAGCGCGTGCTCGATGAGACCGAGTTCCTCTCGCCCTACGGCGTGCGTGCGCTTTCCAAGGCGCATGAAACCCAGCCGTTCCGCTTCAACCTCAACGGCGAGGAGCACGTCGTGAGCTATCTGCCGGGCGAGTCCGACAGCTACATGTTCGGCGGCAACTCGAACTGGCGTGGGCCGATCTGGTTTCCGGTGAACTTCCTGCTCATCGAGTTGATGCAGCGTTTCCACCACTATTACGGCGACGACTTCCGCATCGAGTGCCCGACGGGCTCGGGCAAGATGGCGACGATCCTGGAGGCCTCCGAAGAGCTGACTCGCAGGCTGATGTGCATCTTCATGCGGGACGAGGCTGGCCGCCGCGCCGTCTTCGGCGATGTCGAGACCTTCCAGGCGGACCCGCATTTCCGCGACTACATCCCGTTCAACGAATATTTCCACGGCGATACCGGTCGCGGTCTCGGCGCCTCCCATCAGACCGGCTGGACCGGCCTGATCGCAAAGCTCATCCAGCCGCGCCGCCGTGGGCGCGAGTCATCCGGGGAAGGGCCAGGGTAAGACGATCGCGCCCTAGCGCACAACGATGCAGGTGCACGGCGCCGCCTGCACCACCTTGTGCGACACGCTGCCGAGCAACAGGCCCTCAAGGTAGTTGAGGCCGCGGCAGCCGATGACGATGGCGTCGGCCTTCCGCTGCTTCGCGGTTTCCACGATCGCCTGCGCGGGATCGCCCTCCACGATCAGAATCTCGACGTTCTTTACGCCTTTCGCCTGCGCCGCCTGCTGCGCCTCCGCGGTGACGAACTCCGCCGCCGAGCGCAGCAGCTCGGCCTCCGTCATGCGGATCTTCTCCAGGCGCTCGAACTCCACCATCTCCTTCGGGACCCAGTCGTGACCGTGCCGCGGCTGAATATGCAGCAAAAGCAGCTTCGCTTTCGTGCTCGCGGCAAGCTCCGCCGCGTAGTCAAGCGCCTTTTTTGCCTGCTCCGAGCCGTCGGTCGGATGCAAGATGAGCTGCATGTTCACGGGCGTTTCTCCCTCTGGCAGTTCCGGGCGAAAACACCAGGGATGGCCGCCCTTCAGCCAAAGAAGAACTAGGGCAGCGCCGCCGGGAGGCCTTGACCCATGTCAATCGCGCCAAGTGCGCGGGACTGTCTCCAGGGCGCTAGAGGTGCACCATCTCCGTGTCGTCGCAAGCGTGTCCGAGTTCCGCCAGGCCATCCTCCAGGTAGTCGCCGAGCTTCGGCATCCCGGTGAGATAGGGCGCGGAGTTCGGCCGGTGGCGCTCGCTCGCGAGGCCGCGCGCGCTCTCGAAGTCCGTGCGGTCAAAGTCGCCGCGCCCCACCCACGCGATCGCGATCAGGTCGACGACCTCGTCGTCGTTGAGATCGGCGATGGCCTCTTTCAGCTCTAGCAGCGTCGGATCGTCGGCATAGTCCTCAAGGATCGAGCCCTCGTCGTCGTCCGACGGATTGGAGCCGGGATCCGGCTCGAGCGGCTCGACCTTCACATCGAACTCGCGCGCCTTGATGATGATGTAGCAGACCTTCTCGGTGCTGATATTGATCTCCACCGGCGCGGCGGTCTCTTTGATCATCTGCGGCTCTCCGGCTTTCGTGCTCCCCGCCTCAGGCGGGGGCGCTTCCTCAAACAAGAGGATAGCCGGCTCTCCGGTTCCCGGATTGACCTAGGTCACTCTGCCCAACGTGGGGACGCCTGCGGCTTCCGCGACCGCGCTTCGAGACGCGGGCGCCGCTGGATGGTGACCCCGGCAGGATTCGAACCTGCGACCAATAGCTTAGAAGGCTACTGCTCTATCCCCTGAGCTACGGGGCCCCGTGCTCTTGCCTCAGTGCGTCCAGGGCTGCGTTCTGTCACGCTTGAAATTATCCGAGTAGGCGATCGCCGGGCGCACGCGCTCCTTCGGCTCGAAGATCTGGTAGGCGATGCCATTCCGCTTGGCGTAGTCGATCGCCTCCTCCTGCGTGTCGAACTCAAGGCAAATCTGGCTGCGCATGTCGCCGGACGACGTATAGCCCATCAGTGGCTCGATCTCCTTCGCCTGCTCCGGCTCGAAGTCCAGCACCCAGCGGTGCGTCTTGGCGCGCCCCGACTGCATCGCCGTCTTCGCCGGCCTGTAAATGCGTGCGACCATCTTCCGCCTCGCGTTCGATCGTTGCTCTCGCCGGCTCGCCGGGCTCGGGCCCGGCGGAGAGGCTGGTCGGGGCAGCAGGATTCGAACCTGCGACCCCCTGCTCCCAAAGCAGGTGCGCTACCAGACTGCGCCATGCCCCGACTGCCGCTGCCGCGTAGGCCGAGGCGGCCCGCGGGTCAAGCAGCAAGGCTCAGATAGCTGGCAAACCAAGGCATTAAGGGCGTTTTTCGGCCCGCGCCCGGCTTGTGAGCCCCCGCACAAACGTGGGTCTTCCGGCGTGGGAGACAAAACCATCGCAACGCCCCGGGGGGCAGACACCACCGGGCAGATGATGGAGACGAAGATGAACCTTTTCCGCACCATGGCCGCCGCTTTCGTCGTCGCCGGATCGCTCGCCGCCGCCGGTTCCGCGTCCGCCTACGAGCGCTGGGTCGACATCCACAACATCGGCGACAGCAACATCGTCGGCGTCCGGATCAGCGACATTGGCCGCAACGACTGGGGCTACAACCTTTTGAATGGCGTCATTCCGGCCAACGGAGTCGGTGAAGTCGAGCCGTATCGCAACCGTGGCTATTGCCGCTTCGATGTCCAGGTGACCTACGCCGACGGCAGCGCATGGGACATCTATGACGTGAACCTGTGCGAGGCGACGGATATCGTCACTGATGGACCGAGCTACGAGGTCTACTCGATCTAAACGCATCAGCTCGAATGCAAACCGCCGCCGGAGAGATCCGGCGGCGGTTCGCGTTTGAAATCAGGCCGCCAGGGCGGCGAAGCCGCGCTCCAGATCTTCGATGATGTCGGCGGGATCCTCCAATCCGATATGGACGCGGATCACCGGCCCTTCGGTCCACTTGCGGACGCTGCGCGCTTCGTCGAGCTGGGCGAGGACCGCCAGGCACTCGAAGCCGCCCCACGACGCTCCGATCCCGAAAAGCTCAAGCGCATTCATGAAGCGCTTGGCCTCATCGAAGCTCGCGCTCAGAACGAAAGCGAACAGCCCCGACATGCCGCTGAAGTCGCGCTTCCAAAGCGCGTAACCGGGATCGTCGGGAAGGCCGGGACAAAGCACGCGCTTCACTTCCGGCCTCTGCTTGAGCCAGTTGGCGATCGCAAGCGCGCTGCGCTGGTGCCGCTCGAGCCGCACGCTCATGGTCTTAAGCCCGCGCAGCGTCAGCCAGATCTCCTCGGTGCCGGCCTGCAGCCCGAGTGTGTGGTGCAGCTTCTTCAGACGCGGCCAGGTCTTGGCGCTGGCGGAGATCGAGCCGATCAGAAGATCGGAATGACCGCCGAAATACTTGGTGCCCGCATGGGCGACGATGTCGCCGCCATGTTCGAGCGGCCGATAGAAAAGAGGCGTCGCCCAGGTGTTGTCGAAAACGGTGAGCGCTCCCGCTTCCTTTGCCGCGGCGACGATCGCGGCGATGTCCGGCATCTCGAAGGTCAGGGAGCCCGGCGCTTCGATGAGCGCGACGGAGGCGCCCTTCATCTTCGCTTCGACGTCGTCGTTGGACAGCGGGTCGTAGTACACGGCCTCCGCGCCGAACATCGAAAGCAGCTCGTCGCCGAAGCGCCGTGAGGGATAGTAGACGTTGTCCGGAAGAAGCACCTTCGTCTGCGGCCGCACGGCGGCCATGATGGCGACAGTGACCGCCGCGAGCCCCGAGGGCACCAGCACCGTGCCGGCCGCTTCCTTCCCTTCAAGAGACGTGAGCGCCGTCGTCAGCGCTTCGATCGTCGGCGTGTTCATGAGGCCGTAGGGATAGCGATGGCCCTCGCGCTCAAGCATCGACTCCACGGTGCTGTGCAACACGGTCGAGGCCCGCACGAGCGGCGGGTTCACGAAGCCATGGAAGCTCATCGGATCGAGCCCCGCATGTGCGATCAGCGTGTCGGGACGCCAGTTGGTCCGATTCTTGCGACCGTCGTCAGTCATGGAAATTCCTTGTCTCTTCGCATCCGCAATAGGCGAAGCCGGCGAGAAGTCCAATCGCGTCTTGGGATTGAGCAGGCTTGACCCTTGGTGGAGTTTGCCGTTCGATGACACCAGAGTGGAGGAGGGGCTACCGAAATGTGACGCGATTGGTCCGCGTTTTGGGGGATCGTATCGTCTCGCTGCCCCGCCGCCATGTCACGTAACAGGGAAGCAGGAACAGATGACCAGATACATTCTACCGGTCGCCGCCGGTCTCGCGCTTGGTCTTGCGGCGAGCGCTGCATCGGCCACAACCTTGGAAGACGTAAAGGGGCGTGGCGAGCTGACCTGTGGCGTGAGCCAGGGCCTGCCCGGGTTCTCAAATCCCGACTCGGCGGGCAATTGGTCGGGTATCGACGTCGACTATTGCAAGGCCCTGGCCGCAGCGATCTTCGGCGACGCTTCCAAGGTCAAGTTTGCGCCGCTGTCGGCGAAGGAGCGCTTCACCGCGCTGCAGTCCGGCGAGGTCGACATCCTGAGCCGCAACACCACCTGGACGATGTCGCGCGACACTGATCTCGGCCTGAATTTTGCCGGGGTGACGTACTATGATGGGCAGGGCTTCATGGTCCGCAAAGACCTCGGCGTCGCGCATGCGAGCGAGCTTGGCGGCGCCAGCGTGTGCACGAACACCGGCACGACCACCGAGCTCAACGTCGCCGACTACTTCCGCTCCCACAACATGGAGTACGAAGTGGTTGCCTTCGAGAAGGCCGACGAAGTTATCGCTGCCTATGGCGCCGGCCGTTGCGATGTGTTCACCACCGACGCTTCCGGTCTCTACGCGGAACGCCTGAAGCTCGCCAATCCCGCCGACAACATCGTGCTCCCGGAGATCATCTCCAAGGAGCCGCTCGGCCCGGCCATCCGCCAGGGTGACGATCAGTGGATGGATATCGCCCGCTGGACTCTGAATGCGTTGATCAACGCCGAAGAGCTCGGGGTGACTCAGGCGAACGTCGAAGAGATGAAGAGCTCCGACAATCCGGAGATCAAGCGCCTCGTCGGCGTCGAGGGGACCTTTGGCGAAAGCCTTGGCCTGACCAACGAATGGGCCGTCAACGCGATTAAGGCGGTCGGCAATTACGGCGAGATGTTCAACCGCAATGTCGGGCCGGATACGCCGCTCGGCATCGCACGCGGCCTGAACGCGCTATGGAAAGACGGCGGCATTCAGTACGCCCCGCCGATCCGCTAGAAAACGGGGGCCCGGCCGGCAGCGGCCGGGCCCTTCCTACGTCGAGGACGCACGATGTTGAGCAAGCGACAAGGAGGCTAGGGTGGCGCTTCAAGAGGCCATGCCACTGAGACCCATCGCAAGCGGGTTCTCCGTGCTCAACGACCAGCGAGTCCGCGGTGTCATCTTCCAGATCCTGCTGATCGTCGGGATCGTCGCTTTCGCCTGGTGGATCATCAACAACACCGCCGCCAATCTCCGCGCGCAGGGGATAGGCTTCGGCTTCGGCATCTTGGAGGACACCGCCGGCTTCCAGATCAATCAGTCGCTCATCCCCTATTCGGAAACCTCCACCTACGCCCGTGTCTATTTCGTCGGCCTCCTGAACACGTTGCTCGTGGCGGGGCTCGGCGTTGTGCTGGCGACCGTCATCGGTTTCACCGTCGGGATCGCGCGGCTGTCGACGAACTGGATCGTGGCGAAAACGGCCACCGCTTACGTCGAGGCGCTGCGCAACATCCCACTGCTCCTGCAGATTTTCATCTGGTACTTCGCCGTTCTGCGGTTGCTGCCGCAAAAGCGCGACGCGCTCAGCCTCGGGCCGCTGGGACTTATCAACATAGCCGGCTGGTACGCGCCGAACCCGATCTTCGGAGACGATTTCTGGATGGTGCTGGTGGTCGCCGCGCTCGCCATTATCGCGACCATCGCCGTGGCGCGCTGGGCGCATGTTCGCCAGCTTGCGACCGGACAGCAGTTCCCGACATTTTGGGTCGGCATTGGGCTGATCGTGGTGCTACCGATTGTGGTCGGGCTGATCATCTCGGTCATCTGGGGCACGCCGCTGACGCTCGAATATCCGACCGAAGGCAATTTCGGTCCGCGCGGCGGAGCGCGCATTTATCCCGAGTTCATCGGGCTGCTGCTGGCGCTGAGCTTCTACACCGCCACCTATATCGGTGAGCTGGTGCGCGCCGGCATCCTGTCAGTCGCAAAGGGCCAGACGGAAGCCGCCTATTCGCTGGGGTTTCGCCCTGGCCTGACGCTACGCCTCGTGGTCATCCCGCAGGCCATGCGGGTGATCATCCCGCCGCTGACGAGCCAGTATCTGAACCTGACCAAGAACTCCTCGCTCGCTGTCGCCATCGCCTATCCGGACCTCGTCTCCGTGTTTGCCGGAACGGCGCTGAACCAGACGGGGAGGGCGGTGGAGTTCATTCTCATCACCATGGGGACGTATCTCGCGATCTCGCTGATCACCTCGCTCTTCATGAACTGGTACAACCGCAGTATGGCGCTGGTGGAGCGCTAGACTATGCCCGCACTCGAAGCCGAAGCCGATCTCTCCTTTGTTCGTCTCCAGATGCAGGAGGCGTCACCGCCGCCCGTGCGCGACAGCGGAGCAATCGGCTGGGTTCGGAAGAACCTCTTCTCCAACTGGCTGAACACGATCCTGACGCTGATCGCGCTCTGGATCATCTGGAGCGTCGCCGCCCCCATCGTCGATTTCGCTCTGATCAAGGCGGTGTGGACGGGAACCGATCGTGCCGCCTGTACGACACAGGAGCAGGGCGGCATTCAGCCGAACGGCTGGTTCGGCGCGTGCTGGCCCTACATTGAGGCCTATGGCGCGCAGTTCATCTACGGGCGCTTCCCGGTCGAGTCGCGCTGGCGGGTTGACGTGGTGTTCGTGCTCTTCGTAATCGGCCTCGTACCGATGCTCATCCCGACCGCGCCGTTCAAGCGCGAGAACATCCTCTACATGGCGGCGTTCTTTCCGGTCGCGGCCCTGCTTCTTCTAACCGGCGGCAATTTCGACTACGGATCGTTCCTCGGCATCGGTTGGATGCTTGCGCCGTCCGGCAGCGAGATCGGCTTCTGGATCGACTATGTGATCCTCACCGCCGTTCTTTGCGGAATACTCTACGCTTGGACACGGGCCACGGGGAACGCGCCTGCGGGGCCGCTTCGCTCGCTACTGATCGTCATGGCTGTCATTGCGGTCGTTCTCCTTGTTCTCGGCGTCAATCTCGGACTGGAGCCGGTGCGGACGGACCAGTGGGGCGGCCTGCTCACGACGCTCGTAATCGCCGTCACCGGCATCTCCGCCTCGCTGCCGATCGGCATCGTGCTGGCGCTCGGGCGACGCTCGACCATGCCGATCGTGCGCGCGGTCTGCGTCGGCTTCATCGAGTTCTGGCGCGGCGTGCCGCTGATCACCGTGCTGTTCATGTCCTCGGTGATGTTGCCGCTCTTCCTCCCCGAGGGCGTCACCTTCGACAAGCTTCTGCGCGCTCTGATCGGGGTCGCGCTCTTCTCTGCCGCCTACATGGCCGAGATCGTGCGCGGCGGCTTGCAGGCGATCGGAAAGGGTCAGTACCGAGGGGGCCGACGCCGTTGGCCTCACCTACTGGCAGAAGATGCAGCTCGTCGTCCTTCCGCAGGCGCTGAAACTGGTCATCCCCGGAATTGTCGGCAGCTTCATTGCGCTCTTCAAGGACACGACCCTCGTGCTGATCATCGGGCTCTTCGATTTCCTCGGCCAGATTCAGTCGAGCTTCACCGATCCGACTTGGCTGAGCCCGGTGCAGGCCACCACCGCCTACTTCTTCGCGGCGCTCGTCTACTGGGTCTTTTGCTTCGGAATGTCCCGCTACTCGATCTACACCGAACACCGGCTCGACACCGGCTATCGACGCTAGGAGAACACGACCAATGTCAGAGAATGCCGTCTCCTATCAATCGAACGCGGATGCACGCCCCGATTCAGGCGCCCCTGCCGTCGAGCTGGTCGACGTCAACAAGTGGTACGGCGAGTTCCACGTGCTCAGGAACATTAACCTGCACGTTGCCCGCGGCGAGCGCATCGTCATTTGCGGGCCTTCGGGCTCCGGCAAGTCGACCATGATCCGCTGCATCAACCGGCTCGAGGAGCACCAGAAGGGCAAGATTGTCGTCGACGGGATCGAACTCACCAACGACCTGAAGAAGATCGACGAGATTCGTCGTGAGGTCGGCATGGTGTTCCAGCACTTCAACCTCTTCCCGCATCTGACCATCATGGAGAACTGCACGCTGGCGCCGATCTGGGTCAGGAAGATGCCGAAGAAGCAGGCGGATGAGATCGCCATGCACTACCTGACGCGCGTGAAGATTCCCGAGCAGGCGCTGAAATATCCCGGCCAGCTCTCCGGCGGACAGCAGCAGCGCGTGGCGATCGCCCGCGCGCTCTGCATGAGCCCGCGCATCATGCTTTTCGACGAGCCGACCTCGGCCCTTGACCCGGAGATGATCAAGGAAGTGCTGGACGTGATGGTGACCCTCGCGGAGGAGGGCATGACCATGCTTTGCGTCACCCACGAGATGGGCTTCGCCCGGCAGGTCGCGAACCGCGTCATCTTCATGGATGCCGGGCAGATCATTGAGCAGAACGAGCCGGAGAAGTTCTTCCTCGACCCGCAGCACGAGCGCACCAAGCTATTCCTCAGCCAGATCCTGCACTGATCGGTGTCAGCCGGAGCCAGGCTCGATGAGCGTCTGCTGATGGAAGGCCAGCTTCCACGCGCCGTCTGATTTCACGTAGCATGAGCTGACGAGGGCGGCGTATGTCTCGCCGCTTTCGCGCGTGGCGCGAGCCTTGTAGGTGATGACGACGACGTCGCCGGCGAGTTCCAGCATTCCTTTTGGATCGAGGTCGACGTCGCGCCAGCGGCTGCCGCTCGTGATCGTCGCCGCCAAGTCTTCCCGGCTAACGACTCCGGCCATGTCGGTGAAGGCCACGAGGCACCGCTCGGCGAGGTTCTGACGATAAAAGTCAGCGCTTCCTGACCAGAACCCAGCTTCGAGGGCCATGAAATCGTCCTGCTGTGCCATGAATTGCCCTTCAGAGAATCTCTCATAAGTCTCAAGGGCGCCCGAGCGCTTAGGTTCCCGTCCCCACGTTGACACGCGTCATGTTATAAAGTAACGGACGTTACAACATAACAGACGCTGGACTCCGCCATGGCGCCGGATCTCAACAAGAACGACAAGAAGGTGCTCTCGGCGCTCGGCCGCTCCGAGAAGCCGCTTTCCGCCTACGACATTCTCGACCGCGCCCGTTCCGACGCGCTGAAGGCGCCGGTTCAGGTCTATCGCGCTTTGGAGAAGCTTGAGAGCCGCGGGCTCGTGCACAGGATCGAAGCGCTGAACGCCTTTGTCGCCTGCTCCGAGCACGACGAGAGCTGCAGCGGGCACGAGCATCAGGCACACCGCGCATCGCCCGGGCTTCGTGATCTGCAGCGACTGCGGCTTGGTGCGCGAGTTCCGCGACCCGCGGGTCGCCGCGATCGCTGAGGCGGCGGCGGGGGAGGGCTTCGCCGTCGAGTTTGTCGCGCTTGAGGTCTACGGCCACTGCGCGGCCTGCCGCGCGGCCTAGCCGCCCGCCAACGAGGATCGGTTCGGCGCTCCGATGTCCCCGCACGTATTCCCATCGTCCCTGATGGCCGCCTCGGCGGCCAGGCGGCTTGCGGTGGTCGCCATTGCTGTCGGTTGCCTTTGGCTGGCCATCGCATGGGCGGTGTCGCTGCCATGAGCGACGCGCTGATCCGCCTGAGCGACGTCGCCGTCGCTTACGGCCGCCACCCGGCGGTCAGGCACGTCTCCGGCACGTTCGCCCCCGGCAGCCTGACGGCGATCGCCGGACCGAACGGGGCAGGCAAGACGACGCTTCTGAAAGCCTTGATGGGCGAACTGCCGCTTGCCGCCGGGACAATCGATCGGGGCGGGCTATCGATCCGCGATTTCGGCTACCTGCCGCAGGCCGTCGAGATCGACCGCACGTTTCCGCTCTCGGTGGCCGATACGGTCATGCTCGGCGCGTGGCGGGAGACCGGAGCCTTTCGCGGCTTCGGCGCTTCGACGAAGCGGCGCGCGAGCGAAGCCCTTGCGGCCGTCGGGCTCGAAGGCTTCGAGCGCCGGCAGATCGGCTCGCTCTCGGCCGGCCAGTTTCAACGCGTGCTGTTCGCCCGCCTCCTGCTCCAGGACGCAAAGGTGATCCTGCTCGACGAGCCGTTCACCGCCATCGACGCGCGCACGACCAGCGATCTCCTGGAAATCGTCGAGCGCTGGCACGACGACAAGCGGACAGTGATCGCCGTGCTGCACAATTTCGATCACGTGCGGCAGCACTTCCCCGACACGCTGCTCGTGGCGCGCGAGATGATCGGCTGGGGATCGACCGCCGCGACCATGACGGCGCCCAATCTCATGCGTGCCCGCGCCATGGCGGAAAGGTGGGAAGAGGACGCGCCCTTGGAGAGCACGCCCGAGCGGAGGGTCGCGTGATCCTCTACGACGTCTTCATCCAGCCGTTCGTCGAATACGGCTTCATGCGGCGTGCACTTGTCGCCTGCGTGGCGCTCGGCATCGGGGCCGGCCCGCTCGGTGTCCTCCTGCTTCTCCGTCGCATGAGCCTTGTCGGCGACGCGATGGGCCATGCCGTGCTGCCGGGTGCGGCGCTCGGCTTTCTTGCGGCGGGCGGCCTGTCGCTGCCGGCGATGGGGCTTGGCGGTCTCGTCGCGGGTCTGACGGTGGCGGCCCTTTCGGGGCTGGTCAGCCGCACCACGATCCTGCGTGAGGACGCAAGCTTTGCGACCTTCTACCTGACCTCGCTTGCCGCGGGCGTGCTGATTGTGTCGCTCCGCGGCTCCAACATCGATCTTCTGCACGTCCTGTTCGGCACGATTCTGGCGATCGACGCCCCCTCGCTCTTCCTCGTCGGCGGCATCGCTTCGCTGACCCTCGCGGTCTTTGCAGTCATCTATCGCCCGCTCGTCACAGAATGCTTCGACCCCGGCTTCCTGCGGGCGGTCGGCGGGCGTGGTCCGCTCTACCACTTTCTCTTTCTCTTCCTGCTCGTGATCAATCTCGTCGCGGCGTTCCAGGCACTCGGCACGCTGATGGCCGTCGGGCTGATGATGCTGCCGGCTTCGGTCGCGCGGCTCTGGGCGAAGAGCTTGCCGGCGATGATCGGAATCGCGGCCGTGACGGCGATCCTCTCCGGCTATGTCGGTCTCACGGCCTCATACCATCTCGGCTTCGCTTCGGGCCCGTCGATCATCCTGACCGCGAGCGCGATCTACGCATTTTCGCTGCTCTTCGCCCCCTCGGGAGCCTTCCGCCGCGTGCTGCCGCGATACGGCTTCACGGGCTGAGCCGACATAATGATGAAGGAGAGGCTAATGGTTCGGGATGCGTTTGTTGGCGGCCTTGTCGCGACCGCCCTTGTGATCGGCGCGAGCGCGTCGGCCTCCGCCAGGAGCCTCGACGTCGTGGCGAGCTTCACGGTGCTCGCCGACGTGGTCGGAGAGGTCGGCGGCGATCACGTCAAGGTCGTGAGCCTCGTCGGGCCGAACGGCGACCCGCACGATTTCGAGCCGTCGCCGAACGACGCGAAGAATCTCAAGGCTGCCGACCTGGTCTTCGTCAGCGGCAATGGGCTCGAAGGCTGGATGGATCGCCTCATCACTGCCTCCGGCTATGCGGGCGCGCCCGTCGTCGCGTCCACCGGAATTCCGACGCGCAAGATGGAAGAGGACGGCAAGTCCGTCATCGATCCGCATGTCTGGAACAGCGCGGCAAATGTCGAGATCTGGGTGAAGAACATCGAGGCGGCGCTGGCAGCCGCCGATCCGGACGACGCGGCGGATTTCGCGGTGAACGCTGCGCGCTATACGAAAACGCTGCAGGACCTCGACGCCTATGCGCACGCGGCCTTCGATCGCGTACCGCCCGCCAACCGCAAGATTTTGACCAGCCACGACGCCTTCGGGTATTTCGGCGACGCCTACGGCGTGACGTTCCTTTCGCCGATCGGCGTCTCGACCGAGAGCGAGGCATCGGCGCGGGAGATCTCCAAGCTCATCGATCAGATCAAGGCGGAACACGTGAAGGTCTACTTCATCGAAAGCTCGAACGACCCGCGGCTCGTCGAACAGGTCGCCCGGGCGACGGGTGCGAAGCCCGGCGGCGAGCTTTATGTCGAGGCGCTTTCCGACAGGAGCGGACCAGCGGCCACATATGTCGAGATGTTCCGCACCAACGTCGACCAGCTCGCCGGCGCGATGAAGACGAGCTAAGCGCCTCGGTCGCGCCGCCGCCGGGTGGCGAGGAGGCCGATATAGTGCATCGCCACCGTTGACGCGGCGATGGCCGTGATGTCGGCGTGGTCGTAGGGCGGCGACACCTCCACCACGTCGCCGCCGACGAAATTCACATCCCCGAGGCCGGAGAGCGCCATCAACGCCTGCGCCGAAGAGAGACCGCCTGAGACCGGCGTCCCCGTTCCCGGCGCGAAGGCCGGATCGAGGCAATCGATATCGAAGGTGAGATACGCGGGGACGTCGCCGACCTGGTCGCGGATGCGCATGGCCACGCCGTCGGGCGCTCAGTCGATGCACGTCATGGGCGGAGAGCACCGCGATGCCGCAATCCTCCGGCGCCTGTGTGCGAATGCCGATCTGGATGGAGCGCTCTGCGTTGATGATTCCGTCGCGTACCGCCCGCCCGACGAAGGTTCCGTGCGAGAGCTTCAATCCGTCGTCCAGCCACGTGTCCTGATGCGCATCGAACTGGACGAGCGCCATCGGCCCATGCTTCGCCGCATGTGCCTTCAACAGCGGCCAGGTGATGAAATGGTCGCCGCCGAGCGAGAAGAGATGCACGTCGGCGTCAACGATTGAGCGCGCTTCCGCCTCGATCGTCTCGGCGATGGTGAGCGGATTATGGAGGTCGAGCGCGACGTCCCCATGATCGACGGCGGCGATGTCTTCGAAAATGTCGAAGCCGAAGGGGTATTGCGGGTCGCCGTCGAGGATCGCCGAAGCGCGGCGGATCGCCTGCGGACCGAAGCGGGCGCCCGGGCGGTTGGTGACCGCCACGTCGAGCGGCACGCCGAGAATGGCGAGGTCGACGCCGGTCAGGTCGCGGCTGTAGCGGCGGCGCATGAAGGAAAGCGCGCCGGCATAGGTCGGGTCTTCAGCGCCGCCTTTCAGCGTCGCTGAACGGAAGGCGTGATCGATCGGCGGCTTTCCATAGACTCCGGCCATGACCGGTTCTGGTTATTCGGAACGCCGACCGGAGGGAAGGGGGTACGCGGCCGCGTTGAACGCGACCGCGTCGTTTGACACCTGAAATTCGTTACGCCGCGACGCGCCCGCAGCAATCGAGCGTTGCCTTCGAGCTCTGCGCGACGGTGACGGCGACGCCAAGCCGTGCCGCTTCGCGTGCGATCTGGGCGGAGATGTCTGCCGGGTGAACCGGCAGAGGCGTCGAGGACACGATGCGCTCGGCAATCTCGTCCGCCCAAAGTAGAACTCTGTGCAGCCTTCGCTTGCGCCACCGCCGCCTCGATGAACGCTTGGAACCGCAGATCCATGACGGCCTCCAATATTTTCTTGAGTTCCATATCGCAGGGGGGGATGGCACGAATATGACCGGTGTGCGGCGATCCCCCGCAACCACGAAAGAGTGTGAAAGGTCTGTTGTGCCGCGCACGCGAAATTGATGCAAGACGCTGACTTTTCGCAGTGCGATGCGATTGTGCGCTGCAAGAACTCATGTGGCGTTGAGGCACGCGCGCGCTGAGGCGCCGCATGCGCCCTGCATTGCTTCGAACAAGAATGAGCCGCCCCTAACCAAAAAGGCGGGCCTCGGCCCGCCTTCCGTTTGTCGTCCTGGCGCTTGTCGTCTCAGCGCTTCGAGAACTGGAAGCTCCGGCGCGCCTTGCGCTTGCCGTACTTCTTGCGCTCCACCACGCGCGCGTCGCGGGTGAGGAAGCCGTTTCGCTTCAAGAGTGTGCGAAGCTCCGGCTCATAATAGGTCAGCGCCTTCGAGATGCCGTGACGCAGCGCGCCGGCCTGGCCGGAAAGGCCGCCGCCCGACACCGTCGCCATGATGTCGAACTGGCCGTTGCGGTCCGTGAGCAGGATCGGCTGGCGCACAATCATCTGCAACACCGGCCGGCCGAAATACTCGGTGTATTCCTTCTCGTTCACGGTGATGCGGCCAGAACCCGGCTTCACCCAGACGCGGGCGACCGCGTCCTTGCGCTTGCCGGTCGCATAGGCGCGCCCATACTTGTCCAGCTTCTGAACGTGGACCGGCGCCTGCGGCTCCGCGGAGTCATCGCCCTTCAGCGCGCCAAGATCTTCGAGTGTCTGCGCCATGTCAGGAAATCCGTGTGTTCTTGGAGGAGAGGGCGGCGATGTCGAGCGGCTCCGGCTGCTGCGCCGCGTGGGGATGCTCTGACCCGGCGTAGACGCGGAGGTTCTTGAGCTGCTGGCGGCCGAGCGGCCCGCGCGGCAGCATGCGCTCCACCGCCTTCTCCACGACGCGCTCCGGGAAGCGGCCCTCGATCACCTTGCGCGCCGTGCGGTCCTTGATGCCGCCCGGATAGCCGGTGTGCCAGTGGTACTTCTTCTGGTCGAGCTTGCGGCCGGTCAGCACCACCTTCTCAGCGTTGATGATGACGACGTTGTCACCCATGTCGACGTGCGGAGTGAAGGTCGGCTTATGCTTGCCGCGAAGGCGCATGGCGACGATGGTGGCGAGGCGGCCGACGACGAGGTTCTCCGCGTCGATCAGCACCCACTTCTTCTCCACCTCCGCCGGCTTTGCGGAATAGGTCTTCATCGTGATCCTCTCGGGGAGCCTCCACCCTGTGGGGCGAGGCGGATCGGGCGGACTGCAAAGCCCGCCCGTGTGTCGCGCGGAGTTAGATGCGGATATCCTCAATGTCAAGCCAAAGCGCGCTGCATCGCGCGAAAAGCCGGATTGAAGTCAGTCACTTACAGTGGCGGTATTATTATACCGCTTCGGCGGAATTGCGTAGGTCGCCGTCGCCTGCGCGATAAGGTCGCCGCCCCCCTCGGGCGCGATGGAAATCTCCACGACGCCGAGCCGCTTGCCGAGCTTCAGGATGCGGCAGGTCGCCAGCAGCGCCGCGAGCGGCGCGCGGCGCAGAAAATTGATGTTGAGATTGGTCGTGAGGATCAGCGGCTCCGGGCCGACATGCGCCAGAAGCGCGGCGTAGGCGGCGACATCGGCAAGTGTGAAGAGTGTCGGACCTGACACAGTGCCGCCTGGCCGCAGGTGCTTTTCGCCCGGAACGAGCCTGAGAACCGCCTCGCCCGGCCCGACGGAGAGGAGCGTCAGGTCGCGCGCCGTCTGGATTTGCGGAAAGTGCTCGTCCCAGAAGGCGGCGATCGCCTCGGCGGTCATGACGGGCTTGAGAGACATCGAAGCTGGCCTGAAGGAGAGGGGAGAACTAGAGTGCGCGGCAAAGGTGACCGCCCGAAAGTGACCAATGAACCGCCCGGCCGCAAGCGCTGATCTCAAGCCCGCCGATGTGCTGCGCGTGGAGCGCCCGAGCGCCGGTGTGCTGCGCCTCACGCTCGCCAACCCGCCGGCCAACGCCCTCTCCGAAGCCGTGCTCGCGGCCCTTGCGGCGGCAATGGACACGGCGGCGAAGGAGAAGGCCGTTCGCGTCGTCGTCCTTGCGGCGGAAGGGAAACTCTTCTCAGGCGGTCACGACCTGAAGCAGATGACCGCGCGCCGGAGCGACGCGGACGGCGGTCGCGCCTACTTCGAGGAGATCTTCGGTCGCTGCTCCAGCATGATGCAGGCGATCCTGGCGCTGCCGAAGCCGGTCGTCGCCGAAGTGGCGGGGCTTGCGACCGCTGCCGGCTGCCAGCTCGTCGCGAGCTGCGACATCGCGATTGCCGCCGACACGGCGCGTTTCGGCGTGAACGGCATCGACCTCGGCCTTTTCTGCTCCACCCCGATGGTGGCCCTATCCCGCAACGTCAGCCCGAAGACGGCGCTCGACATGCTGATGACGGGCGAGATGATCTCCGCCGAGCGTGCGCGGGAAGCCGGGCTCGTCAGCCGCGTCGTGCCGGCTGCGGAGCTTCGCGCCGAGACCGACAAGGTGGTGGAGCGGCTTCTGGCGCGTCCGGCCTCTGTGCTTGCGCTCGGCAAGAAGGCGTTCGCCGAACAGCTCCGCCTGCCCGTCGCCGAAGCCTACCGCTTCGCGACCGCGACGATCGTCGACAACATGCTGATGGAAGAGGCGGAGGAGGGGATCGGCGCCTTCTTCGAGAAGCGCAAGCCCGACTGGCCATCAGCCTAGGACAATGCTCTTGAACATCCCTTCCACAGCCGCGCTCGCCGCGGCCATCGCCATCTTTCTGATCGCAGCATCGACTTCCCGGCTCTATGTGTCGGATGGCCGACTCTTCGTCCTTGTCGTCGCCATGGCGCTCTACGTCGTCGGCAATCTGCTCATGGTCGTGGTGATGCGAGGCATGGGACTCGGCATCGCGATCTCCCTCGCAACGATCGCCCAGCTCGTGTTGATCAACGTGATCGCTTTCGCGATCTTCCATGAGCGCCCGGCGCCCGCGCAGCTCGTCGGCATTGGGCTCGGCGCGCTCAGCATGGTGCTCATCCTCCTCCCGGTCGGGCAGAAGTGACCCGGACAAAGCGGCGTTTGACGTGAGCCACGACTCCTATTCCGACGACTTCATCCGTTCGATCCTCGAAAGCGTGAAGTCGATCGCCATCGTGGGCGCCAGCCAGAACGATGTGAGGCCGAGCTTCTTCGTCGCCCGCTATCTGATCGAGAAGGGCTATCGCGTCTTTCCGGTCAATCCCGGCGTGGCCGGGCAGACGATCCTCGGGCAGCCAGTTTACGGCGCGCTGAAGAACATCCCCGAGCCGCTCGACATGGTGGAGATCTTTCGCGGCTCCGAATACGCCCCGGCGATCGTCGCCGACGCGCTGGCCCTCGATCCGAAGCCGCGCGTGATCTGGATGCAGCTCGGCGTGCGCAATGACGAAGCGGCCGCTGCCGCCGAGGCAGCGGGCCTGAAGGTCGTCATGAACCGCTGTCCCAAGATCGAGTACGGCAGGCTGTCCGGCGAGATAGGCTGGGCCGGGGTCAACTCGCGCGTCCTCTCATCGAAGAAGCCGGTCCTTCGCGCCGGCTTCCAGCACCGCGGCCTCCGCAACGATTGAGCGTCCTCAGCCCCTAATTTTATATGCCGACTGGCCTTCCACCGCCTTGACACGTGTCAAGGCGGGCTCGGCGACTTTCCGCTCCCCTGACGGCTGCAAGCGAGATGCAAGGAAGCTTGCCGTATGGCCTCCGGACGGGGAGACCGGCCGGAGCGGGAGGATAAAGATCATGCAATCATTCAAGCGATATTTTGTGCCGTTGGCGTCTGCGCTGTTGTTCGCCGTTTTGGCGACTGCTGCGCCCGCCGCGACGGTGGTGAGCGTCGACCTTTGGGACAAGGGAGCCGACATGGATATGGCGAAGGGTCTGGCCTACGGAACGCCCGGCCTGGATTTGTCGAAGGCCACCATGGGCATCAAGGTCGATCCGGCAAGCGCGCCGGCCGGGGACGTGACTTTCAACGTCACGAATTCGTCGAAGGATACGATCCACGAGATGATCGTGATGTACCTCGCCGATCCGGGCAAGCCGCTGCCCTACATCGAGAACGAGAGCCGCGTCGACGAGGACAAGGCCGGCGACAAGGGTGAGGTCTCGGAGCTCGACCCCGGCAAATCGGGGTCTTTGACCGTGCATCTCGATCCCGGGAAGTATCTTCTAATCTGCAACGTCCCGGGCCATTACGCGGCCGGCATGTGGGCCGAGTTCGAAGTGACGAAATAACGCTTCCACGTAGCGAGCGACCGGCCCGGCGCGAAATCCGCGCTGGGCCTTTTTGTTGCCTCGTGCCGGGATCGCGCCTCTCAAAGCCGCCCGCTCCGCAGAAATTCCCTCCTTCGCCCTTGCGAAACGGCGGAAGGATGTTGTTTGACCGCGGAGAATTTCAGCAGGCAAGATGGCGCCAATACGCCAGGGAGAGGAACGCAACATGGCTGATGAAGGACGCACACCCGGGTTCAACACGCTGGCGATCCACGCCGGCGCGAAGCCGGACCCGGCGACCGGCGCGCGCGCAACGCCGATCTACCAGACCACCGCCTATGTCTTCGACGATACCGAGCACGCCGCCGCGCTCTTCGGGCTGAAGGCCTTCGGCAACATCTACACCCGCATCATGAACCCGACGCAGGCGGTGCTCGAAGAGCGCGTTGCGGCGCTTGAAGGCGGCACCGCGGCGCTTGCCGTCGCCTCCGGCCATGCCGCGCAGGCGATCACCTTCCACACGCTCTGCCAGCCGGGCGACGAGATCATCGCCGCCAGGAGGCTCTACGGCGGCTCCATCAACCAGCTCGGCTATTCCTTCAAGAGCTTTGGCTGGAAGGTGGTGTGGGCCGACACCGACGACCTTTCCACCTTCGAGGCGGCGGTCTCGCCGCGCACCAAGGCGATCTTCGTCGAGTCGATCGCCAATCCCGGCGGCATCGTCACGGACATCGAGGGGATCGCCAAGATCGCGCACAAGGCCGGCGTTCCGCTCATCGTCGACAATACGCTGGCGACGCCCTACCTCTGCCGGCCGTTCGAGCACGGCGCGGACATCGTCGTCCATTCGCTGACGAAATTCATGGGCGGCCACGGCAACTCGATCGGCGGCGCCATCGTCGACGGCGGCTCGTTCAACTGGTCGGCGGAGGCGGGGCGCTACCCGCTGCTCTCCGAGGCGCGCCCCGAATATCACGGCGTCAAACTGCACGAGACGTTCGGCAACTTCGCCTTCGCGATCGCCGCGCGCGTGCTCGGTCTGCGCGATCTGGGGCCTGCGATCTCGCCCTTTAACGCCTTCCTCTTCATCACCGGCATCGAGACGCTGCCGCTCCGCATGCAGCGGCATTGCGACAACGCGCTCGCTGTCGCCGAATGGCTGTCGAAGCACCCGGAGGTGACGTGGGTGAGCTATGCCGGCCTTCCCGGCGACCGCTACCACAACCTCGCCAAGAAATACTGCCCGAAGGGCGCCGGCGCGGTGCTCACCTTTGGCGTGCGCGGCGGCCACGCGGCAGGCGTCAAGATCGTGGAGGGCGTGAAGCTCTTTTCCCACCTCGCCAACATCGGCGATACCAAGTCGCTCATCATCCACCCCGCCTCGACCACGCACAGCCAGCTCTCCGACGAGGCGAAGGTCGCGTCGGGCGCCGGGCCGGACACGATTCGCCTCTCAGTCGGGATGGAGGATGTGGAGGACATCATCGCCGACCTCGACCAGGCGCTGAAGGCAGCGGCCTGACCGGGCAGCGCATTTTTGCCGGTCCGCGGAGCGAGCTTCGCGGACCGGCTGCTAAGGAACGGGCCTAAGCCGCCGGCTGCGATGCGAGCTCGAACGGATCGAGCACACCCTGATCGAGGAGGAGACGCCGCCGCTCGTTCTCGAGCTGCATCATCCTCACCTCCGCCTTTTGCTTCTCCAGCCGGATCATCATCGCCGCCTCGCGCTCGGGCTCGGCGGAGCAGCAGTGCGCGAGCTCCGGATCGTAAACGAGCCCATCGGTCGGCAGCGAGATCGGACGCTTCTGCTCGACAACCTCGCCGACCTTCGGGAGAAGCTTGAGCGCCGCCTTGATCTCGTCCTGGACCGGCTTCGGCAGCCAGGCGAGGTCGTCGGTCGTATGCCAGTCTTGCGGGACGTTGGGCGCGATGACGCGGAAGACGATTTCGCTGACCCTGGTGCTGAAGGTGTAGAGTTCCACGATCTTGCGCACGAAATACGTGACCGCCCGGCATTCATTGTCGTTTTGGAGAGTGCGCTTGGTGATGTCCACCGTCTCCTTGTCCTCGTAGGTGCTGACCACGGTCGAACGTTCGGCGTGGGTGAGTTGCGAGGACTGCTGGATCGACTGGTTGAACTGATCCGACACGGCCGTGACGTGCAGCAGGTTATGGTCGGTGACGTTGACCGAGACCGACGCGCTGCCTTTCGGCAGGCCGATCAGCCCCCCAAGACCGCCGCCGACCGAGACGGATGTGCTGCCCTTCAGGTTGGAAAGGCTCTCGCTCAGCGAATCCATCGTATTGGTCGTGTGCGCCTGATGCACGGCCGAGAAATACTGCATGAATGTCGTCTGCACCGAAAAACGCTGCTCGGTGCTCGTGACCTGCCGGTAGCGGTCGCTGTGATAGAGCGTCACCGTCTCGCCGGGGAGAAGCGTGACGGTATAGGCGAGCGGTCCGTGCTGCTTTCCGATCAGGCAGAGGCGGTGCTCGTAGGTGATGCGGAACTCGATGAAGAGACCGCGCCCGAAATCGGCGGTCTGCCCTCCATCACGCACGATGGGGATACGGAAGAACTTCTGTTCGTACCACACCATGCACTGCTCGCCGCGCTGCCAAGGCGGGTCGCAGGGGCTGACGCAGCATTCGTCGGGGATGGGAAGAATCACCGATCCGTCGTCGTGGGAATCCGCAGGGTCCTCTTGGGGCGCGTTGTCTGGTGCCATGATAAACCTCCCGAGCAGCCACCAGCAGACCCGCGCGCAGCTAACGCCGCAGCTAATACGTGCGCAAATCACATCTTTTGAATGCGCCGATCTTGGTATGGTGAGTACTAACGGCAATGCGAGAGAGCCGGGGTGCCGGGCGCATGGCTGACCGGCACGACCGTCAGTGGCATCGTGCGGGCGGAGCCGCTATGTCTGACGACAAGAACACTCCGGCGGGTAGTGGGGAGCTGAAATGGCCCAGAACTACGACTTGATTATCATCGGCTCCGGTCCCGGCGGCTACGTCGGCGCGATCCGCGCCGCGCAGCTCGGCCTGAAGACGGCCGTCGTCGAGCGCTCTTATATCGGCGGCGTCTGCCCGAACTGGGGCTGCATCCCGACCAAGGCGCTGCTCCGCTCCGCCGACATCTATCACGCCATGCTCCACGCCAAGGATTATGGCCTCTCCGCGAAGGACGTCTCCGTCGATATCGGTGCGGTGGTAAAGCGCTCGCGCGGCATCGCCAACCAGATGTCGAACGGCGTCGCTTTCCTTCTGAAGAAGAACAAGGTCGACGTGATCTGGGGTATCGCCAAGCTCGCGGGCAAGGGCAAGGTCACGGTGGAGAAGGCCGACAACGCGCCGAAGGGCGCGCTCGGACCTGGCGACTATTCAGCCAAGCACATCATCATCGCGACGGGCGCGCGCCCGCGCGCGCTGCCGGGGCTTGAGCCCGACAAGAAGCTCGTCTGGACCTATTTTGAGGCGATGGTGCCGCCGGAGCTTCCGAAGTCGCTGCTGGTCATCGGCTCGGGCGCGATCGGCATTGAGTTCGCCTCGTTCTTCAGAACGCTCGGATCGGAAGTGACGGTGGTGGAGATCCTGCCGCAGATCCTCCCCGTCGAGGACGCCGAGATCGCCGCGCACGCGCGCAAGCGCTTCGAGAAGGCCGGCATCAAGATCCACACCGAAGCGAAGGTCGTGAAGCTCGAAAAGGGCAAGAACGACACGACCGCCACGCTTGAGCTGAAGGGCGGCAAGACGGAGACCCTGAAAGCTGACCGCGTCATCTCCGCCGTCGGCGTTGTCGGCAACATCGAGGGACTGGGCCTTGAAGCGCTCGGAGTAAAGACCGAGCGCGGCCTCATCGCCGTGGATGGCCTCGGTCGCACCAATGTCGAGGGCGTCTACGCGGTCGGCGACGTAGCCGGCCCGCCGATGCTCGCGCACAAGGCCGAGCATGAGGGCGTGATTTGCGTTGAGGCGATCAAGGGCCTGAAGCCGCACCCGATCGACAAGCTGAAAATTCCCGGCTGCACTTATTGCAACCCGCAGATCGCATCGGTCGGCTTGACCGAGGCAAAGGCCAAGGAGGGCGGCCGCGAGGTGAAGGTCGGGCGCTTCCCCTTCATCGGCAACGGCAAGGCGATCGCGCTCGGCGAGCCGGACGGGCTGGTGAAAACCGTCTTCGACGCCAAGACCGGTCAGCTCCTCGGCGCCCACATGGTCGGGGCGGAAGTGACGGAATTAATTCAGGGATTCGTCGTGGCGATGAACCTCGAAACCACCGAGGCGGAGTTGATCGAGAGCGTCTTCCCACACCCGACCATCTCCGAGACCATGCACGAGAGCGTGCTTGACGCCTATGGGCGGGTCATCCACGTATAACGCGACGGAAGCCGGCGGGAACGCGGGATTGGCGCGGGAGGGAAGAAAATGGAAGGTTTTGGCTGGATCATGACGATCATCATCGGCGGGCTTGCCGGGTGGATCGCCGAGAAGATCATGAAGAGCGATATGGGGCTGATCGGGAACATCATCCTCGGTATCATCGGCGCGGTGGTCCTGAATGCGATCCTTCGCGGCCTTTCGATTGTGCCGCCGGAGGGTTCTGGGTCGCGCAGCTCCTCGTTGCCGATCATCGGCGCCTGCCTGCTCATCTTCGGCTGGCGGCTGATCCGCGGTCGCCGCTGATTGGAGTCCCGTGGTCACACTGATCGACACACTTGAGAAGAACGCGGGCGGCAAGCTCCGTCCGCGCCATCCGGAAAAGGCGCACCGGCCTGACAATCCGGTGCTGCGCAAGCCGGAGTGGATTTGCGTGCGCGCGCCGGGCTCACCCGAATGGGCGAAGACGCGCGACATCGTACGCGAGAACAAGCTCGTCACCGTCTGCGAGGAGGCTGGCTGCCCGAACATTGGCGAGTGCTGGGCGAAGAAGCACGCGACCTTCATGATCCTCGGCGATACCTGCACCCGCGCCTGCGCCTTCTGCAACGTCAAGACCGGGCTCCCCGGTGCCGTCGAGCATGACGAGCCGGCGCGCGTCGCCGACGCCGTCGCCAAGATGGGCTTGAACCACGTCGTCATCACCTCCGTCGATCGCGACGATCTCGACGACGGTGGGGCAGGGCACTTCGCAGCCGTCATCCGCGCCATCCGCGAGCGCTCGCCCGAGACGACCATCGAAGTGCTGACGCCGGATTTCCTGCGTAAGGACGGCGCGCTCGAAACCGTGGTCGAGGCGCGGCCCGACGTCTTCAACCATAACCTTGAGACCGTGCCCTCGCTCTACCTGACGGTCCGGCCCGGCGCGCGCTATTTCCACTCCATCCGGCTCCTGCAGCGCGTGAAGGAGCTCGACCGGAAGATGTTCACCAAGTCCGGCATCATGGTCGGCTTGGGCGAGGGGCGGAACGAGGTGCTGCAGCTCATGGATGACCTCCGCACCGCCGACGTCGATTTCCTGACTGTCGGCCAGTATCTGCAGCCGACGCCGAAGCATCACGCGGTGAAGGAATTCATTACGCCGGAGGCCTTCAAGTCGTACGAGACGATCGCTTACACGAAAGGCTTCCTGCTCGTCTCCGCGAGCCCGCTCACCCGCTCGTCGCATCACGCCGGTGAGGATTTCGCCCGGCTCAGGGCTGCCCGCGCCGCGCGTATCTGATAGACCCCGCGGTCGATGCCGCAATTCAAGACGACGCGCCGGGTTGCCCATTCGGCCACGAAGATGTTCGACCTCGTCGCCGACGTGGAGCGTTATCCCGAATTCGTGCCGTTCTGCGATCGGCTGACGGTGCGCGGGCGGCGGAGTGACGGCGAGCGCGAGGTGCTCGTGGCCGACATGTCGATCGGCTACAAGCTCGTGCGCGAGACGTTTACGTCGAAGGTGACGCTCGACCGCGAGACGCTCGAGATCCGCGCCGATTATCTCGACGGGCCGTTCCGCTTCATGGAGAATTCCTGGCGTTTCCGCCCGATCGACAGCGGTGGGTCGGAGATCAGCTTTGAGATCGCTTACGAGTTCAAGAGCCGCACGCTCGCGCTCCTGATGGGCGCTCTCTTCGAGCGTGTCTTCCGAACTTTCGCCCACGCCTTCGAGGTGCGCGCGGATAAGATCTACGGAAAGACATCAGCCGCGAACCCGCTCCCATAGGGAGCGTGGCGGCGCTTCAGATAAGTGCACGCACCATTGCAAACGCTTCCGCGACCGAGGCGAGACGTACGTGCTTGCGCCCCAGGTCGCCGAAACGCTTCTCGCCATGCTGCGGCTTGCCGCCCTTCCGCGCGGCGCCGAAATGTACGAGGCCGACCGGCTTTACCGAAGTGCCGCCGCCCGGGCCCGCGACGCCCGTGACGGAAACCGCGACGTCGGCGGCGCGAGAATTCCGCAGCGCGCCTTCGGCCATCGCCCGAGCGACCTCCCCACTCACCGCGCCATACTTCTCGATCAGCGCCGGGGACACGCCGAGCATCTCGGTCTTCGCCTCGTTCGAATAGGTGACGAAGCCGCGCTCGAACACGTCTGAGGAACCCGGCACCTCCGTCAGGATCGCGGCGATCAATCCGCCGGTACAGGATTCCGCCGTTACGAGCTTCAGACCCTGCGCGCGGCATGCGGCGAGAAGAGCCGCCGCTTCCTCGACGAGTGAATTGAAGGTGGGCTCACGTCGCGGGCAGCACGACGGTGGCGATAGCCATCGCCACGATCCCTTCGCCGCGGCCGACGAATCCCATCTTCTCGTTCGTCGTCGCCTTGATGCCGACGCGATCGGCGGAAATTCCGGCGATCTCGGCGACGCGCGCCTGCATGGCGACCCTATGCGGTCCGATCTTTGGCGCCTCGCAGACGATCGTGACGTCGACGTTGACGATACGGCCGCCGCGCTCTTTCACGCGCCGCACGGCGTCGGCGAGAAAGCGGTCGGACGACGCGCCCTTCCACTTCGGATCGGAGGGGGGGAAGTGCTGGCCGATATCGCCGTCGCCGATCGTACCGAGCAGTGCGTCGGTCAGCGCGTGCAAAGCCACATCGGCGTCGGAGTGCCCGGTAAGGCTTTGATCGTGGGGAATCTCGACACCGCAGAGCCAGACGGATTTGCCCGGCCCAAAACTATGCACGTCGAAGCCGTGGCCGGCTCGTGTCTCCGCCGCAGTCGCAAGCAATCGCTCGGCGGCGGAAAAGTCGGCGGGCGTCGTTATCTTCATGTTGGCGCGGTCGCCCTCCACGGCGTTGACCTTAAGGCCGGCGAGCGCGGCGACCGCCGCATCGTCGGTCAGATCGCTGCGGCCCGCTTCGGCAGCACTTCGATGCGCTTCGAGCAGCGCCGCGAACGGAAAGCCCTGAGGTGTCTGCGCCGTGCCGAGCGCCTCGCGCGGGATCGTCTCCGCGACGGCGCCGGCTTCGACCCGCTTCACGGTCTCGGTGATGGGGAGCACGGGGATCGCGCCGGTAGCCCCGTCGCACGCGGCGATCACGTTTCCAATCACGTCGGGCGATATGAAGGGCCGTGCGGCGTCGTGCACGAGCACGAGACGCGGCGGGTCCGCGGCGAGCGCTTCAAGGCCGTTCCTGACCGACTCCTGCCGCGTCGCGCCGCCGAAGACCGGGGGCATGAGTTTCGGCAGCCCCCTGACGGCATCGGCGTAAAGTGTCGCGTCGCCGTCGCCGATCACCGTCAGGATGGCGTCGATGCGGTCATGCGACGAGAAGGTCCTGATTGTGCGGCGCAGCACAGGCTCTCCACCGACGGTTGCATACTGTTTCGGCAGATCACGCGCCGCACGGCTGCCGCGCCCGGCGGCGACCACGATCGCGGTGGTTTTTCCAGAATCTTGGGGCTTTGGCATTGGCGGTTCGGCTGGTGCGCCGCGCTCATAGCATAGCTCGGCGTGAGCGTCGCCCCTTGCGCGTTGCACCACCGCCTGTCTATTCTGCAGGCAGTATTCTAGGTGATCATTTTTTGAGCAAATCAGAAGCGCGGAGTCTTGGCCTTCGCGGCATGCTGAAAGGGGCGCCCCGCCGAGGACGGTCGGGTGGCGACGTCGGCGCGCCGGTCGCCACGGCGTTCGAGGGGAGCGCCGGCGCCGTCCTGAACGCTCTGCCGCATCCCGTTGTCATGGTTGCGCCCGAGGGCCGCATCGCGGGCGCCAACCAGGCGGCGGAGATATTTTTTCAGAACTCCGCATCCGTTCTCGCACGCTACGACCTCTCCCACTTCGTGCCGTTCGGCAGCCCTGTCTTCAGCCTCGTGGAGCAGGTGAGGGCCACCCACGCCACGGTCACCGAATATCGCGTCGACATCTCTTCACCGAGGCTCGGCGTGGAGCGCGTCGTCGATGTCTATGCCTCCCCGATGGCGGAGCGGCCAGGGCACGTCGCCATCATGCTCTTGCCCCGATCGGTCACCGAGAAGATCGACCGCCAGCTCACGCACCGCGGCGCAGCGCGCACGGTGTCGGGACTGGCGGCGATGCTTGCGCACGAGATCAAGAACCCGCTTTCCGGCATCCGCGGCGCGGCGCAATTGCTGGAGACCGACGCGGACGAGAACGACCGGGCGCTGACCCGGCTGATTTGCGACGAGGCCGACCGCATCGTCGGTCTGGTCGATCGCATGGAGATATTCGCGGACGATCGCCCGACCGAGCGTGAGGCCGTGAACATCCATTCGATTCTGGAGCGCGTGAAAGTGATCGCGCGCAACGGATTCGCGCGGAACGTCCGCCTGGTCGAGGAATACGATCCCTCGCTCCCGCCGGTCCACGCGAACCGCGATCAGCTCATCCAGGTCTTCGTGAATCTTGTGAAAAATGCCGCCGAGGCGCTGCAGGGAACCAACGACCCGGAGATCATCTTCCGCACCGCCTTCCGGCCGGGCATTAGGCTCTCCATGCCGGGCAGCCGCAGCAGGGTAAGCCTGCCGCTTGAATTCTCCGTGATCGACAACGGGCCCGGCGTCCCGGACGACCTGTTGCCCTATCTCTTCGACCCGTTCGTGACCTCGAAAGCCAACGGAACTGGCCTGGGCCTTGCACTCGTCGCCAAGATCATCGGCGACCATGGCGGCGTCATCGAGTGTGAGTCCCAGCCGCGGCGCACGGCGTTTCGCATCCTCATGCCGGCGCATGTGGGTGAAGCCCCGAACGAGGAGGCCGAGAAGGCACAATGAGCTCGGGCACGATCCTGGTCGCTGACGACGATGCCGCCATCCGTACGGTGCTCAATCAGGCGCTGTCGCGTTCCGGCTACACTGTGCGCCTGACTTCGAACGCGGCGACGCTTTGGCGTTGGGTGGCGGAAGGCGAGGGCGATGTCGTCATCACCGACGTTGTGATGCCGGACGGGAACGCCTTCGACCTGATCCCCCGTATCAAGCGCACGCGCCCCGATCTGCCGATTGTGGTGATGAGCGCGCAGAACACCTTCATGACGGCGATCCGCGCATCGGAGAAGGGCGCCTACGAATACCTGCCGAAGCCGTTCGACCTGAAGGAACTGACGGCGGTCGTGGGCCGCGCACTCGCCGAGCCGCGTGGCGCGCGCGTAACCGCGGAAGAAGAAGAGGGCGGCGACGCCATCCCGCTCGTCGGCCGCTCGCCTGCGATGCAGGACATCTACCGCATGCTCGCGCGGCTGATGCAGACCGATCTGACGGTGATGATTTCCGGCGAGTCCGGCACCGGCAAGGAGCTCGTGGCGCGCGCGCTCCACGATTACGGCAAGCGCCGTAAGGGCCCGTTCGTCGCCGTCAACATGGCGGCGATCCCGCGCGAGCTGATCGAGTTGGAGCTTTTCGGCCACGAGCGCGGCGCCTTCACCGGAGCACAGGCGCGCTCCGCCGGGCGCTTCGAGCAGGCGGAGGGCGGCACGCTTTTCCTGGATGAAATTGGCGACATGCCGATGGAGGCGCAGACCCGCCTCCTGCGCGTGCTTCAGCAGGGCGAATACACGACCGTCGGCGGCCGCACCCCGATCCGTACCGACGTCAGGATCATCGCCGCGACCAACAAGGATCTGCGTCAGCTGATTCGCCAGGGGCTGTTCCGCGAGGATCTCTTCTTCCGCCTGAACGTGGTTCCGATCCGCCTGCCGCCGCTGCGTGAGAGGAGCGACGACATTCCGGATCTGGTGCGGCATTTCCTGAACGCCGCCGAGCGCGAGGGGCTGCCGGCGAAGTCCGTCGAGCCCGGCGCGATCGAGGCGATGCAACGCTACCGGTGGCCGGGCAACATACGTGAGCTCGAAAATCTGATCCGGCGTCTGACGGCGCTCTATCCGCAGGAAACGATCACGGCGTCCGTCGTGGAGAACGAAATCGGCCCGATGTCGGAGGTCGAGTCCGCGCCCATGACCGAATCCGATAATGTGGGCGGAGCGCTTGAGCGGCAGCTTGCCCGCTATTTTGGCGAGTTCGGCAACGGGCTGCCGCCGCCCGGGCTCTACCAGCGCATCCTGCGCGAGGTGGAGGTGCCGCTGATCAGTGCCGCCCTCGGGGCGACGCGCGGCAACCAGATCAAGGCCGCCGAGCTGCTCGGCCTGAACCGCAACACGCTGCGCAAGAAAATCCGCGAATTAGACATTCACGTGATGCGTCGCGGCAGCGTTTGACTGCGAGCCCGAGCCGGTCTTAATAGTGACAAATTGGTCACGCCTGTTGCGTGTGCGCATCTCCTAAGGCGCGACCGAAGAACAAAGGCTCGCCGTCGTCCTCAATGACAGCTCTTTCCGAAAGCGAACCGAACACGGGTGCGGCGGACAGCACGGTCGCCGATGGGCGACGCGTATCGCGCACTTTCGGCCTTATTGTCGTGATGGCGGCCGTCGTGACCGCGGTTGGCTCGTTCTTGGTCCTGACCGGTCAGACCCCGATCGAGCCGACGCCGCTCGTCGTCAGGGGCGCCGGCATCATCAACGGCCTGATCGTTCTGCTCCTGATCGGGATCGTGGCCTACGAGGCCTCGGGGCTTTGGATTGCACGCCGCCGCGGCCGCGCCGCGGCGCGCCTGCACATCCGCATCGTCCTTCTCTTCTCGTTCATTGCGGCGCTGCCAGCCATCCTCATGATGGTGATCGCTTCCGTCACGCTGAGCAAAGGGCTCGACCGCTGGTTCGCCGGACGCACCGAGGCGATCATCGGTACGTCGCGCGCTGTGGCGCAGGCCTACGTGCAAGAACACAGCCGCATGCTGGGGCTCGATCTCCTGGCGATCGCCGGCGAGTTCAATCGGGTGACGCCGGACATCCAGGCCAATTCGACGGCGATTTCATCCTACCTGAGCAATCAGGCGCGGCTTCGCGGACTCTCCACCATCCAGCTCATCCGCCGCGACCGCAGCGTCATCGTACAAGGGGCGACGTCGAGCGGTATCGAGGCGCCGCCGGCGCCTGAGGAGATTTTCGCCGAGGTCCAGTCGGGAAAGCCGGCGCTGATCTCTCCTGGCACGACCAACCTTGTCGGCGGCGTGATCAAGCTCACGGGCTTCGACGATGTCTATCTCTATCTCGCGCGCCCGCTCGATTCGCGCGTGACTCGGAATCTGCGGCTGACGGAGGAGGGCGCCGCCGAATACCAGCAGCTTCAGGCCAACAGGTTCGGCGTCCAGGTCGCTTTTGGCATACTCTTCGCGGGCGTCGCGTTGGTCGTCCTCCTTTCGGCGATCTGGATAGGCCTCGGTTTTGCTAGCAGCCTCGTCTGGCCTATCCGGCGCCTGATCGGCGCGGTGCAGGAGATCTCTGCCGGCAATCTCGAAGTGCGTGTGCCGTCACGCGGCTCCATGGGCGACATCAGCCTGCTCGCCGACACGTTCAACACCATGGCGGGCCAGGTGAAGTCGCAGCGCGATGAACTGCTTTCCGCCAACGAAAAGATGGATCAGCGCCGCCGCTTCACCGAGGCGGTGCTCTCCGGCGTCTCGGCCGGCGTCATCGGTCTCGATGGCGACGGCGCTGTGACCCTCGTGAACCGCTCTGCGCTGCATGCCCTTGGCGAGACGGAGGAGGATCTCGTCGGGCGGCATCTCGGCGAGACGATTCCCGTGCTCTCGAGCGTGATCGGCGAGGCGCGTCAGCGGTTCCGCGGCCCCTCCCACGCACAGATTCAGATCAACCGCGGTGGCGATCAGCGCACCTTGAATGTCCAGGTCACGCAGGAGCGGTCGGACGGCAAGATCGAGGGGCTCGTCGTCACCCTCGACGACATTACCGATCTAATGGCAGCCGAGCGCCGCTCGGCATGGGCCGATGTCGCACGCCGCATCGCGCACGAGATCAAGAATCCGCTGACACCGATCCAGCTTTCGGCCGAGCGCCTGAAGCGCCGCTTCGGGCAGCGCGTGGACGCGGAGGATCGCGGCGTCTTCGACCAGTGCACGGACACCATCGTGCGCCAGGTCGACGACATCCGGCGGATGGTGGACGAGTTCTCGGGTTTCGCCCGGATGCCGAAGCCGGTCATGGAGGACCGTGACCTGAACGGCGTAGTGCGCGAAGCCGTGTTCCTGCAGGAGGTCGCGCAGCCAAACATCCGCTTTGCGCTCAACCTGCCAGACGAGCCCGTGCTCGCGCGCGTCGACCACCGGCTTGTCACACAAGCGCTCACGAACATCGTCAAGAACGCGACGGAATCGATCGAGGCGGTCGAACGGATCGACGGCGAGAACGGCGTGATCACTGTGACGGTGCGGCAAGAGCCGGCAGCGGCGATCGTCGAAGTGGAAGACAACGGCAAGGGCCTGCCGCAGGAGGACCGGGAACGGTTGCTCGAGCCCTATATGACAACGCGCGAGAAGGGCACCGGGCTCGGCCTCGCAATCGTCCGAAAGATCATGGAGGAGCACGGCGGCTCGATCGCGCTCCTTGACGCGCGTGCAGTCGCGCAAGGGGGGAAGGGGGCGCTCGTGCGCCTGACGTTCCCGCTTGAAATCGAAGCGGTACTGCCTGTCGCCGCGACGGCAACCTGACAAGACCGGGAGAGAACCATGGCGGCTGACATACTTGTTGTCGACGACGAGGCCGATATCCGGGAAATCGTGGCCGGCATCCTCGGCGACGAGGGCTACGGCACGCGTACGGCCAGCGACAGCGACAGTGCCTTGGGGGCGATTGCGGCGCGGCGGCCGAGCCTTCTTTTTCTTGATATCTGGTTGCAGGGCAGCCGCCTCGACGGTCTGTCTCTCCTCGACGAGGTGCACGCGCAGGACCCCGACCTTCCAGTGGTGATCATTTCGGGCCACGGCAACATCGAGACCGCGGTCTCCGCCATCAAGCGCGGCGCCTACGACTACATCGAGAAGCCGTTCAAGGCCGACCGCCTCGTGCTGGTGGCGCAGCGCGCACTCGAAGCCTCGCGGCTGCGGCGCGAAGTGGCTGACCTCAGGCAGCGAAGCGGCGACACCGAGGACATGGTCGGCTCGTCCGGCATCATGAACCACATGCGCCAGACGATCGAGCGCGTGGCGCCGACGAACAGCCGCGTGATGATATTCGGGCCCTCCGGCGCCGGCAAGGAACAGGCGGCGCGCGTGATCCACATGCGCTCGCAGCGCGCCGGCGGGCCATTTATCGTGCTGAACGCCGCGGCGATCACACCGGAAGGCATGGAAGGGGAGCTTTTCGGGACGGAGCCGCAGAACGGTACGGGACGTCGCGTCGGTGCGCTCGAAGAGGCGCACGGCGGCACGCTCTATCTCGACGAGATCGCCGACATGCCGCGCGAGACGCAGAACAAGATCCTGCGTGTGCTGGTTGAACAGACCTTCGAACGCGTCGGGGGTTCGACCAAGGTGAAGGTGGATGTGCGTATCCTTTCCTCCACGGCGCGCGATCTTGAGGCGGCGATCGGCGAGGGCCGTTTTCGCGAAGACCTTTTCCATCGGCTGAGCGTGGTGCCGCTTCGCGTTCCCGCTCTTGCCGAGCGGCGCGAGGACGTGCCGGAGCTCGTGGCCCATTTCATGGGCCAGATCGCAGGATCGACCGGCCTTCCGCCCCGCAAGATCGGTGACGACGCGATGGCCGTACTGCAGGCGCACGATTGGCCGGGCAACCTTCGGCAGCTTCGTAACAATGTCGAGCGGCTGATGATCCTGGCACGCGGCGATCCGGACTCGGTGATCAGCGCCGATATGCTGCCCAAGGAGATCGGCGAGATTCTGCCTTCGACGCCGTCGCAGGGTGGCGCGCACATCATGTCCTTGCCGCTCCGTGAGGCGCGCGAGGTCTTCGAGCGCGAATATCTGACGGCGCAGATCAATCGCTTCTCCGGCAACATCTCGCGCACCGCGGAGTTCGTCGGCATGGAGCGCTCCGCGCTGCATCGCAAGTTGAAGAGCCTGCGGGTCTGATCCGATGTCGCGCATTGCCTACGTGAATGGACGCTACCTGCCGCACCGTGCAGCGGCGGTGCACGTCGAAGATCGCGGCTATCAGTTCGCCGACGGCGTCTATGAGGTCTGCGAGATTTGGGACGGCGCGATCGTCGATGAGACGCACCACCTCGACCGGCTCGAACGCTCGCTGCGCGAATTGTCGATCGCGATGCCCATGCCGCGTTCGGCGCTGAAGGTGGTTATCCGTGAAGTGGTGAGGCGGAACCGTATCAGCGATGGGCTCGTCTATTTGCAGGTGACCCGCGGCGTGGCGCCGCGCGATCATCCCTTCCCGCCGAAGGGGACCGCGCCGGCGCTTGTCGTGACGGCGAAGAGCGTGCTGCGCGCAAAGGGCGATCGCGCGGCCGCGGAAGGCGTCGGCGTCATCACCCTTCCCGACAATCGCTGGGAGCGCGTCGACATCAAATCCGTTTCTCTGCTTCCAAATGTTCTCGCGAAGGAGAAGGCGAGGGCGGCCGGAGCGCGCGAGGCGTGGTTTGTCGACCGCGACGGCTACGTTACCGAAGGCGCCTCCACGACGGCATGGATCGTCACCAAGGACGGAGTGCTCGTCACCCGCCCGAACGGCACCGGCATCCTCCCCGGCATCACCCGGATCACGGTGACCGAGGTCGCCCGCCGCGCCGGCTTCAAGGTGGAGGAGCGAAAGTTCACCGTGGCGGAAGCCAAGGCCGCGCGCGAGGCTTTCATTACCGCGGCGACCACGGTGGTGATGCCGGTCGTCAGGATCGACGGGGAGGCCGTCGCGAACGGCCATCCCGGCAGCATCGCTACGCAGCTTCGGGCCGCCTTCCACGACGTCGCTGAAAAGGTGGCGTGACGCGATTCCGAGCCGGCGACACGCGTAAGCCCCCACTGGCCGGAAACGTAATCCGCAAGGATTTCGCCTGGATGGCTGCCCTGCGCTGCACGGCAAGGGGGTGACAGTGCACTGCAAAAAGGGCAATCTATCGGCGAAATTCTATAAAAGGCCGGGGCCGATAAAACAATGGCTGACAGAGTTCACAACCTGCAGGACACGTTCCTAAATCATGTTCGCAAGGCGAAAATTCCGCTGACGATCTTTCTCGTAAATGGTGTGAAGCTGCAGGGCGTCGTCACCTGGTTCGACAATTTCTGCCTGTTGCTGCGGCGTGACGGGCATTCACAGCTTGTCTATAAGCACGCCATCTCCACGGTGATGCCGTCACATCCCGTACAGCTCTTCGAGCCGGAAGCGGAAGAGGCAGGCGAGGGCGATTGAAGCCACGCGATCGGCGTAACGACGACGAGCGCGCCCGCGGCGATGCGGCGCGAGAGGGCGGACGCGCGACTGTCGCGCCTCCGACCCGGGCACTCGTCGTTCTGCCGGAGCGGCGCGACCACAGAGATGAGCCCGGCTCGACGCCGCGCTCAAGCGAGGCGCGACTTGCGGAAGCCGTCAGCCTCGCGGAGGCGATCGGGCTCGACGTCGCCGCGGCCTTCATCGTCCCGCTGCGCAAGCCGACGCCCGCGACGCTGTTCGGGACGGGCAAGGTGGAGGAGATCGCCGGACTCGTTCGCATCAACGACGCGGAGGTGGTCATCGTCGATCATCCCGTCAGCCCCGTTCAGCAACGCAACCTCGAGAAGGCGTGGTCGGCGAAGCTCCTCGACCGCACCGGGCTGATCCTCGAGATCTTCGGCGAGCGTGCGCAGACACGCGAAGGGCGCCTGCAGGTCGAGTTGGCGCATCTGAACTATCAGAAGAGCCGGCTCGTCCGATCGTGGACGCACCTTGAGCGTCAGCGCGGCGGCTTCGGCTTTCTCGGTGGCCCGGGCGAGACGCAGATCGAAGCCGACCGCCGGCAGATCCAGGCCCGCATCAACAAGATCGAATCTGACCTTGAGCGCGTGAGCAACATGCGCGCCGGTCATCGTGCCGAGCGCAAGCGCGTGCCCCGCCCGATCGTCGCGCTGGTCGGCTACACGAACGCCGGAAAGTCGACGCTCTTCAACCGGTTGACCGGTTCGGAGCTGCTCGCCAAGGACATGCTCTTTGCAACCCTCGATCCGACGCTGCGGCGCGTGCGGCTTGCGCATGGCGAGGAGGTGATCCTCTCCGACACTGTCGGCTTCATCTCCGACCTGCCGACGATGCTTGTCGCCGCCTTCCGTGCCACGCTCGAAGAGGTGCTTGAGGCCGATCTTATCTTGCACGTCCGCGACATCGCCTCACCGGAAACGCAGCAGCAGGCGGCCGACGTCGTCGCCGTCCTCGGCGAGCTCGGCATCCATCCAGGTGATGAGCGCCGTATCGTCGAGGTGTGGAACAAGACCGACCGTCTGGACCCGGCGCAACGTGACGTGCTCCGCCAACGCGCGGCGAGCGCCGAGCCGCCTGCGGTGTTGGTTTCGGCTGTGACTGGGGAGGGCGTAGAAGCGCTGCTTGAGACGATCGAGAAAACCCTCGCCGGCGGACGCCCGACCGTCACCGTCGAGCTTGGCGCTGACCAGCTCGGCGCGGCTCCCTGGCTTTATCGCAACACCGAGGTTCTCGAGCGAAGCGACGATCCGGAGACCGGCCGCGCCCGGCTTAAGGTCCGTGTCGCCGAGAAGCGACTTGCGCCCTTCCGCGAGTGGGCGCAGCGCGAACACATCGCGGTTGCGGCGGAGACGCGCGGCTGACGGCTGTGCAGGGCTTGCGGTTCTCTGGCGACGTTATCAACACCCTGGCCGGAATCTTGGGATTTACGCGCGCCGCCCCTCACGCTTGGTTGTAAGATCACACGATTGAGTCGCTGCCCGTCATGGAAAACCGCGACTTTCGCCAAAGGGGGACACCGCATGACCGAAGTCCAAGGGTGGATAGTCATTGTGTTGATTGTCATCGCGATCTTTTCGCAGTGGTTCACCACGAGAAAGTGACGCCGGCTTCGGCTTTCGTATTGCCTTGGTTGGGGGCGCCGGCAACCGGCGTCCGCTGAGCGCAGCGGCGTTTTCTTCAATTACTGCGTTCTGATGCCTTCGCCTCGTTCCAGAGCGCTTCCATCTCGTCGAGCGTGGCGTCGTGAAGTGCGCGTCCTTGCGCCTTAAGTGCCGTCTCGATGTGACGGAAGCGCCTGACGAATTTTGCGTTGGCGCGCATCAGAGCCGTCTCTGGCTCGACCTTCAGGTGGCGCGCCAGGTTGGCGACTGCGAAAAGAAGGTCGCCGATCTCGTCCTCCACGCGATCGGCCGCCCCTTGCGGCTCAGCTAACTCCGCCTCGACCTCAGATATCTCCTCGCGAATCTTGTCCAGGACAGCGCGTGGATCGTTCCAGTCGAAGCCGACCTTGCCGGCGCGTTTCTGAAGCTTCTCGGCGCGCGCCAGCGCGGGGAGGGCAATTGGTACGTCGGCGAGGAATTCCTGTCCGTCGGCCGCCTCGCCGTTCGCCGCGCGTTTTGC
This sequence comes from uncultured Alphaproteobacteria bacterium, assembly GCA_963805325.1. Classification (GTDB taxonomy): domain Bacteria; phylum Pseudomonadota; class Alphaproteobacteria; order Rhizobiales; family Afifellaceae; genus DASWJZ01. Next base: position 375,682 of record CAWDTS010000002.1, on the reverse strand, counting down.
TGCCCGCTCCGCCTTTTCCTCAACCTTGATCTCGTCCCAGCGCTCCTTGACCGCCGCTGCGTCCGAAAGGTCCAGATTGCCGAAAATATGCGGATGGCGGCGGATGAGCTTGCTGGTGATCGCTTCCACGACGTCCCCGAAGTCGAACCGATCTTCCTCCGTCGCCATCTGCGCGTGAAACGCGACTTGCAGCAGCAGGTCGCCAAGCTCGTCCTTCAGGTCGTCGAAGTCGCCGCGCTCAATGGCGTCGGAGACCTCGTAGGCCTCTTCGATCGTATAAGGCGCAATGGAGCGGAAATCCTGCTTCAGGTCCCACGGGCACCCGATCTCAGGCGCTCTGAGCCGCGCCATGATTGCGATCAGGTCCTTGATGTCCTTGCCGGGCTTCACGGCGTCGGCTCCGTCGATCCGCGGTCCACATGCCCGAGATCGCGTCCCGGGTCGATGGCATCGCGGACACGCTGCTTGAGTGCCTTCGCGTCCGGGAAGCCGCCGTCGCGTTTGCGCTCCCAAACGACCACGCCGTCAACCTCGATCTGGAATGCGCCGCCTGTGGATGGAACGAGCGCGACCGCGCCGAGGTCCTCGGAGAACGTCGAGAGCAGCTCCTGCGCCATCCAGGCGGAGCGCATGAGCCAGTTGCACTGGCGGCAATAGGTGATCGCGACGCGTGGCTTGGGCTTTTCCATGGCTCGTCAGATCAGGGTCGTCGGGAGGCAATGCAAGGCGGCGTTTGCTCGCGGGCCGTCAGCCTGATCGACTGGCGCGCGCGAGCCCATGCGCAATCAGGCGGTCGATGGTCTGCGAATAGCTGACGCCGCTTACCGCCATCGCCTTGGAATACATGCTGATATCGGTGAAGCCCGGGATGGTGTTGAGCTCGTTGACGAGGATGCGCCGGTCCGCCGTCACGAAAAAGTCCACTCGGGCCATGCCGTCACAGCCAACTGCGCGGAAGGCCTTGGCGGCTATCGCGCGGATATCGTCTTCAATCTCCTGTGGCAGCTCCGCCGGCACGCTCAAAGCCGCGCCGTCAGCGTCGATGTATTTGGCGTCGTAGGTGTAGAAGCCGTGGCTTTCCGCCGGGACGATCTCGCCCGGACGCGAGACGAAGAGGCCGCCTTCGGGGTCCTCCAGCACAGCGCACTCGATTTCGCGGCCGCGAATGAATTCTTCGGCCAGCAGCTTGCTGTCATGCCTGAAGCCCTCGGCGAGCGCCGCCGCATATGCTCCTTCGTCCGAGACCTTGCTGACCCCGACGGAGGACCCCTGGCGCGCCGGCTTGATGAACAGTGGAAGCCCGAGCGCGCTCCGAAGCGCCTCGAAGGAAGGCGCGGCGCCGTGGTGGATGGTGACGGATCGCGCGGAGGGCAGGCCGGTCTCGTTCAGAAGGCGCTTGGCGATGTCCTTGTCGAGCGCGGTAGCCGAACCAAGAATGCCGCAGCCGACGAGCGGCACACGCGCGACCTCGGCAAGTCCTTGAACAGCGCCGTCCTCGCCATGCAGGCCATGCAGCACCGGAAAGAGGATTCCAATCGACGGAAGCTCGTAAGCCGCGCCGTCGGTTGGGATCGCCATCATTCGTCCGTGTCCGCCCGGCACGAGGCAGACTTCGGTGCCACTTGAAGGCTTCGCCAGTGTGCCGTCATCGAAGCCGCTGAGCAGCCATTGTCCTTCGCGGGTAACGAAGATGGGAACGGCATCGTATTTCGCTGGGTCAAGCGCCCGCATGACGTTCGTCGCTGAGAGCACCGAGACATCGTGCTCGGCCGAACGCCCGCCAAAGAGGACGGCGATACGCAATCTGCTCGGCGGGGCTTCGGTATCCATGATTCGCATAAGATATATTATGGAACTAAAACGCTAAGGACGGACGGCATGCGAAATTCAGCCTTCATGCCCGCCCGACGGCGGTTTCAAGGTTGGCGATGCGCACCATCGAGCCAAGCAGAAAGAGATCGATTAGCTGGCCGATGCCGAGCAGTCCAAGCGTCAGGAGCCACAGGATGCCCGTGCCGACGCGTCCAACGTAGATGCGGTGCAATCCGCAAAGGCCGAGGAAGCACAGGCACCAAAGCAGGAATGCGACGGCGGTCGATTTCATGGCGCTAAGCTCCGGCGAGTCGGTTTGACACGTCGGCGAACTTAGACGGCGCCGGCACGCGCCGGAAGCGTCTAGGCGTATAGCAGCTCGATCACCATGCCGTCATAGGCCGGCTCGACGTTTTCCGGCAGCTCGCGCCGCAGCGCCTCGTAATCGAGATCCACATGCATATGGGTCAGGATTGCACGTTTCGGCTTCAGCCGCTGGATCCATTCGAGCGTTTCCGACAGAGAGAAATGGCTTGGATGCGGCCGCGGCCTGAGTGCGTCGACGATCCAGACGTCGAGGTCCTGCATATTGCGTTCGGCTTCAGCGTCGAGCCCGCTGACATCGGGCGAATACGCAAGGCCGCCAAAGCGAAACGCAAGAGACGCGATGCGCCCGTGGGTCTGTGCGATTGGCAGCGCGGTGATGCCGCCGCCCTTGCCTTCGATCGTCACCGTTTCGCCGGGCTGGATCGGATTTGCATTGGCGATCGGCGGATAGTCGCTGCCGGGCGGCGTTTCGAAGCAATAGCCGAAGGCTTCCTTGAGGCGCGCCATAGTCACTGCGTCCGCATAGACTTCGACCCGCCTCCGCATGTTCATGACGAACCCGCGCAGGTCGTCGATCCCGTGGATGTGGTCGGCATGGGAATGCGTGAAGAGCACGCCGTCGAGCGTGTCAATTCCGGCCGCGAGCGCCTGTTCGCGAAGGTCGGGGCTTGTGTCGATGAGGACGTTGGTGAAGTCCCCGTCACGCGAGATGCGTTGCGCAAGGAGCGAGCAGCGCCTCCGCCGATTCTTCGGGTTTGAAGGGTCGCAGGCGCCCCAGTCGCCGCCGATCCGCGGCACGCCGGGTGACGAGCCGCATCCAAGGATCGTGAAGCGCAAGAAATCGCTCAAGGTGCCGCCTCAGCGCCGCGGCACTTTGGAGAAGAGCCGGAAGAAATTCTCCGTCGTCTGAGCGGCGATTTCCTCCGCGCTGACGCCGCGCGTCTTGGCGAGCACCGCAGCGGTCTCCACGACATAGGCCGGCTCGTTCCGCGTCCCCCGGTGCGGCGGCGGCGCGAGGTACGGCGCATCGGTCTCGACGAGTATCCGATCTGCTGGAAGATCCCGCGCTATATCCCTGATCTCTTGGGAGTTCTTGAACGTCAGAATGCCGGAGAGAGACACATAGAGGCCGAGCGCGATCCCTGTCTCGGCGAGCGCGCGGCCCGACGAAAAGCAATGCAGAACAGCGGGAAAGGCGCCCCGGCTCATTTCCTCCTGCAACATGGCGGCGAGATCGGTATCCGCGGCGCGCGCGTGGATCACGAGCGGCAGGCCGCTCGTCCGGGCTGCTGCGATATGGGTGCGCAGCCCCGCCGCCTGCGCTTCGCGTGGCGAGTTGTCGTAGTGATAATCGAGCCCCGCCTCTCCGATCGCCACGACTTTTGGATGTTTGGCAATTTGCACGAGATCGTCGGCAGTTACGTCGAGCTCCTCATGCGCATTGTGTGGGTGCGTCCCGACCGAGCAATAGACGTTGTCGAAGCGCTCGGCGACGGCCTTGACCGCATCGAAGCGACGGACGCGGGTCGAGATCGTGACCATCGTCGTAACCCCGGCTGCTGCGGCGCGCGCCACGACCTGATCGAGCTCTGGCGCAAAGTCGGGGAAGTCGAGGTGGCAATGGCTGTCGACGAGCATCGGTGCTTTGGGGTGCGCCGTTTTCGGGGTGGACCGACACCGGAACTATAGGCCGGATCGCGCGATGTAAATCACGTCGGAGGGCCGAATTGCCGCGCCGCGGGGCCGAGGTTCCCGGCGCCGAGAGATAAGGTTTTCCGATAATTCGACGGTTTACTTCAAGGCGGTGGCAAGCGGCCTCCGCTTAGCTGCCAAAGTGGCACGGCTGGCGGGCAGGCCACGCAACCCGGCGGCTTCAAGAAGATCACCAAGAATGACGCCTATCGAGGCAATCGACAGCATCGAGGCCCTGCAGACGATCATCGACGTCGTCGCGAGCCCGATTTTCGTGAAGGACCGCGAGCATCGCTGGGTCCTCCTGAACGACGCGATGTGCAAGTTCATGGGTCTGCCGAAGGAAAAGCTGATCGGCAAATCCGACTTCGACACCGTCCCGGCCGAGCAGGCGGAGGTCTTCTGGACGATCGACGACCGCGTCTTCAAGACGGGCGAGGAAAACGAGAACGAGGAACTGCACACCGATCTGAACGGCAACGTCCGCACGATCGTCACCCGCAAGCGGCTCGTCCATATCGGCGAGGAGGAGGTGCCGCTCCTGGTCGCTGTCATCAACGACATCACGGCCTTCCGCGAGGCGGAGGCGCACAGCCGGTATCTCGCGCTGCACGACTCGCTGAGCGGGCTCGGGAACCGGACTCTCCTGAACGACCGCGTCGACCAGGAACTTGCGCGCGTGGCGCTTGGCTCGCGTCGCTGCGCCCTCCTCTATATTGACCTCGACGGCTTCAAGGATGTCAACGACCGGCACGGGCACCAGGCCGGCGACGAGCTGATTCGCGAATTCTCCTCGCGCTTGGCGGGCATGGTGCGCACCGGCGACACCGTCGCGCGGATCGGCGGCGACGAGTTCGCAATCCTCGTCTGCGATGTCGACCACCCGCAAATGCTCGACGCATTGTGCCGGCGGGTGATCGACGCTGCGAGCGAGCCCTTCGAGGTGGCCGGCGTCAGGGTCCTGGTGGGCGCGTCGATCGGCGTGGTGCTCGCGAGCGAGCCCGACTGCCGTTACACCGATCTTCTGCGCAAGGCCGACGTCGCGCTCTACAAGGCGAAGAGCGAGGGCCGCGGCTGCTTCCGCGCCTTCTGTGACGAGATGGACGAGCGGCACCTGTTGCGCAGCGTCATCCAGCTCGAGCTGCGCAAAGCGCTGTCGGCGGATCTCGGCTTGGAAGTCTATTATCAGCCGCTCTACGCGAATGTCGGCGAGGCGCTGGTCGGCGTCGAGGCGCTGGTGCGCTGGAACCACCCGACGATGGGCTCGCTCGGCCCGACCCAGTTCGTCCCGGTCGCCGAGGAGACCGGCACGATTTTCGATCTCGGCGAGTGGGTGCTGGCAAAGGCCTGCGATGCGCTGCGGCCCTGGCCGGGAATCGCCCTCTCCGTCAATGTCTCGCCGGTCCAGTTGCGCGATCCGCTGCTTGCGCAGCGCCTCATCCGCATCGTCCGCGAATGCGGCTTCGATCCGAGTTGGCTGGAGCTGGAGGTCACCGAGAACGCACTCTTCAACGCCGACGGCGTCGTGGCCTGCAGCCTGCGCGACCTTCGGGCGGCAGGAATCCGGATCGCGCTCGACGATTTCGGCACAGGCTATTCGAGCCTTGCGCATCTGCGCCGGCTTGAGGTTGACAAGGTGAAGATCGACCGCTCCTTCGTGCGGCATCTCGGCCAGTCGGCGGACTCCGCCGCCATTGTTCATGCCGTGGCGAATATCGGCAAGACGCTCGGGCTGATGGTCACGGCCGAGGGCGTGGAGACCGAAGTCCAGCGGAAGTTCCTCGCGCAGACCGGCTGCACCGAGCTTCAGGGCTACTACTTCTCGCGCCCGCTCACGAAAGAGGCGCTCATCGAACTGCTTGGCGGCGTCAGCGGCGTGCGGCGCGTCGCCTAAGCATGATCCCGAAAAGTGAGACCCGGTTTTCGGAAGAGATCATGCTCAAGCAAAGAGGCACATGACCCCGATAATTGGGGACCGGCCCTAGGGCGCGCTCGCCCCTCCGTCTTTCTCCACATAGCGCGGGAAGACCGGCTCCGTCGGCGGCAGCTTTGTGCCGGGCAGAAGCCGGCCCGCCTCCCCGAGCATCGCAAAGCTCCGCGCCTCTTCGGGCGTCGCCACGAGGTCGAGCATCCGCGCCGCCGATTCCGGCATCACCGGCTGCACCAGGATCGCGATCTGACGCACCACCTCGGCGGTGACGTAGAGAACGGTCGCCATCCGCGCCGGATCGCTTTTTCTGAGCGCCCAGGGTTCCTGCGAAGCGAAGTAGCGGTTGGCGTCCGCCACGACCTGCCAGATCGCCGTCAGCATCAGGTGGATCCCGAGCTGGTCCATCTCGAAACGACAGCGCTCGACCAGCCCATCGGCGGCGGCGAGCAGCGTCGCGTCCTCGCGCGTGAAGTCCCCCGGCCCGGGCACCACGCCCTCGGCATAACGACCGATCATCGACAGCGACCGTTGCGCGAGATTGCCGAGATCGTTGGCGAGGTCGGCATTGATGCGGTTGACGATCGCGTCGTGGCTGTAGGCGCCGTCCTGGCCGAATGACACCTCGCGCAAGAAGAAATAACGCACCTGATCGACGCCGTAATGCGCGCTGATGGCGAAGGGGTCGACGACATTGCCGACCGATTTCGACATCTTCTCACCGCGGTTGAACAGGAAGCCGTGGCCGAAGACGCGCTTCGGCAGCGCCACGCCGGCCGACATCAGGAAAGCCGGCCAGTAGACGGCATGGAAGCGCACGATGTCCTTGCCGATCACGTGGATATCGGCCGGCCAGAAGCGCCACAGCGGATCGTCCGCGTCCGGATAGCCGACGCCGGTGATGTAGTTGGTCAGCGCGTCGACCCAGACGTACATGACGTGCTTCGGATCGTCCGGGACGGGCACGCCCCAGTCGAAGGTTGTGCGCGAGACGGAGAGATCGTTGAGCCCCGACGCGACGAAGCTCACGACTTCGTTCCGCCGCTCTTTCGGGCCGATGAAATCCGGGTTGGCCTCGTAGTGCGCCAGGAGGCGGTCCTGATAGGCGGAGAGGCGGAAGAAATAGCTCTCCTCCTCCACCCATTCGACCGGCGTGCCTTGCGGCCCGTAGCGCACGCCTTCGCGCACCTGCGTCTCGTTCTCCGCGTAATAGGCCTCGTCGCGCACGGAGTACCAGCCCTGGTAACGGCTCTTGTAGATGTCACCGTTCTCGGCCATGCGCCGCCAGATCGCCTGGCTCGCGCCGTGGTGGCGATCCTCCGTCGTGCGGATGAAGGCGTCGTTGGAGCAGTTCAGCGCCGCCGCCATATCCTTGAAGCGCGCGGAATTCCGCTCCGCGAATTCCTGCGGCGTCACGCCCTCCTTGCGCGCCGTCTGCAGCATTTTCAGGCCGTGCTCGTCGGTGCCGGTCAGGAAATAGACGTCGTAGCCGTCGAGGCGCTTGAAGCGCGCGATCGTATCGGTGGCGATGATCTCGTAGGCGTGTCCGATATGCGGAGCGCCGTTCGGGTAGGAGATCGCCGTCGTGATGTAGAATCTTGGCTTGTCGGCCATGAGGAACCGCGGTCTTTCTACCTATTCGGGGTTCCGGGCCGGCGAACCGCGGCTGCCGAGGTCTCGAGGAGGTCGAGCACGAACTGCCGACGATCGAGATTGTACTCCTCGACCTCGCGCCCGGAAAGCGTGGCCTTTTCCCATAGCTCCGCCCAGGTGACAAGCGGCACGGCCGTCGCGGCGGCGCCCGCCTCCGGTTCGTCAGCCCCTCGAATCCTACGCGCCAGATAGTCCTGCAGAAGCTCCAGGAGCTGCCCCATGCGGGCGGAATCGCCGGCGAGCGTCGCAAGCTTGAACTGCGCCGGCCGGTCCCCCTTCTCGATCGCGGCCCGCAGGAGCCGGTAGGTTTCGACGCCGCCCTGCCGGCGAAGCTCGATGAGCCGGCGCGGGCTGCCTCCGGCAAGCACCGCCGAAAGCCCGGCGTCGCCGCCTTCCGCCATGTCGGGAGCGACGGCGCTGGCGACGGCCTGCGTGTCGACGGCGGACAGCGGCTCGAGATGCAGCGTGCGGCAGCGCGAGAGGATGGTCGGAAGCAGTGAGCCCAGTCGCTCGGTGACGAGCACGAAGAGCGTCTTCCTCGGCGGCTCTTCGAGGTTCTTCAAAATGGCGTTCGCCGCGTTGCGGTTCATGTCGTCCGCCGTGTCGACGATGACTACCCGCCAGCCTCCCTCGCCCGCCGTGGTGCCGAGAAACGGCGTGATCTTGCGAACGGAATCCACCGAGAGGTCCGTGCGGTAGCGCTTGTCCCGATCGTTCCAGTCGCGTTGCAGGTGGAGCAGGTTGCCGTGCGCGCCGGCCGCCATCCGATGCGCGGCCGGGTGTTCAGCCGGCACGAAAAGGTCGCGCGCCTCGACGACCTCTGGCGCGGTGGGATCAGGGTGCGCGAAGAGGAATTGCGCGAGGCGGAAGGCGAGTGTCGCCTTGCCGATGCCGCGCTCGCCGGCGAGGATCCATCCGTGGTGCATGCGTCCGGAGCGATAAGCTTCGAGCAGTGCCGCCTCCGCTGCCTTGTGCCCGATCAGAATTGTCGTCTGGCGCGGCAGGGCAACGCCGTCGAGCGCATCGTGCGGTGGACGTTCTTCCTCAAGCTTCGGGGCGCGCGCCACCGATCAGCCCTTTGCCTTGGCAGGCTTGAGCCGCTCCGCGACGGCGTCCCGAATAGCGGCAGCGACCGCCGGCCTTTCCCGCGTCGCGTCGATCACGGCGCAGCGCTCCGGCTCGCGCGCGGCAATATCGAGGAAGGCTTGGCGCCGGGCCTCGTGCAGCGCCAGTCCGTCGCTCTCGAAGCGGTCCGGCTCGGGCTTCTTCTTGCGTGCACGCTCAAGGCCGAGCGCGGCCGGAACGTCGAGGATCAGCGTCAGGTCGGGGCGGTCCTCGCCGACGACGATCGCCTCGATCAGATCAAGGAGCTCGCCGCTGACGCCGGCCGAGCCTTGATAGGCGCGCGTGGAATCCATGAAGCGGTCGCAGATCACCCAAGTCCCCGACGAAAGCGCCGGCCGGATCTTCGTGGCGAGATGGTCTACGCGGGCGAGCGCGAAGACCAGCGCCTCCGTCTCCGGTCCGCGTGCCGCGAAGCGCCCGGTAAGGAGCAGCTCGCGCAGCGCCTCGGCGCGTGGCGAGCCCCCCGGCTCCCGCGTGACGATGACATCGACGCCCTCGCCTTTCAGCCATTCGGCAAGCGACTTCGCGTGCCCGGATTTTCCCGCTCCCTCGCCGCCTTCGAGCGTGATGAAGCGGCCCCGCGCCCTCACAGCGTGCCGAACCGGGGCATCCAGCCGAACAGGAGCTGACCGAGTGCGTCGAGCGCGCGCGAATGGAGCGGCCCGCGCTTCACGGATGCCGCCGTGTGGAGCGGAACCTCCTGGATCAGGCGGTCGCCGTTCCAGACCTTGAAGGTCGCGACCACGACCCCCTCCTCCACCGGCGCCAGGAGCGGCCCCTGATAGAGGACGCGCGCCTTCATGGCGTCCTTGGCGTCGCGCGGCACAAGAAACGCGATGTCGCCGTCGGCCTTCAGCGGCACTTGTCCGACGGTGCCGCCATAGACGGATGCCTCGGCCACGACTTCGTCCTTTTGATATGCGGTGACCATCTTGAAGTTGCGGAAGCCCCAGTCGAAGAGGCGCTTCGCCTCCCCTTCGCGGTCCGATTCCGACTCCAGGCCGGCGACGACGAGGATGAGCCGCTGCCCATTCCTCAACGCCGACGCAGTGACGCCGTAGCCGGATTCCTTGATGTAGCCGGTCTTCAGTCCGTCGACGCCGAGATTATCGCTGACGAGCGGATTGCGGTTGGTCTGGCGGATGTTGTTCCAGGTGAATTCGGGCTCGGAGAAAATCGGGTAATAGGCTGGGTAGTTGCGGATGATGTCGCTGGCGAGCGTGGCGAGATCACGCGCCGTGACAGCCTGACCGTCGGCGAAAAGCCCGTTCGGATTTGCAAAATGCGAGCCCGTCAGGCCGAGCTTCCGCGCGCGCTCGTTCATGCGGTCGACGAAGGCCCCCTCCGAACCGGCGAGCCCTTCGGCGAGTACCGATCGCCGCATCGTTCCCCGACTGCACGATCAGTCCGCGCAGCAGGTCATGAACGGAGACGTCCGAATGGATCTCCGCATACATCGCCGAGCCGCCGGCCGGGGCCCCTCCCGTCCTCCAGGCGTGCTCGGAGACGTTGAACATGTCGGATTCCTTGAGCCTCCCCTCCTTCAGCGCGCCGAAGACGAGGTCGGCCGTCATGAGCTTCGCCATCGAGGCGGGCTGGAACGGCTCGTCGGCGGCCTTCTCGAAGAGCACGGTGCCTGTGTCGTAGTCGACGAGGATGACGTGCGGCGCCGTGGTGTCGAAGAGCTGCGCTGCGGCCGGCGCGGCGCTGAGGGCAAAAAGCACGAGGAACGCGAAAAATATCCGGGTCGCAGCAAAAGGCCTCAAAAGAATTGTCCCGATTCGGTTGCGCGGAAGGTCCCACGGCATGAAACGCCTCGGCGCCGCGGGAATCAAGTTCGGCCGCGCGGCGCGCGGGCGGGACGGCTGGGGTGAAGCTGCTAGTTGCCGGTGAAGGAAGCGACGTTGAACGCCATCAAGATGCGGTTCATCACCGAGGGCCGCGTCGTGAGTTCCGCCATCGCCCCATTCCCGCCTTGCTGCTCATCGGCGAAGGCGACGCGCGTCGGTTCCGGCCGCGCCACCGCGGCGACCGTCGTCGCACGCTGCTTCGCCGGGCCGCGATAGCTGGCGAGAAGCAACTGCCCGTCATCGGTATCGACCGGCGCGGGACCGACATAGTCGACGCGGACTTTCGTCAGGCCATGTTGGCGGAAGGCGAGCAGTTCGGCGGTCTGCTCGGAGACGTCGATCAGCCGGTCGTGACTGTAGGGGCCGCGGTCGTTGACGCGGACGGTGATCGACCGATTGTTCTCAAGATTGGTCACGCGCACGTAGCTCGGCAGCGGAAGTGTCAGATGAGCGGCGGTCAACGCCAGACGGTTGAAGGTCTCCCCGTCGGCCGTTGGCCGTCCGTGGAACTGCGCGCCGTACCAGGAGGCCATCCCGACAGCGCTGTAGTCTTTGACGTCTGTGATCGCGCTCGCACTGACCTGGTGCGGTACGGGCGCTGACGCGGGCGCGAAGCTCGCCAGCATGAACCCGGCCCCCTGCCCGCCTGACGCATCGGCGACGTTGGCAGCCTGATCGGTCTGCGGCGCGCCGTCAGCCGACGCCGGCTTCGCGCTGGTGGCCTTCGCGAACATCGCGGGCGAAAACGGTCCGGTCGTCGCCGAGCAAGCGGCAAGAACGCTGCACAGTCCGACGGTTGCAAGCGCGCGCTGAAAAGAGACGCCAGCGCGCAGGGTCAAACCTTGCCTGGTAATCGGAACACCCCCTGGCCTTCCAGTCGTTTCTCTGCCGCGCGCGTCGGCTCGACCGCTGAAGATTAACAAACGCCGTTACCAAAGCCCTAATGGGCCGTCGCAAGGCGATAGCGATTCACACTTACCGGAACCGAATTGGCAAGTCGAATCAGGGCAAAAGCATGGCGGGGTCCCAAGACGGTTGAATGCCGCGCCTCGCCGGGGTCACGTCCGAGCGTTAATAAATGGGCTCCGGCTTACCGAGGATTCTACCTTTGCCTCGGTCGATGCTGGCCCGGCTAAGCGTCAGAAGAACAGGAATTTGTCGTCGTCGGAGTCGGTCATGTCGATTTCGCGGTGCTCCGGCAGCTCGTCTTCCTCGTCCACATCGACATCGTCGACGCCGGAATCGTCAACTTCCGCAGCCTCGACTACAGCAGCTTCGACTACAGGAGCATCGACCTCGGCCTCTTCCTCATCAGCCGCAGTCGTTACCGCGCCGGCGCTGGAGTCGTCGCCACCGTCCGTTCCGGCGGTCTCGACAGCGGGATCGTCAGCTTCGGCGACATGAGAGACGGGTTCCTCGGCCGCGGCCGCTTCGAACTCGGAATCGTCGGCTTCGGCGACATCGGCATCGACTGCTTCAGTGTCGAGGTCGGGTTCCTCAACGCCGAAATCTTCCGCACCGGATGCGTCGGCGGAACGATCGATACCGGAATCGTCGGGCCCGAAAACGTCTGCTCCCGAATTGTCGGCCTCCGAAATCCTCGATGGCGGCATCGTCGACGGTGGGATCGGCGACGATGGAGTCGTCGACGCTCGAATTGTCGATGTTGGAATTTTCGAAGTCGGGAGCGGGATCCGCCCGTAGCGGCACCGCGTTCACGGACGACAGCCGCGCGCCCCAGGCGGACGTGTTCAGATCGTCGTTCGCCTCGCTCCTCGCGATGTCGATCAGGGAAGCCAGGAGCGGATGACCGTTCAGCTCACACAGCGTGTGGAGGCGCTCCAGCACCACCCCTACATTGCGAAGGAAATGCCCGTCCTCTCCAGACGGTGTTTCCGTCGTTCCACGCGGACCCAAGTTGGGCTCGGCCGACATCGAACACTCCAGGCCGACAACAAACAATATGGTTAACTTGGAACAACCAGATTTGTCCAGAATGTGTCGAGGGGGCGGCGAGATAAACCGCGACGGCCAAATCTCTTTTGGCTGCCGGAAGCTCCCGGCGGCGGCCCTTGAGGAATGCAGGCGGAGCGGTTACAGCCTCGGCGCGTGCCAATTGCGCAGCAAGCCGGCTTCCGCGGATCGCAGGAAGCAAGCTAAGTATCTGAGTTCATTGAGTGGATGGGTGGCCGAGTGGTTGAAGGCACCGGTCTTGAAAACCGGCAGGCGGGCAACCGTCTCGTGGGTTCGAATCCCACCCCATCCGCCACTTGATCGCCGGCCGGGCTTTGCTGCTCGCTCTGACATAAGAGATGTCGGCCGCCTTTTCTGTCCGGACTCACGGTTTTCGCAGGGCGGCAAAAGAGCGCGCGGCGTCGCGGCGCGGGCATTTTTCTTCGGATTTACTGGGGCTTACAACCAAAGGCTTTGTTGACGTGACGCAGCCTCCAAGCTACCCCGCCTCAGTTGCGGCTGACGTCCTGGAGTCTTTTTTATGCTGCGTTACTGCGTGCTTTTCTTTCTGATCGCGACCGCGCCTGCCGCCGCGACGACCATCAATTTCGAAAGCGGCTTTGACTACAGCAGCTATCCATTCACCTACGTCCAGGACGGATTCCGCGTCAGCAACGTGGGTCCCACCGGCGTCTTCGGGAGCGTCGCCGCCCAGCCTTCCGGCGTCGTGTCGATCACCAACGTGTCGGGCAATGCCTTCACGTTGGAAGGATTCTCCGCTGGAACATGGAACTGGCCGCAAGCGGTCGTCTCGATCACGTCGACGCTGTTCGGCGGTGGGGCCGGCCCGACCACCAGCATCATTGCGCCGTTCAACGCGCTCGCCAGCTTCGACCTCTCCTCGATCTTCGGATCAAACCTGCTGCAGCAGGTCATCCTGACGTTCGCCGGAAATCCCTACGGCAGCTTCCTCGACAACATCAAAGTGGCCGTCGCCGAAGTCCCTTCGGACCCACCGGCCGTTCCCCTGCCTGCCGCCTTGCCCCTTTTCCTGTCGGGCATCGGCGGGCTGGGAGCCCTTGGGTGGCGGCGCGTGAGGAAAAACCTCAAGGATGCCGCCTAAGAGCGGCGTCCCCAAAGTTGGAAGTCAGGTAAGCCCGTCTGCTTTAGGCCGCCTGCGCGCCCTCGGCGGCTTCTTCCTGCCAGCCGACCATGCCGGCATGGAGCGCGGCCTGGAAGCCCTTGCGGCAGGCGCGGTCGTAATCTGCGATGAGCTTGTCGGGGATCGCGCAGTCGCGCAGCCACGCCCCAGCCTTGCGCATCTCGCCCGCGGCGACGGCGATCATCTCGCGCATCACCGCACCGTCACGCCCGGCTCGCTCGCCGGCAAGCACCAACGCTGCGCCGAGCTCGCGGCCGAAATCGTCGCCGCGCTGCTCAAGTTCGGATCTGATTGCGATGACTGCGCTCATCTCACCCTCTGCGGAAAGCCGAAGCCCCCGTTCGCTCAATTCATCGGACGCCAGCGAAGTTCCGCGTCCATGATCACGCTAGACAGCACGTGTTTCCGGTTTGTTACGCATGGTGGACGAAAGGGTTTCGTCGCTTAACGACGTGTGAACGGCGCGGATTTCGGCCCGCCCCTAGGAACATGACCTCTGCGCCCATATGATCGGCGGACCTTGGGAGGCGTCGGCGACTGCGATGAAAAGCCGCGAGAAGTTCGCTTCGAAAATCGCGGCGCTCGAGTGTACGCGCCGCTCTTCGTGCTCCCCTATGCCGGTGTCTCGCCGCAGCTTGCAACGCCGCCGGCCTATGTCGGTGCGGGTGCCGCGGTGCTCGGCCGCGCGACGCTCGGCCGAAATGCCCGCCTCGGCGCTGCATCGGTCATTCGCGCCGATGGGCATTTCGTGGAGATCGGCGACGACTTCTCGCTTGGCGCCCGCTCGACCATCCATATCGCGCACGACATCCATCCGGCGATCGTCGGTGATCGCGTGGCGGTCGGTGAGAACGCGGTCATCCATGCTTGCACCATTCGAAGCGACGTCGTGATCGGCGACGGCGCAGTGATCCTCGACGGCTCGGTGGTGGCGGACCGCGTGGTGATCGAGCCGCACGCGATCGTCTTCCCACGCTCCGAGCTACTATCGGGCAAACTCTATGCCGGCATGCCGGCGCGACCGCAGCGCGACCTTCGGTCGGGCGAGATCGATGAGCGCGCGCGCCAAGTGCGGTCCAAAACGGAGGCCGCCGCCGATGCCGCACCGGCGCTTGCGGCGGGTGAAATCCATCCGAGCGTCTTTGTGGCGGCGACGGCGCGCCTTCGCGGCCGAATCGTCGCGGCGGAGAATTCGAGCATCTGGTTCGGCTGCGACCTCGACGCGAATGGCGGCGAGATCATCATCGGCGCGCGCTCCAATGTCCAGGACAACACCGTGATCCGCTGCCGCCCCGGAATGCGCTTCGAGATCGCCGCCGGTTCCACCATCGGCCACAACGTGGCGCTCGGCGACTGCTCGATTGGAAGCCGTTCGCTGATCGGCATCGGCAGCGTTGTCGCTGATGGCACGATCGTCGAGAACGATGTTTTTCTCGCCGCGGGCGCCGAGACGACGCCCGGCCAGGTGCTCGAAGCCGGCTGGCTCTACGGCAAGCGCCCGGCGGTCAAGATGGCGCCGCTCGATCAGGTGAAGCGGGAGACCGTGGCGCGGACGGTGGAGCATTATTGCGCCTATGCGCATGCCTTCGCCGAGGCGCAGCGACGCTGAAGCCGATGCGGGGGGCGGAGGAAAGAGTGCCAGGCGGGCTCACGGAGCGGCTGAAGGGCCTCGGGCTCTTCACCGACCTCTACGAGCTCACGATGCTGCGCGCCTATCGCGAGATCGGGCTCGATAAGCGCGCCGTCTTCAGCCTCTTTGTCCGCCGCCTGCCAAAGCAGCGGAACTTTCTTGTCGCCTGCGGGCTCGATGACTTTCTTGCGGAGCTCGAAGCGCTTCGCTTCGATGCCGACGACATCGCCTATCTGCACGGCCAAGGTTTCCCCGACGACTTCCTGGACTGGCTGAAGGGCTTCCGTTTCTCCGGGGATGTCTTTGCCCTTCCGGAAGGTACGCCCGTCTTCGAGAACGAGCCGATCCTGGAGATCGCCGCGCCGATCGGCGAGGCGCAGATCATCGAGACGCTGGCGATCAACCAGATCGGGTTCGAGACGCTGATCGCGTCGAAGGCGGCGCGCGTCGTTGCTGCGGCATCGGGCCGTCCGGTCGTCGATTTCGGAAGCCGCCGCGCGCATGGGCTCGACGCTGCGATCAAGGCGTCGCGCGCATCCTATGTCGCGGGGGCGGTGTCGACGTCGAACGTACTTGCCGGGCGCCTCTACGGCATTCCGATCGCCGGCACGATGGCGCACAGCTTCGTGCAGGCCTTCGACGACGAGATGCAAGCCTTCCGCGCCTTCGCCCGCGTCTATCCGGAGACTGTGCTGCTCGTCGATACCTATGACACGATCTCCGGTGTGAAGAAGGTGATCGCGCTCGCAGACGAGATGGGATCGGACTTCAAGGTGCGAGCCGTCCGGCTCGATTCCGGAGACCTTCTTGCATTGTCGTGCGAGACACGTGCGCTCCTCGATGCGGCGCGGCTGGACAAGGTCGGCATTTTCGTGAGCGGCGGGCTCGACGAAGCGAAGATCGCCGCGCTCATTTCCGCCGGCGCGCCGATCGACGGCTTCGGGGTTGGCACGGATCTGGTGATCTCCGGCGACGCGCCCTCGCTCGATATCGTCTACAAGCTCACCGAATATGCCGGGGAAGGCCGCATCAAGCTCTCCTCCGGCAAGCGCACGCTTCCCGGCCGCAAGCAGGTGTTTCGTACAAATGAGAACGGGATTGCGAAGGGCGACACGATCGGCGACGCCGACGAGACGCTTCCCGGCGCGCCGCTTCTGAAGCAAGTGATGCGCGACGGCCAGCGGCTGGAAACGCCGCGGCCGCTCTCCGACATCCGCGCGTCCTGCATCGAGGCGATCGCAAAGCTTCCGCCGGATATCCGCGCCCTCGAGAAGGCCGCGAGCCCCTACCCTGTCGCGGTCAGCCAAGCGCTCGCGGAGGACGAGCGCCGCGTGCGCGAGAGGATCGCCGCCGCGAGCCGCCGCTGAAGCTTCAGGAGAAAGCCTGAATGCCGGTCTGCGCGCGGCCGAGGATAAGCGCGTGCATGTCTGCCGTGCCTTCGTACGTGTTGACGGTCTCAAGGTTCTGCGCGTGGCGCATCACGTGGAAGTCCTCGTGTATGCCGTTGGCGCCGTGCATGTCGCGCGCCATGCGCGCAATCTCCAGTGCCTTGAGGCAATTGTTCCGCTTCATCAGCGAGACGGCTTCCGGCGCGGCCGTGCCTTCGTCCATGAGCCGGCCCAGCCTCAGCGCTGCCTGTAGCCCGAGCGCGACCTCCGTCTGCATGTCGGCGAGCTTCTTCTGGATGAGCTGGTTCGCCGCGAGCGGCCGCCCGAACTGCTTGCGGTCGAGCGTATATTGGCGCGCGCGATGCCAGCAATCCTCCCCTGCCCCCATCGCGCCCCAGGCGATGCCGTAGCGCGCGCGGTTCAGGCAGCCGAACGGTCCCTTGAGGCCCGAGACGTTCGGAAGCAGCGCCTCTTCGCCAACCTCCACGCCCTCCATCACCACCTCGCCGGTAACCGACGCACGGAGCGAGAGCTTGCCTTCGATCTTCGGTGCCGAAAGACCCTTCGCGCCCTTCTCCAGAACGAAGCCGCGGATTGTGGGCTCGCCGCCATCGGCAAGCTTCGCCCAGACCACGAAGACGTCGGCGATCGGCGCGTTCGAGATCCAGGTCTTTGTGCCGGAAAGGCGATAGCCGCCGGCGATCTTCTCGGCGCGTGTCGTCATGCGGCTCGGGTCGGAGCCGGCATCCGGCTCCGTCAGCCCGAAGCAGCCGATCCACTCGCCGCTCACCAGCTTGGGCAGGTACTTCTGCCGCTGGGTTTCGTCGCCGTAGGCCCAGATCGGATACATGACCAGCGACGACTGCACGCTCATCATCGAGCGGTAGCCGGAATCGACCCGCTCCACTTCGCGCGCAACGAGGCCGTAGGCGACATAGGAGGCCCC
Source organism: uncultured Alphaproteobacteria bacterium (assembly GCA_963805325.1). Lineage (GTDB taxonomy): Bacteria > Pseudomonadota > Alphaproteobacteria > Rhizobiales > Afifellaceae > DASWJZ01. The sequence goes on along the minus strand of CAWDTS010000002.1, from coordinate 358,217 downwards.
CGCCGCGCCGTAGTCCGACGGCAGCGTCAGACCGAGAAGCCCGAGCTCGCCCATCTCGCGGAAGATCTCCGGCTCCACCCGCTCTTGCGCGTAGGCGGCGACGATGCGCGGCAGCAGCTGCTCCTGCGCGTAGGCGCGCGCCGTGTCGCGGATCATCCGCTCTTCCTCGGAAAGCTCCGCCTCAAGGTCGAGCGGATCATCCCACCGAAAGGCCGGTTTTGCCTTTGTATCGAGGACGATGCGTCCTGGTTCGCTCATTGCGTTCTCCTGCTCTGAAATCGAGCTTAACGATCCAGCCGGCCGGAACGAAGGCGGCTAGGATTCGTTTACGACGTCCGGTCGCGAGTTAGTGGGTTCTGCAACCTATCCGATTTACTGAATGTTATGGCATGGGCGCGCGTTCTGGCCTTCGCGCGAGGGAAAGAAAGAGCCATGCACAAACCACCCCCGCATCCGATGGACGAAGAGGAACGCCTTGCGGCGCTCCGCCGGTATCGGATCCTCGACACGGATCCCGAGCCGCAATTCGACCGAATTGCGGAGATTGCGAAGCGCCAGTTCGAGGCGCCGATCGCGCTCGTCTCCTTCATGGATTCGGATCGGAATTTTCTCAAGGCGCACGGCGACCTGCCATACACCGAATCGCCGCGTGACATCTCGTTATGCGGCCACACGATTCTCGACGATGCTGTTATGGTCGTGGAGGATACGACGAAGGATCCCCGCTTCGCCGAGAACCCGCTCGTAGAGGGCGATCCGCGTCTGCGCTTCTATGCCGGTGCGCCGCTGATCACGCCGTCCGGACAGCGGATCGGCACGGTCTGCGTCTTCGACGTCAAGCCACGGGATGATTTTACCGACGCCGACAAGGCGAAGCTCAAGGACCTCGCCGCGATCGTCGCCGATCATCTCGAGATGCGGCGGATCGTCGGCAATGTGCATGATGAGATCGAGACCCGGCGGCAGGCGGAAGCGCGCGCTCTGGAACTCGCCTACAAGGACACGCTGACAGGGCTTGAGAACCGCACGTCGCTTCTGAAAAAGCTTGCGGAAGGTTGGCCCTTCCCCGTGACCGGTGTTCTCGGGGTTCTTCACGCGGATGTCGACTTCTTCAAGATTGTCAACGACGCGCTCGGGCACAAGGTCGGCGACGCGCTGTTGAAGCGGCTCGGCGAGAACATCGCCGAGATTGCAGGCGAGAAGGCCTTTGTCTCCCGTTCAAGCGGCGATGAGTTTGTTGTGCTCGTCGAACGCGAAAGCCGCGAGCGCATCATGGACATGGCGCGCAGCATGGTTGAGGCCACACGGCAGCCTCAGGTGTTTCATGGCCATAGCGTCGCGAGCGGCATGTCGATTGGCGTCGCCTTCGACGAAGGCCCTTCTCCAGACATGGAGGCGACGCTCCTCAACGCCGATATCGCGCTGGAAGAAGCGAAACGCGGCGGCGGAAGGCGGGTGGTCGCATTTACCAGCGAGCTGGCGAAGTCGGCGACGCGCCGCCGTCGCATGGAAGTCGATCTGCGCGCGCGCTCTGAAGGCCGGTGAGATCATCGTCCACTACCAGCCGATCCACCGCAGCACCGACGGCGTGATGGACGGCGCGGAAGCGCTCGCGCGCTGGCGGCATCCGGAGCTCGGCTGGATCGGCCCGGTTGAGTTCATCGCGGCGGCGGAGAAGACCGGTCAGATCATCGAACTCGCCGAGCACATACTGAGGACCGCGCTTCGCGATGCGCGCGATTGGCACGACCTCTACGTCTCGGTGAACCTATCGCCCGTGCAGTTCCGTCTCACCGACCTCGCCGCGCAGGTGCGCAACCTGGTTGAGGAGCTGGATTTCCCCGTCAGTCGCCTGCAGTTCGAGGTGACGGAAGGCGTGCTCCTTCACGATTTCGACGTCGCGAGCGCTCAGATCGAGGCGCTGCGCGAGCTTGGCATCCGCGTCGCGCTCGACGATTTCGGCACCGGATATTCGAGCTTGAGCTATCTGCGCTCCCTCCCTTTCGACAAGGTCAAGATCGACCGTGGTTTCGTGCGTGGCATAACGACGGACCCGACGAAGCGCGCGATCGTCAACCTCATCGTGGGGTTGGCGCGCGAGCTTGGCATGCGCACGACGGCGGAGGGCGTGGAGACGGAGGACGAGGCGGCGCTGCTCCGCGCCACCGGCTGCAATTCCCTCCAGGGCTATCTCTACGGCAAGGCGATGCCGGCAGCGGAGATCGCGGCTCGCATCTTCCCGACGCAACGCGCCGCAACGGGCTAGCAGCGCTCCCGGAACCGCGCTCCCGTTCAGGATGATGCCCGCGCCCGCTGCGAAATATTAACAAGGAATTAACCGGCGAAGCGAAGAATGCGCTTTCAGCGGCAAATGTGAGTCCGCGTGCCGCGTCGCGGAAGGCACCTCCGGCAGCACGAACGCCGCCAAGCGCCTCGGCGGGTTTACGCCCGAGCCCATCGAAGGCCGAAGCCGACGCGGCAAATATTGCGAGGTGTGGCGATGCTCCACAGAGAAGGTCGTATCAGCGAACCGCAGCCCGAGGTCGAGCCGCATCATCATGCGCCTGCTTCCGAGACATCGTCCTTCCGGAACTGGGAGGCCTCGGCCGTCGTGATCATCGCGGTCGTGCTTCTGATCACGGGCGCGGTTGCCGGCGTGAACTGGATGCTCTCGCTGTTTCCGTGGGTGAACTAGGCAAGCCGCTCAGTTCGCGAAGAACGCCACCAGCTTCGGGATGACCTGATCCGGCGCTTCGTCCATCAGCCAGTGCCCCGAGCCCTTGACGATGACGCCCTCGACGTGATCGTCGACCATCTTCCCCTGTGTGATGAGGAACTCCCCGCCCGCCTTCTCGCCGGAGAGCACCAGCATCGGCATCGTCAGCTTGGTCTTGGCGAAGCCGGCGAAGTCTTCGGCGTCCTTCGGGAAGTTCCGGAACACCTCCATGCCCGCCTTCATCGCGCCCGGCTGCGCATAGGCCTTCGCATAGAAGATGCGGTTCGCCTCGGAGACCGAATGCGCCGCATCGGCGGCGAAGTCGTTCCAGAAATGCTCAAGGTAGATGCGCTCCCGCCCGGTGACGAGCGCCAGCGGCGTCGGGCCGAAGAAATGGAAATGCCAGAGGTCGCGGAGCAGGAACACGCTGTTCCAGTCGCCGATGCCCGGCAGGAACGCGTCCATCAGCGCGATCCGGTCGACGTCGTCGGGATATTGCGCGGCATAGGCGTAGGCGACCATCAGCCCGATGTCGTGGCCGGCGATGCCGACATGCTTAAGCCCAAGCGACGCGGCGAGCGCGTGAATATCCTGCGCCATCGCCTTCTTGTCGTAACAGCATTCCGGCTTGCCGGAATCGCCGAAGCCGCGAAGGTCCGGCGCGATGACGAGATGCGTCTCCGCCAGCTCCGGGATGAGCGGCAGCCACATGTGGCTCGTCTGCGCATAGCCGTGCAGCAGGATGACCGGCGAGCCCTCCCCCGCCACGAGATAGTGAATCTCGACGCCGTTGACCGTGGCGTACGCGCTCTTCGCCTTCGCCGCATCCGCCGCCCGCGCCGGGACGAGTATCGCCGCGACGAGCAGGACGGTCGCGACACCGAAGAGTGCCGCAACGCGAAAGACAATACCGACGAGCTGAAAACCGGCACGACGCATGAAAGCCCCCAAAATGCTGCACCGCACGCTGCGCCTCAGATGATGTCGCCTTTGTGGCAGGAATGGCGATCGTGCCTACCTTTGTGGCACGAGCTCCGCGCGACTATCTCGACCCCTTATGCCACCCACCACCCTCATGGTGAGGTGCGAGCGCCGAAGGCGCGAGCCTCGAACCATCGGATGCAGGGCTACTTTGCGCCGCTTCCCGCCGCGCTCCTCGGGGCGCGCGACGCCAAATCCGGAAGCGCCTCATAGTCCCCGCGGATCAGCGCCTCCTTCTTCTTGCGGGTCCAGCCCTTGATCTGCCGCTCGCGCGCAATCGCGTCGGTCAGCCGATCGTAGACCTCGCAGAAGACCAGCGTCACCGGCCGCCGCCGCGCGGTGTAGCCGTCGATCGGATCGTTGTTGTGTTCCCACACGCGCGCTTCGACATCCTCGCGCGTCAAGCCGGTGTAATAGCTGCCGTCGGCACGGCGGAGAATGTAGACGGTAACCTGCATCCCGCCCTCGTGGTTCGAGGCTCGCTCCGCTCGCACCTCACCATGAGGGCTGATGGAGTGCCAGTAGGCCAGACGCCAAAGAAAGCGCCGCGGCAGCCGCGTCGCGAACCATAGCGAAGCCCACCAACCTTCCTCATCCTGTGCGAAGCCCACCAACCTCTCTCATCCCGTGCGACCCCCCCCCAACCTCCCTCATCCTGAGGTGCGAGTGCGGAACGCGCGAGCCTCGAAGGACGCACTGATTTGGCCGTTCCTCACAGAAGCTTTGCTGCATCCCGCCCTCGTGGTTCGAGGCTCGCTTCGCTCGCACCTCACCATGAGGGCTAATGTTGTGGACCCGCAGCAACGTGCGAGCGGCGCCACAGCGCCGGAGCACGGCCAGCTAAATGCCACCCACCCCCCTCATGGTGAGGCGCGAGACCCTGACTTGTCGAAGGGGCGAGCCTCGAACCATCGGATGCCAAGCGTAGGGATTTCCATCTCCCAATTTCTGTCGCTACCCGTTGGCCATGATCCCAAACCGCATAACCACCCACCCGGGCGAAATCCTCGCCGACGAATTTCTTGGCCCCCTCGCCGCATCGGTCAACGCTCTAGCCTTAGCGCTACGCGTGCGGGGGTGACGTCGGGTTTTGTGCCCGGTCAAGCGTTGACCGGTGGCCTTAACTCCCCTTACGGTTGCAACTCTCCGCCCGGATGGTTTAAGTCTTCAGTATCCTCATGTCAGAAATAGCACGGTTTATTCAAGTTACATTCCACAACTTCAAAGCGTTCAAAACGTTCAGCATCCATTTAGCAATTCAACGTATTGGTCGGTCCCAATAACGCAGGAAAATCTACTGTGCTTGCTGCGTTTAAGAATTCTCGCCGCTGCCATGCGGAAGGCAAATAGTAGGAAGCCTGAGATAGTTCGCGGTCCAAACGGCCAGGTGCACGGATATTCAATAAGCCTCGAAGGCACCTCGGTCGCAGAAGAGAATATCTTCTACAATTACGATAAGTCCGAGCCCGCCTCTGTCTCCTTCAAATTATCCAATGGCAATGAACTGTATCTGTATTTCCCCGAGGTTCATGTGTGCAATTTGATCGCACGCCCCTTAGGCAGACCGATCCTCAGCCCGTCGACATTTCGTAGCCAATTTCGTAGCCCGATTGGATTTGTGCCCATTCTTGGTCCAGTCGAACAGCACGAGATTCTTTACGACAGCGAGGCCGCGCGGCTCGCGCTTTTCAACTATCGGGCGGCAAGAAATTTTCGAAATATTTGGTACCATTACGCAGAGGAGTTCGAGGTCTTTCGGGCGGCGATCCGAGAGACCTGGCCGGGGATGGATATTGAACCACCGAAGGCATCGACCGACCTGTATCAGGGAAGAAGGCGGCTCCACATGTTCTGCCCGGAAGACAGAATACCTCGCGAGATATTCTGGGCCGGTTTTGGCTTTCAGGTGTGGTGCCAAATGTTGACACACGTAATTAAATCGAGGGATGCCTCCATTTTTCTAATTGATGAGCCAGATATATATCTACATTCCGAGCTACAGCGTCAGTTGATAGGTATACTGAGAGGGCTGGGGCCAGACATAGTGATCGCAACACACTCGGTTGAAATCATAACAGAGGCCGAACCTGATGATATTCTAATCATAAATAAAAAGCGTAAATCAGCAAAGCGTATAAAGAGACCGGATGAACTGTTAAATGTGTTCGAGGCACTTCGGACGGGTCTAAATCCAACACTTGCTCAGCTAGCCAAGACACGTCGAGTGGTGTTTGTGGAAGGAAAGGATTTTCAGATATTGGGAAAAATGGCAGCGAAGCTTGGATTTCAAGCTGTCGGGAATCGGAGTGACTTTGCAGTAGTTCCTGTCGATGGGTTCAATCCGGAGCGGATTCGAACACTCAAGGCCGGAATGGAGACGACTCTTGGAGGTGTAATTAGGGCTGCTGCGATTTTGGATAGGGATTATCGGTCGGATAGCGAGTGCGACGCTCTCACCAATGACTGCGGTTCGTTCTGCGACCTGGTCGTCATTCACCGTCGGAAGGAGATAGAGAACTTTCTGCTTTGTGTGCCTGCAATCGATCGAGCCGCGTCTCGCAGGGTTGCCGACCACGCGAAGCGCGGTGAAACTGCGAAGAAGTATTCGGATAGCGCTGCGGAGATCCTCGAAGCGTTCACCAGATCAATAAAAACTCGCGTCCTGTCGCGCTATTTGGCAGATCGTAAGCAGTTCGAGCGCAAGCGAGGGTCGGGGCTGAGTGAGGCCACAATAAATGAGGCCAGCGTAGACGAGTTTGACAAGCTGTGGGAAGACGCCGGGAATAGATTACGAATTGTTCCAGGGAAGGAGGCGCTGAGCGCAGTCAACAAGAGACTTCAGGAGGTTTACCAAGTGAGTGTGACGCCGACCTCAATAATCGAATGTATGTTGAAGGAAGAGATTCCGGCTGAGATGGTGGAGCTGGTTGACAAGGTTGCGAAGTTCGCCAAAAGCAGGGTTTCCTAATAGTCTTATCCTAAGCCGCCTTCTTCCCCTCCTCCGCCAATCTCACCAACCGCGTCAAAATCCCAGCCACCCCCTTCAGCCTTTCCTCCGCCTGCTCCCATCCGCGAATGAACAGCACCCGCTGGTCGGGCCGGATTTTCGCGAACGTCCCCTCCTCCTGGATCGCGCGGATCAGCGCCGGCGGGTTCGCGAAGATATTGTCGCGGAAGCCGATGACGACGCCCTTCGGGCCGGCGTCGACCTTCTCCACATTGGCGCGGCGGCAGAGGGATTTCACGAACACGATTTTCAGAAGATGCTCCACCTCCTGCGGCAGCGGTCCGAAGCGGTCGATGAGCTCCGCGCCGAACTGGTCGATCTCGCCTGCGTCCTCCAGTTCGGCCAGCCGCCGGTAGAGCTGCATCCGTAGTTGCAGGTCGGGCACGTAGCCTTCGGGGATCATCACCGCCATGCCGATGGTGATCTGCGGCGACCAGCGGTCCTCGCCGGCCTCCTCGCCGCCGGCCTTGAGGCTCGCCACCGCCTCCTCCAGCATCTCCTGGTAAAGCTCGAAGCCGACCTCCTTGATGTGGCCGGACTGCTCCTCGCCGAGAAGATTGCCAGCGCCGCGGATGTCGAGATCGTGGCTCGCGAGCTGGAAGCCGGCGCCCAGCGTGTCGAGCGATTGCAGCACCTTGAGCCGCCGCTCCGCCGTGTCGGTCAGCGCGCGTCGCGCCGCCACGGTGAAGAGCGCATAGGCGCGCACCTTGGAGCGGCCAATCCGGCCCCGAAGCTGATAGAGCTGCGCCAGCCCGAACATTTCCGCGCGGTGCACGACGAGCGTGTTGGCGCGCGGGATGTCCAGCCCGGATTCCACGATCGTCGTGGAGAGAAGAATATCGTACTGCCCCTCGTAGAAGGCGTTCATCACCTTATCGAGCGTGGAAGGCGGCATCTGCCCGTGCGCCACGCCGACCTTCGCCTCCGGCACGTTGTCCGCCAAAAATTCCTGCACCTCCGCGAGGTCGGAGATGCGCGGCACGACGTAGAACGATTGCCCGCCCCTGAGCCGCTCGCGGATCAGCGCCTCGCGGATCGTCAGCGTGTCGAACGGCGCGATGAAGGTCCTGACCGCCAGCCGGTCGATCGGCGGCGTCGCGATCATCGAAAGATCGCGCACGCCGGTCAGCGCCAGTTGCAGGGTGCGCGGGATGGGCGTGGCGGAAAGTGTCAGCACATGAACCGAAGCGCGAAGCGCCTTCAGCTGCTCCTTATGCTTCACGCCGAAATGCTGCTCCTCGTCGACGATCAGGAGCGCCAGGTCCCGGAACGCGATGGCCTTGCCGAGCAGCGCATGGGTGCCGATCACGATGTCGATCGTGCCGTCGGCGATGCCCGCCTTGACGCGCGCCAGTTCGGCGGAGCCGACCAGCCGCGACGCCTGCCCGATATTGAGCGGCAGGCCGCGGAAGCGCTCGGTGAAGGTCGCAAAATGCTGGCGCGCGAGAAGCGTCGTCGGCACGACGACCGCCACCTGCTTCCCCGCCATCGCCGCAACGAAAGCGGCGCGCAGCGCCACTTCCGTCTTGCCGAACCCGACGTCGCCGCAGACGAGCCGGTCCATCGGGCGGCCGGCCTGCAGGTCGTCGAGCGCCGCGTCGATGGCGGAGTCCTGGTCCTCCGTCTCCTCGTAGGGGAAGCGCGCGGAAAATTCGTCGTAGAGGCCGGAGGGCGGGGAAAGCACGGGCGCCTGCCGCGTCAGCCGCGCCGCCGCGGTCTTGATCAGCTGCTCCGCCATGTCGCGGATGCGCTTCTTGAGCCGCGCCTTGCGGTTCTGCCAGCCGACGCCGCCGAGCCGGTCGAGATCGGCCTCCGAGCCTTCCGCGCCGTAGCGGGAGAGAAGCTCGATGTTCTCCACCGGCAGGAACAGCCGGTCGCCGCCGGCATATTGCAGCTCCAGGCAGTCGTGCGGCGCGCCCGCCGCCTCGATGGTTCTGAGACCCGTGAAGCGCCCGATGCCGTGGTCGACATGCACCACGAGGTCGCCCGCCGCGAGGCTCGATGCCTCCGTCAGCGCGTCGGCGGCGCGCTTGCGCCGCGTGGTGCGGATGAAGCGGTCGCCGAGCACGTCCTGGTCGCCGATGACCGCGAGGTCCGGCGCCTCGAAGCCGGTCTCCAGCGGCAGCACCGCAAGGCCCACGACGCCGTTCGGCAGCGCCTTCAGCGCGGCAAAATCCTCGATCGGCTTGAGGCTTCAACAGCCCATGGTCGGCGAGCACCTGGCCGAGCCGGTCGCGCGAGCCCTCGCTCCACGAGGCGAGCAGCACTTTGCGCCCGGATTTCTCAAGCGCCTCAACGTGTTGGACCAGCGTGTCGAACACGTTGACGTCGCCCGCCGCGCGCTCCGCCGCGAACGAACGACCGGCGCGTCCGCCGATGTCGATCGCCGGGATCTTCTCGAAGCCCTCGTCCGGCTCGACGAAGGGGCTGAGGCGCGCATGCGGCCGCGACGCGACGTGCTCCCGCCATTCGTCCTGGCTCAGATAGAGCGCGTGCGGGGCGATCGGCTTGTAGGGAACGGAGCCCGCGGCCATGGTCGTGCTGGCTGCCGCCTCCTTGCGCGCCTCGTAATGGTCGCGGATCTGATCGAGGCGGTCGTTCAGCCCATGTTCGACCAGATGTCCGATCACGACCGGCGCATCCGGCAGATAGTCGAACAGCGTCTCCAGCTTCTCGTAGAAGAACGGCAGCCAGTGCTCCATGCCGGCGAAGCGGCGCCCTTCGCTCACCGCCTCGTAGAGCGGATCGTTGCCGAGCACGGCGCCGAAGGCGGCACGATAATTCTGGCGAAAACGCCCGATCGTCTCTTCGGTCAGCACAACTTCGCTCGCCGGCACGAGCTCGAGGTGCTGCACCTGTCCGGTGGTGCGCTGCGTGGCCGGATCGAAGGGGCGGATCGTCTCCACCGTGTCGCCGAAGAAGTCGAGGCGGATCGGCGCCGCCGTCCCCGGCGCGAAGAGGTCGAGAATGCCCCCGCGCACCGCATATTCGCCGACTTCGCGCACCGTCGCGGTGCGGTCGAAGCCGTTGGCCTCCAGAAAACGGACGAGACCGTCCATCGGTACCACCGCGCCCGCCGCCGTCGAAAGCGTCCGCCCCCCGATGCTCTCCCGATCCGGCACCCGCTGCACGATGGCATTCGCCGTGGTGAAGATCACGCGCGGCCCTCGGTGAGATTCGAGCAGCGCGTGGAGCGCGCTCATGCGGCTCGCGGAGATTTCCGGATTGGGCGAGACGCGGTCGTAAGGAAGGCTGTCCCAGGCCGGGAACGTCAGCGTCGGAATGGCCGGCGCGAAGAACCGCAGCGCCGCTTCCGCCAGCGCCACTTCCCGCGCGTCGCGCGCCACGCAGAGAACCGTGCCCTCAGCCTCCGCCAGCCGGGCAAGCACGCGGCCTTCGAGCCCGTCCGGCACGCCGCCGAGCGCCACGGCGCGGCGGCCGCGGAAGAGGCCGGACAGCGGGTCCGACGCGGAGAACAGCTCGGTCTTCGTCATTTCTGGTCTGGGCCCTTCATATGGGCCTTCGCGTGGAACGCCACGATCGATTCGAACACCGGCGAGCGAAATTCGGTTTCCGGCTCCGCCTGCCCGCTGAACCAGGTGAAAAGCAAGTCGTCCGGCACGTCCATCAACGCTTCGAAATCGGCGAGATCGTGATCGCCGAGGTCCCCGATATGGGCATCGGCGAAGCCGCCGAGAATGAGGTCCATCTCCTTCATGCCCCGCCGCCAGGCGCGAAAAAGCGCCCGCGCCCGGCGCGGGTCGAGATCGTAGCTGGAGCGTGTTGAGCCGGTCATCGCTGTGTTGCCGCTTGTGCGGCAGGGAGTGGCAAATTCGGGGGTGGATGGCTAGCCCCGCGGTTCGTTAGACATAGTCCATGCGTCCGTCCCTCCTCGATCCGCTTTTCGCGCCGGCCACCTCGCTTCCGGGCGTCGGGCCGAAGATAGCGCCGCTGATCGCGCGTGCGGTCGGCGCGGAGGGCGAGGAAGCACTTGTCCGCGACGTGCTTTTCCATTTGCCGAGCGGCCTGATCGACCGCCGCCACCGTCCGCCGCTGTATGAAATGCCGCCTTCCGGCCCGGTGACGGTCGAGGGCGTCGTTGAGCGTATTGAGAAGCCGCGCGGCGGAGACGCGCCTTGGCGCGTCGTGCTGTCCGACGGCAAGGGCACGATCCAGATCGTCTATTTCAAGGCGCAGCCCGACTGGCTGAAGAAGCTCTTCCCGATCGGGGCGCGGCTCGTCGTGAGCGGCGACGTCGAGTGGTTCGACATGCGGCCGCAGATCCGCCACCCCGACTACGTGCTGCCGGTGGAGCGCGCCGAAGAGATGCCGGCGCTCGAACCGGTCTACCGGATGACCGCCGGGCTCTCTCCGAAGGTACTGCGCCGCGCGCTCGGGGCGGGGCTGGAGCGCCTGCCGGATCTTCCCGAATGGCTGTCGCCCGACCTCCTGTCGGCGCGCGGATGGCCAAGCTTCACGGCGGCGCTGCACGATGTGCATCACCCCGAGTTGCCGGAGAGCTTCGGCCCCTCCGGCCCGGCGTGGCAGCGGCTTGCGTTCGACGAACTGGTTGCCAGCCAGCTGGCGCTTGCGATCGTGCGCGGCAGCCTGAGCCGCGGTCGCGGAACCGCGCGGAAGGCGGCAGGAAAGCTGCGCGGAAAGATCGAGACCGCACTCCCCTTCAAGCTGACCGCCTCGCAGCAGCAAGCGCTTGCCGAGATCGAAGGCGATCTCGCCGGCGAGCAACGCATGCTCCGACTCCTTCAGGGCGATGTCGGCTCAGGCAAGACCATCGTAGCGTTGCTCGCGATGGCCGACGTAGTGGAGGCCGGCGCCCAGGCCGCGCTGATGGCGCCGACCGAGCTTCTCGCCCGCCAGCATTTCTCCACCATCGCGCCGCTTGCGAAAGCCGCCGGTATCGAGGCTGTCCTCCTGACCGGCGGCGACCGCTCTGCCGCGCGCGGCGAGGCGCTTGCGCGCATTGCTGACGGCACGGCGAAGATCGCGGTCGGCACGCACGCGCTTTTCCAAACGGGTGTCGAGTTCCACCGGCTTGGGCTTGCGGTTGTTGATGAGCAGCATCGCTTCGGCGTGCATCAGCGGCTGGCGCTCTCCGCGAAAGGCGCGGCGCCCGATACGCTGGTGATGACCGCGACGCCGATCCCGCGCACACTTGTCCTCTCCTATTTCGGCGACATGGAGGTCTCGCGACTGACCGAAAAGCCGGCGGGCCGCCTGCCGATCGATACGCGCGCCGTGCCCCTCGCCCGTATCGGCGAGGTCGTGGAGCGGATCGGCAAGGCGATCGCGGCCGGCGACAAGGCCTATTGGGTCTGTCCGCTCGTGGGCGAGTCGGAGAAGATCGATCTCGCCGCGGCCGAGGAGCGCTTCGCCGATCTCGCGGCGCGCTTCGGCAGCCGTGTCGGCCTCGTCCACGGCCGCATGAAGCCGGCCGAGAAGGACGCGGTGATGCAGAAATTTCGCACCGGCGACACCACAATCCTCGTCTCCACGACCGTCATCGAAGTCGGCGTCGACGTGCCCGACGCCACGATCATCGTGATCGAGCACGCCGAGCGTTTCGGTCTGGCGCAGCTGCATCAGCTTCGCGGCCGCGTCGGGCGCGGCAAGGCGCGCTCCGTCTGCCTCCTGCTCTATCGTGCGCCGCTCGGCGCGACGGCCAAGGCGCGGCTGGAGATCATGCGTCAGACCGAGGACGGCTTCCTCATCGCGGAAGAGGACCTTCGGCTGCGTGGCGAAGGCGATCTGCTAGGCACGCGGCAGTCCGGCATGCCGGGCTTCCGGATCGCGCTTCCCGAGGTGCACGGCGAATTGCTCGAAGTCGCGCGCGACGAGGCGAAGCTTGCACTGACCCGTGACCCCGGGTTCAAATCGGAACGCGCCGAGGCGCTGCGGCTGCTGCTTTATCTTTTCGGCCGCGACGACGCGGTGCGCCTGATGCGCGCCGGCTGATCAGGGGTCCGGCTTGCGACGGCAGAGTTCCATTATCCGCAAGGATATCTCCGCCTTCCTTCTGATGGACGGGCTCTGGGGGCTCGTCTGCAACCTGCTAGAAGCCTTGCTCCTGCTCGGCGCTGCGTACTATCTGCTCTACGGCATCCTGATCGTCGGCCTCATCACGATCACCAAGGTCGCGCCGCTCTTTGCTTTGCTGGTGCCGGCGCTGCACCTGCAGCAGCAGGGGACCGATGCCATCACGATGATACTTACCACGCTGCCGCTCGTCGATTTCACCGCCACTTTCTTCTTCTACTTCGTAACCGGCGCCGTCTCCTTGCTCTACATTTTCCTGCTGCGCGGCGCGGTGAACGGCAGCCCGATCTGGTTCCTCATCGTCATCGTTCTGATCGCCGCGCTTGCTTGGGCGTTTCCGCTCGGACCTGGACTGAATGCGCATGTCGCATATCTTAAGCTCAGCAGCAGCCCCAACGGTGAGGTGACCAATCAGGCGGAACTCCTGGCCGTGCTCCACGACTCAGCGTTCCGTCCAAAGGATGTCAGGACGTTGATGGCGGCATCGACCGTGGTGCCGGCCATCATCGGATTCTTCGCCCTGCTCGTCGCGGTGCTGCGTCTGCTTGGCAGGCTGCCGCGCCTCTTCTTCCCGATCCTGCGCCAGGGCATGCAAATCCGGCTGCCTTTTTCGGGCGCGGCGCGCAGCCGCTACCAATGGCGGAGGCTCGCACCGATAGGCGCAGCGCTCGGCAAGATCGGGCTCAATCTCGCCGGCATCACCGCGCTCGGTCCGCTGATCGTGATCTACTGGCTGGCGCTCACCGGCCTCCTGAACCTGCTGCCCGACCGCTTCCTCTCCGATCGCGGCATGGCCGTGAACTACGCGATGCTTGCGGCGGCGACTGTCGTGTTCTTCCTGCCGATCTGGATCTACGTCTATCTCTACCAGCGCCGCTCAATGAGCCTGCTGCGGCTCGTCGTGCAGTTCGTCCTCGTCAGCCTGGCGCTTATCGTGGTGATGTCGCTTCTCTATACCAATGTCTATGGCGAGGACCTGATCGCCTCCGTGACGGTGACCATCGCAATCTTCATTGGCTACGCGGCACGGCTGACCTTCTTCTCTTCGCTGCTTGCGGCGATGGACGAGTGGCGGCGGCGCTCACGCACCTCCGCGGCCCAGCTCATTCAGGCGAGCAAGGCGAAGCCCATCCTCTTTCTCAGGACCTTCGACGAGGACGACCTCTGGGTGAGGGCAAGCAACCTCTTCGACCGGTTGGTCTTCGCGCATCGCAAGAAGCGCGCGCGGATCGAGGAGATCATCGCCGACGAAGCCTTCCCCTACGGGCCGGTGATCGCGCTCTCCAATCCGAAGCTCGGGCTGCAGCCGCTCGGCGCGGCGCGGCAGAACGTCAGTGACGATCACTGGCAGCAATACGTGGCCGAGAACATCGGTGCGAGCCAGGCCGTCATCCTCTGCCTCGGCAAGACCGAGAACGTGCGCTGGGAGATCGAGCGCATTCTGGCGCTGAGGGCGGTGGAGAAGCTCATCGTTGTCCTGCCAACAAGCTATCCTGTCGACCGCACCGTCACGGAAGTCAGCGAGCTGCTGGCGGAGCGCCTCGGAATCCCTGATGCGGATTATGAGGCCGTCAGCCTGAAACGCGCGCGCGCCATTTACTTCGACCGCAAGCGCGGCGGGCACGTCGCGCTTCTGAGCCGCCAGCGGGGCGAGCGCGCCTACGCGACGATCCTCCGCTCCGCGCTCGCCGGGACACGGCGGAGCCTCGCGCTTGCCGCCATGGAGCCTGACGCAGAAGCCTGATCTCTGGTCACGAGTGCGGAGGCGTCGCGAGAACCTGCTTCACGCTGTCTACGAGGCCGCCTTCGCGCACCTCGTAGATGTAGCCGCCATCGACATAGACGGCATTGCAGCGCTCTGCGGCGCGATCGGCCGCGTAACAAAACTTGTCGGCGTGGACGCGGATCTTCCCGCTGAAGCTGCCCTGCCGCGAGCCGAGCCGATAGGTCACGTGATTGGTGTTCGTGGCGAAGTCGTACGACACCTCGCCGGCGACGAGGCCGAAGGACGTCACGCTCTGAAACGCGAACGTCTTGCCCTGGTAGAGTTTAATGATTGCGGCCGTGTTCAGCTGCTTGGCGGACTTCGGCAGCGGGGGAGAGCCTGCGCCGGGCGCCGACGTGGCAGAGACGGCAAGAATTACAAAAGCGCTGCCAAATCCGAGTATCCGCCGTCTTTGTGCGGAAGATGTCAGCATCTCACTCTGCGGCCTCGCTGACCGGCTTCTGCGAAGGTCCGGCAGCAGCGCGGCCCTGCGGGTCTTCGGGCGTGACGAGACCGGCCGAGATGATCATCTTCGCCGCCTCCTCCACGCTCATGTCGAGGACCACCGCATCCTTGCGCGGCACGAAGACGAGAAAGCCCGCAGTGACGTTCGGCGTGTTTGGGATGAACACCGCCAGAAGATCCTTGTCCGGATGGTGCAGGCGGATTTCGCCTTTCGCCCGCGTCGCAACGAAGCCGACGCGCCATACCCCCTTCACCGGATACTCGACGAGCACGACCTTCTGGAACGAGCGGCTCGTCTGCGAGAGTGCGGTCTGGAAGAGCTGTCGCAAGCCCCGATAGACGTTGCGCACGAGCGGCACGCGGTCGAGCAAACCCTCGCCGTAGGCGACGATCGTGCGCCCGACCAGGCTGGCGGTGAGGAAGCCGAGCAGCGTGATGATCAGGATAGCGAAGAGCAGCCCGACGCCCGGCACCGAGAAGGGCAGATAGGAATCGGGATTGTAGAGGCGCGGGATCAGCGGCTTCACCCGGCTGTCGACCCAGTGGACGAAGGACCAAGTGATATAGATCGTGATGCCGATCGGCGCGGCGACGACGATGCCGGTCAGGAAGTAGTTCCTGAGCCGCACTCGCGCACGCGACCGCCGCCTCCGCGGTGGCGCTGTCTGATGAACAAGATCGTCGAGGTCCATTCCCGGTCCCCGGATCGGCGCGATGGCCGTTGGGACGATTCAACGCCTGAACGTCACCTTCGGGTCCAGTGTCGGACAGAAGGCGGCAGGCTGCAAGCGCGTTCCCCGCCTCTATTCGACGGTGACGGATTTCGCCAGATTTCGCGGTTGGTCCACGTCGGTCCCGCGCACCACCGCCGTGTGATACGCAATGAGCTGTGCGGGAATCGCATAGACGATAGGCGCGACTTCCGGCGCCACGTCCGGGAGGACAAGCGTCGCCATGGTCGGAAGCGACGCTTCTTCCGCGCCGCGTTTGTCCGTGATGAGGATGATGCGCCCGCCGCGCGCCGCCACCTCCTGCATGTTGGAGACCGTCTTCTCGAAGAGCGTGTCGTGCGGCGCGATCACAATCACCGGTACCGCTTCGTCGATCAGCGCGATCGGCCCGTGCTTGAGCTCGCCCGCCGCGTAGCCCTCGGCGTGGATGTAGGAGATTTCCTTGAGTTTGAGCGCCCCTTCGAGTGCCAGCGGGTAGGAGGTTCCGCGGCCGAGATAGAGCACGTCGGAGGCTTTCGCGAGCTCCTTCGCGAGCACCTCGATCTCCCCCTCGAGCTTCAGCGCCTGGGCGGCGTGGCGCGGCACCTCGATGGCGGCTTTCACCAGGCGCTCTTCTTCCTGCGCCGAAATCGTCCCGCGCTGGCGCGCGGCGTTGACGGCGAGCGCGAAAAGGACGGTGAGCTGGCAGGTGAACGCCTTGGTCGAGGCGACCCCGATCTCAGGGCCTGCAAGCGTCGGAAGCAGATAGTCCGCTTCGCGCGCGATCGAGGAGTGCGGCACGTTGACGATGGCGCCGATCTTCTGCCCGGCGGAGGCCGCGTAGCGCAGCGATGCGAGCGTGTCGGCGGTCTCGCCCGACTGCGAGACGAAGAGCGCGAGCCCGTTCGCCTCGAGCGGCATCTCGCGGTAGCGGAATTCCGACGCGATATCCAAGTCGACGGGAAGCCGCGCAAATTTCTCGAACCAGTAGCGGCCGATATGAGCGGCGTAGCTCGCCGTGCCGCAGGCGGCCATCGCGAGCCGATTGAGCTTCGCGAAATCGACCTTTGCGTCGTCCGGCAGCCACGTCAGCCCGGTCGAGAAGTCGATGTAGTGGGCCAGGGTGTGGGAGATCACCTCCGGCTGCTCGAAGATCTCCTTCTGCATGAAGTGGCGATAATTGCCCTTGTCGACCGTCAGGCTCGAGGCGACGGCGTGAACGATCGGGCGCTCGACGCTCTTCCCCTGGTCGTTGAAGATCTGCACGGAGTGCCGTGTGACGACGGCCCAGTCGCCGTCTTCGAGATAGGTGACAGCCTGCGTGAAGGGAGCGAGCGCGATGGCGTCGGAACCGAGGAACATCTCGCCGTCGCCATGGCCGATCGCGAGCGGACTGCCGCGCCGCGCGGCGACGAGAAGGTCGTCCTCCCCGGCGAAAAGTGCCGCAAACGCGAACGCGCCGTGAAGCTTCTTCAAGGTCTCCGCCATCGCTTCGACCGGCTTCAGACCGCGGTCGAGCGCCATGGTGATCAGATGCGCGACGACCTCCGTGTCGGTGTCGCTCGCGAGCGTGCGGCCGGCGGCCTTGATCTCGCGCTTCAGCGCCTGGAAATTCTCGATGATGCCGTTGTGCACGATGGCGACGCGCTCTGTCGCGTGCGGATGGGCGTTCGATTCCGTCGGTGCGCCGTGCGTCGCCCAGCGCGTGTGGCCGATGCCGGTGGTGCCGGAAAGCGGCTCGGCCTTGAGCCGCGCTTCGAGATTGACCAGCTTGCCGCTGGCGCGTCGGCGTTCGAGGTGCCCGTGCTCCAGCGTGGCGATGCCGGCGGAATCGTAGCCGCGATACTCAAGCCGCTTCAACGCGTCGACGATCTGTGGCGCGACAGGCCCTTTGCCGAGAATGCCGACGATCCCGCACATCCGATTCTGACTCCTCGCAATTCCCGCCGCTTCTAGGGAAGCGCCACGCGCCGCGAAAATCAAAAGCAGTTGCAGAATATGACTAAAGTCGTCGCCGCTGGTTAACGCCGGCCGGGCGGCTACTTTTTCCGCTTTCCCGCTGCCCGGCCGAGCTTGTTGACCTGGCGGGCCCGGCCGAAGGCGAGCGCGTCGTCCGGCACGTCCTCGGTGATGACGCTGCCCGATGCGACGTAGGCGCCGTCGCCGATCTTGACCGGCGCGACCAGCGCGGAGTTGGAGCCGATGAAGGCGTTCGCCCCGATGTCGGTCAGGAACTTCGAGACCCCGTCGTAATTGCAGGTGATGGTCCCGGCGCCGACATTGGTCTTCGCGCCGACACGCGCGTCGCCGATATAGGTCAGGTGGTTGACTTTCGCGCCTTCCCCGATGGCAGCGGTCTTGATCTCCACGAAGTTGCCGATATGGGCGCCCTTGCCGATTTCGGCGCCGGGCCGGAGCCGCGCGAAGGGGCCCACGGTCGCGCCTTCCCAGATGTTGGCGCCCTCAAGATGGCTGAAGGAGCGGATGGTGACATTCGTCCCACCGTGACGCCTTCGCCGAACACCACGTAAGGCTCGATGACGGCGCCCGACCCGAGATACGTGTCGTGCGAAAAGAACACTGTCTCGGGCGCCATGAGCGTCACGCCTTCGGCAATCGCGTCGGCTCGCCGGCGCTTCTGATAAAGCTGCTCCGCCTCCACAAGCTGGACGCGATCGTTCACGCCGCGCGCTTCGTCCGCATCGATCTCGATTGCAGTCACCTTGAGCCCGCGCGCGTGCGCAATGTCCACGGCATCGGTCAGATAGAATTCGCCCTGGATATTCCCGCCGTCGTCGATCGCTTCGAGGATGTCGAGAGCCGTTGCGCCGGCAAGGCCCATCACCCCGGCGTTGCAGAAACGGATCTCCAGCTCGCTCTCGGTCGCGTCGCGCTCCTCGCGGATGGCGACGAGCTGGTCCCCCTTCATGATCAGCCGCCCGTAGCCTGACGGGTCGGCGGGCCGCATCCCGGCAACCACGACGCTCGCCCCCCCGTCCAGCGACTCGCGCATGCGCTCCACGGACCGCTTCGTGATCAGCGGCGTGTCGCCGAACAGGACGATGATGTCGTCAAAGCCCGCGAAGGCTTCGCGCGCCACGAGCGCCGCATGCGCCGTGCCGCGCTGCTCGCGCTGGACCAATACATCGGCCTTGAGGCCGCGCGCCTTGATTGCGCTGGCGATCTCCTCGTTTGTGGACGGCGCGGCAACGACCACGGCGCGGTGCGCGCCGTCCTCCGCCGCGCGCAGCACGTGGAAAAGCATCGGCAGCCTGCCGATCGGATGCAGCACCTTGGGGAGGGCGGATTTCATCCGCTTCCCCTCGCCGGCGGCGAGCACTACGGCCAAGCTTGTGCGCATCGAATTTCCTCGTTCGTCCTTGGCCAGTGGGCGGTGACCTGGGCGATTCGCCGCCGCTCCGGCCTTGCCCGGTGCGTTAGCGCAAAGCCTCGGAGCGGAAAACTCATTCCTCGAATCTGGCCTAATCCGCGCTGGATCGCGGTGCGGAACGCTTCACGCGCTTCTTCTGCGGCTTGGCGCTCCGCAGCGCCGCCTCGAAGGCACGCTCCGCCCAGAGCTTCAGCGCGTCAGCATCGTCCAGCGCCTCGCTCGGTAGGCTCCAATAGGACAGGGTGAAGCTCCGCCCATCCTTGCTGTAGGCGAAGGCATGCGATCCCGCGGCCCGGAACGCCTCGACCGTCTCATCGTCGCATTTCAGGTAGATGTCGCCGTCGCTTCGCAGAAGCCCGAAGATCACGCCGTCGCGATAGAGGCCGAAGCCGCCAAACATGCGGCGGACGGAAATCGGGCCGAACGGCTCGAAGAGATCGAGAAGCCAGTCGTGCTGACCAATCCCGCCAGGCGTCAGCCCCGAGCCTCGGCGAGGAGCGCCTCCGAGGCCGGCTTGATCTCGACGGATTCGCCGCAGCCGCAGGCGGAGGTCTGGTTCGGATTGCGGAACACGAAGCCGGTCCTGAGCTTCGTCACCTCGAAATCCATCTCCGTGCCGAGCAGGAAGAGCGTCGCTTCAGGGTTCACGAAGACCTTC
The DNA here is from genome assembly GCA_963805325.1 of uncultured Alphaproteobacteria bacterium. Taxonomy (GTDB): domain Bacteria; phylum Pseudomonadota; class Alphaproteobacteria; order Rhizobiales; family Afifellaceae; genus DASWJZ01. Next base: position 338,470 of record CAWDTS010000002.1, on the reverse strand, counting down.
GCGCCGCCGACATCGACAACGTCGTCGGCCGGCTCCGGCTGCCGCACGAGATCGACCATGTATTCCATGCCGGCGCAGCCGCCCTTCTTGATCCCGACGCGGATGCCCTCGACGGGCCCATCGGAGCTGGCGACGATCTCACGAACGCGCTCGGCGGCACGCTGGGTAACGGAAACGACCTGGAAGCGGAGTTTGGCCATGGGTCCTAGATAGTCCCTATCCGTTCAGATTTCCACCGGCTCACCACCAGCCGATGGCGACCTTGGCCTCGTCCGACATGCGATCCGGCGACCAGGGTGGGTCGAAAACGACGTTTGCCTTCGCCCCGGAAACCCCCGGGACCGCGGCGACGGCGTCCTCCACCCAGACCGGCATGTCGCCGGCCACAGGGCAACCCGGCGCCGTCAGCGTCATGTTCACGTTGACGTGCCGGCTATCGTCGATGTCGACTTTGTAGATCAGGCCGAGTTCGTAGATGTCGGCCGGGATCTCCGGGTCGTAGATGGTTTTGAGCGCCGCCACGATCCCGTCGGTGAGCTTCTCCAACTCCTCCTGGGGGATGGTGGTCCCCTCGAAATCCGGCTTGTTCGGCGCCTCTTCTGGCGTCGCAGTCTCGGCTTCCATCGTAGCTTCAGTGTCGCTCATGGACTCGTGTCCCCTCAAGCGAAGAAAGAATGGGCTTTGGCCAGCGCCTTCACAAGGGCGTCGACTTCGGCACGGGTGTTGTAGAGCGCGAACGAGGCGCGGCAGGTGGAAGTGACGCCGTAACGCGCGAGAAGCGGCTGCGCGCAGTGGGTTCCGGCCCGAACTGCCACCCCTTCCCGGTCGATAATGGTCGAAACGTCGTGGGCGTGCGCGCCGGCCATCTCGAAGGACACGATCGCGCCCTTCCCCGGCGCGCTGCCGAAGATCTTGAGATAGTTCAGCGCCGAGAGCTGCTCCTGCGCATAGCGTCCAAGCTCCGCCTCGTGCGCCCGGATCGCATCCCGGCCGAGGTTCTCCATGTAGCGGAGCGCCGCACCGAGCCCGATCGCCTGCACGATCGGCGGCGTGCCGGCCTCGAACTTGTGTGGCGGCGTGCCGTAGGTGACCCAGTCCTCGGTGACGTTCTCGATCATCTCGCCGCCGCCCATATAGGGCGGCATCGCGTCGAGATGCTCGCGCTTCCCCCACATGACGCCGATGCCCGAGGGGCCGTAGGTCTTGTGGCCGGTGAACACGAAGAAGTCGCAGCCGATGTCCCGCACGTCGATCGGCATGTGCACGGCCGACTGGCTTCCATCAACGAGCACCGGAATGCCGCGCTCATGCGCAATGCGGCAGACCTCCTTGACGGGGACGACGGTGCCGGTGACGTTCGACATGTGCACGATCGCCACCATCTTCGTCCGCTCCGTCAGGAGCTTCTCGAAGGCGTCGAGATCGAACCTGCCATCGTCGAAGATCGGCGCATATTTGATGACCGCTCCGCGCCGCTCGCGGTGGAAGTGCCAGGGCACGATGTTGGAATGGTGTTCGAGGATCGAGAGCACGATCTCGTCACCCTCGCCGATCCGCATGCCCCCGAAGGACTGCGCGACGAGGTTGATCCCTTCCGTCGAGGAGCGCGTGAAGATGATCTCCTCGGTCGACGGCGCGTTCAGGAAGGCGCGCACCGCCTCGCGCGCGTCCTCATAAGCCTCGGTCGCCGTGTTGGAGAGAAAATGCAGCCCACGGTGGACGTTGGAATATTCCTCCGTATAGGCGCGGGTGATGCGGTCGATGACGGCATGCGGCTTCTGCGCGGAGGCCGCGTTATCGAGATAGACGAGCGGCTTGCCATAGATTTCGCGGGCGAGGATCGGGAAATCCGCGCGCGCCTGCTCGACGTCGTATGCGCCATTGGTCGCCATCAGAGGCTTTCCGTTCCCACGCCGAGGCGTTGCCGCACCCGCGCCTCCAGCGCCTCCACGATCGCATCGTCGCCGATCAGCTCGATCGCGTCGGCAAGGAAGGCAATCACCAGGATGCGCTCCGCTTCCGCCTTCTCGATGCCGCGCGAGCGCAGGAAGAAGAGCATCTCCTTGTCGATCTGCCCGCAGGTCGCGCCGTGGCCGCAGACCACGTCGTCGGCGAAGATTTCGAGCTCCGGCTTGTTGGAGAACTCCGCGTTCTCGGAGAGAAGCAGCGCCCGGCTCATCATCTTGGAATCGGTCTTCTGCGCGCCGGGCTCCACGATGATCTTGCCCTGGAAAACGCCCTGCGACTGGTCGTCCATCACCGCCTTGAAGTATTCCTGTCCGCCGCAATGGGCCGCCGCGTGGTTGACGACGAGCGTCGTGTCGAGATGCTGTTTGCCGCGCCCGATCGTGGTGCCGCGCAAGCCGACGCTCGATCCTTCGTCCTCGAACGCCATGCGGATTTCGCTTCGAGCGACCCGACTGCCGACCGCGAACGTGAACGGCTCGAATTTCACCTTGCCGGCAAGGCGCGGCAGAAGGAGCGCAAGGTGGACCGCCTGGTCGCCCTCCTCCTGCGCGGTGATAAAGCGAACTTCCGCCCCCTCGCCGATCTCAAGCTCGGTGACGGCGTTGGTCTGGTAGGCGACGCCGTCGGGGCCTGCGAACGTCGAGAACAGCGTCGCCTTGGCGCCCGCGCCGACCGCGATCTGGTGACGAAGCGTCTGCAGCCCCGGCTCCTCGCCGGCAAAGACGTTGACGATCTCGACCGGGCGCTTCAGCTTGGCGACGGCGCGGATTCGAAGCACAGCGCCGTCCGAGACGAAGGCGCTGTTCAGCGCGTAGATCGGCGCCTCGGTCGGGTCGAGCGCACGGTCAAGCAGCGCACCGCCGTCGGCGAGGAAGCGGCCCAGCGAAGCGAACTCCAGATCGCCCTCGATGCCCGAGAGGTCGGAGAGAGGCGGCACGAACTGGCCGTTCACGAAAACGATCCGCGCCCGGTCGAGCGACGCGAAGAGGTCGGCGCGTTGAAGCGCCGCGCGTGCGACGGCAGACGCCGCCGGCTTCGCCGGCGGCGGCACGTCGGCGACAAGCGCCCTGAGGTCGGTGTATTTCCACGCCTCGATCCGCCGGTGTGGCAGGCCATGCACGAGGAAGGAGTCGAACGCCTCCTCGCGGACCTTGCGCATCGGATCGTCGGCGGGAAGGCTGGAGAAATACCCCTCCAGCGCCTCCTCCGCCTTGGTGCGGATGCGGGTCGGCTGTTCGGTCATCGCGCTCACGCTGCCTCGCTTGCGTAATCCGCGTAGCCGCGCTCCTCGAGCTCGAGCGCCAGCTCCTTGCCGCCGGAACGCACGATGCGGCCCTTCGACATGACATGCACGAAGTCCGGCACGATGTAGTTCAGGAGCCGCTGGTAGTGCGTGATGACGACGAAGGAGCGCTCTGGCGCGCGCAGCGCGTTGACGCCGTCGGCGACGATCCGCAGCGCGTCGATGTCGAGGCCGGAATCGGTCTCGTCCATCACGCAAAGCGTGGGCGCGAGGAGCGCCATTTGGAAGATCTCGTTGCGCTTCTTCTCGCCGCCGGAGAAGCCGACGTTGAGCGGGCGCCGCAGCATGTCTTGGCTGATCTGCAGCTTGGCGGCAGCTTCCTTCACGAGCTTCATGAAGTCCGGTGTCGTGAGCTCCGCGTCGCCGCGTGCCTTGCGCTGCGCGTTGAGCGCCGTCCGCAGGAACGTCATCGTGCCGACGCCCGGAATCTCGATCGGATATTGGAACGCCAGAAAGAGCCCCGCGACCGCGCGCTCGTCCGGCGACATGTCGAGCAGGTTCTCACCGTTGTAAGTGATCTCGCCGTCGGTCACTTCGTAGTCTTCCTTGCCGGCGAGCACGTAGGAGAGCGTCGATTTGCCTGATCCGTTCGGGCCCATGATGGCATGCACTTCGCCGTCCTTAATGGCGAGATCGATGCCGTTCAGGATCTTCTTGCCGCCGACTTCGACGTGGAGGTTCTTGATCTCAAGCATTCTGCAGCTTTCTCTTCGCCGTCTCAGGCGCTAAGTCGTTGATCTTGCAGACCTGGAGTTTCCCACAGGCCGGACGTCACCCAATCTTTTCCGTCAGCGAGAAGGCGTATTCGCCGAGCTTTGTCGCGCAATCGTCGATGTCCCGCCCTTCCATCTGCGTTTTGCCCCCCGTCACCGAGTATTCGTGGATCTTGTAGCGTTCCGAATCCGGATCGAACGTCACGCTTGCCACCGGCAGAAGCACGCGCCTCAGGACCAGTGACCCGTGCTCGATCTGCATCGTGATCTTCTGCCCGTCGAGCGCTTCGCTGTCCTTGCCGAGAGTGTCGGAAAGCTGCTGTAAGGCAGCCGCGGCGTGCTCGGTGCGGCGCTGGGCTTCCGCCTCGCGCGCCTCGGCCGCCGCGCGTGCACGCTCGAAGCCTTCCAGGAACTTGCCCATGGGCATCGCTACCCGACGCTGCCTTCGAGCGAGATGCCGATCAGCTTCTGCGTCTCCGCCATGAATTCCATCGGCAGCTGCTGCAGCACGTCGCGCACGAAGCCGTTGACGATGACCGCCGTCGCCTCCTCCGCGCTCATGCCGCGCTGCTGGCAGTAGAAGAGCTGGTCGTTGGAGATCTTCGAGGTCGTCGCCTCGTGCTCGAAGATGGCCGAAGCGCTCTTCGCTTCAATGTAGGGCACCGTATGCGCCCCGCATTTGTCGCCGATCAGCAGCGAGTCGCAGTTGGTGAAGTTGCGCGCGCCTGTCGCCCGGCGATGCGCCGAGACCAGCCCGCGATAGGTGTTCTGCGAATGCCCGGCGGCAATGCCCTTGGAGATGATGCGGCTCGACGAGTTCTTGCCGAGATGGATCATCTTGGTGCCGGAATCGACCTGCTGCCAGCCGTTGGAGATGGCGATCGAATAGAACTCACCGCGCGAATTGTCGCCGCGCAGGATGCAGGACGGGTATTTCCAGGTGATGGCCGAGCCTGTCTCCACCTGCGTCCAGGAGATCTTGGAGTTCTTGCCGCGGCAGTCGCCCCGCTTGGTGACGAAGTTGAAGACGCCGCCCTTCCCCTCCGCGTCGCCCGGATACCAGTTCTGCACGGTCGAGTATTTGATCTCTGCGTCGTCGAGCGCCACCAGCTCGACCACGGCTGCATGCAGCTGGTTCTCATCGCGCATCGGGGCGGTACAGCCCTCCAGATAGCTGACGTACGACCCCTCGTCGGCGATGATCAGCGTCCGCTCGAACTGTCCGGTGTTCTTCTCGTTGATGCGGAAATAGGTGGAAAGCTCCATCGGGCAGCGCACGCCCTTCGGAATATAGACGAAAGAGCCGTCGGAGAAGACGGCGGAATTCAGCGTTGCGAAGAAGTTGTCGGTGATCGGTACGACCGAGCCGAGATACTTCTTCACAAGCTCGGGATGCTCGTGCACCGCCTCGGAGATCGGCATGAAGAGCACGCCGGCCTTGCGCAGCTCCGCTTTGAAAGTCGTTGCCACTGAGACGGAATCGAACACAGCGTCGACGGCGACGCGGCCCGGCGTGAACTCGCCAGCCCCGATCGTTTCGCCGTTTTCGCCAGCGCCGCGCACCCCCGCCAGAATCTTCTGTTCGCGGAGCGGGATTCCAAGCTTCTCGTAGGTCCTCAGGATCTCGGGATCGACCTCGTCGAGGCTCAAGAGGTCCTTGCGCTTCGGCGCGGCGTAATAATGAAGGTCCTGATAGTCGATCTTCGGATAGCGCACGCGCGCCCAATCCGGCTCCTTCATGCCGACCCAGCGGCGATAGGCCTGAAGCCGCCAGTCGGTCAGCCATTCCGGCTCGTTCTTCTTCGCCGAGATGAAGCGGACGATGTCCTCGTTCAGCCCCTTCGGCGCGAGATCGGACTCGATGTCGGTCGTGAAGCCGTATTTGTACTTGTCGACATCGATCGCCTTGACCTGTTCGATCGTTTCCTGGACGGCGGGCATGAAGCTCTCCTCGAATTCCTTTTGTGCCGGGCCTAAGCCGCCCGGCTGCGGCGCATGCGGGCGTAGATGGCCCGCCAGGCGACGATGAACGCCGCGATATCCGCCTCTTTGGCGGCAGTGGTGAGGCTGACGCGCAGACCGGCGCGCGCGATCGCCTCGGGTTCGCCCATGGCCTTCGCGACGTGGCTCGCCGCGACCTTGCCGGACGAACAGGCCGACCCCGCCGACACCGCGATCCCCTCAAGATCGAATGCGATGACCAGCGTCTCGGCGGAAAGCCCGGGCACGGCAAAAAGGGTCGTGTTCGGAAGCCGCTCCGCGCCGCTGCCGATGATCCTGGCATCCGGCGAAAGGGCGATGATTCCGCTCTCCAGTTCGTCTCGCAGCGCCGCGATCCGGCTGGAGTTCTGGAGATGGTGCGCGGCAAGCTCGGCTGCAACGCCGAACCCGGCAATCGCTGCAACGTTTTCGGTGCCCGGACGAAGCCGGCGCTCCTGCCCCCCGCCGGTCAGAAGCGGCTCCGGCCGGATTGTCTCGTCGGCAAGGACCAGCGCGCCGGCGCCCTGCGGCCCGCCAAGCTTGTGCGCCGAGAGCGCCAGGAAATCGACGCCGAGCGCTCCGATATCGACCGGGATGCGCCCGAGCGCCTGCACCGCGTCGCAGAAAACGTAACCGCCATGGCGCTTTACGATGGCGCCAGCCTCGGCGACGGGATGGATGACGCCAGTCTCGTTGTTGGCAAGCATGAGCGCGACATAGGGAGCGCCGGTCGAGCGATCGTGGCCTGCAAGCGCCGCATCCAGCGCGTCGAGGTCGATCGTCCCCGTCGGGGTGACCGGAAGCCGGCTAACAGCGTCCGGCGCGAACCGCCCGCCGGCCAGGACGCACGGATGCTCGGTCGCGCCCACGTACAAATGCCCGGCCGGCACTTGCTTGCTGCCGCACCGGATTCCCGGAGTCAAAGCCAGCGCGGCCGCCTCGGTGGCGCCGCTCGTGAAGACGATGTTCTGCGGTTTTGCTCCGACCGAACCGGCCACCTCAGCGCGCGCGCGCTCAATGAGCGCCCGTGAATCACGGCCCTCGGCGTGCACGGACGACGCGTTCGCGCCCAAAGTGAGCGCGGTGATCGCGGCCTCGCGCGCCTCGTCAAGGAGTGGCGCACCGGCATTTGCATCGAAATAGATGCGCTTGAGCATTGCTGCGGCCGTACCCACGTTATCCTTGAATTCCGCCAACCCTTTGGTGTTTACATACCCGCCCAACGGCGGGGCGGTGCCGTAGTTTTGAAAAGTTCCAAACTAGTTTCTAGAAACCGGAGTCTTGCGTGTCAAGAAAGGCGCGCGGCTTCACAGTCGAGGTATTGGATGCGCCTTACATGCCGGAAGTAATCTTTACCGGGCCGGATGGCCGGCTCGAGGGGCGCTATCAGCCATCCTCCACCAAAACCGCGCCGATCGCGCTGGTGCTTCACCCGCATCCGCGCTTCGGCGGCACCATGAACAACCAGATCGTCTACAAGGCGTTCTACATGTTCCAGGAGCGCGGCTTCACCTGCCTGCGCTTCAATTTCCGGGGTGTCGGGCGCAGCCAGGGCTTCTTCGACCACGGTGTCGGCGAGCTCGCCGATGCAGCGGCCGCGCTCGACTGGATTCAGACGTTCCACCCGGACTTCGCGCGGCGTCTGGATCGCCGGCTTCTCCTTTGGCGCGTGGATCGGAATGCAGCTTCTGATGCGCCGGCCGGAGGTGGAGGGCTTCATCTCGATCGCCCCGCAGCCTAACCTCTACGACTTCTCCTTCCTCGCCCCCTGCCCGTCTTCCGGGCTCATCATCCATGGCGATGAGGATAAGGTAGCGCCCATCGACGCGGTGCAGGGGCTCGTCGACAAGCTGAAGACGCAGAAGGGCATCACCATCGATCACCAGATGATCAAGGGCGCGAACCACTTCTTCGAAGGCCACGTGGACGAGCTGATGGAGAGCTGCGCGAACTATCTCGATATGCGCCTCGAGGCGATCGAGGCGGAATAGCAGAACCAGACAACGCTCAGGCGACGGCGGTCGAGGAGCTCGGCGGCTCCTTCTCCCCGCCGATCGCGTTCCGCATGTCCTTAGCGATGATCGCGGCGAGCTCCTGTGCGGCGGTCGGCCGGCCGAACAGGAATCCCTGCACCTTCCTGCAGTCGTTCGACATCAGGAACTGCGCCTGTTCGGCGCGCTCCACGCCTTCCGCCAGGATATCGAGGTGGAAGGATTGCGCGGTGCCGATGAGGCTCTGGAGCAGCCGATCCGCCTCCGGCATCTCTCCGACCTGCGCGACGAGGCTGCGGTCGAGCTTGACGGCGTCGCAGCCCGAGCGAGCGAGCAGTCTGAGCTTCGAGACGTCCAGCCCGAAATCGTCGAGCACTATAGCGATGCCGCGCTTTCTGAGCCGCCGCAGCTGATCGTTGATCGTATCGGAATCCTCGAGCAGCACCGCCTCCGAGACCTCGACCCTGAGCCGATGGGCGTCGAAGCCGGAGTTCGCGATCGCTGTGAGGATCGTGCCCGCCACGTTGCCGGTTTGGAACTGCGCGAGCGAAATGTTGACCGACAGCGTGACGTGCCGCGGCCAGTTTGCGGCTGTCGCCAGCGCCTGATGGATGATCCACTCGCCGAGTGGGTTGATAAGGCCGCAGCGATCGGCGATCGGCACGAAGACATCGGGCGACACTTCGCCGAGCTGCGGGTGGTGCAGGCGCGCCAACGCCTCGAATCCGGTGAGCCGCCGGGTGCCGAGGTCGTACTGCGGTTGGAAATGCACCTCGAACCAGCCCTGGTGCAGCCCTTCGCCGATGGCGCGTTCCACTTCGAAGGTGTTCTCTGCCACCTTCTCCATCTCGCGCTGATACATGCGGAAGGTGCCGCCGCCTGCCGCCTTGGCGGCTTGCAAAGCGAGGGAGGCGCTGTGCAGCAGCTTGATCGGCGTGTCGCCCTGATCGGGCGCGACGGCGATCCCGATGCTGGCGCCGGGCCTTGCGTGCTGCGGTACCTGCGCGACCACGTCCTTCAGCGCTTCCTGGATACGCCGCGCGTAGATTTCCGCGTGCCGCGCTCCGCCCGCCTCGGGCTGCAGGATGGCGAACTCGTCGTCGCCGATGCGCGCCAGGCGCTCGGCATGATCGACGAGGATCATTAGCCGCTCGCCGGCGAGCTTCAGAAACGCGTCGGCCTGCTCCTCGCCAAGGATCGCGTTGATCGCGCTGAAGCGATCGATGTCGACGAGATGGAGGGCGAGCTGTCGCCCGTTCTTGGCATGCGATTCGATCTGCGAGGCGAGCGTCTGCAGGAACTCCTGGCGGCCGCGCAGCTTTGGAGCGAGATCGCCGGATCTTGCGGATCTGCGGCCGAGTCCTTCGCGAACGCGGCGGAAAATCAAATAACCGAGCCCACCGACGGCCACCGCCCCGCCCCCGGCGGCAATCACCAGCGGCAGCATGTCGGATTTCAGGATGCGCGCGATCTCCACGAGCACGAACTCGCCCATCTTCGTCACCAGCAAGGCGTAGCCGGCGACGAGCACCAGCGCGACGGCGAGCAGGATCAGCTTCAGCCGCGTCTCGCGACGGGTTTCTTCGTCCTTGCCGCCTCGTGTGCGACTGCGCAGCATCAAGCCAATCCTGGGGTGGAACGCCGCCGGATTGTTCACGGGAAAGCTTGATCTGAGGTTAACCAGACGTTGTCGACTGGCTCATCCTCCCGCCCGTGAGCGGCGCGCGGAACGCCGGTAGTGAGCGGATACGATATCGGCTTCCGGTCGGCTGCGCGCACCGCGAGGAAGGCGAAGGCCTGCGCTTCCGTCGCGTCGCCATCGAAGCCGAGTTTCTCCAGCCGGTGCAGCGGGATACCAGGCAGCGCCTCGCCGATCAGCCGCATCATGGCAACGTTGTGACGCCCGCCGCCGGAGGCGTAGCAGGCGACGGGGCGCGCCGGCAGCAGATCGAGCGCGGCCGCCACCGAGCGCGCCGAGAAGTGCAGCAGCGTTGCAGCGCCGTCGGCGTCGGAGAGCGTCGTCGGAAGCAGCGAGACGAACGCGTCGCGGTCGAGCGATTTTGGCGGCGGCAGCGCGAAGTAGGGATGCGCGAGAAGTTTCGCGAGCAGCGCGTCCGACGGCGTGCCGCTCGCGGCCAGTTTTCCGTCGACGTCGAACGGACGGCCGGTTCGCGCCAGCATCCAGTCGTCGAGGAGCGCGTTTCCCGGCCCTGTATCGAAAGCGATGAGCTCCTCGCCTGGCCCGACATAGGTGACGTTGGCGACGCCGCCGATATTGAGGAAGAGCGCCGGCCGCGCGACACCGGCCGTTTCGGCGAGCGCGCGATGGAAGACCGGAGCGAGCGGCGCGCCCTGCCCTCCGGCGGCCATGTCGTCGGCGCGGAAATCCCAGACGGTGGTAATCCCGAGACGGCGGGCGAGCTGCCGCTCCGTCGCCGATCTGCACGGTCAGCGCCCGCGCCGGGTCGTGAAAGACCGTCTGCCCATGGAAACCGACGAGGTCGACTCTGCCTGCGGCGATGCCTTCTGCGGCAAGGAACGCCTCGACCGCCTCGGCGTGGCGAAGCGTCACAAGCTGCTCGGCTTTCGCGAGCGGTTCCGGCCGGGCGGCGCGATCCTTGAGCCTCCGCGCCGCCTTTGTCGCGCTGCGGAAGACTTCGCGGTCCGCGTCCTCGTAGGGAAACGTCCGGGCGGGGCCGAACGCCGCCACCCTTTCGCCGTCCGTCTCGATCAGCGCGACATCGACGCCGTCGAGGGAGGTGCCGCTCATCAGGCCGATGGCCCGGCGTATCTCAGCCACCCGAAAACCCCGCTCCGGCCCCGCGTTTCACGAGCGGCCGATCCCATGCTAAGAGCCGCCGGAAACTGCCACGCGCCCTGATCCGACCGCAAGCATGACCACCTTCCGTTCCGACTTCCTGCGCACCCTTGAGGAGCGCGGCTTCATCCACCAGTGCTCCGATCCGGCAGGGCCTCGATGCGCTCCTCGGTAAGGGGTCGGTCACGGCCTATGTCGGCTACGACTGCACCGGGCCGTCGCTGCATGTCGGGCACCTCCTTTCCATCATGATGCTGCGCTGGCTGCAGAAGACCGGCGGCAAGCCGATCACGCTGATGGGCGGCGGCACGACCCGCGTCGGCGATCCTTCGGGCAAGGACGAGACGCGCCGCATCCTGACGGTCGCGGACATCGAGGCCAACAAGCAGAGCCTGAAATCCGTCTTCGCGCGCTTCCTCGACTACGACGGCGCGCTCCCCGCGATCATGCCGGATAATGCCGAGTGGCTCGCGCCGCTGAACTACATCGAATTTCTGCGCGACGTTGGCGCCCACTTCTCCGTCAATCGGATGCTCTCGTTCGACTCGGTGAAGATGCGGCTCGACCGCGATCAGGAGCTGTCGTTTCTCGAGTTCAATTACATGATCCTGCAGGCCTACGATTTTGTGGAGCTGCACCGCCGCCACGACTGCGTGCTGCAGATGGGCGGCTCCGATCAGTGGGGCAACATCATCAACGGTATCGACCTCGGCCGCCGCATGGGGACCGGCCAGCTCTATGCGTTGACCTGTCCGCTGATCACCACGTCCTCCGGCGCCAAGATGGGAAAGACGGCGCAGGGCGCCGTATGGCTGAACGCCGCGCATCTCCCCGCCTACGACTACTGGCAGTTCTGGCGGAACGCCGAGGACGACGACGTCGGCCGCTTCATGCGTCTCTTCACCGACCTTCCGCTTGACGAGATCGCGCGGCTCGAAAGGCTCGCCGGCGCCGAGATCAACGAGGCGAAGAAGGTGCTCGCCACCGAGGCGACCACGCTTCTGCACGGCAAGGACGCCGCGAAGACGGCCGCCGAGACGGCGCGCAAGACCTTCGAGGAAGGCGGGATCGGCGCCGCGCTCCCGTCCGTCGCCATACCGCGCGCCGAGCTTGAGGAAGGCGTCGCGCTTCCCGTGCTCTTCGTGCGTGCCGGTCTCGCCGCCTCGAACGGCGAGGTGCGCCGCGCCGTCGCCAACAACTCGATCAGCATCAACGACGTGCGCGTGACGGACCCGCAGCGCAAGGTCGGCGTCAAGGATGTCAACGGCGACGGTGTGGTGAAGCTGTCGCTCGGGCGCAAGAAGCACGCGCTCGTCGTTCCGGGCTAGTCGGGGCACGCTGCCGCCGCCGCCGTCTGATCGCGATGGCGCCGGACCTCAGCGGTACTCGAAGATCTTCCGGAAGATTCCCGGCGCGATGGCCGAGATCGGATTCATCACCAGCTTCGGACTGTCGAGCGGCCCGTACATCTTGTAGGTGATGCCAAGCAGCCCCTCGTCGCGCCCGCCGCCGAGCAGTGCGCCGAGAATCGGGATGGCGCCGGCGATGTTGTTGATGCCGAAGGCGGGGATGAAGGTGCCGCTCAGCGCCATCTTGCCGTCGGGCACGTTGATCGTGCCACTCGCCGTGGCCCCCATCACGGAGCCGCGCAACGCCGCATCGTCGATATCGATCACCCACCCCTGTTGCTTGAACGGGATCTTGAGCTGCGTGAAATGCATGTCGCTGGTCGGCTGCGTGTTGCTCCGCTCCGTCGGGCTGTTCGGCACCGCCGTGCGGACGGCGGAGGCGAGCGCTGTCTCGTTCAGGAGGCGGAAGTCGCGCAGCATCGCGACGCCGGAGCCGGTGCCGCCGATGGGCCCGCTATAGTCGACCACGAGATTGCCGCCGGCCACGCGGCTGTAAATGCCGGAGAAGCGGACGAGCGCGCCGCCGGCATCGGCAAAGAGGCGGAACGTCCTCACGTTGGCCTCGCGGCCGACGGTCCATTCGAACGGCTGATTGGAATTGACGAAGCCCTTCATCGACACCGCGTCGAGACCATTCGCGGTGATCGTCATGCGCCCGGAGACGTTGGAAAGCACGACGTCGTTCTGGCCACGCACCACATCCATGTCGAGGTTCAGTCGGACCGGGAAGACGCCCGCCGTGCTGGAACCGAAGCCGGCGCCGACGCCCTTGATGATCCCGCGCGCATCGAGGCTCGCACCGTGCACGCGGACGTCGTAGCCGCCGCCGTTCGCGGTCACCGAAACCGACATCTGATCGCCGGAGCGGAGCGCGAGCTTCTCAAATTCCATCGACTTCACGCGGCCGTCCGCCCCGAGCGACATGCTGCCGCGGGCCTCGAACCCCTTTCCGGAGAGCAGGAAGTTAGAGACTTCCGTGCCGGCGTCCGTCTTCTCCATGATGAAGCTCGCCGTGGCCGGCACGCCCGGCCCCTTTTCCCAGCCGAGGAACGGCAGACTGATCCGGGTCTGCTTCAGGTCGAGCGCGATCTGCTGGCGCGGTTCCCCGGAATGCGTGAGCGAGGCGAGGACCGGTCCCGACAGGAGATTGCCGAAGGCAAAGCCGAGGCGCTTTCGCGCCGCTTCGTCGAGCTCCACTGTGACCGCTGATGTGTCAGGCGCCGCGGTGCCGAGGATCATGTCGACCGAGGCGTCGAAGCCGTCGAGCTTGCCGAGGCCTTTGACGGTGTAGCTTTTCGGGCTTCCCTCCAGCACGAGGTCGGCGCTCTCGATCATGCGTCCGCTGATCGGATGCGTGCTCGTGAAATTTGTCAGCGCCAAACGGAACGTCGGAATGACGTCGGAGAAGTCGCTCTCGTAGATCGGAATATTTGCGTCGAGCGACAGCGCCGCGTCGCCGGAAATGCCGTCGGCAAGGATTCCCTGTTTGCTGGCGATGTGGAGCGGCGGTGTATCGGAGGCGATCGCGAGGGCCGCCGCCGAGCCGGCCAGCTCAAGGTGCAGGTCGCCGCGCGGCTGTGCGCGGCCAAGCTCAGGGATGATGAGTGTCGTGCCGCCGGCCCGAAGGTCGCCCTCGCCCTCCACTTCCATCACGCCGGTCTGCGCCCAGATGCTTGCCGTCGCGTTGCCGAAGGTGATCCCGCCGAGCGCTTTCTTGATGCTCGGGAATGTCGGGATTGGCGTGAACTCCGCGTCCTGGAACGGCAGCGTGCCGACCAGCGCGGTTGCGGGCAGCACCTTGCCACGGTTTTCAGGCCCGATGCGGTCGGGAGGAAGCGCGACCGTGAGCGTCGCCGGGCCCACCGTGCCCCCCTTCACGTTGCGGTCGAACCAAATGCGCGTTTTCGACGCGACGAAGGCCGGCCAGAGCGCGCGCATCACGCCGGCCGGCATCTGGCTGATGGAGAGGGCGAACGAAAGGCCGGGCGCCGACCCGGCCAGACTCGCCTGCCCGATCACGGAGGCAGTGCCCTCGGACGTTGTCAGGTCGAAGCGTTCGACCTCGATCCCGATCGCGGCGTAGTTGATGCGAGCGAGGCCGCCGCCACCGATGATGTTGATGGTCTTCTCGTCGCCGATCGGGGTCGGGAGGACGCCGTTCCGCACGCGGCAGATCAGGGTCAATGCCTCTGGGTCGGACAGGTCAGCGACGCCCTCGAACTGCATGCGCCCGGTACGCGAACGTATCTCCGCACTCGGGATCACCACGCGGTCGCCGGTGGTATCGAGCACGAAGCCTATCGCGGCCGATTCGAGATTCACCGTCTCTTCGCCGTTCAGCGAGATCTCGCCCTCGGAGGTCGAGAGCGCGCCCCGCAGGCCGAGGAAGTGGCCGTCGTTGCTCTGCGCCATCCGCGCTTGCAGCGTGACGTTGCCGTGGAAGAAGGGGCCGCCGGGCTCCCCCGCAAGCTGCGGCGCGAGCGTAGTCGCCGGAAGGTCCTGGACCTCGACGGAGACCGTGGTGTTGCCGTTCTCCGTCTCGCGGTGCTCGATGGTCAGGTCCCAGTCATGCCCGGATTTCTCGAGAACCTGAATCCAGGCCTTGCTGCGCCCCTCTCCCAGCGGACTCCAGGTCGCGTCCGCGACCGTCAGCGCCGGACCGGAAAAATGGTCGTCGAGATGAATCGCGGCGTTGCTGATCGCGACCTCCTGGAGGCCGGCGCCGCGCATGATCGTGTCGGCCTTGATGACCTGCGCCATGAAGGTCGTCGAGAGGTTGCGGATGAGGTCGGCGTCTTTCCCGCTACGCGCCATGTGCGGGGAAGCCGCATTGACGCCAATCGTCACGCCCGACACCTTGACCGAGTTCAGGCTGATCTGGCCGCCGAAAAGGACGGAGGCGGACGACGTGGTGGTCAGCTCCTTAGCCGAAACGGCTGCGATGCCGGGCATCGAGAGATCGAGGTCGCGGATGCGAAGGATCACACCCTCTTTGTCGCGATAGGCGATGGCGGTCGACCCGACATGCACCCGCGCTCCTTCGGGCAGGCCCTGGACGATGGCGCTTTCCATGCGCCCGGTCAGGAAGCCGAGGTTGATCGAGCGCTGGGTTACCTGCCAATAGAGGCCGCCCACCGCCGCCCCGGCGATGAGGATGAAGATGCCGAATCCGGCCGCGACCCTGTGAAAGAGCCTCCGCCGCCGCACAACGACGATCAGCTCTGGATCCTCTATCTCGTGAGTGACCTTCAGCATAGTATTTGGGCGCGGCAAGTCCTGTCGCGAGCGGGCGGCCTCCACTCTATACGATTCAAGCCGTTAGGGCAGCTTTCTCTGCGGGCCGCCCGTCGTTGGTTTCGCGCCTAATGTTGACCTGAGGATGACCATGAGCACACCGTTGACCGAGGGCGACAAGGCCCCGGACTTTGATCTCCCGACCGATGGCGACGGTCGTTTCCGCCTGAGTAAGCAGCGCGGCACGCCGGTTGTCGTCTACTTCTATCCGAAGGACGACACGACGGGCTGCACGAAGGAGGCGATCGACTTTTCCGCCAGCAAGGACGCGTTCGACCGCCTGAAGACGGTTATCGTCGGCATCTCGCCCGACGCGCCTGCCGCCCACGACAAATTCAAGGCGAAGCATGGTCTTTCAATCGTGCTTGCGGCCGACGAGGAGAAGACCGCTGCGAACGCCTATGGCGTGTGGGCGGAGAAGTCGATGTATGGGCGCAAATACATGGGCGTCGAGCGCTCGACCTTCCTCGTCGACGGCTCCGGCCGGATTGCCAAGGCGTGGCGGAACGTGAAGGTCCCTGGACACGTGGATGAGGTCCTGGCCGCCGCGCAGGCACTTGCGGAATAGCCCGGCGAGGCTGCCCATTCCGGCTCAGGCAACCGTTCGTTAACCATAGCGCACCAATGATCGGCGCAGAGAATCCGCCTGTGCTCGGTCATGGTGCATCCCAGTCAGCGACACTCGCATTACCTCCCCCGCAAGCCGTCCTGGAACCTGACGTTCCAGCGCGGCGGCACGCTGCACACCTATCCGATCCGCCCGTGGCTCGCGGGCTCGATCGTTGGCGTGGTCGGCCTGCTGCTCACCGCCTATGTCGGCGCGACCGCCTATCTCGTCTATCGCGACGATCTGCTCGGCACCGCGGTGTCGCGCCAGGTCCGCATGCAGTACGCCTACGAGGAGCGGATCGCTGCGCTCCGCGCCGAGCTCGATCGGGTGACCAGCCGCCACGCCGTGCAGACGGAGGGAGTCGAGGCGCAGCTTTCGCGGTTGCTCGATCAACAGGCGACGATCGACGAGCGCCAGTCGATGCTCGACACGCTGGTCGGTCAGGCGCGCGCCACGGGAGTCGCCGTCAACGATGCCGCGCCGCCGCTTCCGCGCGCAAGGCCGGGCGAAACTGCGGCCCCGGCGAAGGGCGGCGTCGAAGGCGAGCCACTCGGCTACATGCCGGAGGCGACGACAGACGGCGATGTCATTTCGCACACGCTCCTGAACAACGACCGCGGGCGGGCGAAGGCCTCCGGCGCAAGCATCCGCCCGATCCTGGCGCGCGTCGGCGCGTCGCTCGACGACACCGATTCCAGGCAATCGGCAGCTCTCGACGCGCTGACCGCAGCGGCCGGCGGGGAGGAGGACCGGCTGACGTCCGCTCTGACAGATGTCGGGGCGAAGCTCCCGGACGGACCGGAAGACGCCGACTCAGGGCCGCAGGGTGGCCCTTTCATTCCCGCCGAAGGGCTGCATTTCGTTGAGCGCGCCGCTCTTCTGAAGAAGACCCTCGACGGCATCGATACAATCCGCCGCGCCGCCGTCGCCCTGCCGGTGAGGGTCCCAGTCACGGCGCGCTACCTTTCAAGCCGCTTCGGCTATCGCATCGATCCCTTCCTGAAGCGCCCGGCGTTTCATGCGGGTCTCGACTTCGTTGCGGACGCGGGAACCACGGTCCGCGCGACGGCGGCCGGCACCGTCGTTTCGGCGGGCGTCAACGGCGGCTACGGCGAGATGGTGGAGATCGCACACGCCGACGGGATCAGCACCCGCTACGGCCATATGTCGAAAATCCTCGTGACGGCTGGCATGCATGTCGACGCGGGAACGCCGATCGGTCTGGTCGGTTCGACCGGGCGCTCGACCGGTCCGCATCTGCACTACGAGACGCGTCGCGACGGCGAACCGATGGACCCCGCGCTTTATCTGGCGGCCGGCAAGGCGCTGAATTCGCCGCTCTAACTCAGCTCCGCACCCTCGCCTGCCCCTTCGCCCGGGCTGCCGGTGATGCGCTGCGCGAGCGATGCTTCCATGAATTGATCCAGGTCGCCGTCGAGGACGTTGCCGGGCGACGTGCTTTCGACCCCGGTGCGAAGATCCTTCACCAGCTGATAGGGCTGCAGCACATAAGAGCGGATCTGGTGGCCCCAGCCGATCTCGGTCTTCGAGGCCTCCGTTGCCATCGCCGCCTCTTCGCGCTTCTTCAGCTCCGCTTCGTAGAGGCGGGCGCGCAGCATCTCCCACGCCGTGGCGCGGTTCTTGTGCTGCGAGCGCTCGCTCTGGCAGGCGACCGCGATGCCGGTAGGGATGTGCGTCAGACGCACCGCGGAATCCGTCGTGTTGACATGCTGTCCGCCGGAGCCGGAGGAGCGGTAGGTGTCGGTCCGAATGTCGTTCTCGTTGATCTCGATCTTGATGGTGTCGTCGACCACCGGATAGACCCAGACGGAGGCGAAGCTCGTGTGGCGACGCGCGTTTGAATCGAACGGCGAGATTCGCACCAGCCGGTGCACGCCGGACTCCGTCTTCAGCCAGCCATAGGCGTTGCCGCCCTTGATCTGGATCGTCGCGGATTTGATGCCGGCCTGCTCGCCGTCCTGGTATTCGAGCACCTCCACCTTGGAGCCGCGCTGCTCCGCCCAGCGCGTGTACATGCGAAGTAGCATCTGCGCCCAGTCCTGGCTCTCAGTGCCGCCCGCACCAGCATGTATTTCGAGATAGGCGTCGTTGTGGTCGGCCTCGCCTGAAAGGAGCGTCTCGACCTGACGGCGAACCATCACGCGCGCGAGCCGCTCAAGCGCCGCCTCCGCCTCCTTGACGATCGACTGATCGCCGTCCGCCTCGCCGAGCTCGATCAGCCCGATATTGTCGTCAAGCTCGCTCTCCGCCCGCCTCACTGCCGCGATGGCATCGTCGAGGTGCTGCCGTTCGCGCATGACGGCCTGGGCCTCCTCGGGCCTGTTCCAGAGGTCGGGGCTCTCGACGCGCGCATTCAGCTCCGCGAGACGCCGCTCCGCGACATCCCAGTCAAAGATGCCTCCGGATCAGCGCGACCGCGTCGCGGATTTCGTCGACGAGCGCTTCGGTCTCGGCTCGCATTCTCAAATCTCCAAAGACGGGTCTCGCGGATGGAAGAGCACGGAGATCGCAGCCCGCGTCTCGCCCGGCGAAAAATGGGAAACGGATCGGGCTTAGTAAAGACCGCCGGTGCCGGTTGCAACGGCCCGGTCCGCCTCGGGCGAGACGGTTTCCGGTATGCCCATCGTGTCCTGGTAGCCGATGATCGAGTAGGTGGTCGGCGGCGCGGTTCCCGGCTTGAAAGCCTCGAGGATGACGTCAGGATCGCCGGCCTGCGCGCGAAGCCCGGTGCGGCGGTCGATCGGGATCAGGTCGATGCCGGGCGGAACCTGGAATTCTTTCGGCGGCGCATCCCTAAGCGCCGCCTTCATGAACTCCACGAAAACCGGCGCGGCGACATGGCCGCCCGTCTGGCCTCGGCCCATCGGCCGCGGCTTGTCGTAGCCGATGAACACGCCGCAGACGAGGTCGGGTGAGAAGCCGACGAACCAGGCGTCTTTCTCGTCATTGGTGGTGCCGGTCTTGCCGGCGATCGGCTTGCCGACCTTCTGCACGATCGTCGCCGTGCCGCGCTTCACCACGCCCTCCATCATGGAGGTAATCTGGTAGGCGGTCATCGGATCGAGCACCTGCTCGCGATTGTCGATGAGCGTAGGCTCGGGCTGCCCGGTCCAACTGGCCGCGTCGCAGTCTTCGCATTTGCGCTGGTCATGCTGATAGATGGTGCGGCCGAAGCGGTCCTGGATGCGGTCGATCAGCGTCGGTTCGATCTTGCGCCCGCCATTGGCGATGGTCGCGTAGGCGGTGACGAGGCGCAGCACCGTGGTCTCGCCCGCGCCGATCGCCATCGGCAGATACGGCGCGAGGTTGTCGTAGATGCCGAAGCGCTTGGCGTATTCGACGATGAGCGGCATCCCCATGTCCTGCGCAAGCCGCACGGTCATGACGTTCCGCGATTTCTCGATTCCGGTCCTGAGCGTCGCCGGCCCGTAGAACTTGCCGCCGTAATTCTGCGGCTGCCAAACGTCGTTGCCGGCCTGGATTTCGATTGGCGCGTCCATGACCACGGAAGATGGGGTGTAGCCGTTGTCGAGCGCCGCCGAATAGACGAACGGCTTGAATGCCGAGCCGGGCTGCCGCCACGCCTGGGTGGCGCGGTTGAACTCGCTCTCCGCGAACGAAAAGCCGCCCTGCATGGCGAGCACGCGGCCGGTATAGGGATCCATTGCGATGATCGCGCCCTGGACCTCCGGCGGCTGGTGGAGCCTGAAGGTGCCCGGCTGATCGGCGACCGACTCGACATAGACCACGTCGCCGGGTTTCAGCACCGACCCGACATTCGACAGGCCGCTCCGTGCCCATTTCATCTGGCTAAGCGGGATCGTCCCCTTTGTCCGCTCGGCGGAGAGGGCGTCGTTCGCAAGCGTCGGCGGCTGCAGGCCGACCGTGGCCGAGTTGCTCGCCGTCTCAAGAACGACCGCGAGCCGCCATTCCGGAACATCCGAAAGCCCAGACAGCTTGCCGAGCGGCTCGCCCCAGTCGCCGGAAATGTCGATCGTCGTCACCGGGCCGCGATAGCCGCGCTGCTCGTCGAACCTGATCAGCCCGTCCTGCAGCGCCTTGCGGGCAAGCACCTGCAGCTTCGGATCGAGCGTGGTGCGCACCGACAGCCCGCCTTCGTAGAGCTTGTCGCTGCCGTACATGTCGATCAGGTCGCGGCGCACTTCTTCGGAGAAGAACTCGGAGGCGAAGAGGTAATTGCCGCGCGTGCGCGGGGTTACGACGAGCTGGCTCTGCTTCGCGGCTTCGCCGTCGCTGGCGCGGATGTAGCCGTTCTCGACCATGCGATCGACCACCCAGTTCCGGCGCTCGACGGCGCGATCCTCGTGACGGAAGGGGTTATAGTTCTCCGGCGCCTTCGGCAGCGCTGCAAGATAGGCCGCCTCGCCGATCGTCAGCTGGTTGACCGGCTTGTCGAAGTAGTTGAGCGCCGCCGCCGCCACGCCGTAGGAACCGAGCCCCAAGTAGATCTCGTTCAGATAGAGTTCGAATATCTTGTCTTTCGAGTAGGCCTGCTCGATTCTGAGCGCGAGCAGCGCCTCCTTGATCTTGCGCTCGTAGGACACCTCGTTGGTGAGGAGGAAGTTCTTCGCTACCTGCTGCGTAATGGTGGATGCGCCGACCGGACGCTTTCCGGAGCCACGATTGCGAATGTTCACCACGGCGGCGCGCAGAATGCCGGCGACGTCGAGTCCATCGTGCTCGTAGAAGTTCTTGTCTTCCGCTGAAAGGAAGGCCGCCTTGACCAGATCGGGGACCGCCTGGATCGGCAAATAGAGCCGCCGCTCGTGCGCATGCTCGGCCATCAGCTCGCCGTCAGCCGCATGGATGCGCGTCATGACCGGCGGCTCATACTGCGCCAGGCTATCATAGTCGGGCAGATCGGCGTTGAACGTCTGCAAAAGAACGCCCGCAGCCACTGCGAGACTGAGAAGCATAAAGGCTCCTATCCCGAAAACGTAGCCAAGTATCCTCAATAGCATGAGTCAGGCAGCCTTGGCCGGAATCAGCCAGTCAATCAATCATTGCTCGCTGATTTTTATGATCAAACTGAGGCTAAATACCAAGGAATTCTACGGATTTTCCCGGGGATCTCAGAACTGGCGGCGATGTTGTCGAAATGCAACGACGCTCCCGCTCGTCGGTCTCATTGCCCGGCCGCCGCCTCTCGTTCGTTGAGGAATGCCTCGATCGCCCGTGCCACCGCCTTCGCCTCGCCGGACGGCCAGGCATCGGAGGCGAAGAGCTTCTCGTCGTCAGGACTGGAGAGATAGCCGAGTTCGAGCAGCACCGAGGGCACTTCCGGCGCCTTCAGCACGCGGAACGCCGCCCGCCGCCAAGGATTGGAGTTGAGCGACACCTTCCCGCGCATGTCGTCCACCAGCGATTTCGCGAAGCGCACGGAAAGGTTCTTGGTCTCGCGGCGCGCCAGATCGAAGAGGATGTCGGCGACGTCGTCGGGCTGATCGTCGAGCGCCAGGCCGGCGAGGATGTCGGAGCGGTTCTCGTGCTCCGCGAGCGCCTGCGAGAGCGCGTCCGAGGCGTCTTCCGACAATGTGTAGACGGTCGCGCCGCGCACATAGTTCTCGCGCACCGTGTCGGCGTGAACGGAGACGAAAAGCATGGCCTTTCGTGCGCGGGCAAGCTCGACCCGATCGCCGAGCGAAACGAAAGTATCCTCGGTTCGGGTGAGCACCGGCTCGAGCTTGCCGTCGGCCCTCAATTGGCGCGCAAGCTCCAGCGAGAACTCCAGCGTGACATCCTTCTCAAGCACGCCATCCTTGCCGACCGCGCCGGAATCGATCCCGCCGTGTCCGGGGTCGATGACGACGACCGGCAACCCGCTCGACATCGCCGCCGGCGCTTGCCCGCCGCGCAGCGGCAGCTTGTCCAGTGGCCGATCGCGAAGCGCCGCGGTTGTGAAAGCCTGCTCCGAGGTCGGCGTCAGGTCGACGACGAACCGCGCCGGCTCGGTTCCGAGCGGGTCGAGCACGAAGGTGTTTACGACGTCGACCGGCGCTGCGAGGTCGAGCACCACGCGCGCCCTGCCCGGCGCCACCAGACCATAGCGGTAGTCGCTGATCAGCCCGCGGCCCCCGCCGTGCTTCGCCGGCTCGCTCAAGGTGAAATCGACGTCCGGCATATCGATCACGAGGCGGTTCGGGTTTGCCAGCCGCAACACGTGGTATTCGGGGCTTTTGGTCAGATCGATGACGAAGCGCGTGCGGTCGGTGTCGCCGACGATGCGCATCGCGCTGACGCGATTCTGCGAATCTGTGCTGGCGCGCGACCCCCCGTCGGCAATGCCTGCGGCAAGCACGAAAAGCGCGATAATCGTGACGAGACGCAGTTTCAGACGCATCGGGACCGAACCCCTCCGGAGGGCCTCCATCGCCCGAACTCGCGATCGAGACAAGAGTTCTGCGCAAGACATGTGGGAAAGTGTGGCGTACCGCCCGCCAGTTGAAATTACGACGGCTCACGAACTTGTTGGCGGATAAGTCAGGGCTTCGGAAACGCCGTTCCCGGTGGACTCTTGCATTCGCGCGCGCTCGTTCCTAATAAGGTCGCCGACGGATTCCTCCTTGGCCGCGGACCGGCGCGACGTGACGCGACCCGCTCGCCAGCCGCAATTTGCCGGGTTTTCGGCCAGGTCGAAGACGGGCCCAAGCGCCAGATGGGTTGCTTAGGCCATGATCGCGGGACGATTTGTCCCGCCCTGCCCGAAAGGCCGCCGATGCATTTCCGGCTTCCGACTTCTGTTAGACCGCCTAGCGGCCCGGCCATTGGCCTGCGCCTCGGCGGCCTCGGTTACGTCGGCTCGGAAGGCAACCGCAGGATGCGCCTTTCACCTTCCAACAAAATTGGACCCGCCGGCGCGCGCGGCACGCCGGGGCCGGGTCCGGAGTCAATTTTCCATGTCGAACAAAATGCTCATCGATGCGACCCACCCGGAGGAAACCCGGGTGGTCGTGCTACGCGGCAACCGGGTTGAGGAGTTTGATTTCGAGGCGGCTGACCGCCAGCCGCTCAGGGGCAACATCTATCTCGCCAAGGTAACCCGGGTCGAACCGTCGCTGCAGGCGGCGTTTGTCGACTACGGCGGCAACCGCCACGGCTTCCTCGCCTTTTCCGAGATCCATCCCGACTACTACCAGATCCCCTTCGCCGACCGTCAGGCGCTCCTGCAGGAGCAGGCGCGCGCCGACTTGGAGCAGGCGGCGGACGACGACGAACAGGCCAACCGGCGCGCCGATCGGGAAGCCCAGCGTGAGGCGGAGGAAGCGGAAGAAGAGCAGCGCGACTCCGAGGACGCCGAGGGAGAGGGCCGCGAGAGCGAGGACAGCGAAGACGCGGCGCACGCCGAATCAGACGCTGCGGCGCCCGATCGCGTCGATGCTGAATCCCCCGAGGGCGAAGCGGAGGTCGCCGAGCCGGAAGAGGAAGCCGAGTTCGCTCCTGCCGACGCACCGGAAATCATGGCCGCCGATGTCGCGCCGACCGCTGAGGTGAGCGAGCCGGCCAACGCGGAAGAAGGGGAAGAGACGGTCTCCGAGGCAGGGCCGGCGGCGGAAGACGCCGAGGCGGCCGAGGCCGAGCACGGGCACGAGCACGAGCACGAGCACGAAGAGGACGAGAAGGTCGAGAGCGTCGGCGCCGAGGACGCGCTCGAGGAGTTGCCGGAGCGACGCAAGCCGCGGCCGCGTCAGTACAAGATTCAGGAGGTGATCAAGCGCCGCCAGGTTCTCCTCGTGCAGGTCGTCAAGGAAGAGCGCGGCAACAAGGGCGCGGCGCTCACCACCTACCTCTCGCTCGCCGGGCGCTACTCGGTGCTGATGCCGAACACGGCACGCGGCGGCGGCATCTCCCGCAAAGTCACCACGCCCGCCGACCGCAAGCGCATGAAGGCGATCGCGTCGGACCTGGAGGTGCCGGAGGGCATGGGGGTGATCCTTCGCACTGCCGGCGCCAACCGGACGAAGAGCGAGATCAAGCGCGATTTCGAGTACCTGCTCCGGCTCTGGGAGAACGTACGCGAGCTGACGCTCCGCTCCTCCGCGCCGAAGCTCGTCTACGAGGAAGGCAACCTCATCAAGCGCTCGATCCGCGACCTCTATTCGCGTGAGATCGACCAGGTGGTGGTGGCCGGCGACGACGGCTATCGCGAAGCCAAGGACTTCATGCGCATGCTCATGCCGAGCCATGCGCGCAACGTGCAGCTCTACAAGGAAAGCGTCCCGATCTTCGCGCGCGCTGGCGTCGAGCCGCAGCTCGATGCGATGTTCTCCGCGCAGGTGACGCTGAAGTCGGGCGGCTACATCGTCATCAACCAGACCGAGGCGCTGGTCTCGATCGACGTCAACTCGGGGCGCTCCACGCGCGAGCATTCGATCGAGGACACAGCGCTCAAGACGAATCTCGAAGCGTCCGAGGAGATTTCGCGGCAGCTTCGGCTACGCGACCTTGCGGGCCTGATCGTCATCGACTTCATCGACATGGAGGAGAAGCGGAATAACCGCTCTGTCGAGCGCAAGTTGAAGGATTGCCTGCGCGCCGATCGCGCCCGCATCCAGGTAGGCCGCATCTCGCATTTCGGCCTCATGGAAATGTCGCGCCAGCGCATCCGTACTGGCGTTCTCGAAAGCTCCACTGTCCCCTGCCCGCATTGCCACGGCACCGGGCAGGTGCGCTCGGTATCGTCGCTGTCGCTGCAGATCCTGCGCGCGCTCGAGGATCATCTGCTGCGCCACAGCGGCCACAATCTCATCGTGCGCACGCGCGAGGAGGTGGCGCTCTATGTGCTGAACCAGAAGCGTCGGCATCTCTCCGACCTTGAGACGCGCTTCGGCGTGCAGATCGCGATTTCCGGCGAAGCGCCGGAGAACGGCGCCGGCTATACGATCGAGCGCGGCGCACCGGTGGAGGATAGGCCCGAGACGACGGGCGCGGTCGCCATGCGCGACATGCCCGAGGTTGCGCCACCCGCCGAGGAAGACGAGGTGGAGGACGACACCGAGCGCGAAGTGGAAGAAAGCGGCGGCGAGAGCCGCGAACGCCGCCCGCGCCGTCGCCGTCGCGGACGCCGCGCCAACGGCGATGACCGCCATCAAGAGCATCGCCACGCCGATGCCGAGGTTGGCGAAGGCGACAGCGACGGAGACTCCGACGGGGAAGAGGCGCCAGAACGCGCAGCTTCGGACGGCGACACTGAGACAGCCGAAGGTCGGGAGCGCCGGCGCCGCCGCGGTCGTCGGGGCGGACGGCGTCGCGGACGCGGACGCGAGAACGGCGAGCGTGTTGAGAACGGCCACCGCGACGAGGAGCCCGCCGCGGCTTTAGAAGGCGCGCGGAGCGAGGATGAGATGTCCGCTCCGGCAGCCGAAGAGCCGGAATCCGGTCCCTACGCTGAGGCGCCTGCGGTCGAGGTCGAATTGCACGCGGACTACGCGTCCGCTGTCGGGGCCGAGCCCCGCGCGGACTATCAGACGCCCGGGCGTCCCTTTGAACCCGAGCCGGACGAGGAAACCGCTGCTCCCGAGCCGAGCGCCGAGCCGGAGCCTGTTGCGGCTGCCGAGCCCACGCCGAGCCGAGGACAACCGTCCCAAGCGCAGCGGCTGGTGGAACAAGCGCTCGTCGTTCTTCTGATCTGCAAGAAGCCCGCCTCCGGCGGGCTTCTTCACTACGGGAAGAGCGGCAGCTGCAGGAGGCCTGTTGTCTCCTCAAGGCCGAAGGAGATGTTCATGTTCTGCAGCGCCTGGCCGGCGGAGCCTTTGACCAGATTGTCGAGTACCGAGATCACGATGGCGCGGCCTGGGATGCGGTCCGCGAAGACGCCGACCTGCACGTAGTTCGAGCCGCGCACGTTCTGCGTCTGCGGAAGAACACCTTTCGGCGCGACATGCACGAAGGGCTCCTTCGCATAGGCGTCGGAGAGCGCCTTGCGCAGATCGTCCGCCGTCGCTCCTTTCAGCCGCACATAGGACGTGCAGAGCTCGCCACGGCTCATCGGGATGAGGTGCGGCGTGAAATTGATCGTCACCGTCGCGCCGACGGCGATCCCGATCTCCTGCTCGATCTCCGGCGCGTGCCGATGCTTCGCGACCGAGTACGGCGAGAGTCCCTCCCCGGCCTCGGTGAAGAGCGTGTTCTGCTTCAATCCGCGCCCGGCGCCCGACACCCCCGATTTCGCATCGACGATAATGTCGTTCGCGTCGATGAGCCCGGCCCTGGCGATCGGCACGAGCGCCAGGAGAGCCGCGGTCGGATAGCAGCCGGGGCACGCGATGAGCCGCGCCGTCTTCAGCTTCTCGCGATAGAACTCGGTCAGCCCGTAGACCGCCTCCTTCTGCAGCTCGGGCGCGCGATGCTCGTGGCCGTACCATTCGGCGTAGACCGCCATGTCGGTGAGGCGGAAGTCCGCCGACATGTCGATCACCTTGATCTTCGGGTTGGCGGCCAGCACCGCCGCCGTGATCTCCTGCGTCGTGCCGTGCGGCAGTCCGCAGAAGACCGCGTCGAGCTTGGCCCAGTCGACCTTTTCCCATTCGACGAGTTGCGGCAGGTCGAGCATGAAGAAGTGCGGGAAGACTTCCGCCATCGCCTTGCCGGCATGCGTGTTGGCCGTGAGCGCGGCGATCTCGACGTTCGGGTGCCTGGCGGCGAGGCGCACGAGGTCGGCGCCCGTATAGCCGGACGCGCCGAGAACGCCGATCCTGATCCTGTTCATCGCCATGGCTCCGCGGGGAAAACGCGGCTGCGGTCTAGCGGCTCACGCCCTGAGAGTAAATCTCAGGAGAGCCCGATGCCGGTTTCGCGTTGGAAGACTATGAGGTCCATCGATGGGGTCGTCTCGCGCCGCCCGGCGGTCTGCGTTAGCAGGCAGTGCACCTGTCCGCGGTGGTGCGTCTGATGATTGAAGAAATGCGCAAGCGCCGGCGCGAGCGGCTGGACGATGTCGGTGGGCTTGGACACTGTACGATAGCTGATCGTGCCGGCGAGCTTTTCCGCATCGAGCGCGTCGATGTAAGCGCCGATCCTGGCGTCTTCGGCTTGGCGGGCGCCGTTCAGGGTCGCGAAGTCTTCGCAGGGCGTCGCGTCGAGGTTGGTGTAGGTCGGCCCCTCCCCGGTGAAGCGGCGCATCCAGATGCGGTCGCCGACCAGGATGTGGTTCAGCGTGCGATGCACGGAACCGAAGAAGGCGCCGCGCTCGGCGCGATAGTCTGAATCCGGCAGACGGCCGGCCACGTCATAGATGCGGCGATTGCACCATTCGTTGTAGCGGGCGAACATCGCGAAATGCGCTTTCATGCGGCTTTGCGGCTCCTCTGGCGGTTGTTCGCAGGTCTGGTCGATGCGCCGTCCACCGTCCGCACCGTCTGCGGCAGACAGGCGCGGATGGTCGCGGCGATGGCGCGATAGCGTTCGGCGCGCGGATCGGTTGCGCGAAAGGCGAGCGCCACGACGCGGAATGCATCCCGATCTTTGATCGGGGCGTAGCGAATGAGCCCTCCGAAGGTCTCCCGGTCGGTGGCCGCCAGTGCCGGCAGCAGCGAGCAGCCGGCGCCCGCGGCGACCATGTGGCGAAGTGTTTCGAGGCTCGTCGCGTGGCGCTGCGCGCCGCCAGCCGTGCGGCGGCAGAGCGCCAGCGTCTGATCGCGCAAACAATGCCCTTCTTCGAGCAGGATGAGATGGTGGCTGTCGAGGTCGTGAATCGTGAGCGCCCGCGCCGGCAGCCCCATCTCCGCCGGATGGATCGCGACGAACGGCTCCTCGAAGAGCGGGATCAGCTCAAGCCCGTCAGCGTGGATCGGGGTCGAGATCAGCGCGACGTCAGTCTCGCCGGCGGCAAGTGCCGAGACAATCTCCTCGGTGCGCCCCTCCCGCAGCACGAACTCGACGGTGGGGAAGCGCTCGCGGAGCGGCCGCAGGATGTGCGGCGCGATATAGGGGCCGAGCGTGGCGATGGCATCGACGCGCAGCGTGCCGGAAAGCGTGTCGCTGGCCGAGGCAAGTTCAAGGAAGCGCCGCCCTTCGTCGAGCGCGCGCCGCGCCTGGCGGATCAGGCCGGCGCCGCTCTCCGTGACAAGGACGCCGCGCGACGTTCGCTCGAAGAGCCGGACGCCCAGCGTATCCTCAAGCTTCTTCACCTGCGTCGACAGTGCCGGCTGTGACACGTGGCAGCGCGCGGCCGCGCGGCCGAAGTGCTTTTCCTCGGCGACGGCAACGGCATATTCGAGATCGCGAAGCGACAGGCTGTTAAGGAGCACGGAAGACCAAGGGTCATTTCGATAGTTTTAGCCTATCACGCTCCGGTGCTCCCGTCACCGTGTCTTGCGCCGCTTGCACACGACATTCATTCTCGCGCTCCTTCGCAAGGGGCCTGAAGACCATGCCGATAATCCTCTACGAACTCTGCGGCCGCGATCCGGAGCGGATATTCAGCCCACATTGCTGGAAGACGCGCATGGCGCTCGCGCATAAGGGCCTCGACTACCAGACCCGGCCGACGCCTTTCACGAAGATTCCCGCGATTGCCGATGGCTTCTCCAAGACGGTGCCGGTGATCGACGATAACGGCGAGCTCATCCGCGAGTCCTTTGACATCGCGCTGCATCTGGAGCGCAAATATCCCGACCGGCCGACTCTCTTCGGCGGTCCCGGCGGCGAGGCTATGGCGCGCTTCTTCGAGAAATGGAGCCTGCTGACGATCCACGCGCAGCTCATGCATTGTATCGTCGCCGACATCCATTCGGTGCTCGGCGACGAGGATCAGCGTTACTTCCGCACCACGCGCGAGCAGCGCCTTGGGAAACCGCTTGAGGACGTGCAGGTGGGACGCGAGAGCCGACTTGAGGACTTCCGCAAGTCGCTGCAGCCGCTGCGCGAGACGTTCGCGCTGCAGCCCTTTCTCGGCGGCGACGGCCCGCTCTTCGCCGACTACATCGTCTTCGGCCCGTTCCAGTGGGCGCGGGTGACGAGCGCGCTCAAGATCCTCGCCGATGACGACCCGGTCGCGCATTGGTTCGGCCGATGTCTCGCCCTTTATGACGGCCTCGGATCGCGCACCAAGGCTGCAGCCTGAAAAGGAAGGCCGCGGCGTTGCCGCCGCGGCCCACACGGTCGCTTGGGAGGACCGTTATTCAGCTGCCTGCAGCATCTCTTCGTCGGCGCTAAGGTCGAAGCGGTCGGCGTTCATCACCTTGTTCCACGCGGCCGCGAAGTCCTTCGCGAACTTCCCGCCCGAGTCCGCGCACGCATAAACCTCCGCAAACGCGCGGAGCTGCGAGTGCGACCCGAAGACCAGGTCGACCCGCTTGGCGGTCCACTTCAACTCGTTCGTCCTGCGGTCGCGGCCTTCGTATGTGCCGTCGGAAGTTGGCTCCCATTTGGTGGCCATGGTGAGAAGGTTGACGAAGAAATCGTTCGTCAGCTTCCCCGGTGTCTTGGTGAAGACGCCGTGCTTGGACTCGCCGGCATTCGCCCCGAGCACGCGCAGGCCGCCGACGAGCACGGTCATCTCCGGCCCCGTCAGTGTCAGAAGCTTTGCCCGATCGACGAGCGCTTCCTCTGGCATCATGAACTGAGCCCCGCTCAGGTAATTGCGGAAGCCGTCAGCGCGCGGCTCGAGCGGGGCGAAGGAGGCGGCGTCGGTCTGCTCTTGCGACGCATCCATTCGCCCTGGCGTGAAAGGTACCTTGATGTCGTGTCCGGCGTCCTTCGCGGCCTTCTCGACGGCGGACGAGCCGCCGAGCACGATCAGATCGGCGAGCGAAACCTTCTTGCCGCCTGTCTGCGCGTCGTTGAATGCCTTCTGAATCACTTCGAGTTTGGCAAGAACCTTGGCCAGCTGAGCCGGCTGGTTCACGTCCCAGTCCTTCTGCGGCGCGAGGCGAATGCGCGCGCCGTTGGCGCCGCCGCGCTTGTCGGAGCCGCGGAAGGTCGAAGCTGACGCCCAGGCGGTCGAGACCAGCTCAGACACCGAGAGGCCGGAGGCGAGGATCTTCGCCTTCAGGTCTGCGATGTCTTTGTCGGAGACCAGCTCATGGTCGACCGCCGGGATCGGGTCCTGCCAGGGAAGGTCTTCCTTCGGCACGAGCGGGCCGAGGTAGCGCACCTTCGGACCCATGTCGCGATGCGTGAGCTTGAACCACGCACGGGCGAAGGCATCCGCGAATTCGTCAAAGTTCTCGTGGAAGCGGCGCGAAATCTTTTCGTATTCGGGATCGAAGCGCAGCGACAGGTCCGTCGTCAGCATGGTCGGACGCCGGTGCTTTGACGGATCATGCGCGTATGGCACGGATTCCGGAGCATCCTTGGCCACCCACTGAAGCGCGCCGGCCGGGCTCTTCGTCAGCTCCCACTCAAAACCGAACAGATTGTCGAAGAAGTAGTTGCTCCACGTGGTCGGCGTCTGCGTCCAGGTGACTTCTGGACCGCCGCCGATAGTGTCGTCGCCGAAGCCGGAGCCGTGCCGGCTCTTCCAGCCGAGGCCCTGGTCCTCTATGGCCGCGGCCTCCGGGTCGGGGCCGACCAGCGAGGCGTCGCCGGCGCCGTGGGTCTTGCCGAAGGAGTGGCCGCCGGCGATCAACGCAACGGTCTCCTCGTCGTTCATGGCCATGCGGAAGAAGGTCTCGCGGATGTCATGGGCGGCAGCGACCGGGTCCGGCTTGCCGTTCGGGCCTTCCGGATTCACGTAGATCAGACCCATCTGCACCGCGGCGAGCGGGTTCTCAAGCTCGCGTTCGCCGCTGTAGCGCTCATCGCCGAGCCAAGTGCCTTCTGGACCCCAGTAGAGTTCCTCCGGCTCCCACACGTCGGCGCGGCCGCCGGCGAAGCCGAACGTCTTGAAGCCCATCGTCTCCAGCGCGACGTTCCCGGTGAGGATCATCAGGTCGGCCCAGGAGATCTTGCGGCCGTATTTCTGCTTGATCGGCCAGAGCAGCCGGCGCGCCTTGTCGAGGTTGACGTTGTCCGGCCAGCGAGTTGAGCGGCGCGAAGCGCTGCTGGCCGGCGCCCGCGCCGCCGCGGCCGTCGGCGATGCGGTAGGTGCCGGCGCTGTGCCAGGCCATGCGGATGAACAGGCCCCCGTAGTGGCCGAAGTCGGCCGGCCACCAGTCCTGCGAATTGGTCATCAGCGCCTTGAGGTCGGCGATGACAGCGTTCAGGTCGAGGCTCTTGAACGCCTCGGCGTAGTTGAAGTCTTCGCCCATCGGGTCGGACAGGCGGGAATTGTGATGCAGCACCTGGATATCGAGCTGCTCCGGCCACCAGTCGCGGTTCGAGTGTCTGCGGCTGCCGGTGAACGGGCATTTTCCCGCGTTCTCGTCAGTCTTGGTGTCCATGGAACGGGCCTTCCTCGTTTGCAATTGTTCCGGTCGGATAGCCCGCGAGCCCACATAAAGGCAAATAGCGACTTCCTTTGGCGGCGATAGGCCCTTCTTATCGAAGGCCGGTCGGCGCCGGAGCGCCGGCCGGATTCGTAACGGTAAGGCTCAGCGCGGACCGATTGCCGCATCCTCCACGATGACGACCTGGTTCGCAGCGCCGTCGATGCCGAAGTCGTTGTCGTTGATCATGAAGAGCTTTCCGTCAGCGGTGAGCGACAGGCCCTCGATCTTCGCCCGGATAGCGCGTCGATTGGCACCTTCGAGCGACGAGGCTACGAGCCGCTCCGTCTTGGTCACCGGGACAATGTCGATCGAGGCGAGATCGTCGGTCTGTTCGAGCGCCGGGCTGGTCGCCGGATCGTCCCACTTCGTGCCGAGGATGTTGGTCGCGCCGTCGAGCGAGATCTCGAACAGCTTGGCGATTTGGTCGGTGCGCTCGTCGACCAGGAAATGCTCGTGGCCGAGAGTGGTCGTCTCGCTGACGCGAAGCGAAGACGGGGCCTTGGCGTCGGTCGCGCCGAGGTCGGCATATTTGTGCCAGTCGTCGAACTGATAGACGTATTCGCCCACCACCGACAGCGTTGTCTCGCCGCCGCTTTCACCGACCTCGATCTTGAAGAAGCGGGTGTTGATGGCTTTGCCGTAGGCTTTCGAGTCGGGGTTATCGAGCGGGTTCTGCACCATCGCGTAGAGCGTCTTGCCGTCGTCGCCGAGCGCCAGGGATTCGATGCCGCGGTTGGAGTGACGCTTGGCGAGGATCGCCGGAAGTGTGCCGGAGATCGGATAGTCCGCGGCGGCGAGATCCTGCTCGGTGCCGGCCGGCACGAAGCGGCGGGTGATGACGCCGTCCGCGGAGATTTCGACAATGCCCGTCGCGTTCTCCTCACCGATGAAGAAGCGGCCGTCGGGGAGCTTCACGAGGCCTTCCGAATCGATGGCATTGGGGTCCTGCGCGATCGGCTGGCCGGCGCCGTCGCGCGGCTTGTCGGTCTTCGCAACCTTGAGCGGGTTGGTGAGGCCGGTGACCGGATTGCCCTTCGGCGTCTTGAGCGGGATCGCGTTGCTGACGGTGAAGGTCTTGGACGCCGGGTCGAGCGTCACCTGGTAGATCGAGACGTTGTAGCTGGGGAGCGGATAGAGGCGCCCGCTTCCCGCCTTCTGACCTCCGGCCTCGG
The DNA here is from genome assembly GCA_963805325.1 of uncultured Alphaproteobacteria bacterium. Classification (GTDB taxonomy): domain Bacteria; phylum Pseudomonadota; class Alphaproteobacteria; order Rhizobiales; family Afifellaceae; genus DASWJZ01. The sequence goes on along the minus strand of CAWDTS010000002.1, from coordinate 305,802 downwards.
GACAAATCTCGTCCGCCTTCACGTTCATCAGGTCCTCGGCGTCGTCGCAGGTGAAGTTCGGTCCACGGTCGGAGGCGGTGTAGAAGGTGTTCGGCGGCCCGCTCGGATCGCGAAATGCGGCCGAGCCGATGCCGACGTCGAGATCGAGCGCCTTGGAGCCGGGTACTGGCGACTGATAGCGCTCGAGGCTGAGCGCCTCCTGCCCCGGCGCGGCGTCATAGATCGTAAGCGTCTCGGCGTGGAGCGTAGATGTCGCGGCAAGCGACACAGCGGCGACAAGCATCCTGCGCATGGCTTCGGCCCTCCTCGTTTGGGAATGGAATGTCGGAGCCGATAAAGCGCGTCCGGTGACGACGTGATGACGGTGGGAGATCGCCCGGGGAACCGCCCGGCTTGCCGGATTGGCGTTCCCGCCCCTATAAGCCCGGAACCTTCAACCGAGTATCGAACGGACCTTATGGCGACCGAGCGCACCTTCTCCATCATCAAACCCGACGCAACCGCACGGAACCTGACCGGCAAGATCATCGACAAGTTCGAGAGCGCGGGCCTCCGGGTCGTCGCCCAGCGCCGCATCCGCATGACGCGCAAGCAGGCGGAAGGCTTCTATGCCGTGCACAAGGATCGCCCGTTCTACGGCGAACTCGTGGATTTCATGATTTCGGGGCCGGTCGTGGTTCAGGTGCTGGAAGGCGAGAACGCCGTAGCCAAGAACCGCGAAGTGATGGGCGCGACCAATCCCAAAGACGCCGCGCCCGGCACCATCCGCAAGGAGTTTGCGCTCTCTGTCGGCGAGAACTCCGTGCACGGCTCCGACGCGCCGGAGACCGCGAAGGAGGAGATCGCCTTCTTCTTCAAGGCAGACGAGATCGTCGGCTAAGTCCGTCGGCGGCGGAAGCGCCTTTTCCGCCGGGCCCCCTCGAGAGCGGCCCGCTACGAGAGAAGCGCCAGGCGAAGACCTGAGGGAAACGGCGACTTCGCCGGCGTCGTGCCGGTTTCCTGCGTGGCCCCAGCCTTCGTCTTCCATCCCCCGAATCTGCGTCCGCCGCCGGCCGGCACTGCGGCTTCCGCGTCCCCGGCTACGAACGCTGGTGACGTCTCTTCGACGGCGGAGGCGATTTGGTCGAGCAGCCTCGGCCGCGGTGCCGCGCCCTCGACCGAAAGGCGAACCGCTCCGATCGAACGGGTGACAACCTTCGCGAACGTCTCTTCGGTGATGCCGAGATTCTGATAGCGCTCCGCGAGATCCTTTGCGGTTGCATCGAGATCGATTGCCTTTCCGAGATTGATCGCAAGCACCAGCTTGCCGATCTCGGCGAATAAGTCGCCGTGGGAACCGGACATCGTACGCTCCTACACTTCCCTCACGCCGCGGATGCTTTATCCACAGCCTGTCCACAACACCACAAGAAGAAACCGCCAAGCGTGTCAGTCACTTGGCAGTGATGTGACATTATAGCAACAGAATTCGACCTGCAAGTGCACTCTGGAGCGCGGAAGAGCCCACTCGCGCGTGTCCGGCGCAAAGAGAAAGGCCCGGCTGCTGTGAGCGGCCGGGCCTCGAAAATTTGGAATGGGCGTTATTGCGGAATGCTGTCGTCGATGCCCTTTACGTAGAAGTTCATGCCAAGAAGCGTTCCGTCATCGACGTTCTGACCCGCCGGCACGAGCTCGGTGCCGTCCTGCTTCATGATGGGCCCATGGAAGGGATGCAGCTCGCCGGAGATGATCTTAGCCTCTGTGTCCTCAGCCATCGCCTTAACGTCGTCCGGCATATTGGTGTAGGGCGCCATCACCAGCATCTTGTCCTTGAGCCCTTCCCAGCTTTGCTGGCTCGCCCATGTTCCGTCGAGGAAGGCCTTGGTCCGCTCCACATAGTAAGGCCCCCAATTGTCCTCAATGGCGGTGAGCTGCGCGTTCTTCGCGAAGTCGATCATGTCATGCGCCTGACCGAAGCCGTGCAGTCCGCGTTCCTCTGCGATCTGCAGCGGCGCCGGGCTGTCAGTGTGCTGCGTGATGATGTCGGCGCCCTGGTCGAAGAGAGCCTTCGCAGCGTCGGCCTCCTTGGCCGGATCGAACCACGAGTTCACCCACACGATCTTGATCTTGAAGTCGGGATTGACCGACTGCGCCCCGAGCATGAAGGCGTTGATGCCCATGACCACTTCGGGGATCGGGAACGACACGATGTAGCCGGCGACGCCGGTCTTTGAAACTTTCGCGGCGATCTGGCCAATGATGTAGCGGCCCTCATAGAAGCGGGCGTTGTAAGTCGTCACGTTCGGCGCGGTCTTGAAGCCGGTCGCATGCTCGAACTTCACGTCGGGGAATTTCCCCGCGACCTTGATCGTCGGGTCCATGAAGCCGAAGGAGGTGGTGAAGATCAGGCCACAACCGGAGCGGGCGAGGCGCTCGATGGCGCGTTCGGCGTCCGGGCCTTCCGGCACGTTTTCCACGTACGAGGTCTCGACCTGATCGCCCAACTGCTCTTGCAGATACTGGCGGCCCTTGTCGTGGCCCTCGCTGTAGCCGCCGTCATTGTGCGGCCCGACATAGACGAAGCACACCTTCGCTTTGTCGGCGGCCTGCGCTCCGCCTGTGGCGAGAGCAAGCGCCAATGCTGCGCCGACTGCGGCGATCGTCTTACGCATATTTGTCTCCCTGTCCGTTAGAAACCGGTCTTGCGGTCGAACGAAGCAAAAGCCGCGCCACCGACCGCCGGCGGCGCTGTTCCTGAGAACCCTAGCCCATCAGCGGTCCGGCACGAAAGCTTGGCCGAGACAGGCCGGCGTGTTGACCCTGAGCAATGTCCGGTTGCGCGAGATGATGACCAGAACAAGCACCGTGGTCAGATAGGGCAGCATCGACAGGAATTGCGAGGGAATGCCGACGCCGAAGGCCTGGGCGTGGAGTTGCAGGATCGACACCGCGCCGAAGAGGAGCGCGCCGAGCACCAGCCGCCCCGGCAGCCAGGTCGCGAAGACGACGAGCGCCAGCGCGATCCAGCCGCGCCCCGCCGTCATCGATTGTGCCCATTGCGGCGTATAGACAAGCGACAGATAGCCGCCGGCAAGCCCCGCACAGGCACCGCCGAAGAGCACCGCCAGGAAGCGCACCTTGATCACGCCATAGCCGAGCGCATGGGCGGAGACGTGGTTGTCGCCGACCGCGCGGAGCACCAGCCCGGCACGGCTCCTGAAGAGGAACAGCCACACCGCGATGGCGAGCGCCACGGCGATATAGGAGATCGGGTCGAGCCCGAAGATGAGCTTGCCCACGATTGGCAGGTCGGAAAGTCCCGGGATGTGGAGATTTCCGAGCCCGACTCCAGGCTGGCCGACATAGGCCTCGCCGATCAGTCCGGAGAGCCCGAGGCCGAAAAGCGTCAGCGCCAGGCCGGAGGCGACCTGATTGGCCACGAAGATCAGCGTCACCACGGCGAACAGCGAAGCAATGACCGCGCCGGCGACGATTGACGTCAGAATACCAAGCACCGGATAGCCGGTCTCGTAGGCCACGGCGAAGCCGCATACCGCGCCGACCGCCATCATCCCCTCGACCCCGAGGTTCAGCACGCCGGAGCGCTCCGACACGAGCTCGCCGAGCGCGGCAAGAAGCAGCGGCGTCGCCGCGGTGATGATGGTGAGGAGGATGCCCTCAGCCATTTCCATGGGCGGCCTCCGCGGCTGCTGCAGCCGGAGCGCGATGGATGCGCGCCCGGTAGATGATGAAGGTGTCGCAGGCAAGCACGTAGAAGAGAAGCAGACCCTGGAAGACCCGCGTCATCTGCTCCGGCAGGCCAAGGTCGATCTGCGCCCCCTCCCCGCCCAGGAACGTCAGCGCCAGCACGAACCCGGCGATCAGGATGCCGTACGGATTGAGGCGCCCGAGGAACGCCACGATGATCGCCGTGAAGCCGTAGCCGGGCGAGACGCTGACCCTGAGCATCCCGATTGGGCCCGCAACCTCGCAGATGCCGGCGAGCCCGGCGAGCCCGCCGGAGATCAGGAAGGCGATCAGCACCATCCTGTTACGGCTGAAGCCGGCGAACGCCCCGGCGCGCGGTGCTTGCCCGATGACGCGCACCTGGAAACCAGTCAGCGTGTTGCGCATCAGGAAGCCGACGACGAGCACGGCGATGATGACGAAGACGATGCTGAGCCTGACGTTCGTGCCGAAAAGGGTCGGCAGAAGCTGTCCGTCGTCGAAGGGCCGGCTGTCGGGAAAATTATGGCCCTCCGGATTGCGCCAGGGGCCGCGTGCCAGATAGTCGACGGCGAGTTGCGCGACGTAGACGAGCATCAGGCTCGTCAGGATCTCGTTCGCGCCGAAGCGTATCTTGAGCAGCGCCGGTATCGCCGCGTAGGCCATGCCGCCGAGAATGCCGAGGATCAGCATCACCGGCAGGATCAGTGGCCCGTGCCAATCGGGAAAGAAGATCGGGGGGATCGCGCCGAAGATTGCGCCGGCGACGAGCTGCCCTTCCGCGCCGATGTTCCAGGTGTTGGAGAGGTAGCAGAATGAAAGCCCGATCGCGATCAGGATGATCGGCGTCGCCTTGACGACAAGATCCTCAAGCGACCATTGCGCCGTGAGCGGCTCGACGAAGAAGACGTAGAGCGCTTCGAACGGGTTGACGCCGTAGATGGTGAAGATGACGAAGCCGGTCGCCACGGTGAGCGCAACCGCGATCAGCGGCGAAAGCAGCGTCATCGCAGTCGACGGCTCGGGTCGGCGGACAAGCTCAAGCCGCATGATGCGCCTCCCCCGGTGCGACGCCGGCGTGCTCGTCGTGAATGCCGCCCATCAGAAGACCGATCTTGTCGGCAGTCATCGTCTCGGCCGGATAGGCGGGCGAGAGATGCCCCTCTGAAAGCACCGCGATGCGGTCGGCAATCTCGAAAATCTCGTCGAGGTCCTGGCTGATCATCAGCACGGCTGAGCCGGCTCGCGCGAGGTCCACCAGCGCCTGGCGGATCGTGCGCGCGGCGCCCGCGTCGACGCCCCATGTGGGTTGATTGACGACCAGAACGCCGGGCACGCGGTCGATCTCGCGGCCCATGATGAATTTCTGCAGATTACCGCCGGAGAGCGCGCTCGCCTTCGGATCGGGACCGGAGCGGCGCACGTCGAAGCGCTCGCCGACGCGTTCCTCCACGGCGCGTGCCGCGCCGCGGTTCAAAACGTAGGCGCGCGCGATCTCTTCGCCCGTGCCATGCCGCGTCAGCACCACGTTTTCCGACAGGCGGAGGCCCGGCACGGCACCGTGCCCGATGCGCTCTTCCGGCACGAAGGCGGCGCCCATGCGGCGCCGCTCGTTGACGCCGCGCCGGCCCACCGGCAGCCCGTCGATCGAGATCATGCCCGCGTCCGCAACCAGCCGCTCACCGGAGATCGCATCGAAGAATTCCGGCTGCCCGTTGCCAGCGACGCCTGCGATCCCGACAACTTCGCCGGCATGGACGGTGAGGTCGACGTCGACGAGCGCGGTCGCGAAGGGATTGTCGGCCGGAAGCGACAGTTTGTTCAGGACGAGACGCGGCTTGATCTCCGTCTCCGGCCGCTTCTCGCGCTCGATCCCGCCGACCTCGGCGCCGACCATCATGTTGGCGAGGCTCTTGGCGCTCTCCTTTTTCGGGTCGGCGGTGCCGACGAGCTTGCCGCGCCGGAGGATCGTCGCGCGGTTGGCGAGCGCCAGGACTTCGGAGAGCCGGTGCGTGATGTAAAGCAGCGCGACGCCCTCCGACGAGAGCCGCCGGAGGGTCACGAAGAGAAGGTCGACCTCCTGGGGCGTCAGCACCGAGGTCGGCTCATCCATGATGATGAGGCGCGGCTGTTGCAGCAGGCAGCGGACGATCTCCACGCGTTGGCGCTCGCCGACCGAAAGGTCGGCGATGCCTGCATCCGGATCGAGCGGCAGGCCGTATTCGCGCGAGACTTTGCGGATCGTGTCTGAAAGCTCACGGCGGCCGCGCGGCGGCAGCGCCAGCGCGATGTTCTCCGCCACCGTCAGCGCCTCGAACAGCGAGAAATGCTGGAACACCATGCCGATGCCGAGCCGGCGTGCCTCCGCCGGGCTGGTGATCGCGACCGGCTCGCCCTCCCAGAGGATCGACCCCTCGTCCGGCGCCAGCGAGCCATAGAGCATCTTGACCAGCGTCGACTTGCCGGCGCCGTTCTCGCCAAGCAGGGCGTGCACTTCACCGTGGCGGATTTCGAGGCTGATGTGATCGTTGGCCGTGAGCGGCCCGAAACGCTTGGTGATCCTCTCGATCGCCAGCAGCGGCGCCGTATGCTGGCCGGTGACCGTATCGGAGCTTGCCTGATCCATGCCCACCCTTCCCCGCCGGTCAGGTTAGGCAGTGCACAAGAAACGCGCCAGCCCAAAAGACGTGCGGTTGTGGACGGTTGGTAGGCATTTAGGACACATCGGGCGGGATTCTGGCACGCCCTTCCGCGACCGGCCGCGATTGCGCATGCCTCAGGTCGCAAAACCCGTTCGCACGGCCTATATCCAGCCTTCGCCTCGGCTCTGTCGCCGGTGCGTCAGCCCTTGAAATCACCACCGTCGCTTGCATGCAGCCGATCATATCCGTCCAAGGCCTGTCCAAGACTTATGCCAGCGGCTTTGAGGCGCTGAAGAACATCGACCTCGAGGTCCGGCCCGGCGAGATATTCGGGCTGCTTGGACCGAACGGCGCCGGAAAGACCACCCTGATCGGCATCATCTGCGGGATCGTGACGGCGACCTCCGGCCGGGTCACGGTGGATGGTCGCGACATCGTCTCCGACTATCGCGCGACGCGCTCGATGATCGGGTTGGTGCCGCAGGAGCTGACGACCGATGCCTTCGTGTCGGTCTGGGCGACCGTCTCGTTCAGCCGCGGTCTCTTCGGCAAGCCCAAGGACCCCGCCTATGTCGAGAAGGTGCTGAAGGACCTGTCTCTCTGGGACAAGAAGGATTCCAAGATCGTTACGCTCTCTGGCGGGATGAAGCGCCGCGTTCTGATTGCCAAAGCGCTGGCGCACCAGCCCCAGATCCTTTTTCTCGATGAGCCCACCGCCGGCGTCGACGTGGAGCTTCGCAAGGATATGTGGCGGATGGTGCGCGAGATGCGCGAGGCCGGCGTCACCATCATTCTGACGACCCACTACATCGACGAGGCCGAAGAGATGGCGGACCGGATCGGCGTCATCAACAAGGGCGAGATCATCCTCGTCGAAGACAAGACCGAGCTCATGCGCAAGCTCGGCAGCAAGCAGCTGACGCTGCACCTTCACAATAAGCTCGACGCGCTTCCCTCCGCCCTCGCCTCTCACCGTCTTGAGCTCGCCGCCGACGGACGCGACCTCGTCTACTCCTACGACACGCGCGGTGAGCGCACCGGGATCACCCGGCTGCTGAACGATCTGCGTGCCGAGGGCATCACCTTCCGCGACATCGACACCAAGCAAAGCTCGCTGGAAGAGATCTTCGTCAGCCTGGTCCAGGAGCAGCAATGAACTTCCGGGCCGTCAGCACGATCTATTCCAACGAGATGGCGCGCACGCGTCGTACGCTGCTGCAGAGCATCGTTGCGCCGGTCATCACCACCTCGCTTTATTTCGTGGTCTTCGGATCGGCGATCGGCTCGCGCATCACCGATGTCGATGGCGTGAGCTACGGGGCCTTCATCGTGCCCGGCCTGATCATGCTGTCGCTGCTGACGCAGTCGATCTCCAATGCCTCATCGGGCATCTATTTCCCGAAATTCATCGGTACGACCTACGAGATCTTTTCCGCACCGGTCTCGCCTGTCGAGATTGTCCTCGGCTTCGTCGGAGCCGCGGCGACGAAGTCGGTCATCCTCGGGCTCATCATGCTCGTTACCGCGAGCCTGTTCGTGTCCCTCCACATCGCGCATCCGATCGTCATGCTCGGATTCATGGTGCTGACGGCTGTCACCTTCAGCCTGTTCGGCTTCATCATCGGAATCTGGGCTGACGGCTTCGAGAAGCTGCAGGTCATTCCGCTGCTCGTCGTCACCCCGCTCACGTTCCTCGGCGGCAGCTTCTATTCGATCCATATGCTGCCGCCGTTCTGGCAAACGGTGACGCTGTTCAACCCGGTAGTCTATCTGGTGAGCGGCTTTCGCTGGAGCTTCTATGGCGCCGGCGACGTGAGCGTCGGCACCAGCCTTGCGATGACGTTCGTCTTCCTCGCCGCGTGCATGGCGATTGTCATCTGGATATTCAGGACCGGCTATCGCCTGAAGGCCTGAGCGAAACGCCGGCCCTTCGCCGGTATAGTCAGGGGACCAGAACGGTCGCGCCGGTCGTCTGCCGTCCCTCCAGCGCGCGATGCGCGTCGGCGGCCTCGGCGAGCGGGAATTCCTGCTTTACCTCGACCTTCACGATTCCCTTGGCCACGACATCGACCAGCTCCGCCGCCATCTTTTCCAGCGCTTCACGCTTCGCGGCGTAGGTGAAAAGGGTCGGGCGCGTGCAGTACAGCGACCCCTTCTGCGCCAGGATGTTCAGATCGAAGTTCTGGATGGTGCCGGAAGACTGGCCGAAGAGCGCCCACATCCCGAGCGGCTTCAGGCAGTCGAGCGAGCCCGGAAACGTGTCGCGCCCGACGGAATCGTAGACCACGTCGCATTTCGCGCCCTTGGTGATCTCGGCAACGCGCTCCACGAAGTTCTCGGTCCTGTAATTGATGACATGGTGGTAGCCGTGCGCACGGGCGAGTTCCGCTTTCTCCTCCGAGCCGACCGTGCCGATGACCGTCGCGCCGAGGTGGTTGGCCCACTGCCCCGCAATCAGGCCAACGCCCCCCGCCGCGGCGTGGAAGAGGATCGTATGCCCCTTCTCCACCTTGAATGTCTGGCGCAGCAGATATTGGACCGTGAGACCCTTGAGCGTCATCGCCGCTGCGGTCTTGAAGTCGACAGAGGCCGGGATCTTGACCAGCTGGTCGGCGGGGATCAGCCGCTCTTCGGCATAGGAGCCCTGGGGGCCGGCATAGGTGACGCGGTCGCCGGGAGCGACGTTGGCGACGCCCGGACCGACGGCGACGACCGTCCCGGCGCCCTCCGCGCCCGGCGTGAAGGGAAGTCCGCCGGGTGGCTTGTAGAGGCCGGATCGGTTGTAGACATCGACGAAGTTGAGCCCGATCGCGGCGTGCTTCACGCGCGCCTCGCCGGGGCCCGGCGCGCCGATCTCCACGTCCTCCCACTTCATGACTTCCGGACCGCCCGCCTCGTGAACGACGATTGCCTTGACCATCTTGCCTCTCAGCTTGCCTTCCGCCGGCCGCGCCGGGCCAGCACGTTGAACATTTCCACCAGCGCTGCGAACGCCATGGCGAAGTAGATGTAAGCCCTCGGGATATGGAATCCGAGCCCGTCGGCGATCAGTGCGACGCCGATCAGGAGCAGAAAGGCGAGCGCCAGCATTTTCGTAGTCGGGTTGCGTTTGATGAAGTCGGCGATCGGGCCCGACGCGACGTACATCAGACTGATCGCCACGATTACCGCGGCGATCATCACTTCCACGTCGTCGACCATGCCGACGGCGGTCAGGATGGAATCGATCGAGAACACCATGTCGATGATGACAAGCTGTGCGACGACCGCGACGAAACTGCCGGCCGCCCCCCGCGACTCCGATGTCTCCTCGTGCTCGATCTCGCCGTGGATCTCGCGCGTGCCTTTGACGATGAGGAAAAGGCCGCCGCCGATCAGAATGATGTCGCGCCACGATATCTCTGGATCGAACACGGCATGGCCGTCAGGGCTGGCGAGGTCGAAGGGCAGCGTGAAGACGGGAACGACGAGCCCGATGATCCAGGTGATCGCAAGCAGCAGGAGGATGCGGAACACCAGCGCCAGCAGGAGTCCGATCTGGCGCGCCCGCGTCGCTGCCGGCTCCGCGAGCTTGCCCACGAGGATGGAGATGAAGATGACGTTGTCGACGCCGAGCACGACCTCCATCACGGAGAGCGTGACGAACGCTGCCCAGACATCCGGGCGGGTCAGGAGTTCCAGCATCGCCGGTTAGGCCTCAGGCCGGTTTCAGATATTGCTGCACGGCGGCGACGCTGAGCAGATAGACCGTGGCCGCGAGGAGCGCGAGCTTGACCGGAAGCGGCGCAGTGAAGTCCGTCACGAGCAGCCAGATCCCCGTCACGAGCCAGACCACGAGCACCGAAAGCGTCAGTCCACGCCAGCGGATAACGCGGATCGGGTGGACGAAATTCACCGGCAGGAAGGTGAGCACCGAGAACAGGATCACGATGGCGACGGTGACCGGCGGCGGCGGGAGGAAGGCGTAGAGTGCGAAGGCCGCCATGTTCCACACCGCCGGAAAGCCACGAAACGAATTGTCGGGCGCCTTCATGCGCGTGTCGGCGAAATAGAGCGCGCCGGTGACGGCGATCAGCATGCCGCACGCCGCGCCGACGAGCGGCGGCAGTGCCAAAGCGCGCGCGATCACGACGGCGGGCGCGAAGACGTAGGTCGCATAGTCGATGACAAAGTCGAGCGCGGCGCCGTCCCACTTCGGGAGCCGCTCGCGCACCCGGTAACGGCGTGCGATCGGGCCGTCGATACCGTCCACGAACAGCGCGATCCCAAGCCAGACGAAAGCTTCCGTCCATTTCCGGTCGGCGATCGCCATGATTGCGAGGAGCGCGAAGGCCGCCCCGCTCGCGGTCAGGAGGTGGATTGCGAAGAGATGCCGCGGCCCCAAATTCACCTCGAACGACATCCCTTCGGCGCACCGTTCGGGCCCCGGGTCTCTGCCCTCGATGCGCCGCTGGCCAGCATCCCCCGGTGGCTTTTCATGCCGATCCGCTGGGCGCGGCGCAAGCCCCGCGCTTGGGCTTGTCGAAATTGGCCCGAAGCGAGGCCCTCGGCCGCATTGCCGGCGGAGCGCGGCGGGGCCATCTTCTGGGAATGGATCGACCTGATATGGCGCGCTTCGAAGTGGCGGTGGTGGGCGGCGGCGCCGCGGGCATTGCCGCGGCCCTTGCGGCGCGGAAAGCCGGCCGAAGCACGGTTCTTTTCGCGCCACCGGCAACGTTTCCGCCCGGCCGCACGGCGGCGCTGCTTGGCGGCTCGATCGATTTTCTTACCGATCTCGGCGTCTGGCCGGCGCTTGCGGAGCGCGCGGCCCCGATCCAGGCGATCCGGCTGGTCGATGCCACCGCGCGCCTGATCCGCGCGCCCGAGGCGGATTTCCACGCCTCCGAGGTCGGCCTCCCCGCCTTCGGCTACAACGTTCCGAACGGCAATCTGGTCGACGCGCTTCGCCGCCATGCCGAATCGACAGACGGGCTGACGCTTGTCTCGGCCGCGGTCGAGACGGTTACGCCGGGTGACGATGAAGCGCTGCTTTCGGCAGCCGGTGAAAGCTTCGCGGCCCGTCTCGTCGTCGCCGCTGACGGCGCCCGCTCTCTCGCCCGTGAGGCCGCCGGCATTCGCGTGAAGAGCTGGGGTTACCGCCAGTCGGCGCTGGTCGCGACGCTCGCCATCCAGTTTCCGCATCAGGGCGTCTCGACCGAGTTTCACACGGAGCATGGCCCGTTCACGCTGGTGCCGCTTGAAGGCAATCGCGTCAGCCTCGTCTGGGTCGACAGGCCGGAGCGGACGGAATGGGCGCTCGGCCTATCCGACGCCGAGTTCTCGGTGGAGGCCGAAAAGCGCGCGCATGCGATCCACGGCGCCATGCGGCTCGACAGCAAGCCTGCGGTCTTTCCGTTGAGCGCGGCGCTTGCCGAACGCTTCGCCGCGCGGCGCATCGTGCTTGTGGGAGAAGCGGCGCATCTCTTCCCGCCGATAGGCGCGCAAGGGCTGAACCTCGGCTTCCGCGACGTCCGCGGTCTCATGCACATGCTAGTGCGTCACCCGACCGATCCGGGCTCGCCGGCCGCGCTCAAGGCTTATCATGAAGCGAGGCAGGAGGACGTGCGCACACGCACGCTCGCCGTCGATCTTCTCAATCGCTCCTTGCTGACCGACTTCCTGCCCGTGCAGATCGCGCGCGGCTTAAGCCTCGCTGCGGCGTCATCGGTGCCGGTGCTGCGCCGCGCCTTGATGCGGCGGGGAATGGCGATCGAGGGCGCCGGACGCGCGGCTCAGTCGAAGAGATAGCGCTTCGTGTCGGGGTTCTCCCGCCGCCACATCACGTTGTCCAGGAAGTAGTGGTGGACGTTGATGAAGATCCAGAAGAGGAACAGGAACATCGTGCCGCCGAACGCTTCCTTCTCGTAGGGAACGAAGGAGTTGAGGAACATCGGCACGCCCCAGAAGCCGAGATAGCCGAGCAGGAGCGCGGTCGCGACGAAGAGCGCCATGCCCTCCACATAGCGTCGCCCGAAGATGCGCTCGACGAGCGAAAGATCGGGCGGTCCGTGCGCGCCGTTCTTTCCTCTTTCGTAATTCAGCTCGTAGCGCCAGACGACAGTCAGGTATTGCAGCGAGTGGAGCGCCGGCACGACGAGCAGCCAGAGCGGGTCGATCTGCACGAAGAGAATCCAGAGATAGATGCTGATCGCGTAGGCGAGCACGCCGTTGATCGGCAGCCCGGCGCCGCTTCGCCAGCGGGAAACGAGGATCCAGAGCGAGACGAGCCCGCATGCAATCGCAACAAGCCCGGCGGCCGCTACGATCGGGGCGGGTACCGCGAAGGTGCAGGTACCGAAGCCCCCAAAGCTGCTGTGTGCTGACCGCATGGTTGATGCTGAGCCAGGCGTAGATCCACACGACGTAACTGTTGACGAGGAACACCTTCTTCTCCGGCGCCTTGAAGAACCTCCGCTTCAGCGCCGCGTCGACCATCAGCATGCCGTAGCCCTGCTTCACGTAGTGCCAGCCGACGAAGAGCGCCATGATGTTGCCCCCGTAGCCGAGGAGCCGTGCGTCGCCGAGACCAATGCCGATGACGGCGAAAGCGACGAGCAGCGCCGGAGCGACGATCCCCGCGAAGAGATAGCGCGCCTGCATCGCTCGGCCGAGTGCGGGCGTGAACGCCTTCTCCGCAAACCCCCGGTAGAAGATTTGGTAGGACGCGGCGAAGTGTGGGTGATTGACGAGATGCGCGATGAGCAGCATCGCGGTCGCGACCGGCGCGCGATAGTCGGTGTCGGGCAGCACGAACATCAGCGGCAGCAGAAAGATCGAGCTTCCGCCAAGGCACAGGAAGTCGACCACCGGGCCGAAAAGGAAGCGCTTGTCGCGCGTGCGCTCTTCGGCCGCGGGAGCCGCAACGGAGGTATCGGCAAGATTTGTCATGGCTAAATATCCGGCGCGCGATGCAACCGGCGCTAAGCTTAGCAGCATTCAGCCCGAGCAGTACGGCCGGTTACAGATTGCGCTATGCGGAAGGAGTAGGCGTTCCAGGTGCTGCGTTTGGGCTTGCCTGTGGCAGCCCGAAAGGCGAAAATTCATTACATGAAGGTCGGACAAGCGAAATTCGGCGTAGGCCAGGTCGTTCGTCACCGCTTTTTCCCGTTCCGCGGCGTCATCTTCGACGTGGATCCGATCTTCGCCAATTCCGAAGAATGGTATCAGGCGATCCCCGAGGAAATCCGCCCGTCGAAGGACCAGCCCTTCTATCACCTGCTCGCCGAGAACGAGGAAACCGAGTACGTCGCCTACGTTTCGGAGCAGAATCTGCTGGCCGACGACAGCGGCGAGCCGGTCCGGCATCCGCAGGTCCGGGACATCTTCGAGAGCTTCGACAAGGGCATCTACCGCACGCGCGACGAGCCGAACTGAAAAGGGCGCCTTTCGGCGCCCTCTCGATCTGCGCCGGTGCGCGCTCCCGCTACTGCGTGCTCGATTGCTGCTGCTGCAGTTGCAGGAGCTGCTGACGGGCTTCGTCGGCTTTCTTCTTCAGCTCGTCTTCGAGCTTCTGCTGACGCGCCTGCGCTTCCTCGGGATTGATGCCGGCCCCTTCATATACGGAGGTGAAGCCGACCAGGCTGATGTCGAAATTCACCGGCTTGCCCTGTGGGTTGAGCATGGTGATGATGACGCTCTTGCCCTTCTTGAGCTTGGCGATGAAGTCATCGTTGATCTCGCCGAGTGCCAGACATTCGCCCGGCGTGCAGACCACGTATTTCACGCCGGTCGGCTCGGAATTGTCGATCTTTACCTGCACACCCGGCTGGATGAGCGCCACCGGCGGCACCGCAAGCTGCAAAAGCTTCTTGTCGGCGCGCTCGATCACCAGGAACTGCGCGATCGCCTGACCGGTCGCCGCCAGACGCTTGCGTGAGGTGTGGCACTCCTGCTGGTCGGTGATCTTGCCGCAGACCTTCTCCCAGTCCGGCTGCGGCACAGGCGCCTGCGCTGCCGAAGCGTCCGCGGCGCCGGCACCCGCCGCCGGAGCAGCAGGCTGATCCTGCGCTACGGCCGGAAATGCACCAAGCGTCAGCGACGCCGCGAGCGCCAGGCCGGAAAATGTGCGCGAAAAACTCATTGGGAAAAACCTCGTTATGCCCTGCCCGTTCAGGCGGCGGATCGCCCCTCTGACGACGAAATTTGGCGACAGAGTGACCCTGTCGGTGCAGTCAATAGCTGGCATTTGCGAAAGATTCCAGATTGTCGCAGACTTCCGGCACATTTCGCTGCCAAGGTGAGACCTTAGCCTGAGCGCATAGGGAAAAGCTACTTTGATTCGAGAGGTTTGCGGCAGGCGTCGGCCGGCCGGCGTTTGGCGCTTTGGAGTGCGATTCCTTCTCGCGTTGGGATTCGCCATCTTCGCCGCAGCCTGCCAGGCAGCAGGACAACACGGCATCGCGATGCACGGGGAGCCTGCGCTTCCCGCCGATTTCAACCATCTCGCCTATGCCAATCCGGACGCTCCAAAGGGCGGCCGCATGACCTATGCGGGCGTCGGCACCTTCGACAGCCTGAACCCGCTGATCGTAAACGGCACCGCGCCGCGCGGACTTTGGGACGCAGTCTGGGGCAACAATATCTGGGAAGCGCTTCTCGTCAGGAACCGCGACGAGGCGTTCAGCCTATACGGCCTTCTGGCGGAGTCCGTGGACGTGCCGGACGACCGCTCCTGGATCGAGTTCACTCTGCGGCCCGAAGCGAAATTCTCCGATGGCGTGCCCCTCACGGTCGACGACGTCATCTTCTCCATGGAGCTTCTCGGCACCAAGGGACGGCCGAACTACCGAGCCTGGTACGACAAGGTCGCCAAGATCGAGAAGACCGGCGACCGCTCCATCCGCTTCACCTTCAAGGAGGGCGGCGACCGCGAGATCCCGCTTTTGATCGGGCTGATGCCGATCCTGCCGAAGCACGCGACCGACCAGGAGACCTTCGACAAGAGCAGCCTCAACATTCCGATCGGCTCCGGCCCCTATACGATCTCCGACGTGTCGCCCGGCCGCACCGTGACGCTGAAGCGCAATCCCGATTATTGGGGCAAGGACCTTCCGATCAAGCGCGGCTTCGACAATTTCGACGAGATCCGCGTCGAGTATTACCGCGACACCAACAGCTATTTCGAGGCCTTCAAGAAGGGCCTCTTCGACACGCTCGTCGAGACGGACCCGGCGCGCTGGGCGTCGGGCTACGACTTCCCGGCGGTGAAGGACGGCCGCGTCGTCCTCGATCGCTTCACGACGGGCCTGCCGAAAGGCATGAACGGCTTCGTCTTCAATACGCGGCGCCCGCAGCTCTCCGACCCCAAAGTGCGCGAGGCGCTGACCTACTTCCTCGATTTCGAATGGCTGAACCGCAATCTCTATTTCAACCTCTATCAACGCACCGGCAGCTACTTCCAGGGCTCCGACCTCTCCGCGCTCGGGCGACCTGCGGACGACGCGGAGAAGGCGCTGCTTGCGCCCTTCCCCGATGCTGTCCGCGCCGACGTGATGGACGGCACCTATCAGCCGCCGAAGAGCGACGGCTCGGGTCAGGATCGCGGGATGCTCGGCAAAGGCGTCGCGCTTCTGAAGGCGGCGGGCTACGAGCTGCGCGGCGGCAAGATGGTGAACGCCGCGAGCGGCGAGCCGCTGACGCTGGAGTTCCTGGCGCAGACCCGCGATCAGGAGCGGATCGCCCTCGCCTATCAGCGTTGGCTGGGACTCGCAGGCATCACGCTGAACGTCCGGCTGGTGGACTCCGCGCAGGACCACGAGCGCCAGAAGGGCTTCGACTTCGACATGATGCAGTTCACCTACACCGCATCGCTGTCGCCCGGGAACGAGCAGCTCTTCCGCTGGTCCTCCGACAGCGCGAAGACCGAAGGCAGCTTCAATTTTGCGGGAGCGTCGAGCCCGGCCCTTGATGCCATGCTGCAGGCGCTTATCTCCGCGAAGTCCCAGGAGGATTTCATCGCCGCGGCGCGTGCGCTCGACCGGGTGCTGATCTCCGGATTCTACGTCCTGCCGCTGTTCCACTCCGACGAGGACTGGGTGGCGCGCTGGACGCGCGTGAAGCATCCCGACAAAGCCTCGCTCTACGGTGAAGAGCCGACAACCTGGTGGGCCGCGGAATGAACGTTGCAACCAATCTGAAGCCGCTCGTGATTGACGTCGTTTCAGACGTCGTCTGTCCCTGGTGCTTCATCGGCAAGCGGCGGCTGGAGAAAGCAATCGCGATGTCCGAGGTCCCGGTCGCCGTGCGCTGGCATCCGTTTCAGCTCGATCCGACGATTCCGCCCGAAGGCAAGAGCCGGCGCGACTATCTTGAGGCGAAGTTCGGCACACCTGAGCGAATTGCGGCGCTACACGAGAACGTCGCCGCTGCCGGCGCGCGGGAAGGGATCGACTTCGCCTTCGACAAGATCGAGGTCTCGCCGAACACGCTCGACGCGCATCGCTTGGTCCGCTGGGCGGCAGAGGACGGGCATCAGGAGGCCGTCGTCGACGCTCTCTTCCGCGCCTACTTCCTTGAGGGCCGCGACATCGGCAACCATGACGTGCTGGGGAAGATTGCCGCGGGCGTCGGCATGGACGGCGCGCGCGTCGCGGCGCGTCTTGCCTCCGATGAGGATCGCGAGGAAGTCTCCGCCGATATCGCTTCGGCGCAGCGGATCGGCGTGACCGGCGTGCCGACCTTCATCCTTGCGAACCGCTACGGAGTTGTCGGTGCGCAGGCGCCCGAAGACTCTGGCGCGAGCCTTTATCGAGGCGGCGAAGGCCGTGGAAGAAGCCCCTGCTTCCTAGCCGCCGCTCAAGCAGGCGCCGTCGGGCAGTGTCCGACAGCGCCTTCTTTACCCGAGATACCGGAAGCTCAGTAGCCCGACGGGCACTGGATGACGACGGTGTTTCCCTGTGGGTCGCGTGCGTAGCAATAGCCCGGGCGGTCGGTGACATGACCGATGATGGCCCCGGCCGCGGCACCCGCCGCCGCGCCGAGCGCCGCGCCCCTGACATTGCCCGTGATCAGCGCGCCGGTAATAGCGCCGGCGCCGGCGCCAAGCCCCGCTCCAGTTCCCACGCGCTGGTCGTGCGCTGAGCAAGCTGCAAGGGTAAGCGCCGCAACGCTCGCGAGCGCGATCTTTCTAAGCATGGTCCCACCTTCTGGTTTGTGCCGGCTACCGCCGGATAGCGCGCAATCTTAAGCCGGAACTCAGCGAATTGACATCCGGTTCCGATTTGCGCGGCATGTAACGAATGTGATGGTGGCGAAATTCGGCGGTTTTGGGGAGGGAAACCAGGCAAAGGCTACTGCTGAGGTGCGCTTTTCCCCGCATAATTCGCCGTTTGGCGTTCAAACGCCGCTTCCGGCGCGACAAAATGGAAGCCCGCGCAACTCTAAGCCGCCTCTTCGGTGCGCTCCCAGGCCGTCGTCGTCTCCGCCACATGGTCGGCATATCGGCCCGCGGTGATCGCCGCGCGCGCTGCGGCCATGAGCGTTTGATAGTAGGCGAGGTTGTTCCAGGTCAGCAGCATGGCGCCGAGCGCCTCGCCCGCCTTCACCAGGTGATGGATGTAGCCGCGCGAATAGTCGCGCGCCGCCGGGCAGGCGCTCTCCGCGTCGATCGGTGCTTTGTCGTCGGCGTGGCGCGCATTCTTCATGTTGAGCTTGCCGAAGCGCGTATAGGCCAGCCCGTGACGCCCCGCACGAGTCGGCAACACGCAATCGAACATGTCGATGCCGCGCGCGACGCTTTGCAGGATGTCATCGGGCGTGCCGACGCCCATCAGGTAGCGCGGCTTGTCCGAGGGGAGCGCTGGCGCCGTCTCATCGAGGATCTTCAGCATCGTCGCCTGCGGCTCGCCGACCGCGAGCCCGCCGACGGCGTAGCCGTCGAAGCCGATCTGAACGAGGCCTTCCGCCGACTGAAGGCGAAGCGCTGGAATGTCGCCGCCTTGCACGATGCCGAACAGCGCCTTTCCTTCCGCCGCGCCGAACGCATTTTTCGAGCGCTCGCCCCAAGCAAGCGACAGGCGCATCGCGCGCTCGATCTCCTCGGGCGTCGCAGGAAGCGCGATGCACTCGTCGAGCTGCATCACGATGTCGGAATCGAGCAGGAGCTGGATCCCGATCGAGCGCTCCGGCGTCAGCCGGTGCTCCGAGCCGTCGATATGCGAGCGGAAGCTCACGCCGTCGGCGTCGACTTTGCGGAGGTTCGCAAGCGACATGACCTGGAAGCCGCCGGAATCCGTCAGGATCGGATAGGGCCAGCACATGAAGTCGTGCAGGCCCCCAAGCCGCGCCACCCGCTCCGCGCCCGGCCTGAGCATGAGATGGTAGGTGTTGCCGAGCACGATGTCGGCTCCGAGCGCCCTCACCTGCTCCGGATACATCGTCTTCACCGTCGCCTGCGTGCCAACCGGCATGAAGGCCGGCGTGCGGATTTCTCCGCGAGGCGTGGAGAGCCGGCCGCAGCGCGCGGCGCCGTCGGTTGCGGCGATGGTGAAGGGGAAGCCGCTCACGCGGCCGCTTCGGGATAGAGCAGCGAGGCGTCGCCGTAGGAATAGAAGCGATAACCGGAGTTCGATCGCATGCGCGTAGGCGCGCCGCATCGTGTCGAGGCCGGAGAACGCCGCGACCAGCATGAAGAGGGTCGAGCGCGGCAGGTGGAAATTCGTCATCAGCAGATCGACTGCCCGGAAGCGGTAGCCGGGCGTAATGAAGATGTTTGTCGCTGCGTCGAACGGATGGATCGTACCCTCCTCGTCGGCGGCGGATTCAAGTAGCCTAAGGGCCGTCGTCCCGACCGCGACGATGCGCCCGCCATTCCTGCGCACGGCGTTGAGCCGCTCCGCCGTCTCCGCGTCGAGCGTGCCGCGCTCGGGATGCATCCGATGGCCGGCCGTGTCGCCGACCTTGACCGGCAGGAAGGTCCCCGGCCCGACATGCAGCGTGACAAACTCTCGCCCGATCCCCGAATCCTTCAAGCGCTCAAGCAGCCGCGGCGTGAAATGCAGGCCGGCGGTCGGCGCGGCGACCGCGCCTTCGTGCGCGGCATAGACGGTCTGGTAGTCGGAAAGATCCTGGTCGTCGGCCGCCCGTCGCTGCGCGATGTAGGGCGGCAGCGGCGCGTCGCCGAGCGCTTCGATCGCCTCGTCGAGGTAGGCCCCGTGGAACTCGAAGGCGAGGCGCACGCGCCCGTCCGGCGCTTTCGTCATCACCGTCGCTTCGAGCGAGCCGAGCAGGCAGACGCGCTGCTCATGCCCGAAGCGGATGCGATCGCCGACCGAGAGCCGCTTTCCGGGCTTGGCGAGCGCCCACCAGTCCGCGTCGTCGATCCGCTCGATCAACGTGACGACGATGTTGGCCACATGCCCGTCGCGCTCGCGTCTGCCGCGAAGCTGCCCCGGGATCACCTTGGTGTCGTTGAAGACCAGCGTATCGCCGGGGCGGAGCAGCTCAGGCAGGTCGCGAACGTGCCGGTCTTCGAGCGCCGCGCCCGGCCGCACGACTAGGAGCCGCGCGGCATCGCGCGGGCTCGCGGGCCGCAGCGCGATCCGCTCTTCCGGAAGCTCAAAATCGAATTCGGCGACGCGCATCGTCTCACACCCGGTTCATGCGAACCGTACCAGCAGCGTCCCCAGGATGAGAAGTGCGGCGCCCGCCAGCCTGCCGGGCGTGAAGCCGTGCTCGGGAATGCCGAGGAAGCCCAAGCGGTCGAGGATGAGCCCGGCGATGAGCTGGCCGCCGATTGCCAGCGCCGACATCGCGCCCGCGCCGATCCGCGGCGTGATGAAGATCGCGGCGGTGACATAAGCGGCGCCGAAGCAGCCGCCAACCAAATAGAGCCACATCGGCGGCGCGCGCCAGGCTACGCTCTCCGAGGTCAGCGCGAGGGTGACGACAGCGATTGTGCCAATGATCGCGGTGCCGGAAACGAACGACGCCAGCGCTGCGACCGTGGGCGCCCCGAGCAGTGCGGCAAGCCTCGCATTGATCGGGCCCTGCACGGCGATTCCAGCGCCGGCGGCAATCCCGAACAGGGCCCAGAACAAGCTTGCCACCGTCAGGCTGCGTCGGCCGCCACCGTCATCGAAACGATCGTGTCGGGCTGGCGCGGCGGCTCGCCCTTGTTGATCGCGTCGATGGTCTCCATGCCTTCGATCACGTGGCCCCACACCGTATATTGCTTGTTCAGGAACGGCGCGTCGGCGAAGCAGATGAAGAACTGGCTGTCGCCGGAATTCGGGTCCTGCGCGCGCGCCATGGAGACTGTGCCGCGCACGTGCTTCTCGGCCGAGAACTCTGCCTTGAGCTTGTTGCCGGAGCCGCCCGTCCCGGTGCCTTGCGGGCAGCCGGTCTGCGCCATGAAGCCAGCGATTACGCGGTGGAACTTGATGCCGTCGTAAAATCCCTTTCGCGCCAGCGCCTTGATCTGCGCGACGTGACCAGGCGCGAGGTCCGGCCGCATCTCGATGACGACAGGCCCCTTGCTGGTTTCAATAAGCAGGGTGTTCTCGGGGTCTTTGATTTCGGCCATGTCTTCTCCTCTTATTTCACGTCGGCTGCGACTTTGAGGCTGATGATCTTGTCGGGGCCTTTGACCATGCCGTTGCTCGCCTCGTCGCCCTTCTTGATGGCGTCGACCGCTTCCATGCCGCTCACGACCTCGCCGACGACGGTGTATTGCCCGTCGAGCGAGCTGGCGTCGCCGTACATGATGAAGAACTGCGAGTTGGCGCTGTCAGGATCGGGCGTGCGCGCCATGCCGACGATGCCGCGCGCGAAATGCACCTTCGAGAATTCCGCCTTCAAGTCGGGAAGGTCGGAGCCGCCCATGCCTGTGCCGGTCGGATCGCCGGTCTGCGCCATGAAGCCGGCGATCACGCGGTGGAACGGCACGCCGTCATAAAATCCCTGTCGCGCCAGGGTCTTGAGCCGCTCCGCGTGGTGCGGCGCGATGTCCGGGCGAAGCGCGATCGTCACCGTCCCGGACTTCAGCTGCATGATGAGCGTGTTCTCCGGGTCCGGCGCTTCGGCGGCATAGGCCGCGCTTGAGAGGACCAGGAGACCGGCCGTGAGCACGGCCGCTAAGCTTCTGAGGAACATTGGGAATCCTTCGTCTCAGGCGCGTGTGCGCCCGCGGGAGTTCATCGGTTGAGGCGCGTCCTGATGCGGTTGGCGACCGCGGTCGGGACGAAGGGCGTGATGTCCCCGCCCATTTGCGCGATCTGGCGGACGAGCGTGGCGGTGATGTGGCGGGCTTCCGGCCGCGCCGGCAGGAACACGGTCTGCAGCCAGGGCGCCATGGTGCCGTTCATGCCGGCCATCTGCATCTCGTAGTCGAGGTCGGTTCCGTCGCGGAGCCCGCGCACAAGGATCGTCGCATCCACCTCGCCGGCGAAGTCGACCAGCAGATTGTCGAAGGTGAGGACGGCGATCGCAACCCCGGCTTCCTCGGCAAGCGGTGTTGCGACGGTCTGGATCAGCTCCAGGCGGTCGTCGACGGAGAGCATTGGCTCCTTCGACGGATGCACGCCGATCGCCACGACGAGCTTGTCGCAGAGCCCGAACGCCGCCGTCAGGATGTCGATGTGGCCGTTCGTCAGCGGGTCGAACGTGCCCGGATAGAGCGCGGTCCGGTCCATGCAAGCGGCTTAGCGGCTTCCCGGCCGAGTCGCAACGCATGCGCGCGGCCCTCCGGGCGGGTTATTTCCCGCTGCCGGCGTCCTCCACAGGCGGAGCCTCGTCGCCGCCCTCCTCCTCGTGCCCGTTCGAGGGGATGTGCTCGACCGAGACGACCTTCTCGTTCTCGTCAGTGTCGAAGAGGATCACGCCCTGCGTGCCGCGGCTTGCGATGCGGATAGGCTTGTCGCCGCCGACCGGCATACGGATGGTCTTGCCGGCGTCGGTGACGAGCATGATCTGGTCCTCGTCGCTGACCGGGAAGGACGCGACGAGCGGCCCGTTCCGCTCGTTGACGACCATCGCGACGATGCCTTTGCCGCCGCGCCGCGTGATCCGGTACTCGAAGGACGAGGTGCGCTTGCCGTAGCCGTTCTGCGATACGGTCAGGATGAACTGTTCGGCCGCGCTCATGGCCGCGTAGCGCTCCTGCGAAAGCTCGCCGGAGGCTTCTGTCTCCGCCTCTCCGCCGTTCTCGTCGATCTTCTCGTCGCTTTCGCTCTCACCCTCGCCGCGAACGGCGCGGCTCATCTTGAGGTAGGCGCCGCGCTCCTCCGAGATCGCCTCGAAATGATGCAGGATCGCCATGGAGATGACGTGCTCGTCGCTGCCAAGCGAGATACCGCGTACGCCATTGGAGTTGCGCCCCTTGAAGACGCGCACGTCCCCAACGGGGAAGCGGATGCACTGGCCTCCGGCCGTGGTGAGCAGGACGTCGTCCACCTCATTGCAGAGCTGCACGTCGACGATCAACTCGCTCGCATCGTCGAACTTCATCGCAATCTTGCCGTTGCGGTTCACCTGCGCGAAATCGGAGAGCTTGTTGCGCCTGACGTTGCCCCGCGTCGTGGCGAACATAACGTCGAGCTGCTCCCAGGTCGCCTCGTCTTCCGGCAGCGGCATGATCGTCGTGATGCGCTCGCCGTCCGTGAGCGGCAGAAGATTGATCAGCGCCTTGCCGCGCGCCTGCGGCGCGGCAAGCGGCAGCCGCCAGACCTTCAGCTTGTAGACGATGCCGCGCGAGGAGAAGAACAGGACCGGCGTGTGCGTGTTCGCGACGAAGAGCTTGGTGACGAAGTCCTCTTCGCGCGTCGACATGCCGGAGCGGCCCTTGCCGCCGCGCCGCTGCGCCCGGTACTCCGACAGCGCCACGCGCTTGATGTAGCCCGCATGGCTGACGGTGACGACCATGTCCTCGCGCTGGATCAGGTCCTCGTCTTCAAGGTCGGGTCCGCCCTCGGCGATCTCCGTCTTGCGCGGCGTGGCGAACTCGGCGCGCACCGCGTTGAGCTCGTCTTTCACGATCGCCTGGATGCGCGCGCGCGAGGCGAGAATCTCGAGGTATTCGCGGATCTCTGCCGCGAGCTTCTCCAGCTCCTCCGCAATTTCGTCGCGGCCGAGCGCGGTCAGCCGCTGCAGGCGCAGATCGAGGATCGCGCGGGCCTGCTCCTCGGAGAGCCGATAGGTGCCGTCGGGGGCCATCGTATGGCGCGGATCGGCGATGAGCCTGATCAACGCCTCGATGTCCCTGGCCGGCCAGCTCCGCTCCATGAGCCGCTCGCGTGCGACCGTCGGGTCCTTGGCGGAGCGGATCAGCGCGATCACCTCGTCGATATTGGCGACGGCGGTGGCGAGCCCGACGAGGACATGCGCACGGTCGCGCGCCTTGCCGAGCAGGAACTTTGTGCGCCGCCCGACCACCTCCTCGCGAAAGGCGATGAAGCACGCCAGCACGTCCTTGAGGTTCATGACCTCCGGGCGCCCGCCGTTCAGCGCCACCATGTTGACGCCGAAGCTCGTCTGCAGCGGCGTGAAGCGATAGAGCTGGTTCAGGACCACGTCGGCGACGGCGTCGCGCTTCAGTTCGATGACCACGCGGATGCCGTCACGGTCCGACTCGTCGCGGATGTCGGAGATGCCCTCGATGCGCTTATCGCGCACGAGCTCGGCCATCTTCTCCTGCATCGTCGCCTTGTTTACCTGAAAGGGAATTTCGGTGATGACGATGGCTTCGCGATCCTTGCGGATCGTCTCGATATGCGCCCGCCCGCGCATGATGACGGAGCCGCGGCCGGTGGCGAAAGCTAAGCGGATGCCGGAGCTGCCGAGAATGATGCCGCCGGTCGGAAAATCCGGGCCGCTCATGAACTGCATGAGCCCCAGATAGTCGAGGTGCGGGTCGTCCATCAGCGCGATCGTAGCGTCGATAACTTCGCCGAGATTGTGCGGCGGGATGTTGGTCGCCATGCCGACGGCGATGCCGCCGCCGCCGTTGACGAGAAGATTCGGGAACTTGGCCGGTAGGACGCTCGGTTCGGTCTTGGAATCGTCGTAGTTGGCCCGGAAGTCGACAGTGTTCTTGTCGAGATCGTCGAGCATCGAATGCGCGACCTTCTCGAGCCGAACCTCGGTGTAGCGCATCGCAGCCGGCGGATCGTTGTCGATCGAGCCGAAGTTCCCCTGCCCGTCGATCAGCGGCAGGCGCATGGAGAATTCCTGCGCCATGCGCACCAGCGCGTCATAGATCGCCTGGTCGCCATGCGGGTGGAACTTGCCCATCACCTCGCCGACGACGCCCGCCGATTTTCGATACGGCTTGTTCCAGTCGTTCCCCATCTCGTGCATGGCGTAGAGGATGCGCCGGTGGACCGGCTTCAGCCCGTCGCGCACATCGGGCAGCGCGCGGCTGACAATTACGCTCATCGCGTAATTGACGTAGGACTGCCGCATCTCGTCGGTGATCGATATCGACTTGATGTCACCGTCGCGGTGTGCAGGCGGTGTGTTGCTTTCGTCTGCCAAGGGAAGAATCGCGAAGTTTTGGGTGGTTCTCTTCTAGCTCATTTAGGCGCGAACCGCCACTTTGGCCAGTCCAAATAAAGCGATAAAAAACAATAGGTTATAACGAAGCGGCGAATTAACTCCGGTGGGTTTGCGAAGGGCCTGCAAAAAGCCGGGACTCGGCCCGAGTTCGCGCCGAGAGTCTGGCCTGCCAAAGCCTCGATTTCGGAAGCAGGAAACAGCCGTCGCGCTCCCCGGTCACCGGGTCATCGCCGACGTAGGAATAGACCGGCTGCTCAGGCAGGTAGCTGGCAAAACGCTCGGCGATATCGGCGCCGTAGACGCGGTAGTGCCCGTGCTTTTCCCGCTTCGGAAAGCCCCAGTCGCGCGTCTTGTCCTCGCGAAACGGGTCGGGCACGACGAGCCACAGAAGGCCGTCGGGCGTCGCGATCCTGAGAAGCTCGTGAAGCGCGGCGTTATCGTCGGCGACGTGCTCGAGCACATGCGAACAGGCGACGAGGCCGTAGGCGCCGTCCGGCCGGTCGATCGCCTGAATGTCCAGGCTCTCGCCCTCGCCATAGACGGAAAGCTCGAAGCTTCTGAACCAGCCCGGATCGAGCGTCGGATCGGGGCTGAACTGGATCGCCGCCGTGTCGCGGAAGTCCTCCGTGCCGAGCCGCTCGAACATCACCCGGAATATGCGGTGTCGCTCGAGCGAGCGGCAGTTGGCGCAGCGCGGGAGCTTTCCGTTCGGCGCCATCCGCCCCTTCGGCCCGGGGACGAACGTGGTCGATCCGCAGATAGGGCAACGCGGCGCGTGCGATTCTGAGCTTGCTTCGAGAGCCATCAGGGCATCATCTCACCCCAGGCGCGGAAATGGCGAGGGCGGATCGTCGCTTCTCCAATGCACGAACAGATCCTCTCTTCCTTTGTGACGCTTTTCGTCACCATCGACCCGCCCGGCCTCGCACCGCTCTTCCTGGCATTGACGGCCGGCATGACCCGCGCGGAACGGGCGCAGGTGGCGATGCGCGCTACGATCATCGCGTTCGGCGTTCTCCTGCTTTTCGTCATCGCCGGAATCGCCATCCTCTCCGTCTTCGGCATCACCATCCACGCCTTCCGCATCGCCGGCGGCGTCCTGCTTTTCTATATTGCGTTCGAGATGATCTTCGAGAAGCGTCAGGAGCGACACGAGAAAAGTGCACAGCGCGCGACAGCCGACCAGATCCGCAGCATTTCCGTCTTTCCGCTCGCCATTCCGCTGATCGCCGGCCCGGGCGCCATCTCCGCCACGATCCTGCTCTCCGGCGCGCATCCCGACGTGCTCGGACGCGCCACCGTGACTGCTGCGGTCATCGCGAATCTCGCCGTCGCCTGGGCGGTCTTCTTTCTGGCCGAGAGGCTCGACCGCTATCTGGGCGAGACCGGCCGTGTCGTGCTGACGCGGCTCCTTGGCCTGATCCTCGCGGCGCTCGCCGTGCAGTTCATCGCCGACGGGGTGCTCGCCTTCGTGCGCAGCAGCTGAATCGAAGCGGCTACTTGCGCAGAGACGCCCTGAGATCGTGGACCTCGGCCGCGGTCATCGGATGCGCGCGCAGCTTCGCGACGGCTGCGGCGTCGAGCGCCGGCATTCCGGCCGGCGCGAGCGCGTCGTTCCCCCATTCGGACCGCACATAGTTGACCACGGCGGCGATCTCTTCGTCGGAGAGGAAATCGAACGGCGGCATCGCATTCTTGATAGTCTGGCCGGCCACCTCGATCGGCCCCTCGATCCCGTTGAGCGCGACAATTGCCGGGAAGTCGGGCGACAGGAAGAGGTCGCTGTTTCCGGCAAGCGGCGGGAACTCGCCCGGCTTTCCCTCGCCTTTCTCCTGGTGGCAGGCGATGCAGGTCGCCTGGAACACGTCGACGCCGTTCGCCGGCCCGGCCTCCGCCGGAGCTGCTT
Source organism: uncultured Alphaproteobacteria bacterium (assembly GCA_963805325.1). GTDB lineage: Bacteria > Pseudomonadota > Alphaproteobacteria > Rhizobiales > Afifellaceae > DASWJZ01. The sequence goes on along the minus strand of CAWDTS010000002.1, from coordinate 279,021 downwards.
CTGGTGGCGGCTTCGGCCCGAGATAGGTGCCAAGATAGTCGAGGATCTTGGCGCGCTGCTCCTCGGTGATCCTGAGGCCGAAACCCTTCATGTTGTCGAGCACGGCGTCCCACGCACCGCGCCGGATGCCGGCGGAGTCCTGAACGGACTGCAGATCGTGGCAGGTCTGGCAGTGGCCGTAGATCAGCTCACGCCCGGGCCCTTGCGGCAGGTTGAACCGGTCGGCGGCGTTAGCGCCCGGCGCAGCGAACATGGCCGCAGCAGCGACAAGAAACACCAACGCCGGTCGCACAGCGCTCAACTCCATCAAATTCCCGAATGCTTGGAGGCGTGTGCGGCGGGGCGCCGGCGGTGACCGGCGCCCCATGCGCATCAGGCCATGATCTCGACGTGGTCGACGCCGTTCCACTCGTATCCGCGCGGGTTCCAGCGCGTGAGCCCGTCCATCGGCTGCGTACGACCGAGTGCGTCGGTCGCCCGGCACATCAGCATGTTGCTGCCCGAAGCAAGCTTCGCCTTGGTCGACCAGTGGTACCAGGCCCACGGGCTCTCCGCCGGCTTGAGGTCGGCGTTCTGCCAGCTCTTGCCGCCATCGGCCGACACCTCGACCATGGTGATCGGCGCCTCGCCGTCATTGAAGGCGACGCCCGAGATCTCGACTTCGCCGGCCTTGGCGCCGTCTTCGGGAAGCGGCGAGAAGATCACGCTCTTGATCTTGTGCCCGTAGGTCGGGACGCTGTTGTAGACGGTGTAGTCGTTGGCCTCGAACTGGCCCGGCTCGACCGGCATGTTGGGCATGCGATAGCCGACCGACTGGAACGCGCTCGGCGACTCCTCGGTGGCATACATCAATACCGTCAGCATCTTGACGTTCATGTTGCCGTAGAAGCCGGGGATGATCAGCCGCACCGGTCCGCCGTTGGTGGCGGGGATCGTCTCGCCGTTCATCTTCAGCGCCAGGATGGCATGATCGAGCGCGCTGTCCGCCAGATGATAGCTCTTGGCGAAATCGGAACCCTCCGGCGTCGCCGGCTGGTCCCATCCCTCCGCGGTGAGCCAGTGGGCATCGGGGCTTGGCTCCATCTTGAGATCGTCGAGCAGCGCGCGCAGCGGCACGCCTTCCCACACGACGTTGCCCATGCCGCCGTTCTTCCACTGGCCGCCCGCGACCTTCTCTTTCGCTGCGTAGAAGCTTCTGCCATTTCCGGCGCATTGCAGAACCGATACGCGCGTTTCCTGCGGACGCGCCGCAAGGTCGGCGATGGTCAGTGTGCGGGGCCGCTGCACGAGGCCGTCGAAGCGGATCGTCCAGTTCTTGACCATGTCTTCGGAAGGCGCGGCCGTCGTCGCGTACCAGGCGGCATCTCCCTTATGCGGATAGTGGAAGCGGTTGAAGAGGATGTCTTTTGGTGTGTGATCGAATTTCCGCAGCATCGCGAGCGGCGTCTCCATCACGCCGAGCTCGGCGTTGTGCACGATCAGGCCGGGGGCCTTGCCGGCGATGATCTCTGCGGAATCGGGCGCAGCATCGGCGAGAGCGGAGCGGGTGAGAGCGGGCGACAAGCCGGCGGCGACGCCCGCCGCGCCTACCGCAAGACCGAACTGGCGACGCGTCATGCGTGTTTTTTGTTGCAGGTCCATGGAGTTCCTCCCTGTGATTTGCGTCGGCCGACGCAGCGGTGTCCGGCAGCCTTTCGGACCCGCTTGAGGAAGAAACGTTTGGGAGGCGCGGATTATTCCGTCGCCTGGGAGATTCTTGAGGAAATCAGGCTGCGCAGCTCGCGCTCTGCCGCTTGCTGTCTTCGAGCGCCTGGCGCGTGCGGCCGTCGAACGGGGCGTGGGTGCGGGTGCCCTGTTCGACCTTGTGGGCGATCAGATCGAGCCTTTGCCCGTCCATCCCCTTGGCGAAAAGCATGTATCCGAGATTGCCGACCTGCCAGCCATAGGCGCGCTCGTTGCCGATATCGAGCTGGATAAGCGTGCTCGGCATCGCCGCGTCGGCAAAGACAAAGAGGCTCAGGTGGCAGCCGTGCGTGCCCTCGTACCCGACCTGAAGAACTTGCCCGCCCGGGCGCTCGGCAAGGCTCACGCGCTCAATGGTCAGCTTGGCGCTTTCGAGGTCCGGAATGACCGGTAGCTGGCGGAAGCGCGCGAGCGCGGCAATCAGCGTCGCCGGCGGGTCGGCGGCATTGCCCGCCGCTTCCGCGTTCAGCCAGTCCGTGTGGAGCGTACGTGCCGTCACGAGGAGATCGGGCGGCAGTGTCGAATGCTGCGGCCGGAGCGACAGCCAGCCAACGCCAGCTGTGATGACGAGGAGAACGATCGCCGCCGCGGCTGCCTTCGGCAAGAGCGTTCGCGACCGGCGCTTGCGTCGCAGGAGGCCTGCCACATCGAGATCGACAGGCGGTGGCATGAGCGCGGCATGTGTGGCGCCCTTCAACTGGAAGAGCAGGCCGATCTGCGCCGCGACGCCAGGCTCCGTGCCCGCTGCGTCCGCGACGGCGGCGGCGCCCGAGGCGTCCAGCTCTCCGTCGACATAGGCGCTGAGCGTCCGCCAGGTGGGTGCGCTCAAGCCCGTCATTTCGGGCGCCGCGCACGGGGGAACGGCGTCACGTTCTGCTCCGCCATGAGCGTCAACAGTGCGGCGCGGGCGCGCGACAGGCGGCTCATCACTGTCCCCTCCGCGACGCCCAGCACGGCGGCCGCCTCGGCATAGGAGAGACCGACGAAATCGATCAAGGCAATGATCTCCCGATGCGCGGCCGTGAGCCGCCCGACCGCGATGCGTACCGTAATGACGTCGACGATGCGCCGGTCTCCTGCCCAGCCGGCATCCTCGTCGTCAGCGGTATCGGCCGCCGGATCGAGGCCAGTCTCCATGCCAGTCTTGCGGCATTTGTCAATGAAGGCGTTGCGCAGAATGCGGAAAAGCCAGGCGCGATAGGCCGGCTCGTCGGTCGGTCGTTGCGACGCCTCAAGGGCGCGCAGCACGCAGTCCTGCACGAGATCGCGCGACAGATCGCGATCCTGCGTGAGTGCGTATGCGAATCCATGAAGTCGGTCGAGATACGTTTCGATCCAAACCCGCACAGGTCGTTTCCTCGCATAGGCGGCGAGTTGGCCTCGCCTGGTTTATGCAGGGGGCGATCTCGTCGTGCCGAAGACGCCTTGTCAAGGCGCGGGCGACCGCCGCCGCGGGTTCTTCAGCCGCTTGCCGAGGTGGTAGGTGAGCGCCAGCGCAATGCAGTGGCCGAGTTCCCTGGCCGGCAGCGGCTCGTCGGCATCGAGGAGAATGCTGCGGTTGCCTTCGAAATTGAGCTTGTCCGGGTAAAGCGCCCGGAACGTCTCGACCAGGTTGGTGTGGCAAGTGAAGTAGACGGCGTATCCGCCGCTATCGTCCTTCAGGCCATCGATGCGGATGGTGCTCCCGGCCTTGGTCTCGGCCGTCAAATAGCTCGGCTGACCCCATTTCAGGGTCTCTTCCAAGCATCCGACGCCGTCCGTCCTCGCCGCCGTCTCGAAGATCAGCTTGCGAAGCACCAGAAGCTTCGATCGCGTCGTCGGAGGATAGGCATCGAAGGCCGCCGCGACGCGTGCATCCTCGAATTTCGGCATCGGCCGAAAACCTCCGTTCGTCGCCTTCACCAGAGCTGCGGCTTCCAGATCATATCGGCAAAGATCAGCATCACGGCGATGAAGGCGGGCCAGCCGAGCGCGAACCAAATGCGGAAGAGTCGGCGATACTCGGGTGCCAGCGGGATGCCAGAACGCGCCGCCTCGATCGCGCGATCGCGCATCCGAATCTGGATGAAGACGACGGGGAGCCAGCAGACACCGGCAAGGACATAAAGAGCGAGCGCGACCGCGATCCACGATTCGCTCCACGAATATCCGACGGTCTCGACCAGCGCCGCGCCGGTCAGCGGCTGGACGACGACGGCGGTTGCGGTGAAGGCGAAGTCGGCAACGACGACGATCCGCGCCGTCGCAGCGATCGTTGCCGCATCGCGCGTGCGGTCCGCCATCCACATGAAGAACGCGATGCCGAGACCGGTGCCGAACAGCACGGCGGCGCCGAGAATGTGGACCAGCTTCAGCGCGAAATAGAGACCGGTCATCGCTCGTCGATGATCGCAAGCGTGAAGAGGGTGGCGAGCAGCACCGGGACGATCTTCAGGAACGGCCCGAGCGGATCGAACCAAAGCTGCGGCGCCGTCGCGGTGCCGACGGCGAGATAGCCGATCGTCGCTGCGAACATCACGACAAGGGTCGACCGCGCGGCTCTTCTCCAAAAGAGAAGCAACCCCATAGCGATGTCGAACAGCGAGCCGATGACCAGACCCGTCTCGGCGCCGCCCGACGCAAATCCCGCCTCGTTCAGATAGGCGAGCCCGGCCTCCCTTCCCGGCCCGAGCGCGTTCAGTCCGGTCAGGATCCAGAAAAGCCCCAGGCCGCCGATCGCGATCGGCTTCAGGAGATAGAGACGCGCGAACCAGCGCTCCTGGATGCCCGCCGGATGGCGCGCGAGTGTCCCCGCAAGGTTTGACGGCTGGATGCCCGTCGCCACGATCCACGGCGCGGGGTCGCCGACCACCCCGGCGGTAAGCTGCGCAACGGCGGTGGAGCGCGCCGGACTCCGCCAGCCGAGCCATCCGAGCGCATCCGCGCAGCGGCTGATGGCAGACGCCTTCCAACGGGGGAGCGGCACGACCGGCGCCGGCGCCAAGCCGAGCCAGCCGCGCATCGCGGCGACGATGTCGCGGAGCCGGTACACTTCAGGGTGCGCGATGTCCCACCGCACCTTCGATGCCGCGCTGGGCTCAAGACAAAACGCGACGGTCTCGATGAGATCGTCAATGCCGACGATCTGGATGCGTGCATCGGCCGCGACGAGCGGCGTCACCAGCGGGAACGCCGCGACGGCGCGAAGCAACGCCGTGCCGCCGTAGGCCGCCGGCGCGATGACCAGGCCCGGTCGCAGGATTGCCCAGTCGAGATTTCGCCGCGCCAGGTCTTCTTCGGCCGCCGCCTTGCTCCGCGCGAAATCGGTCGGAGCGCCTGCCTCCGCGCCGATCGCCGAGACATGCACCACGCGGCGCACGCCGGCCGCCTCGCATGCTGAAAAGAGCGCGACAGTGGCGTCCGCCTGCACGCGGCGCACGTTGTCGCGCAGACCGTCCTGCAATACGCCGACGCAGTTCACCACCGCGTCGACGTCTGCAAGAAGCGGCGCCCAGCTCTCGGCGCCCGTCAACTTCAGGAAGTCCGCCTCGATCCAACGGCAGAATGGAAACGCCCGCCGCGCGATCTTGAGATCGCGCCCGGCGCCGACGAGCTCGTGCCCGTCACGATTGAGCCGAGTCAGAACTGCGGAGCCGATCAGCCCGGTGCCGCCGGTCACCAGAACGCGCATGGCACCGCCGACGCGACCCGATGGCTAGAACGGAATCTCGTCGTCCATCTCTTCGGAGAGCGTCGCGCCTGAGCGGCCGTTCCGCTGCATCGGACCTGAACTGCCGAACTCCGCCCCGCGGCCACTGCGATCGGCGACCTCGCCGCCGCCTCCGCTGCGGGTATCGAGCATCTGCAATTCGCCGCGGAAACGCTGCAGCACGACTTCGGTCGAATAGCGCTTCTGCCCTGACTGGTCCTCCCACTGCCGCGTCTGCAGCTGGCCCTCGATGTAAACCTTGGCGCCCTTCTTCAGGTACTGCTCCGCCACCTTGGCGAGGTTCTCGTTGAAGATGACGACGGAGTGCCACTCCGTCCTCTCCTTCCGCTCGCCGGAATTCTTGTCGCGCCAGGTCTCCGATGTGGCGATCCTGAGATTGACGACCGGATCACCCGACGGAAGCCGCCGGATCTCCGGGTCCTGGCCGAGATTTCCGACCAGGATCACCTTGTTGACGCTGCCTGCCATGACTTGCCTCCGTTCTTGCCGTCACCCTGCTCACAATCGTTCGCCCGAAGCAGCAGGCCGACGTCGCCTGTCCACAATCCGCTCGCTTCAGTGCACAGGGTAACGCAAATGCGTTCTTGCTATGTTCTATAGGCCCTGCGTAGATGGGAATCAAGCTGCGCCACATCGGCGGCTACGGGATGGAGACGGCGATGGATCAGCGATTGAGCCTTGTGACGCTCGGCGTCGCGGACCTGGAGCGCGCGCTCCACTTCTACGAGGCGCTTGGCTGGAAGCGTGGCAATGAGAATCCGAGCGTCGTCTTCTTCCAGCTGAACGGCATGATTTTGGCGCTCTGGTCGCGCTCCGCGCTTGCCGAGGATGCGGGCCTTGCACCGAACGAGCGCGGCTTCGGCGGCATCACGCTGGCCTATAACGCACGCTCGAAGGACGACGTCGACGCCGTGTTGAAGGAAGCGGAGCGCGCCGGCGCGCGCATCCTGAAGCCCGCGAAGGAAACATTCTGGGGCGGCTATTCCGGCTACTTCGCCGATCCCGACGGCCATCCCTGGGAGGTGGCGTGGAATCCGGGTTGGACGCTCGACGAGCGCGGCAATGTGAAGCTTTGAGGTGCGCGCACGGGGATGGGGATGACCGCACTTCCTTTGCCATCTCCCGCTTCCCCCTGGACCTTCGCCTGTATTAGGTAGCAGGCGCGGACCATGGACGGCCGCGTCGGCGGCGAACTGGATCCGGGACAGACATGGCGAAGAGCAACGGGCGCGCGCCCGCGAACGGCAAGGCAAACGGCGCGGCCAAAGGGTCCGGCGAGCGCATCCAGTACAACTGCGCCAAATGCCCCGGCTACTGCTGCTCTTATCCGATCATCACCGTCACGAAATACGACGTGGAGCGGCTGGCGAAGCATTTCGGCCTGACGCCGGAGCAGGCGGAAAAGCGCTTCACCAAGAGCGAGCACGGCTACAAGCGCATCATGCGCCGCAAGGCCGACGAGCACTACGGCAAGATCTGCCGCTTCTTCGATCAGGAGAAGCGTTGCTGCGGCATCTACGAGGCGCGCCCCGCGATCTGCCGAGCCTTCCCGGGCGGCGCCCGCTGCGGCTACTACGATTTCCTCTCCTTCGAGCGTCGCGCGCAGGAAGATCCGGAATTCGTCGCGCTGACGGATCATCGATAGGAACTAGTTGCAGGCGGGATTGTTGTTGGGCAGCCGAACAGGAGATTGCCCGATGGCAAAGGAACAGAAGACGCTCGACCAGCTCTTTCACGACACGCTGAAAGACATCTATTTCGCCGAGAAGAAAATTCTATCGACTCTGCCGAAGATGATGAAGGCGGCAAAGAATCCTCAGCTGAAAGCTGCGTTCGAGAAGCACCGCGGCGAGACCGAGGAGCAGATCGGGCGGCTCGAAAAGGTGTTCGCGCTGATCGATAAGAAACCGCAGGGAAAGACCTGCGCGGCGATCGTCGGCATCACCGATGAGGGCGCGGAGATCATGGACGAATACAAGGGCTCTCCCGCGCTCGATGCTGGCCTTCTGGCGGCGGCGCAGGCTGTCGAGCATTACGAGATTTCGCGCTACGGCACGCTGGCGACTTGGGCGGAGGAGCTTGGTCTGGACAAGGCGGTCGCCTTGCTTGAGGAGACCCTCGACGAGGAGGAATCGACCGACGAAGCGCTGACTGAGATCGCCAAGACCGCGGTTAACCAGGAAGCCGAGGCCGCCTAGGCGCTTTGACCGACCGGGATCGCCTTGCTTGACGAGGCGATCCCACTCGCCTCAGGCGCTGCGCTGCGCCAGGCAGATCCAATCCCAGGGGCTTTTGAAGGCAGGGTTGCGCGGCTTGCGCAGCCCTTCACGCGACCAGGGCGAATAGACGCGCCCGATGCGCACGACCTTGAAGCCGTGGCGCGCAAGGATCGCCGTCAGCTCGTCGCGCCGATAGTGCTTCTGCCAGCTGCCGCCTTTCTGCGAAAGGCCGTCGTCCTTGAAGGTCGGCTTGCCGCTTTTGCCGGCCGGTGTGTGCTTCTGCACCATCCGCTCCGACTCCATCGACGGCACGACGACGAGCGCAAAACCTGACGGCTTGGTCACGGCCCGCACGCCGCGCCACTGTGCGATCCGCTCCGCTGCGTTGTCGGCGGTGATGACGTTCATGCAGACGGTAAGGTCGGCGCACGATCCGACCCGCTTCGCCGCACGCGCGACGTCCAGCGTGAGCCAGCGCAGATTTTTCACGCCGGCGCATTTCGCCTTGGCGCGCGCAATGATCTTCGGCGAATGCTCGACGCCGACGATCTCTGCGAAATGCTTGCCGAAGCGGTGGATGAAGGAACCGATGCCGCAGCCGAGATCGACGAGGACCGCTCTCTCCGGCAGCTGTGCAGCGGCAACGAAGCGGCTTAGCTGGTCGCCCGTCTGGTCACGCGTGACGTCGACGACGAGTTCTTCGAAATCTTCAGCGAGTTCGTCCCAGTCGGCCCGGTCCACGATCCACTTCGCTCCTGTCCTGGGGTCCAAAGGAGCCAGTCTAGGAGAAAAAGGCTAACAAGATGCGGACGGGCGTGCCCGCGCTCTGCGGGCACGCCCGGAGCTTCACCCGCGATCGGGCGCAACCGGCGCCAGCACGCGGTTGGCGCCCTGCCGCGCGAGCATCCAGCCCGGATACTCCGAGGGCAGTGCGCTGACCTCGTCGAGCTTCGCCATCTCGTCCGCCGAGAGCGACAACGTCACGGCAGCGAGATTGTCTTCGAGCTGCTCGATCCGCTTCGCACCGATAATGACGCTCGTCACCCAGGGCTTGTGCAGAAGCCAGGCGAGCGCGACGCGCGCGACGGAGACGCCCTTCGCGTCGGCGATCTCCCGCATCGCATCGATCACCTTCCACGCGCGGTCGAGGTCCACCGGCGGGAAGTCGAACTGCGCGCGGCGCACGCCCTCGGGCGTCTTGGTGTTCGGACGGTATTTGCCGGAGAGCAGCCCGCCGGCGAGCGGACTCCACACCATCAGCCCGACCTTCTCCTCGTGAAGCAGCGGCACGATCTCGCGCTCAAGGTCGCGGCCGGCGATGGTGTAGTAGGACTGGATGGTCTCGTAGCGGGCGTAGCCGCGCCGCTCCGAGATGCCGAGCGCCTTCGCCAGCCGCCAAGCCGACCAGTTGGAGCAGCCGATGTAGCGCACGAGCCCACGCGACACGAGGTCGTCGAGCGCGCGCAGCGTCTCCTCCGGCGGCGTCACCTGATCGAACGCGTGGACCTGGTAAAGATCGATGTGGTCGACCTGCATGCGCTTCAGGCTTGCCTCTACCGCGTCCATGATGTGGCCGCGCGAGCCGCCGCGATCGTTCGGCCCCTTCCCCGTCACGCCGAAGAATTTCGTCGCGATGACCACGTCAGAGCGCTTCACCCCGAGATTCTTGAGCGACTGCCCGAGCAGCTCTTCCGAGCGTCCGCTGGAATAGACGTCGGCGGTGTCGATGAAGTTGATGCCGGCCTCGAGCGAGCGCTTGACGATGGCGTCGACGGCGTCCTGCTCGAGCTTTCCGATGTGCTGCCAGATGCCGGTGTCGTCGCTGCCGCCGAATGTCATCGTGCCGAGGCAGAGCTCTGAGACGTAAAGGCCGGTGCGGCCAAGCTGATTGTAGCGCATGGCATTTTCTCCAAGGCGGGAGTTGCGAAGGCGGGCCGACGTGTCGACGGCGGCCGAGACGGCAAACCGCTACGCGTCGAGATAAAAACGGAGAGGGCCGAGGCGGCCGATCTGGGGAATTGCAGTGACCTTACGCTAAAGCGGCGGAATTGTCAGCGCTTCCCATCGCCGCAGGCTGCAAGGAAATACGCCCCGTCCGCCCCAAGCTCTCCGCCGCGACGGCGAGGTCTATCGATTGAAGGAGCGCGTCCGACGCCGTTCGCACGCGAGACTACAGCGAAGGCGTCCAGTGACCGAAGGAGAGAAAGCCGATGCGGTTCATTTTTTGTCGGTGTTAGCCGCCAATTGCGCGGCGAAAGCCCGCTTGTAGGCGGGCCGCGCTTCGCCGCGGGCGACATAGGCGGCGAGGTTCGGAAATTCCGCCAGAATGCCGGATGGCTTCAGCCTCTGCAGCACATGCACCATCATAAGGTCGCCCGCGCTAAAACTGCACCGTCGAGCCAGTCGGCATCGCCCCCGCCTTCGCCGAGGCTTCGGCGGGCAAGAAAGTGAGCGGAAAGCTGGCGCAGCCGGTCGCGGACGCGATCCTCGACCAGAGGCATGCGCTCAGCGGACCAGGGCTTGTCGCCCTCGAGGAGCTTGGCATTTACAAATTCAAGGATCGGCGGCTCCACCGTGCTGAGCGCGGCGAACATCCATGTGATCGCCCGCGCCCGCGCATTCGCCCCATCTTCGGTATTGGGCGGTAAGAGGCCCGCATGGCGCTCCGCGATATGCAACACGATCGACCCGGTTTCGAACAGCGCGAGATCGCCGTCTTCGTAGGTCGGAATCTGCCCGAACGGATGCAGCGCCAGATGCGCGGGTTGCTTCAGCGCGCTGAACGAAACACGACGAACTTCGTAGGGCTGGCCCACTTCCTCCAGCGCCCAGCGAACGCGCGTATCGCGCGCCAGCCCGCTGCCGCCATCGGGCGAGCGTTCAAAGGCGGTGATGGTGATGGTCATCGCGTTGTTCATCGCCCCCTCGCCTGAAACAGCTCCACCAAATTGCCTGACGGATCGACGAGCAGCACCTGCGAGCCGCCGGGCCCGCTTACGATATCGTTGCGGAACTTGACGCCGGCGGCCTTGAGCCGCGCGACCTCGGCGGGCAGATCATCGACGATGAGGTGGATGCGGTTCCAGCCGCCCGGCCCCGGCCGCTCGCCGTCGGGCATCGGCCGTCCGGCCGAGCTCGTCGGGCCGCTGAGCAGCAGCCTGAGCGCGCCTCGCTTCACGTCCGCGAAGGCGGGCGGAGTAGCTGGTCAGAACCGAGAAGCCGAGATGCGTCGTGTACCACGCGACGCCGCCTCCACGTCGTCGACCATGTATCGGACGCTGACCATTTCCTCCGGCATTCGCGCCTCGCACTTCTGAGATTTCACCAGCCTGCCCGCTGAGCGGCGCTTGGAGATTACCCTCTGCGGCGCACGTCCCCAACTCCGCGCACTCAGCGTGTTCGCACTTTGTTCTTTACAATGACATTGCTCTCCGCCAGCATCCTCCGACCCGGATTCGCCCCGCGCCGAGCGCATGTCAGGAGCGCGGCGGCAAGATCGGGGACAATCGGGAGCCGACGCTTGTCTAAGCGCGCGAACAGCCTAAGTTTGGGGGGCGGCAAGCGCCGCGCCTCCCCTTCGGACCGACGCACCATGGCAAAGAATAAGCCCGCCTCCAGAGCCGGCACGGGCAAGTTCATCGCGATCCGCGGTGCGCGCGAGCACAATCTCAAGAACATCGACATCGACCTGCCGCGCGACAGCCTGATTGTGATGACGGGGCTGTCGGGCTCGGGAAAATCCTCGCTCGCCTTCGACACGATCTACGCCGAGGGGCAGCGGCGTTATGTGGAGTCGCTGTCGGCCTACGCGCGGCAGTTCCTGGAGATGATGCAGAAGCCCGACGTCGACCAGATCGACGGGCTCTCGCCGGCAATTTCAATTGAACAGAAGACGACCTCCAGAAACCCGCGCTCCACCGTCGGCACGGTGACGGAAATCTACGACTACATGCGGCTGCTCTTCGCCCGCGTCGGCATCCCCTATTCGCCGGCGACGGGGCTGCCGATCGAGAGCCAGACGGTCAGCCAGATGGTCGACCGCATCCTGGCGCTCCCCGAAGGCACGCGGCTCTATCTCCTCGCCCCCGTCGTGCGCGGGCGGAAGGGCGAGTATCGGAAAGACCTCGCCGAGTTCATGAAGAAGGGCTTCCAGCGCGCCAAGATCGACGGGAAATTCGTCGAGATCGCCGAGGCCCCTGCCCTCGACAAAAAGCTCAAGCACGACATCGACATCGTCGTCGACCGCGTGGTCGTCCGCGCCGACATTTCTGCGCGCCTCGCGGACTCGCTGGAAACGGCGCTGAAGATCGCCGACGGTCTCGCCATCGCCGAGCTTGCCGACAAGGCGCTGCCGCCGCACGGCGCGGACGCCGCCCACAAGTCGAAGAACGAGACGCATGAGCGCCTGCTGTTCTCGGAGAAATTCGCCTGTCCCGTCTCCGGCTTCACGATTTCGGAGATCGAGCCGCGGCTCTTCTCCTTCAACAACCCGTTCGGCGCCTGCCCGGAATGCGACGGGCTCGGCACCAAGCAGGCGATCGACGCCGACCTCGTCATCCCCGATCACAACGCGACGCTGAAGGGCGGCGCCATCGCGCCCTGGTCGAAGACGTCCTCGCCCTATTTCCTGCAGACGCTGGAAGGCCTGGCGCGCGCCTACAAATTCAAGCTGACCGACCGCTGGTCCGACCTTTCGGAGCGCGCGCAAAACGCCATCTTGCACGGCACCGGCAGCGAGAAGATCGGCTTCGTCTATGACGACGGGCTACGCTCCTACGAGACCAGCAAGGTTTTCGAGGGCGTCATCCCGAACCTGGAGCGGCGCTGGAAAGAAACGGACTCCGCCTGGGTGCGCGAGGAGATCGGCCGTTTCTTCTCCGCGACCCCCTGCGAGGTCTGCCACGGCGCGCGGCTGAAGCCCGAAGCGCTGGCGGTGAAGCTCGCCGGCGCGAACATCAGCCAGGTCGCGGAGAAATCGATCCGCGCCGCCGGCCAATGGTTCGCCGACCTGCCCACGACGCTGACGAAACAGCAGAACGAGATCGCCGGCCGCATCCTGAAGGAGATCCGCGAGCGGCTCGATTTCCTGAACGACGTCGGCCTCGATTATCTCACCCTCTCGCGCAATTCCGGCACGCTCTCCGGCGGCGAGAGCCAGCGCATCCGCCTCGCCTCGCAGATCGGCTCCGGCCTGACCGGCGTGCTCTACGTGCTCGACGAGCCGTCGATCGGCCTGCACCAGCGCGACAACGCGCGGCTGCTCGAAACGCTGAAGCACCTGCGCGATCTCGGCAACACGGTGATCGTGGTGGAGCACGACGAGGACGCGATCCGCGAAGCCGACCACGTCGTCGACATCGGCCCGGCCGCCGGCATCCACGGCGGTGAGGTGATCGCGGAGGGCACGCCCGCGGAGATCATGGCGAACCCGCGCTCGCTCACCGGGCAATATCTCTCGGGCGTGCGCGAGATCGAAGTGCCGGAGGAGCGCCGCGCGCCGCAGAAGGGCCGGCAGCTCGTCGTCACCGGCGCGACCGGCAACAACCTGAAGAACGTCACCGCCGCGATCCCGCTCGGGCTCTTCACCGCCGTCACCGGCGTCTCGGGCGGCGGAAAATCCACGCTTCTGATCGACACGATCTACAAGGCCGTCGCCCGCCGGCTGAACGGCGCGCGCGAGCACCCTGCCCCGCATGAATCGCTGATCGGCCTTGAGCATCTCGACAAGGTCATCGACATCGACCAATCCCCCATTGGTCGCACGCCTCGCTCCAACCCCGCGACCTACACCGGCGCCTTCACGCCGATCCGCGAATGGTTCGCCGGCCTGCCGGAGGCGAAGGCGCGCGGCTACGGACCCGGCCGCTTCTCCTTCAACGTCAAGGGCGGGCGCTGCGAGAAGTGCCAGGGCGACGGCGTCATCAAGATCGAGATGCACTTCCTGCCCGACGTCTACGTCACCTGCGACGTCTGCCAGGGCAAGCGCTACAACCGCGAGACGCTGGAGGTCGTCTTCAAGGGCAAGTCGATCGCCGACGTGCTCGACATGACGGTGGAGGAAGGCCGCGAATTCTTCCAGGCCGTGCCCTCGATCCGCGACAAGCTGGAGACGCTCTCCCGCGTCGGCCTCTCCTACATCCACATCGGCCAGCAGGCGACGACGCTCTCCGGCGGCGAGGCGCAGCGCGTAAAGTTGTCCAAGGAGCTGTCCAAGAGAGCAACGGGTCGCACGCTCTACATCCTCGACGAGCCGACCACCGGCCTGCACTTCCACGACGTGGCGAAGCTCCTCGACGTGCTCCACGAGCTGGTCGACCAGGGCAACACGGTCGTCGTCATCGAGCACAACCTCGAGGTCATCAAGACCGCTGACTGGATCATCGACCTCGGCCCCGAAGGCGGCGACGGCGGGGGCGAGATCGTCGCGGCGGGACCGCCGGAGGCGATCGTCAAGGAGAAGCGCAGTCTATACGGGGGCTTTCCTCAAGCCGGTGCTGGCGAGGAGGCCGGCGAGGAGAAGGGTCGAGGCGGCGGAGTAAACCTACAACCAAGACTTGCTCTTCCGCTTTCACTTGTGAAAGATCGGCGCGCTTCGTTGGGGGTTCGAGTCGTTTGGCTAAGCCGCAGCGCATACGCGATCCTGTCCATGACCTGATTGAATTCAACAACGGCCGCTTTGAGCAGGTGGCGTGGAGGGCTTTGGATACGCCGGAGTTTCAGCGACTTCGGAGGATCAGGCAGCTTGGTTTTTCTGAGCTCGTGTTTCCGGGCGCGACACACAGCCGATTCGCGCATAGTATCGGGGTGTTTCATACGGCACGGCTTCTATCCGGGCTCATCATTAGTCGGTTAGGAGAGACGTTTGACGCCGATCGAGCCAACGTCGCGCAAGCAGCCGCACTTGTCCATGACCTGGGTCACGGTCCTTTTAGTCACGCATTTGAGGATGCCCTCAAGAAACTGGGAATCAATAAACGGCACGAAGCCTGGACTGCCGAAATTATCGCTGGCGACACCGCTGTGCACGCGGTTTTGGCCGGCTACGCCGAAGGCTTCGATGGCGAGGTCGCCACACTTCTCGCAAGTGAAACGCCGATCGACATTTATTCGGCGATCGTCTCAAGCCAGTTCGACGCCGACAGGCTTGATTATCTCCAGCGAGATAGGCTGATGACTGGCGCAAAGCACGGCGCTTTCGACCTCTCTTGGATATTGGCAAATTTAGAGGTCGATAGAATCGCCGTATCCCTTGATGGGGAGGAGTCGGCGAAGTGGAAAGCCTCATTCTCGGCAATAAGGCCCTGCAAGCCGCGGAAGAGTATGTTCTTGGTCTGTTCCATATGTATTTTTCCGTGTATTTTCACAAGGCAACTCGTTCAGCCGAGAAAATGGTGGCAGCGGCTTTGCAGAGAATTGGGCAGCTTCTTCAGGAGGATAAGGCTGACCTTTGTGGTCTCGCCGACAAACATCCTTTAGTGAGATTTTTGCGCGACCAATCGTTAGCTTCCTACTTGGGCCTCGATGATACCGTCGTTTGGGCAGCTTTGGGCGAGACGGCGTCCGCGCGGGATTCTATTGTGGCAGAGCTTTCAAAGCGGCTTCAACGCCGCGAGCTATTCAAGGCGATAGATATAACGGCGCGGCTCGATCATCGAGGAGGAGCCGCGTCAGTAGCGAGATTTAGGGCAAGGCTCAAAGAGCTTCGGAAGGAGGTTGGAGAATTCGACATTCTTGAGGATCAGGCAACCCGAAATCCTTACAAGCGTAGAGGATACGATTCTCCTGAGGCCCTTTCGAAAGTTCTCATCCGCAGGATCGACGGAACAGGATACGAGGATTTGGATGAACGCTCAGACGTCGTGGCTGCCCTTCAGCAGCAATCAACCTTCCGAGTGTATGTCCGAAACGATGAGATGAAAGAGCGAGTTCGAGCTGATTCTAGGGGATATCGCAAAATGACCACGCCAGAAGATGCCAGCGACATTGTCGCTGCGGCTGGAGGCGAACTGGCCGGCAGAACTCGATTGCAAAAAAGTGGCTACCTTCTTGAAGTCGCGGGGGTCGGGGCGGGCTTCGACTTCAGCTACCACTACTATGGACCTTACAGTGAAGAGTTGGCAATTGCGGCTGCCGACGCCGCCGCTCTGAGGTTTCTTTCGGTGGAACCCGCGCGCTCTCAAAGTGGCTTGCCATACGAGATATTTCGAACCACACGCGCCCATTCGGAGACGGACTCCAGCAGGCTTGAGCGCAGACAAACCATTCTAGCCATTCTTGACAGATATGACTCGATATCGTTGGAGCTTGCGGCCACGGCACATTACTTGTCTGAGAATGGTTTTGGACAAGACCCTTGGACTGAAACTAAAAAGCGGAAATCCGGGAAGGCCACTGAGGATCGAGTCCGTAAGGCTAAGCAGGTTTTGGGGGATGTTGGTTTTGCGGAATTGAGCAAGCGCTGAGTTCCTGGTGGACGCCTTTGGGAAGCCATGCGCGACGCTATTGGTCCTACTCAAGCCGCCTTCGCCTCACTCGCTCCTTGGTCTCCGCGCCCTTCTCTTTTTCCACCACCGCGATGTCGTGTTGGCGCTGTAAGTCGAGCCATAACTGCGCGCTGTTGCCGAAATAGCGACCGAGGCGAAGTGCCGTATCCGCGGTGATCGAGCGCCGGCCGTTCAGGATGTCGGTGATGCGGCCGGGGGCAACGCCGAGATCGAGCGCAAGCCGGTTGGCGCTTAGGGCCCGCGCGGCAAGCTCACGCTTCAAAAGTCGGCCGGGGTGAACGATCGGAGCCATGTTTAGCCTCTGTGAATGTCTCGGCGTTGAACATCCAGCCGAAACGTCCCCTCACGCGAAACCTTCTCCCGAGACCGGGAGAAGGTGGCTGCGGAGCAGCCGGATGAGGGTTCAGCTCTGTATCCGGGCGATGCGAGCGCATCTCACGGGCTGACCGGCGTAGGAACTTCCGAAGCTCGGCATCCGCCGCAACCCACTAACCCTCATCCGTCGCCTTCGGCGACACCTTCTCCCAGGCTTGGGAGAAGGTCCTGCGTCGAGGTCACCCTCACCCCGGGTACCAAACCTTCCGCGGATCATCCCTCGCTCCGCTGATACCCGTAAGCCTCGTCGATCAGCCGCGCCAAATCATAGCGCGGCTGCCAGTCCAGCAGATGCTTCGCCTTGGCGTTGTCGAGCCAGGTCGAGTGAAAGCCGCTCGGCACATCGACCGAGCCGAGCCCCCGCGTCGTCTTCAGGTGCGCGGCGACCTCGGCGTAGTCGACCGGCCGGTCCATGCAGACGTTGAAGAGCTGCTGCCGGGCGTTCGGATTGTCGATCGCCGCGAGGATCACGCTGGCGAGATCGTCGACGTGGATGAAATTGCGGCGCAGCGGCTTGCCGTCCGCGTCGCGCAAGAGCGGCACGGTCCCGTCGCTTGCGTAGCGCTTTGCGTCGTCCGCCGGCACCATCGTCTTCCAGTCCGGCCCGCCGAAGAGGTCGTCGCCGAAGGAGAGCGTGTATTTGAAGTCGTCCTTCTCCATGATCCACGGCGCGCGCAGGCAGCACCAGTTGAGCCCGTACTGGATGCCGAACTGCTCGAGCATCACCTCCTCGAGCACCTTGGAGAGCGCGTAGCAGCCCGGATAGGCGCTCCACGGCTGCGCCTCCGTCACCGGCGCCTCGCGGGCGTAGAAGAAATGGCCGATGCCGGCGTCGCCGCCGATCAGGATGAACTGCTTCGCCGCCGCGCTCGTCCGGAACGCTTCGAGCAGCCAG
The DNA here is from genome assembly GCA_963805325.1 of uncultured Alphaproteobacteria bacterium. Taxonomy (GTDB): domain Bacteria; phylum Pseudomonadota; class Alphaproteobacteria; order Rhizobiales; family Afifellaceae; genus DASWJZ01. The sequence continues at coordinate 261,576 of CAWDTS010000002.1, read as the reverse complement.
AAGAGCCCCTTCACCGTCACGTCCATGACGGTCTCCGGCACCTCCTTGCAGGTCGCGAGATGGACGACATGCGTCACGCCGTCGATCGCCCTGCTCCGCGACCGTCGCGCTCGGCGATCGAGCCCTTCACCACCTCGATGCGGTCGGTCTCGGGGATCGTCCGGTTGTGGCAGAGCGCGCGCACGCGGGCGTCCGCGAAGCGCGGGTCTTCAAGCAGCCGCCGGATGAAGTGGCTTCCCACCTTTCCCGTGGCTCCGGTTACCAGTACCAGCACTGTTCCCCCCTTTTTCTTGTCGCGTGCATCCTAACGATGGCGCGGATGCCGGCAACGCCAAGTGGCCATCGCGGCGCAGCACGCGCCTCCTGAAGATGTTGCGCAGCGCGGGCAAGCGGGGAAGAATCCCGCCATGCTCGCCGCGCTTCTCTCCGCGTTCCGCCGCCGCCCTTCCCGCCTCCTCTCCACGGAGCGCCAATCCGAATTCTTCTACGTGGTTCCATCTGCAACCGGTCGGTGAGCCGGTGCCGGCCGAGGCCGGCGGCGCGTGGCATTCATTCCGTCCCGCCTCCGACGCCTTCGGAAAACTGGTGCGGCTCGACATACGCGTCGATCGCCGCGGCGCGATCGAGGCGGCGCGGCTTTCGCTCGACCGCGCGTTCCTCGACGGGCGCGACAATGCCTTCGCCCGCGACATTGCCAAGAGCTTCCTGCGCTGGGCGCTTCGGCGAGAAGATCGGCGCGGCCGGGCCGCTGATCGCCAACATCGAGAGCATGCAGGGCGTGAACGCGCCGGTGCTGATGCGCCAGGCGCCGCCCGCTCCGCCCGCCGACGCGACCGGAGCGCCTACGATGTCTTCCTCGGCCGTTCGGCCGAGGCCGACCTTGCGGAGCCGGTCTCCGCCTCGTCAACATCGCCAGCCCCCTCCCTGCGCCCGACCCTTTCCGTCGCGAAGCGCGGCCGGGCCCGCTGGGCGGAGCGAGCTGGCTCACGATCGACGCCACGCTGCGATAGCCGCGCCGCGGATGCGCTCTGCCATACAGGCGAAACCAATCCGTCGCGTGGGTGACATGCCGGAGTCCTAAAGCCGGCGAAACCAACCACCGGAGGCCTCCCATGACATCGACACGCATTCTCCTCGCCTCGGCGAGCTTTCTCGCCATCGCCGTTGCCGCCGCGCCGGCCGGCGCCGCCGACTTCACCCCGGTCCCGAACGCCGTCGCCAAGGCCGAAGGCACCGCCTCGGGCAACGTGCTCGGCGGCGGCCTGATCGAGGTTCCGGTCGCGGTCGGCTACATGCCGGTCGAGAACGTCTCCGGCGCCTTCCCCTTCTACGGCTTCGCCGGCGACGGCTCGATGATCCCGGCCTACGGCGCCGTGCAGCAGAAGAACGTGCTCATCGAGGCGACCAAGACCGAGCCCGACAAGAACACCTACCTGGTGCTCTCCGGCGCCACCGGCCCGACCGCCGGTTACGACTACGGCACGCATTTCCTCTTCCAGGGGCATGAGAACGGCCCGCTCGATGCGTCGGGCGCGAGCCTCGGCCACCTGACCCGCATCAACCTCGATGCCGACACGGCGCACCGCATCACGCTGATGGCGGAGAAGGACGTCAACGGCGCGCCCATCCCGACCATCGATGGCTCGGCCTGGGACCCCTTCGCGCAGCGCATCCTCCTGACCGCCGAGAACGGCTCGGATGGCGGCGTGTGGGTCGCAACGGCCGATTTCCCGTCGAAGGTCGAGCCGCTGCTCGGCATTTTCGGCCGCGCCAGCTACGAAGGCGTCCAGGTCGACAGGAATGGCGCCATCTGGCTCGTCGAGGACGAGGACGACAAGAAGGGCACGACCTACCCGCACTCCAAGCAGCCGAACTCCTTCGTCTACCGTTTCGTCCCGAAGGACCCGGCGGATCTGACGAAGGGCGGAAAGCTCCAGGCGCTGCAGATCATGACCGCCGACGGTCAGCCGATCACCTTCCACGCCGACGACGTCGACGGCGACATCCACTCGGAAGGCATGAAGGAGCTCCACAGCTACGGCACGACGCTGAACACGGCGTGGGTCACGCTGCACGATACCGACACGGACGGCACTGATTCCTACGACGCCAACGCGCTCGCCAAGGCGAAGGGCGCGACCCCGCTGAAGCGTCCGGAGAACGGCCAGTTCCGCCCCGGCTCCGACTTCAAGGAGTTCGTGTTCGACGAGACCGGCGACACCAACAGCCAGAGCGAGGTCGGCGCGGAATACGGCAGCTTCGGCGCGGTGCTGCGGATTGTGCAGGCGAGCGCGGACGCCGACACCGGCACGATCATCATGGCCTATCGCGGCGACCAGGCTCACAACGGCTTCGACAACGTCTCGTTCTGGTCGGCCGACAAGGTGGTCTTCGTGGAGGACGCAGGCGACACGATGCACAGCCAGCGCCGTGCCTACGACTCCGCCTATGTTGTCGATCTCACCGCCGACTACTCGAAGCCGGAAATGCAACCCGAGCGCCTTTTCGCAATCGGCCGCGATCCGCTCGCGACCCTCGACACGTTGATCGGTGCGTCGGGCGCCGAAGGCTTCCAGAACGAGGGCGACAACGAGATCACCGGCATCCACATTTCAGACGGTGACGCGACCGTGGCTGGGCTGATCGGAACCAAGGCGCCGACGCCCTTCCAGGCCGGCTGGCGCTTCTTCTACACGCAGCAGCACGGCGAGAACGCGACGTGGGAGGTGCTGTCCAACGCCTCGCAGATGACCAACTAGGCGGGAAATCCTGCGCTGGCGCCCGGCCATTGCTGCCGGGCGCCGCTTCACGAAAGAAGGCCTCGAACGCGGCGGAAAGGCTTCCCGCAAGAGCGCACTATCCGCCCCGCATTGTATCCCAGCCCCAAACCGCCTATATCGAGCCCGCTTCCGTATTTTGCTGCCTTGCTTGCTGCCCCTTCGGGGGACTCTCCGGGACAACGCCGAATCGGAACGAGCGGCCAAGCGAATCCCCGCTGGCCTGCCCCGCAAAAGGGCGTTTTCAAAAGGAGCCAAGTCATGGCTAAAGGTACTGTAAAATTCTTCAATTCGGCGAAGGGCTTCGGCTTCATCGCTCCGGACGACGGCGCGAAGGACGTGTTCGTGCACATTTCCGCGCTCGAGCGCGCCGGCATCTCGTCGCTGCGTGAAGGCGACAAGGTGAGCTACGAGGTCGTCAGCGAGCGCGGCAAGCTCGCCGCGTCGAACATCCAGATGGAATAGGCCCGAAGCCAGGCCTTCAAATCCGCCCGGCGCCTGACCGCGCCGGGCTTTTTACATCGCCCACGCCGGCGAAAAGGGAGAACGCCATGGCCTTCAGGCGTCCCAACTACAATCAACAGCGCGGCGATCGCGAGCGCATCAAGGAACGCAAGAAACAGGAGCGGCTCGAGCGCCGCGAGGCGGATGCGCAGAAGCGCAAGGCCGAGCGCGGAGACCTTGGCCCGGAAGCCGGGTACGACGAGCTGTCGCCACAAACGGACGCACCCGAAGCTTCGGCTTCCGACGCGCCGACGGAGAACGAATGATGGCCCGCAAGAAAGACAAGGTCGACAACGGCGTCGTGCTCTTCGATGTCTTCTACGAGGACGGCAGCCGCACCTCCAACCGCAAGGTGCCGTCGGCCGAGCTCGCCGGTCTTGACGGCGACGCGCCGGCCAAGACCTTCATCATGGACCAGGATCGCAAGATCGCCGAGCTTTCCGGCAAGGCGCCGCGCCCGATCAAGAGCCTTGTCCGCTCCGCCGATCGTGCCCGCGCCGAGGCCTTCGCCGCTGCCAGTCCACGCAAGCGCGATCGCGTCGGGTAGCCTGCGCCCCTCAAGGAAAATCGCGGCTCAATCGTAGAAGCCCGGCCGCTTCTCCAGCTTCACCTCTTCCCTCTTCCCGCTTTTCAACGCGTCCACGCCGGCCTCCGCGATCGCCTCGGCGACGTAGCCGTCCCAGGCGCTGGCGCCGCTGCTCTGGCCTGCGTGGATCGCATCGACCCAGCTTTGCAGCTCCAGCCGGTAGGCATCGGCGAAGCGCCCGCGCCAGTCCGGCGGGAAGGAAAGCGCCTCCTGCCCGTTCAGCCGCATGGCGCCGGGCCGCGGGCGCGAAAGCTCCAGCGTGCCTTGCTCGCATACAAGCTCGCCGCGTACCTCGTAGCCGTAGGCGGCGTTGATGAAGACCTCGATGTCGGCAAGGATCCCGCTCGCCGTCTCCACCAGCAGCAACAGCGGATCGTCCTTCATCACGCCCGCCTTCCCCTTCGACTTGAAAGCGGAGATCGCCACGATCTCCTCGTCGAAGAGCCAGCGCAGGATGTCGAACTCGTGCACGGCGGAATTGGTGATGGCGTTCTCCGCCGTGAACCAGTCCGGCGCTGAGACGTTGCGGTGCGCACAGTGGATCAGGAGCGCCTTGCCGAGATCGCCTGAGCGAAGCGTCTCGCGCATCGTGACATAGGCCGGGTCGAAGCGGCGCATGAAACCGACCTGGATCAGCCGCTTCCCGCCCTTCGCCTCCGCTTCAACTGCGCGCAGGCAATCCTCGACGGTCGGCGCGAGCGGCTTCTCGCAAAGCACCGGCTTGCCGGCTTTCAGACACGCGAGCACGTAGTCGAGGTGCGTCTTGTCGGGCGAGGCGACGAGCACCGCCTCGACCTCCTTGTCGGCGATCAGATCGTGGCCTTGGACATAGGTGCGGCGAGCATCATGCTTTCCGGCCGCCGCCTTCGCGCGACTCTCATCCGCGTCGGAGATCGCGACCAGATGCGCACCCTGCACGTGCCCGGCGATGATTCGCGCGTGATCCTCGCCCATGACGCCAGCCCCGATCACCCCAATACCGACGCTCATGAAATTCCTTTCATTTCCTCATCCCCAGGCCTTCGTCGCTGGGTCAATCCGGGCTTATCCTTCCGGTTCCAGCCCTTGTTAGAGCATCCGGATGTCAATTCGCACCGCCGGCATGATTCTCTACCGCCACCGGGACGGTGTGCCGCAGGTTCTGCTTGTCCATCCGGGCGGCCCCTTCTGGGCGAAAAAGGACGAAGGCGCATGGTCGATCCCGAAAGGGACCTGCGAGAAGGGCGAGGACCTACTCGCCGCAGCGCGTCGCGAGCTTTTGGAGGAGACCGGCGCGGAGCCCGAGGGCAAGGCGGTTCTTCTCGGCGACTTCCGCACATCCAGCAGCAAGGTCGTCACCGCCTTTGCCATGGAGGCCGATTTCGATCTCGCCGGCTTCAGGAGCAACACCTTCACGATGGAATGGCCACCGCGCTCCGGTGCCATGGCGGAATTCCCCGAGACCGACCGTGCTGGCTGGCTCGGGCTGGATGCGGCGAGCCGCAAGATCGTGAAAGGTCAACTGCCGATCCTCGCCGCGCTCGCTGCCCACCTCGCGCATCTGGGCGGTTGAGCCATGTGCCTGTAGGATCGCTACAAACCGGACGGCGCCGGCGTGGCGCGCCGGAGGAGGAGGTCGCCCATGGCAACCGAGCGCGCGATACCGGCACCCGCCCCTGCCACAGCAGACGCGGCGCACGAGCCCGGCGTGGTCGCAGCGGGAGTGTATGCCGGCGGGCGGCGCGTCTGCGACGCTGAGATCGAAAGTGCGGGGGAATGGGCGAAACGAGCCGGCCATGTGGTCTGGATCGGTCTGCACGAGCCCTCGCACGCCCTCCTGAAGCGCGTCCAAGGCCAGTTCGGTCTGCACGAGATGGCGATCGAGGACGCGGAACGGGCGCATCAGCGGCCGAAGATCGAGCAATACGGGGAATTGCTCTTCATCGTCGCGCGCACCGCCCAGCAGACCGAGGGGCGCATCGCCTTCGGGGAGACGCATCTTTTCGTCGGCCGGGGCTACGTGGTCTCCGTGCGCCACGGCGCCTCCACCTCCTACCGGTCCGTGCGCGACCGCTGCGAGGCCTGCCCTGTCGTGCTCGCTAACGGCGAGGATTATATCCTCTATGCCCTCCTCGACTTCATCGTGGACAATTACATGCCGGTGATCGGGGCGATCCACGCCGAGGTGGACGGCATCGAGGACGAGGTCTTCTCCGCCACGCTGGCGGGCTCGGCGATCGAGCGCCTCTACATGCTGCGCCGAGATCTGCTCAGGCTGCGGAACGCCGCCGTGCCCCTCATCGAGGTATGCCGCAGGCTGGAGCACGCGGAGGCGATGCGGATCGATTCTGCCATGCAGCCGCTCTTTCGCGACGTGACCGACCATGTGCACCGCGTGCAGGAGGAAATCGACTCGCTACGCGAGGTGCTGGCCTTCGCCTTCGAGGCGAGCCTCATGACCGGCCAAGCGCAGCAGGCCGATATCACCCGCAAGCTCGCCGCCTGGGCGGCGATCCTCGCCGTGCCTACAGCCGTCGCCGGCATCTACGGGATGAACTTCGTCGACATGCCGGAGCTTCACTGGCGATTTGGGTATTTTGCCGTGCTCGGGGTCGTCATCGCCGTCTGCGGGGTGCTCTACTGGCGCTTCCGCAAGAGCGGCTGGCTGTGAGGAAATAACCTCTGGGCGTGCCTGCCAACCGCGGCCCCTTTGCCGCCGCTGGCGGAAGCCGCCACCAGGGCCCGAGCGTTGGCCGCGAGTGGCCAGAAGAGTGGCAAAGTCACTGAACTATTAACATCTTTTGCCTTTGCGGCATTGCAGCCATGCGTTTGCTGCACTGCACAACCCAGATCGCCCCGCCTATATCGCGAGGTGACCGCAGAACTCTGCGGGCGCCGCCCAAAGGGCCGGCGAAGAAGGACAGAAACAATGTCGCAGAATACCAACACCCTCTACGGGCGCTACCGCCGCTGGCGGCGTTATCGTGAGACCGTTCGTGAGTTGCAGGGGCTTTCGGGCCGCGAACTCTCCGATCTTGGGATCAACCGCGGCGACATCGGCCGTCTGGCACGTGAGGCATCGCGCCTCTAGGCCGGCTGAAGCCATACGCCAACGAACAGGCCGGGGGCGCCAGTCGCCCATCGGCCTTTTCATTGCTCAAGACACGCTGTCAGGCAGAGGGTCGCCGGGGCGCGCCCGTTTCCACACGCTGAGCGGCTGGACGACAGGCGGCTCGGCGTTTGCCCGCGGCCACGAATCGACTGCCCATTTCTCGCCAGTGCTTTTGTCGGTCAGAACGGCGGTCGCGTGGGGATAGCGCAGGTCGAGGAAGAAGCCCCGCGCTGAGGGCGGATCCACGGTGTGGTACTTCAGGTAGCCGCGCTTCTCGAGCAGCAGCAGAAGGCTCGTCGTATTCGTCGCCTCGTCGATGCAGTCCATCTGATCGTCGGCGGGGTGGCCGAACTGCATCTTCGGAAGATCGTGCGCCGTTCCCACGCGCGCTCCGACGATCGTCTCGAAGACCTGATCGGCGCGCGAGATCGCTTCCCGCTCCGCCTCCGCGTTCGCAGTGCCGGTGGCAAGCCGCCCGGCGATCTTCGCGATCTCGGCGTCGCTGAAATGCACGAGCGACACAATCCGGCACGTGTAGCCGTGGCAGATATAGGCATTGCTGGCGGAAGGCGGGTGCCCGTGCTTTCGCGCATACCAAGCCTGCTGCGCGGAAGCCGCATCCGCGAGCCCGAGCCCAACCAACAAGAAAAGAACGCGTACCAACATTTCGAACAACATGCGCGACGTACGTTAACGATCCGTCGACCATAAGGTGCAAGGCGGCAACTGACGAGGTCCGCAGCGCAACACTTGGCCGCCCTTGCCGTCTCCGGCCGGTTCGTCGCATATCGCGGGCATGAATGAGCACTCGGCGAAGATCCATGTGATCGGCGGCGGCCTCGCCGGCTCCGAGGCTGCGTGGCAGCTCGCCGAAGCCGGCATTTCCGTCGTTCTCCACGAGATGCGGCCGGCTTCGATGACGCCGGCGCACAAGACCGGCGGCTTTGCCGAGTTGGTCTGCTCCAATTCATTCCGCTCCGATGACGCCGAGACGAATGCGGTCGGGCTGCTCCACGCCGAGATGCGTCGCGCCGGCTCGCTCGTGATGGCGATGGGCGACCGCCACATGCTACCGGCGGGTGGCGCGCTCGCGGTCGATCGCGACGGCTTTTCGGAAGGCGTGACGGCGACGCTGCGCGCGCATCCGCTGATCTGCGTCGAAGAGGGCGAGGTCGCGGCGCTGCCGCCGGAGGATTGGGGCCCGTCCATTGTCGCGACCGGCCCCCTCACGTCCTCGTCGCTCGCGACTTCCATCCAGGAGGCGACGGGCCTCGACCGCCTCGCCTTCTTCGATGCGATCGCGCCGATCGTCTATCGCGAGACGATCGACATGGAGGTTGCCTGGTTCCAGTCGCGCTACGACAAGGCCGGCCCGGGTGGCACAGGCGCGGACTACATCAACTGCCCGCTCGACCGCGACCAGTACCTACGCCTTCATCGAGGGCCTCGTCGCCTCGGAGAAGGCGGAGTTCCGCGAGTGGGAGAAGGACACGCCTTATTTCGACGGCTGCCTGCCGATCGAGGTAATGGCGGAGCGCGGACCCGAGACCCTGCGCCACGGGCCGATGAAGCCGATGGGCCTCACCAATCGCCACAAGCCCGACGTCAAGGCATACGCCGTCGTGCAGCTCCGGCAGGACAACGCCATCGGTTCGCTCTTCAACATGGTCGGCTTCCAAACCAAAATGAAGCACGGAGAGCAAGTCAGGCTCTTCCGCAGCATCCCCGGTCTCGAAGGAGCAGAGTTCGCGCGGCTCGGCGGACTCCACCGCAACACCTTCCTGAATTCGCCCGTCCTTCTCGACGAGACGCTGAGGCTCAAGTCCAGGCCGCACATCCGCTTTGCCGGCCAGATCACCGGCTGCGAGGGCTACGTGGAGTCCGCAGCGGTGGGGCTGATGGCGGCGCGCTTCGCGGCGGCCGAGGCGTTCGGCCAGGCGGCCGTGGCGCCGCCTCTAACGAGCGCGCATGGCGCGCTTCTCGCCCATGTCACGGGCAAGCTGGCGGTGCCGGGGGAAACAGCGCGGGATTTCCAGCCGATGAACGTGAATTTCGGGCTGTTCCCGCCGATCGATCAGCCGGTGAAGGACGAGGCCGGCAACCGCCTGCGCGGCACCGCGAAGACGATCGCCCGCAAGCGCGCCCTTTCACGCCGCGCGCTTCGCGACTTCGACCTCTGGCTCGGCGCAACGAGCCGCCTCGCCGCCTGAAGAAGACGCTTACTGCCGCAGCCGCGCCCAGCCGATGCGCATCAGGCTTTCGAGGTCTGAGAGCGCGGCATTCCTCGCTCGGCGACGGCAGGGCCGAGGCGCTCGATCCGGCTCGAGAAGCGGCGCAACGACCGCAAGCGGCAGGAAAGGCCGGCTGCAGCCGACGCAGGCGCGCCGACAAGATGCGCGCGCGCCAGGCCGAGATGGCGGCGCGCCGCCCTCGCAAGCGCGCCGACGGCGGCTGTCAAGTGCCGGCCTGCGCCGACGGCGCAAAGACATCCGGCCGCTGAAATTCCCTCCGCTTCCAGCGTCTCGGCCGGCAGGATCGTGCGTCCGCGCGCCCTGTCTGCCGCCAGCGAAGATAGCCGACGCGCGATGCCATAGGCGACGCCAGCGTGACCGGCGGCGTCCGCCGTTTCCGGGCCCTGTGCTGCCGAGGATGATCGCCGCCATCTGAAAGAGCGCCGATTCCGTCTCCCCCATCCGGCCCTCGAGATCGGCGAGCGTCGCCGGCGGATCGGAATAGAGATCGGCGCCGCGCGCCTCGATCAGCGCCTCGAACGCCGAGAGCGGCAGCGAGTGGCGGATGATGGCGCCGGCTGCCGCCCGAAGCCCGGGGGCATCCGCCGCGCCCTCCTGCCGGACCGCCTCGACAAGCGTTTCGCTCCACCACTTCAGCCGGATCTCGCCGAGCGCGGGCTCGCGCACCTGGTTCGGAACACGCGCGATCTCTGCCGCGAACCCGTAGATCGAAAGAAGCGCGTCGCGGGCTTCGCGTGGCGCGAAGAGCGCCGAATAATAGCGCGGCAGATCGTGCGCCCGCGTAAGCGCGGTGACGTAGGCGATGTCGTCGGGCGTCGGTTCAGAGGCCATCATGCGCATCTTCGCAGGTGCGCGCCGCGCTTGGCTATCGGATGCTTTCCACGGCCACCAGCGCCGCGGCGACCGCCCGCTCCTCCGAGAGGAGCACGTTGTAGGTCCGAACCGCCGCACCGGTCGACATCAGATCCGGGAAAAGTCCAGCTGCCTCCAGCGCCTCGCGCGTTGCACGGATGAGCGGCGTCATCGTCGCGCCCGTGCCGATCAGAAGGATATCAATCGCGGAAGCCTCCGCAACGATGCGCCCGACCGCTTCCGTCGTGATCTCGGTTGCATCGCCGACGGGCCAGGCCTCGATGCCGCTCGGCAACGCCAGGATCGAGCCGCGATGCGACATGTCGGCGAAGCGAAACCCGCCATTGCCGTAGGCCTCGATCGGCGCGCGGCCCGGAAAGCGGGCCGGCTCCATCAGGAAGCCGCCGCCGCTCTCCGGCATCTCAGGCCTTTGCGGCGTCGGCAGGCTTCGATGCTGCCTGCCCGGCTTCGACGCGCGGGCGGAGGTTGAAGTAGATGAGGATCGGACCGCCGATGAAGATCGACGACGCCGTGGCGATGAACACGCCCCAGAGCATGGCGGCAGTGAAGGAGCGGATCACCTCGCCGCCGAAGAAGAACAACGCTCCTAGCGCCAGCAGCGTCGTTAGCGACGTCATGATGGTGCGGGCGAGCGTCTGGTTGGTGGCGAGGTCGATCAACTGGCCGAGCGGCATCTGCTTGTAGCGGCGCAGGAGCTCGCGGATACGGTCGAAGATGACGACCGTATCGTTCAGCGAGTAGCCGAGGATGGTCAGGATCGCGGCGATCGAAGAGAGGTTGAAGTCGATCTGGGTCGCCGCGAAGAAGCCGATCGTCAGGATCGCGTCGTGGACGAGCGTGGCGACCGCGCCCAGCGCGAACTGCCACTCGAAGCGGAACCAGATGTAGATCATGATGCCGACGATGGTGAACACGGTCGCGATCAGACCGGTCTGCGCGAGTTCGCCCGACACCCGCGGGCCGACCACTTCCACACGGCGGTATTCGTAGTCGTTGGAGCCGAGCGTCGCCTGCACCTTCTCCACGACCTGCTGCTGCGCGGCGTCGCCGCCAGGCTGCATCGCGACACGGATCAGGACGTCGGTCGGCACGCCGATCCCCTGCACCTCCACGTCGCCGAAACCGAGCCCGGAAACTTCGGTACGGATCTGCGCGAGCTCGGCAGGACCCGCTTTATGGCGCACCTCGATCATCGTGCCGCCCTTGAAGTCGATGCCCTCGTTCAGGCCGACAGTGAAAAGCAGCACGAACGAGACGACGATCAGGATCAGCGAGATCGGCGTGCGGATCCTGGCGAGCCGCATGAACGGGATGTTGGTGCCATCGGGGACGATGCGAAGGGGCATAACTGGGGGCCTAGAGAGGAACGGTTTTCGGGCGCGCATAGCGCACCCAGGTGGCGACGATCAGTCGCGTCATCAGATAGGCGGTGAAGAGCGTCGAGATGATGCCGATGGCGAAGGCGACGGCAAACCCCCGGATCGGGCCGGAGCCGAGCGCAAAGAGTGCGAGCGCCGCAATGAGCGCCGTCAGATGCGAGTCGATGATCGTGGCGAAGGCGCGCGAGAAGCCGGTTTCGAAGGACGCGATGGTGGAGCGCCCGAGCCGATTCTCCTCGCGCATGCGCTCGTAGATCAGCACGTTGGCGTCGACCGCCATGCCCATGGTCAGGACGATGCCGGCGATGCCGGGAAGCGTGAGCGTCGCCTGGGTCGCCGTGATGATGCCGAACATCAGAAAGGTATTCACGATCATGGCGATGTCGGCGAAGAAGCCGAGGATGCCGTAGCAGACGACCATGAAAACAACGACGGCCGTGAGCGCGACGACGGCCGCGATGGCTCCGGCGCGGATCGAATCCTGCCCGAGGCTCGGGCCGACGGTGCGCTCTTCGACGATTGTGAGGTCGGCGGGAAGCGCGCCCGCGCGAAGCAGCACGGCAAGGTTCTGCGCGCTCTCCACGGTGAAATTGCCTTCGATGAGGCCCGAGCCGCCGAGGATGGCGTCGCGGATCACCGGCGCGGTGATGTACTTATCGTCGAGCACGACGGCGAAGCGGCGGCCGACGTTCTGTTGCGTCACATCGGCGAAGATGCGCGCGCCACGCGTGTTGAAGCGGAAGGTGACGATCGGCTGACCGGTCTGCTGGTGGAAGGACGGCTGCGCGTCGGCAAGGTCGTCGCCGGAAAGCAGCGCGCGCGAGTCCACGAACATCGGCGGCTCGCCGGGATTGGCCGAACTCGATGCGCTCGCAGCCGGCCGGCGGCGTGACGCCATCGCTCGAAGCCTCGGTGCACTCCATGTGGAAGGTCATGCGCGCAGTCTGGCCGAGGATCTGCTTGAGCTGCGTGGTGTCCTGAAGCCCGGGCACCTCCACCAGAATACGCTCGCTGCCCTCCGCCTGGATGGAGGGCTCGGTCGTGCCGAGCGCGTTGAGGCGCCGGTCGAGCACCTGCACGCTCTGCGTCACCGCGGAGCGCATGCGCTGTTCGATACCGTCGTCGGTGAGCGCAGCGGTAATGCGGTCGCCGTTTTGCGTAAGCGCCACTTCGCGCATCGTCCCCTGCCCGAAGAGGCCCGATTGCACTGGCGCCGCGAGCGGCTGCAGCGCGGCGAGCGCCTTCTCGGCGTCTGCGGAGTCGCGCAGCGTGAAGGAGACCCCCTGGCCGCGCGCGTCGAGTCCGCGATAGCCGACGCGCTGATCGCGCAGTGTCTGCCGGACGTCGCCTTCGAGAGTCTTCAACCGGTCCTTGATCAGGCTGGCGCGATCCACTTCAAGCAAGAGATGGGCGCCGCCGCGCAGATCGAGCCCGAGCACGATCTGCCGCTTCGGCAGAAAGGCCGGCCATGACGCCACCGTCTCGGCCGAGAAGAAATTCGGAATGGTGGCGACGATGCCGGCCAGGGCGACGAACAGGATGAGCGCTATCTTCCAGCGCTGGAAATAGAGCATTGGTGTCGATCTTTCAGAGCCGCGGCCGTCTCCGCGCTAGTTCGAGTTGGAGGCCACCGGCTCCGCCTTCGTCCGGACCTCGGCGATTAGGCTGCGCATCGCCCGCACCTTCACGCCTTCCGCGATCTGCAGCTCCACCTCGTTGTCGTCCACGACCTTGGTCACCTTGCCGACGATGCCGCCATTGGTGACGACAGTGTCGCCGCGCCGGATCGCCTTCAGCATGTCCTCACGCCGCTTCTGCGTCTGCCGCTGCGGGCGCAGGATGAGGAAGTACATTATGACGAAAATGAGCGCGAACGGCAGCAGCGTCGTTACCATGTCGAGGCCGCCACCGCCGCCGAAGCCCTGCGCAAAGGCCGGAGTCACCCACATATAGGCCGATCTTCCCTATCAAGCGGGCCGCGGCCCTTTGAATTGGCGCGGACTATAGTCAGGGGCCGGGCCATTGCAACTCCGCAACCCTCGGCTCGGACGGCCCTTTGCCGCACGGTTTCGGCGTGATATCGCGCCTGCGGCAGTGCCTAAGGAGCCGGTTTTGCAGGAAAGCTTCAACGTGACGCTGGACGCGCTGGAAAGGATCGCCGCCGCGCTGGAGCGGCTGACGCCGAAGCCGGCCGACTCGACCGACCTTTCGGCCGCCGAGGCGTTCGTCTGGCACCCCGATCCGCCGCATCTGAAGCCCGTGCCGCGGGTTAACCGTGTCGCGCTCCCGCTTCTCAAGGGGATCGACAGGTCGCGCGACATCCTGATCGAGAACACCAGCCGCTTCGCCGCCGGCTTTCCGGCGAACAACGCGCTTCTTTGGGGCGCGCGCGGCATGGGCAAAAGCTCGCTCGTGAAGGCCGCGCACGCCACGGTCGCCGGAACGCTTCCGGATGGGGCGAGGCCGCTCAAGCTGATCGAGATACATCGCGAGGACATCGAGACGCTGCCCATCCTGATGGGGTTCCTGCGCGACAGGGGCGAGCGCTTCATCCTCTTCTGCGACGATCTTTCGTTCGATGCCGGCGATGCGTCCTACAAGTCGTTGAAGGCGGCGCTCGAAGGCGGTATCGAGGGGCGCCCCGACAACGTCGTCTTCTACGCAACCTCCAACCGTCGCCACCTGCTGCCCCGCGAGATGCTCGAGAACGAGCGCTCCACCGCCATCAACCCGTCGGATGCAGTGCAGGAGAAGGTCTCGCTCTCGGACCGCTTCGGCCTGTGGCTCGGCTTCCACAATTGCAGCCAGGACGAATACCTCGCAATGGTGACAGGCTACATCGAACATTTCTCCATTCCCGCCGACGCAGATGAATGGCGTGGCGAGGCGCTGGAATGGGCAACCACCCGCGGCAGCCGCTCAGGCCGCGTCGCTTGGCAGTTCGTACAGGATCTTGCCGGGCGGAAAGGCGTCAGGCTGGACTAGCCCGAGCCGACCCCATCGTCATGCCCGGGGGTGTCCGGGCATCCATTCCGTACTCCTGCACAACGCCTCAACCTGGGAATGGATTGCCGGTCTAAGGCCGGCAATGACGAGGGGGTTGAGCGGCTTAAGGCTTAGGTTTCGCTCATATGCTGCAGGGGATCGACCGGCGTCGCGTCCTTCCTGAGCTCGAAATGCACCTGCGGCGTCGTGACCCCGCCCGTCATTCCGGAAAGCGCGATCACCTGTCCGCGGCGGACCTGGTCGCCGCGCTTCACTTCAAGCTTGCTGTTGTGGGCATAGGCGGAGACCCAGCCGTTCGTGTGGCGGATCAGGACGAGGTTGCCGTAGCTCTTCAGCTCGTTGCCGGCATAGATGACGGTGCCGTCCTCGGCCGCCTTGACGGACGTGCCTTCGGGTACGGCGAGATTGATCCCGTCGTTGCGCTCGCCGCTCGGCTTCTTGCCGAAGCCGGAGATGATCCGGCCGCGGACCGGCCAGCGGAAGCCTTCCGTCGCAGCGGCGGTCGGCTCGGGCGCGACGGGCGCCAGAGAACCGGCGTTGCCGGTCTGCGGCGCGATGGCGACCTGGCGCGGTGCCGGTGCCGGCATCGGCGTTGCCGCGGCGACGGGAACTTCCGGCATCGGCGCGGCGGGAGCCGAACGCGGTATCTCATTCGGGTTCAGGCTGGCGACTTGCACGCCCTCCTGCTGCTGCCCGCCACCGCCCGGGATGACCATGCGCTGGCCGATGCGGACGGTGGTCGAGCCGCCGTTCGCCGCCGCAAGGTCGCTGACGGTGACGCCGTAGCGCTGCGAGATGTTCCAGGCAGTGTCGCCCGGCTGGACGAGATGCGTGCCGGTGGCGCCATTCGGCCTGTGGCCTTCGATCCGCGCGGCCTGCGCGCCGAGCGTCGTTGGCGGCGCGCCGCGCTGGGCGTGCGCGGGCTCGGCCGATGCAAGCCGCGCGACCGGCGTAGGCGCCGAGGTGGCCTGATAGCCGCCCGGCGGGGTGTAGGGCTGCAGCGTTTGGGCCGGGGCGTAGTTCGTCGTAGGGGCGTAGGCGGGCGCAGCCGCGTATTGCGGATACTGTGAGGCGCCCGCCGGCGGCGGAAGATCTGCGCCCTGTACGCCAGCCGTCTGCGGCCCGACATAGGTGTTGCCGAGCGGCGAAGTCGAGCTGATGATTTGCTTCTGGTTGCTGGTTGAACCGGTGAACACCGGCGAGCGGAGCGCGTCGATGTTGCTGCACGCGCCGAGTCCGGCAAGAAGCGCCATGGCGCTTATGCTCAGCGAGACGGATTTTTGGGCCGGAAGAATGACCGTAGGCACGGTGTGCGCTCCCCCTACTCGAAACACGAAGAAGATCGGAACCCGGATTAAAGGGTAGGCAGGGTTGACAACGGGTTAAAGGTTCTGGGCCGGAGCGGGAACAATGGCGGAAAAACGGCATGGACCGAGGTCGCGCGTGTCGACGTTCAACCCGATCCGCTGAAAAAGGGTGAGCCGTTGCGCCCTCCTCTCCTGCCCGATCGGCGCAATCAGGACGCCGCTGTCGGAGAGCTGCATGATGAGCTTGACCGGCGGCTCGGAGCACGCCGCGCCGACCAGGATGCGGTCAAACGGCGCCTGTGCCCGCCAGCCGAGCAGGCCATCGCCGACGAGCGTGCTGATGTTGCGGATGCCGAGCGTCTTGAAAGCGCGCCTTCGGCCGCGCGGGAGAGCGTGCGGAAGCGCTCGATCGTGGTCACCCGCCGCGAAAGCTGCGCAAGGACTGCAGCGTGATAGCCGGAGCCGGTCCCGACATCGAGGACGCCGTGGCGGTCTGAAAGGTCGAGCGCCGCCGTGATCGCGCCGACCAGTGAGGGCGGCGGGATCGACTGCCCGCAATCGATCGGAAGCGCGTGCTCGGCGTAGGCGCGATGGCGGAGTTCCGGGCGCACGAAGAGCGTGCGCGGCACCGTCTCCATGGCGCGCAGCACTTCAACGTCCGCAATCCCCATGCCGCGCAGCCGGAGGACGAGCGAGGCCGCATGGACCTGCGTCTCCTCGTCTTCCTGGAAAGCCGGATCTTCGGCCAGTGCGGGCTCGGCGCTCATCGCGGACGAAGAATGCCCGAGGATGGTTAAGAGAGGGATTCGAGGGCGGGCCGAAAGATAAGTTGGGATCGATGTCCCGGGTGCTTCGAGGCTCGCTTCGCTCGCACCTCAGCATGAGGGACGTTGGGTGGGCGCCATCAGCGAAGCGAGACGCCGGTGCGCTCCTCGCCTCCCTCGACCTCCGGTGCCATCCTCGGCCCCCCTCATCCTACGGTGCCACCCCCGGCCTCCTTCATCCTGAGGTGCCACCCCCGGCCTCCCTCATCCTGAGGTGCGAGCGCTGTAAGCGCGAGCCTCGAAGGACGCACGGCCGACTTGCCTACCCCCCGATCTTCTCCACGTCGCCCATATAGGGGCGAAGCTCGTTGGGCACGGTGATCGAGCCGTCCTCGTTCTGGTAGGTCTCCATGACCGCGATCAGCGCGCGGCCGACGGCGACACCTGAGCCGTTCAGCGTGTGGACGAGGCGCGGGGTCTTGTCGTTCTTGCCCTTGAAGCGCGCCTGCATGCGCCGCGCCTGGAAATCGCCGCAGACGGAGCAGGACGAGATTTCGCGGAACGCCTTCTGCCCCGGCAGCCAGACTTCGAGGTCGTAGGTCTTCTGCGCGCCGAACCCCATGTCGCCGGTCGACAGCACGATGACGCGATAGGCGAGACCCAGCCGCTTCAGCACGGCCTCGGCGCAGCTCGTCATCCGCTCGTGCTCTTCGAGGCTCTTCTCCGGCGTGGTGATGGAGACGAGCTCCACCTTGTCGAACTGATGCTGCCGCAGCATGCCGCGCGTGTCTTTGCCGGCCGAGCCGGCCTCGGAGCGGAAGCAGGGCGTCAGCGCCGTGAAGCGCAGGGGCAGCTCCTCTTCCGCGAGAATGGACTCGCGCACGAGATTGGTGAGTGGCACTTCGGCAGTGGGGATGAGCCAGAGATTCGAGCTTCAGGATTCTGCTCGTCAGCAATTGCGGCTCACCCATCGATCCGATGTCTCCGGGCACCTCCGATCCCAGTCGCTCTGCATCGATCCAATGTTAGTCTTCGCAGTCTCGATGAACTCGTCGGTGACGTACGTCTTGAGGACGTCCTCAGTGTAAAGACGAAACTGATCCTCGCGAACTTCGGTAGTTGCCCCGTCCCGAACAGCACCTCATCCTTCACCAGCAGCGGCGGCTGCACCTCCTCATAGCCATGCACCTCCGTGTGCAGGTCGAGCATGAACTGGCCGAGCGCGCGCTCCATGCGCGCGAGATGCTTCTTCAGCACCACGAAGCGCGAGCCGGAGAGCTTCGCCGCCGTCTCGAAATCCATCTGGCCGAGCGCCTCGCCGAGCTCGAAATGCTCCTTCGCCCAGTCGATACGGCGCGGATCGCCAAAGGTGCGGATTTCCTTGTTGGCGCTCTCGTCGCCGACCGGCACGTCGGCAAGCGGCACGTTCGGGATCGTCGCGAGGAGATCGTTCAGCGCCTTCTCCGCCGCCCTCTCCTCCTCCTGCGCCGCCGACATCTGATCCTTGAGCGCCGCCACCTCCGCCATGAGCGCGTCGGCGCGAGCGGAATCCTTCTGCGCCTTCGCCTGCCCGATCTCCTTCGAGGCCGCGTTCCGTCGCGTCTGCATGTCTTGCAGCTTCTGCACCGCCGCGCGCCGCGCCTCGTCGAGTGCGATCAGCCGCGCCGATTCCGGCTCCGCCCCGCGGTTCTTGAGCGCGGCGTCGAGCGCCTCCGGGTTGTCACGGATCCATCTGATGTCGAGCATGGTCAGGCCTAGCAGCAGGCGAGCGCCCGAAAGGCGCCCAACCTTCGTGTCGTCATTGCCGGACGTGTTCCGGCAATCCGTTCCGGAGCAGTCGGAGCGGGCTGAGCGGTAACGGAATGGATGCTGGGGCTCAAGCCCGGGCGTGTCGACAAGATTGCGGGAACCGAGGCCCATGGCCCGGCCCTCCCGGCCTGGCCCTCCGCTTTCCCATCGTTGCCAGCACTCCCCACTCGGATTTCTTGTCGGGAACCGCAGAGTAGGCTATCGCCCTGCCGGCGATCCACCAATGTTCCGCTTCTTCGAAAACCTGGTCGACCCCTTCCGGGCGCACGACCCCGGTATGCCGCCACCCACGTTGGCCGGCTTCTACTGGCATTACACCCGCGAGGTGTGGCCGGTCCTCGCCGCGCTGCTCGGCGTCGGGCTGCTGGTTTCGCTGATCGAAGTCTCGATCTTCCGCTACGTCGGCGCCATCGTCGACATGCTGAAGACGACGACGCCGGCGAACGTCCTCGCCGATTACGGCTGGACCTTCGTCTGGATGGGCTTCGTGGTGATTGTCGCCCGGCCGGTCGCCACGATCCTGCACGACCTCCTCGTGCAGCAGTCGCTGGCGCCCTCCTTCACCAACCTCGTGCGCTGGCAGACGCATCGCTATGTGCTGCGCCAGACGGTCGGCTTTTTCACCAACGATTTCGCCGGGCGGATCGCCTCGAAAATCATCCAGACCGGGCCGGCGCTTCGCGAGTTGGTGGTGCAGGTCTGCGACGCGCTGTGGTTCGTGACAATCTACTCGGTGAGCTCGCTGGTCCTCTTCGCCAAGCTCGACGCATGGCTGGCGCTGCCGCTCGCCGCCTGGATCGGCCTCTTCATCTGCGTGCTCGTCTATTTCGTCCCGCGCATCCGCGAGCGCTCGGTGATCGTCTCGGAAGCGCGCTCGATGCTGACCGGCCGCATCGTCGACAGCTACACGAACATCCAGACGGTAAAACTCTTCGCCCACACGTCGCGCGAGGACGAATACGCCCGCGATGCGGTCGAGGACCACACGCGGAAGTTCCGCGCCTCGACGCGCCTCATCACCACGATGTCGAGCACCGTCGTGGTCATGAACGGGCTCCTGATCGCCGGCACCACGGCGCTCGCCATCTCGCTTTGGGCTCAAGGGCTGCTGTCGCTCGGCGCCCTCACCATCGCGAGCGGCCTCGCCATCCGCATCGCCACGATGTCGGGGTGGATCATGTGGACCTCGATCGGCATCTTCGACAACGTCGGGGCCGTTCAGGAGGGCATGGAGACGATCGCGCGCCCGCAGGACCTGGTCGACAAGCCTGACGCCATGGAACTGAAGGTGACGAAGGGCGAAATCCGCTTCGAGAACGTCACCTTCCACTACGGCAAGAAGAGCGGGATCATCGAGAACCTTTCTCTGACCATCGCGCCCGGCGAGAAGGTCGGCCTCGTCGGCCGCTCAGGCGCCGGCAAGTCGACGATGGCGAACCTGCTGCTTCGCTTCTACGACGTCGAGGCGGGCCGCATCGTGATCGACGGGCAGGACATCGCGCAGGTCTCGCAGGATTCGCTGCGCAAGCAGATCGGCCTCATAACGCAGGACACCTCGCTCCTCCACCGCTCTATCCGCGAGAACGTCCTCTACGGCCGTCCGGACGCCAGCGAAGACGCCATGCGCGACGCGGTTCGCCAGGCTCATGCCGCCCCGTTCGTGCCCGGTCTCTCCGATCATTGGGGAAGGCAGGGCTTTGACGCGCATGTCGGCGAGCGTGGCGCGAAGCTTTCGGGCGGTCAGCGCCAGCGCGTCGCCATTGCTCGCGTGCTCCTGAAGGACGCGCCGATCCTCGTCCTCGACGAGGCGACATCCGCGCTCGACTCCGAGGTGGAGGCGGCGATCCAGGAAAGCTTTTCCCGGTTGATGTCCGGCAAGACCGTGATCGCCATCGCCCACCGGCTTTCGACCATCGCCGCGATGGACCGGCTCGTCGTGCTCGACCACGGGCAGATCGTCGAGATGGGGAGCCACGCCGAGCTCATCCGCAAGGGCGGCCTCTACGCCTCGCTCTGGAGCCGCCAGTCCGGCGGCTTCCTCGATGCGGCGCCGCCGCGGCAGGCGCCAGCGGCATCTCCCCCGTACGCCGGAACGCAGGCAGCGGAATAACGTCAGGCCGCGGCGTCGGCTTCGCGTTGCGCCTCCGCCGCGCGTCGCTGCTTCTCGATATAGCGCACCGCGAAGATCGAGATCTCGTAGAGCGCGATCGTGGGCAGCGCCAGGCTGATCTGGCTGATCGGATCTGGCGGGGTCAGAACGGCTGCCACGATGAAGGCAATGACGATCGCCCACTTCCGCTTGCCCTTCAGCGTCTCGGTCGTGACGAGGCCGGCGCGGGCGAGAAGCGTCATGATGACGGGAAGCTGGAACACCAGGCCGAACGCGAAGATCAGCGTCATGATCAGCCCGAGATATTCGTTCACCTTGGGCAGAAGCTCGATCGTGGCGCGGCCGGGGCCGCCGTGCTGCTCCATGGACAGGAAGAACTTCATCGCGAGCGGCATCACGCCGAAATAGACGAGCATCGCACCGAGCGCGAAGAGGATCGGCGTAGCGATCAGGAACGGCAGGAAGGCGCTACGCTCGTTCTTGTAGAGGCCGGGCGCGACGAATTTGTAGATCTGGTTGGCGATGATCGGAAACGCCAGGAAGAGCGCCCCGAAGAGCGCAAGCTTCATCTGCGTGAAGAAGAACTCCTGCGGCGCTGTGTAGATGAGCTTTATGTCGCGCAGCGGTCCGGCGGCGCGCTCGTAGGGAATGACCAGGATGTTGAAGATGCGGCTGGCGAAGAAGAAGCAGACGATGAAGGCGATGAAGATCGCGATCATCGCGCGCATCAGCCGCGACCGCAGCTCCATCAGATGGTCGAGAAGCGGCGCCTTCGATGCCTCGATCTCGTCTTCCTCGCTCACGCCGCACCGCTCCCATGCGCCGGCGTCGACGCGCCCGTCTTTAGCGGCTCGGCCGCGTGCGGATGGTCGCCGCTCTTGTCCGGCTCGGGCGGCGGCGCCGGGACGGGCTGATCCACCTCAACCGTCGCCTCGCTCGTAGGTTCCGGCGCCGACGCGCCGGTCTTCAACGGCTCTGCGACATGCGGATGGTCGCCCGTCTTGTCCGCCTCCGGCGGAGGCGCCGGAATGGGTTTCGAGGCCTCACGCATCGTCGCGTCGAGATCCTTCTTCACGTCGGTCAGCGGCTTGGCCGCGGCAGTGATCTGCTTCTTGGTTTCTTCTAGCCCCACTTCGCGTTCCGCCTCGCGCAGCGCGTCGTCGAACTGGCGCTTGAAGTCGTTCGCGGTGCGCCGCACCTGCCCCATCGTCTTGCCGAAGGTGCGCAGCATGCGTGGTAAATCCTTCGGGCCGACCACAAGGATCGCGACCGCCGCGATGACGAGAATCTCACTCCAACCGATGTCGAACATCGTTTAGGTCTGGCGCGTTAGGCGCGCTCAGCTCACCTTGGTCTTCTTCTCGGCGGTCTCTGACGCCATCGGCTGCGCAGGATCGTGGTCGATCGTCTGCGGCTTGTCGTCGTCGTCCTCAGCCATGCCCTTCTTGAAGGACTTGATGCCCTTCGCCACGTCGCCCATCAAATCGGAGATTTTGCCGCGCCCGAACAGCACCATGACGAGCAGGATTACGATGATCCAATGCCAAATCGAGAAACTACCCATATCCGTCTCCAAAACCCCCGCTTGTCGCCTGCTACGCTGGCAGCGCCCGGACTATCGCAAATCGGCGCGTCGCCTTCAATCTCAGGGCCTTAACCACCTTCAGGGAAAATCAGCACGTCGCGCTCGTCGAAGCTGACGCAGACATCCGCCCCTGGCGCAAGCCCATCCCCGGCCCGCGCCTTCGCAAGCAGATAGTCCTCCAGGCCTTCCACCGCCACCTCGAAAAGCTCAACCTCGCCAAGAAAGTAGCGCGTGCGGATGCGGCCCGGTGTGCCCACGCCGCCGTCGTCGGCTCGCGACAGGAGCACGCCGCGCGGGCGGATCGCGACCACAACCGATGCACCCTCCGATTGCTCCGCGCAGCCGAAATTCGCGATCCGCGTCACCACGCGGCCGGAACTGACCGAGCCCGGCAGCTCGTTAAGCGCGCTGAAGAAACGCGCGGCAAAAAGGCTCTGAGGGCGATCGTAAAGGTCCTCCGCCCCGCCCTGCTGCACGATCTTGCCGCCGCGCATCAGGACGATGCGGTCGGCCATGCGCATCGCCTCTTCCGGGTCGTGCGTGACGATGACGGCGGTCGCGCCGGCCTCGCGCAGCACCGAAAGCGTGTCGGCGCGCACGCTGTCCCTAAGCCGGCTGTCGAGTCCGGAGAACGGCTCATCCATGAGTAGCACGCCCGGCCGCGGGACGATGGCGCGCGCCAGCGCCACGCGCTGCTGCTCGCCGCCGGAGATTTCATGCGGATAGGAATCCGCGAGGTGAAGCAGCCCGACGCGCGAGAGTGCCGCCCGCGCTTCCTCGGCGCGCGCACGCCGGTTGAGCGCCGTCAGTCCGAACATCACGTTCTTCAGCACCGTCAGATGCGGGAAGAGCGCATAGTCCTGGAACATCAGCCCGACTGAGCGCTTCTCGGGCGGCACGAAGACATCGGGCGACGCGACCTCGCGGCTGTCGAGGAGCACGCGGCCGGAGGTCGGCGTATCGACGCCGGCGGCGATCCTGAGAAGAGTTGTCTTGCCGCAGCCGGACTGGCCGAGAAGCGCCACGATCTCGCCCGGCATGACATCGAGGTCGACATTGTCGAGCGCCGTCACGCGCCCGAAGCGCCGCGTCACCTTCTCAAGCGTCAGCCTTGAGGCAATCGTCGCGGCGGCGCGGCGGCGCGGTTTTTCGGCCTGAAGTACGGAAGCCATGCGCCGGGCTTATGGGACGCCGGTGCGAGCGGCAAGCCGCTAGTCGTCGCGGTCGTCGGGCTCCGCGGGCTCGTCGTCGTCCTCGGCGGGCTCCGCCTCGGGCTCTTCCTCGTCCTCGGCGGGCTCTTCGTAGATCTCCGTGGCGCCGTATTCGTCGAAGCCCGGTTCAAGCGGATCCTCGTCCGGGGCAAGCTCCGGATCGTCGTTCGGCGCCGGCAGGTCGTCGCTGGGCATTGAAAGAGATTCAATCAGGCCGGCCGCTTTCAGGTCGGCAAGGCCCGGCAGGTCGCCGATCGACTCCAGCCCGAAATGATCGAGGAAGCCCGGCGTCGTACCGAACGTCACCGGCCGGCCGGGCGTACGCCTGCGGCCGCGCAGCCGGATCCAGCCCGCTTCCAGCAGCACGTCGAGCGTCCCGCGCGACACCGAGACGCCACGCACCTCTTCGATCTCCGCGCGCGTAACCGGCTGATGATAGGCAATCACGGCAAGCGTCTCGACTGCGGCGCGCGAGAGCTTCTTCTCCTGCACGACATCGCGCCGAAGCACGAACGCAAGGTCTTGCGCCGTGCGGAAGGCCCAGCGGTCGTCGGTGCGCCTGAGATTGACGCCGCGGCCGGCGTAGGCCGACTGCAGTTCGTGGAGCAGCGCGTCGAGATCGACGCCTTCCGGCATGCGAAGCGCGATCTCCGCGCGCGATAAAGGCTCGGCGGCGGCGAAGAGGATCGCTTCCAGCATCCTGAGATGCAGACGCTGATCCTCAGGCGCGAGACTTCGCACGTTGGACTCTTCCCAGGCGGCGGCGGCTTCAGCCATTCACTGCCTCCTGGAGCGCAATCGCCGGCTCCTTCGCGCGCCGCCGCACGTAAAGCGGCGCGAACGGCGCCTTCTGCTGCAGCTCCAACTCGCCCTCGCGCACAAGCTCAAGGCTCGCCGAGAAAGCGCTGGCGCGCGCAGTCGCGCGCAACTCGGGCTTGGAGAGATATTCGATCAGATAGGAATCGAGCAGCTCCCATTGCGGCGTCGCGCCGATCATCCGCATCAGGCGGTCGCGCGCCTCCTGCAATGTGAAGACCTGGCGCTCGGGAAACCTGACATGCCCGGCGAAATCGCGCAGCCTGAGCGCCGCGTAGGCGGAGAGGAGGTCGTAGAGCCGCGCGTCCCATGCAACGCGCGTGTTGACCGACAGCGGCTCCGGCGCACCGCGCGGGAAGATATCGATGCCGAGCCGAGCGGAGCTCATCAGCCGGCGGCCCGCCTCGCGGATCGCCTCAAGGTGCCGGAGCCGCCGCGCCAGGATTGCGGCAAGATCCTCACCGCTCGGCTCGTCGCCTTCCTCGGCGGGCGGAAGCAGGAGGCGCGATTTCAGATACGCGAGCCATGCCGCCATGACGAGGTAGTCCGCGGCGATCTCAAGCCGCAGCTTCCGCGCCGCCTCGATGAAGCTGAGATACTGTTCCGCCAGCGCCAGGATGGAGATCTTCGCAAGATCCACCTTCTGGTCGCGCGCAAGCTGCAGCAGCAGATCGAGCGGTCCCTCGAAGCCGGCGACATCGACGACAAGACGCTCATCGTCGTCCGGCCGGCGGTCTTCGAACTCGAATGCAGCCGGGGCGGCGGCGTCTGCGACGTCTTCGCTCATGCCGTCGCCTGATCGAGCAGGAACTGGAAGCGGCTTTCGAGCGCCTGCCTGTCGAGGTCTTCCGGCGCGCGGCGTGCCGCAAGCGCGGCTTCGCAGCGCCTCAAAGGCTCGCCTTCGAGTTCCGGCACGCCCGCCGCGATACCCAACATCTCGTCCATCACGCCATTGCAGTGAAGCACGAGATCGCAGCCGGCGGCGATCGCCCGCTCTGCTCGGGCCTGCGGCTCGCCGGAGAGTGCGCCCATCGAAATGTCGTCCGTCATCAGCGCTCCGTCGAAGCCGATTCGCTCTCGGATGATGCTAGCAATCACGGTGCTGGAAAAGGTTGCCGGCGCGCTGTCATCAACGTCTAAAAACACGACATGCGCCGTCATGCCGAGCGGCGACCGTTTGGCGAGCAGCCGGAACGGCGTGAAATCCTGCGCTTCGAGCTCCGCCGTGGTGGCGTCCACCTTCGGCACCTCGGCGTGACTATCGACCGTCGCGCGGCCGTGGCCGGGCATGTGCTTCACGACGGGAAGCACGCCGCTCGCCAGGAGGCCGTCGATCTGCGCGCCACCGAGCGTCGCTACCGCGTCGACCGTGCGGCCGAGCGCGCGATCCCCGATCGCGGTCGTGCCGCCCTCCACCGGAATGTCGAGCACGGGCATGCAGTTCACATTGATGCCCAGCGCGCTGAGGTCGAGCCCGATCAGCTTGGCGCCGAGAAAGGCGGCCTCAACCCCGGAGAGCGGATTGCGGCGGTAAAACCGGCCGTAGACGGTGCCTGCGGGATAAGCGCGAAGATGCGGCGGCTTGATGCGCTGCACGCGCCCGCCTTCCTGGTCGATGAGCACCGGCACGTCTTCGCGCTGAAGCGCTTCGCGAACGGAAGTGCAGAGCGCTTTGATCTGCTCAGGGTGCTCGACGTTTCTGCCGAAGAGAATGACGCCCCAAGGGCGCGCCTCGCGCAGGAACGCCGCCTCGTCTTCCGAGAGCGCCGTTCCGGCAAGACCACAGATGAACGCGCGCGATCCCGCCACGCTGTGCCTTGGGACAATCTTACTGCGTAACGAAGCAGTTGCCGCCCGCAGCCTTCAGCGACTCGCAGACCTTGATGGCGTCGTCGCGCGACGCCCACGGGCCAACCCGGACGCGGTAGTAGATTCCCTTCGTGCCGAGATCGGCCTCCTGGATGACCGGATTGAGCTTTCCGAGCACGGAAGGATAGCGCTTCTGAATGTCCGCGTAAGAGGATTGCGCTTGGTCCACGCTGCGCTGCGAGCTGATCTGCACGAGATAGCCGTCCCCGACGACCGTCCCCGCTGCCACGGCGGAGGCCTCGGTGTTACGCAGAAGGTTGACCGGCGCATTGGAACCTGTTGCCGCCGGCGCCGGCGGCTCGGGCGCGACCGCGGCGACTGTGGCCGGCTCGTTGATCGCCGGGCGCGGGGTCATCGCGTCTTGCGCAGCGGGCGAAAGCGTCTCCGCGGCGGCCGGCGCCTGGTCCGATGATGCAGCGGCGGGTGCTAGAGCGGGTGCAGGAGCGGGCGGAACCGCGGCGGCGGCGATCTGCTGCTGAGGCGCGGCCTGGCTGGTCGCGGGCTCGCCCTCCGCCGGGCTGTTGGCGACGATGGTGCCGTCCGGCCGGACGGTGAAGGTCGGAACCTCGCGCGGTCCCATCTCGTCCGTCGACCCCGTCGATGTGTCGGAGGCGGCATTCGATGTATCGGTAGTGTCAGTTGACGCCGGCTGTTCGCCAACCGGCCGCATGACCGCGTCATTCCCATCCGACTGCGTCTGCGGCAACACGATGCGCGCGACCTCGCGCGGCTCTTCCGAATTGTCGACGACCTTCTCGTTGGTCGAAGCTGGCGCGTTGCCGGCGACGCGATTGTAGACGGCGTCTCCCGCGGTGTCGTCGGTTGACGCGGTCTGGTCCTTCGGCGGCTCGACCTTCACGGGCCCCTCGTCGGCCGTGATGACAGGCGGGGGCGAGGCCGGTCCGCTCTCGGTGGAGCGCAGGAGAAGTGCGGCACCGCCGCCGATCAGCACGACAACGATGACGCCCGCGATGGTGATGAGTGCTGTGCGCGCGCCCTTGCCGCGCTGCGCGGCCTGGGCCCGGGCCGCAGCGGCGCGACGGCTCGCGCCGGACGCGACGGCAGCCGCGACCTTCGGCTCGTCACCCTCCTCCTCGTCGTCGGTCTCCCACGGTCTGTCGTGGGAAGGATCGGCGAAATCCGACTCCAGTGCCTGCGCGAGCCGCGCGTTGATCGCCGCGCGCTCCTCTTGCTGCTCCTGTTCGGTCGTAGGTTCGTCCTCGAATTCCGGGAATGCGTCAGCGATCCTGCGACGGCGCGCGGCCTCGCTCAGATCGTGCGCGTCGTCCGAGCTCGCGAACTGGCTCGGCCTCGGCAAAAGGATTGATGCGCGCGGCCCGCCCTTCCGCTCGGCGCGAAGAGATCGGCATCCGACTCCTCGTCTTCGCCGAAGCCCGGAAGGCTGTCGATCCGCCTGCACCGAGGGCTCGTCCTCATGCGGGTCCGATGCAGGAAATGCCGAGCGCGCTGTCTCGGGCGCTGGTTGCTCCCAGCCGGCGGTTGCCGGCCCGCGGAAGCGATAATTGGCCCGCCGCGGCGGAGCGGGAAGGGTGTCGGGCTCGCCCCACTCCGGCTCAGGCGCGCTCTCCGGCTCGTCCTCTTCGACGTCGAGCGGACGAAGCCGCGCCACGCGCTGGCTCCGCCACAAGTCCTGACGCTGCGTCTCAGGCGACGGTTCTGTCGCCGGCGCGGCAAGCGGACCTTCGGCCCTGGTCTCCTCACCCGCCCGGAATTCCTGGTCTTCGGGTTCGGCAGGCTCGGGCGCGAAGCTTGCGGAAACTTTCGAGAGACGCTCCGATTGCCGGCGCTCGAACTGGCCAAGCTGCTCTTCGATCGAGCGCAGCAGATCGTCGGGATCGCGCTCCCGGTCGGAACTCGGGCTTGGCGGCAGAGCGGATGCGCGCGGAGGAGCGGAAGGCGTCGATGCCGCGCGAGGACTGGCGGTTCGCGGCGGCGTAGCCGGCGGTGCGTCGCGCCCGCCGAGCGAGTTCTCAAGTTCCTGCAGAAGCTCAGCTTCGAGACCGTCTTCGTAGCTGCTGCGCTGGGTCGCTTCGTTCCGGTTCATCTTTGGCTTCTCTGTCTTGGGCATACCGAAGCCGCCGTCCTCGCTGACGATGCGCGCGAGTTCGATCAGCGGATCTTCCTCCGCCTCAACATTGCCTCGGTCGGGCGTCGGCCCGAGAGCCCGGCCCGACCTTGGATCGCTACCAGCCATACAAAAGACCCTCGCCTTAGCTTACCGTGGGTTTGCAGACGTTTCACCCCATTAATGCATTTCCTCCGGCGCCTCGACCCCGAGTACCCTGCAACCCACAATTCAGCACTGAGCCGACTGCCGCAACGAGGCCCAATCGCGCACGGCTCAGCGCGATGTCTTCTGACCGGATAAAGCGCAATTGCGGCAGTTCCTTGCCCCTATTCCAGTGCGTATGGAAGGCGCTGGCGAGGTCATGCAGGTAAAAAGCGACCCTGTGCGGCTCGTAGCTGCGCGCCGCAACCTCCAAAGTACGCGGCCAATCTGCGAGCACCCGGACGAGCCCGCGCTCGCCTTCGTCCTTCAGAAGCAGGAAGTCGCAGCTCGCAAGTGAGTCGGCGTCGAGGTCCACGCCCGGCAGTTCTTCGCCGGCTTGCCGTTTGACGGAGGCCGTCCGCGCGTGCGCGTATTGCACGTAGAACACCGGATTGTCCTTCGACTGCTGCTGAACGGTCGCGAAGTCGAAATCGAGTGGCGCGTCGGCCTTGCGGTAGAGCATCATGAACCGCACGGCATCGGCGCCGACCTCCTCGACCACCTCGCGCAGCGTGACGAGGTCGCCGGAACGCTTCGACATCACCACCGGCTCGCCCGCGCGGAAGAGCTTCACGAGCTGGCAGAAGAGAATTTCGAGCGCCGCTTCGCCACCGCTCATGGCCGTCACCGCCGCCTTCATCCGCTTCGGATAGCCGCCGTGGTCGGCGCCGAGCACGTCGATCATCTTGCGGAAGCCGCGCAGGTACTTGTCGTAGTGATAGGCGATATCTGAGGCGAAATAGGTGTAGCTCCCGTCCGACTTCAGAAGCGGGCGGTCGATATCGTCGCCGAAGTCGGTGGAGCGGAAGAGCGTTTGCTCACGATCCTCCCAATCCTCCGGAAGCTGGCCCTTCGGCGGCGGAAGCTTGCCGCGGTAGATCAGGCCTTTTTCGGACAGCGCGGCGATCGCATCGGCGACGCGATCGGTTGTGCCCGCCTGGAGCGACCGCTCCGAGAAGAACACGTCATGGCGGACGCCAAGGAGATCGAGGTCGCCTCGGATCATCGCCATCATGGCCGCGACGGCACGCTCGCGCACGACCGGCAGCCACTCTGGCAACTGCAATTGCAGGAGGCCGCTCCCGAACTCGTCCTTGAGCGCCACGCCGAGCGGCTTCAGATAGTCGCCCGGATAGAGCCCGCTCGGGATCTCGCCGATCGTTTCGCCGAGCGCCTCGCGGTAGCGGAGATAGGCGGAGCGGGCCAGCGCATCGACCTGCGCGCCGGCGTCGTTGATGTAGTATTCGCGGGTCACGTCGTGACCGGTCGCTGCAAAGAGATTTGCAAGCGCGTCTCCGACGACCGCGCCGCGGCAGTGGCCGACATGCATCGGCCCCGTCGGGTTGGCGGAGACGAATTCGACGTTGACCTTCGTACCCGTGCCGATGTTCGAGCGCCCGTATGACGCGCCAGCTTGCAGGATCGCGGCGACCTGCGCTGCCCAGAAAGCGTCCGTCAGGCGCAGATTGACGAAGCCCGGTCCCGCGACTGAGACGGACGCGACGTCGGCATCCGCCTCGAGCCGCGCTGCAATCCGCAGCGCGAGCTCGCGCGGCTTGGCCTGAAGCGGCTTGGCAAGGACCATTGCGGCGTTGGTCGCGACGTCGCCGTGCGTCGGGTCGCGCGGCGGCTCCGCCGAGAGGCGCTGAAGCGTCTCGCCCGCAGCGTCGATGCCCGCACTGCCGATGACGGCCTCGACGGCGGCCCTGATCCGCTGCTCGAATACGCTGAAGAGATTCATGGAAAATCCCGCGGCGGCGGCCTAGTCACGGGCAATCCCGCCGCATTCGGCTCGCGCCCTACCCGAGATCGGGCGTGTCGTCAAACAAGCGCTGGTGCTCGGCGACTGCGTAACGGTCGGTCATCCCGGCAATGTAGTCGGCGACGCGACGCGCCACGCCGAACGCGTCGTGGCGCTCCAGCCCCTCCGCCCATTCTTCGGGCATCCGCGCCGGATCCTCGAAGAGCGCTTCGAAAAGGTCGGCGACAAGCGCTTCGGCGAGCTTCACCGGCCGCATGACAGCGTCGTTCCGATAGACGTTCGCCATCAGGAAACGCTTTAGCGCCGCTTCCGAACGCGCCAGCGCCGGAGAGAAGCCGACGAGCGGCTTGCCGGCCCGACGAACCGCCTCTCTACTGTCGACGCCGGCATCGTCGATGCGGCGGGTGGTCTCCAGAAGCACGTCGAGGATCATCGTCGTGATCGTGCGCCGCACCAGCTCGTGCACCGCGCGCGCCTGGGTCGAGGCCCGGAAACGCGGCGTGGATCTCGGCGAGGATCGGCGCGGTCAGAGGCTGCTCCTCAAGGTCGGCAAGCGCGATCAGCCCGGCGCGCAGTCCGTCTTCGATGTCATGGCAGTCGTAGGCGATGTCGTCGGAGATCGCTGCGACCTGCGCCTCGAGCCCGGCGAAAAGGTGGAGTTCCAGGTCCTGGCGCTCCTGGAAGGCGCGGATCGCGTACGGAAGCTTACCGCCGGCATAAACCCCGGCGGGGCGACCGACGGAATCGAGGATCGGGCCGTTGTGCTTCACCAGCCCTTCGTGTGTCTCGAAGCTGAGATTCAGCCCGTCGAAGAGCGCATAGCGGCGCTCAAGTTCGCTCACGACACGCAGGCTCTGGGCATTGTGGTCGAACCCCTCGTAGGCCGTGAGCGCTTCATCGAGCGCGCGTTCGCCGGCGTGGCCGAAAGGCGGATGACCGAGATCGTGGGCGAGCGCCAAGGCCTCCGCGAGGTCTTCGTCGAGCCCGAGCGGGCGGGCAATCGAGCGGGCGATCTGCGCGACCTCCAGGGTGTGGATGAGCCGCGTGCGGAAGTGGTCGTCCCCGTGCTGGATGAAGACCTGCGTCTTGTGCTTCAGGCGGCGGAAGGCGTTGGAATGGATGATACGGTCGCGATCGCGCTGGTAGGGCGAGCGGAGCGGGTCTTCCGGCTCGGCGTGGATGCGGCCGCGCGACGCCGCCGGGTCGGTGGCATAGGCGGCGCGGCGGCGCTCGCCATGGCGAAGAAGCTCGCGCGGCAGCTCGACCATCCCGCCTCCCTCGCCTCTGAAGCGCCAAAGAGCACCCGAAAGCGCCGTTTGGCGCGATTGACTACCGGGCCCGGCGTTCTTAGCTACAATAGCAATCGGGGCAAGAGCGGAAGACCTATGGACCAGCCGACCGTCACGCTTTCTGACAGCGCCGTCCGCCGGATCGCCAAGATTCTGGCCGTCGAGCCAGCCGGAACCGCACTTCGCGTCAGTGTCGAAGGCGGAGGCTGCTCCGGTTTCCAGTACCGCTACGACCTGGTTCAGGATTCGCCTGCGGCGGACGACATCCTTCTTTCGCGCGACGGGGCCAAGGTGCTGATCGACGCGGTGTCGCTCGACTATATGGGCGGCTCGGAGATCGACTTCGTCGACGACCTGATCGGCCAGTCCTTCCAGATCAAGAACCCGCACGCGGTCGCGTCGTGTGGATGTGGCACAAGCTTCTCGGTCTGAGACCGACATCCTCATCCTTGATGTCGTCATTGCCGGACTTGATCCGGCAAACCATTCCGCGACATTGATGACAGCCCGGGCGTTCCGGAATGGATGCCATGGTCAGTCCATGGCATGACGACAATTCTGGAGCCTTTGCACTAGCCCCGATGCGCATCGCCACCTGGAACATCAACGGCGTCAAGGCGCGCATCGACAATCTCCTCATCTGGCTGAAGGAGACGGCGCCCGACGTCGTCTGCCTGCAGGAGATCAAGTCGGTCGACGAGGCCTTTCCGACCGACGTCCTGAACGACGCCGGCTACAACGTCGCTGTGCACGGCCAGAAGGGCTTCAACGGCGTCGCGCTTCTCTCGAAGCATCCGATCGAGGACGTGACGCGCGGCCTTCCCGATGGCGACGGCGACGAGCAGGCGCGCTTCATCGTCGGCCTTGTGGCGCCGAAAGACGCAGCGCGCCGTCCGCGTCGCCTCCGCCTACATGCCGAACGGCAACCCGATCGGCACGGAGAAATTCGTCTACAAGCTCGCCTGGATGAAGCGACTGGAGGGCTGGACGCGCTCAGCGCTCGCCGATGAAGAGGCGCTCATCATCGGCGGCGACTACAACATCATCTCCGAGCCGATCGACGCGAAGAACCCGGAGGCCTGGACCGGCGACGCGCTCTATCAGCCCGAATCGCGCGCTGCATATCGCCGGCTTCTCGCGCTTGGGCTGACCGATGCAGTCCGTGCCGTAGACGATCGCGGCGGCATTTACACCTTCTGGGACTATCAGGCCGGCGCATGGCAGAAGAACAACGGCATCCGCATCGACCATCTGCTGCTCTCGCCAGAAGCTGCGGATCGCCTGGTCGAGGCCGGCATCGACCGCTACGTGCGCGCCTGGGAGAAGCCCTCCGACCACGTTCCGGTGTGGGTGGAACTGAGAGATTGACGCCGATGCCGGCGTTCGACTCCTATGGGGTCGCGATTCCTGCGCCGGCGTGCTAAAGTTCCGCGGTCATGAAGACGCTGCTCATCGCATTCGCGTCACTCGCCGCCCTCGGCGGAACCGCCGCGCTTGCCGATCCGAATTGCACCTGCCGAGCTGAAGGCGTGCAGGCGACCCTCGGTGACACCGTCTGCCTCAACACCGCTTCAGGGCCGCGCCTCGCACAGTGCCAGATGGTGCTGAACAACACCTCCTGGAAGTTCCTGCCCGGAGACTGCCCGCAGGCCGCGCGCGATATCGAGAACCCGGTCCTGGCGATGTCCGCCGCGCCGGACCGGCCTCTTCCGCTTCGCTAACCTGAACGACTGGGACTACTGAAGCGGCGCGGATGTCTGCGCTTGCGCCTGCGCTCCGCCGGTGCGCTTCGCCACCCAGGCCTGCGCCAGCGCCATCGCCTCGCGGCGCTCCGCTTCACTGGCGGTTGAAAATGCCTGTTCGTGCTTGCTCTGGATCACTGGGTCGCCGGGGCTCGAGAGACGCGCGATCGTCAGCCACATCAGGCCTTCGACCGGGCGGCGATCCATGCCGATGCCCTCGTAGAGCATGTGGCCGAACTCGGCTTCCGCGCCGACATGGCCCTTGCGTGCGGCAAGCTTGAACCAGCGCGCCGCCTGGCGGGTGTCCTTGTCGCCGCCCTGCCCCTGCAGGAACATGTTGGCGAGCGAGAACTGCGCATCGGAATCGCCGAAGTAGGACGCCGCATAGGCGAAGAAGCGCCGCGCGCGACCCGGATCGGCCACGACCTGTCCCGGTATGCCGCTCTGGTAATAGGTGCCGAGCGTCACGAATGCGTCGGCGACGAAGGGCGCATCCGGCCCATTCGGATTCTCGTCCCCGTATTCGGTCGCGACCTGCGTGAAGAACTGCATCGCCTTGCGGTCGTCCTCGGCGACGAGATCGCCGGTCTGGTACATGCGCCCGAGCTTCCACAGCGCGCCCGGATGCCCGTTCGCGGCAGCATAGTTCAGCGCCTCGATCGCCGTTGCAGCATCACCGGCCTTGTAGGCTTCGTAGCCTGAGCGGAAGGCTTCGCCAGGAGTCAGGTTCGGATCGAGCGCGTGCGCAGCGCCGGCGCCGAGCCCCGTCAGCAGAATAACGACACTGAATCTAGAGATCCGCATAAGTCACCGTTTCAGCGGCACCACCTGGATGGGTGACCGCCCCGTCTCTCGCCGAACCGACGATCTGCGCGTATTTCCAAAGCGCGCCGGATCGGTAGTCCGTCTCGCGCGGTTTCCAAGTCTTCTGCCGCGCTGAAAGTTCCGCGTCGGAGAGTTTGACGTCGAGGCGTCCCGTCTCCGCGTCGATCTCGATGATATCGCCGTCGCGCAGAAGCCCGATCGGCCCGCCGAGCGCCGCCTCTGGCGCCACATGCCCGATGCAGAAGCCGCGCGTTGCGCCGGAAAAGCGGCCATCGGTGATGAGCGCGACCTTGTCGCCCATCCCCTGCCCATAGAGCGCCGCGGTGGTGGAGAGCATCTCACGCATGCCGGGGCCGCCGCGCGGCCCTTCGTAGCGGATGACCAGCACTTCGCCTTCTTTGTATTTGCGCTCGCTCACAGCCGCGAAACATTCCTCTTCGCTGTCGAAACAGCGCGCAGGCCCAGAGAAGTGGATCGTCTTCATCCCCGCCACCTTCACGATGGCGCCTTCCTCGGCGAGGTTGCCTCTCAGGCCCACCACTCCGCCGGTTGGACTTATCGGGTCGTCGGCCGGACGCACCACGTCCTGGTCCGAGTTCCATTTCACTTGAGCTAGATTTTCGGCAATTGTGCGGCCAGTTACGGTTAAGCAATCGCCATTGAGAAAACCGTTATCAAAGAGTGTCTTCATGAGGAGCGGGATGCCGCCTGCCTCGAACATGTCCTTGGCGACGTAGCGTCCGCCGGGTTTCAGATCGGCGATGTAGGGCGTGCGCTTGAAGATCTCCGCGACGTCGAAAAGATCGAACTTGATCCCGCATTCGTGCGCGATTGCCGGCAGGTGCAGCCCGGCATTGGTCGACCCGCCGGACGCCGCCACAACTGTCGCAGCGTTCTCCAGCGCTTCGCGGGTGACGATGTCGCGCGGACGGATATCACGCGCGATGAGCTCCATGATCTTCTCGCCCGCCGCCATGCAGAAGCGATCGCGGATCTCGTAAGGCGCCGGTGCTCCGGCCGAATAGGGAAGCGCAAGCCCTATCGCCTCGGAGACGGTCGCCATCGTGTTGGCCGTGAACTGTGCGCCGCAGGCTCCGGCGGAAGGACAGGCAACCTGCTCAAGCTCGTCGAGGTCTTCGGCCGTCATCTTGCCGACCGAGACCATGCCGACAGCCTCGAAGAGGTCCTGCACGGTGACCTGCTTGCCGCGGAAGGTCCCAGGCAGGATCGAGCCGCCATAGATGAAGATCGAGGGCACATTCAGTCTGCACATCGCCATCATCATGCCCGGCAGCGACTTGTCGCATCCGGCCAACCCGATCAGCGCGTCGTAGCAATGCCCGCGCATGGTCAATTCGACGGAATCGGCGATTACCTCGCGCGACACCAGAGACGACTTCATGCCCTGGTGTCCCATGGCAATGCCATCGGTCACGGTGATCGTGGTGAATTCGCGCGGCGTCCCGGCAGCGGCGGAGACGCCCTTCTTGGCGGCCTGCGCCTGGCGAGAGAGCGAGATGTTGCACGGCGCTGCCTCGTTCCAGCACGTAGCGACGCCGACGAAAGGCTGGTGAATCTGCTCGCGCGTCAGACCCATCGCGTAAAGATACGAGCGATGCGGCGCGCGGCTCGCCCCCTCCGTCACATGACGGCTGGGCAGATTCTTCTTGTCGAATGTTCTTGCGTCCATCTTGCCTGCTCTCGCCGCGCCCCCTGCGCGTCGCAGCTTTACTGCGTGTGGCCCACCATTGTTTCCGCCCCCCGGCGTGGCCTGTCGTCTCGCACCAAGAATGGTGCGGAGACGTTGAGAAACATTAAGATTGATCGTGGCGCAAAGGGGGCACCACGCTGAATCGACGCTGTTTTGCAACAGCTGTGGCAGTTGGGTTACAGAGTCTTAAGGCACACCCGCCGGCTGGCTTAGGCGGCGTTCTTGACCCGCTTCAGCGCCGTCGCAAGCCGCTCGCCGTCGGCGGCATAGGCCGCGCGCTTCTCACGTTCTGCCTCAACAACGTCTTCAGGCGCACGGGCGACGAACTTCGCGTTGGCGAGCTTCTTGTCGATCCGCCCGATCTCGTCTTCGACCCGCGCGATCTCCTTTTCGAGCCGCGCCTCCTCGGCGGAGAAGTCGACGATTCCTGCAAGCGGCAGCGCGAAGGTCGCGCCACCGACAATCACCTGCGCCGCGCCGACCGGCGGACGCTCGGCGCTCGTCATGCTGTCGATCCGGGCAAGGCGTTCGATCGCGGCAG
Organism: uncultured Alphaproteobacteria bacterium; assembly: GCA_963805325.1. GTDB lineage: Bacteria > Pseudomonadota > Alphaproteobacteria > Rhizobiales > Afifellaceae > DASWJZ01. The sequence goes on along the minus strand of CAWDTS010000002.1, from coordinate 225,477 downwards.
CATGTCGTGCGAGGCGGGTAGTCATATCGGCATTCTCGCCGATCATGACGAGCTGCGTCTTCGCCGCCGGCGGGACGTTCATCTCCGAGCGGACCGAACGGATCGCGCCGATCAGCTCGATCAGCCCATTGACCTCGGAATCGGCGGCGAGGTCGGTGAAGTCCGGCTTTGGCCAGCGTGACAGCGCGAGAACCGTCTTCTCCCCCTCCCCGACCTCGCTCCAAAGCGCCTCGGTGATGAAGGGCATGAAGGGATGCATGACGCGCAGGATGAGGCTGAGGACGTGAGCGGCCGTTGCGCGCGTCTCCGCCTTCGCCGCGTCGCTCCCGTCGGCGAACACCGGCTTGATCAGCTCCAGATACCAATCGCAGTAGGTTGCCCAGACAAAATGGTACGCCGCGTCGGCGCCTTCGTTGAAGCGATACTCTTCGATTGCCTGCGTGACCGCGCGAACGGTGGCGGTTGCCTCCGTAAGGATCCAGCGGTTGACGGTTTCCTTGGCGCTTCCGGGATCGAAAGCCGGGTCGAGACGGCACTGATTGATCTCGCAGAAGCGCGCGGCATTCCAGATCTTGGTGCCGAAGTTGCGGTAGCCCTCGATGCGGGCGCGCGACGGTTTCACGTCGCCGCGCGGCGTTACGAGCGACGCCATTGTGAACCGCAGGGCGTCGGCGCCGAACTCGTCGATCAATTCGAGGGGGTCGACCACATTCCCCTTCGACTTCGACATCTTGGCACCCTTCTCGTCGCGCACGATGCCGTGGATGTAGGTGGTGTGGAACGGCTCCTTCTTCATGAAGTGGAGCCCCATCATCATCATCCGCGCCACCCAGAAGAAGATGATGTCGAAGCCGGTGACGAGCACGCTCGTTGGATAGTAGCGCTTGAGCTCCGGCGTCTCCTCCGGCCAGCCGAGCGTCGAGAACGGCCAGAGCGCGGACGAGAACCAGGTGTCGAGCACATCCTCGTCGCGCCAGATCGGCATTGCCGGGAGAGGCTGATCGTTCCTGAAGGCCGAGGCCCAGTACTCCGACGCTTCCTGGCTTGAAGACACGACGACCGCATCGTGCCGATAATACTTCTCCGCCGCTTCGCGGGCCGCCGTCTCGGAATTCTCGACGAAGATCTCCAGGTCGTCGAAGCTGAATCCGCTGCCGTCGCGCTTCGGACCGTACCAAGCGGGAATGCGATGGCCCCACCAGAGCTGGCGCGAGATGCACCAGGGCTGGATGTTCTCCATCCAGTCGAAATAGGTGCGCTCCCAGCTTTTCGGCACGATCGCGGTCCGCCCTTGGCGCACGCTCGCGATCGCCGGCTCGGCCAGCACCTTGGCGTTCACATACCATTGGTCGGTCAGGAACGGCTCAATGGGCACGCCGCTCCGGTCGCCGTGTGGGACCATGTGCGTGTGCTCGTCGGTCTTCTCGAGGAGCTCGCGCTCCTCCATCATCGCGACCACGCTTTCGCGCACAGTGAAGCGGTCGAGCCCGTCGAGCGCTTCGATCGTCTCCGTCAGTTCTACGGAGGGCGGTACGTCGCGCAGAAAGTCTTCGTTGTTGCGAAGGTGAATGTTCGCTTCCGCGTCCATGATGTTGACGAGCAGAAGGTTGTGGCGGCGCCCGACCTCGAAGTCGTTGAAGTCATGCGCCGGCGTGATTTTCACCGCGCCGGACCCGGCCTCCGGGTCGGCATATTCGTCGGCGACGATCGGGATGCGCCGACCGACGAGCGGCAGCACGGCGAACTTTCCGACGAGATCCTTGTAACGCTCGTCATTCGGGTTAACCGCGACGGCGGTATCGCCGAGCATCGTTTCCGGTCGAGTCGTCGCGACGTTGATAAATTGATCGCTCGCCTCGATCGGATAGCGGAAGTGCCAGAGGTGCCCTTTGACCTCGACCTGCTGCACCTCCAGATCGGAGATGGCGGTCATCAGCTTCGGGTCCCAGTTCACCAGTCGCTTGTCGCGATAGATCAGCCCTTCCTTGTGCAGTTGCACAAACACCTTGATGACCGCGCGCGACAAGCCCTCGTCCATGGTGAAGCGCTCGCGCGTCCAATCGCAGGAGGCACCGAGCCGCTTCAGCTGGTTGATGATGATGCCGCCGGATTCTGCCTTCCACGCCCACACCTTCTCGACGAAGGCATCGCGGCCGATGTCGCGCCGGCTTGGTTCCTGGCGCTCCATCATCTGCCGCTCGACCACCATCTGCGTGGCGATGCCGGCGTGATCCATGCCCGGCTGCCAGAGCACGTCCCGCCCGCGCATGCGTTCGAAGCGGACGAGGATGTCCTGCAGCGTGTTGTTGAGCGCGTGCCCCATGTGGAGCGAGCCGGTGACGTTCGGCGGCGGGATGACGATCGAAAACGGCTCCGCCCCCGGTTCCGCGCCGGCGCCGGCGCGAAACGCGTCCGCCTTCTCCCAAAGGTCGCGGATATGCGGCTCTACGCTCGCTGCGTCGTAGGTCTTTTCGAGCATGACGGTCCCGGCTGTGGCGGCGGTGTTAAACTGACGCCGCTTGAGCCTGTCAACCGCTCAAAGCTGCAAGGTGCGGCGTCTTCCGGCGCCCAGGTCGAAACTGCCTATTCCTTGAGCGGAAAGGTTCAGCGCCGGCCGCGTGAGACCCTTTCGATCTCCTCGCGCACCTTCCGCTCCACGATCGAGGGCAGGTTGTCGTCGAGCCAATCCTTCAGCATCGGCTGCAGCATTTCTGTGACGACGTCTTCGAGCGTGCGTGCGTTTTGCTCAAGGAGCGTATGGGCAAGCGCGCCGAAGGCGCCGGACACAGCCTGGCCGGATTCCCGCGAAAGCAGCGGTCTCTCCGCGTCATCGGCGCGGCGCGCGGCCGATCCGATCGCCGGCGTCCGCGACGACGTAGGCGCGGGCTCCAGCGCGCCAAGCTTCGCGGCGTCTTCGGAAATGCGACGCATGAATTCCCCATAGTCCGGTTCGGTCTCGATCTCATCCCGCGCCCCCGCGGCGGGCTCTTCCCTCGCGGCCTCGGCAGGCGGTTCTTGCGCAGTCTTGGCGGATGCCGGCATCGCCATCGGCGCACCTGCGGCATCGTGAGCGGCCGGCTTCGCCGCCGCGCTCTCCGCGCGGGGTGCAGCCTCGCGGGGCGTAGAGGCCGTGGGCTCGAAGGTTCTATTTGGGCCTTCGGAGGCGGCCCGTCCCGCCCGCGCGCCCCCCGCAGGCTCGGTGATTACACCGTCGATCTTCGGGGCCGCCGATCCTCCGTCCTCGGAGATGATCTGGCGGATGGACGCTAGTATCTCTTCCATTGACGGCTCGTGCGCCGCGTTTGGATTCGCCATTCTCTTCCCCCGGTCTTGGCCCGCCCTGATTCGTCGCCCGAATCGGCCACACATTAGACGTGGACGGGCAGATCAGGGAAACGGTCGCGGAAGATTTTCGGACGTGAAATTGCGCGGGATTACCCGGCTGAGTCCGAAGCCGTCAGCGTCCGTCGGGTGTGTGCACGCCAATGAATTTGCCGCGCACCTTTTTATAGTGCTCCGTCGGGTCGTAGGCTGCCGTCGGGAGGCTGAGTGCCTCGGCGGTCAACCGGCCCACAGCCGAGAGCAGCGAAAAAGATGCGACGACCCGGTCGTGCCGGGCAACAATCTCCGTCTCGTTCGCGTTCAAGACCACCTGCTGCGCGTCGAGCACATCGAGCGTGGTGCGCTGCCCCACGCGCTGCTCCTCCTGCACGCCCGAAAGCGCGACGTCAGCGGCGTCAACGCCTTCGGTTGCCGCAGCGAGGGCGCCGACGGCGGCGTCGACCTGCGCCCACGCGGAGACAACCGCGGCGCGAACCTGATCGCGCGCGATGTCGATCTGGATTCTGCTTTGTCCGTAGAGTTCCTTCGACTGCCGGATTTGGCCGTAGACGGCACCGCCGGGATAGATCGGAATGGAAACCCGCCCGGAAATGCTCGCCGAATTCGGATCGCTGTTGGTGTCAAAGCTCTCGGCGTGCTGGATGTTGCCGGTTACGCTGACGGTGGGAAGAAGCGAGCCCTCGGCCTGCTTGACCGCGTAGGCTTGCGCGTCGGCCCGATGGATCGCCGCCAGAATCAGCGGATGCATGTCCTGGCCGATATCGATCGCTGCGCCGAGGCTGGGCGGTACGAGCTTGCCATAAGGAAAGCCCTCGGAAAGCCCGTGCGGATCGTGACCGATGATCTGTCGATAGGTTGCGTTGCTGGTCGCGAGATTGGCTTGGGCAAGGCTGACCGCGGCACGCGCAGACGCCAGACTGGCGCGCGCCTGCGCGACGTCCGTGCGCGTATTCTCACCGACGTTGAACCGCTCGTTTGCCGCCCGCACCTGTTCGTCCAGAAAGAGGACGTTCTTGCGGCGGATGTTGAGGATCGCGGTGTCGCGCAGCACATTCATGTAGGCCTGCGCCGCGTCGAAGAGGATGTTCTCGACCGTGTTGCGAAGGTTTTCCCGGCTTGCGAGCACGCCGACCTCAGCCTGCCGGATACCGTTTGTCACCCGGAAACCGCTGAAGAGGTTCTGTGTGACGCTGAGGCCGATTGTGCCGCCGCTCGTCGTCTGCTTCCCAGGCCCCTCGAAGGCATGATCGAGCGTCGTGGTACCCGTGATCGTGGCGGTCGGAAGGCGGCCCGACCGCGCGATCGGCACATTCTCGTCGTCGGCGCGAGTTTGCGCGCGAGCGGAATTCAGCGTGGGATTTACGGCGTAGGCGGATGCCAACGCGGCCGTGAGCGACTCCGCCGAGGCGGCAGAGGTCATCGCGAGCGCCGAAACGCCAAACACCGTCGCCACGACGGCAGCCTTATGACGGACCACGTGCCCCCTCAAGATCACGCATGTAACCCGGCACGCCGGTAGAACCCGCAACGCCAGCAGCCAGATATGGTTAACATCGTTCTCCCAATATGGGCGGTTCGGGTGCCTTGCATCAACAGAATTGGGCACCCCGGCGAAGAAAAACCTCCGACCGTGTCGCGAAGGCGACGGTCGCCTAGAAGACGAACGCGCGGGGGCGCTCAAAACCCGGCAAAAGCGCGGCCCAGGCGTCGAATTGCGGCCATTTGGAAGCCTCTTTCCCGACCCGCTCGTAGAGCATTGCCCGGCTAACTCGCTCGTCACGTTCAATTGTTGCGAGCATTCCGCCGGGTTGCAACTGTGCGACAAGCGCCTCCGGCATCGATTCGACCGCGCCATCCACGAGAATCGAATCATAGGGCGCCTTCGAGGGACATCCCTGCGTCAGTGTGGCCTCGACCACATCGACGTTGGTCGCGCCGAGCGCCTTGAGCGTCTCGCGCGCGATCGAAGCAAGCGCCGTGTGTTCCTCGACCGCCACGACCGAACCTGCGAGATGCGAAAGGATCGCGGCCGAATAGCCGGTGCCGCAGCCGACTACCATGGCTTTCGCCTTGGGCCCGCGCGGCAGCGCATTGACGAGCCGCGCCAGGCGCACTGGCTCCATCATGCGGCGCGAAGGCGCGGCATCCGCTATCGGAAGCTCGCGGTCTGCATAGGCGAAGGCTGTTTCGGCGGGCGCGACAAAGGCCTCGCGCGGCACTGCCAGGAAAGCCCGGATCACGTCGTGATCGCTGACTTCGCTTGGGCGAATCTGGTTGTCCACCATGCGCTGCCGAAGCACGGCAAAGTCGGTCATGATCGCAGTCCGAAAAGCTGGAGGCCTCGCCCGGAATCGAACCGGGGTGCACGGATTTGCAGTCCGCTGCGTAACCACTCCGCCACGAGGCCGATCGCTGGCTGCGTTACCAGAGGGATAGGGAGGCCACAAGAGCGCCGCACTGGAGGTCGTCCAGTGCGCTGGCGCAGTGCGCCGGCACGCCGGATCGGCTATGGCGGCCCGCATGGCTCACAGAATGTGTCGCGGCCGCCGTTTCCGCCAGCCCCGCAATCGACGCGGCGGTGCCGCATGATCGTGCTGGCCATCCGGTTCGCCGTGCTCGCGGTCGCGCTCATGACCGACCGGCTGTTCGGCGACCCGCCCGCGCTTTGGCGCCACGCGCCGCATCCGGTCGTGCTGATCGGGCGTGCCGTCGGGCTGCTCGACCGGCGGCTGAACGACGATGCGGCAGCCTTCCCCGCGCGCCGCCGCGCCGGCGTTCTAGCGCTTCTCATCCTCGTCGCCGGTGCGGCATTGATCGGCTGGCTCGCAGAGCGCTTGCTGCAAAGCATACCGTTCGGACTGGTCGTCGAGGCAGTCGCTGCTGCCGTGCTCCTCGCCCACAAGAGCCTCGTGGACCATGTGACGTCCGTCGAGCGTGCGCTGGCGCGGGAGGGGCTGGAAAGCGGGCGTCGAGCCGTGGCGCAGATCGTCGGTCGCGATGTCACTGCGCTCGATGAGGCCGGCGTCGCGCGCGCCGCAATCGAATCCGCGGCGGAGAACTTCTCTGACGGCGTGGTGGCGCCGGCCTTCTGGTTCCTGGCTCTTGGCCTTCCGGGCCTGCTTGTCTTCAAGGCCGTGAACACCGCCGATTCCATGATCGGCCACCGCTCGCCTCGCCATGAGGCGTTCGGCTGGGCCGCGGCGCGCCTCGACGATGTGATGAACTTCGTGCCGGCGAGGCTGTCCGCTCTGCTGATCGCCGCTGCCGTGCTTCCATCGCGCCGCGCTGCTGGTGCCGCGATACAAGCGGCGCTCAACGACGCAGCGAAACACAAGTCGCCGAATGCAGGCTGGCCCGAGGCGGCGCTTGCGGGGGCGCTCGATCTCGCGCTCGGCGGTCCGCGCCGCTACGGCACGACGGCAGTCGACGGCGCCTGGCTAAATCCGGGTGGCCGCCGGGATTCAGGACCCGGCGACATCAGGGATGCGGTCCGCCTGATCGATGTCGCCTGGGCCGTTTTGGCCGGCGTCACGGTGCTCGCCGCGCTCATCGTGCTCGCGATCGCGCGATAGCGAGGATGGCGTCGACGTCGAGATGCTTTTGCAGATGCGCGGCGAGCCCATCGAGCGCCGTTTCGACGCTGCACCTCGAAGCGCGATGCCGAGCGCCCGCCGAGCTTGGCAAGGTAGGCGCGGCGGAAATCGTCGCTGGCGAAGAGCCCATGCACGTAGGTGCCGGCGACGAGCCCGTCGGCTGAAACCGCGCCGTCGGGCCGTCCGCCGATCTCGAGGAACGGGCGCGAAGAATCCAACCCCTCGCTCCGGCCGAGATGAATCTCGTAGCCGGAAAGGCTCGCGCCGCTCTCCTTGTGCAATGCCGAAACCACCTCCGTGGTCTTGTCGCCGCCAAGCACCGTATCGACTGCGAGCAGCCCGAGCCCCGCGACCGTGCCGGCGGGGCCTTCGACGCCGCCGGGATCGGCGATCGTCCGGCCGAGCATCTGGTAGCCACCGCAAAGCCCAAGCAAAGCGCCGCCGCGCCGGTGATGCGCCAGGATATCGATGTCCCATCCCTCGACCTTGAGCGCTGTGAGATCGGCGATCGTGGCCTTCGATCCCGGAATCAGGATCAGGTCGCTGTCGCCCGGAAGCGCATGCCCCGGTTCGATCACGTCGACCGTCACATCAGGTTCGGAGGCGAGCGGATCGAGGTCGTCGAAATTGGCGATGCGCGGCAATCGCGGCACGGCGATCCTTATCCGCGCTTCCGGCTTCTCGAGCCCGGAGGCGAGGCCGAGCACATCCTCGGCAGGGAGCCGCGCCGCGTCGGCAAAATGCGGCACGACGCCGAGCGGAGCCCAGCCCGTCCGCCGCGCGATCTCCGCCACCCCGTCTTCAAAGAGCGCGGGATCGCCACGGAACTTGTTGATAATGAAAGCCTTTACGAGGTCACGCTCCGCCGCTTCGAGCACGGCATGCGTTCCGACCATGGCGGCGATCACGCCTCCGCGGTCGATGTCGCCGACCAGCACGACAGCCACGTTTGCGGCGGCCGCGAAGCCCATGTTGGCGATGTCGCCGCGTCGAAGATTTATCTCGGCCGGCGAACCGGCGCCCTCGACAACGATCAGGTCGGTGCCCGCTTCGAGCCGCGCGAAGCTTTCGAGCACAGGCGTCAGCAACTCGCCCTTGCGCGCTCCATAGTCGCGCGCGGAGAGCGTCGCCCACCGCTTCCCATGCACCACGATCTGCGCGCCGCGATCGGTCTCCGGCTTGAGCAGCACCGGGTTCATGTCGACCGTCGGCGCGATGCGCGCGGCGCGCGCCTGCAGCATCTGCGCGCGGCCGATCTCGCCGCCCTCCGCGACGCCGGCGTTGTTCGACATGTTCTGCGGCTTGAACGGCGCGACCTTCAGCCCGCGATCCGCGAACAGAGCGGCAGAGCCCGGCGACGATCAGCGACTTGCCGACATTCGAGCCGGTACCCTGGATCATGATCGCGGGTGTCATGTCTCCGCTCCAGGCGATCGGAGCATATCGCTCAGAACTCGATTCCCTTCTGCGCCTTCACGCCTGAGCGGAACGGATGCTTCACCTGCTCCATCTCGGTGACGAGGTCGGCCGCCTCGATCAGCTCGTCCTTGGCGTTCCGCCCGGTGACGACGACGTGCTTCATCTCCGGACGCGCTTGAAGCGCGGCTACGACTTCCGCGGCGTCGAGATAGTCGTAGCGAAGCACGATGTTGAGCTCGTCGAGCACGACCATCTGGTGCTCGTCATCCATGATCAGCGCCTTGGCTTTTTCCCAAGCGGCCTTCGCGGCTTCGATGTCGCGCGCGCGATCCTGCGTCTCCCAGGTGAAGCCTTCGCCCATCGTGTTGATCGTGACCCGGTCGCCGAATTTCTCCAGTGCCACGCGTTCGCCGGTCTGCCATTTGCCCTTCACGAACTGCACGATCGCGACCTTCATGCCGTTGCCGAGCGCACGGAAGACGAGACCGAAGGCGGCGGTCGACTTCCCCTTGCCCTTGCCGGTGTGGACGATCAGCAGCCCCTTCTCGATCGTCTTCGTCGCGATGATCTTGTCGCGCGCCTCCTTCTTGCGGCGCATTTTCTCCGCGTGCTTGGCGTTGATCTCTGCTTCGCTCATGCCTTCGGTTTTCATGCCGCCATCCTCCCGGCCAAGCGTTGCAGCTCTTCGTAGGCGCTGTTGCGGCGCGGCGCCCAGAGCCCGCGGTCGATCGCCTCGCAGAAGCGCGCCGCGATCTCCTTCAGCGCAGGCGGATTGTTCTCCGCGATGAAGCTCCGCACGGCCGCGTCTTCGAGATAGGCGCTGTGAAGCTGCTCGAAGTGATGATGCTTCACGGCGTTGGTCGTCGCGGCGAAAGCGAAAAGATAATCGACGGTCGCGGCGATCTCGAAGGCACCCTTGTAGCCATGGCGCATGACGCCGGCGATCCATTTCGGGTTCGCAGCGCGCCCGCGCACCACGCGCGCGATCTCTTCGTCGAGCGCACGGATCACCGGACGCTCGGGCCGAGAATGATCGTTGTGGAAGACGCGCGGCGCTTCGCCCTTGAGCGTTTCAATCGAGGCCGCCAGTCCACCTTCAAATTGATAGTAGTCGTCGGAGTCGAGCAGATCGTGCTCGCGATTGTCCTGGTTCTGCACCACGGCGTCGGTGGCCTTGAGCCGCGCTTCAAGAAGCTGGCGCGCGCCCTTCCCCTCGGCGCCGCCGCCATAGGCATAGGCCGACCATTCGAGGAAAGCCGCGGCGAGATCCTTCCGCTCCGCCCATATGCCCTCGTCGATCAGCGCCTGTAGCCCTGCGCCATAAGCGCCGGGCTTCGATCCGAAGACGCGGAACGACGCGGCGCCCTTCGCTTCGTCCTCGCTCATGCCGGATTGGCGCAGCGCTTCGGCGTCGGCGCGGATGCGCGCGGCGATCGGATTGGCGTCGTCCGGCTCGTCGCGCTCGGCGACCGCCTGCACAGCTTCGTGGAACAGGGAAATCTGCGTCGGAAAGGCGTCGCGGAAGAAGCCGGAGATGCGGAGCGTCACGTCGATGCGCGGCCGCTTCAGCTCCGAGAGCGGCACGACCTCGACGCCGGTCACGCGCCCCGACGCGCCTTCCCACACCGGCCGCGCGCCGATCAGCGCCAGAGCCTGCGCGATGTCGTCGCCGCCGGTGCGCATGTTCGATGTGCCCCAGACGGTGAGCGCGATGGCCCGCGGCCATTCGCCCTCGTCCTGAAAATAGCGCTGGGCGAGAAGGTCGGCGGAGCGGCGCCCGAGGTCGAAGGCGGCGGGCGTCGGCACGGCCCGCACATCGACGGAATAGAAGTTGCGCCCGGTCGGCAGACAATCGGCGCGCCCGCGCGTCGGCGCACCGGATGGGCCCGGCGCGACGAATTTTCCGGAGAGCGCATCGAGGATGGCAGCGATCTCGCGCGAGCCGGAGGAGTCGAGGGCGGGGGCGATCTGCTTCGCGAGACTTTCAAGGACCGCCGCCGAGCGCGGACCCGGAGCTGCTCGTCCCCTCCCCCCTTGCGGGGGAGGGACAGGGAGGGGGGAAGCATGAAGGCCACTACCGTCGCCTTCTTCAAGTGAGGATGTCAGAGAAAGCGCCAATCCTTCCAGCCGCTCGACAGTGTCGCCGACCGTGCGCCAGACAGCGTTGTGGCTGTCTCCTTCCCCTCTCCCCGACCCTCTCCCGCAAGGGGAGAGGGAGTCAGGCCGCGGGCCTTCCCACGGCGCGGAAAAATCGCATGCGAGCGGATCGAAGCCAAGCTCCAAGTCATCCGCGAGCGCGCGCAACAAAGAGGCATCGCCTTCACGCCCCCCGCCGCGCGGCACACGTGCGAGCGCGACGAGCGTCTCTGCCCGCTGTGCCCCCTTCGGCCCCTCGCCGAGCACATGCAGCCCGTCGCGGATCTGCAATTCCTTCAGGTCGCAGATGTGCGCATCGAGCTTGCCGAGCGCGTCGCCATCGGCGCTATTGAAATCGAGCCCGAGGTCCTTGTCGAAGCCGTGCCGCTCCGCGAGGTCGGCGATCTCGCCGGCGACGCGTTTGGCGCGGCGCGGGTCGCTCGCCTCGGCGGCGGCGTATTCGTCGATCAGCGCTTCAAGCGCCGCGGCCGGGCCATAGCTCTCGGCGCGCGCCATCGCCGGCATCAGATGATCGACGACGATGGCCGCGCTCCGACGCTTCGCCTGCGCGCCCTCGCCCGGATCGTTGACGATGAACGGATAGATCACCGGCAGCGCCCCGAGCGCAGCCTCCGGATAGCACTCTTGCGAAAGTGCCAGCGCCTTCCCCGGCAGCCATTCGAGATTGCCGTGCTTGCCCATGTGCACGAGCGCGTCCGCGCCGAACTCTTCGCGGAGCCAGACGTAGAATGCGAAATAGGAATGCGGGGGGACGAGATCGGGATCGTGGTAGCTGGTCTTCGGATCGATGTTGTAACCGCGCGCCGGCTGAATGCCGATGGCGACATTGCCGAAGCGATGCGCGGGAAGGACGAAGGCGTCGTTCTCGACGAACGGATCGGTTGAGGGATCGCCCCAGCGCGTGGAGACGGCGTCGCGAACTGCTTGCGGAAGGCGTTCGAAGCGCTCTTCGTAGGTCGCTAGGGCAAGCACGACGTCAGACACCGTGTCCCTTCTCCCATAGGGAGAAGGTGTCGCCGAAGGCGACGGATGAGGGGATTTGCCGTCAATGAGAGAGTTGTCACGCCGCATCCCCTCACCCGGCTGCTCCGCAGCCACCCTCTCCCTGTGGGAGAGGGTTCGCGCTTCGCTGCCCCGCGCATTCGTCGGCCCGGCGAGCAGCAACGCCATCAGATCGGCGCCCGTCTCCGGCGCGCCGTCGGCATTGTAGCCCGCGTCGCGCATCGCCTTCAGCACGTTCGAGGTCGAGGCAGGTGCGTCGAGGCCCACACCGTTCGCGATGCGGCCATCCTTGTTCGGGTAGTTGGAAAGCACGATTGCGACGCGTTTTTCCGCGTTCGGCTTGGCGCGAAGCTTCGCCCAGCGCGCCGCAAGCTCGGCGACGAAGACGACGCGGTCCGCCTTCGGCTTGTAACGGACCGGCCGGCACTCGGTGAGCGGATCGAGCTCGCCCGCCTCCTTGAACGAGACGGCGCGGGAGATGATCCGGCCGTCCACCTCCGGCAGCACGATATTCATGGTGAGGTCCGTCGGCGCGAGGCCGCGCGACGAGCCCGCCCAAGCCTCTTCCGAAATCCCCGCGAAGGTGACCTGGATCACCGGCCGTTCACCGCCGTCGAGCACGGTGCCGGCAAACTCCGCGCCCGGCTGCGACAACGCGAAAGACGTGGCGTTCAGGACGACCGTCGGAGAATGCTCCGCAAAGACATCGGCAACGAACGCCGCGTCTTCCTTTGCCTTGAGGCTCGACACATAGATCGGCAGCGCCGCGAGCCCGCGTGCGTCAAGCGCCGCGCAAAGCGCGTCGACGGGTTCCGTCTGCCCGGCCTGCATAAGCGCGCGGTAGAAGACGATGGCGGCTGTCGGGCGCGTGCTCGCCGGCCGCGGGACGTAAATCCCCGCGCTCGGAAGCTCCCTCGCCTCCGCCGGTTCAATACCCCCGCCGATCAGCCACGCACAGAACCGCAGCGCGTTCGCAAGATTTTCCGCTCCGCCTTCGGCCAGATAAGCCCAAAGCGTCTTCGCCCGCGACTCATCAAGATTGCCGTGCGCCGAGAGCGAAGAATCCCATGTCGCATCGCCTGGGATGACGACGAGCTTCGTCCCGTTCGCGCGGCAAATCCGGATCGCTTCGTCGAGCCCGTAGCGCCAATAGGATGCGCCGCCGAGCAGCCGGATCACGACGAGCTTCGCGTGCTGCAGCACGCTCTCCCCGTAGAGATCGACCGAATAGGGATGCGAAAGCGCCATCCAGTTGGCGAGGCGAACGCTCGGAAATTGTTCGCCGAGCGCGCGGCGTGCTGCGGCGAGCCCGGAAATCTCCGTGTCGGCGGCGGAGAGAATGACGATGTCGCCGGGCGACTGCCCGAGATCGACGGGCTCCGCCTCGCCGGTGATCGTCCGCGGCTGGCCCTTCAGGAGGTGCATGGCCGCTCCATCAGATCAGCTGCCGAGCGCCTTCTCGACGGCCGCGCGATCGAGCCCCTTCAGCCCGATCACCACCAGCCCCGGCTCGCGCGAGCTGTCGACGAACCACGTCTCCACGCGCGGTCCGACGGCCTGCACCGCAAGCGGCGCGTCGCGGCCATTCACCGTCGCGACGCCCTTGATCCGCAGCACGCCGTCAATCCCCATCGCGGCCTTCACCCGCGCTTCGACGCTCGCGCGATCGTCGGCCGCGACATCGAGCACGAAGCTGTCGAAATCGTCATGGTCGTGCTCCTCGCCAAGAAGCTCGTGATGGCTCTTGCGGTTCTCGGTGTCGGCTTCGGCGGCGGCGGACTGCCCGAGCATCACGTCGATCGGGATGACGCCGTTCGCGACGCGGATCGCCTTCGCCTGCGGACGCCGGTCCTCGGCGATCGCGGCTTCCACTCTCGCGAGCCCGGCTTCGTCGACAAGATCGGTCTTGGAGATGACGATGAGATCGGCGCAGCGGAGCTGATCCTCGAAAAGCTCCTCCACCGGATCGTCGTGCTCGAGCGAAAGATCCTTGGCGCGCTGCTCGGCGAGCTTCGCCTCGTCGGAGGCGACGCGCCCCTCCGCGACCGCGGTCGCATCGATCACGGTGATGACACCGTCGACCGTGACGCGGCTCTTCACGCTCGGCCAGGCGAACGCCTTTACCAGCGGCTGCGGCAGCGCGAGGCCCGATGTCTCGATGACGATGTGGTCGGGCAGCGTGTCGCGTCCGAGGATCGCCTCCATCGCGGGAAGGAAATCGTCGGCGACGGTGCAGCAGATGCAGCCGTTCGCAAGCTCGATGATGTCGTCGGCGCCGCAGGCCTCGCTGCCGCAGTCGGAGAGGACCTGGCCGTCGAATCCGACATCGCCGAACTCGTTGACGATGAGCGCGATCTTCCGCCCGCCGGGATTTGCGAGGAGATGCCGGATCAGCGTCGTCTTCCCCGCGCCGAGGAAGCCGGTGACGATCGTCGCCGGGATGCGGCCCAACGTATCTCTGCCTGCAGCGCTCATGCGATCGTTCCCTTCAACACAAGCGGCAAGCCGGCCGCCATGAACACGACATTGTCGGCGACGGCCGCGACGGCCTGATTGAGCCGCCCCTGCGCATCGCGGAAGCGGCGCCCAAGTGGGGTCTCGGGCACGAGCCCGAGACCCACTTCGTTGGAGACAAAGACGCGAAGCCCGGGAGCTCCCCGCGCGGCATCGCAGAGACCCTCGGTGCGCGCCTCGAGGTCGGCGCCACCGAGCATCAGGTTGGAGAGCCAGAGCGTCAGACAATCGACCAGCACGGCCCTTCCCTCTCCCGCTTCCTGCTCCAAGGCGTCTTCGATCCGATCCGGCGCCTCAACTGTCCGCCAGCTCGGATCGCGGCGTGCGCGATGGGTTTCGATGCGCGCCGCCATCTCGTCATCGCCCGCCGCGGCCGTCGCAATGTAGGCGGCGGGAAGGCCGCTCGTTGCAACAAGCCGCTCGGCATAGACACTCTTGCCCGACCGTGCGCCACCGAGGACGAGCACCAGCCCCTCGCGCATCGGACGCGCTTCCTAGCCCGAACGCGAGAAGCGCTCGTAGAACCCGCCCGATGCATAGCCGAGTACCGCCCAGAAGATCGCGGTCACAGCGAGCGAGGTCGCGACGAAATGGCCGGCAAGCTCTGCCGGCGCGGTCGACACGTATTCATGCGGACGCGGCGCGCCGACGATGTGCGGGAGCGCGATGAGCGCCACCCCGCCGATCTGCAGCCACACGGTCTTCGAGAGGATCAGGCCGGCAATCCCAATCGCCGTCGAGGCGACCGCGAAGAACCACCAGAACTGCCGCACCTCGAGCGCCGCCGCGCCACTGCCCGGGATTTCCGGCGGCAGGCCGAGAGCCGGCGCGAGCGACACGGAGATGAACCCGGCAATACCGAAGGCCAGCCCGGTCCGCGCGTTGATGCTGACGCCGGCAAGCGACATCGCGCCAAGCAGCGCCAGGCCGAAGCCGACTCCGAGCACCATCGTCGCAAGCGACGTAAAGAAGGTGCGCGAGAGGCCGTCGGCGGGCGCCCAGCCCTCTTCTTCGTGCCCCGCCGCCTGCATTGCTGCACCCGCGGCGTCTTGATCCTGCGCCGGTGCCGCGGCGCCGTGGTCGTGGGCTGCTGCGCCGCTTTCGTATTTCTCCGCTTCGATGATGATCGGTGTGGTCGTCACGTACTGGATGACGGCCGTCAGAACGCCTGCCGCGACGCCCGCCGCGGCGGCGCTCAAGATCAGGTTCTTGAGCATGACTGCTTCAGTGGCAGGGAAGGCCGAAGGCGTGGCGCGTGTCGTGCGTGGCGTTGTGGAGCGCCATCGGATGCGAGAACCCGGCGCCATAGACGACGAGGATTCCGAAGGCGAGCGCGAAAACTGCCGGCCACTTGGAGAACTGGCTGGTCGTCGCGATGGAAGCGGACTGCGTATTCATGAGACCTCCTTGCCGTCCCTCCGACGGCGGATTCCAAACCTTTCGCGCCCGGCTGGTCTCCTGGCTCGCGGGTCGTCGCCCTGATCCCGCGCCTTCCCGTTTCCGGTGGCTTCGTGCGGGTGGGCTCGCCGCTCACAGTTGCGGGGGCAGCTGCGGCGTTGGAAGCCCGATTTGGGTCCTTCCGCACCGCATTCCCATTTCATCCCCAGGCGCGTTTTCGCGCCGACGGGGAACCAGAGCGAATCCATTATGGCGAAACAGGCGGGCGCTAGGCAAGCGCCGTGATGGAGCTGTCAGGCCGCGGGCTTCTTTGCGGCATCGCTGCGGGCTCCGTTGTTGCCGTTGCCCGACACGCCGAGCCGCGCGGCCCAGGTCGGATATTTGCGGCTGAACCATACGGAGAAGCGGCGGCGCCAGCGGCGGACGCGCGGGATGTCTACGGAGAGGATCAGGAGCCCGAACGGGATCATCCAGAATCCGAGCACCGGGAGGAAACCGAAAAGCCCGAAAACCACCAGCACGGAACCGATCGAGATCCGAAGCAGGCGCGAGCGCGGCAGCGGCACTCGGCGGTTGCCGACGCGAACAGAGCCGCCGGGGTTGGTACTTGCCATTTTCAGATCGCTTCTTTCTGCCCGGCTTGCCGTCCGTTCGCCGGTTGGTTACCGGCCGCCAAAGCCCAGTAACATGGCGTCTCCCGACGACAGCGGCCAGCCCAAATTCGGGATGAAGAGTGGTGGCCTATGGCCGACCCGTCTTGCATTGGCAAGCCGGTCTTGCCTATATGCGCGGCAATCCCCGGTAGCTCAGTCGGTAGAGCAAGCGGCTGTTAACCGCTGGGTCGCTGGTTCGAGTCCGGCCCGGGGAGCCAAATTCAAACAGGGACTTAGGTGGTGATCGCCTGGGTCCCTGTTCTGCTTCTGGGCCAGTCGGGGCCACAAAATCCCACCTCGCTATTTGGCGGCGAGGCTCATGGCGGCAGCGTCCTTCGTGCCGTTCCGATCAGTCAGCGAAAAATCACTACTCCGCCTCTAAAGCTGCCTCCTGCGGCGTGTCGGCGTAACCTGACCCGAGGTAGCGGCGCCGATGGCGACCCAGAGCCAGCGTCCGGCCCGAGCCTCTCGCCCAAGCGGAATGCCGCAATGCCGTCGAGCTCATGTGCCGAGGCCAGGACTATTTTCCCGCGAGAGCTACTCCACCTGCTCAGAGCAACCGTCGGGAGGCTGGTGAACGAAGCGTAAGACAAAGGGGGGGCCGCCTCCCTGGGGGAGAGGCGGCCCACGCACTCTCATCCGCCTTGTCGGGTCGACGATTGAGGGGAAAACGACAGGGCGGCTCCTCGGAGAGTGCGACGGCAACTACGCTAGGCCAGAGCTAAACTGTAGGATGTGCAATTCTGCTCGGTCGGCTCTGTATTTTTTCAGCGCATCCCCGGCGACCTTAAGCGAACCGCGGGCGCTCGCCGGGGAACTCATCACGACGCCGGCCGAGAGCTGCTTAACAGTAGTGCGCGATGGATTAGACAAGGCCCAAAAACCGGCTCGGTTTTTCCCAGAGCGGCTTTGTTGCCGTCGATACGCTCCCGTCACGGAGAGCTACGACAGCCCCTATCGCGGGTCCTTCAGGAACTCCAAATCGGAGTCTTCGCGAACGAACTCGAGGAATTTCCGGCCTGAAGCGGAAAGGTTCTCCTCCCGCCAAATCAGGAGCAGCTTATATTCGGCGTCGAGATCGCGTACGGGGCGGAACTCGACACCGAACGTGTCCAGGCGGCGTGCCACATGCGGCACCAATGCGATGGCCATACCGCTGGCGACGAACCCAAGCTGCGAGAGGATCATCGGGATCTCGTATTCGATCTTCGGCGAAAGCCCCGCGTCGACGAAGGATGCGATCAGCCGGTCGTGGTGGAACGGAGAATGCTGCCGCGACGGGACCACCAGCGGCTCGCTCGCCAGGTCCGCCAGGTCGATGACGGGTCGCGCGAGCAGCGGGTGCGATGGCGGGAGCGCGGCCATGAACCCGCCGGAGACGATCGCAAGCTCCTGAAAGTCCGTGTCGCCGTGGTTCTTCCAGACGACGCCGAAATCCAGGTTTCCCGTTTCGACGCCTGACATCACCGAAGCGGTGTGTCCCTCCGAGAGGACGATGTTGACGCCGGGGGCAGTCCGCCGGAAGCCCTGGACGATCGCCGGCACGGCCTCGAACAGCGCAAAGGGGACGCTGCCGAGGAAGATATTGCTCAGGTTACCGGTCGCCGCGCCCTGCATGACATGGCCGACCCGATCAGCGTGATGCAGCAGGCTCCGCGCTTCAGCGAGTAACACCTGACCTGCCGGAGTTAGCTTCACGCTGCGCTTCGTCCGCACGAGAAGCTGTGTCCCATAGGCTGTTTCGAGCGCCTTGATATGCTTGCTGAGTGGCGGCTGCGACATGCCCAACCGCTGCGCGGCGTGGCCGAAATGCAGTTCTTCGGCAACGGCAACGAAGTACTTCAGTTGCGTTATGTTACCGACCATTCGGTCGAGGCGCCCTGCCCCCAGGCTCAGGCTGCGGGAGTTATCGCCTTTCGACTTCATTGTGCCGAGGCGCTCCGATCCATCTTGGCTGCCCGGCTCCTGACCTGCGCCGCGACCATCCGGCGCAAAATCGGCAGGAACGTGAAGATGACGACCAGCAACGTCACGCCGAGGATGACGGCACTGATCGGCCGGCTGACGAATATGCCGAGGTCACCGCGCGAGACTAAAAGGGCCCGCCGGAAGTTGTCCTCCATCATCGGCCCGAGGATCATGCCGAGGATCAGCGGCGCGGGCGGATAGCCGAACAGGTTCATCAGATAGCCGACAAGCCCGAAGAACAGCGTCAGATAAATGACGAAGACGTTGCCGGTCACGCTGAAAGCGCCAACGCAAACGAAGAAGAGAATGGCGGGGCACAAAATCTTGTACGGAATCTGCAGCATCTTCACCCAGATACCGATGAGCGGGATGTTGAGGATAAGAAGCATGAGATTGCCGATCCAGAAGCTTGCGACCAGCCCCCAGAACATTTGGGGCTGCTCCGTCAGGAACTGCGGCCCAGGCGTCACCCCATGGATGATCATGGCTCCCAGCAGCACCGCCATGACGACATCGCCCGGAATTCCAAGACTGAGCGTCGGGATGAAGGCGGCAAGCACCGAGGCGTTGTTGGCGGCCTCCGGCCCGGCGACGCCCTCGATGGCTCCTTTGCCGAAGCGCGATGGGTCGGACGCAACGCGCTGCTCGGTGGCGTAGCCGACGAAGGCAGCAACCGACGGACCGGTTCCCGGCAGGATGCCAACAATGGAGCCGGCGATCGAGCCGCGCACGATCGGCCAGCCGAACTGTCGCCATTCGCTTCGCTTCGGCAGCATCGAGCGAAGCGATACTCGGCTGGTGGCGCCTTCCGCTCTTACCAGCCCGATGCTCTGGATGACCTCCGCGACGCCGAACAGGCCGAGGGCGACGGCCACCATGTTCACGCCGTCCGCAAGGTCCACCATGCCGAGAGTGAAACGGAAGTCGCCCGTTTCGACATCGGTCCCGACGACGCCGAGGATCAGCCCGATCACCATCATGGCAAGGCCTTTGATGGGCGAGCCCTGCGCAACGGTTGACGATACGACGAGCGCGAACAGCATCACGCTGAAATACTCGGCCGATGTAAAGTTCAGCGCGAGCTTCGCCAACAGCGGCGCGAAGCCCATCACCAGGACGATCGCGAAGGAGCTGCCGGCAAACGAGCAGATCGCCGACGTGAAGAGCGCGAGCCCGGCCCGACCCTGCCGGGTCATCTGGTGACCATCGAGGCAGACGACGGCCGAACTCGGCGTGCCGGGAAGATTGAGAAGGATCGACGATATTCCGCCGCCGTACTGCGCGCCATAGAAGATGCCGGCGAGCATGATGAGAGCGACCGTCGGGTCGAGGTGGAAGGTGATCGGCAGCGCCATCGAGATTGCAGCCAGCGGGCCGATCCCCGGCAGCATGCCGATGAAGGTGCCGAGCGCCACACCGATGAAGCAGAACAGCAGGGCATCCCAGGAAAGCGCGACGTGAAAACCGAGGGCCAGATTCGAGAGGATATCCATGCGCGGCTACCACTTGATCGCGGTGAGCGGGAGCCGCAGAGCTTCGATAAAGACCAGGACGCCCAGCACCGACAGCCCTGTCGCCGTGAGGACGACCCCGACCGGACGGTTTGCCGGATCGGCAAACGAGGTGATGATGACCAGCGCGAAGGTCGCCGGAACCAGTCCGAAGGGCTCTAGGGCCAGTCCGAAAGCGAGGAGCGCGAGCGAGATCAGGATTGCCGGCCTCAGACGGATGTCCAGGGCATCGACGCTCACTCTTGCCGTCTCGACGAGGTTCAGGATCGCGACGACGATCAGAATGAGACCCAGCGCGAGCGGATAGAATCCGGGTCCCATTCGGGCGAAGCTACCGAGGGTGTAGGATGTTGCGTGCCAGGCGACCCACAGCGCGAACGCCAGAAGCGCCAGAGCGACAACGACATGCCAACCGCGGGTGTTTTGGAGCTCCAAGACAAACCTCCCAGACGTTATTACTTGGCCGCCGCAAAAGGACGACTTTGCTCAGGTGCGCTGAACGATCCGGCCGAACAGCGCGCCGCCAATCCTTTCTTCGACCAGGCGCCTGAGCTGTCGGGTCCGTGGTTGGGCCTTCTTCGGGCCTGTCCCCAACGGACACGATAGTGCCGGCCCATCACGTGCGATGGGCCGGCGGTGGTGAGGCTCCCGCTCCTGGCGTGAGCCCTGTATTCGATCTCTATTTCTTCTTTTCGACACCCAGCTCCTCGGGGAAGCCAGCCCAGAGCGTAGTATTCTCGGTGAGCCAGTCGCGGAATTCCTGCGGTGTGCTGGCAACGATGTTGACGCCGAGGTTCTGGATGAACGCCTTCGTCTCCGGCGCGTTCATCGCCGCGCCCCAGTTCTTCTGCCAGTAGTCGACGATATCGTCCGGCAGGCCGGCGGGGCCGACGAGCCCGTAGGACGCCGCGTCCACAAGGTTCACGCCCAGTTCCTTTAGCGTCGGCACGTCGGGATAGAGGTCAACGCGCTTACCCGTGGTCACGCCGAGCGGGATCATCTTCTTGTCCTTGATGAAGCCGCGTGTCGGAATCGAGGTCGCGAAGACCGCCTGGATCTCACCGGCCAGCAGCCCGTTGAAGGCCGGCGTGCCGCCGGCATAGGGGATGATGTCGAACTTGATCCCCGTCTCCTTCCGGTAGCGCCGGGCAATGATGTCGGACTGCGAGAGCGCGCCATAGGATCCGAAGCGGACATCAGCGGGATGGGCGGCGAGATAGTCGACGAACTCCTTGTAGTTCGTCGCCGGTATGATCGGCGAGATCAGGAGGATGTAGGGCGCCTCTGCAGTGTAGGAGATCAGCGTGAAATCCTTCTGCGGGTCGAACGGCAGGTTGCTGTAGAACGCCGGCTCGGCGACGAATTCCGGCGGGCTGCAGATATAAATCGTGTAGCCGTCCGGATCGGCGTTCTTCACCTGCCGGCTCGCGACCTGCGTCGAGGCGCCGGGCACATTGTCCACCACGAGCGTGGCGCCAGTCGCCTTCGACATGCTGTCGGCGATCGCGCGGGCCAGAGTGTCCGATCCGCCCGGCGGATAAGGTACAACGAGATGTACGGGTCGGCTGGGATAGGTGCTCTGCGCCGCCGCCGGAACCGCGCTGATTGTGAGGCTCGCGGCCAGGCCGAAGGCAAGTCCAAGCGCAAGTCGCTTGATTGCCGTTGATTTCGCGCGTGATGTCATTCTTCGTTCCTCCCTATCGTCCGGTGACAGCGTCCCGGACTGTCCAATCCAAGCTCTCCTCTGACGGGATGCGCGTTTCTCCGCGTCCAGCCCTCAACGTGTTGGTCAGAAGATTTTCTTGACCAGTTCGGGGATGGTCATTCCCGCCTCGAGGCCGGCGATCCAGCCTTCCTCTTTCTTCTGGGTCTGCTCGCATTCCAGCAGAATTGTCTCGATCAGATTGGCCGGGATGAAGCAGATGCCGGTCTCGTCCGCGACGACGAGGTCGCCGGCGTCGACCGATACGCCGCCGATCGAGACGGTCCCGTTGATCTCCTGCGTGACCGCACGCCACTTGCCGGTGATCGGCGAGATGTCGCGCGACCAGAGCGGAAAGCCGAGCGAGCGCGAGTGGCCGACGTCGCGAATGCCCCCATCGACGACCGCGCCGGCGAGCTTCTGAACATGGCAGGTCGTCGCCATGACGCCGCCCATGTTCGAGACCTGCGGCAGGCCCTGGATCACAAGGACGTCCCCTGGGTCGGCCTGATGGATGCCCTCGATCTCGGTCATCCGGTTTGCGTTCTGCCCGATCGCTTCGCCGGCCGAGAGCGGCTGCTGCACGTTGCGCACGGTGATGGCCCGGCCGACGGCGCGCGAGCCCGCGATGGTCGGCTTCAGCTCCGAAGACGGCACGACCCTGACGATGTCGTGCCGGTCGAGCGCGTCCGAGATCGTGCTGGTCAGATCCCCCAAGGCCAGGAAGCGATCGATGAAGTCTTGAGAAATTGCCGGCGGGGTGGGACGAATCCGTTCGACGGGCAGTCGTCCGGCCGATCCTCTGTGTGGTGCCTTTTTGTCCATGTCTCCTCGCTGCTATGCGCGTGTTCGCTCCGAGGATGAGGCTTAGCCGTCGCCGCTTTACGTTCGCCAATATATTTTTCGTCCGCCTCTAATTCCGATACGGAATGAATGATCGGAGGGCGGCCGGCGCGTAATGCCGCCTTGATCTCACGACGTCGCGCGTCGGTTGTGATTTGGCCGATTTGCCACACGGGCCTCTATTTCGTGCATGCAACCGCCCGCGCACGAGGATTGGACAGCGCCTCGCCTTTACATTTTCCGCCTCCCTCCGCATTCTCGCCGGGCGAGAGTATTCTTCTGATTTCAGAACGGCTTGGGCGAATTGCCGGGAAAAGCCGCAGAGCCCAACGGGCGTGTCGGGGGCGTCGTCGGATGCATCGCTGGAGTTGGCGAACAGTTCTGCATGCCTTTGCCGCGATTGCGATTTTCGCGGCGGCCGGCGCGCGCGCCCAAACTCTCAACGACGCCGGCAGCCCTTCGCAGGCGAGCGCCACCAAAGCGCCCACCAGCGAAGAGACGAAGCAAATTCAGGAACGTCGGCGAGTCCTTTTCCAGCAGGTGCTGAACGACCCGTCGAACCTCGATGTCGCGTTCGAGTATGCCGGCCTCTCCGCCCGCGCGGGAGACGTCGAGGCGGCAATTGCAACCTTGGAGCGCATGCTCATCTTTGCGCCCGGCCTGCCGCGTCTTCAGTTAGAGCTTGGCGTCCTCTATTTCCGCCTCGGCGCCTACGAGACAGCCCGCTCGTATTTCCAGAATGCGCTGAGTGCGCCCCATGTGCCGGACGTGGTGAAGGCGCGGGTCGATCCCTACCTCTCCGCCATCGACGATCGCACGAAGGGCTATACGTTCCACGGCCTTTTCCAGTCCGGCATCCGCTACCAGACCAACGCCAACGCCGGTCCCAACGGAACCGTGCGGCTCAACGTTGGAGGCACCCAGCTTCCCTTCGAGCTGGACAACCAGGCGACCGGAACGCCGGACTACAACGCCTTCGCGAGCGCCAACCTCGCGCTGTCGATCGACATGCATAACCAGGGCGACCGCTTCAACGTCAACCTGGCGACCTACGGCGCCTGGTACAAGGAGCGGCACGACCTTGATCTGGAGGTCGCGGAGCTCAAGGCAGGCCCGCTCTTCGATCTGGAACGCTTCGGTCTGAAGGACAGTGCGCTCGGCCTCTACGGCATCGGCAGCGGAATTCTGCTCGACGGAGATCCCTACCTCGGCGCCGTTGGCGCGGGCTCCAACTTCACGGCGCCGCTGACGTCCCACACGCGCCTTTACACGCTGGCGGAGTACCGGCGCGAAGAATACCTGAATTCCAGTCTGCGCCCGACCTCTTCGCTGCGCTCCGGCCAGCGGATATCCGCGAACGCCCGCGTCCAGCAGCAGTTCGGCGACAGGTTTTCGGTTTTCGCCGGCATCGAGGGCGAGCGCCGGCTGACGGAGCGCGATTACCTGGACGTCTGGCAATGGGGCGGCTCGGCCGGCTGGATCCTGGCCTTCGGCTCGTCCGGGAAAAGAGACCCGCTCACCTTCTCGGTGACCGGCGGTTATCTGCGGCGCGACTACGACGGCCCCGACCCGACGATCAGTGCCACCGATGCGGAATGGGACAAGGAGAAATACGTCGTCGGGACGTTCGATGTGCCGATCAACGACGGCTGGGGGCTGCAGGCGCGAAGCGGCTACCGCATGGTGGATTCAAATTATGACACTCGCGTCTTCAAGAACGTCCACGGCTCGGTCGCTCTGACGAAGAGGTTCTAGGATGCGTCTGGCGTGGCATCGGCTACGCGGCCTTGTCGCCGTGTGTCTGATCCTTTCGCTCGCTGCGGCTGCGGCGAGCGTCGCGGCATCGGCGGCCGCAGCTACACTGATGGCGCAGGCCGCGCGGCAAGCGGCGCCGAAGACCGTCGTCTTCAGCCAGAATGACGTTCACGGGAAGACGGTCGCTACCGGCGCCCACGGCCTGACACAGATCCTTTTCGCGGACGGCACGACGCTGACCCTTGGGCCGAGCTCAGAGGTCACGATCAATGCTTTCGCCTTCGATCCCGCCGGCGGCCGGGCGACGATCGGGGCGACTCTTTCGCGCGGCGTCTTCCGCTTCATTGGCGGCCGCACCGCGAAGACGCCGGACGGCGTTACCTTCACCACGCCCTTCGGGACGCTCGCGATCGACTCCGCCGGAGCGGACCTCAGTCTCGGAGAGGACGGCGCCCCGCCGCATTTCGAGATGGTCTTCGGGCGAGGCTCCATGACTCTGGCGAAGGGTTCTCGCGTCCTCGCCCGCGTGCATGCGCTTGGCTATTCGATCGTGCCGGACTCTGCCGGCGGGGCCGGCGTACGAAAGACCCCTGACGACTGGCGACGTGCGCTCGAGGCGCTGCTCTCCTAGCCGCCGCATGTGTGCCGGCCGATCAGCGCGGTCACGAAAAGGTGTGGCCCTGGCACCTTAAGCATAGCTGAATTTGCCCGGAGTCCCTGGTGAAAGGTGCTCGACCGCAGCCCTGACCCTGCTATTGTATGCAACTCTTTGGTAACCATACTGCGTGAGGGCAGCAATGTCGGTGCGCCGCGCCCTTCTTTCTTTGGCGACGTGCATAGTCGCTCTTTCCATAGGACAGGCGAACGCTGCATCCGAAGTTGGTGTTGCCGCCGCGGTGAACCAGTCGGCGCTAGGCGTGCCGCCCGGCGCGTCGGGGCGCACCATAACGCTCGGCGACAACGTCATTCACAACGAGCACGTCACGACCGGTGGCGAGGGTCTCGTCCAGATCCTGCTCGTCGACGGTACGGCCTTCACGGTCGGGCCCAATTCCGATCTGACGATCGACGACTTCGTCTATGACCCGAACGCCGGGACGGCCAAGGTCGCGGCAACGCTGACGCGCGGCGTGTTCCGCTTCATCGGCGGACGCACATCGAAGACCGGCGGCGCGACCATCAAGACGCCGGTCGGGACCGCCGGCATTCGCGGCGGCATCTTCGTCTATATGCAGCAGAGCGACGACCAGGGTGGGAGCATCGTCGTATGCGTCTACGCGCAGCCAAGCTGCAGCGTGAACGGCCAATCGTTCGCGATGAACGAGTATGTCACCGTCAACGCCGCGGGCTCCGTCTCGCCGCCGGCCGCGGTAACACCGGAGATCGCGAGCATCGTCAACAATCGGCTGGCCGGTCCTCCGGGGACGAGCGGCGGCAGCAACAAGTCGAGCCAGGTGGCCGCCATCGTCAACGGCGGCGGAGGCAGCACGAGCGGTCAGCAGGAGCCGCGGATACCGCCGCTGGACTACACTATCGACACGCTCACGACGACCACCTTCGTCGAGGACACGAACTCGATACCGACCGTCCCAACGACCACGACCACAACGCCTCCGCCTACTTACACGCACGAACCGATCCGCCTGCGTCTGCTGACCGCCCCTTCGACCTACGAAACCGACTCCGGCAACACGATCTCGAGCGAAGGCGGCGAGGGCTATCGTCCCGGCGAGCTTGGGCTTGTCGGAGGCGACGAGGATCATGATCAGGCAATCGACCTGACCCTGGCGACGTCGGGCTCGCAAACCTTCTTTTCCGGCTCCGGCGCTGTGCCGAGCGTCGGAAACATCGAGCTGCCGGTCTATTTCCCGGATCACTTCAGCACGATCCTGATGACGAACTTCGCGTCGCCCTTCGGCTCGCTCGACGGCGTGATCTATGCCAACCAGGGCTTCGCCTTCTACGAGATGGCGCCCGGCGTCGACGGGTCCTACGCGACTGCCGCCGACGAGGTTGCGCATCGCGATGTGACCAATCCGGTCTACGCGCTCTACGGCGAGCCGACGGATTTCACCGACGTGTTCACCAGCCCATCGGAGGGTGACACTGTTCGCCGCTACACGTTCACCCAGGACCCGATCCAGGGCGTTCCCGTCCCCTTCGCCCGTGCTGACGTTCTCGCTGCCAGCTTCACCGACCAGAATTCTTCGGTCGGCGACCTCTACGTGGTCGAACCGCCGGGCGGCGAAGGCGGGTCGGTCGTCCACATGATGCAGGCCTGGCTCCAGATCGATGGCGCCGGAGCTGCGCAGCAGAGCGGCGTCGGCGTCGTGGCCGGCGTGTTCTCCGACCAAGGTGAAGATGAGTTCGGATTTACCGGAGGACGCCGCGGCAGCTATCGCTCGGCATCCGACGAAGGGTCGTTCGACGGCACCGTCAAGACCCTGGCCGGAGCCGACGGCGGCACGCAGGTGTTCGGCCCCGACGGCGCGAACTTCGTTCTGAGCTCCGACGTCTCGAACAACGATCCGTTTGCCGACACGACAATCGATGGCGCCACCAATTTCAGCACGGTGCACGTCGCATCGTTGGCCGACGACAATGTTGCGATCGGTAGCCGCACGACCCGAACGCTGACGGGTTATTCCGCCGGCGTGGTCAATGTTGACTACCAGAGCGGCTGCTCGGCTCCCGGCGTCGGGTGCGACTCGTCGATGACACAGGCGCTTGCAACAGGCCGCCCCGAAGACGGCCAAGGCATCGTCATCAATTTCGATGCCGGCAGCGATCGCGTCGGCGGCAACCTCGCCGTCCAGGGCGTGACGTCGGACGGGTCCGGCTCGCTGACGCTCGAATTCGGCCAGGGCCCGGAACAGGGTTCCGGCGACGGCCAGTCGACGTTCGTCGACGACAACATCTACGCCGCGCTTGAATCGGCCTATCCGCAGAACACGACCGCGGTGATCAATGTCACCAACGACAACGGCACGGTGACCACGAGCGACGACTATGACGTGCCGGAGGTGATCTATCAGCGCGAAGGCGATCAGGCCAAGACTTACGTCGTCTCGGCAGACGCCGTGGCGATCAGCAATCCAGCCTTCATGGGTGGTGCGTCGTTCTGCTCGGCCTGCGATTTCATCGAGTGGGGCTGGTGGGGCACGAACGTCCGGTTCCAGGATTACTCCTCGGCCAACGACAGCGTTTCCATGACGGCGCATCTCGGTACGTGGGTCGCCGGCGACATCGTGCTCGACACGGATGAGGACTTCGGCTCCCTCACCGGCCTCGCCACCTACTCCGGACACGCGGTCGGCACCGTCGTGGCGACAATCGGCGAGGGCACGTATCAGTATGTTGCCGGTGGTGATTTCGATTTCACCTGGGATTTCGGCCACCGCATCGGCGTGCTCGCCTTCAACAATTTCGACGGCCGCGATTTCGGCGGCGTCGCAGTCAACAACACCGACAGCTCCGCCGGCTTCACCGGCTACCTCTTCGGCTCGGGACTGACGGGCACCGCCAGTGGCGCTTTCGTCTATGACGGCTCGAACTCCCGGCGCCGGCGTGATCGGTAATTTCGGCGTTGTCGGCAACTCCTACGCAGCGAGCGGAATATTCCTCGGCGCCGACGTGCCTCTGCCTGCTTCCGTCGGGCAGAGCCTGACGTCGCTCTCCGGCTTTGCGGCGGGCTTCGTCGACTCCCAGGTGAACGGCGCAACGCGCGAGCCGATCGCGATGCAGGGCAGCATCGCCCTCTCCTTCACAAGTGGAGCGCCCGGCAGCGTCAGCGGCAACCTCTCCGTCGCTAACGGCGGCCTTGCCCTGTCGTCGCAATTCGGCGGCGCAAGCGCTTCGGTCTATTTCGACGACAACAACTTCGCCGCCGCGGCGACGAATTCATCGGCGGCCTCCGTGACGCTTTCGGAGGGCGAGGCGGAGCAGCCGGGGGGCACGAAGCCTTCAACCTACGTGGCTTCTGCAAGCGCGGTCACGCACGCCAACGTTCCGACCAACGCGAACTGCACCGATTGCAGCTTCATGAAGTGGGGCTGGTGGGGCACCGAGATCAAAGGCAACACGCCCGGCGAAGACGACGTTCGCGCCTCGACGCAACTCGGGACTTGGGTCGCCGGCAAGGTGCCCGATCCGAGCGACCTGCCGGCCACCGGCACGGCAAGCTACGACGGCGGCGCTGTCGGCACGGTATCGAATGCCGGCGCGCAATACGCTGCGTCTGGCGACATGCACATGGGATGGAATTTCGCGGACCATAGCGGCTCGTGGAACGTTTCGAACTTCGACGGCAAGAACTTCGGCTCGAACGACGTGAGCAGCCTCGCCAATTCCTCGACCTTCTCGGGCAACGTCACCGGCGATGCGACGGGGACGATGAGCGGCTCGTTCGCTTCGAACGGCGCCGATGCCGGGTCCGCGCCTGCCGGGGTCATGGGAAGCTTCGGCGTGAGCGACGGCGGAAACTGGTCGGCGACGGGCGTCTTCATGGGCGAACTTGTCCCTCCGTCTGATCCCTGAATCTGACGGCTGGCGGCCTATTGCCGGGCGGCATGCCTTGTTCGTAGCGACTTCCGTAAACGCGGCCTTAACTCTTGGGGCGAATTTGTTCCGAGTTTAATTCTTTCGATGCCCTGCGCGCCCTAAATCATACACGAAGCAAAAAAGGTTCGGGCAGTCTCGTGAGGCGTCTCTTCGATCTTTGGCGCGATGAGCGCGGCAATACGGCGCTCATCTTTGGCCTGGCGATTGTGCCGCTGCTGGCGCTTGGCGGCGGTTCGCTGGATATCGCGCAGCGCGCAAGGGCTCACAGTACCCTGCAGACCGCATCCGACACCGCCGCGCTTGCCGCGGCGCGCCTGGTCCAGCAGGGCCTGCTGCAGCGCGACAGCGACTGGGATTCCGTGAAGGCCCAGGCCACTGCGATGGCCAACAATTTCATCACGGCGTCGCTCGCCAATCTCGGCGGCCAGACTGCACCGACTGTCGATATCCAGGTGACGCAGAAGGCTGTCACCATCTCCAGCCACTTCGACATGAAGACGGCGTTCCTCGGCATCATCGGTCTGAACACGCTTCCCGCGTCGACTTTCGCCCAGGTCGACGTGCCCGATCCGATCCTCGTGGAGATTTCGCTGGTCCTCGACTACTCGCTGTCGATGAACCAGAACAGCAAGTACACACGCATGACGACGGCAGCGCGCGACTTCATTGCGAAGGTTGCCGCCAACCGCGCCGATCGAACCAAGATCGGCATCGTTCCCTTCTCCGAATTTGTCTATGCCAACGTCGCTGACACCGACGTGCGCGCTCCGGACACGAGCGGAAGCCACCCGTGGGATGGCGGCTCCAACTATGACGGCAGCGGCAGCTGGGGCAGCGGCGGGACAACGCCGACGAGCATCGTGACGGCGAAATGCCTAGTGAATCGCGACTACCCTTATTCGGTGACGAACGAAACGCCGGTCGGCGCAACGGCAAGCAAGTGGCAGCAGGCCGACCCCAATGGGTCGCGCTGCAAGCGCTATGAAGAAGGGGGCCTTCAGGCGCGCGACCTGACCAACGATTTCACCGGCCTCAGCAATGCGCTCGCCGGCATGCAGCCGGTCGGCTGGACCAATATCGCGCTCGCCGCGGAGATGGGCTGGCACATGCTGTCGCCGAACGAGCCGTTTGAGACGGCACGCGACTTTTCCGACCCCTATGTGCGCAAAATCCTCATCCTTCTGACGGACGGCGTGCAGACGATCGACGCGATGGGACCGACCGGCGAGGTCTCGATCGACGGCGCGAACCGCACAACGGCGGAGCTCTGCGAGAACGCCAAGGCGGACAATATCTCGATCTACACGATCGCCTATGACGTCGACGACACCAACGTCTACAGCTTGCTCTCCGATTGCGCCTCCGGACCGAGCGCCTATTTCGAGGTGCACGATTCCTCCGGCATCGGCGCCGTGTTCGACGCCATCTACGACCAGATCGCGGAGTTCGGCCTGGCTCAGCCGCTAAGGTCTTATTTGGGCTGCTTGGCGAGCCAGTCTTTCATCCACTGCACTTCTCCCGACTGGCCCTTGACGATGGCCTCGGCGAGCGCTCGGACATCCGCGTCATGCCCGTATTCGAGAACGACCTTCGCCATTGCGATCGCCCCTTCGTGATGCGGGATCATCATCGCGATAAAGTCCTTGTCGGGGTTCCCCGTCAGCATCGCCGGCGCCATCATGTCGCTCATCATCGCCTGATTGGCGTCTATGAGCGCTTTGGTGGCCGGATCGCCGGCTGCCGGCTGCGGCTGCTGCGCAATTGCGAGCGTTGGCACCGCGACGACGAGAGCAGCGACAAGTGCGCGTATCGACATGGAAATTCCTTTCCGAGGTGGATCAACCGAGGTCCGCCGCCCGCAGCCTGAGCGCGTTGGTGATGACGCTGACCGAAGAGAGCGCCATCGCCGCCGCTGCCACGACCGGCGAGAGGAGCAGCCCGAACACCGGATAGAGAACGCCGGCCGCAATCGGCACGCCGGCCGCGTTGTAGAGGAAGGCGAAGGCGAGGTTCTGCCGGATATTGCGCATCGTCGCCTGCGACAGGCGGCGTGCTTTCAGGATGCCGGCAAGGTCGCCTTTCACCAGTGTGACGGAGGCGGCTTCGATGGCGACGTCGGTGCCGGTTCCCATGGCGATCCCGATGTCGGCCGCCGCAAGCGCCGGCGCGTCGTTGACGCCGTCGCCCGCCATCGCGACGACATGGCCCTCGGCGCGGATGCGCTGCACCACTTCGCTCTTCCGCTCCGGCAGCACTTCGGCTTCGATCTCGTCGATCTTCAGTCGACGCGCGATCGCCTCGGCCGTGGTGCGGTTGTCGCCGGTCAGCATGACGACGCGAATGCCCTCTTTCTTCAGCGCCGCGATGACATCGGCGCTCCCCGGTTTCACCGCATCGGCAATGCCGATGGTTCCGGCGGATTTGCCGTCGATCGCGACGAAGATTGCGGTAGCACCGTCCTTGCGCAGCACCTCCGCTTCCGCCTTGCGCGCACCGATATCGACGCCGTTCTCCTCAAGATAAGCGGCATTGCCGATGTGAACGGTCTTCCCTTCGATCTTGGCGACGGCCCCCTTCCCTGTCGGCGCGTCGAAGTCGCTGGCGGGAAGAAGCGCGATGCCTCGCTTCTCGGCCGCGCCCACGATCGCGCGCGCCAGCGGATGCTCGCTGAGCCGCTCCACGCTCGCGGCGTAGCGCAGCAGATCGTCCTCGCTGAAGTCGTCGACGGGAACGATGCTCGTGACGCTTGGCTTCCCCTCGGTCAGCGTGCCGGTCTTGTCGACGATCAGCGTGTCGACGCGCTCCATGCGCTCGAGCGCCTCGGCATCACGGATCAGCACGCCGGAGCGCGCGCCGTGGCCGACGCCGACCATGATCGACATCGGTGTGGCAAGACCGAGCGCGCAAGGGCACGCGATGATGAGAACGGCGACCGCCGCGACCAGCCCGTAAGCGAAGCGCGGTTCCGGTCCGAACGTCGCCCAGGAAGCGAAGGCGATCACCGCGACGGCAATGACAGCCGGGACAAACACGCCGGCGACCTGGTCAGCGAGGCGCTGGATCGGGGCGCGGCTCCGCTGCGCGTCGGCGACGAGCTGAACGATGCGCTGAAGCAGGGTGTCGCTCCCCACCTTCTCGGCGCGCATGACGAGGCTGCCCGTCTGATTGATGGTGCCGCCGAGCACTTTGGCACAGTCCTCTTTGGCGACGGGCATCGACTCGCCGGTCACCATGGATTCGTCCACGGCGCTCGTCCCCTCGACGACGACGCCGTCGACCGGCACGCTTTCTCCCGGCCTGACGCGCAGCCGGTCGCCGACCTGAACATCGGCGAGCGGCACTTCCGCTTCGCCGCCGTCTTCGCCGATCCGCCGTGCGGTCTTCGGTGCGAGGTCAAGGAGCGCGCGGATCGCGCCGCTCGTCGTGTCGCGGGCGCGCAGCTCCAGCACCTGGCCGAGGAGCACGAGCACGGTGATCATCGCCGCCGCCTCGAAATAGACCGCGACGGTGCCGTGCATTCCGCGGAATGCCGGCGGGAAGATGCCCGGCGCGATGGTGGCGATGATGCTGTAGAGCCAAGCGACGCCCGTCCCCATGGCGATCAGCGTGAACATGTTGAGGTTGCGCGTGACTACCGAGCGCCAGCCGCGCGCGAAGAACGGTGCGCCCGCCCACACGACAACCGGTGTCGCAAACACCAGCTGAATCCAGTTGGAGACGGTCGGCGCGACCAGGCGCTCCAGGTCGAAGACGTGCCCGCCCATCTCGAGCGCAACGACGGGAACGGTGAGCGCCAGCCCGATCCAGAACCGGCGCTTCATGTCGATCAGCTCGACGTTCGGCCCGCTTTCCGCAGTCACCGCCAGCGGTTCGAGCGCCATGCCGCAGATCGGGCACGGGCCGGGGCCAACCTGGCGGATCTCTGGGTGCATCGGGCAGGTGTAGATGGCGCCCGCGGGCGCCGCGGGTGGAGCGCTCTTCGATTCGAGATACTGCGCGGGGTCGGCCACGAACTTCTCGCGGCAGCGCGCGGCGCAGAAATAGTAGGTCACGCCATTGTGCTCAGCCGAATGCTTCGCGGTTTTTGGATCGACCTGCATTCCGCAGACCGGATCCTGCACCGTGAGTGCACTCTCATGACCATGAGCCGGGTGTGCGTGGGATGCGTGCGCGTCGCTTGAATGCTCGTGTTTCATCGTTTTCGTCGCCGCTCTTGATCACTTGCCTACCCCATGTGGGGGTTCCAGCAGCTGGAACGTCAAGCTTTGCTAACCCTCTGGCGGGCCGGCGATGCTTCGCCGCCCTTTTGCTCCATTCCTGTCATCAAAGCGGCCAGTCCATTTGCTTCGATGAAGTTCGGAGGGCGGAAGGAGCGACCGACCATGAACGAGACCGTCCTTGCGCTGATGAGCGCGCTTGCGATCTACGGGTTGTCTTCGCTGGCATTGTCACGGACGACGTCCGACACGCGCGACGATCCTTCCGACGTTCAGTCCGAGGAGATGGTCGACGTGGCGCCGACACCTCCGCCGGACGATCCGGTCGCCTGACTGTCTCCGGCGCACGCCGCAATTTCATCGCAAGCCCGCGGCGCCCCTGCTGGATACGGAAACTCCGCGGGGTCAAGCGATTGCCATGTCGAAACCGCGACGCTGCATTGCAGCAAGTCGCCTTGTGCGACGCAGCATGAAGTCTACCTGAGCTTATGAGGTACCGGTCGATTCCGATCGGCCAGTCTTGAAAGCGCGCAAATGACCGACATCCCGAGTGCAAATGGTCTGGTGCCCTCCGCCCATTACTGGGGAGGTCGGCACTTCTTTGAGCGCATGCGCGAGACCTGGGCCATTCTCGGCGCTGCAATTCGCATCGCGAGGGCGCTGGAGGTGAGAGCCGAGCCCTCTCCCGCAGATCTTCGGCTGCTCGGAATCGAAGCGCTTCCGTCATAAGTGGTAAGCGTCTTGCGATCGTTTGCTGGAGGTCGCCGCCCGGCCTCCGAGCGGCGCAAGCTTGCGATGATTACACCCGCCTGACGCGCACTTCGTCGTCTTCGATATTCTGCGGCACGCTGGAGGCTTTCTTGAGCGCGGCACGGAGCTGAAGCTGCGCATCGCGAATCTGATCCATGTGGATGATCTCCGGATCGGCTTCGACCTCGGTTCGCGCACGCAGATAGCCAAGGGCAAGGATCGCCAGCGCGCCGAGCAGAAAAAAGACGCCGGCGAAGAAGATCGGCCAGTCTACCAGCGGCATCTGGCTCCGCACGGGTAAGCCTGCGAAGCGGAAGGCAGCCGCGGCGATCCCGGCCGGCGCCATCGCCCCGATAACCGCGGCTGCTACCGCACCCGCGCGCCACGTCTGCTCCTGGAAGCGCTTCTCGCCCGCGAAGACCAGGACCACGACGGACGCGAACGCGACGACGCCGCAAAACGCCAGCAGCGCGCCCGTCCCTCGCTCGCCTGAGTTCGGGATCACGAAGAGCGCACCCCCGCCGCCGCAAAGCACCAGGAAACTCGCCGCGCTCGACAGCAGCGCCAGGACGACGACCGCCTGCTTCAACCACGCCTCCTCGGTTGCATCCGCATCTGCCCGCCGCAGCGCCATTAGAGCAATGCGCGAAGCCGTTGGGTAGCCTTCTCTAGCCTATGCGGCTAAAACTGAAAGCAAGGAAGCTGGGTCTCCCAAAGACACAGCAACACCGTCCGCGGACAACTGTTCGCCACGGAAACATAAGACGGAGGAAAACTGATGAAGCTGTCTCATGCCTTGATGGCGTCCGCGTTTGGGCTTGCGCTCATCGCCGGTTCAGCCGCTGCCCAGGACCTGAAATTTCCGATCGACGGCGATCAGCGGTTCAATTGGCAAAGCTACCACGATTTTGCCGACAAATACGACCTGACAGGCCAGGATTTCTCGATCTTCACGCCCTGGGTCGCTGCCGACGGCAAGCTGGTCGAGAGCATGCTCGCCTATTTCGCTGCGGCAACGGGCGCCAACGTCCAGCACACCGGCTCCGACTCCTTCGAGCAGCAGATCGTCATCGACACGCAGGCCGGCAGCCCCGCCAACATCGCTGTCTTTCCGCAGCCGGGTCTTGCCGCCGACATCGCCTCGAAGGGCTACCTGTCGCCGCTCGACGATGCGACCAAGCAGTGGATCGTCGACAATTACGGCGCCGGCCAGTCCTGGGTGGACCTCTCCACCTACAAGGACAAGGACGGCAAACCGCAGCTCTTCGCCTTCCCCTACAAGGCCGACGTGAAGAGCCTCGTCTGGTACGTGCCGGAGAATTTCGCCGACGCGGGCTACAAGGTTCCGCAGACGATGGAGGAGATGAAGGCGCTCACCGAGCAGATCGTCGCCGACGGCGGCACACCGTGGTGCATCGGCATCGGTTCGCAAGCTGCGACCGGCTGGCCGGCGACCGACTGGGTCGAGGACATGATGCTGAGGACCCAGCCGCCCGAGGTCTACGACCAGTGGGTCAAGAACGAGATCCCCTTCGACGATCCCCGCGTGGTCGCAGCCATCGACGAGTTCGGCTGGTTCGCGAAGAACGATAAGTTCGTCGACGGCGGCGCTGCGGCGGTCGCGGCGACCGACTTCCGCGACAGCCCGAAGGGTCTCTTCTCCTCGCCGCCCAAGTGCTACATGCACCGGCAAGCGTCGTTCATCCCCTCCTTCTTCCCGGAGGGAACGAAGCTCGGCCAGGATGCGAACTTCTTTTACTTCCCGGCCTACGCCGACAAGGATCTCGGCAAGCCGGTGCTCGGCGGCGGAACGCTCTTCGCGATCACCAAGGACTCACCGGCCGCACGCGCCTTCATCGAGTGGCTGAAGACTCCGATTGCCCACGAAGTCTGGATGGCGCAATCGGGCTTCCTGACCCCGTTCAAGGGCGTGAACCTCGACGCCTATGCCAACGACACGCTGCGCGGCGAGGGCAAGATTCTGTCTGAAGCAACGACGTTCCGCTTCGATGGCTCCGACCAGATGCCCGGCAAGATCGGCGCCGGCTCCTTCTGGACCGGCATGGTCGACTATGTCGGCGGCAAGGACGCCAAGACCGTCGCTCACGAAATTCAGGAATCGTGGGACGCGCTGAAGTAGTTTCTCGACAACCAGGGCTTGACCCGGGCCGCTCGGCCCGGGTCATATGACAAGACGGCGATAACGCCGAAGCAAAAGCTGCAGAACGAACGCGGCGCCTGCCGACGTCGGAATGCTGCAGCGTAGGGGGAGACGCGATGCGGCAGCTCCTGCTGGCGCTTTTCACCGTCATCGTCGGCGTAGGCGGGGCCGCGCTCTACTTCTACGCCGTCAACAAGATCCTCGATCTGATCCTCCCGCCGCGCGGCCCGGCAGCCGTCGCCGCCCGCAACCAGCAGATCGCCGCCACCATCCGGCCCTGGCTGTTCCTCGGACCAGCGATCCTCCTTCTCGGCCTTTATCTCGTCTATCCGGTCGTCGATTCCATTCGCCTCAGCCTCTACAACCGGACCGGCGAGGAATTCGTAGGCTTCTCGAACTACGTCTGGGCGTTCGGCGACACGCAATTTCGCGAGTTGATCGTCAACAACATCCTCTGGCTTGTCGTGGTGCCCGCGGCATGCACGATCTTCGGCCTCGTCATCGCCTTCCTGACCGACCGCATCTGGTGGGGCAGCATCGCCAAGAGCCTGATCTTCATGCCGATGGCGATTTCGTTCGTCGGCGCGAGCGTGATCTGGAAATTCATCTACGACTATCGCAGCGAAGGTTCGACGCAGATCGGCCTGATCAACGCCATCGTGCAGGCGCTCGGCGGCACGCCTCAGGCCTGGATAGCGCTCCCCTTCTGGAACAACTTTTTCCTGATGGCGATTCTGATCTGGATCCAGACCGGCTTCGCCATGGTCATCATGTCGGCGGCGCTGCGCGGCGTGCCGGAAGAGACCATCGAGGCCGCTGTCATCGACGGCGCCAAGGGCCATCACATCTTCTTCTACATCATGGTCCCGCAGATCTGGGGCACGATCGCGGTGGTGTGGACGACGATCACCATCATCGTCCTCAAGGTCTTCGACATCGTGCTCGCCATGACCAACGGCCAGTGGAACACCGAGGTCCTGGCGAACCTGATGTTCGACTGGATGTTCCGCGGGGGCGGAGACTTCGGTCGCGGCGCGGCGATCGCCGTCATCATCATGCTCGCCGTCGTTCCGATCATGATCTGGAACATCCGCCGGCAGGCCGCCGAGATGAAGGGGCGCTGAGATGGCGGCGCGCAGCAAATCGAGCGGCTGGTTCGTTCATCTCGCGGTGCTCTTCCTGGTCGTTCTCTGGGTGCTGCCGACCTTCGGGCTTCTCGTCAGCTCGCTTCGCGACAAGGACCTCCTGACCGTCTCCGGCTGGTGGAGCGCGCTGACCACGACCGAACGGAACGAGGTTGGCCGTGCCGCACCTGTCGAGCAGCAGGTCGAAAAGGACGGCAAGTTTGTGCTCTCCGGCAATATCCTCGAAGAGCAAGGTGGCGGGCGGGTAACGGCTTTCGGGGCACGCATCCAGAACCCGCAGGAGTTTAAGCCCGGCACGACTGCGGATCTGCCGAGCGGCGGCACGCTCACCATCGACGCCGACGGCAATTACACGATCGTCTCGCCGGCACCTTTCGAGGGGCGCAGTCCGCGCATCTTTTACACGGCCGCCCTGCCGCCGAAATTCACCCTCGCGAACTACTACGAAGTGCTCACGTCGGAAGGCATCGGCCAGTCGTTCATCAATTCGCTGACCGTTACCGTGCCGGCGACGATCATCCCGATTTTGATTGCGGCCTACGCCGCCTATGCGCTGGCCTGGATGAAGTTTCCCGGACGTCCACTGATTCTGGCGACGATCGTCGGACTTCTCGTCGTCCCCCTGCAGATGTCTCTGATCCCGCTTCTGAAGCTCTATAACGACGTTGGCATGTTCTTCGGTGTGCCGGCCAAGACCTATCTCGGCATCTGGCTGGCCCATACCGGCTTTGGCCTGCCGCTCGCCATCTATCTGCTCAGGAACTACATCGCCGGCCTTCCGAACGAGGTCATGGAATCGGCGCGCATCGACGGCGCGACCGACTTCGAGATCTTCGTCCGCATCGTATTGCCGCTTTCGCTGCCGGCGCTCGCCTCCTTCGCCATCTTCCAGTTCTTGTGGGTCTGGAACGACCTTCTGGTGGCGATCGTCTTCCTCGGTCAGCAGAGCGATCAGCTCGTGCTGACGGGCAAGCTTCGTGCGCTGCTCGGCTCGCGCGGCGACAATTGGGAAATTCTGACGGCCTCCGCCTTCGTCTCGATCATCGTGCCGCTCTGCGTGTTCTTCGCATTGCAGCGCTACTTGGTGCGCGGCCTGCTCGCAGGCTCGGTGAAGGGCGGATGATCCGGCGCGACGGCCGAGACGTCAGTTAGAGGGGAAGGCAGATGGCCGAGATTCGGTTGCGCGACATCAAGAAGTCCTTCGGCGCGATCGACGTCATCAAGGGCGTCGATCTCGACATCAAGAAGGGCGAGTTCGTCGTGTTCGTCGGGCCTTCCGGATGCGGCAAGTCCACGCTTCTGCGTCTGATCTCCGGGCTTGAGGACATCAGCTCCGGCACGCTTGAGTTCGATGGCGAGGTGGTGAACGACCTGCCGCCCTCCACCCGCGGCATCGCAATGGTGTTCCAGTCCTACGCGCTCTATCCGCACATGACCGTTTACGGGAACATGGCCTTCGGCATGAAGCTCGCCAAGAAAGGCAAGGCGGAGATCGACAAGAGCGTGCGTGCCGCCGCCGACATCCTGCAGCTCACGCCGCTGCTCGACCGCCTGCCTAAGCAGCTTTCCGGCGGCCAGCGCCAGCGCGTTGCGATCGGCCGCGCCATCGTCCGCAATCCGCGCGTCTTCCTCTTCGACGAGCCGCTCTCCAATCTCGACGCAGCGCTGCGCGTCGCGACCCGCATCGAGATTGCTAAGCTGCACGAGTCGATGTCGGACGTGACAATGATCTATGTGACGCACGATCAGGTGGAGGCGATGACACTCGCCGACCGCATCGTCGTCCTGAGCGCGGGGCTGATTGAGCAGGTTGGCACACCGATGCAGCTCTACCACACGCCGGCCAACCTCTTCGTCGCGCGCTTCATCGGCTCGCCGGCGATGAACGTCTCGCCCTGCACGGTGGAAAGCGCCGGAGCCAATTCTCGCGTCAAGACCGAGACAGGTGGGTCGGTGAAAGTGCCAGTGAAGATTCCTGAAAGCGCCATCGGGCGGAAGTGTACGCTCGGCGTTCGCCCGGAGGACTTGCGCATCGCGTCCGACGGCGACGCCATCTTCCGCGGCAAGCTGCTTCTCGTGGAGAACCTCGGCGAGGTCGCGCTGCTTTATGTCGACTGCGGCAACCCGCAGGATCCGATCATCGCCAAGGTCGACGGCACCGTAGAGATGGATCGCGGTTCGACGGTCGGCCTCACGGCCGATACCAACGTACTCCACTGCTTCGACGACAAGGGCATGGCCTTCGAGCGCACGGCCTAAGATCCGACCTCATCGGAAAAAGGTCGGCGCGCTTCACTCCAACACGACTGCAAGCGCGAAACCGTCATGGCCCTTTGCGCCGACGGTCTGGATCGCCGTCGCGCTGACCCGCTTGTCGCGCGCCACGAGCTCCATGAAATGGCGCGTGCCTTTCACGCTCGGGTCCGTGCTCTTGTCATCGGTAATCGCCCCCCACCGTACGACGTTATCGGCGACGATGACGCTGCCCTTCCGCGAAAGCTTCAGCGCCCATTCGAAGTAGGCGGGGTTGTTGGTCTTGTCGGCGTCGAGGAAGAAGAAGTCGAACGGCCCCGCCCCTTCCTTTTCAAGCTTTGGCAGCGTCGTAAGCGCCGGCCCGACCCGCACATCAACCATCTCCGCAAGGCCGGCATTCGCGATGTTCTTGCGCGCCACCTCTGCGTGCTCGGCATTGGCTTCGAGCGTGATCAGCATCCCGCCCTCAGGAAGCGCACGAGCCAGCCATATCGTCGAATAGCCGCCGAGCGTTCCGATCTCCAGGATGCGTCGCGCTCCGGAGATTTTCGCGAGCAACATCAGAAGCTTGCCATGCGTCGGTGCGACCTCGATATCGGGCAGGCCGGCTGCCTTGCTCGCCGCGAGCGCGTCGTCGAGCGCTTTGTCCTTTCCGACGACGAGGCCGGAAAGGAAGGCGTCGACCTCGCCCCACGTTTTGTCAGCGCGCGGCATGCGTCAGCGCGCGCCTGCGTATGCCATGCACTCGACCTCGATCTGCGCGCCGAGGGCAAGGCCGTTCGACCCGAACGCGGAGCGCGCCGGCAGGCGGTCGGGATTGAAATACGTGAGATAGATCTTATTGAAGTCGCCCCACTTCGACATGTCGGCGATCATCACCGTGCATTTGAAAACAGCGTCGAAGCCGAGCCCGTTCTGCTTCAGCACCGCGCCGATGTTCTCCATCGTCTGGCGCGCCTCCGCTTCCATGCCGCCCGGCACGAGTTCCATCTTGCCCGGCACGTTGCCGAGGCAGCCTGAGAGATACAGAACGTCGCCGACGCGCACTGCCTGGCTGAACGGCATCTTCGCAGCCTTGGACGCTGGCGAGTTGATGAATTCCATCTCTACCTATTCCTCTTCGATTCATGACGTCTGTTTCCGCGGCTGCGGTCTTGGTCAGCCCTTGAGCACCGAACGACCCGCGAACTTCGCCGCCGGACCGAGCTCTTCCTCGATGCGCATGAGCTGATTGTATTTGGCGATGCGGTCGGAGCGCGACATCGAGCCGGTCTTGATCTGCCCGCAATTGGTGGCGACCGCGAGGTCGGCAATCGTGGAGTCCTCGGTCTCGCCCGAGCGGTGCGACATGACCGCCGTGTAGCCGGCCTTGTGCGCCATCTCCACGGCGTCCAGCGTCTCGCTGAGCGTCCCGATCTGGTTGACCTTGATCAGGATGGAATTGGCGACGCCGCGGCTGATCCCCTCGGCCAGGCGCTTCGTGTTGGTGACGAAAAGATCGTCGCCGACGAGCTGAATCTTTCCGCCGAGTTCGTCGGTCGCGATCTTCCAGCCCTCCCAATCGTCTTCGGCGAGGCCATCCTCGATGGAGAAGATCGGATATTTCGCGACCAGCTCTCCAAGATAGGCGACCTGCTCGGCGGGGCTTCGCTTCTTGCCACCCTCTCCGGCGTAGACGTAGCTGCCGTTCTTGAAGAACTCGCTGGCGGCCGGATCGAGGGCGAGACAGACATCGTCGCCGGGCTTGTAACCGGCCTGCTCGATCGCCTTGACGATGAAGTCGAGCGCCTCGGTGGCCGACTGGAGATTCGGAGCGAACCCGCCCTCGTCGCCCACATTCGTATTGTGGCCGGCATCCTTCAGCGCCTTCTTCAGCGTGTGAAAGACTTCCGCTCCGATGCGGACGGCTTCGGCGATCGTCTCCGCGCCGACCGGCACGATCATGAATTCCTGGAAGTCGATCGGGTTGTCCGCATGAACGCCGCCGTTCACGACATTCATCATCGGCGTCGGCAGGAGTTTGGCATTGGTGCCGCCGACGTAGCGGAAGAGCGGCAGGCTGTTCGCCTCCGCGGCGGCCTTGGCGACGGCGAGCGACACGCCGAGAATGGCGTTCGCGCCGAGCCGGCCCTTGTTCTCCGTGCCGTCGAGCGCGATCAGAGTCCCGTCGATCAGGACCTGCTCCTCGGCATCCATGCCGCCGATCGCGTCGAAGATCTCGCCGTTGACCGCCTCTACTGCCTTCAGGACGCCCTTTCCCAGATAGCGGGACTTGTCCCCGTCCCTGAGCTCGACCGCCTCGTGCGCGCCGGTCGAAGCGCCGGAGGGGACTGCGGCTCGCCCGAACGACCCGTCCTCCAGGGTGACGTCCACCTCGACGGTTGGATTTCCCCGGCTGTCGAGTATCTCGCGGCCGGTGATATCGATGATAGCGGTCATCTGGCGCTCCCCTGGGGTTCCGGCGGTTTCCTAGGCGAAGTTGCCTCGGAGCGAAAGGAGCGCAGGCGCATTTTTCGGCCAACGGGCCGCCTGCAGGCCGGATCTCGCCCGGCCCGCAGACACCGAACGTTCCTCAGGCCGTATGGCGCAGCCGGGTGACCATCATGCTGCCCATATGGTCCCGATAGTTGACCTTCACCTTCTGGCCCTCCTTGAACGCTTTGAGCTTCCAGGTCTTCGGGAACTCGAACATCTTCCCGTCAGCGAGGGTCAGCTGGTGGGCCTTCATGTCGATCGACTTGATCGACGACGTATCGATCGCAGGGGAGGCGGCGAACACGCTTCCGGTCAAGACGCCGAAAGCGACAACGGATGCACAAACGAGTGAAAGCTTCATGGTGGCTCCTCAAGCATTGCTGGCTGCTAGAGCGCCTTGCCCCGGCAATCGTGCCAGCGCCACGAATTGTAAGTCGGCGCATCGGCCCGAAGAAGTTACGGAAACATAATTCGGCAGGCAATTGTTTCGCCACAAACAGCATAGGCGGCAGCACAACAGGTAAATGGAAGCACGGGAATCAACAGGACAATAAATATGAGGCAGTGAATGCCACAGCTTAAAACTTAATCATCTCTGTGAAATAGCTATACTCGCACCGAACCACCGCGGCTCCGCAGTGCGAGCCACGGGAGAACTGATGCTTAGCTGGATCGAGCGCGAGGCGCTTTTGCGAGCAAGAAACCGGCAGGCCGAGCCGGGGACGATGGCCCGGCCCACCGGTCAGGCGTTCTAGCTGGCGTGCGCCACGGCGCTGGCCATCATCTTCCCGCTCTTCATGTCGTAAGTGACGGTGACCTTATCACCGACCTTGAAGCCGGTCGCCTTCCAAGCGGCGGGCGTGTCGTAAACCTTGCCGTCGGCGAGCGTCAGCGTGTGCTTCGATTTGTTGATCGACTTGATGCTGTCGGTCGCCGTAGCGGCGAAGGCCGCGCTGGAGATGACGGAAGCGGCAACGGCCGCGATGATGAGGGATTTGCGCATTGTGCGCTCCTAATTGCTTTTTCGCTGGCGACCAGGGCACTTTGTCCTGGCCTGAATGACCAGCGGCGCGGAAGCTACGTCCACCCATTTTGGTGGAGCAAGTGAACAAAAGATAATGTTTGCCTGCTTATATTACGCCACAAAAGTATTCGCCCGCCGACGGTATCCTGAGCTCAACAAAGTTGTGCAGCCTTCTTAGCCGACATGCCCCTGGCTAACAGAGTGCGTTCTTATCCTGGAACTCGTGGGGAAATTCGGCGTTCCCATGTGACCCGCTTCGCGGCAGGCGGAGCGCCGAACCATCCAGCCGGAAATTCCAGGAGGACCAACAAGCCATGGGTATTTTTTCCAAAGATATCAAAACATTCGACGACCTCTTCGTGCATCAGCTTCAGGACATTTACTACGCCGAAAGGCAGCTCGTGAAAGCGCTGCCTAAGATGGCGGAGAAGGCTTCGAACCCGCAGCTCAAGCAAGCATTCAAAAGCCATCTTGAGGAGACCGAGGGCCACGTGGCGCGCTTGGAAGACGTGTTCCGCATGCACGGCGCGAAGGCTAAGGCGGTCGATTGCCCGGCGATCGACGGGATCATCGAGGAGGCGAACGAGATCGCAGGCGACGTCACCGACAAGGAAGTCCTCGACGCGGCCCTGATCGCCGCGGCCCAGGCGGCGGAGCACTACGAGATCACGCGCTACGGCACCCTCGTGGCCTGGGCGCGGCAGCTCGGTCGCGATGATTGCGCCAGCGTGCTAGATAAGACGCTGAAGGAAGAACACGCCGCCGATGCGAAGCTGAACAAGCTGGCGGAGGGCGGCATCAACCGGAAGGCCGCGTAAGGCTCAACAAAGCGGCCAGATGCGGAACCTAGGCGCGCAGGCCGCCCCTGCGCGCCACTTCGCGTATTCAGACCTTGGCGAGATGGTCGAAGGCCATCAGGCGCTGGATGAGAGCCTCCATCTGGTCGAGCGGCACCATGTTCGGCCCGTCGGAGGGCGCGCGATCCGGGTCCTGGTGCGTCTCTATGAACACAGCGGCGACTCCGATCGCGACGGCGGCGCGGGCAAGGACGGGCACCATCGTGCGATCGCCTCCTGTCGACGTGCCCTGCCCGCCCGGTTGCTGCACCGAATGAGTCGCGTCGAAGACGACCGGCGCACCGAGCCCCGCCATGATCGGCAGCGCTCGCATGTCGGAAACGAGCGTGTTGTATCCGAATGAGACGCCGCGCTCGGTCAAGAGAACGTTCGGGTTGCCGCTCTCGACGATCTTCGTGAGCACCTGCTTCATATCCCAGGGCGCGAGAAACTGGCCCTTTTTCACATTGACGGTGCATCCGGTCTTCGCGGCGGCGATCAGAAGATCTGTCTGCCGGCACAGGAAGGCCGGGATCTGCAGCACGTCCACGACCTCTCCAACGATGGCGCATTGGCCGGGTTCGTGCACGTCGGTCAAAACAGGCAGACCAAGCTCGGAGCGAATATCGGCGAAGACCGACAGCGCGGCATCGAGCCCGACGCCGCGCTTGCCCGAAAGGCTCGTGCGGTTCGCCTTGTCGAAGCTCGTCTTGTAGACGAGTCCGATTCCGAGGCGGTGGCACATCTCCTTGAGCGCCCCCGCCATATCGAAGGCGTGGCCGCGGCTTTCCATCTGGCATGGCCCGGCGATCAGGGCGAGCGGCAGCGCGTTGCCGAAGCGGACGTTCCCAACCTCAACAACCGTGTTCGCCTCAGCCATCTTCCGTGCTCCTGAACGCGATCACCGCATGAAGTCCCGGCGCCGGCGGCACGACGATCCGCCCTTCGCTCCGCTTCGCGGCGCGGCCTGCATAGCCCGCAGCCCTATTGAGGTCCAAGACCTTCAAATCGAACGCTGCGAAGCGCATTCCGCGCCGCGGATTCGGCGGATCGAGCTCGTAGCGCGCACGGAATCCGTCGGGGGTCAGGATCAGGAAGAGCTGACCGTCGACCTCCGCCTCGACACCGAACGAAGTCGTTCGGAGCTCTCGCTGCCCGGTCACCTGTTCGAGCAGAATGTGGAAGTCGGCCGGGTTCTCGGCGACCGCCGCTACGGCGGAGAGCCCGAGCGCACCGTTCGGGTGGTCGAGATAGGCGGGCTGGAAGAGCGCATCCTTCGCGAGGTGCTGGCAGGTGAAGAAACTCGCATCTGGCGCCGCCGGGAACTCGGCGTTCGCGACTGCGACGCCGATCTCCTCCTCCGACCCG
Organism: uncultured Alphaproteobacteria bacterium; assembly: GCA_963805325.1. Taxonomy (GTDB): domain Bacteria; phylum Pseudomonadota; class Alphaproteobacteria; order Rhizobiales; family Afifellaceae; genus DASWJZ01. The sequence continues at coordinate 180,831 of CAWDTS010000002.1, read as the reverse complement.
TCCGGTAGCTCTGCCATGCGCGAGAAGCGATAAACCGGGCCGCCGCCGATCCCGGCCGCCTCGAACGCCGCGCGATCCGCCTCCGCGTCCTCGCTCTTCAGCGCCACCATGGCGAAGCCCTCGCCCTGCCGCTCCGAAAAGCGCTTCATCCGCTTGACGAACAGGATGCGCTCCGCAGCCGCCATGTCCGCCGCCATGCGGTCGACGATGGTGATCGGCTCGAGATAGGTCCGATCCTTGAAGAAGACGCAGCAATTGCCCGTCCCGAACGGATGCTGGGCATCCGGCGCGACGAGGAACCCAAGCGCCGTCAGCCGCGATCGCGCGAGCGTAAGCGTGGTTGTGGGAAGAACCAGATGGTCGACCGAGCGCATGGCCTTCCGCTAGGCGATTGAGGCGGATGTGACCAGCCCCCGAGCCGTGCTGCAGCGCAAAGAAGCCGCCCAAGCCGGATTTCTTTGGCGGGCCAATGACATAAGTATATCGTCGCCCTGCGCCGACTTAGGAGTTGGACAAATCGCGGTCGAATATGGCATAAAAGTGCCTCGCACACGTCAGCCACAATTGTCTCTTCGAGCCGAGGAGTGCCATGCGCGATTTCGCGGGCGCCTATATTCTGTTGGGTGTTTCAGGAACCGTCGCTCAGGCGGCGAGTTTGCCTGATCTTCCGCAGGATACGGTCCCCGTTGCTTACGAGAACGACTACCTTCTGAAGACAAAAGACGCAGACTACTGGACACTTGCCGAGTTCTACTCGCCGCAATCGACGAATTGCGGGTGCTCGGCGACCTCCGCCGCGATGGCGCTCAACGCCTTGCGCAATCGCGTCGTGCCGGACGCGGCTCCGATGAGCGAGAGCGACGTGCTGGCGGCGGTGAACGATCCAGTCTGGACGGCACAGACGGCGGAGGACGGCGGCGGCGTCACCCTCGCAGACCTCGCAGGAAGTCCTCCGGATCGGCCTCGATCGGCTCGATCTTGGCGGCGCGGTTCGCGGCGTCGCGCCCGATCCGGAAAATCCCGCGACCATCGAGGACCTGCGCGAAGCGCTTGTGCACAACGAGGCTTCGCCCGACAGCGTCATGCTCGCCTACTACAATCAGGCCGTGGTCACGGGCGATCCGGAAGGCGGCCTGCATGTCTCGCCGATCGGCGCCTTCAATGCCGAGGAGGATCGCGTTCTCCTCATGGATGTCGACCAGGAATTCTGGCTCCCCTACTGGATCTCCACGGAGACACTCTTCGAGGCGCTTGTGACGCCCGATCCGCGCGAGGACGGCGCGCTCGCCAACGAAACCGGCGGGTGCCTCCTGATTTCCGCCGCGGCGTAGGCGGCCGCTCCCCTCCTCTGGCGCCTGTTCCGGTTCTGATCGATGATGCGCGCCAAGCGCCACATCGGCGCGCGCGTCGGAACGGATCGGATGAGACAGATTCTCGCTTTGGTGTTCGTGCTTGCGGTCGGGGCGGCGCAGGCGGAGGAGGCGGCGCAGCCCAAATTCGGGCCGCAGGCGATTCCGATCCTGAGCGACAACGCCTACCTTCGCTCAGCCCCAGCCCCCGACTACTGGGTTCTCTCAGCATTCTACGTGCCGCAGAAGACGACGAGCGACTGCTCGGCGGCGGCGGTGACGATGGCCGTCAACGCGCTCCGCGGTCTGCCGCCGAACGCCGACCAGCAGATCGTGACGGAATCCTCGCTCCTTGAGGCCTTGGGCGACGCGAAATGGAATGAACAGGTCGCCGACGAGGGACCGGGAGTCACCTTCGCTGACCTTCGCCACGTGCTTCGCGAAAGCCTCGACGCCAATGGGTTGAACGGCGCCGCGATTGAAGCCGTGCAGCCCACTTCTGCCGATCCCACGGCGCTCGAAGGCCTCCGCAAGGCACTCGTCGCAAACGAGGCGTCCGTCGACAATGTCATGCTGGTCTACTTCAACCAGGGCGTCATCACCGGCGACTGGGACGGTCCGCACATCTCGGCGGTCGGCGCCTACGACGCGGCCAACGACCGCGTGCTCATCATGGATGTCGACCGCGACTGGTACGTGCCTTATTGGACTTCGGCCGAAACGCTCCTTGCGGCCCTCGTGAAGCCCGCGCCGGCCGACCAGGGGGTTCTCGCCGGCGAAACGGGCGGCTACGTCATCGCCACGCGGAAATGAGGCTCTCGGACACGTAATGCTCGATTACCTGAAAGCGAACAACCGCGCCTGGGCCGCGCGCAAGGTGGCCGGCGACGCTGGCTTCTTCAGCCGGCTTGTCCGCCAGCAGGCGCCGGAATATCTGTGGATCGGCTGCTCCGACAGCCGCGTGCCGGCGAACGAGATTGTCGACCTCGATCCGGGCGAGCTCTTCGTCCACCGCAACGTCGCCAATCTCGCGCCGCCGCAGGATGCCAACTACCTCTCCGTCCTGCAGTTTGCCGTCGACGTCATCAAGGTGAAGCACATCCTGGTCGTCGGGCACTACGGCTGCGGCGGCGTCGCAGCGGCGGTCGACGGGAAGCGGCGCGGGCTCGTGGACCATTGGCTGCATCCGATCCGCGAGGTGTTCCATGAGCACCGGGGCGAACTGGACGCGATCGCCGACGGCCACGCCCGCCTCGATCGGCTATGCGAGCTGAATGTCATGCGTCAGGTGAAGAACGTCGCATCCGACGTCTTCATCCAGGACGCCTGGGCGCGCGGACAGGAGCTCAGCGTCCACGGCTGGGTCTATTCGCTCGCCGACGGGCTGGTGAAAGACCTCGAAGTGACGATGAGCCGGCCGGCGTAGATCCGCTCCGGATCGAGCGGGATCGCGGCCCGCCTACACCAGCCGGCTGTTCTCCACGGCGGCGGCAATGAAGCTCGCGAAGAGCGGATGCGGCTCGAACGGACGCGACTTCAGCTCCGGGTGGAACTGAACGCCGACGAACCACGGATGGGTGGCGAGCTCGATCGTCTCAGGCAGCAGGTTGTCCGGCGACATGCCGGAGAAGGAAAGGCCGGCGGCCTCAAGCCGCGGCATGTAGTCGATATTCACCTCGTAGCGGTGGCGGTGGCGTTCGCTGATCTCCGTCTCGCCGTAGATCGCGGCGATGCGGCTTCGAGACTTCAGAACCGCCGTATAGGCGCCGAGCCGCATGGTGCCGCCGAGGTCGCCCTGCGCGAGCCGCGTCTCGAGCGCGTTGCCCTTCAGCCATTCCGTCATCAGACCGACGACGGGTTCGTCGGTCTCGCCGAATTCGGATGAGCTTGCGCTGTTGATGCCGGCAAGATGCCGCGCCGCTTCGATGACGGCCATCTGCATACCGAAGCAGATGCCGAAGAACGGCACGTCGCGCGTGCGCGCGAAGGTGACCGCGTTGATCTTTCCTTCCGTGCCGCGCTCACCGAACCCGCCCGGAACGAGAATGCCGTTCACGCCGTCGAGATAAGGCGCCGGGTCTTCTTTCTCGAAGATCTCGCTTTCGATCCAGTCGAGGTTGACGCGCACCTTATTGGCGATGCCGCCATGCTGCAGCGCCTCGGTCAGCGATTTATAGGCGTCGCGAAGCCCTGTGTACTTTCCGACGATTGCGATCGTCACCTCGCCTTCCGGATGGCGAAGGATGCGGCTGATCTCGCGCCACTGGTCGAGGTCGGGCGCCGTCGCCTGCTTCTCGCCAAAGGCGGCGAGCACCTGACGGTCGAGCCCTGCGTCGTGGTAGGCGACGGGGACGTCGTAGATGGTCTCGACATCGAGCGCCGGGATGACGGCGTCCTCGCGCACGTTGCAGAAGAGCGCCAGCTTGCGACGGTCGCTGTCCGGGATGTGGCGATCGGAGCGGACCAGCAGGATGTCGGGCTGGATGCCGATCGAGCGCAGCTCCTTGACGGAATGCTGCGTTGGCTTGGTCTTCAATTCGCCAGCCGTCGCGATGTAGGGCATCAGCGTCAGGTGGATGTAGATGGCATCGCCGCGCGGCAGCGTGTTGCCGAGCTGGCGGATCGCCTCGAAGAATGGCAGCCCCTCGATGTCGCCGACCGTGCCGCCGATCTCGCAAAGCACGAAATCGAACTCGTCGTTGCCGTCGAGGATGAAGTTCCGGATGGCGTCGGTGACGTGCGGGATCACCTGCACGGTCCCGCCGAGGTAATCGCCGCGCCGCTCCTTGGTGATGATCTCCTGATAGATCTTGCCGGTGGTGACGTTATCCATCCGGTTCGCCGAGCGCCCGGTGAACCGCTCGTAGTGGCCGAGATCGAGGTCGGTCTCCGCCCCGTCGTCGGTGACGAAGACCTCGCCGTGCTGATAGGGGCTCATGGTCCCGGGATCGACGTTCAGATACGGGTCGAGCTTTCGAAGCCGGACCTTGTAGCCGCGCGCCTGCAAGAGAGCGCCCAGGGCCGCCGAAGCGAGGCCCTTGCCGAGGGAGGAGACCACGCCGCCGGTAATGAAGATGTACCGCGCCATGGGATTTGAGCCTTAGCGCCACCGGACCGATTCGACGAGTTCGAAAAAGCGACCGGCCACTTCTATCCCTAATACGCGGGGGCGCTCGCCATCTGAGAGTGGCCAATTGTCAGGTTGTTCCATGGACTTGGTGCGAAACCCCGCCAGGAAACCCTCCACAATCACCCCGAGTTTCCGGCAACCAGGAGCCGCAAGTCCGCCTCGCCGGGCGCTATTCGGCGGCCAGCGGCAGTTCCTCCGGCAACGCGGGCAGCTCGCCCGGCTCGGGTGCCACGGCGCGGCGGCCGAAAAGCCCCCCGAGAAGCCGCCGCGTGCCCGCCGAGAGGTCTTCCATGTAGAGGTAGATGACGGGCGTGATGAAAAGCGTCAGCGCCTGCGAGACGATCAGCCCGCCGACCACGGCGACGCCGAGCGGCTGACGCAGCTCCGAGCCGGCGCCGATGCCGAGTGCGATCGGCAGCGAGCCCATGATCGCCGCGAAGGTCGTCATCATGATCGGGCGGAACCGGATCAGGCAGGCTTCGCGGATCGCATCGTAAGCGCTGTCCCCGCCGCGCTGCCTGGCCAGCGCGAAGTCGATCATCATGATCGCGTTCTTCTTGACGATGCCGATCAGCATCAGGATGCCGATGATCGCGATCACGCTCACGTCGAAGCCGAAGATGCGCAGCGTGAGCAGAGCGCCTGCCGCAGCCGCCGGCAGGCCGGTGAGGATGGTGAGCGGATGGATGAAGCTCTCGTAGAGGATGCCGAGCACGACGTAGATCGTGACCACCGCTGCAAGGAGCAGCAGCCCCTGGTTCGCCGCGGCGTCCTGGAACACCTGCGCGGTTCCGGCAAAGCTCGTGCTGATTTCCGGAGGCAGGTTGATCTGGCTTTTGATCTGGTCGATCTGGTCGGTCGCCTGGCCGAGCGAGACGCCGGCCGGAAGGTTGAAGGAGATGGTCACCGCCGGCAGCTGACCCTGCTGATTGACCGAGAGGAGCCCCGCGACCCGCTGCACCTGGGCGAATGCCGAGACGGGGATCATCTTGCCGTTCGACGAGCGCACGTGGAGCGCGTTCAGGCTGTCGGCCGTCCACGGGATCGTCGGGTCGAACTCGACGATGACCTCGTAGCTGTCGCCGGTCTTGAAGATCGTCGAGGCCTGGCTGGTGCCGAACCCGTCGTAGAGATAGTTGCGCAGATCGCTGCTCGTGATGCCGAGAAGCCGGGCCTTGTCGGCATCGACGATGAGATGCGCCTGCGGCGCGTTGTCCTGCACGTCCGACGTGACATCCACGAAGTGGCTGTCACGCCGCAAGGCACTCTCGATCTTGTCCGCCCAGGTCAGGAGCTCGGCGCGATCGATACCCTGCACCACGAACTGGTATTGGCTGGCCGAGGAGCGACCGCCAAGGCGCAGGTTCTGCACCGGCACGACGAAGCTAGAAATGCCGGGAATCTGCCCGAGCGAGCGGCGCAGGTCGCCGAGGATCTTGTCGAGCGGCGGCCGCTTTGCGTTGAGCTCGACGAACATGTGCCCCTGGTTTGCGGTTGATGAGCCGAAGCTCCCGCCGACCAGCGAGGCGACATGCGCAACGTATGGCTTGGAGAGGAGCGCCTCCTCCACCTTCTCCTGCAGCGCCTTCATGTCGGTGAAGGAAATATCCTGCCGCGCCTCCGTCTGCACCGAAAGCTGGCCGATGTCTTCCTCCGGCAGGAATCCCTTCGGCGAAGCCGCGAAGAGATAGGCCGTCGCGCCAACCGTGCCGAAGAAGACGAGGAGAACGACGAACCGGTAGCGGAGGCAGAAATCGAGCGAGACGCGATAGGCCCGAACCATCCGGCCGGCCCCCGCTTCAAGTCCCTGATGTGGGGGGGCATGCCGCCGCGCCGGCAGGCGAGCGCACAGCATCGGCGTGAAAGTCAGCGAAACCAGCGCGGACGTGACGATCGCGATCGTCACCACCATCGCGAACTCGTTGAAGATGCGCCCCACGACGCCACCCATCAAGAGGATCGGCAGGAAGACCGCGACGAGCGAGATGGTGATCGAAACGATGGTGAAGCCCACCTCGCGGCTTCCCACAAGCGCGGCCTCGAACGGCCTCATCCCCTCCTCGACGTGTCGCACGATGTTTTCAAGCATCACGATCGCATCGTCGACGACGAGCCCGACCGCAAGCGTCAGGCCAAGAAGCGAGATGTTGTCGACGGAATAGCCGAGCGCATACATGACCGCGAAGGTGGCGACGATCGAGATCGGGATGGCGAGCGTCGGGATAAGGGTCGCCGACAGCCGTCTGAGGAACAGGAAGATGACGAGCGCGACGAGCCCGATCGTCAGCACCAGGGTCAGGTCGACGTCGTGGACGGCTTGAACGATCGAGGTCGCACGGTTGTTCAGGATGTTGATCGATCCGGAGGACCCGAGATCGGCGCGATATTTCGGCAGCGCGGCGATGACTGCGTTGACGACGCCGACCGTGTTCGCGTCCGGCTGTCGGAACACGGCAAGAATGAGCGTCGGCTGACCGTCATAGCGGCTCTCGGTCTGGGTGTTGGCGACCGAGTTCCACGACGTTGGCGACGTCGCCGAGCCGTACCGGCTTGCCGTTCGGCGAGGCGATGACGATCTGCCGGAATTCATCCGCCTTGGTCATCTGCGAATTAGTCTCGATCGCCAGGCTCTGGTCGTTGCCGATGATGGTGCCGGCCGGGGCGATGGAGTTCGCCGAGCCGATGGCCGAGGCGACCTGGTCGATGCCGATGCCGAGGCCGGCGAGCGCTGCCGGATTCACCTCCGCTCGTACGGCGAATTTCTTCGCGCCGAACACCTGCACCTCTCCCACACCGTCGAGAGTTGAAAGCGCCGGCGACATTACCTGCTCGGCAAAGTCATCGAGCTGCGGCAAGGTCATCGCGGTGCTCTGCAGCGCGAGAAGTACGATCGGCGCATCGGCCGGATTGACCTTCCGGTAGCTTGGCGGCGTCGTCATGTTCGCCGGCAATTGTCTAAGAGTCCGCGCGATCGCCGCCTGCACGTCGGCCGCCGCCTGGTCGATGTCGCGATTGAGGTCGAACTGAATGACGATCGACGTAGATCCCTGGACGCTCTTCGCGGTGATCGTCTGGATCGCAGGGATGGTGTTGAACTGCTTGATGAGCGGTGTCGCAACCGAGTTCGCCATCGTGTCCGGAGAGGCGCCAGGCAACTGCGCCGAGACCGTGACGACCGGAAAATCGACGTTCGGGAGCGCTGCGACCGGCAGCAGATTGTAGGCGAAGAGGCCGGCGCTGATCAGCGCGATCGCAAGCAGGATCGTCGCGACGGGCCGACGGATGAATGGCTCTGAGATATTCATTGCGCCGCGTCCGCCGACGCCCCCGTCTGCGTCCCGGCCGCCGCATTCGAGGCGAGCGTCTCCTTGATCCGCGCGCCGTCGCGAAGACGCAGCTGCCCCTCCACCACGACATGCTCGTCGGGGTCGAGGCCGGAGCTGACGATTGCGGTATCGCCGGTTTCGTCGACGACCGTCACGGGCTTGGTCGTGGCGGTGCCGTCGGGTTTCGCCACGAAGACGTAGGACCCTTTTTCGTTCACCTGGAGTGCTGCGAGGGGAACGACGGTTACTCCGCGGCGCACCCCGAGATCGGCTTCCACCCGCACGTATTGTCCCGGCCAGAGAGCGCCGTCGCCGTTATCGAAATCGGCTTTCGCCGTGACCGTCCCTGAGGCCGTGTCGACGCTTGAATCGACAAACGTCAGCGCGCCGGTCGACAGGACCTTGCTGGACTCCGGGTCGAAGACGCGCGCCGCTGCCGGCGTCGCTCCGCCGAGCGCCTGACGCAGCGCCGCAAGGTCGCGCTCCGGCACTGAGAAGGATACGCGGACCGGCGCCATCTGTGTGACCGTCAGAAGCGTCGTCTGGTCGGCGGCTCGCACGAGCGTGCCGACATCCTGATCGATCGCCCCGACACGTCCGTCGATCGGTGCGGTGATCTTCGTGTAGCCGATCTGCACCTGGTCGGCCTCGATCTGCGCCTGGTCGCCGGCGATCGAGGCCGCGCCCTGGTTGACCGCCGCTTGCTGCTGCTCGACCTGCTGCGCCGTTGCGTCGTTATGCGTGTTGAGCGTTTTCAGGCGCGCAAGGTCGGCCCGCAGCTGCTCGGAATTGGCCTGATCCTTGGCGAGCGCAGCGCGGTCCTTGGCGAGCATCGCCTGAAGCGCCTTGTCGTCGAGCTGGAACAGGAGGTCGCCGGCCTTGACGGTCTGTCCCTCGTGTACGGTCTGCGCGACAATGACCCCGTCGATGCGCGGCCTGACGGCGACGGAGGCGATCGGCTCGACCCAACCGACCGCGCTTTCGGTGATCGGCACATCCTGGCGCTTGGCAACCGCCGTCAGCACGGCAGTGGGGCCGCCCGCTCGCGCGGCGGTCCCGTGGGCGCGCGGCGGCGTTTTTGGCTGCGCGCCGGAGCCTTGTTCGAGCGCAGCCTGCGCTCCGAAGCCGCCTGACGGGAAAAGAAAGTGGCGCCCTACGACAAAGGCCGCCACGAGGGCGACCAGCACCGTGACCTGAATCAGCCGCACACGTCTCACGGCGTCGACTCCAGCTAAAGCCTTAATGCGGGCGGGCGACCGACCGAGCACCGCCGTTAGCACGGAGAAATGCGGAAACTATGCCAGAGTTGTAACGAAACGCCGCGACAAGATCGACCGGCGGATTAAATTTCTGTCACCCTCCGCCGCCGCAAAGCCCAATCGTAACGGAGGCTTACTGTCCGGCAGGCGCCTGCGACCCGAGCGCGGGCGCTGTCGTGGTATCGGGCAGCGTATCCGGTGTCGGCAGTTCTTGCATCGGCGCCGAGCTCCCCGCGGACGAGCTTCCGCTTGCGGCCGAGCCGCCCGTCGTGGATCCATCTGTCGCGGAGCCGCTTGTCGCCGGGGCATTCGCCGGTGCGCTGTCGGTCGGGGCGGGCGCCGACGGGCTGGAACCGGCGGGCGGTGCCGGGCTTGGTGGGGTCGGCGCAGTCTCACCCGAACTCGTCGCGGGCGGGGTCTGCGGACCGCCGGAGGACGACGACGAACCGCCAAGCTGCTTGAACAGCTCCTCCGCAGTCGCCGGCGTGCCCGCGGGCTCAGGCGGCGTCGGAGTCTCCGTTGTCGTCGCGGGTGCGCTCTGGCCGGGAATCCGCTGCAGAATGTCCGTCGGCCGCGACTGATATTTCGAGATCAGGGCGAGGCTGAGCGAAGTCGCGAAAAAGACAATCGCCAGCACGGCGGTAGAACGCGTCAGCACGTTGCCGGCGCTCCGGCCGGAGAGGAACGCCCCCTGCCCGCCCCCGATGCCGAGCGCGCCGCCTTCGGAGCGCTGCAGAAGCACGAGGCCGATCATGGCGAGGACCACCATGAGATGGACAACAATAATGACGGTCGTCATGAACTCTTTCCTTGGCCGCGCCTTCTACACGAGCCGGCCATTGCTTTGAAGCCTCATGCGCCGTCTGTCGCAGCCCGCACGATGCCCAGGAAATCCGCGGCTTTCAGGCTCGCCCCGCCGACCAGCCCACCGTTCACGTGGGCAATCTTCAGGATCCCCGGCGCGTTCTCCGGCTTCATCGAGCCTCCGTAGAGGATCCGCACCCCGCCCCCCGGCGCGCCGAAGCGGGCCAAAAGGCCGGCGCGGATATGGGCATGGACCTCCGCGATGTCACCCTCGCTCGGCGTGCGGCCGGTGCCGATGGCCCAGACCGGCTCGTAGGCGACGACGATGTCGGCCGGATCCCTATCGGGAAGCGATCCATCAAGCTGCCGCGACACGACGTTAAGGGTGTCCCCGGAATCGCGCTGCGCCTCGGTCTCGCCGATGCATACGACCGCGAGAATCCCGGCGCGGCGCGCTGCCAGGGCTTTCTGGCGCACCATGTCGTCGGTTTCGCCATGGTCGGTTCGGCGCTCCGAGTGCCCGACGATGACCGCGCCTGCCCCCGCGTCCTTGAGCATTTCCGCCGAAATGTCGCCGGTATGCGCCCCGGCGGGCTTGGCATGGCAGTTCTGCCCGCCAATGAGCAGCGGCGAATCCTTCGTCGCCCAGCGCATCTGCGCCACAAGCGTAGCGGGCGGACAGAGCATAACGTCGCAATTCGCCGCTTTCGAGCCCTCCGCGACTTGCCGCGCCTCTTCAAGGCTTGCGGCGAGGCCGTTCATCTTCCAGTTCCCGGCGATCAGGTGGCGCATTGGGTCAGAAACTCCGCCGCCGCCGGGCGGCGGGGCAATCGATGCGCGCTTGTGAGCGCGGGACGAGGGTTTTATGTGTAGCGGGCCGGGGCAGCGATACCCGGCCTTTTGTTGTTAGCGAGAGGCTTTTTCATGCTCGACAAGTTGCGTCAAGGTGCCCAGGGCTGGGTTTCGAAGCTTCTGATGGCGCTTCTTGTGCTGAGTTTCGCGATCTGGGGCATCGGCGGCTTCCAGGGTTATCGCGCCGACACGCTGGCGAGCGTCGGCAATCAGGATATCACGGCCCAAGACTTCGCCAATCTCTACGCCTCGGCGCAGCGGAGCGCTCAGAGCACCGGCCGGCCGGCCAATCCGCAGCAGATTCTTTCCGCCATGCTCCTGAACGCGGCACTCGACGACACGGCGAGCAAGTTCGGGCTTGGCGTGTCAGACGACCGCGTTGCCGCCGAAATTGCCAAGAACCCGGCATTCAAGGGCGCTGACGGCAACTTCGATCTGACCCGCTTCATGAACCTGCTGGCAAATGCCGGCATGAACCGCAACGACTTCATTCGCAACGTGAAGCAGGAGCTGGTGCGCTCCCAGATCGCCCAATCGGTTTCCGCCGGCATGACCATACCGCAGCCGCTCGTCGCCGCGCTCTATCGCTGGCAGAATGAGGAACGCACGATTTCCTTCCTCGTCGTCGACCAGACGTCGATACCCCCGGTCGAAGCACCGGGCGATGCCGAACTGCAGTCCTATTTCGACGATCACAAGGACAACTTCCGCGCTCCCGAATATCGCAAGATCGGCTTCCTGACGCTCGATCCCCAAACAGTCGCCGATCCGTCGGCGGTGACGGACGAGGAGATCGCCGCCGAATATGATCGCCGCAAGGCAGGACTGATCCAGCCGGAGCGCCGGCATGTGGAAGAGCTGACCTTCGACACCGCGGACGCCGCCAACGCCGCGCTCGCCAAGATGCAGGGTGGCGAGGATTTCGCCGCGGTCGGTCAGGCGAGCGGCCTCGAGGTGACCGATCTCGGCGTCAAGACGAAGGCCGAAATGCTTGATCCGGCTGTCGCCGAGGCGGCCTTCTCGGCCGAGCAGAACAAGCCGGTCGCCGTCACCGAAGGCGCGCTCAAGCCTTCGGTCATTCTGGTGACCGCGATCGAGCCGGGCTCAACGCCGTCGCTTGCGGATGTGACCCCGACCATTCGGCACGACCTAGCCGTCCGCGCCGCGAGCGCAAGCCTGCAGGATCTCTACGACAAGGTTGAGGACGAGCGCGCGGGCGGCTCGACGCTGGAGGAGGCGGCCGCCAAGCTTTCGCTCCCCTACCGGGTGATCGACGCCATCTCGACAAGCCTGACGACTCCGGACGGCAGTGTGCTCACCGATGTTCCTGGCGGCGCCGCAGTTGTGCGCGAGGCTTTCGACAGCGATGTCGGCGTTGAGAATAGCGCGGTGCGCAGCAAGGCCGATTCCTGGGTCTTCTACGACGTGCTCGACATCACGCCGGCGCGCGACCGATCACTCGACGAGGTGCGTGCCGAGGTGGTCAAGGCATGGACCGACGTCGAGACGGAGAAGCACGTCGCCGACCTCGCCAACAAGCTCTTCGAGCGGCTGAAGAACGGCACGGCGCTTGCCACGCTTAGCGCCGAGATCGGCAAGCCGGTGCAGACCGCCGAAGGCGTGAAGCGGACCAACGACTCGCCGCCCGCCGGACTTTCACCCAATGCCATCCGCCAGGCCTTCGCCGGCCCCGAAGGTCACGTTGCTGACGCCGACGGCGCCGGCATCGCGCGCATCCTTCTGCACGTCGACCAGGTGACTGCGCCCGCCTTCTTTGCCGAGGCGGCAGATTCCAAGAACATCAGCAGTCAGCTTTCGTCGGCCCTGCGGCAGGATGTTCTGAGCACCTATAACCAGCAGATTCTTGCCTCGCTCAGCGTGTCGGTGAACCAGGCCGCCTACCAGCAGCTTACCGGCCAGGCGCAGACCCGATGACACGGCCGCTGCGCGCTTTGCCGCGATGCAGATAGAGCCTGCTTATGGAAGCTTCGAGGCGCGCTACACGGAGGGCGCGCCGCAACTCGTCTTCACGCGCCTCGTTTCCGACCTCGAGACGCCCGTCTCCGCCTTCCTGAAGCTCGCCGGAAACAGACACAACGCCTTCCTGCTGGAATCGGTCGAAGGTGGCGCAGTGCGCGGCCGCTACTCGATGCTCGGCTTCGACCCCGACCTTGTCTTCCGCGCCGAGGGCGGAAAGGCCGAGATCGCGCATGCGCCTGATCTTTCGCGCTTCACACCCTGCGCCGAGGGTACGCTCGAAGCGCTGCGCAAATTGATCGACGCGAGCCGCATCGCCGTACCGCGCGACCTGCCGCCGATGTCGGCGGGGGTTTTCGGCTACCTCGCCTACGACATGGTGCGGCTCATGGAAGCGCTGCCGGAGGCCAATCCGGAAGCCGTGCGCGCGCCCGACGCCGTGCTGATCCGGCCGCGGATCGTCGCGATCTTCGATGCCGTGAAGGACGAGCTGACGGTCGTCACGCCCGTCAGACCCGAGGCCGGTGTCACGCCGCGCGCCGCCTATGACCGCGCAATCAACCGGCTGCTCGACGTGATCGATGCACTCGACCGGCCGGTCGACCATGCGCCCGAGCCCGCCGACGTCGCGCTCTCCGGCCCGGTCGCCTCCAACACCACGCCGGAGGAATACAAGGCGATGGTGGTGCGCGCGAAAGAATACATCGCTGCCGGCGACATCTTTCAGGTGGTGCTGTCGCAGCGCTTCGAGGCGCCCTTCCCGCTTCCGGCGTTCTCCCTTTATCGCGCGCTTCGCCGCGTGAACCCCTCGCCGTTTCTTTATTTCCTCGACTTCGACGCGTTCTCGATCGTCGGCTCGAGCCCGGAAATCCTGGTGCGTGTGCGCGAAGGCGAGGTGACGATCCGCCCGATCGCCGGCACGCGTCCGCGCGGCAAGACCCCCGAAGACGACAAGCGCCTCGGCGAAGAGCTTCTCGTCGACCCTAAAGAGCGCGCCGAGCACCTGATGCTGCTCGATCTTGGCCGCAACGACGCCGGTCGTGTCTCCACGATCGGCTCGGTGAAGGTCACCGATCAGTTCTTCCTCGAGCGCTACAGCCACGTGATGCACATCGTGTCCAACGTCGTGGGCCAGCTTCGCCCCGACCAGGACGCGCTCGACGCGCTCGCCGCCGGCTTCCCCGCGGGCACTGTCTCCGGCGCACCGAAGGTTCGCGCGATGGAGATCATCGACGAACTCGAAAAGGAAAAGCGCGGCCCCTATGCCGGCTGTGTCGGCTACTTCTCCGCCGATGGGGCGATGGACACCTGTATCGTCTTAAGGACCGCGATGGTGAAGGACGGCAAGGTCTATGTGCAGGCCGGCGCCGGCATCGTCGCCGATTCAAATCCCGAGTCCGAGCAGCAGGAATGCATCGCCAAAGCCGCCGGCGTCTTCCGCGCCGCCGACGAAGCGCGAAGGTTTGCGAGCCAGGCGCAAAGGGGTCAGTAGGCGGACCGCGGCACGGGGCGCGGGCACCTCGTTCCCCTCTGGTCGCGACAACTAGGTCGTGCCGCTGCCCGCCTCAGAGCCGGATTCCAGGAACCACGTCTCCGTCTCGCCCACGCCCTTGATCGTCGTCGGGCCACGAGAGGTGAATGTGAAGTCCCCGGCAAGCGCTTCCTGGAATGCACTGGAGACGTGAATCTTCCCTGGCTCGCCCGAGCTTTCGAGCCGCGCGGCGAGGTTCACGGCGTCGCCCCAGATGTCGTAGCCGAAGCGGTTGGCGCCGATGACGCCGGCCATCACCGGCCCCAGTGCGATGCCGATCCGGAGCTGAAGCCCAACGCCGAACGTCGCGCCAGTCTGGTCGGCGACCGCCTGCAGGCCGAGCGCCATCCGCGCAAGCCGTGCGGCGTGGTCGGGGGTCGGCGTCGGGATGCCGGCGGCGGCCATATAGGCATCGCCAATCGTCTTGATCTTCTCCACGCCGTGTTCAGCCGCGAGACGATCGAAGCCGTGCACGAGGTTGTTCAGCATGGCGACGGTGTCGGCGGCGCCGAGCCTTCGCGTGATCGGGACGAAACCGACGATGTCGGAGAAGAGCACGGAAGCCTCGCCGAAGCTGTCTGCGATTGCCGCTTCGGGGCGGGCCTTCAACCGCTCAGCGATCTGCACGGGCAGAATGCGAAGCAGGAGCGATTCCGTTTCCGCCTCCGCCTGCTCCGCGGTCCAGAAGGCGTAGTAGACGAGAACGGCGACGATGATGGAGATCGTCACCACCACGGTGATGTAGAGCCGCATCTGGAAGTGCGGATCGGCCTTGCCGATGTAGCCGGTCGGGAAGAGCACCCAGCTCGCGATATGGAGCGCGATCGCAAGGCCGATCAGGGATGCGATGAGCCTGATGCGCCGAAGCTCCAAAATCAGGAACAGCGCCGCCGAAGCGGCGACGAAATTGATCTGAATGCCGGAGAGCCGGCCCATCAGTGCGACGAGCAGAAAGAGGCCGACCATCAACGACAATGCGATGAACAGCGATCCGGCCGTGTCGTTGATCCGGTGGAAGGCCGGGACGCTCAGCGCCATCAACATCAGCGCCACGTTGAGGATGACGGCGTTTCGGTAGAGCACCACGTCCTGGAACGCATAGGTCAGCGCGAAGAAGAAGCAGGAGACAGCGACGGTAAACGCGCCGACGTTGACGCTCTTCAGCCGCCGCTGGACCTTGGGCGGATATTGGCGCGTCCCGAGTTCCGCAAGCCGCTCTCCCCGCGTGAACAACCCTCGGGCGAGTGTGCCCGCTGTGAGCGCTCTTGCTTGCATTGCCTAGTGTCCGCTCCGTCGAGTCCGAGGCCTAACCGCAAATTCTAAGCCCAAATTTGGGCGGAACCGGAGCCCGCAGGCTCAACTGACACTCACATCCCTTTCTTGACCCCAGCGCCCTGCCCCGCCTAATTGGCCGGAAATCACGTCGGCCGGCAGAGAAAATGCTTCTTGTCATCGACAATTACGACAGCTTCACCTGGAACCTCGTTCACTATCTCGGCGAACTCGGGGCGGAGCCGGTCGTCGTCCGGAACGACAAGATCACGGTCGACGAGGCGCTTTCGCGCGAGCCGGAGGCGATCGTGCTGTCGCCGGGGCCGTGCACGCCGAACGAAGCCGGCATCTGTCTCGATCTCGTCCGCCGGGCGAACGGCGCAGTGCCGCTTCTCGGCGTCTGCCTCGGCCATCAGGCGATCGGCCAGGCTTACGGAGGGAAGATCGTGCGCGCCCCAATGCTGATGCACGGAAAGCTCTCCACAATCCTCCACGAGGGGGACGGCATCTTCCATGGCATCAACGGGTCGTTCCAGGCGACGCGCTACCATTCGCTGACGATCGCGCCGGAGACGCTGCCTGAGAGCCTGAAGGAGACGGCGCACACCGAGGATGGCGTCATCATGGGCGTCCGTCACAAAACCGATCCAGTGCACGGCGTGCAGTTCCACCCGGAATCGATCGCCTCGGAGCATGGGCACCGGATCCTGGAGAATTTCCTGAAAATCGCGCGCGCCTTCAACGCGCGCGCCGGACGCCGGGCGGCCTAGATGTCGAACGAGATGAAGACCTTCCTCGCCAAGGCCGCTGCGCGCGAGCCGCTTTCGCACGAGGAGGCAGAGGCGGCCTTCAACATCATCATGTCGGGCGAGGCGACGCCGTCGCCAGATCGGCGGCTTCCTGATGGCGCTGCGCGTCCGCGGCGAGACGGTCGACGAGATCGCCGGCGCCGTGAAGGCGATGCGCGCCAAGATGACGAAAGTCATGGCTCCCGAAGGCGCGATCGATGTCGTCGGCACCGGCGGCGACGCGTCCGGCACCTACAACATATCGACCTGCTCGGCCTTCGTCGTCGCCGGTGGTGGCGTGCCGGTCGCCAAGCACGGCAACCGCGCCCTTTCCTCCAGATCCGGCTCCGCCGACGTGCTGGCTCAGCTCGGTGTCAAG
This sequence comes from uncultured Alphaproteobacteria bacterium, assembly GCA_963805325.1. GTDB lineage: Bacteria > Pseudomonadota > Alphaproteobacteria > Rhizobiales > Afifellaceae > DASWJZ01. The sequence goes on along the minus strand of CAWDTS010000002.1, from coordinate 164,164 downwards.
ATCGATCTGTCTCCGGAGAAGATATCCGAGTGCATCTACGAGGCCGGGATCGGTTTCATGTTCGCGCCGGCGCATCATGCTGCGATGAAGCATGTCGGCCCGTCACGCGCCGAGCTTGGCACGCGCACGGTCTTCAACCTCCTCGGCCCCCTCTGCAATCCGGCGAGCGTGAAACGCTACGTGCTCGGCGTCTTCGGACGCGAATGGGTGGAGCCGCTGGCCAGCGTGCTTGCCTCGCTTGGCGCGGAAGCGGCGTGGGTGGTACACGGCAGCTTCGGCGAGCGCGCAGGTGTGGACGAGCTTTCGCTGACCGGCGTCTCCTACGTTGCCGAACTCAAGGACGGCAATGTCCGCCCCTTTCAGGTGGAGCCGCTCGAGTTCGGTGTCGATCCGGTGGCGCCGGAGGCGCTTCTCGGCGGAACGCCGGAGGAGAACGCCGATGCGCTCCGCCGCGTGCTTCAGGGCAAACTCGGGGCGTTCCGCGACGTGGTGGTCATGAACGCCGCCGCGGGTTTCATGGTGGCGGGCAAGTCGGCGCTCCTCTCCGACGCTGCCGACCGCGCGCGCGAGTTGATCGATTCCGGCGCCGCGTTGAAGGCGCTCGAAAAGCTAATCGCTGTGTCGAACGCCTGACCGGCGGCGCTAAGATGGCCGATATCCTGAAGAAGATCGAAGCCTACAAGAGGCAGGAGATCGCCTCGGCGAAGGAAGCGACGCCGCTTGCCGAGATGAAAGCGCGCATCGCGCGTGAAAAGCCGCCGCGCGGCTTCACCGAGGCGCTCCGCCGAAAAGTTGCCGCAGACGAGGTCGCGCTTATCGGCGAAATCAAGAAGGCGAGCCCGTCGAAGGGTGTGATCCGCGCCGACTTCGATCCGCCGTCGCTTGCGAAGGCCTATGAGGCGGGCGGCGCCGCCTGTGTCTCCGTGCTGACCGACGCGCCCTCCTTCCAGGGTGCCCTCGAATTCCTGCCGGCCGTGCGCGAGGCATGCCGCCTGCCCGCGCTCCGCAAGGACTTCCTCTACGACCCCTACCAAGTGTTCGAGGCGCGTGCTTTCGGCGCCGACGCCGTGCTGATCATCATGGCCGCGGTGACCGACGCAGAGGCGAAGGCTCTCGAAGAAGTGGCGCTAGCGCTCGGCATGGACGTGCTGATCGAGATCCACGACGAGGCGGAGCTTGAGCGCGCGCTGCGCCTTGCCTCGCCGCTCATCGGCATCAACAACCGCGATCTCCGGACCTTCGAGACGACGCTGGCGACCGCTGAACGGGTGGCGCCGCTCGTTCCCTCTGATCGGCTGCTGGTCGGCGAAAGCGGCATCTTCACGCCCGCCGACGTGGCGCGGCTCGCCGCGGCCGGCATCCGAGCCATCCTGGTCGGTGAGAGCCTTATGCGCCAGCCTGACGTTGCAGCGGCGACGCGCGCGCTGCTCAGCCGCGAGAAGGCGGAGGCCGCCGCATGAGTGCGCGCTTGACGCACCTCTCTTCCGACGGCCGCGCCGACATGGTCGACGTGGGCGAGAAGGCGGTGACGGTGCGCACGGCGACGGCGAGCGGCGCAATTGTCATGGCGAAAGAGACGCTGGACCTTATCCTTTCCGGCAACGCCAAGAAGGGCGACGTGATCGCGACCGCACGCATCGCCGGCATAATGGCCGCGAAGAAGACTTCCGAACTGATTCCGCTCTGCCATCCGCTGGCGCTTTCCAAGATATCCGTCGACATCGAGCCTGACGCCGCCCTCCCGGGCCTCCGCGTCACCGCTTTCGCCAAGCTCGAAGGCAAGACCGGCGTCGAGATGGAGGCGCTGACCGCCGTTTCCGTTGCCTGCCTGACCATCTACGACATGGCGAAGGCCGCCGACCGCGGGATGCGCATTACCGAGATCCGCCTTGGGGAGAAGACGGGCGGGCGTTCGGGCGACTGGCGGGCCGAAAGCAAATGAGCCTCGTTCCCGTTGACGAGGCGGTGGCTCGGCTCCTGGCGGGCGTTGCACCACTCCCAGCCGAAGAAGTGCCGCTCGCCGAGGCGCACGGGCGTATTCTCGCCAAGGACGTTAAGGCGCTCCTGACGCAGCCACCCTTCCCGGCCTCGGCGATGGACGGCTACGCGGTCCGCACCGCAGAGGCCGCGGTTGGCGCACGGCTCAAGGTCGCCGGCATGTCGCGGGCCGGCGAGCGCTACCGCGGTGTCTTAGGCGCTGGCGAGGCGGTTCGCATCTTCACCGGCGCGCCGGTGCCGGACGGCGCGGACTCGATCCTGATCCAGGAGAACGCCAGGAGCGAGGGCGACGTCGTCGAAGTCGTCGAGCCGGTGGCCGCCGGCCGCCATATCCGCCCCGCGGGCCTCGACTTTCATGCCGGCGACGCGCTGCTTCGCGCCGGCACGCGCGTCAGCCCGCATGCCCTGTCGCTCGCCGCCTCTACAGGCCATGCGACGCTTTCGGTGCGACGCCGGCCGCGCGTTGCGATCCTTGCAAACGGCGACGAACTGGTTCCGCCGGGCGCCAAGCCCGGGCCCGACCAGATCGTCTCGTCGAACGGCATCGGCCTTGCGGCGCTCGTTGCGGAGATCGGCGGCGAGGCGATCGACCTCGGCATCGCACCGGACAAGCGCGAAACGATATCCGTCTTTGTCGATCGGGCGGCAGGCTCCGATATCCTCGTCACGTCAGGCGGCGCATCGGTCGGCGAGCACGACCTCGTACAGGATGCGTTGACGGACCGCGGGATGAAGCTCGATTTCTGGCGTATCGCCATGCGGCCGGGAAAGCCGCTGATGGTTGGCAGACTGGGTGAGATGCGCGTGCTCGGGCTTCCCGGCAACCCGGTCTCCACCTTCGTCTGCGCGGAGCTTTTTCTGAAGCCGCTGCTTCGCGCGATGCTCGGTCTGCCGACTGCGGGTCAGACCGCGACTGCAAAGCTCTCCGCCCCCATGCCGGCGAACGACGGACGGCAGGATTACGTGCGCGCACGGCTCGCCGAGAATGCAAACGGGCTCGAGGCAACACCCTTCGACGTGCAGGACTCGTCGATGCTCTCCACGCTGGCCGCCGCCGATGCGCTGATCATTCGTCCGGTCCGCGCCCCCGCAGCCGCAGTCGGCGACAGCGTTCCGGTGCTTTTCCTCGGGCACTGATCACGGCGCCTGCACCCTTTCACGCGAAATTAAGAGGTATTGCGGAACACTCGGTGAACATGTAGTGTCCGTTCGTGATTTGTACACAAGATCACGGTGTGAGGGGCGAGCTGGAACGATGCTGACGCGCAAGCAACTTGAACTCCTTTTGTTCATCAATGAACGACTCAAGGAGAGCGGTATTCCGCCGTCTTTCGACGAGATGAAGGACGCACTCGACCTTCGCTCGAAATCCGGAATCCACCGGCTGATTACGGCGCTGGAGGAACGCGGCTTCATTCGCCGGCTACCGAATCGAGCGCGTGCGCTCGAGGTGATCCGCCTCCCCGATGCGGTCAATCCGAGCTTCGCGGCGATGCGCCAGCGGGGCTTCCGCCCGAATGTCATCGAGGGTCGGCTCGGCAAGGCGCCGGAGCCCCAAGCGCGCCGCGAAGAAGCCGCCAACGATTCGGTCGCGGTTCCGGTGATGGGCCGGATCGCTGCCGGCGTGCCGATCTCGGCGATTCAGGTGCACAGCCATTCGATTGGCGTCCCGCCGGAGATGCTCGGCGGCGGCGAGTTCTTTGCGCTTGAGGTGCGCGGCGATTCCATGATCGACGCCGGCATCCTCGACGGCGACACCATCATCCTGAAGAAGCAGGACACCGCGAGCACCGGCGACATCGTCGTGGCGCTGATCGACGACGAGGAGGCGACGCTGAAGCGCCTCCGCCGCCGAGGGCGCATCGATCGCGCTTGAGGCAGCGAACCCATCCTATGAGACGCGCATATTCGGGCCCGACCGGGTGCGCATCCAGGGCCGGCTGGCGGGGCTTCTCAGAAAATACTGAGGCGCGCGAGCAGCCTTCCTATGGGAGAGGGTTTCGCGTCTGCCAAGGACGCGATACCCTTGTGCGAACCGCCGTCTCACGAAACGCCGGTTTTCCGTCTTTGAAATCGATCCACACCGCCTCCGCGCCGGCCGCCGCAAGGCCGTCGGCGTCGATGACAAGCGGCGCGCGGCAATCGACCGGCGCACGAAGCGGCGTGACAATCACGTTTGCGCGGCGGCAATCCTCTGAGAAGGCGGACGGATCGAGCACATGGCTCACGGAGAGCCCGTCCTTGGCGCCGAGCAGACAGGCCAGCGGATCGCAATGGACGCCGGCCTTGAGTGTCGCGCCGTCTTCCGGTGGTAGGCCCTCCTCATCGAAGAACTGATCGACCACGTACGAGCCGGCGCGCGCGCCTGAGACGCGCAAGACTCCGCTTGCGTCGCGCACGGCGACGGCCTGCCCGTTTGGCGCCACAAGGATGTCGGGCGGGTCGATGAGAAAAAAGATCGACGCCAAGCCCACTGCGATCAAAGGCAGCCCGAAGAGCCGCCATTTCAGCCGCCACAGGCAAAGCCACAGCATGCCGGCCACGATAAGGAGCAGGGAAAGCGGTGTGATGTGCGGCGCCCGCAGCTCCGAGCCCGGAAGCGCCGCGACCCATGCCGCAACCGCGATCATCGAATCGATTCCCCGCGCCACCACATGCAGCGGCAGCGCCTCCAGCCCAAACGGCATCACGATGAGCGTCAGCAGGCCGAATGGCATGATGACGAGCGAGATGAGCGGTGCCGCAAGCAGGTTGCCAAGCAGCGAATAGCTCGCCACGCGCTGGAAATGGTAGGCGGCGAAGGGCCCGGTCGCCAATCCGGCGACAAGCGTCGTGAGCGCCACGCCGAGGACGGCCCGCCACAGGAACAGGAGGATGCGGAAGCCGGGCACGACGTCAGGGTCTGCGAGACGGCGCGCCTGTCGGTCGCGCCAGTATTCCCATAGCGCGATCAGCGCCACGACGGCGCCGAACGACATCTGGAAGCCCGGCTCCATGACGCCTTCCGGACCGAGCAGGACGACGACGAAGGCGGCGATGGCGAGATTACGCATCGAGATCGCCGGGCGATCGAGCAGGATCGCGGTGAAGACGATCGCAGCCATCACGTAGGCGCGCACCGTCGCCGCGCCGCCTCCGGACAGGGCGAGATAGATGGTGACGACGGCAAGAGCCGAAGCAGCCGCCCATTTTCGGATCGGATAGGCGAGCGCGAGCCGCGGCGAAAATGCCAGGAGCGCGCGCACGAAGAAGAAGGCCGTGCCCGCAATCAGCATCATGTGCAGGCCAGAGATTGCCAGGATATGCGCGAGACCCGCGACGCGGAGGCTCTCGTTCGTCGCCTCCGATATCCTGCTCCGCTCGCCGACGAGAAGCGCCGCCGCGACCGCACCCGCCTCCCCCGGCTCCACGGCTTCGATCCGCTCGACGACCGCAGACCGCACCCGCGCGACCGCGAGCTCTGCCGAGAAGGCCGGCGGCGGCTTCTCTTCGGTCCATCCTCCAAGCAGGAAGCCGCTCCGCCAACTCCGTCGAAATACGCCTGGCGATGCGGATCGTAACCGCCAGGCACAATCGGTCCGCCGACCGGCCCCAACCGGGCGCGCATCGCCACGCGCGCGCCAACCGGCGGCAGGCCGTAGCGCTCGCCAAGGGTCAGGCGGAGGCGCGCCGGCATCTCGCTTGGCGCGAAGGCCGGTGAACTGACCTGATCGAGCACGATGCGCGGGCGGAGCTCAGCTCGGCTCTGGCTGTCGATGACACGGCCGGAGATCGCAACCGACGCTTCGCGCTGGATCTGCGGGCCGTCAAGCATTTCGACCCGCAGCTTGGCTGCCGTCGCTCCGGCGAGGAAGACCGCAACAAGCGTCAGAAGTCGCCAGGCGGCGCCGCGCCGATAACCAACAGCGGCGGCGATAATGAAGACCAGCGTAAGCGGCGCGAGTGCCAAAAAGAGCGGCTCGCGCGGCAGTGCGAAGTAGATCGCCGAGCCTGCGCAGAAGGCGACGGCAAGCCAGCGGATTCCGGCGCGCTGCTCAAGCTCGTGTTCGAGATTTCCTCGGACGACCGCCGCAACGTCGGCCGCCCGCCAGCCGATCCGTTGCGACCATGACGCCCTGCGCGGATCACGAAATGCTTCGCGGCGATCTGTGGCCGCTGTCTCCGGCTGCGAAACGTCGGTGTCGGGCTCGCTCATGCACCGGGGCCCCCCAACCCCGAAGCTCACCCAGACGTTGTAGCGCCTCCCGCCTTCAGCGTCTTCGAGAACGTGTCGCGCAAGCCCACGGTTCGAATGAAGACCGGCTTGCCGGGCGGCGCCTCCGGGTCACGCACGAAATAGCCCTGCCGCTCGAACTGCATTGGTGCGTCGTTGTTCGATCCGACCGCCGCCGGCTCAAGCTTCGCGTCGGCCAACACCTCCAGCGACTGCGGGTTCAGCTCAGCCGCGAAATTGGACGCGTCAGGCGTCGGATTCTCGAAGAGCTGGTTGATGAGATGCACTTCGGCGCTTACCGCATCGGACGCCGCCACCCAGTGCAGCGTCGCTTTCACCTTGCGCCCATCGGGCGGCGTATTCCCGCCGCGTGTCTCCGGATCATAGGTGCAACGAACCTCGACCACCTCGCCAGCCGCATTCTTCACCGCTTCACGGCAGCTGACGAAATAAGCGTAGCGGAGCCGCACCTCGCGCCCCGGCGAAAGCCGGAAGAACTTCTTCGGCGGGTCCTCCATGAAGTCGTCGCGCTCAACGTAGATTTCTCTGCGGAACCGCACCTTGCGGGAACCGGCAGTGGCATCCTCGGGATTGTTGACGGCGTCGAGTTCCTCGACCTGCCCTTCCGGGTAATTCTCGATAACGACCTTGAGCGGGCGCAACACCGCCATGCGGCGGAGCGCGCTCTTGTTCAGCACCTCGCGCACCGCATGTTCGAGCATCGCGAAGTCGACGACGCTGTCGGCGCGCGCCACCCCGATCGCCTTGATGAAGTCGCGGATTGCTTCCGGCGGCACGCCGCGGCGGCGCAGGCCAGCGAGCGTCGGCATGCGCGGGTCGTCCCAGCCGGAGACGTGGCCCTCGCGCACGAGCCCCGTCAGCACGCGCTTCGAAAGCACGGTGTGGGTGATGTTGAGCCGCGCGAACTCGATCTGCCTCGGTCGCGACGGCACCGGCAGGTTCTCAAGAAACCAATCGTAGAGCGGACGGTGGTCGGCGAATTCGAGCGTGCACAGCGAATGCGTCACGCCTTCGATCGCGTCGGACTGGCCGTGCGCGAAATCGTAGCTCGGATAGATGTGCCACTTGGTGCCGGTGCGCGGATGCGGCGCGTTCAAGATGCGATAGAGCACCGGATCGCGGAGATTGATGTTGCCCGACGCCATGTCGATCTTGGCGCGCAGCGAACGCGCGCCGTTCGGGAATTCTCCGGCGCGCATGCGGCGGAAGAGATCGAGGTTCTCTTCCACGCTCCGCTCGCGGAACGGGCTGTTCTTTCCGGGCTCGGTGAGCGTTCCCCGGTTCGCGCGCATATCTTCACGGCTCTGGTCGTCGACATAGGCCTTCCCGGCCTTCACCAGATGCTCCGCCCATTCGTAGAGCTGCTCGAAATAGTCGGAGGCGTGATGCAAATGCGTGCCCCAGTCGAAGCCGAGCCAGCGCACGTCGCGCATGATCGCGTCGATATATTCCTGCTCCTCCTTCGCCGGATTCGTGTCGTCGAAGCGGAGCGCGCAGTGGCCGCCGAACTCCTCCGCGACCCCGAAGTTCAGGCAGATCGACTTGGCATGGCCGATGTGGAGAAAGCCGTTCGGCTCCGGCGGAAAGCGGGTGACGACACGCTGATGCCGGCCGGCGGTGAGATCGGCACGCACGATATCGCGGATGAAATCCTGCCCCGCTTCGCGGGACGGGGCGTCGACGGCAGTCATTCGATTTACGCTGATGGGGCCAGTGTCGCGGTCTATCTGGCAAATCGGGGGCGGAAAGCCAAGGGCAACGAGCCAGACCCGGCGGCGGGCCGGGCAATACGCCGTCGGCGCCAGACTGCCTGGATCTGCGCCGACTTACGAATTCGGCCGATCGAATTCGCAGTCGAGCGTGAACTCGATCTGGACCTCCGACGGGTCTCTTTGGGAGCGGACGACGATCCGCGTGCTACCGCTTTGCCGGTCAATCCAACCTTCGACCACATTGCTTTGCCCGGGGTCCTCCGGCGCCGGGGAGCCGAAGCGGACATCCGAGGCGGTGAGGACGATGATCGGCTGGCCGCCCAATCCGAATCCCTCGACCCGCCGTCTTGCGAAATCGATCAGCCCATCCGCCATGACGTGACTGCCGGGCGGAGGAATATCCTTGGTCATCAGGGTTCCGACGCAGGTCAGACGCTGCTGTTCGACCGGCGACACCACGCCCACTGCAGTGAGAGCCGGCGGCGGCACGGCTACAGCCAAGTCCGCCATCGAGGCCAGAATTCCTACGAAGAGGAATCGCCTTAGCATCTCCGAAGCCTAGCACGCATCGACGGACAAGACCTAAGCGCGATGCATCGTGGCATGCGTGGCCAAACTGCGGATCAGGAGATCGTCAGGCAACGTGACGTGCGCGGTCGGGCTGCTGCTGCGGAAGCCGAACTCCCTGCGCCTCGTGAAGCAGCCGGAATGTCGTCTCGTCGAAAGAGCCGGCGCGATGATAGAGGAACCCCTGACCGAGAACGCAGCCGAGCCGCTCAAGACATTCGGCCTGCTCCTCCGTCTCAATACCCTCGGCCACGACCCGCATGCCGAGCTTCGTTGCAATGTCGACAAGCGCTTCGACGATGACGCCGCCCGCCGTGTCGCCGCGGACCCTTTCGACAAAGCATTTGTCGATCTTGATGACGTCGACAGGAAGAGTCAGCAAGTGGGTTAGTGAGGCATAGCCAGTGCCGAAATCGTCGAGCGCTACACGAAGACCCAGTGAGCGCAGGCGTCTGATCGCCGAGGCGACGACATTGTCGGAGCCACCGACGAGAATGGTCTCGGTTACCTCGAGGATCGCGTGACTGAGCGGCACTTCTGCATCGCCGAAGGCTTTCGCGAAGCGCGCCGGAAGGTCGTCACATTGAAAGTCGGCCATCGAGACATTCACGCCGACATGCTGGAAAGGGATTCCCATATCCAGCCACGAGCGCACGTCCGCGGCGACGCACGTCAGCATCGCATCGGTGAGCCGGCGACCGACACGCGGATCGCTCAGCGCTTCTTGGAAGCTGCCGGCGGCAATCACACCGCCATCATTGGTCAAAAGCCGCGCCAGCGCCTCAACTCCGACGATCTCGCGCGTGTCGAGGCGGACCACAGGCTGATAGTGCGCAACGACGCGCCCCTCGTTTAGTGCAGACTCCAGCTCGTTGATGCGCTGCACTCTTCGCGTCATCGCGGCGCGAAGCGACGGGCTGTACTCAATGAAGCGGCCGCGGCCGCTCTCCTTCGAGTCATAAAGAGCGAGGTCGGCGTTCTGTCGAAGAGTGTCGATGTCGCTGCCGTCTCGGCCGAAGAGCACACCACCGACCGTGACATGCGGCACGAGGGTATGGCCTTCCGCCAGAAACGGCGTTTCCATGCCGGCGAGAATGCGGTGCGCCGTTTGACGCAGTTTGTCATCCGGAAGGCAATCGCCCAGGATCGCCACGAATTCGTCGCCGCCGACCCGACATGCGGTTCCAGGCCGGACGGCTTCCGCAATCCGGGTCGCGACCTGTCGAATAAGCTCATCGCCGACGGCGTGTCCGAGCGTGTCGTTGGTGATCTTCAGGTTGTCGATATCGATAAGAAGAAGTCCCGCGCCCTCGGGCGCGTGCTTGACCATCTGCCGCATGAGCATGTCGGCATGGAAGCGGTTCGGGAGCCCCGTCAACGTGTCGTAATAGGCGAGCTCATGGTTCCTTGCGTGGATCTCTGTCTGTTCCAGAGCTATGGCGCAGAGATGCACGCAGGTATCGACGGCGAGCCGCTCGATCTCATTCGGCCCTCGCTTGCTGCGATAGTAAAGCGCGAACGTGCCGATTACCCGCCCGGCGCGCGCCTTGATCGGACTGGACCAGCAGGCCATGAGGCCGAGCGGCTCGACCAACGCCCGATAATCTCTCCACAACGGGTCGGTGGCGATATCCTCGACAATCACGGGTTTGCCGCGAAACGCGGCGGTACCGCACGATCCCACCTCCGGGCCAATGGAAAATCCGTCCAGCGCCGCCGAATAGCTTTCAGGCAGACTGGGAGCGGCGACGGGGTGCAGGATGCCCTCGCTGTCCACCGAGAGGACTGAGCAGCTCGCCTCAGGCGCAACCTCTTCAATGCACCGGCAAAGCGTCTCGACGACGACCCGAAGCGGCTCGCCGTACGCGATCATCTCTAGGATGTCGTTCTGGATCGCCTGCAGTCGGGTATCGTTTGCGGAGGACGTCATCCGGCGCTCGCAGTTCGAGATTGGCTATTCATCCTGCGCAAGTCTCACCATTCCATTTTTTAGTTGTCTCAATTTTGAAATTCCCCCAAAGCGTGCGTGCACGGCCGGGCCGGTTGACCGGCAATTCTCAAGGGATTCAAAGACCTAATCAGGTGGATTTGGCGGGTCGTTCTCGCCCCGCCCACTTGCAGAAGCGCCGGATCAGGGGATCCGGCGCTCGCAACGTCGCCTCGATGGCGGCCCTAGGAACTCATGCACTGGCGCCGGATCACCCGGCCGCCAGTTTGTCTCCCGCCTCGGCGGCCGACGCCGGCGGCGGCAGGACGCTCGGCTCCGTCGCGTCGTCGAGTGTGATGCACAGCGGGGAAAGTCGAATCCCGTAGAACAGATTCTCCCCGTCGAACTCGTTCTCGCTTCGAACGTTGATCTCGCCCTTCGAGTTGTCCTGGATCTCCTTTTGGACCGCGCTCACCACGGCCTTCGCCTCCGCATTGAACTTCGAGTCGGTCCGCACCTTGTAGATCGTCGTCGCGCTGAGCGCGGAGTAGCCCGGGCAAATCTTCTTGTTCGCCTTGAGCAGCCGGTGGATGACGCTGTCGCAGGACTGCTCGTGGAGCAGGGCGTTCTCGATCTGCCACAGTCTGTTGTGGGCGATCTCGCTGATCCCGACGTTCGTCAGGCGCAGTTCAATCGACCGCAGCCCGGAACGGCCGAGCCTACCCTCGAGCGAAGCCACGAAATCGCCGGCCAGCGAGAAGCTGCCGCTTTCGAGCCGCTTGCGGAGGCTGGTCTCGGTCGGCGACTTGCGCACCATTCCTTCGATCACCGCGGGATCGGCATCGCAAGCGATCTCGTAGCTGTCGCCGTCGACGATATAGAGCGCGCCGGGCCCGCGCAGGCGGTTCGGCGGGACAACCGGGTCGAAGCCGGCGTCTTTGACGATCGTGGCGATGTCGTCCGTGTGGGACGGGTAGAGGAGGAAACCTGCCACAGGAGCAACCGCGACGATCGGAACCGAGAGGATCATAAGCCAGCGGCGCCTCAACCGAAGGCCGTTGGCGGCCGACGTCCTCACACGTCGGAGAGTCCGGGCGCTCATCTCGGGCAACAATACCGAGTGCCGCACGCCAGGTAGCCGGGCGGACAGGCAAGCCCCGCCGTGACGCCGGAGAGCAGGCCGAGGGTGACGAGGATCGCGATAAGGACGGTGCGCATGACGTTCTCCCAGTTGGTCAGTCCATACAAGGAGTGGTTGTTCCAGAGGTCGCGCCGTCGGTATGTGAGGAATGCCACACGCGGCCGCCGGCCTAGCCTGCTGGTTAAGGTTTCCCTGTCTCTCGCGAGAAAGCGGAGCGGCAAATAGCCTGACATCCCCTCGCTCGCTCGTGATAAACGGGCCGAAAATCCAGCCATCGCGAGCCATGCCCTCTCCCGTCGTCACCCGTTTTGCTCCCTCCCCGACCGGCTTCCTCCACATCGGCGGGGCGCGAACCGCGCTCTTCAACTGGCTCTACGCCAGGCACACCGGCGGCAAGATGCTGCTTCGCATCGAGGACACCGACCGCGAGCGTTCGACGGACGCGGCGATCGCGGCGATCCTCGACGGACTGACCTGGCTCGGGCTGATCTGGGACGGCGAGGCGGTGCATCAGTTCGCCCGCGCCGAGCGGCACCGCGAGATCGCTGAAGAACTTGTCCGCCGTGGCAAGGCGTATCGCGCCTACGAGACGCCGGCAGAGCTTCAAGCGATGCGCGACAAGGCCAAGGCCGCAGGCCGCTTCGCCGGCTATGACGGCCTGTGGCGCGACCGCGACCCGAGCGAAGCGCCGGCGGGCTTGCCCTTCGTCGTCCGCATCAAGGCGCCACTCGACGGCGAGACCGTGATCCACGACCACGTGCAGGGCCGCGTCGCCTTTCCGAACAAGGACCTCGACGACTTCATCCTCCTTCGATCCGACGGCACGCCGACCTACATGCACGCGGTCGTCGTCGACGACCACGATATGGGCATCACGCATGTGATCCGCGGCGACGACCACCTGACGAATGCCGGCAGGCAGACGATCATCTATGAGGCGATGGGCTGGCCGATTCCGGAATGGGCGCACCTGCCGCTGATCCACGGGCCGGACGGCGCGAAGCTTTCCAAGCGCCACGGTGCGCTCGGCGTCGATGCCTATCGCGCCATGGGCTACCTCCCCGAGGCGCTCAGAAACTATCTTGCGCGGCTCGGCTGGTCGCATGGCGACGACGAGATATTCTCCACCGAGCAGGCAGCGGAGTGGTTCGAGCTTTCCGACATCAACAAGGCAGCGGCGCGGTTCGACTTCGAGCGGCTGCGGAATTTGAATGGCCACTACATCCGCGAGCTTGCCGACGACGAGATCATGAAGCGGCTCGAGGCGATCCTCCCGGAGATTGAGGGCGGCGCGGCGCTTGCCGCCAGGATCGATGCAGTCCGCCCGCAGCTCATCGCGCTGATGCCTGCGCTGAAGGAGCGCGCCAAGACGCTGGTCGACCTCGCGCACTCGGCGGCGTTTCTGGTTTCGGAGCGCCCGATGCCGCTCGACGAGAAGGCGACCGCCCTGCTCGACGCGGAGGCACGGGCGCGCCTTGGACGACTTGCGCAGGCCTTCGGCGCTACCGCGTGGGATGCAGCTGCGCTTGAGAGCGCTGTCCGGACGTTTGCCGAGGCTGAAGGCGTAAAGCTCGGCAAGGTAGCGCAGCCGCTTCGTGCCGCTCTCACCGGAAGCGCTGCCTCGCCTCCGATCTTTGATGTTCTCGTCGTGCTCGGGCGCGAGGAAAGCATCGCCCGCATTGCGGACCAAGCGGCGTAGTCCCCGCAAAAGCCCCGCCCGCTTGGGCAGCGGCTTGTCCTTCGGTGACCGAACGCGAAGTTCGATCCTCCAAAACTCCTCGCTGGCTGCTCCGAACCAGCGTAGCTTGCCGCGAATCTACTACGGGGAGTGCAAGTTGACTAACCCCGGGTTCACGTCATGAACCGGAGGGGTCATGGATAACTTCAAGGTGTTAGGGCTCTTCGGCTTTGTGTTCGCAGCATTCGGTGTCGTTTTGCTCGTTTGGGCATTTTCTGATTACAGAAGCACGAGCACATTTGTTGCGGGGGCCACGCAGATTGAAGGTAAAGTCGTTGAGCTCATCGAGAAGATAACTGATGACGCCGAGAATGGGCGCTCATATGCCTACTTTCCTAGAGTTGAGTTCGTTGACAGCACAGGTGTAACCCGAAATTTCATTTCGACTTCCGGCGGCAATCCGCCTTCATATCGTGAGGGCGATCCCGTTGAGGTGACCTTTCCTCAGAATCGCTCCGAGGACGCCCGTATCAATTCGTTCATGAGCCTGTGGTTCGGGCCGATCGTGATGGCTGCGTTCGGGGCGATCTTCACCCTTGTCGGCGGCGGCTTGCTTTTGTCATTGCGCGGCAGAGCGCGGGTACCGGGACGCCCTCCTAGCGGCGAGTGAGCATCGCGGGCCTGGCGTCGATTCCCAGTCTTCAAGAAGCCACGCTGCCACCTTCGCGGGCACCGCGCTCCGCCGCCTCGATGACGATCTCCGCCGCCTTTTCGCTCGGCCGCGCGCCGTCCGCGAGCGCCATTACCGAGCGGAGACGATCGAGTGCTGTCACCTGCTGGCGTCGCGCATCCGTATCGGACAAGAGCGCCAGCGTTTCCCGCGCGAGCACGTCGGGCGCCCCCGCTTCGTCGAGGAATTCCGGCACGGCATTCTCGCCGAGGATCAGGTTTGTGAGCACGATCGACGGGACGCTGAGGAACCGCTTCAGGAGGCGCGCAATCGGATCGACGCGATAGGCGACGACCATCGGAACGCCTGAAAGCCCAAGCTCGAGCGTGACGGTTCCCGACGCGGCAAGCGCCGCGTGCGCCCGCCGGAACGCGGCGAATTTCTCCACCTCACCCAGCACGATCTTTGGCCGATGTGTCCACTCCGCCGCGCGGGCCTCGATTTCATCGGCAAGATGCGCGACCGCTGGAAGCACGACCTCGACGTCCGGCCGCGCCGCCGTGATCTTTGCGACCGCAGCGCCGAACGGCGCCATCAGACGCTCGATCTCGGTGCGGCGGCTGCCGGGAAGCACAAGCAGCACCGGGCGCTCCCCGAGCGGAGGGCGCTCGCCCTGAGCGGGCTGCAGCTCGGCAAGGCGTTCGACGAGCGGATGCCCGACATAAGTGCATGGCGGACCGCCGAGCCGCCGATGCGCCTCCGGCTCGAATGGAAGGAGCGCCAGCACATGGTCGACGTAGCGCGTCATCAGCTGCGCACGATAGGCCCGCCATGCCCAGACTGTCGGCGACACGTAGTTGATGATCGGCAGCTCCGGTCGCCGCCGCGCCACCCGCTTCGCGACGGCATGGGTCAGGTCGGGGCTGTCGATGATCACCAGCACGTCCGGCTCGGCCGCCAAGCACCGCGTCGACCGTTTCATGCACGCGCCGGATGATCCGCGGCAGATGCGTGACGACCGAGCCGAGCCCCATCACCGCGACGTCCGAAATCGGGAAGATGCTGCTCATGCCGCGCGCCTGCATCCGCGCGCCCGCGAGCCCCATGAAGCTCGCGTCGGGCCGCAGCCGCCGCAGCGAATCGATCAGCTCGGCGCCGAGTTGGTCTCCCGATTCCTCGCCGACGATCAGTGCGAAGCGGAGCGCGCGATCAGCCATGCCCGGGTTTCGGGGCTGGCAGTCCCACAAGGAACAGTCCGGCGCGGCGGAAGGCGTCGATCGTCTCGGCGCGGCCGACGAGCATCGTGCGGCCCGCCTCTGCGGCGACACCGGAGAGGCCGGCGCGCTTGGCGTGGTCCGCCGTGGTCGGCCCGACAGTTGGCAGATCGTGACGCCCGTCCTGCTTCGGTTTCAGGCATTTGACGAGAACGCCGCCCGTCTTGCCGATGGTCCCGGCGCGCCGAAGCAGCGCGACTCGTTCAAGCAGCGCATCGGTTCCCGACGCGTCCTCCTCCGCCACGACCTTCCCATCGACGGCAACGGCCGCCTGCGCGATGTCGAGGCTGCCGACTTTTCGCGCCCCGGCCGCCGCCGCCGCGATGTCGGCCTCCGACTGCGGCGAGAGGACGCCGACCTCGCAGCCCTCGCCGAGCGCAAGGTCCGGCGCGATGGAAAGCGGGCTCACGACCCGCAGCCCATGCTCTTCAAAGATCGTGGTGACGCCGGAGAGAAGATCGTTATCGCGTCCGCTCATCAGCCGCAGGATCCGCGGAATGAGCTTCACCGTAGCGAGATCGGGCCGGAGCGCGCGATAGTCTGGACGCCGCGTTATCGAGCCGATGAAGACCGCCTCGCGGCATCCGTTCTCGTCCGTCAGCCGGAACATGCGCCCGATCTCGCCCCAGCGCACGGTGTGAACGGGAGCCGGCGCGAAATCCTGCGGCTCCGCTTCGCCCGCGATCGCGAAGACGACGGGCGAGCGCCCGTCGCGCAGCGCCGCGGCAGTCACGAGCTGCGGCAGCCGACCCCCGCCGGCAAGGATCGCGATCGGCCTCGCCGCCGCGTTCGCGCTCACCGAGATCAGGTCCCGGCGTTCCGCGCCCGCGGCGTACAGATCGCTCGATCGCCGCCGGCACGGATGAAGTCGATGATCTTCTTCACGTTCTCGTCGCCCGCGAATTCCTGCTCGACGTCGGCGACGCGCTCCTTCAGCGTCCCCTCCGGCCCGAAGAGCATGCGATAGGCGCGCCTCAGCTGGTGGATCGCGTCGCGCGAAAAACCGCGCCGGCTGAGCCCCACGATATTGAGCCCGCCGAGCTCGGCCCGATTGCCGATTGCCGAGCCGAACGGGATCACGTCGTTCTCCACGCCCGACATTCCACCCACGAACCCGCTCTCGCCGATCCGCACGAACTGGTGCACGGCCGAGAGCCCGCCGAGGATGGCGTAGTCGTCGATGCGGCAATGTCCGCCGAGCGTCGCATGGTTGACGAGGATGACATGGTTCCCGATCTGGCAATCGTGCGCCACATGCGCGCCGACGAGAAGCAGGCAGTCGTTGCCGATGCTCGTCACCAGACCGCCGCCCTCGGTACCGGGGTTGATCGTCACGTGCTCGCGGATGACGCAGTTCTCGCCAATCTCGAGCCGGCTGACCTCGCCGTGAAATTTCTTGTCCTGCGGCGGCAGCCCGACGCTCGCGAATGGAAAGATCTCGGTGCCGGCGCCGATCGTCGTCTGCCCGCCGATCACCACATGCGGATAAATCCTGACCCCTTTGCCCAGCCTGACGCCAGGCCCGACGACGCAATAGGGGCCGACGGTCGCCCCTTCCGCCAACTCCGCTCCATCCTCGACGATTGCGGTCGAATGAACGTCAACCAAGGTCAGCTATCCACCAGCATGGCGCTCACTTCCGCTTCGGCGACCTTGGTGCCTTCGACGCGCGCCTCGGCGGCGAATCTCCAGATGTTGGTGCGGCGGCGGATCTTGCGAACGTGGTATTCGACCGTGTCGCCCGGAATGACGGGCTTGCGGAACTTCGCGTTGTCGATGGTCATGAAGTAAACGAGCTTCGGCGGACCTGAGAGCGTCTGCGCGAGCACGCAAAGCGCGCCGGCAGTCTGCGCCATCCCCTCGATCAGAAGCACACCCGGCATCACCGGGTGACCGGGAAAGTGCCCCTGGAAATGCGGCTCGTTGTAGGTGACGTTCTTGATGCCGACGCAGGAATCGTCGCCGTTGATGTCACGAATCCGGTCCACCATCAGGAACGGATAGCGATGCGGCAACGCCTGCATGATCTTGCTGATATCGGCCGCTTCGAGCGTCCTGATCTCGTCCATCGGAAAATCGCTCCCGAACCGCCTTGCGGCCCCGTCCTCAGTCGTCTCGATCCTTCTGGGCAAGTCTACGCAGCGCAACCATCTCGCGAAACCACTCCTTCACCGGTCGCGCCGGAACCCCGCCCCAGCGAGAGCCCGGCGGAACGTCGTCGTGCACGACGCTGACGGCAGCAATCTGTGCGCCGTCGCCGATCTTCACGTGCCCGTTGACCCCGCTCTGACCGCCGATCGCCACGAAATCGCCGAGCCGGACAGAGCCGGAGATGCCGACTTGCGCGACAATGAGGCAATGCCGGCCGATCTCCACGTTATGGGCGATTTGGACCTGATTGTCGATTTTGGTCCCCTCGCCGATCACTGTGTCGCGGTTTGCGCCGCGGTCGATGGTCGTATTCGCGCCAATCTCCACGTCGTCCTGGACGATGACCCGGCCCACCTGCCCGACCTTCAGGTGGCCGCTCATGCCGGGTACGAAGCCGAAACCGTCCTGCCCGATGCTGACGCCCGGATGCACGATCACGCGGTTCCCGATCAGCGCGTGCTGGATGACCGCATTGGCTCCGACGACGCAGTCGCGACCGATGGCGACCGCCTCGCCCACGACCGCGCCGGCTGAAACGACCGTGCCGCGCCCGATCTCGGCGCGCGCGCCGACGACCGCACCGGGCTCGACGCGAACATCGGCCTCAAGACGCGCATCGGGATGCACCACCCCCGAAGTCTCCGACTCCCCGAAGAAGCCGGACGGGCGAAGGGCGGAGGGATACGCAGCGGCAACATAGCGGCTGTAGGCGCGATAGGGCTCCGCAGTCTCAAGCACCGCCACGCCCGCCGGCACCCGCTCCGAATAGCGCTTCAGGCAGAGGCAGGCGGAGGCGCGCGTCGTCGCCAGGTGCTTCACATAGCGCGGATTGTCGAGAAAGCTCAGATCGCCCGCATCGGCCGCCTCAAGCGGCGCGGCTCCACGGATGAGCGTTTCCGGATCGCCGCGCATGAGTTGCGCATCGACAAGCGCCGCGACGTCGGCGAGGCGCAACGGCTTTGGCGGCGGAATGAAACGAGAATCAGGCATCGGGGCGACCGAGTGAGCCGGCCGGCAAAAGCGGCCGGCCCGCACCCTATCAGAACCGCGTGCCGCCGCCGAACCGGAAGAACTGCGTCCTGTCTTGTCCCTGGGACGTGATGACGTGGGCGAAGTCCGCCCGCAGCGGTCCGAGCGGAGAAGACCACAGGATCGACCCGCCGACCGAGGAGCGAATGTCGGGTCCGTCAAGCGGCGAGCCCACCGCCACCGTCGCGTCCGTATCGAACAGCGTGCCGGCATCCACGAACACGGCGCCCTTCAGGCCGAGTTCCTTCGGGAGCACCGGGAACGGGAACTGAACCTCTGCAGTGCCTGCCACGAAGATCTTGCCGCCAAGCGCGTCACCGGTCGTCGGGTCGCGCGGGCCAAAGCCCGAGCTCTCGAAGCCGCGTATCGTCTCGCCGCCCTTGAAGAACGAATCCAGGAGCCGAACCTTTTCGCCTATTCCGAAGATGTGCCCACCCTGAACCTTGATCAGCCCGATGATGTCACGATCCGGCAGGAGCTCGCGATAGTAGGAACCGGTTCCCGTCGTCTTAAGGTAGCGCACATCGCCCCCGATGCCGGCAAGCTCCTGCGTGAACTTCGCATAGAATCCGTCGTGCGGGTCGCGGTGGTTATCGAGCGTGTCATAGACCAGCGAATAAAGGATCGACGACACGAGCGTAGTGCCCCGTGCCTGACAGATGGCGGCCGAGACGTCGTCTCCGTTCAACCCGTCGCATTTGCTCGCATCGAGCGAAATCTTCTTCTGCTCGATCTGGTAGCCCGTCTGAACCGTAAAGTCCTCGGTAACGGGGAAGCCGAAGAGCAGGCCGCCGCCCGTGGATTCGTAGTCGTAGGAGCGGAAGCTGTTGGAGTCGTAGACACGGCGGAAGACGTTGACGCCCGCAGATATCCGGCGGCCCATGAAGTAGGGATCGGTGAACCCGACTTCGTAGCTCTTGGTGCTCGTCCCGGCGGACACGCCGACGCGGAGGTTATAGCCGCGGCCAAGGAAGTTTCGCTCCGACAAGGAGATATCCCCGACGGCGCCGTCCGATGTCGAATAGCCCACGCCAAAGGAGATCTCGCCCGTAGACTGTTCGACCACCGTGACGACCACGACGACCCGATCATCCGCGGAGCCCGGCTCAGTGGTGATGTTGACGCTTGAAAAATAGTTGAGGAAGTCGAGGCGCCGTTTCGCCCGATCGATCAGGACGCGGTTGAAAGCGTCGCCCTCCGCGATGTCGAATTCGCGGCGGATGACATAGTCGCGCGTTCGCGTATTTCCGCGAATCTCGATGCGCTCGATATAGATGCGCGCGCCTTCGTCGACGACATAGGTGACGTTGATCGTCAGGGTATCGGGATCGCGGTCAAGGCGCGGGCGCGCCTGCGCGAAGGGATAGCCGTTCGCGGCCAGATAAAGGGTAATTGCCTCCAGCGACTTGTCGACCTTGCCGCTTGAGAACACATCGCCTTTGTCGGTCAGAAGCTGCCGCTCGATCGTATGCGCGTCGACGCCTGCGATCGACGAATCGACGTTGATCTCCCCGAACCGGTAGCGCGGCCCCTCGTTGATAGTGAAGACGATGAAGAAGGCGTTTCGCTCGCGGTCCAGCTCGGCCACGGAGGAAACCACCTGGAAATCCGCGAAGCCGCGATCGAGGTAATAGCGCCGCAGCTTCTCTTCGTCGGACGACAACTGATCCGGGTCGTAGTTGTCACCACTGCGGATGAAGCTCAGGAGCCCGCTCTGCCGAGTCGCAATGACGTTCCGGAGCCGCGCGTCGCCGAACGCATGGTTACCGACAAACGTAATGCCCGCCACCCCGGTTTTCGGCCCTTCCGTAATCACGAAGACAAGGTTCACGCGATTGTTCGGAAGCTGGATCGTCTGGGGATTCACGGACGCCTGGAAGCGACCGGAACGGCGGTAAAGCTCAAGGACGTGTGCAACGTCGCTCTGCACCTTGGCCTGCGTAAAGACGCCGCGCGACGCCGACTGAACGACGTGCGCCAGCTGATCGTCCTTGAACTTCTTGTTGCCCTCGAAAGCGACCTCGTTAATGACCGGGTTCTCAACCACGACGACAACGAGCGCCGAGCCGCGCACGTTGAGGTTGACGTTGGAGAAAAGTCCCGTGTCGAAGAGCGCCTTGAGCGACTCATCCTCTTCCTGGCTGCCGAAATTCTTGCCGGGCCGGATGACGACGTAGGCGCGGATCGTCGCGTCGTCGACCCGCTGGTTGCCTTCCACGTCGATGCGGCTGACGACAGTCGCGTGCGCATTGGAAGCTGGGATTGTCGCGCCGAGAATCGACGCGGCAACGATCAGGAGCGTGGCCAGAAAGCCTCGGAGGTAGTGCCGGCTTCGTGTCACTCGCATTGGCGGCTTTTTCTGTTCTTTCTTGGCACAAGAGAATCTGTGGGTGCCGCCCGCGATCGGGCCCCCCTCGAAGCTATTGCAGGGATTCGACGCGCTTTCAATTGGACCTGCCCCCCGGAAGTCCCCTTTTTCGACGCGACGTGACCTTTGGGCAACGTCGCCTAAGTCCCTACGAATTCACGAACATTCCCGATATATTCGCGATGTCGTTGAAGGTTACGAAGATGAACAACATGATCACCAGCGCAAACCCGATCCGGAACCCGAGATCCTGGACGCGCGCGCTGAGCGGGCGGCCCCGCACGGCCTCGATCAGGTAGAAGAAGAGATGCCCGCCGTCGAGCATCGGGACCGGGAACAGGTTGAAGAGTCCGATCGAGACCGAAAGCACGGCTGCGAGGTAGATCAGCCCCGGAATTCCGCCTGACGAGACCACCGCCCCGGACACCTGCCCGATGCGAATCGGTCCGGAGAGCTGATCCGTGCTCTCGCGGCCCTGCGCGAGCCGGCCGATATAGGTCAGCGTCCGCTCGACGATGTTGGTCGTCTCGTGTGCCCCCTGAACGAGCGCGGTGAGCGGATCGTCGCGGCGGAAATCACCGGGTGGCCCCGTGATGCCGAGAACACCGATCTTGTGCGTTCCGCCCAGGCGGTCGGGCTGCTCCAGACGCCTCGGGGTCGCGGAAAGCGTGACGTCCTCGCCGTTGCGGTCGACCACCATCGTGAGCGTCTCGTCGGCCGCCAGCATGACGATGCTCTGCAGGTCCATGAACGTCTCGATCTGCCGGCCGTCGACGCTGACGATCCGATCGCCGGGCTTGATTCCGGCCTCCTCGGCGGCGCTTCCGGCGATGACCGTCTCAGCGACCGGCAGGATGTGCGGCCGCCCGATGAAGGTGAAAAGCGCCGCGAAGACCAGAACCGCCAGGATGAAATTCGAGGCCGGCCCTGCGGCCACGACCAGGATGCGCTTCCAGATCGGCGCAAAATGAAAGAGGCCTTCGCGTTCCGAGAGCGGCGTCGCCGCCAGCGTCTCGGGATCGGGAACGCTCGCGGCGTTCTCGTCGCCTTCGAACCGCACGTACCCGCCGAGCGGTATGGCGGAGACCTTCCAGCGCGTTCCGCTGCGGTCGTTGAAACCGAAAAGCTCGGGCCCGAAGCCGATCGAGAACGCCGCGACGCGGATGCCGCACCACCGCGCGACTAGGAAGTGGCCCATCTCGTGGACGAAGACGACGGCGGTCAGCACAACCAACGCCGGGACCACGTTGTCGATCAGGACGTTCGGGATGTTGGCCAGGTAATCCATTGAGAACCTTGGAGTCTTTCTTCAGGCGGCGGCGTTGCGGCGCTTCAGGTCGGCCCGAGCAATCCGGCGTGCGACAGAATCGAGCGCCAGCGCCTCTTCGATCGTCGTCGGTTCCGACAGCAATCCCTCGGATTCGGCGGCCGTCAAGGTGATTTCCACGATCTGCGGAATCTGGGTGAACCCGATCCGTCCCGCAAGGAAGGCTTCGACCGCGATCTCATTTGCCGCATTAAGCACGGTTGGCGCGCCGCTGCCGCGGCGAAGCGCCTCCATAGCGAGGCGAAGCGCCGGGAACCGCTCAGTGTCGGCGCGCTCGAAGGTGAGCTGTCCGACGCTGGCGAGATCGAGCGTAGCAGCCGGCTCGCGCGCGCGGTCCGGCCAGTGCAGGCAGTAGCCGATGGGGCGGCGCATGTCGGCTGCGCCGAGTTCGGCATGCACAGATCCGTCGCGGAACGTCACCAGTGCGTGCACCACTGATTGTGGATGCACAATCACATCGAGAGTGTCGGGCGGAAGTCCGAAGAGATGATGCGCCTCAATCAGCTCAAGGCCCTTGTTCATCAGGGTTGCCGAGTCGACGGAGATCTTGGCGCCCATCGACCAGGTGGGATGGGCGACGGCCTGCTGCGGCGTCGCTTCGGCCAGCCGTTCGGCCGGCCAGGTGCGGAACGGCCCGCCGGAGGCGGTCAGCGTGTAAACGCGAATATCGCCGGCGTCGCGCCGGTCGAGAAGCTGGAAGAGTGCGTTGTGCTCCGAATCGACCGGGAGGACGCGCACGCCGTATTGCCGCGCGAGCGCCATGAAGGCGGTTCCTGCGCAGATCAGGCATTCCTTGTTGGCGAGCGCGATGTCGCTGCCGGAACGGATCGCCGCGGCGGTCGCCTTGAGGCCCGCAGCACCCACGATCGCGGAAAGCACGATGTCGACCGGCTCGGCCGCGGCTTCCTCCACTGCCTCCATTCCCGCGCCGGCGGTGATGCCGGACCCGAAGAGCTCGTCACGAAGCGCCTTGAAACTGCCCTCGTCCGCCACGACGGCGCGGCGCGCGCCAAGCTTTCGCGCCGTCTCGGCAAGCTTCGCCGCGCTCGAGTGCGCGGTGACCGCGTGCACCTCGAAAAGGTCCGACGCCTTCGCGATGACATCGGTGGCGCTTTTGCCGATGGATCCGGTTGCACCAAGAAGCGTTATGCGCCGCTTCATGGCATGGACCCGGCCGCCATCGGCAGAAGCAGGATGCCGCCGCCGAGCCCGAGCGCAGCGAGGCACCACGCGAGCGCGGCGGCGCCGAAGAGCCCATCGACGCGGTCAAGAACGCCGCCATGGCCAGGAATGATCGTACCGGAATCCTTCACGCCGAACTTCCGCTTCAAAGCTGATTCCAGAAGGTCGCCGGCCTGCGCCGCGACCGAAAGCGGCGCTGCAAGGAGAACGCCGTTCCAGAAATCCCGCGACACCCGTCAGCGCAACCACAAGCCCGCCCGCCATGAGGGCCGCGGCGAGCCCTCCGATCGCGCCCGACCAGGTCTTCTTGGGCGACACCCGCAGCCAAAGCTTTGGCCCGCCCAGGCCACGGCCGGCAAAATAGGCGGCGATGTCGGTCGCCCATACGACGGCGAGGATGAAGAGGATTGCGCCCCACCCGACCGGCGCCGCGGCCTGCCGCAGCAATATCAGTCCCGCTGCGGGGATCGCGACATAGACGAGGCCGAGGCCGATCCAGCGGAACGAATGGTGCTGAAATCCCACAAGCAGCGCCGCGATACCGGGCACAATGAGCAGCACCGCCGCCAAGCGAGCATCGAAGGACTGGAGCGCCAGAAGTCCGAGAACGAGACAGACGAGCGCCGCCGCCCGCCATACGCGCTCCGAGACGCCGGCGATTTCCGTCCACTCCCAGAAGCCGATCGCTGCGACGAGCGTCACGAACGCCGCGAACGGAAGCCCCCCGAAAACAAGCGCGGCAAGCGCGACCGGCGCCAGAACCGCCGCCGAGGCAATCCGTGTTTGTAGCTCTGTCACGTCCGCGGTCCGCGTTCCGTCAACCGCCAACGACGCCTCCGTAGCGGCGTTCGCGCGAGGCGTATTCGTCGAGTGCGGCCCCGAACTCGGCGTCGCCGAACTCCGGCCACAGCACCGGCAGGAAGATCAGCTCGGCATAGGCAGCCTGCCAGAGCAGGAAGTTGCTGATGCGCATCTCGCCGGAGGTCCGGATGATGAGATCGGGGTCCGGGATGCCGGCCGTATCGAGCGCTCCCTCGAAAGCGTCCTCGTCGATGTCGGATGGCGAGAGCTCGCCCCGCGCGACGCGCTCCGCAATGCGGCGGGCAGCGCGAACGATCTCGTCGCGCGCGCCATAGTTGAACGCGACCACGAGCTGAAGGCCCCGGTTGCCGCTCGTGGTGTGTTCCGCCTCTTCAATCAGCCCACGGATGTCGCTCGGGATCAGATCGCGCGCCCCGATCACGTGAACCCTGACGCTGTTGCGGCCAAGCTCGGCAAGATCGTCACGGATGAAGATGCGCACGAGGTCGAAGAGGCCCTGAATCTCGTCTTCCGGACGCGACCAGTTCTCTGACGAGAAGCTGAAGAGCGTCATATAGCGAATGCCACGCCGCACCGCGTAGCGCACGGCACCGCGCAGCGCCTCGACACCGCGCCGATGCCCCTCCCCGCGCGGCAGCCCGCGCGCATGCGCCCAGCGCCCGTTGCCATCCATGATGATGCCGACATGGCGCGGTAACGAGCCTGGAAAGACGGACGCTTCGCCGCGACGGGACTCAAGGTCCGACGATGCGGTGCTTTCAGCCAGCGAAGTTGTGGCGCGGTTCGGCAAGTGGGCTAGACCTGTACGATCTCGCGTTCCTTGGCAGCCACCATATCGTCGATTTCCTTAATTGCGGTGTCGGTCAGTTTCTGCAGCTCGTCCGACTGTGTCCTCGTGTCGTCGATGCTGTGGTGGCCGTCTTTCTCGAATTTCTTCAGCGTATCCATGCCGTCTTTTCGCACATGGCGGACGGCAATACGCGCCTGCTCGGCATATTTGTGCGCAACCTTGACCATTTCCTGACGCCGCTCTGCGTTGAGCTCCGGGATCGGGATGCGCAGAAGCTGACCTTCCATGATCGGGTTCAGGCCGAGATTAGCGTCGCGGATGGCGCGGTCGACGGCCGAGACCAGCCCCTTGTCCCAAACCTGGACGGAGAGCATGCGCGGCTCCGGCACGTTGACTGTACCCACCTGGCTGATCGGCATCTGCGTTCCGTAGGCGCTGACGCTAACAGGATCGAGAAGATTCGCCGAGGCGCGCCCAGTCCTCAGTCCGGAAAGCTCCGTCTTCAAGACCGAGACCGCGCCATGCATGCGCCGCTCTAGATCCTGGAAATCGAGCCCCTCCGCCATCGTTGCCATCCCTAAATCTCCTCGGTTCTTCCTGACGATTAACCGGCGGAAACCAGGGTGCCAACCGCCTCCCCCGCGACGATCCTCGCCAGGGCCCCTGGCTCGTGAATATTGAAGACGATTATCGGCAGTCCGTTGTCGCGGGCAAGGGCAAAGGCGGCCGTATCCATGACCGCAAGTCCCTGGGAAATCGCCTCTCGGAAGGTGACATGCTCGTAGCGGGTGGCATTCGGGTCAAGGCGCGGATCGGCCGAATAGACACCGTCGACCTGCGTTCCTTTCAAAAGCGCGTCGCACTCAAGCTCAAGCGCCCTGAGCGCCGCGCCGCTGTCTGTCGTGAAGAACGGATTGCCGGTGCCGCCGGCGAGCACCACGATGACCTTGCGGCTCATGTGCCATGCGGCGCGGCGGTGCACGTAAGTCTCGCAGATTGACGGCATCTCGATCGCCGAGAGCGCGCGCGATTCCATGCCTTCGTGGGCAAGTGCTGCCTCAAGTGCCAGCGCGTTCATCACCGTGGCAAGCATGCCCATGTGATCGCCGGTCACGCGGTCGCCGCCCTTGGCGGAGACGGCGACGCCCCGAAAGAGATTGCCGCCGCCGATCACGACCGCGACCTCGGTTCCCGCCCGCGCTACGTCGGCGATCTCCCCGGCGAAGCGGGCAAGCGCGGTATCGTCGATTCCGAAGTCAAGATTTCCGAGCAGCGCCTCTCCCGAAAGCTTGAGCAGAATCCGCTTGGGCTTCGGCCTCGGGGGCATTCTTGACCTCACTCGTTGCGGTCCAGGCCGGACCGCCTCGACCGCATAAGGCAAGGGCGCCGACGAGTTCACGTCGGCGCCCTTGCAAATCATGGTTTTCCCGGCAAATGCGACGCCGGCCTTATTCTGCCACGCCATCCTTCTGGATACCCTCGCCGAGCCGGAAAGCGACGAAATCGGTCACGGTGACCGGCCCGCCGATATCCTTCGCGGCGTCCTTCAGGACGGCCTCGATGGTGCGCTCCGAATCCATGACGAACGCCTGCTTGAGCAGAGTCGATTCCTCGTAGAACTTGCGCAGCCGGCCTTCCACCATCTTCTCGATGATCGCTTCCGGCTTGCCGGACTCGCGTGCCTGCTCTGCGAAGATGCGGCGCTCGTAGGCGATCGTCTCCGGGTCGAGCCGATCGGAATCGACTGCAAGCGGGTTCGCTGCAGCGACGTGCATCGCGATCTGCCGGCCGAGCGTCGTGAGCTTCGTCGCGTCGCCATCGGACTTCAACCCGACCAGAACGCCGATCTTGCCGAGGCCCGGCGCGATCGCCGCGTGCACGTAGCTCGCCACGACGCCCTTCTCGACCGCAACGATGGCGGCGCGGCGGAGGGTCATGTTCTCACCGATGGTCGCGACCGCTTTGGTGATGGCGCCTTCGACTGTCGCGCCACTGGGGAGCGATGCCTTCAGCACCGAATCCACGCTGCCGTCAGTGCTGAGCGTAGCCTCCGCCACCGACTTGACGAGCGTCTGGAACTGGTCGTTCCGCGACACGAAGTCGGTCTCGGAGTTGAGCTCCACCATGGCCGCGCGGCTTCCGGAGCCGGCGACTGCGATCAGTCCCTCGGCCGCGACGCGGCCCGCCTTCTTCGCTGCCTTGGAAAGGCCCTTCGTCCGCAGCCAGTCGACTGCAGCCTCCATGTCGCCCTTCGTCTCGTTCAGCGCGGACTTGCAATCCATCATGCCGACGCCGGTTTTTTCACGCAGCTCTTTCACCATCTGCGCTGTGATGGCCATTTCAGGCTGTCCTTTCGATCTTATTGGAAGTTTCGAAGAGCTCCGCGTCAGGTCGCGGGCGCGTGCTCCGAGTTTGTCTTCTCGTCGGTTCCGGAGAAAGCTTCCCCTTCGAGCGCAGGCTCCGGGACGCCCGCCTCGGACGCACCGACGTCGACACCCTTCTCGCCCTGCGCGCGCGAAATGCCGTCAATCGCCGCACGTGCAACGAGATCGCAAAACAGCGCCACGGAGCGGCCCGCATCATCGTTGCCGGGGATCGGGAAGGTGATTCCGTCGGGGTTGCTGTTCGAATCGACCACCGCCGCGATCGGGATGCCGAGGCGACGCGCCTCTGCGATGGCGATCAATTCCTTGTTGGTGTCGATCACGAAGAGCAGGTCGGGCACGCCGCCCATGTCCTTGATGCCGCCGAGCGCGCGCACCAGCTTGTCGCGTTCGCGCGTGAGCGAGAGCCGCTCCTTCTTGGTCAGGCCCTGCGCGCCCTCGTCGAGCATCTGGTCGAGGGTCCGTAGCCGGTCGATCGACTTGGAGATCGTCTTCCAGTTGGTGAGCGTGCCGCCCAGCCAGCGCGAGTTGACGTAGTACTGCGCCGAGCGCCGCGCCGCGTCGGCCACCGCCTCCGATGCCTGCCGCTTGGTGCCGACGAAGAGGATGCGGCCGCCCTTGGAGACCGTCTCGCTCACTTGCTGCAGCGCGCGATAGAGCATCGGCACGGTCTGCGCGAGGTCGAGGATGTGGATGTTGTTGCGGGCCCCAAAGATGTAGTTGCCCATTTTCGGGTTCCAGCGATGTGTCTGGTGACCGAAATGTACGCCAGCCTCAAGCAGCTGGCGCATCGAAAAATCGGGTAGCGCCATAGAAATTCTCCGGTTTTTTCCGCCGCGGGCTAATGGCGCCGGTCAAATGACCGATGCCACCGGAAAGCCGGATTAGAGCTTCATGCCCGCGTGTGAGATGGCGCGGATATAGGGGAGAGAGGGGGGTTTTGCAACCGCGAACGCGTCCCGACAGCGCGCCCGTGGCGGGGCCTCCGGAGGGGGGAGTCCCGCCGCACTTGGCGCATTCCACGACCCCCGCCCGCAGGCTCCTCCCCCTGGCGGTGTCGGCGGGCCTCCACGCCGCGGCGCTCCTTGGCCTCCTTTACCTCCTCCCGCGACCGGTGTTGGTGCCGCCCCTGCCGCCGGAAGAGATATCCGTCGAGCTCGTTTCCGAGCCGGAGGTCTCCGCGCTCCCGAAACCCGAGGCGCCGGTCGTACCCCCGCCGCCTCCGCCTCCTCCAGTGCGAATTCCGCCGCAGGAGGTGCCCCTCCGCCTTGATCATGCCACCAAGCTCTTCTCCGACAAGGCGCTGAACCGGTCGGCGCGAAAGAGCTTGGGTACGCTCGCGCTGGACGCGCGCTTTGAGCAGATCTGCGACGTGGAGGCGATGGAGCAGATCGCGCGTGCAAAAAGAGAGTTCAAGCCCGAGCGGGCCGTGGCCTACGCGACTGCCGACGCCAAGGTCGTCGGCAACCTCATGATCGCCGAGGGAGCGGCGTTCCTGAGCGCCGGCCACTGGTATCGCCTGTCGTTCCGCTGCGAGACGACGCCGGACCATTCGAAGGTCGTCTCTTTCGACTTCGCGACCGGCGGGCCGGTCTTAGAGGGCCGCGGGCTCGGCGACGGCTCCAGTGATTGAGTCCGGCTCAGTATTTCAGGCTCGGGATCCACATCGCGAAGAACGGGAAGTAGGTCACCAGCAGCAGCACCACGAGCATCGCGAGCCAGAACGGCCACAGATGCCGCGTCGCCTTCTCGATCGGAATCTTCCCGATAGCACAGCCTACGAAGAGCACCGTTCCAACCGGCGGCGTCACCAGGCCGATCGACAGGTTCAGCATCATGATGATGCCGAAATGGATGGGGCTCACCCCGATCGCCGTGACGACCGGAAGCATGATCGGCGTACAGATCAGGAGCAGCGGCGCCATGTCCATGAACGTGCCGAGGATCAGGAGCAGCACGTTGATCAGCGCCAGGATGACGTAGCGGTTGCCGGAAATCTCGAGAAGCAGATGCGTCGCCTTCGCCGGTATTTGCATCAGCGTCATCATGTAGCCGAAGCTGCCGGCGAAGCCGATGACGATCATCACCATGGCGATGGTCTTGATGACGCCAACCATCACGCGCGGCAGGTCGCGCCATTTGAGGTCGCGATAGATGAACATGGTGACGAAGAACGCCCACACCGCCGCCACCGCCGCCGATTCCGTCGGCGTGAAAACGCCGCCTAGAATTCCGCCGACGATGATGACGACGGTGGCGAGCCCGGCGAGCGCCTCCCACGTGATGCGAAGCGCCTCGCGGATCGGCACGAAATTTCCGCGCGCATAACCGCGTATGGTCGAGATGATGAACGACAGCACCATCAGCGAGAGGCCGACCATGATGCCGGGGATGATGCCGGCCAGGAAAAGCTGCGCGACGGAGACGGCGCCGCCGGCGGCGTAGGAATAGATGATCGCGTTGTGGCTTGGCGGGATGACGATGCCCTGCGTCGCTCCGCTAATCGTCAGGTTGACGGCGAAGTGGTCGTCGTAGCCCTGCTTCTTCATCATCGGGATCATGATCGACCCGATCGACGAGGTGTCGGCGACGGCCGACCCGGACACGCCGCCGAAGAACATCGAGGCGAGCACGTTCACCATGGCAAGGCCGCCACGCATGAAGCCGACGAAGATGTTGGCGAAGGCCACGAGCCGTCGCGCCATTCCGCCCTCGGCCATCAGCGCGCCCGCGAGCACGAAGAAGGGGATCGCGAGCAGCGCAAAATCGTCGACGCTGTCGGAGACTTTCAGAAGCACCGCCGCCAGCGGCAGATGCGCATAAAATGCGCCGACCAGCGCGGCGACGCCGAGCGCGAAAGCGACCGGCATGCCGAGGATCAGCAGCGCGAAAAAGCTACCGAGCAAAACGAGCGGCGCGAATGGTCCCCCCATGATTCACCGCCCTCCTAATAACCGAGCTTTCGCGCTTCTTCTTCGGCGTGCTCAAGCGCCAGCCGCACTTCCTCCGCTTCATCCGCGGCCATGGCGTCGGGATAGAAGACGAACTCGATGATGAAGAGGAGCAGGATGAAGCCGCCGCCCGGAATGGCCGAGTAGACGGCGCCGACGCGGATATAGTTGAACTCCGGATACGCCTGGAACCAGGTCGTCTGCACGAGATCGGCGCCGTAGTACATCATCGCAACGGCGATCATCGCCATCAGCAAGGTGACGAGCGCCGTCGGAATCCATTGGACGCGCTGCGGCAACAGACCGGCGAAGAACTGGATCCTGAGATGCGCCTTCGCACGGTAGCACGCGGCCGCGCCGTACAACGTAAGCTGCACGGAGAAGAAGATCGACGCCGGCTCGGCGAAGGCCGCGCCCATGTAGAAGATGTAGCGCATGATCACGCCGACGAAGATCAGAACGGTCATGCTGACCACCGACACGATCGCGATCACCATGCAGAGGAGATAGAGCGCGTCCATGATGCGCACGTAGATCGGTCGCATGCGGCGTTCCCCCAGGCTGAAGCGGGCGCGGCTGTCGATTACGCCCGGATGTCGGCTCAGGCCGGCACCCGGGCGACGGCAGTCGCGCCCGCGAAAGGCGTCCGCCTTACTCGACGGCGCTGATTGCCTTCAGCAGGTCCGCGTATTTCGCGCCGTACTTGTCGCGCACCGCCTGCGTCGCCTCGATGAACGGCGTCTTGTCGGGGTTCGCTTCGATGTGCACGCCCGCCGCCTTCAGGTCGTCGAGCGCCTTCGTCTCCTTCGCCGCCCAGAGCTCACGTTCCTTGAGGACGCAAAGCTCCGACGCCTTGCGGATGAGCTGCTGGTCGGTCGCCGACAGCGTGTCCCAGACCTTCTTTGAGAAGACGAAGATCTCCGGCACCATCAGGTGCTCGTCAAGCGTGTAGTAGCCGGCGACCTCGTAGTGCTTGCCTTCGTCATAGGACGGCGGGTTGTTCTCCGCGCCGTCGACCACGCCGGTCTGCAGCGACGTGTAGAGCTCGTTGTAGGCGATCTGCACGCCGTTGCCGCCCATGGCGTTCACCATGTCCACGAACATCGGGTTCTGCATGACCCTGATCTTCATGCCGGAAAGGTCGCCCGGCTTCTCGATCTGCTTGCCCTTCACGTAGAAGGAGCGCGAGCCGGCATCCATGTAGCCGAGGCCGATGAGCCCGGCCGGCTCGAGCTTGTTCAGAAGCCCGGTGCCGATCTCCCCGTCGACGACCGTGTGCTGCTGGTCGAGGCTTTTGAAGACGTAAGGCAGATTGAAGACGTTGAAATCGTCGACGATCGGTCCGACCACGCCAACCGAAACGCGGGTCATTTCAAGCGCTCCGAGCTGCACCTGCTCCAGCGCTTCCTT
Source organism: uncultured Alphaproteobacteria bacterium (assembly GCA_963805325.1). Taxonomy (GTDB): domain Bacteria; phylum Pseudomonadota; class Alphaproteobacteria; order Rhizobiales; family Afifellaceae; genus DASWJZ01. The sequence goes on along the minus strand of CAWDTS010000002.1, from coordinate 132,549 downwards.
TTCGCCGCCAAGCTGCATGTTCGGGAAGAGGTTCACGGTGATGCGGCCGCCGGTCCACTTCGAAAGCATGTCGCCCATGTAGGCGATGGCGTCCGTCGTCGGGTAGCCTTCCCCGTGCACGTCGCTGGTCTTGATCTCAAGATTCTGCGCCTGGGCAGCCCAGGCAAATGTCGCAAAGGCGACGGCGCCGACGGATGACGCAATACGGAATGCGGTTGGTCTCACTGCGTGTCCTCCCTGTTTTAGTCCTGGCGGACCGAGTTGGTTCTCGGTCTCGCCGTTATCTAATATACTAGTTTCCCACTCGCGTCGCGGTGGTTTTCCGGGTCAGCCCATTTCCACGTGAATGACGCCCGGCACCGCCTTGATGGCGCCGGCGATCTGCGGGGTGATCCGGTAATTGCCGGGGAGTTTCAGCTCCACCTCGTACTTGGCGAGGAGCGCAACGACGGAGACCGTCCCCTCCCCCTCGGCCAGCCGGCTCGCCAGGCGCTCGACCGGCTCCGGCGCGTCGAGGAAGACGCTGATCGCCTGCGCCTTCTTCGCGGCGAGCGCTTCCAGCGGCTCGAGGTTCTGGATACGGGCGCGGATCTCCTCGGTCTCCGGATCGAACTCGCCGCCGATCTGGACGAAAAGCGAATGGCCGACTTCCAACAGGTCGCGCCAATCGGAAAGCCGCTCCTGATAGACCGTCGCCTCGAACTGTGAGGTCGGATCGGAGAACATGACGATGCCGATCCGTCCGCCGCTCCGCGTCCGCCGCTCCTGGCGGCTGACGACGGTCGCGGCAATCTTCGCTGTGAACTGGCGGCTTGACCGAAGCCGCTCCTCGAAAGCCTTCCATGTAAACCCGCCGCGCGCCTCGGCGAGCGTGGCGTAATCGTCGATCGGATGCGCACTGAGATAGGTCCCGATCGCCGTGAATTCCCGTTGCAGACGTTCCGACGGCGCCCACGGATCGGCGGCGACGAAGAAGAGCCGCGTCGGCTCGCCCGAGCCGCCGAAGAGGTCGAAGTTGCCGCTTGCGGCGCGCTCCGTCCGCTCCTGCGCGGCGGCGAGCACACGGCCCACGTTCTCGAACACCTTGGCGCGGTCGGGATCGAGGCTGTCGAAGGCGCCCGCCTGCGCCAGGCATTCGAGCGCCTTGCGGTTCAGAATCTGCGGATCGATGCGCGACGCAAAATCGGCAAGGTCGGAGAAAGGCCGGTCGCCGCGCGCCCTGACCAGATGCTCCACGGCATGCGCACCGACGCCCTTCAGCGCCGCGAGCGCATAAATGATCTTGCCGTCCTCGACCTCGAAGCTGACGCCGGAGCGGTTCACGTCGGGCGATACGACCTCTATGCCGAGACGCCGCGCTTCCAGCCGGAATTCGTTGAGCTTGTCGGTGTTGTTCATGTCGAGCGTCATCGACGCCGCCAGGAACTCCACCGCGTGGTTCGCCTTCATGTAGGCGGTCTGGTAGGTGATCAGCGCATAGGGCGCGGAGTGCGATTTGTTGAATCCGTAGTCGGCGAACTTGGCGCACGCGTCGAAGATCGCGACCGCGTCGGCATGCTGGATTTCGTGGGCGACGGCGCCTGAGATGAAGCGCTCACGCTGCTGCTCCATCTCCGAGCGGATCTTCTTGCCCATTGCGCGGCGCAGAAGGTCGGCCTCGCCGAGGCTGTAGTCGGCAAGGTCACGCGCGATCTGCATCACCTGTTCCTGGTAGGTGATGACGCCGTAGGTGGCCTTCAGGATCGGTTCGAGCTTCGGGTGGATGTAATCTGTGACCTCGCGCCCGAGCTTGCGCGCGCAATAGACCGGGATGTTCGCCATCGGCCCCGGCCGGTAGAGCGCGACGAGCGCGATCAAATCCTCGAACCGGTCCGGCTGCATGCCGACAAGGGCGCGCCGCATTCCCTGACCTTCAACCTGGAAGATGCCGACCGTCTCGCCGCGCGCCAGCATCGCGAAGGTCGGCGCATCGTCGAGCGGAATCGACGCAAGGTCGATCGCGGTGCCGCGCCGCCTGATCAGCTTCACGGCATGCTCGAGCACCGTCAGCGTTTTCAGGCCGAGGAAGTCGAATTTGACGAGGCCCCCCTGCTCCACCCACTTCATGTTGAACTGGGTCACGGGAAGCACCGAGCGCGGATCGCGGTAGAGCGGTACCAGCTCCATGAGCGGCCGATCGCCGATCACGATACCCGCCGCGTGCGTCGAGGCGTGGCGGTAGAGGCCTTCGAGCTTCATCGCGATGGTGAGGAGCCGGTCGACCACGGGCTCCTGCTTGCGCGCCTCATCGAAGCGCGGCTCGCCTTCGATGGCCTTCTCCAGCGTCACCGGATTCGCCGGATCGGCCGGCACGAGCTTGCACAGCCGGTCGACCTGTCCATAAGGCATCTCGAGCACGCGCCCTACGTCACGCAGCGCCGCGCGCGCCTGCAGTGTTCCGAACGTAATGATCTGCGCCACGCGATCCGAGCCGTAGCGTTCGGCGACATAGGCGATCACCTCGTCGCGGCGTTCCTGGCAGAAGTCGACGTCGAAGTCCGGCATCGACACGCGGTCGGGGTTCAGGAAGCGTTCGAAGAGGAGCCCGAAGCGCAGCGGATCGAGGTCCGTGATCGTCAGCGCCCAGGCGACGACCGAGCCGGCGCCCGATCCGCGTCCCGGCCCGACAGGAATGCCGCGCGCCTTCGCCCATTTGATGAAGTCGGCAACGATCAGGAAGTAGCCCGGATACTTCATCGTGGCGATGACGCCGAGCTCGAAGTCGAGGCGCGCGCGATAATCCTCTTCCTTAAAACCCTCCGCCGTCCCTTGCGTTGCGAGGCGTCGCGAAAGCCCCTCCTCCGCCTGCCGGCGAAGCTCGTCCGCCTCCTCGCGCTCGGCCGTCTCCGCATCGACGGCGGTCGCCGCGAAGCGCGGGAGGATCGGCCGCACGACGCGGGGGCGCGTATGGCAGCGCCGCGCGATCTCGATCGTGTTCTCCAGAGCCTCCGGCACATCGCTGAAGCGCGCGATCATCTCCGCGCGGCTGGCAAATTGGTGCTCAGGCGTGAGCCGCCGCCGGTCGTCGCTCGAGATCAGCCGGCCTTCCGCGATCGCCAGCAAGGCGTCATGCGCCTCGTAGTCCCCGGCGCGCGGAAAGAACGGCTCGTTGGTCGCAACGAGTGGGAGGTCGAGCTTATAGGCGAGGTCGACGACAGCCGCCTCCGCCCGACGTTCGACATCGAGGCCGTGTCGTTCCAGCGCCACGTAGAGGCTGTCGTCGAAGATGCCCTTCAAGGCTTCAAGCCGCGTCTCCGCGAGCGCTACCTCGCCCTCGGCGAGCATCGGATAAAGTGGCCCGTCATGACCGCCTGTCATTGCGATCATCCCGGTCGTGGTGGAGCCAAGAAGCTCGAGCGGAATCGGCTCCGCCCGCCCCGCATCGCCGAGATAGTAGTTGGTGACGAGGCGGATCAGCCCGCGGTAGCCCTCGTCCGTTGCGGCGAGCAGGAAGAGCGGCGCGACGTGACGCGATTTGCGGTGCGGACCGGGCCGCCGCGTCTCAAGATCCGCCTCGGGCTCGAAACGGATCGGCAGCTTGCAGCCGATGATGGGCTGGACGCCGGCTTGCGCCGCCTTCTCGGAGAATTCGAGCGCGCCGAAGAGGTTCGCCGTATCGGTGACGCCAACCGCCGGCATGCCGTCCTCGGCCGCGAGCTTGACCAAAGTCGCAAGCGGCAGCGCGCCTTCGAGCAGCGAATAGGCCGAGTGGCAATTCAGATGGATGAAGCGCGGCGAGTTCAAGATGTTTTCCTCTGGAGACGGATTACCCCCTCCGGGCCGCCGCGCACAGGGGCGATACGAAGCTATCCCCTAAATGGCCCCCGGCCGCCCTGGCCGATACTCAGAACTTCTCCACCCAGGGCCGGAGTTCGACCTCCCAGGTCCAGGCGCTGCGCGGCTGCTTGAGGATGCTCAGGTAAGTGGCGGCGATAGCGTCCGGGTCGAGCATCGAATCCGGATTGTCGGCCGGCTCGACGCGTCCCGGATTTCGGATCGCGCCGTCGATGACGAAGTGCGCCACGTGAATTCCCTGCGGCTGGAGCTCTCGCGCCATGCTCTGCGCAAGACCGCGCAGCGCGAACTTCGCCATCGCGAACGGCGCGGATTGGGCATAGCCCTTCACGCTTGCCGAGGCGCCGGTGAAGAAGATCGCCCCATGCCTGCGTGGGAGCATCTGCCGCGCAGCCTGCTGCGCGACAAGGAAGCCGCCGAATGCGCCAACCGCCAGCGCCCGCTCAACCTCTTTCGGTTCGAGCTCCACCAGCGGCCCGCGCGCCCGCGCGCTGGCGTTGAAGATGACGACGTCCGGCGAACCGACCTCGCGCTCGACGTCGACGAAAAGACGCGCCACCTGGTCTGGATCGGAAGCATCGCAGGCGAAGACGCTGGCCCCGTTCGCGCTCGCGAGCGCCGTGAGCTTCTCAGGCCGCCGCGCCGCGAGCGCGATTTTCATGCCTTCGTGTGCAAACAATCGCGCAAGCGAAGCGCTGAGCCCCTCCCCCGCACCGACGATCAAAGCTGTATTGAAAGCTGGCATCAGGTGGACCTCACGGGATGGCTGGCGATCGTTCCCGACGGCAGCCGCCTCGGCACCGGCCTCTTAGTGGAATCAGGGCCGCGAAGGCTGTCGCCGGAAAGTTTCGCAGATGTCAGGCGTCGGAACCATTACCGGATTTGAACGGGATCACGACGTCGGTCGGCTGCGGCTCATGCGGCTTCAGGCTGCTGCGGTTCGCGTCGCCCCATTCGGCGAGCTTGATGACCTTGCCCGCGTCCGGCTCGGCCTGCGCAGTCTCGACCGGTTCGACAACGTGCAATCCATTGTTGTTCAGAAAGAACGTGTGCTCACCGAACACCCGGTTGAGCTGCGGTACCGCCGGATGATTTTCGGGGATCGCCTGCGCGTCGAACTCGCTGAGCGTGCGTTGAACGAGTGCAGAATTGAGTTTCATGAGGTTCTCCTTGAGGTGGCTTCGCACGGGACCAAGCGCCCATACGCGTTGCTCGCCGCAGAGCCTCCCACCGCGAGGGTGGTCGGGAGTGCCAGGTCGGCCTGCCGCTACCCCACAGCTAGGACTTCTGGCGGGATCATCAACCCGCTGCAGAAAATCGCTATTTAAAGAGAGGAGGTTCGCGCCGGAACGATCGCACCGTCTTCAATCGTGACGGTTCGGTCCATTTCGGCGGCCAGCGCATGGTTGTGCGTGGCGATCAGCGCCGCCAGACCCGATTCGCGCACCAGTTCCCTGAGCGCCGAGAACACATGATCGGCCGTGTGCGGGTCGAGATTGCCGGTCGGCTCGTCGGCGAGGAGCAGCCGCGGGGCGTTGACCACAGCGCGCGCGATCGCGACGCGCTGCTGCTCGCCACCGGAAAGCTCTGCCGGGCGATGCGATGCGCGGTTCTCGATACGCAGATAGGCGAGGAGATCGCGCCCGCGCCTTTCCGCTTCGCGTCGGGACAGGCCCGCGATCATCTGCGGCAGAACCAGGTTTTCGAGCGCCGAAAACTCTGGGAGCAGATGATGGAACTGGTAGACGAAGCCGATGTGGCGACGCCGAAGCGCGGTCCGCCCGTCGTCGCCGAGCTGCGACGTCGCTTCGCCGCTGATCAACACCTCGCCCGCGTCGGGATGCTCAAGCAGACCGGCAATATGGAGCAGCGTCGACTTCCCCGCTCCCGAAGGGGCGACTAAAGCCACCATCTCGCCGACGGCAACGGAAAGGTTCGCATCCTTCAGGACAGGCAGCGTGCCGGAGCCCGTCCTGTAGCCGCGCGTGATGCCTTCGAGCGAAAGTGCATTCTTGCGCGCCGCGGCCTTCAGCGCCCCCGCCATAAGCGGGTTCTCGGGTGCGACGCGTGCGAGCTCCTCGCTCATTCGTAGCGCAGCGCCTCGACCGGATCGAGCCGCGCCGCCCGCCATGCCGGAAAGATCGTGGCGAGGTAGGAGAGCAGGAGCGACAACAACGCGATCGCGGTCGTCTCGGTCGGGTCCATGTCGGCGGGGAGCGTGGAAAGGAAATAGAGCTCCGGCGAGAAAACCTCCGTGCGCGTGACCCAGGTGATGAACTCGCGCAGCGACTCGATGTTGAGGCAGATGATCGTTCCGATGACGAGCCCGGCGACGGTGCCCACCGTCCCGATCGACGCGCCCGTGATGAAGAAGACCCGCATGATCGAGCCCCGGGTGGCGCCAATGGTGCGAAGGATCGCGATGTCGCGGCCCTTGTCCTTCACCAGCATGATCAGCCCGGAGATGATGTTGAGCGCCGCGACCAGCACGATCAGCGTGAGGATCGTGAACATCACATTGCGCTCCACCTGAAGCGCACTGAAGAAGGTCACGTTGCGCATGCGCCAGTCTGTCGTGAAGACCGGCCGACCGGCTGCCTTTTCGACGGCCGGGCGCATTGTGTCGACCTGGTCGGGGTCGTTCAGGTAAACTTCGATCGCCTGCACGGCGTCCGGCGAGTTGAAGTAGAGCTGCGCTTGCGAAAGCGGCATGAAGACGTAGGTCGAATTGTATTCCGACATGCCGATGTTGAAGATCGCGGCCACCGGATAGGACTTGATCCTGGGCGACGTGCCGAGCGGCGTGACGGCGCCGCGCGGGCTGATCAGCATGACCTTGTCGCCGACATTGACGCCGAGCGACTGCGCGAGGCCCGTTCCGATGGCGATGCCGCCGGAATTGTCGAAGTCCATCAGGCCGCCGCCGTTCTCGACGCTGCCCGATATCTTCTGCATGCTGAGGAGGTCGGGGCCGCGGATGCCGCGCACCAGCACGCCGGAGCTTCCGGTGCTCGGACCGGAGGCGAGCGCCTGCCCTTCGATGATGGGCATCGCGCTCTTGACGCCGGGCACCTCGGAAATGCGCTTCGCGACGATGTCATAGTCGGTCAGGTCGCTTTCGATCGGCTGCACGATGATATGGCCGTTGATGCCGAGGATCTTGTCGAGAAGCTCGGCGCGAAAGCCGTTCATCACCGCCATCACGACGACGAGCGTCGCGACGCCGAGCATGATCCCGAGGAACGAGAACCCGGCGATCACGGAGATGAAGGCCTCCTTGCGGCGTGGGCGCAGGTAGCGCAGTGCGAGGATCCACTCGAACGCCGTGAAAGGCCGCGTTGCCTTCAATTTGTCGGCCGCGGCTTCCGCCATGTCAGCTCTCCCCGGCGATCTCGGTCGTCAGACGAATCACCGCTCCGTCAATCGTAAGCGTCTCGCGCTCGCCAGTCGCCCGCCGCTTGATCTCGACCTCTCCGGCTTTCGCCCCACGCGGCCCGACGATCAGCTGCCACGGCAGACCGATCAGGTCCATGGAGGCGAACTTCGCGCCCGCCCGCTGGTCGATGTCGTCGTATAGCACCGAAATGCCGGCCGCTTCGAGGCGCGTCACCAAACCGGTGGACACTTCGTCCGTCACCGCGTCGCCAGGTTTCAGGTTGATGAGCCCGACGGAGAACGGCGCGATGCTGTCCGGCCAGATAATCCCATCGTCGTCATGGCTCGCTTCGATGATCGCGCCGACGAGGCGCGAGACACCGACGCCGTAGGAGCCCATATGGACCGGATGCTCCGCCCCGTCGGGCCCTGCGACATGGCCGCGCATCGGCACCGAGTATTTGGTACCGAAATAGAAGATGTGGCCGACCTCGATGCCGCGCGCGCTGACACGGCGCGCCTCGGGCAGCGCCGCAAAGGCCGCTTCGTCGTGCATGTCGTCAGTCGCCGCGTAGGACGCGGTCCAGCGGTCGACGATCGGCGAAAGGTCGCCGCGAAAATCGGTGTCCGGACCCGGCACTTCGAGATCGAGCAGGTCACGGTCGCAATAGACGGCGCTCTCGCCGGTTTCCGCGAGGATGACGAATTCGTGGCTGAGGTCGCCGCCAATCGGCCCGGATTCGGCGCGCATCGGAATCGCCTTCAAGCCGAGCCGCGAAAACGTCCGGAGATAGGCGACGAACATGCGGTTATAGGCAGCCTTCGCCCCTGCAAAATCCAGATCGAAGGAATAGGCGTCCTTCATCAGGAATTCGCGCCCGCGCATGACACCGAAACGCGGCCGCACTTCGTCGCGGAATTTCCACTGGATGTGGTAGAGATTCAACGGCAGGTCGCGATACGAGCGCACATAGGCGCGGAAGATGTCGGTGATCATCTCCTCGTTGGTCGGGCCGTAGAGCATGTCGCGCTCATGGCGGTCGACGATCCGGAGCATCTCCTTGCCGTAGTCTTCGTAGCGGCCGCTCTCCCGCCAAAGCTCTGCCGATTGGACGGTAGGCATCAATACTTCCAGAGCCCCGGCGCGGTCCTGTTCTTCGCGCACGATCCGCTCGATGTTCTTCAAAACCCGAAAGCCGAGAGGCAGCCAGGAATAGATGCCCGCTGCCTGCTGCCTGAGCATGCCGGCACGCAGCATCAGCCGGTGCGAGACGATTTCGGCCTCTTTGGGGGTTTCCTTCAGGATCGGCAGGAAAAAGCGCGAGAGCTGCATGGGCCGTGAATTGTTGGTGCTTTCGGGGGACATGATCGTATCGGTTCCGGCTTGGCAAGGCTCGACCCAAGCAACCTTTCCTTGCAACCTGCCGGCTGCGCCAAAATAGGGCATCCCGCCAAAATTTTCGGCACCATCGCGGAAGGGTAGTGACAGGCGGATTCTGATGGGCTATGGTTCCAACCCTAAGAAGGTGCGTTGACACCGAATACTCGCGGTCCAAGTCTTGGGAGGACTTTCGTCAGACAGCGCGTCAAGCGCCAGCATGATGAACGGCTAATCGCGAATGTCTTGAGCAAGGCTATGCCTTGCTCTTTTTCTTTTCTGGCCCAGAAATTTCCGAATACAACTTCAGTGTATCAGGTCTTCTAGACTCAGCTGATACACGTTGAAGTAGATGTACACTCCCGCGAAGATTATCGACGCAAGTATTGTCGTAACGAGTGCGCGCACCAGAAGCCGCGGCCTGTGCGGCGCTCCCGCATCGGTGCCGAGGGCGACATCGCCCGTCTCGTGCTGACTTTTCACTCCAAAAGGAAGCACTAGAAAAAGGCAGAGCCACCAGATCACGAAGAACACGGCGATCGAAGGGAAGATGCCCATCAGTCGGCCTCTTCGAGCTCTATCAGCGTCCCGCAGAAGTCTTTCGGGCTGAGGAAGATCACCGGCTTTCCATGCGCGCCGGTCTTGGGCTCGCCGTCGCCGAGAACGCGTGCGCCTTCGCGCTTGAGCCGATCGCGCGCGACGCGGACGTCGTCGACTTCGTAGCAGAGATGATGCATCCCGCCCTCCGGGTGCCGTTCGAGAAATTTGGTGATCGGCGAGGCGTCGTCAAGCGGCGCCAGAAGCTCGATCCGCGTGTTCGGCAGATCGACGAAGACGACTCTGACCCCGTGTTCCGGCAGGCTCTGCGGAGCCGAGACCCGTGCGCCAAGTTTCTCCCTGTAAACCCGCGCGGCAGCATCGAGATCAGGAACCGCGATCGCGACATGATTGAGACGGCCGAGCACCGCTAGTCACTCACATGGGTCACATGGACGATCATCTGCGGCTTTTTCCCCCAAGCCGCCTCGATCTCGCCCCTGACCGATCGCCGCACCCTTTCGCGTACACCCTCCGCATCGCGCCGCTTCGGTTTCGACATCCCGTCGAGCGCGTCGTCGACCGCCTCCTCCGCGATCGCGCGCAACAGCTCGCCCCCCGCATCGGATTCCGGCAGGCCGAGTAGCGCGACTACCGGATCTTCGAGCACGTCGCCGGTGTCGCTCAGCACAATCGCCACGCTGATCACGCCGCCGAAGCTGAGCCGTCTTCGCTCCACGACGCCGCTTGCCTCATGCGAAACGAGCAGCTTCCCATCGCGATAGAGCCTGCCGTGCGCGACGCTCTCGATGCGCTCTGCGGGGTCCGGCGCGAGCCGGATCATGTGACCGTTCCGGATCTCGATCACCTGCGGTATTCCGACCGCGCGCGCGAGCTTGGCCTGTTCGTGAAGATGCAACGCTTCGCCATGCACCGGCACGACGATCCGCGGCTTCAGCCAATCGTAAAGCTGCCGCAGCTCGTCGCGCCGCGGGTGCCCGGACGTGTGAACAAGCGCGTCACGGTCGGTGATGACCTCTGCGCCGAAATCGACGAGCGCGTTGATGATCGTGTTCACCGGTCGCTCGTTGCCGGGGATGGTGCGGGAGGAGAAGATCACGCGGTCGCCCGGCGCCAGCGAGAGCGCCCGATGGTCTCGCGCCGCAACCTTCGCCAGCGCGGCTCGCGGCTCGCCCTGGCTCCCCGTCATCAGCGCCACGACCTTGTTGCGCGGCAGGTGCGCGTAGGCGTTCTGATCGAGGAATTCAGGCAGGCCGTCCAGGTAGCCGAGCTCGCGCGCCACATCGACGGAGCGGTGGATGGCGCGCCCGACCACGACGACTTCGCGGCCGGCGCGATAAGCCGCCTCGGCGACGGCGCGAAGCCGCCCGACGTTCGATGCGAACGTCGTCACCGCGACGCGGTGCGGCGCCTCGGCAATCAGCCGCTCAAGCACGCGCGCGACTTCACCCTCGCTCGGGCTGATCCCGTCACGGATGGCGTTGGTAGAATCGGAGACAAGCGCGAGGACGCCTTCCTCCCCGATCGCGGCGATGCGGTCGTTGTCGGTCGCGCGGCCGACGCCGGGCGCCGGGTCTAGCTTCCAGTCGCCGGTGTGGAACACGGTGCCGAGCGGCGTGCGGATCGCCAGCGCGTTCGGTTCGGGAATCGAATGCGAGACCGGGACGAATTCGACCTCGAACGGCCCCGCCGTAACGCGTTCGCCCTGCTGCGTGATCCGGACCGAGATCTTCGCAGCGTTTGCCTCGCCGGCACGTTTCGCCTCAAGCAGCCCCGCCGCAAAAGGCGTCATGAAGACCGGCACTTGCAGCTTCGGCCAGAAGTCGAAAAGCGCGCCGTAGTGATCTTCGTGCGCATGCGTGATCGCGATGCCGACGAGATTCTCTTTGCGCTCGAGAAGAAAGCTGATGTCGGGAAGCAGGGCGTCGACGCCGGGAAGCACCTCTTCGTGGCCGAAAGCGACGCCCATGTCGACGGCGAGCCATTTCCGCGCACGGCCCCGCCCGTAGCCGTAGAGCCCGAGATTCATGCCGATCTCACCGACACCGCCGAGCGGCACGAAGACTAGGTCGTCGGCGGCCATCAGCGCCCCGCCGTGGCGGCTGCGCCGAAATGCACGTCGCCGGCGCTGATCGGGCGCGCCGACCCATCGCCGCCGCGCACGATGAGCCGCCCTTCTGAATCGATGGTCTCGAACGTGCCCCTGACGGTCTCCTCGCCGATCTTCACCGATATCGGCCCACCGATCCCGGCAGCGCGCTTCAGCCAGCGCTCGCGGATCGCCGCAAATCCGCGACCCCCGTCCCAGAGGTTGACGAACTCCACCCAGGCGTCAGTGAGCGCTGCGAACAGCTCCTCAGCCGTCGTCTCGATCCGGCAGGCGGCGAGCGACGTAACAGGATACGGCAAGTCCTTCGGTGCCTCCCGCACATTTACCCCGATGCCTATCACCACACAGTTTGGCGCGCCGACGAGCGGCACCCTCTCAAGCAGAATGCCAGCCGCCTTGGCGCCATCTAAAATGAGGTCATTCGGCCATTTGAGCTTTACCCCCTCGTCCCCCTCTTCCCCATGCCGGCGACAGAGCGGATCGCGGTGTCGAGCGTGAGGCCCACGGCGAAACCGAGCGTTGCGGCAATCGAGCCAAGGTCGGTTTCGAGCATCAAGAAACTCGTCGCGAGATTGCCTTTGAGCGTCTGCCAGGAGCGGCCGCGCCGCCCGTAGCCTTGTGTCTGGGCGAGCGCCACGACCCAGAGCCGGCCGGGATCACCGAGCCTTGCCGAGGCGAAAGCTTCGTTGCTGGTTGAGCCGACCGACTCGTAGAAGGCGAGACGATAGCCGGCGGATTGCGCATTTGGGCCGAGGGTGAACGCCATCCGCTAGAAGAGGCTGTGGGCGGCAGCGCCAGCAGCGTCGACAAGCGGACCGGCGAAGAGCACGAAAACAAGCACGAATATGCCCGAGATCCCGAGCACCGTGCCAAGCTCCGGCGGAAGCGCCTCGAAGTCGGCATCAGGCTCGTCGAAATACATGAGCTTGACGATCCTCAGATAGTAGTAGGCGCCGATCACGCTTGTGACGACGCCGATAACGGCAAGAAGATAAAGCCCCGACTGGATCGCGGCCAGGAAGACGTAATATTTGGCAAAGAAACCGGCAAGCGGCGGGATCCCGGCGAGAGAGAAGAGGATCGTGCCGAGCAGAAAAGCCATCGCCGGCTTGGTGCGCGCAAGTCCGGCGAGCGAGTTGATCTCCTCGATCATCGTGCCGCCGCGCCGCATGGCGAGGATTGCGGCGAAGGCGCCGAGCGTCATCACGATGTAGATCACGATATAGACGATCACGCCTTGCACGCCCTGCTCCGTGCCGGCGGCGAGACCGACCAGCGCGTAGCCCATATGGCCGATCGAGGAATAGGCCATCAGCCTTTTGATGTTGGTCTGCCCAATCGCGGCGAAGGCGCCAAGCACCATCGAGGCGATCGCGATGAAGGCGATGATCTGCTGCCAGTCGGGCGTGATCGGCTGGAAGGCGTCCGACGACGACGCGCACGATCAGCGCCATTGCGGCAAGCTTCGGCGCGGACGCGAAGAATGCGGTGACGGGCGTCGGCGCCCCCTCGTAGACGTCGGGCGTCCACATGTGGAACGGCACGGCGGAGATTTTGAAGACGAGGCCCGAGAGCACGAAGACGAGCCCGAAGACAAGGCCGACCGAGCGGCCACCCTCGAGCGCTGCCGCAATGGCCTCAAATCCCGTATGCCCGGTGAAACCATAGACCAGCGAGGCACCGTAGAGCAGCATCCCGGAAGAGAGCGCGCCGAGAACGAAATACTTGAGCCCCGCCTCGCTCGAACGCGCATTGTCGCGATGGATCGCGGCGACCACGTAGGAGGCGAGCGAGTTCATCTCCAGGCCGAGATAGAGCGTGATGAGATCGTTGGCCGAGATCATCACCATCATTCCGAGCGTCGCGAGCAGCACCAGCACCGGAAACTCGAAACGGCTAAAGCGTTCCGCCCGCGCGAAGCGAACCGTCATAATGATCGCGATCGCCGAGGCAATCAGCGCGACGACCTTCAGGAAGCGCGCGAACCTGTCGACGACGAAGGCGCCGCCGAAGGCTTCGCCCTCCCCGCCGCCGAACACAACCGCGATGACAGCCGCCGCGAGGATCAATACGGCGAGCGTGTTGATCGCCGCATTGGCCCGCTCTCCGGCATAGGCGCCGATCATCAGAAGCACGAGCGCGCCGATTGCGAGGATCAGTTCCGGAAGGACCGTGGAGAGCGCGGGAAGGTCGGCCGGCGACATCGCTTCCCCCTACCGCTTCGCCACAGTCGTGGCGGCGTCGTGCGCCACCGCGGTCTGATAGTTGTGGATCAGATTATCCACGGAGGCCGCCGTCACATCCATGATCGGCCGCGGATAGACGCCAAAGAAGATGGTGAGCACGATAAGTGGGACGAGGATCACCTTCTCCCTGAGGCTGAGATCGAGGATGCCGGCGAGGTTCGCCTTCTCAAGTTTGCCGAAGATGACGCGGCGATAGAGCCACAGCGCGTAGCAGGCGGAAAGGATCACGCCGGTCGTCGCGAGCACCGCGACCCAAGTGTTCACCTGGAAGACGCCGATCAGCGTCAGGAACTCTCCGACGAAACCCGAGGTGCCGGGAAGCCCGACATTCGCCATGGTGAACACCATGAAGGCGAAAGCGTACCACGGCATGCGGTTCACCAGCCCGCCATAGGCGTCGATCTGGCGCGTGTGCATGCGGTCGTAGACGACGCCGACGCAAAGGAACAGCGCGCCCGAGACGATGCCGTGCGAGAGCATCTGGAAGATACCGCCCTGCACGCCCTGTGCGGTCAGCGTGAAGATGCCAATCGTGACGAAGCCCATATGGGCGACGGACGAATAGGCGATCAGCTTCTTCATGTCCTCCTGCATCAGCGCGACCAGCGACGTGTAAATGATGGCGACGACCGAGAGCGCGTAGATGAGCGGCGCGAGGTCGGCGCTCGCCAGCGGGAACATCGGCAGCGAGAAGCGCAGGAAGCCGTAGCCACCCATCTTCAGGAGGATCGCCGCAAGCACCACGGACCCGGCCGTCGGCGCCTCGACATGCGCGTCCGGCAGCCAGGTGTGGACCGGCCACATCGGCATCTTCACCGCGAAGGACGCGAAGAATGCGAGCCACAGCCACGTCTGCATCGAAGCCGGAAACTGATGCGTGAGGAGCACCGGGATCGAGGTCGTGCCGGCATCCCAGTACATCGCCATCATGGCGAGCAGCATCAGCACCGAGCCGAGCAGTGTGTAGAGGAAGAACTTGAAGGCGGCATAGACGCGCCTCGGTCCGCCCCATACCCCGATGATCAGGAACATCGGGATCAGCCCGGCCTCGAAGAACACGTAGAAGAGGATGAGGTCGAGCGCGGTGAAGACGCCGATCATCAGCGTCTCGAGCACCAGGAACGCGATCATGTATTCCTTCACCCGGTTCTGCACGACCCGCCAGCTCGCCAGGATGCAGAACGGCATCAGGAACGTGGTGAGGATCACGAACAGCATCGAGATGCCGTCGACCCCCATGCGGTAGGTCATGAAGCTGCCGGTCCATCCGGCTTCCTCGACCATCTGGAAGCCCGGATTGGAGGAATCGAAGTTCCACCAGATCAGGATCGAGACGAGGAAGGTCAGGACCGTGACGCCGAACGTCACGATGCGGATGTTCCGCTTCACCGCCTCGCTGTCGCCGCGCAGCAGGAAGAAGATGATCGCTGCGCCCGCGAGCGGCAGGAAGGTGACGGTGGAGAGGATCGGCCAGCTCATCGCCTGCCATCCTCAACACCAGTCGTCATTGCCGGGCTTGATCCGGCATCCATTCCGTAACTGTCGTGCTCGGCACCAAGCGTGACGGAATGGATGCCCGGATCAAGTCCGGCATGACGACAACAGGGGATGCGGCCCCCTAAACGTCGTTGTGGTTTTTATCTTCTTCGCCATTCTTCTCATCCCGCGAACATCATCCAGGTGACGAGAAGCGCGATGCCGAGAAGCATCGCGAAGGCATAGTGGTAGAGGTAGCCGGTTTGCAGCCGGACCACGTTGCGCGTCACATCGATGACGCGCGCCGATACGCCGTCCGGCCCGAAGCCGTCGATCAGCCAGCCATCCCCGCGCTTCCACAGGAACCGGCCGAGGGCCATCGTGGGGCGAACGAGCAGAAAGTCGTAGACCTCGTCGAAATACCACTTGTTCAGGAGGAAGCGGTAGAGGACCCGTTGTTCTTCGGCGAGATAGACCGGCGTCTCCGGTCGCGCGATATAGAACCACCAGGCGACGGCGAAGCCGAGCAGCATCGCGATCGTCGGCGCTATCCCGATCCAGAAGCTCGTGTGATGCATCGCCTCAATCAGATCCATGTTGAGGACGAGCGAGCCCTTCCAGAATTCGCCCGCAGCCTCGCCGATGAACGGACCGGCGAAGATCAGCCCGGCGAAAAGCGCACCGGCCGCGAGAATGTAGAGCGGCACGAGCATCACCTGCGGGCTCTCATGTGCGTGGTCCATCACCTCCTTCGGCGCGCGCGGCGTGCCGTGGAAGGTCATGAAGATGAGGCGCCAGGAGTAGAACGAGGTGAAGGCGGCGGCGATCACGAGAAGGATGAAGGCGAAGAAGGCGACGCCCGCTCCGCCCGCATGCGAAGCTTCGATGATCGCGTCCTTCGAGAAGTAGCCGGCGGTGAGAGGAAAGCCGATCAGCGACAGGGTGCCGGCGATCATCATCCAGTAGGTGATGGGGATCACTTTGCGCAGCCCGCCCATCTTGCGCATGTCCTGCTCGTCGGAGACGGCGTGAATCACCGAGCCCGAGCCGAGGAAGAGCAGCGCCTTGAAGAAAGCGTGGGTGAAAAGGTGGAAGATCGCCACCGGATAGGCGCCGACACCGAGCGCCACGAACATGTAGCCGAGCTGCGAACAGGTCGAGTAGGCAACGACGCGCTTGATGTCGTTCTGCACTAAGCCGACCGTTGCGGCGAAGAACGCTGTGATCGCGCCGACCAGGATGACGACCGCAAGCGCCGTCTCCGACAGCGAGAAGATCGGCGAAAGCCGCGCCACCATGAACACCCCGGCCGTCACCATGGTCGCGGCGTGGATCAACGCGGAGACGGGCGTCGGGCCCTCCATGGCGTCGGGAGCCAGGTGTGGAGCGGCACCTGCGCCGATTTTCCCATCGCGCCCATGAAGAGAAGAAGCGCGACGATCGTGATCGCGCCCTGCCCGTTCAAGGCGTAGCCGAAGATGTTGAGGACGACGTCCTTGCCCTCTGCGACCGACGCCGCGTTGGCGAAGATCGTGTCGAGGTCGACCGAGGCGAACAGATAGAAGACGCCGAAGATACCGAGCGCGAAGCCGAAATCGCCGACGCGATTGACCACGAAAGCCTTGATCGCCGCCGCGTTCGCCGACGGACGGTCGTACCAGAAGCCGATCAGCAGATAGGAGGCGAGGCCGACGCCCTCCCAGCCGAAGAACATCTGCACGAGGTTGTTCGCCGTCACCAGCATCAGCATGGCGAAGGTGAAGAACGAGAGATACGCGAAGAAGCGCGGCCGGTGCGGATCGTGCGCCATGTAGCCGATCGAGTAGATGTGCACGAGCGACGACACGGTGTTGACGACGACCAGCATCACCACGGTCAGCGTGTCGATCCGCAGCGACCAGTCGGCGACGAGCGACCCGGAGTGGATCCACGCGAACACCGGAACCGAAAAGACTTCGCCCTCCCCGAACCCCACCTGGAAGAAGGACACCCAGGAGAGGACCGCGCAGACGACAAGAAGCGCGGAGGTCACGAGTTCGGCAGCGCGCGAGCCCTGCGCCGCCGGGTGGTGATCCCCATGCGCGGCGTCATGCGCATCGTGATGCGTCGCGCCCGCATGCCCGCCGGAATGATCGCCATGCCCGTCGCTCGGCTCGCCGCCCGGATGCCGCGCGCCGGCGCCGAAGATCGCGATGATCCCCGCGATGATCGCGCCGAGAAGCGGCAGGAAGACGATCGCCGAATACACGGGGGCTCAGCCTTTCATCATGTTGATGTCCTCGACCGCGATCGTTCCGCGATTGCGGTAGAAGACGACGAGGATGGCGAGCCCGATCGCGGCTTCCGCGGCCGCGACGGTCAGCACGAGCAGAGCAAAGATCTGTCCCGTCAGGTCGCCCAGGAAGGACGAGAAGGCGACGAGGTTGATGTTGACCGCGAGCAGGATCAACTCGATCGCCATCAGGATGATGATGACGTTCTTGCGGTTGAGGAAGATCCCGAAAACCCCGAGCGTGAAGAGGATCGCCGCGACGATCAGGTAGTGGCCGAGACCGATCGTCATCCGGAAAGGCCCTTTCCTGTCTCCGGGTGCATGACCTCGACCGCCGTCTTCGGCGACCGCGCCACCTGCACCGCGATGCTCTGGCGCTTCACGTTCTCCTTGTGGCGGAGCGTCAGCACGATCGCCCCGACCATGGCGATGAGCAGGATCATCCCCGCCATCTGGAAGAAGAAGATGTAGCGCGTGTAGAGGAGCGCGCCGATCGCGGCGAGGTTGGTCACCTGGTCGGCGGGCGGTGTCGGGGCGGCGCCGGCGATCTCGCCGGGCGAGACGAGCGCACCGCCTAGCACCAGCACCAGCTCGATCAGAAGGATCACCCCGACCAGTCCCCCGATCGGGAGATACTGCAGGAAGCCCTCGCGCAGCTCGGCGAAATCGACGTCGAGCATCATGACCACGAAGAGGAAGAGCACCGCGACCGCGCCGACATAGACGACGACCAGGATCATCGCCAAGAACTCCGCCCCGAGCAGGATGAAGAGCCCGGCCGCGTTGAAGAAGGCGAGGATCAGGAAAAGCACCGAATGCACAGGATTGCGCGACGCGATGACCATGAACGCCGCCGCCACGGTCACGATCGAGAACAGGTAGAAGAAGAGCGGCTGCAGGATCATGCGAGCTTCCGGCGGGAGGCCCGGGCAGATTCCCCGGCCGCGGCTCTCTTAGTCGAGCAGGCGTGCGCCGTCCACCGGCGCACCGGCGGGCACCCCAGCATGAGGGATGTGGTGGATGCCATTTCCGTCCCCCCAGCCGCCTAGCGATACGGCGCGTCGAGCGCGATGTTCTTGGCGATGTCGCGCTCCCAGCGGTCGCCGTTCGCGAGCAGCTTCGCCTTGTCGTAGTAGAGCTCCTCGCGCGTCTCCGTCGCGAATTCGAAATTCGGCCCCTCCACGATCGCATCGACCGGGCAGGATTCCTGGCAATACCCGCAATAGATGCACTTCACCATGTCGATGTCGTAGCGCACCGTGCGGCGCGTGCCGTCGTTGCGCCTTGGACCCGCCTCGATGGTGATCGCCTGCGCCGGGCAGATCGCCTCGCAGAGCTTGCAGGCGATGCAGCGCTCCTCGCCGTTCGGATAGCGGCGCTGCACGTGCTCGCCGCGGAAGCGCGGGCTGACCGGCCCCTTCTCGAAGGGGTAGTTGATCGTCGCCTTCGGCCCGAAGAAATATTTCGTCGCCAGCCACGTCGCCGAGACGAACTCCTTCAGGAGCAGTGAACCCGAGGCCTGCGCGAGCTTGCCCATCATGAGCCTCCGTTCTGCCCCGCGAAGAGCGAGCCGACGAAATAGCCGGCAATCGGAAAGAGAATGATCTGCGCCTTGCGCACGAGGTCGAGGATCGCCGGCCCGGCGCCCTTTGCGCCGCGCCTCAGCGTACGCGCCAAAAGCGCGCCGAAAAGCACGTATTCGACCGCCGCGAAGGCCAGCCCGACGAGCGCACCGATCAGGGCGAGCGACATCAGGACGCCCCTCCCGGCAACCCGCCCCAGCCCGTCGCTTGCAGCACGATCGCGACGATGACGATCAGCGCCAGCGAGATCGGCAGGAAGACCTTCCAGCCGAGCCGCATCAGCTGGTCGTAGCGGTAGCGCGGCACGATCGCCTTCACCATGGCGAACATGAAGAAGACGAAGCAGACCTTGAGCACGAACCAGATGATCCCGGCACCCAGGTGAACGGCGCGACCGCGATCGGCGGCAGCCAGCCGCCGAGGAAGAGGATCGTGGTCAGCGCGCAGATCAGCGTGACGGCGACGTATTCGCCGAGCATGAACATCATGTACGGCGTCGAGGCGTATTCGACCATGAAGCCGGCGACGAGCTCCAATTCCGCCTCCGGCAGGTCGAAGGGCGGCCGGTTCGTCTCCGCCAACCCGGAGATGAAGAAGATGATGAAGAGCGGGAAGAGCGACAGCCAGTGCCAGTCGAGCAGGCTGTTCGGCAGCCCGAACATCGTGCCGAGCCCGTCGGTCTGCGAGAGCACGATGTCGGAGAGGTTGAGCGAGCCGACGCACAGAAGCACGGCGATGATGACGAAGCCGATCGAGACCTCGTAGGAGACCATCTGCGCGGCCGAGCGGAGCGCGCCGAGGAAGGCGTATTTCGAGTTCGACGCCCAGCCGCCCATGATGACGCCGTAGACCTCGAGCGAGGAGATGGCGAAGACGTAGAGGATGCCGACATTGATGTCGGCGACCACCCAGCCGGCCGAGACCGGGATCACCGCCCAGGCGGAGAGCGCGAGCACCGTCGAGACGAGCGGCGCGAGCAGGAAGATCGCCTTGTTCGACGCCGACGGGATCACCGGCTCCTTCAGCACGAACTTCAGGAGGTCGGCGAAGGATTGGAGCAGCCCCCAGGGGCCGACGACGTTCGGCCCGCGCCGAATCTGCACGGCCGCCCAGATCTTGCGGTCGGCATAGAGCAGATAGGCGACGACGATCAGCAGCACGACCATCAGCACCGCGCTTTCGATGACGATGAGGACGCCCGGGATCAGATAGTCGCTGACGAAGACGCCCATCTTATTCGGCCGCCTCCGCCGCCGGGCCGAGATGCATCGCCGAGCATTCGGCAAGCACCTGCGAGGCGCGCGCGATCGGGTTGGTCAGATAGAAATCGCGGATCGGGCTCGCGAAGGCCGCGCCGCCAATCGCGCCGCCGAGCGCCGCGAGGCGCTCGATGTCGGCGCGCGCGCCGGCTCAGAATCTCGTCGACCGCCGCGAAATGCGGATGCGCCTGGTAGAGCTGCGCGCGAAGCTGCGCCAGGCTGTCGAAGGGCAGCGTCTTGCCGAGCACGCCGGAAAGCGCGCGCAGGATCGACCAGTCCTCGCGCGCGTCGCCGGGCGGGAACGCGGCGCGGTTGCCCATCTGCACGCGGCCCTCGGTGTTGACGTAAGTCCCTGATTTCTCAGTGTAAGCGGCGCCGGGCAGGATCACGTCGGCGCGGTGCGCGCCCTGGTCGCCATGCGTCCCGAGATAGACGACGAAGGCGCCGTCCGGCACCGCGACCTCGTCGACGCCGAGCAGGAAGAGCAGATCGAGCTTCGCCGCGCCGGACAGCGATCTCGCGCTGCTCCGACCGCGCCCTTCCCCGGCACGAAGCCGAGGTCGAGCGCCGCCGACCCGCGACGCCGCGGTGTGCAGCACGGAGAAGCCGTTCCAGTCGTCCGCCACCGCGCCGACATCGAGCGCGAGCTTCGCCGCGGCGGAGAGGACCGCCGCGCCGTTCTCGCCGTGTCAGCGCGCCCTGCCCGACGATGATGAGCGGGCGCTTCGCCGCCTTGAGCTTCTCGTAGAAAGCCGCCCTCGCCCGCCGACGAGCCGCGACAGCGAATCCGGTCCGGCGCCGAGATGCTCGTAGGCATAGGTCAGGTCGGCGCTCTCGCCGATCACGGCGACGGGAAGCCTGCCAGCGCGCCAGCGCTTGCGGATGCGCGCGTTCAGGACCGGCGCTTCCTTGCGCGGATTGGAGCCGACGATCAGCACCGCGTCGGCGCTCTCGATGCCGGCGACCGTCGCGTTGAAGATATAGCTGCCGCGTCCGAGCGACGGATCGAGCGCCGCGCCGTCCTGCCGGCAGTCGATGTTCTCCGAGCCGAGCGCCTGCATCAGGAGCTTCAGCGCGTAGCATCTCCTCGACGCTCGCGAGATCGCCGGCGAGCGCGCCGATCTTCGCGCCCGACGTGGCGCGCGACGCGCTTGCGCGATCGCGGCGAACGCCTCCTGCCAGGTCGCCGCGTGCAGCCTGCCGTTCGCGCGCACGATAAGGCTGGTCGAGGCGCTGCACGCCGAGCCCGTCGACGCAGTGGCGCGTCTTGTCGGAGATCCACTCCTCGTTCACCGCCTCGTTCAGGCGCGGCAGGATGCGCATCACCGCCTTGCCGCGCGCGTCGACGCGGATGTTGGAGCCGAGCGCGTCCATGACGTCGATCGATTCCGTCTTCGAAAGCTCCCACGGCCGCGCCTTGAACGCATAGGGCTTGGAGGTGAGCGCGCCGACCGGGCAGAGGTCGACGACGTTCGCCTGCAGCTCCGAGGTCATCGCCCGCTCGAGGTAGGTGGTGATCTCCATGTCCTCGCCGCGGCCGGTCGCGCCGAGCTCCGACACGCCCGCCGACCTCGGTGGAGAAGCGGATGCAGCGCGTGCAATGGATGCAGCGCGTTCATGATCGTCTTCACCAGCGGGCCGATATACTTGTCCTCGACCGCGCGCTTGTTCTCCTGCGAAGCGCGAGGAATCGACGCCGTAGGCCATCGCCTGGTCCTGCAGGTCGCACTCGCCGCCCTGGTCGCAGATCGGGCAGTCGAGCGGGTGGTTGATGAGCAGGAACTCCATCACCCCTTCGCGCGCCTTCTTGGTGAGCTTGGAGCGCGTCAGCACTTCCGGCGGCTCGCCGTTCGGGCCGGGACGGCAGTCGCGCACGCCCCAGGCGCAGGACGCGACCGGCTTCGGCGCGCCCTTCAGCTCCACCAGGCACATGCGGCAATTGCCGGCGATCGACAGCCGCTCGTGGAAGCAGAAGCGCGGAATCTCCGCCCCCGCCTCCTCGCACGCCTGCAGCAGCGTGTAGTGGGCGGGAACCTCGACTTCCGTGCCGTCGACGATGAGCTTGCGAAGGTCTGCCATTCCCGTTCCAGTTTCGCCTCAGGCGAAGATCACCTGTCCCGGCCCGGTCTGCGCGATCGCCGCGAGCTCCTTGGCCGAGAAGCTGCCGCTGTTGTTGATCTTGAGATGCGCCTGCTCGGTGACGTTCTCCGCCAGCAGCGCGAGCTCGTCGGAGGTGTATCGCGACCCGTCGACCTCGAGGCTGCCGCCGTTCTGCACGATCGCGACGAGATCGCGCGTCGCGAGATCGTCGATGCGGCTGCCGCTCGTCCGTCTCCGGCTGCGCTCAGCGGACGCCGACGACGTCCGCTCGACGGAATGCCGCCGGATCGGGCAGCTTCAGCCCGGCCGGGCTCGCCGCGCATCGACTTCCTCGACGATCGTCGGCCAGATCGTGCGCGCGACGCGTCTCCAGCGCCGGCGCGCCGGACGCTGACCGTCTTCGCCTTGCTGCGTGCGCTCCGTCGAGCGCGGCTTCGCTCCGGTCTTGGGCATGCGTCTCTCCGTTTCGGTTTCTTGGTCGTTGCCTGTTCCGTGCGACCGAACATTTCTACTCCGCCGCTTCTTTTCCGCTCGCCCGATAAGCCGCGAGCAGTTCCGTCACTTCGATTCCGTCGATCGTCATCCCGTCGTAGCGCCCGCCGCTGATCGATGCGCCGGCAAGATTGACCTTCGTGAGCTTCAGCCCAGAAAGGTTCACGTCGTTCACCCGCCAGCCGGACATGTTGATGTCGTCGAACGTCGCGCCCGACAGGTTGATGTTGTGGAAGGTGCAGCCCGACAAATTCACGTTGTCGAACGACGAGCCCGAGAGGTCCACATCGTTCGCGTCGAGACGCTCCTTGGTCTTGTGCAGCTTCATCGCGCTCACTCCGCCGCCTGCATGATCGCCTCGGCCGGCTTCGGATTGGCCGTGAATTCGTCGATCCGTCTCTCGATCTCGCGGCGGAAGTGCCGGATCAGCCCCTGCACCGGCCACACCGCGCCGTCGGCGAAGGCGCAGATCGTGTGACCCTCGATCTGCGTCGTCACTTCGAGCAGCATGTCGATCTCGCGCTTCTCCGCCTCGCCGCGGCACATGCGCTCAAGCACCCGCCACATCCAGCCCATGCCCTCGCGGCACGGCGTGCACTGGCCGCAGCTCTCGTGCTTGTAGAAGTAGGAGATGCGCGTGATGGCGCGGACGACGTCGGTCGACTTGTCCATGACGATGACGGCCGCCGTGCCGAAGCTCGACTTCAGCTCGCGCATGCCGTCGAAATCCATGATCGCCGTGTCGCACTGATGCGCCGGGATGATCGGGCAGGACGAGCCGCCGGGGATCATGGCGAGGAGATTGTCCCAGCCGCCGCGCACGCCGCCCGCATGCTTCTCGATCAGCTCGCGGAACGGGATCGACATCGCCTCTTCGACCGTGCACGGCGCGTTCACGTGGCCGGAGATGTTGAAGAGCTTGGTGCCGAGATTGTTCGGGCGGCCGAAGCTCGCGAACCAGTCCGCGCCGCGCCGCATGATGTCCGGCGCGACCGCGATCGATTCCACGTTGTTGACCGTGGTCGGGCAGCCGTAGAGGCCCATATTCGCCGGGAACGGCGGCTTCAGCCGCGGCTGGCCCTTCTTGCCTTCGAGGCTTTCGAGCAGCGCCGTCTCCTCGCCGCAGATATAGGCGCCGGCGCCGTGCGTGACGATGATGTCGAAGTCCCAGCCGTGGACATTGTCCTTGCCGATGAGCTTCGCCTCGTAGGCTTCGTCGACCGCGCGCTGCAGCGCCTCGCGCTCGCGGATATATTCGCCGCGGATGTAGATGAAGGCGGCGTGCGCGCCCATCGCGAAGGAGGCGATCAGGCAGCCCTCGACGAGAAGATGCGGGTCGTGCCGCATGATCTCGCGGTCCTTGCAGGTGCCGGGCTCCGACTCGTCGGCGTTGACGACGAGATAGTGCGGGCGGTCGCCGATCTCCTTCGGCATGAACGACCATTTGAGCCCGGTCGGGAAGCCCGCCCCGCCGCGGCCGCGCAGCCCGGATTTCTTCATCTCCTCGACGATCCCGTCGCGGCCCTTCTCCAGGATCGCCTTCGTGCCGTCCCAGGCGCCGCGCGAGCGCGCGCCCTTCAGGCCCGGATCGTGCAGGCCGTAGAGGTTCTTGAAGATGCGGTCCTTGTCGGCGAGCATCGTCAGCCTTTCGTGCTGCCGGACGCCGCGCGCTTCGGCGGCAACGTCGTCGGCCGCGTAGTCGATCTCAGTCAGCGAGGTCAGCCCGGTGATCGGCATCGAATTCTGCCGCCCGATCTGCGGGCCGGGCGCCGGCGTCTCCCCGCGCCCGAAGGCGTCGAGCAGCGACTCGAAAATCTCCGGCGTCAGATCCTCGTAGGTGTCCTTCGACACCTGGATCATCGGCGCGTTCACGCAGGCCCCGAGGCACTCCACCTCCTCCCAGGAGAACGCGCCGTCGGCGGAGAGGTGATGCGGGTCGTGATGGATGCGCTTCTTGCAAACGTCGATCAGTTCGCCGGCCCCGCGCAGCATGCAGGGCGTCGTGCCGCACACCTGGATGTGCGCCTTGGCGCCGACCGGCTCCAGGTGGAACATCGTGTAGAAGGTCGCGACCTCCAGCACGCGGATCAGCGGCATGCCGAGCATCTCGGCGACCGCCTCGATCGCCGGCTTGGTGACCCAGCCCTCCTGCTCCTGCGCCCGCCAAAGAAGCGCGATCACCGCCGAGGCCTGGCGGCCCTCCGGAAACTTGGCGATCTCCCGCTCCGCCCAGGCACGGTTTTCGGCCGTGAAGGCAAAGGCTGTCGGGCTGCGTTTCAGCAAGGCGGCGCGCGGCCATAACTCTCGTCGTCCGTTGCGATTCTAGGTCGTCTTGGGATTAGAGCGGTTCTAGCATTTCGGCTCAGAAAGGCCAGCCCCGGCCCCGCGACAGAATTCCAAAGATCTGGGGCAATCCCAGCCCCAGGGCGGTCAGAAGCACCCAGGCGAGCGCAGCGCTATTTGCCCCTAGCGATCCACCTCGCCGAACACGATGTCGAGGCTCCCGAGCACGGCGGAGACGTCGGCCAGCATGTGCCCGCGGCACATGTAGTCCATCGCCTGCAGGTGCGCGAAGCCCGGCGCCCGGATTTTGCAGCGATAGGGCTTGTTGGTGCCGTCCGACACCAGATAGACGCCGAACTCCCCCTTCGGCGCCTCGACCGCGGCGTAGACCTCGCCGGCCGGTACGTGGAAGCCTTCGGTGTAGAGCTTGAAGTGGTGGATCAGCCCCTCCATCGAGCGCTTCATCTCGGCCCGCTTCGGCGGCACGATCTTGTTGTCGACGACGGAGACCGGCCCGGCATTTTCCGCTGACGAGAGCTTCTCCACGCACTGTTTCATGATGCGCGTCGCCTGACGCATCTCGATCATGCGGATCAGGTAGCGGTCGTAATTGTCGCCGTTCTTGCCGACCGGTATGTCGAATTCCATCTCCGGGTAGCACTCGTAGGGCTGCGCTTTCCGGAGATCCCAGGCGGCGCCTGAGCCGCGCACCATCACGCCCGAGAAGCCGCGCCGCCACGCTTCGTCGAGCGGCACGACGCCGATATCGACGTTACGCTGCTTGAAGATGCGGTTCTCGGTGAGCAGGGTTTCGATATCGTCGCAGACCTTCAGGAACGGATCGCAGAACGCGCCGATGTCGTCGACGAGCTTCGGCGGCAGGTCCTGATGCACGCCGCCCGGCCGGAAATACGCCGCATGCATGCGGCTCCCCGAGGCGCGCTCGTAGAAGACCATCAGCTTCTCGCGCTCCTCAAAACCCCAGAGCGGCGGCGTCAGCGCGCCGATGTCGAGCGCCTGCGTGGTGACGTTCAGAAGATGCGAAAGGAGCCGTCCGATCTCCGAATAGAGCACGCGAATGAGCTGGCCGCGCCGCGGCACCTCGATGCCGAGCAGCCGCTCCGTGGCGAGACAGAACGCATGCTCCTGGTTCATCGGCGCGACGTAGTCGAGCCGGTCGAAATAGGGCATCGCCTGCAGGTAGGTCTTGTATTCGATCAGCTTTTCCGTGCCGCGGTGAAGCAGCCCGATATGCGGATCGACGCGCTCCACCACCTCGCCGTCGAGCTCCAGAACGAGGCGCAGCACGCCGTGCGCCGCCGGATGCTGCGGCCCGAAATTGATGTTGAAGTTGCGGACGTCGGCTTCAGGCATGGCGCATCGCCAGTGGGTGGTGAGTGGTAAATAGTGAATAGGAAGGCATCTCTAGGCCTCCGCGGCGCGCTTCTGGAGAGAGCGAATGTAGGCGCGAAGCATCTTTCCCAGTGTGTCA
Source organism: uncultured Alphaproteobacteria bacterium (assembly GCA_963805325.1). Classification (GTDB taxonomy): domain Bacteria; phylum Pseudomonadota; class Alphaproteobacteria; order Rhizobiales; family Afifellaceae; genus DASWJZ01. The sequence continues at coordinate 106,091 of CAWDTS010000002.1, read as the reverse complement.
CAGCTTGCAAGCAGGGGAGCCACCTTCTTCGTCCCCACAAGCCCAACTCGCTCCGACAAAAGGAGGTGCGTCTCCAGTTCCTTCAAAGAGCCTTGCGCCATGCGCAAATATTGAATGAACGAGCGCGTCTGCTCGCGCCCGTGTCCTTCCGCGATATTCGCAGCGATCGACGCTGCCGCTCTCCGGATCTGCGAGGACATTCCAAAAGTCTCTTCCTTCGGGAATTCCTTCGTCAGGCCGTAGCAAACGGTCGCCAGCGTCATGGCATCCTGCCAAACGCGCAGGTCGCGGTATGAGCTGACGGCAGTCGTCTCCACATCCCGTTCCTACTCACCACTCACCATTCACCACTGACTATTCACCCTTCGCCTTCTCGTCGCCCGGCAATACGTAATCCGTCCCCTCCCAGGGAGAGAGGAAATCGAAATTCCTGAACTCCTGCGGGAGCTTCACCGGCTCGTAGACGACGCGCTTCTCTTCGTTCGAGTAGCGCACCTCGACGAAGCCCGTCAGCGGAAAGTCCTTCCTGAGCGGATGCCCGCGGAACCCGTAGTCGGTGAGGATGCGGCGGAAGTCAGGGTTGCCGGAGAACAGGATGCCGTAGAGATCGTAGGCCTCGCGCTCGAACCACGTCGCCCCTGGAAACACCTCGCTGATGGAGGGCACGGCCGTATCCGCGTCGACCGGCACCTTGATGCGGATGCGATGGTTCGTATGGGGGCTGAGGAAGTGATAGACCACGTCGAAACGCTTCTCGCGCTCCGGCCAGTCGACGCCGCAGATGTCGATGAAGGAGATGAACCTGAGCTCCGGGTCGTCGCGGAGCAAAGTCACCACCTCGACGATCGCGTCCGGCGCGACGGTGATCGCAAGCTCCTCGAACGCGATCTGCTGCGATTCGATGCGCGCCCCGAGCACTTCGCCGACGCGCGCGGCAATCTCTGCGAGACCGCGCTTCATGGGCGAGAACGCGTTCATGTCCTAGCGCTCGATCGTGCCGGTGCGGCGGATCTTCCGCTGCAGGAGCAGCACGCCGTAAAGCAGCGCCTCGGCCGTCGGCGGGCAGCCGGGAACATAGATGTCGATCGGCAGCACGCGGTCGCAGCCGCGCACCACCGAGTAGGAATAGTGATAGTAGCCGCCGCCATTGGCGCAGGAGCCCATGGAGATGACGTAGCGCGGCTCGGGCATCTGGTCGTAGACCTTGCGGATCGCCGGCGCCATTTTGTTGGTGAGCGTGCCAGCGACGATCATCACGTCCGACTGCCGCGGCGAGGCGCGCGGCGCGAAGCCGAAGCGCTCGACGTCATAGCGCGGCATCGAGAGCTGGATCATCTCCACCGCGCAGCAGGCGAGCCCGAACGTCATCCACATCAGCGAGCCCGTGCGCGCCCAGGTGATGAGCTCGTCGGTGGAGGTGACGAGCCAGCCCTTGTCGGCAAGCTCGCTGTTGACTTCGGAGAAGAATGGATCGCGCCCGAGGTCGGGCTTGCCAGCGCCGGGTGCGACGGGCGTCGCGGCTCCGATCAATCCCATTCGAGCGCGCCCTTCTTCCATTCGTAGATGAACCCGATGGTGAGCACGGCGAGGAACGCCATGACCGAGCACAGCCCGTACCACCCGACCGACTTGAACACCACGACCCAAGGGAACAGGAAGGCCACTTCGAGGTCGAAGATGATGAAGAGGATGGCAACCAGATAGAAGCGCACATCGAACTTCATGCGCGCATCGTCAAATGCCGCGAAACCGCACTCATAGGCGGAGAGCTTCTCAGAATCCGGCTGCTTGTAGGCGACGATGAACGGCGCCACGAGGAGCGCCAGCCCGATGACGAGCGCCACCGCGATGAAGATCACGATCGGCAGGTAGCTTTGGAGCAGTGCGTGCATGTCAACTCCACGCGAGGCCCGGAAAAACCGTTGCTGCGCAGCGTCATACCGGCAGTGCGCTCCCGCCACAAGTCCGGCGAGGCTCCCCGGCTAAAGGGCCGCCGGAGAACGGTTCCTGAACCGGCCGCCGGGAACGCCGTCCCTCAGGGGCAGGACGGCGAGCTTGGACCACAAAACGGGCTGGACGCCGGTCCGCTCGGCGGCAACGGCCGTGACACTTCGCCGACATCCTTCCGGTGATCCGCGAAGCTGCGACCGAAGTCACTTGGCGGGAAGAGCAGATTGAATTGCGGAAAGGGCTTCTTGTCAGCAGATTTGGCCTCGGCGCCCCACCCTGCGGAGGTCGCGGCGATCGCCAAGGAGAAAGCCAGCGCACAAGGCGCAGCCAGTCGCATCATCATCGCCACCATCTGGCTAGGTTTTATGCCGGCACACTGCATTACCGGACCGCCCGCGGCAACAGAACTGTGCGTGAACCGCTTAAGGGATCACAGTTCCTGGCTGCTGGAACTGCAGGAATGGCGGCACGCGGAGCAGATTGGCCAGCCCGCGCCACACGGAAGCCCGGGCTTGTCCATCTCAGGCCCCGGGCCGCGCTTGCTCAATCGCCCACGCGGCTCTGTGTTCACCGATTCGGTCAGTTGGCCAGAACCAGCTCGATTTGCGCAACTTTTCCTTCGCCCGCGATTGGCGACGGAGGTCACTCGCTGACGCCGCCGCTGGAGCCGTCACGAACTCCCCGGCGCGTCGTGGCGATGGAGAAAACTCTCCGCCGCAGCGGGCTGGAGTTAGGGCAGCAGAATGAAAGTGGGAAAGGAGGAAACTGGCGGGAGTGACGGGGCTCGAACCCGCGACCTCCGGCGTGACAGGCCGGCACTCTAACCAACTGAGCTACACCCCCGCGGGCCGGTGCGAGATAGGAGTTCGCCCGAGTCAAGTCAAGCAAAGCAGGTTGGAAATGGGGGCGGTGGAGCGCGAGTTCGCACCCGTTTTACTCAGCCGGATGACGACGAGCGGAGAAATCCACTGACGCCGTCGCGTGTGGTGGGCGGTGAGAGATTCGAACTCCCGACCCCCTGGGTGTAAACCAGGTGCTCTAACCAGCTGAGCTAACCGCCCGGTCCCGCGAATCTAGTCCTGAAGGCTTGCAAAGTCATGGCGGCGGATGGGCGGATTCTTTGCGAACAGAGTCCCCCTGCGACGCGCCACTCCCGCAGCGAGTTGGAAATGAAAAGCCCCGCCATTGCGGGGCTTTGCGCAACCTTCGGCTGCGACCCCGCCTAGGGGTTCAGCGTATCCTTCAAGCCCTTGCCCGGCTTGAACTTAGCCTGGTTGGAGGCTTTGATCTGCATGGGCTCGCCGGTCTGGGGGTTACGGCCTGTGCTCGCAGCGCGCTTGGAGACGGTGAAATTGCCGAACCCGAGGACGCGCACCTCCTGACCATTCTTGAGCGAATTGGTAATGCAGCCGAAGACGGCCTCGACAGCTTGGGTCGCCGATGCTTTCGACATGCCGGTCTTGTCCGCCACTGCGGCAGCAAGGTCGCCCTTGTTCATCCTCAGTTCTCCTCTATTGAAACAGATTGTCTCGATGCCGCGCTGAGCGCGCGGGGGGCCTCAACCCGATTGCAAAGCCCGGAATAGCGGGATTTGCAACAAAAAAAGGTCGCCCTTGCCGGGCGACCTTCCTTTTTCCACCACCGGCAACTAATGCGCAACCATACCGGTTGCAGCGTCGTCGTCCGCGGCTGCTGCCTTGGCCGAATCCTGGTCAGGCTCGGTCCATTCCGTCGGCACCGGCTCGCGAACGAGCGCATGTGTCAGCACTTCGCTCATCCGACTTACCGGAATAATCTCAAGCCCGCTCTTCACGTTATCCGGTATCTCCGCGAGATCCTTGGCGTTTTCCTCGGGAATCATCACGGTCTTCATGCCGCCCCTGAGGGCCGCGAGGAGCTTTTCCTTGAGGCCGCCAATCGGCAGCACCCTGCCGCGGAGCGTGATCTCGCCGGTCATGGCGACGTCCTTGCGGACCGGAATCCCGGTCATTACCGACACAATCGCGGTGACCATGGCGATGCCGGCCGACGGACCATCCTTCGGCGTCGCACCTTCCGGCACGTGCACGTGGATGTCCCGCCTCTCGAAGAGCGGCGGCTTGATTCCGAAATCGACCGCGCGCGAACGGACATACGAGGCCGCCGCGGAAATCAATTCCTTCATCACCTCACGCAGATTGCCGGTGACCGTCATCTTGCCTTTGCCGGGCATCATGACGCCTTCCACCGTCAACAGCTCGCCGCCAAACTCGGTCCAGGCAAGGCCGGTGACCACGCCGACCTGGTCCTCGCCCTCCACCTCGCCGTAGCGATAGCGCGGCACACCGAGGTACTTCTCGAGATTTTCGCCGGTGATCTTCACCGTCTTCGCATCGGAGGTGAGCAACTCTTTCACGACCTTGCGCGACAGCGTCGACAGCTCGCGCTCGAGATTACGCACGCCCGCTTCGCGTGTGTAGCGCCGGATCAAGGTACGGAGTGCCTCGTCGTTGATCTCGAACTCGCCCTTCTTCAGGCCGTGGTTCTGATCGATCTTCGGCAACAGGTGGCGACGTGCAATCTCGCCCTTCTCATCTTCCGTGTAGCCTGCGATGCGGATGATCTCCATCCGGTCCATCAAAGGCGGCGGAATGTTGAGCGTGTTCGCCGTTGTCACGAACATCACGTCCGAGAGGTCGTACTCGACCTCGAGATAGTGATCCATGAACGTCGAGTTCTGCTCCGGGTCGAGCACCTCAAGCAGCGCCGACGACGGATCGCCGCGGAAATCCATACCCATCTTGTCGATCTCGTCGAGCAGGAAGAGCGGATTGGACTTCTTCGCCTTGCGCATCGACTGGATGACCTTGCCGGGCATCGAGCCGATATAGGTGCGCCGATGGCCACGGATCTCCGCTTCGTCGCGCACGCCGCCGAGCGACATGCGCACGAACTCGCGGCCGGTCGCCTTCGCGATCGACTTGCCGAGCGAGGTCTTGCCGACGCCGGGCGGGCCGACGAGGCAGAGGATCGGCCCCTTCAGCTTGTTCGCGCGGCTCTGCACCGCGAGATACTCGACGATGCGCTCCTTAACCTTCTCAAGGCCGAAGTGATCGGCGTTCAGCACGTTCTCGGCGTAGGCTAGGTCGTTGCGGACCTTCGTGCGCTTCTTCCACGGAATGCTGAGCAGCCAGTCGAGATAGTTGCGGACGACGGTGGCCTCCGCCGACATGGGGCTCATCTGCCGGAGCTTCTTCAGCTCCGCGTCGGCCTTCTCACGCGCTTCCTTGGAGAACTTCGTCTTGCCGATCCGCTCTTCGAGCTCGCGCAGCTCGTCGCGGCCGTCTTCGCCGTCGCCGAGCTCCTTCTGGATCGCCTTCATCTGTTCGTTCAGGTAGTACTCGCGCTGCGTCTTCTCCATCTGGCGCTTGACGCGTGAGCGGATGCGCTTCTCCACCTGCAGAACGGAGATCTCGCTCTCCATCATGCCCAGCACCTTCTCGAGGCGCTCCGCGGCGGACGTCAGCGCGAGGATTTCCTGCTTCTCAGGAATCCGCACGGCGAGATGCGAAGCCACCGTGTCGGCGAGCTTCGAATAGTCCTCGATATTGGCGACGGCAGAGAGAACCTCCGGGCTCACCTTCTTGTTGAGCTTCACGTAGTTCTCAAATTCCGACACGACGGAGCGCGCGAGCGCCTCCGCCTCGACTTCCTTGCCGACGGTCTCCGGCAGCATCTGGGCCTCGGCCTCGAAGTAGTTCTGCCGGTCGGTGTAGCGGACGATCTGCGCACGCTCGCGGCCCTCGACGAGCACCTTCACGGTGCCGTCGGGGAGCTTGAGAAGCTGCAACACGGTCGCCAGCGTGCCGACTTCGTAGATCGCCTGCGGCGACGGATCGTCGTCGCCGGCGTCCTTCTGCGTTGCAAGAAGGATATGCTTGTCGGCGCGCATCACCTCTTCGAGCGCATTGATGGACTTCTCGCGCCCCACGAAGAGGGGAACGATCATGTGCGGAAAAACTACGATGTCCCGGAGCGGAAGCACCGGATAGGTGCCCTCACCGGTTGGAACGTCGATTGGACGCGGGGTGTCGGTCATCGTTCTTCCTCGAATCTCGCCCGCCCAGCCGCAAGCGGCGAAGCTAGGCGATTTCTCTTAGGTTGGAGACGCGTCGCTGGAGGCTGCTCCCGCCGAGGCTGGGAGGATGGCGGAAGCGGTCGGCGCGCCGGTTGGGTTATCCGTTAGGTGGAAGCCCGCGCACTCCTTTTCAAGACTGCCCGCAGGGCAGGCAGATCGGCCGGATTCCGGCCCGCCCGGAGGTCAAGCCGAGCGGCCGGCGTTCTGGTGCTCTTCGACGGCGCGTTCGCCATAGATGTAGAGCGGACGCGAATTGCCGTTCACGACGTCGCCTGAGATCACCACTTCCTCGACGCCGTCGAGCCCGGGAAGGTCGAACATCGTCTCAAGCAGGATCGCTTCCATGATCGAGCGCAGGCCACGCGCGCCGGTCTTGCGCTCGATAGCACGCCTCGAGATTGCGGCCAGCGCGTCGGTGTGGAAGTTGAGCTCCACGTTCTCCATCTCGAAGAGCCGCTGGTACTGCTTCACGAGCGCGTTCTTCGGCTCGGTCAGGATCTGAATCAGCGCCGGCTCGTCGAGATCCTCCAGCGTCGCCACGACCGGAAGCCGGCCGACGAATTCGGGGATCAATCCGAACTTCAGCAAGTCCTCAGGCTCCACGAGGCGGAAGAGCTCGCCGGTCTTGCGATCCTCCGGTGAACTCACCGTCGCACCGAAGCCGATCGACGTCTTGCGTCCACGGTCGGAGATGATTCTGTCGAGACCCGAGAAGGCGCCGCCGCAAATGAACAGGATGTTGGTCGTGTCGACTTGCAGGAACTCCTGCTGCGGATGCTTGCGGCCACCCTGAGGCGGCACGCTCGCGACCGTGCCTTCCATGATCTTCAAAAGCGCCTGCTGCACGCCCTCCCCCGACACGTCGCGCGTGATCGACGGGTTGTCGGACTTGCGGCTGATCTTATCGACCTCGTCGATATAGACGATGCCGCGCTGCGCCCGCTCGACGTTGTAGTCGGCCGACTGCAGGAGCTTCAGGATGATGTTCTCGACGTCCTCGCCGACGTAGCCTGCCTCGGTGAGCGTCGTCGCGTCGGCCATCGTGAACGGCACGTCGAGGATGCGGGCCAACGTCTGCGCGAGCAGCGTCTTGCCGCAGCCGGTCGGACCAATCAGCAGGATGTTCGACTTCGACAGCTCGACGTCGTTGTTGCGCGCCGCGTGATTCAGCCGCTTGTAGTGATTGTGGACGGCGACCGAGAGGACCTTCTTCGCGTGGTCCTGACCGATGACGTAGTCGTTCAGCACTTCGTAGATCTCGAGCGGCGTCGGCACGCCGTCGCCGGACTTCACGAGCGAGGACTTGTTCTCCTCGCGGATGATGTCCATGCACAGCTCGACGCATTCGTCGCAGATGAACACGGTTGGCCCGGCAATAAGCTTGCGAACCTCGTGCTGGCTCTTGCCGCAAAAGGAGCAATAGAGCGTATTCTTGCTCTCGCCGCCGCCGGAACCGCTGATCTTGCTCATAACGAACCTCGCTCAGTACGCCTGTGCACGAACGATGCCACTTGGCGACCCGCGCCCACCATGCTCACATCGAACCATTCTTGCGCGCAAGATTTCAAGATTAACTTAATGATCGGACTTGGGAATGTGTGCTTAAGGTCACGCCCCTCCCCCGGCGATCTGCTCAAGCGCCAGGCGGGTCGTGATCACATCGTCGACGAGGCCGAACTCCCGGGCCTGCTCGGCGCTCATGAAATAATCGCGATCCAGCGTGGTTTCGATCGCCTCGTAGGTCTGGCCCGTGTGTTTTGCGTATATGTCATTGAGCCGGCGCTTCATTTTGATGATGTCCTCAGCGTGACGCTCGATGTCCGACGCCTGGCCCTGGAAGCCCCCGGAGGGCTGGTGAACCATGATTCGGGCATTTGGCGTGGAAAAGCGAAGGCTTTTCTCGCCGGCGCACAGGAGCAGCGATCCCATCGAGGCCGCCTGACCTATACAAAGCGTTGAAACAGCAGGCTTAACGAACTGCATCGTATCGTAAATCGCCATTCCGGACGTGACCACGCCCCCCGGCGAATTGATGTACATGGAGATTTCTTTCTTGGGGTTGTCAGCCTCAAGAAACAGGAGTTGGGCGCAGACCAGCGACGACATGTGGTCCTCGACCGGCCCGGTGATGAAGATGATGCGCTCCTTCAGGAGCCGCGAATAGATGTCGTAGGCGCGCTCGCCACGGTTGGTCTGCTCCACAACCATGGGGACGAGCAAATTCATGTAGGTGTCGACTGGATCTCTCATGGCCTTTTTCACCGGGGAATGCGGGACCTCGTGGGCACGAACCCTGCGCCCCCGAATCCATGTCAGATAAGCGTCTTTTACCCAGACACCAAGGGAGCGCAACAAGGGGCCCGTATCTTCCGGTCCCCAGGATGACCCTTGTCGGGCGGCAGCCGGGCGAAAGGCCGTCGCCCCGTCTTAGCTCTTCAGCGCGTCAGTGGTCGTGATCGTGCGCGTGGTCGTGGCCGCCGTGATCATGATCGTGGCCATGATCGTCGTGGGCATGGTCATCGTGATGATGCGTCTCGTCTTCCTCGTCCTCCGCGAGGAGCTCGTCCTTGGTTACCGTCTTATCGGTGACCTCGGCGAATTCGAGCACGTAGTCGACGACCTTCTCCTCGAAGATCGGCGCGCGGAGCGCCTGCAGGGCGTCCGGGTTCTTCTTGTAATATTCGAGAACCTCGCGCTCCTGGCCGCGGTAGCGCCGCGCCTGCTCGAAGAGCGCGCCCTGCAGCTCTTCGTCGGTGATCGTGACCTCGGCCGTCTCCCCGATTTTCGACAGGACGAGGCCGAGCCTGACGCGCCTTTCGGCGATCTTGCGGTAGTCGGCGCGCGCGGTCTCCTCGGTGGTGCCCTCCGCTTCGAAGGATTTCCCGTGGTGCTCGACGTCGTGCGACACCTGCCGCCAGATGTTCTCGAACTCCTGCTCGACGAGATTCTCCGGCAGATCGAACGAGTGCTTGGCGTCGAGCTGGTCGAGAAGCTGCCTCTTCACGTGCTGACGCGTCGCCTGGCCATACTCGCTTTCGATCTGCTTGCGCACGGTCTCACGCAGCTTGTCGATCGACTCGAGTCCAAGCCGTGTCGCAAAGGCGTCGTCGAGAACGACTTCCGCCGGCTCCGCGACCGCGGTGACGGTGATGTCGAAGGTGGCCGGCTTTCCCTTCAAATTCTCGGCCGGATACTCGTCGGGGAAGGTGATGTCGACGACCTTCTTCTCCCCGCCTTTCACGCCGATGAGCGCGTCCTCGAAACCTGGAATGAACTGGCCTGACCCAAGGACGATCGCCGTGGAATTGGACTCGAAGACTTCGCCGCCGGTGCTGGCGCTGTATTCGAAGCTGACCTGATCGCCCATTGCGGCCGGCCGCTCGACCGGCGTGTATGTCCGCGCGCTCTCCCCGATCTGCTTGAGCCGCGCTTCCACGTCTTCGTCCGCCACGTCCACGACGGGCCGCTCGATCGTCAGGCCCTTGAAATCGGCGAGCTCGTAGGTCGGCAGCACTTCGTATTCGAGCGTGAAGGTCAGGTCGGCGCGCCCTTCCAGGATCTCGGTAGCCTCGGCCTCGTCTTCCGTCATGGCGACCTTCGGCTGCATGGCGGCGCGCTCGCCGCGCCCGGTGATCGCCTGCTGCGTGGTCTCGCCGACGAGACCCTGGACGATTTCGGCCATGGCGGCTTTGCCGTAGACGCGCCTCAGATGACTGGCCGGCACCTTGCCGGGGCGAAAGCCCTTGATGCGGACGCTCGACTTCAGCTGATCGAGCCGCTCTGCGAGGCGGGCGTCGAGTTCCGAGGCCGGAATGGTGACGGTCAGACCGCGCTTCAGGCCTTCCGACAGGGTCTCGTTTATTTGCATTTGGTCGTTCCCGAATCCTTCTTACGCTCGCTGCGGGGAGCCTGGTCACCGATCGGAGAGTGGCGCTGGTGCGGGCGGAGGGACTTGAACCCCCACGGGCTCAGCCCACAGGAACCTAAATCCTGCGTGTCTACCAATTCCACCACGCCCGCACGGTCCCGCGTGCAAACCTGCGCCATTGCGGAAAACGCGCTCGTAAAGCAACAGGCCTGACGGAGCAAGGATTTCGCGCAGCAGGACTACGGGCCGCGGCCTCAGGTCGGGTCGCTTTCGAGCTGTCGCAAGACCGCCGGGATCGCGTCCGGCAGATCCTCCGCGATCAGCCCCCGTCCGACCGCCGCTCCGGCGGCGGCATGCATCCACACCCCGGCGCACGCGGCCTCGAAGCCGGGCAGCCCCTGCGCCAGAAGCCCGGCGATGATGCCTGTCAGGACGTCGCCGCTCCCCGCCGTTGCGAGATCGGCCGGCGCATTGGCATTGATCGCCGCGCGCCCGTCCGGTGCGGCGATCACCGTGTCGTAGCCTTTGAGGACCACGCAGGCGCCGCTGGCGTCCGCGGCGGCGCGCGCTCGGTCGAGGCGCGGGCCTGACTGTGCGAAGAGCCGGCCGAACTCACCCTCGTGCGGAGTCATGACGACCGGCCTCAACGTGTTCTTTATCATGGAGAAAAGGTCGCCGGCCATCGCGGAAAAACTGGTCAACGCGTCCGCATCGAGGACCACTGCGGCGTCGCTCTTCAGCGCAGCGCCGACGTTGAGGCGTGTCTTCTCGCCCACGCCCGCGGCCGGGCCGATCGCGACGGCCTTCGGTCGCGGGTCGGAAAGGAGTTGCGCCAATCCCTCCGCGCCGTCGAACGGGCGCACCATGATCGCGGTCAGGTGCATGGCGTTGACCAGAAGCGCGTCCGGCGGCGAGGCAACCGTGACGGCGCCAGCCCCTGCCCTGAGCGCCGCCATCGCAGCAAGCCGCGCCGCGCCCGTCGCGCTCAAAGGCCCGGACACCACGAACGCATGCCCGCGCGAATATTTATGGTCGTCCGGTCGCGGCGGCCTGAGTTGCGTGCTCCAGAGCGCCGGGAGGTTGTGGAAGGTCGCCGGCCGAAGGGTGTCGAGAACCGAATCCGGAATGCCGATCTGCGCGAGCTCGGTGCGGCCGCAAAGGAGCCTGCCCGGCAGGAGCAGATGACCCGGCTTGAGCCGGAAAAAGGTAACGGTGCGGGCGGCACGAATCGCAGCGCCCTGAACGGCGCCGTCGCGCCCGTCGATGCCGCTTGGGAGGTCCACCGCCAGCACCGGAGTCGTGCCGGCGCTCAGCGCCTTCACGATCCGCGCCGCCTCGCCATCAACCGGCCGCGCCAGACCCGCACCAAAAAGCGCATCGATCACAAGGTCGCCAGAAAGGTCAGTCGCCGGCCCGATCGTCTCGAGCGGCCCGCCGTAGTCGGCGGCGGCCTGCGCGGCATCCCCCTTGAGCGCATCGCGCGCGCCGAGCAGCGCGACCCGAACGTCACGGCCGCCGCGCCGCAGGATCTCCGCGGCCACGAAGCCGTCGCCGCCATTGTTGCCCGGCCCGGCAAGGACAAGGATGCGGCCCTCTTCCGCCATGTCCCTGGCAGCATCTGCGACCGCAGCCCCGGCCCTCAGCATCAGCGCGTAGCCGGGCGTTCCCGCCGCGATCGTCAGCCGATCGGCCTCTCCCATCTCGGCCGGAGTCAGAAGCTCAACGACAGCCATTCTGCCTCCTTATTCAGCAAATGATTAGTACGTTACGCATGACGATCGGCGGGAGTTGCACGCCGAGTGAACCCATATGCCGCCTTTCTACGCAGATGGCGCGATCGGGAGCGGTCTCCCGGCGTGTTCCCGGCCTTGGCATGTTTCATGCTTCGAACGGGCGAGGCCCCCACCTGCGCTGGAGTACGAGAAGAATGAAGAAAATCGAAGCGATCATCAAACCGTTCAAGCTCGATGAGGTGAAGGAGGCGCTGCAGGAGGTGGGATTGCAAGGCATCACTGTGACCGAAGCCAAGGGTTTCGGCCGCCAGAAGGGTCACACCGAGCTTTACCGCGGCGCCGAATATGTCGTCGATTTCCTTCCCAAGGTGAAGGTCGAGGTCGTGCTCCCCGACGAGTTGGTCGACCGCGCCGTAGAGGCAATCCGCAACGCCGCGCAGACTGGACGCATCGGCGACGGAAAGATCTTCATCTCTCCCGTCGAGGAGGCGATCCGCATCCGCACCGGCGAGAGCGGGCTCGACGCCATCTGAGCCGACCGGCCGCTCGCCGACCCAACCAGTCCTTCCGAAATCGCGATCAATGATGAGGGGAAAAATGACCACTGCCGCCGAGATCTTGAAGAAAATCAAGGATGAAGACATCAAATACGTCGACCTGCGCTTTACCGACCCGCGCGGGAAGATGCAGCACGTGACGTTCCATCCCTCGCTGGTGGACGAGGACATGTTCGCCGAGGGGACCGCTTTCGACGGTTCGTCCATCGCCGGCTGGAAGGCGATCAACGAATCCGACATGACGTTAATGCCTGAGCCCGACACGGCGGTCATCGATCCGTTCTTCGCGCAGCCGACCCTGGCCATCATCTGCGACGTTCTCGACCCGGGCACGGGCGAGCCCTACAACCGCGACCCGCGCACCACCGCCAAGAAGGCGCTCGCCTACCTTCAGTCGCTCGGCATCGGCGACACCTGCTATTTCGGCCCGGAGGCCGAGTTCTTCATCTTCGACGACGTGCGTTTCTCGACGGACCCCTACAGCACCGGCTTTGCTGTCAATTCCGCGGAGTTTCCCACGAACTCGGCGACGGAATACGAAGGCGGCAACCTCGGCCACCGGGTGCGCACGAAGGGCGGCTACTTCCCGGTTCCGCCGATCGATTCGGCGCAGGATCTACGCTCCGACATGCTCTCCTACATGGATCAGATGGGCGTGCCGGTGGAGAAGCATCACCACGAGGTCGCCTCCGCCCAGCATGAGCTTGGCATCAAGTTCCAGACGCTCGTGAAGTCGGCCGACAGCCTGCAGATCTACAAGTACTGCATCCACCAGACGGCGCAGGCTTACGGCAAGACCGCAACCTTCATGCCGAAGCCGATCTTCGGCGACAACGGCTCCGGCATGCACGTCCACCAGTCGATCTGGAACCAGGGCAAGCCGGTCTTCGCTGGCAGCAAGTATGCCGATCTGTCCGATGAGTGCCTCTTCTACATCGGCGGTATCCTGAAGCATGCCAAGGCGTTGAACGCGCTCACCAACCCGTCGACCAACTCCTACAAGCGGCTGGTGCCCGGCTACGAGGCGCCGGTGCTGCTCGCCTATTCGGCGCGCAACCGCTCTGCCTCCTGCCGCATCCCCTTCACTAGTTCGCCGAAGGCAAAGCGCCTGGAGGTGCGGTTCCCGGATCCGACCGCCAACCCCTACCTCGCCTTCACCGCCATGCTGATGGCGGGCCTCGACGGGATCAAGAACAAGATCCATCCGGGCGATCCGATGGACAAGGACCTCTACGATCTGCCGCCGGCAGAGTTGAAGCAGATCCCGACCGTCTGCGGCTCGCTGCGCGAGGCGATCGCCTCGCTCGACGCCGACCGTGACTTCCTGAAGGCCGGCGGCGTGTTCGACGACGACCAGATCGACGCCTACCTCGATCTGAAGCGGCAGGAGAACATCCGCTACGAGATGATGCCGCATCCGGTCGAGTACGACATGTACTATTCCGTCTGATCGCCTCTCTCTGCCGGAAGGGCCGCCGCCGGTTGCGCGGCGGCCTTTGCTTTTTTGGCCTTTCGGCCACGGAGTGGCAGCGCGCCCGTCGGCCATCAACCGCTCCGCATGCCCCTCCCCCGCCCTGTGTCGAATTCCTCAAGGCGACCGCTCAGAACTTTGGGCAAAATTGATCGTTCATTCACTTTCAAATTTAACGGAAAGCCTATTCGGAGCGTGCAGATATCGGGGTGCCCCGGGATTTGGCCCCGCGTGAGTATCTTTGAGGAGTCTTGAAATGATGAAGTTTGTCTCTGCATTCGTCCGCAACGAAAGTGGCGCGACTGCAATCGAATACGGCCTGATCGCCGCGCTTATCTCGGTGGTGATTATCGGCGTGCTTTCCACGATCGGCACCGAACTCAGCGCGAAGTTCAACCAGATCGCAACGCAGCTTCAGTAAGGCTTCAGGCGCCAAAGCGGCGCCTGTCTTCTACTTCAAGAACGCGTTCAGCTCTGCGCGTGTCGGCGGATCTGCGCCGACGCGGCTGCAGGTCACGGCAGCGACGGCAAGCGCGAAATCCAGGACCTCGGCAAGCTGCTGTTCGGAGAGCCGAGAGAGGCCCTCCCGATCCAGCGCCTTGATGTCCGACAGTGCCGCCAGAAGTCCGCCCATGGATGAATCGCCGGCGCCGACCGTATCCGCCACCTTCACCTTCCGTGCCGGGCGCGTCACCGTTCCGTTGCGGGCGTAGATCGTGGCGCCCTCGCCGCCGCGCGTGAAAAGAACGATACGGGCCTCCGCCGCGAGCCATCCTTCCGCGAGCCTGCCGATGTCCGCGCCCGGAGCGATCCATTCCAGATCGGCGCCGCTCAGCTTGATGACGTGCGAATTCGCGAAGAAGTCCGAAAGCCGCGCGCGATAGGCTGCCTCGTCATCGATCAGGCCGGCGCGGATATTCGGGTCGAAGCTTATGATCCGCTGGGCGGCTTCGCGCCGCATCAGTTCGTCAAAGGCGTTCGCGGCCGGAAGGCGGATCAGCGAGAGCGAGCCGAAGTGCAGCGTGCTCACGTCGCGCCCGACCCGCTTCATGTCTTCAAGCCGCCAGTGCCGCGGCGCAGCCTCGGCGTCGTAAAAGGCGTAGCGCGGCTCTTCGCCGTCGAGGTTGACGAAGGCGAGCATGCTCGGCCGGTCGAGCCTCGCCACGTAGTCCATGGCGACGCCGTTTTGCTCCAGCGTCTCCGCGATCTGGTCGCCGAAGAAGTCGGTCGAAAGCCCGCCGACGAAGCCGACCGGCACCCCAAGGCGGGCAAGCGTGAGCGCAACATTGCCGGGCGAACCGCCGACCGCGGGACGATAGGCCGGCGAGCCGTTCCGCGCCTCCGTCGGCAGGAAGTCGATCAGCATCTCGCCGTGGCAGAGAATCATGCGGCATCCCCTCAAGCGCGCGGTCTCAATCGCCGGCGCGTCCTCATCACTATGGCGACCGGGGCGCCGCGGTCCACAGCGTTTCGCCTGGGCGCCCTGACCGCCGCGCAAGAGTCGAAATTTTGCGATGTAGGTGTTGACAAATACAGGGCGCATTCAAATATCACGGGACGCACGCGAAAGACGCCCCCGATGTAGCGACACACCCTGTTCCAGCCCGTGGCACCTGCAACCACGGGAAAGGTGTGTCTGATGAAGACTGAGACGATCAGATTGCGGCGGGCAGCGCTGGGTTGCATTCTCGATGCCCTGCCGAAATGGCGGAAAACCGGCGTTCGGATCGCCAATCACTACATCAAGGTCAACGGCGAGCATCGCGAGTGGTTGACCATCTTCCGCAAGGACGGGTCACTCCTCCTCTGGGAGCATTTCCCGGACTGGAAGCTTCTCGGGAAACTCTCGGCCGCCGACATCGGCCGATCCGGCCAGGTCAGCCCGAGAATGGTGCAGAAACTGAACGCTCTGTTCCAATAACCGGCACTTGGCGCCGCTCAGCGCCAAGTTAAGAAGACTCGGATCGCGTGCCTTTGGTACGCGATCCGGATCACCGAGCCGCGTGGGCCGCTGACTCGACAGCGACGGGCCCGCCGAGGGCCGCCGCCATCAGCGCCTGCGTGTAGGGGTCCTTCGGTTCGGAGAATATCTCCTCCGCTCGAGCCGCGCTCCACCACCTGCCCATCCTTCATGACGATGACCTCGTCGGCCATGGCGCGCACCACCGCAAGGTCGTGGCTGATGAAGAGGTAAGACAGGCCGTACGCCTGCTGCAGGTTGCGCAAGAGCTCCACGATCTCCTTCTGCACCGATCGGTCGAGCGCCGAGGTCGGCTCGTCGAGCACCACGACCTTCGGCTTCAGGATCATCGTGCGCGCGATCGCGATCCGCTGCCGCTGGCCGCCGGAGAACTCGTGCGGGAAGCGGTTGCGCGTTTCCGGGTCGAGCTGCACCTCCTCGAGCGCCTGACGGCGCGCCGGTCGCGCTCGGCGCGCGGCAGCTCCGGCTCGTGCACCAGCAGTCCCTCGGTGACGATCTGCCCGACGGTCAGGCGCGGCGACAGCGAGCCGTAGGGGTCCTGGAAGACGATCTGCAACTCGCGGCGGAGCCAGCGGTCCTTCTTGAGGTCGAGCGCGCGCAGGTCCTTCCCCTCGAAGCGGATGACGCCCTCGGCCGGCAACAGCCGCAGAAGCGCGCGCCCGAGCGTCGACTTGCCGGAGCCGGACTCGCCGACGATGCCGATCGTCTGCCCCTCGTGCAGCGTCAGCGATACGCCGATCGACGGCCTTCAGCACGAAGCCTTCGCCGCCGAACAGGCCACCGCCGCCGAGATGGAACGTGACGCGGACGTTGCCGGCTTCGAGCAGCGGCCGCGCATCGTCGGGAACCGGCGGCTTCGTGCCCTCCGGCTCGGCCGCGAGCAGCATCCTCGTGTAGGCATGCTTGGGGTTCGCGAAGATGCGGGCGACCGGCCCCGTCCTCCACCATCTCTCCCCGCGCGCATCACGTAGACGCGGTCGGCGAAGCGCCGCACGATGCCGAGGTCGTGGGTGATGAAGATCACCGCCATGCCGAGGCGCTCCTGCAGGTCTTTCAGGAGCTCCAGGATCTGCGCCTGGATGGTCACGTCGAGCGCCGTCGTCGGCTCGTCGGCGATCAGGATGTCGGGATCGTTGGCGAGCGCCATCGCGATCATCACGCGCTGCCGCTGACCGCCGGAGAGCTCGTGCGGATAGGAATCGACGCGCCGTTCCGGCTGCGGGATCTGCACGAGCCTGAGCAGTTCGATCGCGCGCTCGCGCGCCTCCTTGTGGCTGAGGCCCGCATGCTCGATCAGCGGCTCGGCGATCTGCACGCCGACGCGATAGAGCGGGTCGAGCGAGGTCATCGGCTCCTGGAAGATCATGGTGATCTTGTCGCCGCGGATGCGGTTGAGCTTCGCCTGCGAAAGCCCGATCAGCTCTTCGCCGCGATAGCGCACCGAGCCGCTGACGCGGCCGTTCGAGGCGAGCAGCCCCATCGCCGCCATCACGGTCTGGCTCTTGCCGGAACCGGACTCGCCGACGATCGCCACCGTCTCGCGCGGCATCACGTCCAGTCGACGCCTTCTTCACCGCATGCACCTCGCCGTCGGGCAGGCGGAAGCGCACATCGAGGTCGCGGATCGTGAGGATAGGCTCAGCGCTCATCGCTCAGCGGTCCTTCGGGTCGAGCGCGTCGCGCAGACCGTCGCCGAGGAAGTTCAGCGCGAAGAGCGTCGAGGTCAGGAAGATCGACGGGAAGATCAGGAGCCAGGTCGCGGACGGGATGTTCTTGGCGCCCTGCGCGATCAGCACGCCCCAGCTCGCCATCGGCTCCTGCACGCCGAGTCCGAGATAGGAGAGGAAGCTCTCGAGGATGATCACCTGCGGCACGAGCAGCGTCATGTAGATGACGACCGGACCGAGCGTGTTCGGCACGACGTGGCGGCGCAGCATGGCCGCCGGCGATACGCCGAGCGCGACGGCCGCCTGCACGTATTCCTGCCGCTTGATCGAGAGCGTCTGGCCGCGGACGATGCGCGCCATGTCGAGCCACAGCACCGCGCCGACCGCGATGAACATCAGCACGAAGTTCCGGCCGAAGAAGACGACGAGCAGGATGACGAAGAAGATGAAGGGCAGCGAATAGAGCACGTCGACGATGCGCATCATCACCTCGTCGACGCGCCCGCCGAAATAGCCCGACGTCGCGCCGTAGACGACGCCGATGACGACGGCGACGAGGCCGGCGAGAAAGCCGATCGCGAGCGAGACGCGCCCGGCGATCAGCGTGCGGGTCAGAAGATCGCGCCCGGTATTGTCGGTGCCGAAGAGGAAATAGAGGCTGTTGATATCGGCCGACATGGTCAGCGAACGCTCGTCGGCGGCGATCGACTCGACCTCGGCATTGGTGAAGGTCGAGGAGCGGTCGAGATAGCGCACGACGCGCTCGTCGACCGGCTCCGGCGAGCCGACGGTGACGAAGACGCGGCTCGCCCTCGCGCTTCCACGACACGAGATCGACGCGAGCGCGCGCGAGCGCATCCTTCAGAGCCGGCTCGATCTGCCCGGCCTGCGGATAGGGCGAGAGGCTCGGCGGTACGCGCACATAGTCCTGGTAGATCGTCGTGAACTCGTGCCCTGTGAGCGTACGGGCCGACGATGCAGGCGATCGTCATCGACGAACGAGGTAGACAGCGCTGACGACGGCCGCCTTGTTGGCCTGCAGCCGGCAGCCACGCGTCGCCCCAGAGCGAGCGCCCCGCGCTTCGCATCCGCGGGAGCGGCGGCGTCAGTCATAGCGCACCCGCGGATCGATCCAGGCGTAGAGCAGGTCGACGATGAGGTTGAACACGATGATGAAGATCGGCGATGACGACGACGGTGCCCATCACCAGCGTGTAGTCGCGGTTGAGCGCCGCATCGACGAAGTAGCGCCCGATGCCCGGAATGGCGAAGATCGTCTCCACGATCACCGAGCCGGTCAGAAGCGCCGCGGCCGCCGGGCCGGCGTAGGAGACGATCGGCAGGATGGCGCTCCGCGCCGCGTGCTTGACGACGACCGTCCATCGCGAAAGCCCGAGCGCGCGCGCCGTGCGCACATGGTTGGAGCGCAGCGCCTCGATCATCGAGCCGCGCATCAGCCGCGCGACGATGGCGATCTGCGGCAGCGCCAGCGTGACCACCGGCCCGATCTTGTTGGCGATCCCGCCGCCGCCCCATCCGGCGACCGGCACCCAGGCGAAATAGAGCGCGAAGACGAGCTGATAGAGCGGCGCGATGACGAAGGTCGGCACCGTGCTTCCGATCGTCGCCGTCGCGATGACGGCGTAGTCGCCGCTGCGGTTCTGGTTGAGCGCCGCGATCGTTGCCAAGCACGCTGCCGACGATGAGGGCCAGCGACAGCGCCGCCGCGCCGAGCTGCATGGAGACCGGCAGGCCGACGCGGAAGAGGTCGGCGACGGTGAAAGCCGGGAAGATCGTAGCTCGGGCCAAAATCGCCGTGCAGCAGGTTCGTTCAGATAGCGCAGGTACTGCTGCCAGAGCGGCTCGTCGAGATGATAGACGCGCTCGAGGTTGGCCTTGATCATCGGGTTCAGGCCGCGCTCCTGATTGAACGGTCCGCCCGGCGCGACCCGCATCAGGAAGAACGAGATCGTGACGATGAGGAAGAGCGTCGGGATGGCGGTCAGGAGCCGCCTGATTACGTAACGTAGCATCTCCCTGCCCTGCCCCCGCAAGGACGATCGCCGCCCCCCTTTCGGAGAGCGGCGATCTGTCGGTCGGACTATTCCTTGCTGAGGAAGCGGGTGGGATGGCGATCCAGCACGTTGTCCTCCCAGCCTTTCAGCTTGTCCGAGACGATGGTGTGGTAGCTGTAGAAGAGCAGCGGCAGTACGCAGAGATCCCGCGCCACGCCGATCTTCTCCGCCGCCGCCAGCTCCTGCATCCGCTTTGCCGGAGTCGGTCTCGGCGGCGGCCTCAGCCATCAGATTGTCGAACTCGGGGTTGGAGTAGCTGGCTGTAGTTGTTGCCGGCTCCGGTCTTGCACAGCGAAAGGAAGTTCTCCGGGTCCTTGTAGTCGGCGATCCAGCCGGCGCGCGCGACGTCGAACTCGCCGTGGTTCTCAAGATTCGCGTAGTGCGTCTTGGTGTCGGTGTTGAGCAGCGTCACGTCGACGCCGAGCGGCTTCAGCTGCTCCTGGATGGCGACCGCCGTGTTCTTGTGGTTCTCCGAGGTGTTGTAGCGGATCTCCATGTGCAGCGGATGCTCCGGCGTGTAGCCGAGCTCCTCCAGGATCTTCTTCGCCGCGTCCTCGCGGTCGAGCTGATCCATGTTGGCGTAGTCGGTGGCCTGCGCCTCATAGCCGGTGATGCCCGGCGGCACGAACGAGTAGGCCGGGATCATCGTGTTCTGCCAGACGCTCTCGGCCAGGAAGTTCCGGTCGATCCCCATCGAGATCGCGTGGCGGACCTTCGGGTTGGACCACGGCTCCTCGGTCAGCTTGAACACGTAGTAATAGGTGCCGAGATAGGGGCCGACGCGGACCTCGTCGCCGAACTTGGCCTTCAGATCGGCAAGCTGCTCGGTCGGAAAATCGTCGTTGGAATCGAGCTCGCCCGCCTCGAAGCGCTTGACCGCCGTCGAGCGGTCCTCGGTCGGAATGTAGTTGACCGTGTCGATCTTCACGTTCGCCGCGTCGTAGAAGAGTCGGGTTCTTGACGAGCTTGATGTGGTCGTTCGGGATGAACTCGGCGAGCGTGTAGGCGCCGTTCGAGACGAGGTTGCCCGGCTTCACGAAATCGGCGCCGAACTTCTCGACGTTGGCCTTGCTGACCGCGTAGGTCGCCTGGTGCGTCAGCATCTCGAGGAAATACGGCGTCGGCGCATTGAGCGTGACCTCGAACGTATGGTCGTCGACCGCCTTGACGCCGAGTTCTTCCGGCTTCTTCGTCACCGGCGGTGATCGCCTCCGCGTTCACGACCGGGGCAAGCATGTAGGCGTATTCGGCGCCCGTCGCGGGCGTCGACCAGCCGGCGCCAGGAGAAGACGAAATCGTCAGCCGTCACCGGCGTGCCGTCCGACCATTTGCCGTCCGCGCGCAGCTTGAAGGTGTAGACCTTGCCGTCGTCGGAGACGGTCCAGCTTTCGGCGGCGCCTGGAATGGTCTCGGCCTTGGCGTTCTCCGTCGTCAGCCCGAGGAACAGGTCGCGCAGGATATGCGCCTCGTAGACCGTCGAGGTCTTGTGCGGATCGAGGGATTCCGGGTCGGCGGAGTTGCCGCGGTTGAACACAACCTCCGCGGATGCGGCGCCCGTCAGCATGGCGGCAAGCGCGATGCCCGCCGTGATATGTACCAGTCGTTCGCAACATGAAGGAGCCTCCTGTCAGGAAGGACGCCGGATGGCGATTGCGTGAAGCCTATCCTCGTCTTGCGAGCACGACAATCGGCGTTCAGATGACAGTTGGGGCGAACCGGTGAAATCGCACGAATCCACTTGAAGGGCGCGCGTGGCTGGATCAGATAGTTGCATTGGACGAAGACGCGGATCGGCCGCGCCGGCGGGGAAGGCCTCGCGATCATGAATGCCAGACGACGGTAGGCGACGCGGGTCGAAACGGGGCGGTTTCGAGATCCGCGAAGCACTCTTGGCCGACATCGACGCGCTTGGCGCGTCTGGAGGCGGATTCCTTTGCAACGGACAAGTTGAGCCGTCGCAGCTTCCTGCACTTTGTCAGGAGCCCGTCCGCGGCCTTCCTCGTTGCTTGCCGTGGCGACCGGCCTCTCGGCTACGTCGTTCTGCTTTTCCGCCGTGGCGGGCGGAGCGCCCGGCTCTACTCGATCGCCGTTGCGGCCGAGGAGGCAGGACAGGGCGTCGGATCGCGCCTGCTTGCTGCCGCCGAAGATACGGCGCGCGGACGGAACGCGGAACGGCTCCACCTGGAGGTCCGCACCGACAACCCCGTCGCCATCCGCTTCTACAGGCAAAAAGGCTATCGGGAGGTCGGGACGCGCGAGGACTACTATGAGGACGGAATGGCCGCCCTCCTCTTCTCTCGCAACCTGACGGCGTCGCGCCCCGTTACCACGGGGTCGCGCGGGCTCAGCCGTGCAGCCTAGCCCCCTCGGAATCTGAATGGATAGCTGGGTCCTCGTTGCCGATCAGCCGCGCGACTTCGTCGCGCGCGACCTGCCGCACGTCATCGTCTCTTCGGAGGATTACATCGCCCGCCCCTATATGTTCGGCGGCGCGCGCCAGAAGATCATCATCCTCGCGCGATCCTATAACTATCAGACGGCCGGGTATTACTGCGCCCTCCTCGCCGAAGCGCGCGGGCATCGCGTCATGCCGAGCGTCGAGACGATGCTCGACCTCAGGAGCCGCGCCGAATATGCGCACGCGCTGCCGGAGCTCGAGGAAGCGCTGAACAGCGATCTCAAGAACTGGGCCGGCGAGCCTCCAAAGACCCTCTTCGTCGCTTTTGGCCTTCCCGAGACGGCGGGGTTCGAGCGTTTCTCGCAGCGCCTTTTCGAGTGGTTCCGCGCGCCGATGCTGACCGTCACCCTCAAGGGCGATACCTGGCACAAGATCCAGAAGATCGACCTCACTCCCCTCGCCCGTTGCTCGGAGGATCAGAAGCGCTTCTTCACCGATGCGCTGAAGTCCTACACCGGGCGCAAATGGCGGGCGCCGAAGCCGCGCTCGATGCCGCGCCATTCGATCGCCGTGCTCTACGACCCGAAGGAGGTGCTGCCGCCGAGTTCGCTGAAGACATTGATGCACTGGGCTAAGATCGCGGCGCCGCTCGGCGTCGAGGTCGAGCCAATCACCAGGAAGGACCTGTCGCGGCTCGCCGAGTTCGACGCGCTGTTCATCCGCGAGACGACGTCGATCCGCAATCACACCTACCATTTCGCCCGCCGCGCCATGATGGAGGGCATGCCGGTCATCGACGATCCGATCTCGATGATCCGCTGCACCAACAAGGTCTATCTCTGGGAGCGGCTGACGCATGCCGGCCTGCCGGTTCCCGACACGATCGTTATCCAGGACCCGGCGGATGTGAAACAGGCGGCCGACACGCTCGGCTTTCCGGTCGTGGTGAAGATTCCAGACGGTTCGTTCAGCCTCGGCGTCAAGAAGGCCGACACGATGCAGGAGTTGAAGGAGATCGTCGCGGAGTTCTTCAAGGAGACAGACCTGCTGCTGGCGCAGCGCTTCGTCCCGACGAAATTCGACTGGCGTGTTGGCGTGCTTGCCGGCCAGCCGCTCTTCGTCTGCCAGTATACGATGGCGAAGAAACACTGGCAGATCGTCCGTCATCGCGACGACGGCACGCCGATTGAGGGTGGCTTCAAGACTTTTCCGATCGACCAGGTGCCGCCGGAAGTGCTCGACGCCGGCGTCCGCGCCGCAAGTCTGATCGGCGACGGCCTCTACGGCGTCGACCTGAAGGAGACGCCGGACGGGGTCTTCGTCATCGAGATCAACGACAACCCGAATCTGGAGCACGGCGTGGAGGACATGGTCTCGAAATCCGACGTTTGGAACCGGCTCACGCGCTGGTTCACGACCCGCATCGCCGTGTGATCCCGCGGGCGTCCCGCCTCTGTCAAAAAACTGAAAAGCAATCCTGCCATCGTGCCCTCGCAGGTGGGGGCGCCGACAGTTCGTTTGCTTCGCTTTCTCGCGCCCCCCAATCCCAAGACAAGCGACTGGAGGCCAAGATGAAAGCCCTGAAACTGTCCCTGTTGGCGGCAACGGCTGTGAGCGCGCTCGCAACGTCTGCGTCGGCCGGCGAGCTGAAGTTCAGCCCCGTGCCCTTCGTCGAGAGCGATGCGCAGAAGCGCGCGGTGATCGCTTCCGAGAGCGTCGAGGTGAACGGTCAGAAATTCCCGATCAGTTTCAACCTCTTGGCGCGCAGCGGCGACAAGATTGGCGACGGCACGTTTGCGCTGCTGACCGACGAAAAAGGTCATCCGGTGAAGAACGCCGACGGCTCCACCCACATCTCCGTCGACGCCGACTTCACGTCGCTGCTTCCAGTCGGCAACAAGCTCTTCAGCGTCACGCACTTCGAATCGCGCCCCGGCGCCATGTATCTCTCGGAGCTGAAGCAGGGCGACGACGGCAAGCTGACGCCGATCTCCACGAAGCCGATCGACTTCTCCGCCTTCGGCGGCCTGTGGGTCCCGTGCGCCGGCTCAGTGACACCCTGGGGCACGCATCTCGGGTCCGAGGAGTATCCGCCGGATGCGCGCGGCGTCGAGGCGGCGACCTCGATGGACGACATCGACGACTACAACAAGCCGATGATCCGCTACGTCGGCCTTGACCCCGAGAAGGTCTCGATCGACGAATTCAAGGCCGCCTTCAAACCCTACAAATACGGCTATCCGACCGAGATCACCGTGAAGGAAGACGGGTCCTACTCCGTCGCCAAGCACTACGCGATGGGCCGCGTCGCGGTCGAGCTCGCTAAAGTCATGCCCGACCAGAAGACCGTCTACATCTCCGACGACGGCACCGATGTCGGCTTCTTCATGTTCATCGCCGACGAGGCGGGCAAGCTCGACGCCGGCAAGCTTTACGCCGCGAAGTGGACGCAGACGTCGAGCGAGGGTGCCGGCGCCGCGGACCTGAGCTGGGTCGATCTCGGACACGCCGACAGCGCGACGGTCGCCAAGGGATTAGCCGACGGCGTCGGCTTCTCCGATCTCTTCGAGACTGCAGACATCGCCGACGACGGCACCTGCCCTCCTGGCTTCCTCTCCTCCAATGCCGAGGAGCGCCCGGAATGTCTCAAGGTGAAGCCGGGCATGGAAGTGCTCGCCTCGCGCCTTGAGACCCGCCGATATGCCTCGATGATGGGCGCCACGACCGAGCTTCGCAAGGAAGAGGGGATCGCCCTCGACCCGGCATCGAAGACGCTCTTCGTCGCCATGTCGGAAGTGAACAGCGGCATGGAAGATGCGGCCAAGGGCGGAAAGCCCACCGACAAATATGAGAAGGGTGGCCGCAACGACATCAAGCTCACCGCCAACAATTGCGGTGCCGTCTACTCCCTGCCGCTTGCGAGCGACGCGGCGATTGGCTCCGACTACGTCGCGAAGTCGATGAACGCGCTCGTCGCCGGAACGCCTTCGAACTATGCCGAGGGCAGCGAATATGCCGGCAACACCTGCGATGTCGACGGGATCGCCAACCCCGACAACATCACCTTCATGGAAGGCTACAACACGCTGATCATCGGCGAGGACACGGGCTCCGGCCACCAGAACGACGCGATCTGGGCCTACAACATGAGCGACAAGAGCCTGACCCGCATCTTCTCCACGCCCTACGGCTCGGAGACGACCTCGGTCTACTCCTACGGCAACGTCGGCGGCCACGGCTACCTGATGGCGGTGGTACAGCACCCTTACGGGGAATCGGACGAGGACAAGCTCGCCGATCCGGCCGACGCCCGCGCTTACGTGGGTTATATCGGGCCGTTCCCGGCGCTGACCGACTAGCCTCCGACCGTGATCATGGCCGGCGGAACCCCCGCCGGTCATTTCTTCAGGTGCGTCAAGCCTGCCGCCCGGCGCGTCGTCACGGGAACCCCAAAATGTTGCGCGTTTCGATCGCCGCTTTGACCGCGGGCATCGTCGTTGCCTCCACCGTGTCCGCGGTCGGACATCTTGGAACGCCGCTTCAAAATCCGACCGCCTTCATCCCTCCGCAGTGCTACACGAAGACCACCGACGCCGCCGGCGGTGTCCACAATCCCTGCTTTACGTGCCATGTCCGCGGCCGTTCGCCGAACGCGATCAACGACCAGGATCTGCAGCTCTCTTACGCCTTCCCTGCCCCCGCACTGAAAAATCCCTGGACCAACCTCTTCGAGGATCGCCGCGAGCGGATCAGCGCCATCAGCGACGCGGATATTCTCGCCTACGTGCGCGACAGCAACTACATCGAGCCTGACGGCTCGAACCGACTGGCCACGCGCCTTGCGAACCCGCCGCCCGGCTGGGACGTGAACGGCAACGGCGCATGGGACGGCTATCGGCCGGATGCGTTCTTCCGCTTCGATTCCGAGGGCTACGACCTCGCGCCCAGCGGGACGCGCACCGGATGGCGCGCCTTCGCCTATACGCCGCTTCCGGGAAGCTTCTCGCCCGCCAGCGGCTCGACCGATGACGTGCTGATCCGCCTGCCGGACGCCTATCGCGAGGACGCCCAAGGCAATTTCGACTGGACGATTTATGCCGTGAACCTCGCCATCGTCGAAGCGCTGCTCTCCCGCCACGACGTCGCAACCGACCCGGTGGACGAAGACCTCCCTCGGCGTCGATCTCGACAAGGACGGCTCGCTCGGCACGCGCCGATCACATCGCCTTCGACTGGGCGCCGCTTGAGGGACGCAACATGTCCTATGTCGGCATGGCAAAAACGCTGCCGACGAAGGAGGCCCCGATCGCTGCCGGGCTCTACCCGCTCGGCACCGAATTCGTTCACACGGTGCGCTATGTCGACGTGGACGATGAAACGGGTGAAGCGCGCCTCGCGCCGCGGCTGAAAGAACTGCGCTACATGAAGAAGACGGTTTGGCAGACCTATGCCGACCTCGAAGACGCGGCGCTTGAGGAGGTGAAGGAGGATCACGACTTCCCCGACCGCGTTCCGATCTTCGACGGCAACGCCGAGACCGGCCTTGCCAACGGCGCGGGCTGGCGGCTGCAGGCCTTCATCGAAGACCGCCAGGGCGAGCTTAGACCACAGAGCTTCGAAGAGACCGTGTTTTGCGTCGGCTGCCATGGCGGCATCGGCGTGACCGACGATTCCACGTTTGCCTTTCCGCGCAAGCTCGCCGCGGCGACGGCACCGGCCCGCGGCTGGTTCCACTGGTCGCAGCGCCCGCTTCGCGGCGTGCCGGACCCGGTGCGCGCCGACGGGTCCGGCGAATACGCGCATTACCTGACGAAGAACGGAGCCGGCGACGAGTTCCGCAGCAACCGCGACGTCATTCGCGAATTCTTCGATGCCGACGGGTCGCATGACCCAGACGCCTTCGCTCGTCTTCGCGATGACGTGGCAGCACTGCTTTATCCGACGCGCCAACGCGCGCTCGAATTGGACAAGGCGTATCGCACGATCGTGCTCGATCAGGACTTCATCGACGGCCGCGATGCGAATCCTGAGCCGGTGGAAACCGTCGAGCGCGAAGTCGAACAGGATGGGCCAACCGGAATCGAAACGCCGCTCAGCCCGCGCTGGCGCTAGCAGGGTTTATTGCGAGCGACGCAAGGGTTTTGCTCACCATTCATCCACGCGGCGCAAATCGTGATTTGACCCGCGCTGGCATAGCCCTAGATTCGCTCCGTTGAGGCACAGACACGGGAGGTCTAAAAAAATGAAACCTCCGAAGGATTCTAAGCCGGTCCGCTGAGGGATCGGCCGGCCGGCTAATCCGAAAATCGAAAATCGGCAGCGACATCGTCATCGCGCGACTGCAGCGCGCTTCGAAGATCGTCGCCATGCTTGAAGCAAAGCGAGGGTTCAATTCGGCTCCTTGATGAAGCCAGAATGCACCGGCTTCCTTGAAATGGTGGGAGTCTGACCAAGCAACCCGAAACCGAGGCGGTCTGCCCGCACGTCGCAGCGCTTGCACTCCGCGTTGGCAGCCGCCTCAGGTTTTTCTGTCGGCGCGCCGAAGCCCTTTGCGGCAAACGTCTTTTCAGCCTATCTCTCTTTGTCGGCACGCCCTTCCCGGTCGTGCCGCCTTGCAATTCCGCCGCAGATTCCCGGCACTTGGCCGGCCCCTGTCAGGTTGGCAGGATGTTTACCAATTCGTGAACGAAATGGCTCGCATGGACCGCGCTGACGATCTGTTCTCAAACGACGCCGGCTCGTCGGCGCCCGCTGCTGCGCGCGCAAAAAGCGCGCGCGCCCGCCCGACGAACGGCAATCAGAGCTACACCGCCGCCGACATCGAGGTGCTTGAGGGGCTTGAGCCCGTGCGCCGGCGCCCCGGCATGTATATCGGCGGCAGCGACGAGAAGGCGATGCATCACCTCTTCTCCGAGGTGATGGACAATTCCATGGACGAGGCCGTCGCCGGCCACGCCGATTGGATCGAGGTCGATCTCGACAAGGACGGCTGGCTCACCGTCACCGACAATGGCCGCGGCATCCCGATCGACCCGCACCCGAAATTCAAGGACAAGTCGGCTCTCGAAGTCATCATGACGACGCTGCATGCCGGCGGAAAATTCGAACTCGAAGATCTATGAGACCTCCGGTGGTCTACACGGCGTCGGCGTCTCGGTGGTGAATGCGCTGTCGGACGTGCTCGAAGTCGAAGTCGCGCGCGACAGAAAACTTTACCGGCAAACTTTTGCGCGCGGCAAACCGACCTCGAAACTGAAGCCCGCGGGCGACGTGCATAACCGCCGCGGCACCCGCATCCGCTTCCACCCCGACCCGCAGATCTTCGGAGCGAAGGCGGCTTTCGATCCCGACCGCCTCCTCCGCATGGCGCGCTCCAAGGCCTACCTCTACGGCGGCGTCGAGATCCGCTGGACCTGTGCCAAAAGCCTGATTCCGCCGAAAAGCGAGACGCCGGAGAAGGCGAGCTTCCACTTCCCCGGCGGGCTGAAGGATTATCTCGCTGAGCAGCTTGCCGGCGAGACGCTGGTCGGCGGCGAGATCTTCGCCGGCAAGACCGACAAGCAGGGCGGCCACGGCTCGGCCGAATGGGCGATCGCCTGGTTCGCCAACGATGGCTTCTGCCGCTCCTACTGCAACACCATCCCGACCGCCGAGGGTGGCACGCACGAAGCGGGGCTCCGCAGCGTGCTGCTTCGCGGCTTCAAGGCTTATGCCGAGCTTTCCGGCAACAAGCGCGCCTCGGTGATCAGCTCCGATGACATCATGACCTCATGCGGGGCGATGCTTTCCGTCTTCCTGCGCGAGCCGGAATTCGTCGGTCAGACCAAGGACCGGCTGGCAAGCGTCGAGGCGATACGCGTGGTGGAGAACGCCATCCGCGATGCCTTCGACCATTGGCTCGCCGCCTCGCCGAACCAGGCGAATCAGCTGCTCGAATGGGTGATCGAACGCGCCGAGGAGCGGCTCCGCCGCCGCCGCGAGAAGGAGATCGCCCGGAAGACCGCAACCCGGAAACTCCGCCTTCCCGGCAAGCTCGCCGACTGTTCGTCCGCCTCCAAAGAAGACACCGAGCTCTTCATCGTGGAGGGCGATTCGGCCGGCGGCTCCGCCAAGCAGGCGCGCGACCGCAAAACACAGGCGATCCTGCCGCTGCGCGGAAAAATCCTGAACGTCGCCAGTGCCGGCCGCGAGAAACTCAACTCCAACCAGCAGCTCTCCGACCTCCTGCAGGCGCTCGGCGTCGGCACCGGCGCGCGCTACCGGGAAGAGGACCTCCGCTACGGCAGGGTCATCGTGATGACCGACGCCGACGTCGACGGCGCCCACATTGCCTCGCTTCTCATCACCTTCTTCTATCGCGAGCTGCCGGAGCTCATCAAAGAAGGCCACCTCTACCTCGCCGTTCCGCCCCTCTTCCGCCTGGCGCATGGCGCGAAGGTCTTCTACGCGCGCGACGAGAAGCACCGCGACGAGCTGCTGGCGACAGAATTCGCCGGGCGAGGCAAGGTGGAGACCAGCCGCTTCAAGGGGCTCGGTGAGATGCCGATGCAGCAGCTCCGCGACACCACGATGGACCCCTCGAAGCGCATTCTGCTTCAGGTGGGAAATCGTTGGCGAAGACGAGATCGTGCTGACCAGAACGATGGTTCAGCGCCTGATGGGCAACAAGCCCGAGGAGCGCTTCAGCTTCATCCAGGAGCGCGCGGAATTCGCGAACGAAGAGACGATCGACGTTTAGCGGCCGGCGGAACCTGGACAAACCGCACGGCCGCGACCTGCCGAAAACAAAAAGCCCGGCTCGCGCCGGGCTTTTGGCAGACGTTGATGGCTCGGGTACTCAGCCGCCGAAGAAGCTGTTGAGTTTCACGTTCACGCGGCCGCGAACAACATCCGAGTCATCGGTGCCAAAATCGTAATGCAGAAACTCGACGCCTAAGCTGACATTGTCGGTGAGGGCGTATTCTCCGCCGCCGCCAGCGACCCAACCGACATCGCTGTCGCGGAAGGCGGCGCCGCCCGTGCCATAGACGAGGAACCGGTCGAACGCGAAGCCGCCGCGGGCGCGCGCCGTTCCGACGGCCTTGTTAGCGCCCCAGTCGACGAAACTGCCGTCGCCCTCGACGCCGAGGACGAAGCTGTTCCACTGCATGTTGACGCCGACTTGGCCGCCGATGACGAAGCCGTCGCTGAAGGCGCCGGTGCCGAAGCCC
Source organism: uncultured Alphaproteobacteria bacterium (assembly GCA_963805325.1). Classification (GTDB taxonomy): domain Bacteria; phylum Pseudomonadota; class Alphaproteobacteria; order Rhizobiales; family Afifellaceae; genus DASWJZ01. Next base: position 76,064 of record CAWDTS010000002.1, on the reverse strand, counting down.
CAGCCACCATGGCCGCCCACATAGAAGCCGGACCAGTTATAGGCGATCGGGACAGGCGACATCATCGGCGCGGGCGCCATCGGATGCATGGGGGGCGGAAGATCCGCTGCGGCTGCTATGCCGGTAGCGAGGGCAAGAGCAGACGCGGAAAGGAAAAGACGCAGCATGGAAGGGGCCTCATGAACCAGTGTTGTTTCGACGTTCATAAACCGAAGGCCACGCCGTGGCTGTCGCCAATCGGCAACGCTGCAGCCGTATTCGATACCCATAACTCTTTGCCGGATAAGGTGATTCTCGCCCTAGTTGTGGCGCAAGAATGGCTGTGTTGTGGCGGATTCAAGGCGACGAGCGCAGACCTTCGTCCAGGCCTCTGAGCGTCGTCCCGAAGCAGGCAAATCGCTCGATTTCCCCGGGCCTTACCGAGGCCGCGGCTTGACTCCGCGGCGTTCATCCCTATGTTGCGGCGCAATGCGACCCGCCCGCCGTGATGATTGATTCCGCGCCGGGCCGAAAACCCTCATGAGCTTCGATACACTAGGACTAAGCGACAAAGTCGTTTCGGCTGTTAAGGCCACGGGCTACACCGATCCCACCCCCATTCAGGCACAGGCGATCCCGCATGTGCTCGAGCGCCGCGACGTTCTCGGCCTCGCGCAGACCGGCACCGGCAAGACGGCCTCGTTCGTGCTGCCCATGCTGACCATGCTTGAGCATGGCCGCGCCCGCGCCCGCATGCCGCGCACGCTCATTCTCGAGCCGACGCGCGAGCTGGCGAGCCAGGTGCAGGACAGCTTTGGCCGCTACGGCATCAACCACAAACTCAACCTTGCCCTTCTGATCGGCGGCGTCTCCTTCGACGAGCAGGACAAGATCATCACGCGCGGCGCCGACGTTCTGATCGCGACGCCAGGCCGCCTGCTCGACCATTTCGAGCGCGGGCGCCTGCTTCTGAGCGGCGTCGAAATCCTCGTCATCGACGAAGCGGACCGCATGCTCGACATGGGCTTCATTCCCGACATCGAGCGGATCGTGAAGCTTCTTCCCTTCACGCGCCAGACGCTCTTCTTCTCCGCTACCATGCCTCCGGAGATCACGCGGCTCGTCGACAAGTTCCTGCACAATCCGGTGCGGGTGGAAGTGTCGAAGCCGGCTTCCGTCGTCGATACGATCACGCAGAAGCTCGTTACGTGCTCCTCCACGCCGCACGACAAGCGCGCGATGCTGCGCCGCTTGATCGACGAGGCAAGCGACCTCACCAACGCGATCATCTTCTGCAATCGCAAGCGCGACGTGGCGACGCTTCACCGCTCGCTTGAAAGGCACGGCTATTCGGTCGGCGCGCTGCACGGCGACATGGACCAGTACGCGCGGCTCGCTACGCTGGACAGTTTCCGCGACAACAAGATCAAGCTGCTCGTCGCGAGCGACGTTGCGGCGCGCGGTCTCGATATCCCCGCCGTGAGCCACATCTTCAATTTCGACGTGCCGACGCATTCGGAGGACTACGTCCACCGCATCGGACGGACCGGCCGCGCCGGTCGCGCGGGAGCGGCGTTCACGATCGTCACCCGGCCGGAGACGAAATACATCCAGGCGATTGAGAAGCTGATCGGCATGCCGATCGAATGGGCGGCCAAGTCTGAAGCGCTCGAAGCGCCTTCGGAACAGGCCGACGAGCGCGCCCAGCCCGAACACCGCAACGAGCGCAGCCGCGGCAAGCGCGAAGGGCGCTCCCGCGACGGACGCCGCGGCGGCAGGGACCGCCAGGAGCCTGGTCACGAAGCGCCGCGGCAGCAGCAGAGAAGCGCCGCGCCTCGCGACGAAGCGCCGATCCGCCAGCACACCGCCCGGCAGGACGCCGACAACAAGCCGCGCCGCAAGGATCAGGAGAACGATGACGCCGCTTCGGCCGTCGGCTTTTCCGATCACGTCCCGGCGTTTCTGCTTCGCCCGGTGAAGATCCGCGACGACGCGGAGGCGCTCGAAGAGGCGCAGGCCTGACCGCCGTCGACTACGAAGCCGAATACGACAATCGCAGCCGGGTGCCCGAGCACCCGGAGATCATCGCTGGCTGGGAGCGCGAAGCCGCCGCCTACCGCGATGCGCGCCGCGATCTTTCAGAGATCGGCGTCGCCTACGGGCCGCATCCGCGTCAGACGATCGACCTTTTCCTGCCTGACGCCGCGGACCCGGACCGCCCGCTCGTCGTCTTCATCCATGGCGGCTATTGGCGTAGCTGGCAGCCTTCCCTTTTCAGTCACTTCGCAGCCGGCATGAACCAGCGCGGCTACGCCGTCGCCCTCCCCGGCTATCGGCTTTGCCCCGAAGTCACCGTCGCCGAGGTCGTCGGCGACATCCGCGCGGCGGTCCTGCATCTCCATCGACGCTTTTCCTCGCCGTTTGTCGCCGTCGGGCACTCCGCCGGCGGCCATTTGACCGCCGCGGCCGTCGCGACGGATTGGAACGCGCTCGGCGCGCCCGCAGAATTGCTCCGCCACGGCTTCGCGATCTCCGGCCTCTTCGATCTCGCGCCGCTCATTGCGACGTCGATCAATGCCGATCTCCGCCTCGATGCGGACACCGCGAAAACGATGAGCCCGGCGCTCTGGAAGCCGCCGGCGAGCGTCGTCCTGGAGGCATGGGTCGGCGGCACGGAATCGTCGGAGTATCTGCGCCAGAGCCGGCTCGTCGCCGAGCGCTGGTCCGCAGCAGGCGCGGACACGTGCGTGGAAATTATCCCCGGCGCGAACCACTTCACCGCGCCGCAGCCCCTCGCCGATCCGCAGAGCGCCATGGTAGCAGCGCTGGCAAAGCTCGCAGAGCGCGCGGCGCGCGGCTGAGTTCCGCACCGGACGAAGCGTCTTAAGTCGCCTGCCGGCCGCGCAAAGGCTTGATTAAGCCAGCCCCCTTCCATAGGTTCCGGCGCACTTTCCGAGCGCTTAGCTCAGCGGTAGAGCAACTGACTTTTAATCAGTAGGTCGTGGGTTCGATCCCCACAGCGCTCACCAAAGAAAATTTGGTCCATTCCAGCCGCGCATTCCGACGTTAAGAGGCAGAACCGACGCCAGGCCTCTTAACGATCCGCTAACCATACGGCGGAAACATAGTCTCCGAGATAAAGCGCGATTCTCCTTCAGTGCGGATCGTCAACTCGCGCCCCCTCAACCCTGCGCGGAGGCGCTTTTTCTTATGTCGGCTATCATCAGAAACGGACTTTGCTCCGTCGCCGTGATGGCGCTTGCGTTCGTCGCCGTCACGCCGGCTTTGGCCGAGGATGCTGCCGCACCGACCGCGGCGACGAGCGCCGAAACATCGGCGGCCAGCAAATGGGACTTCGACGTGGCGCTGAACGCAGCGCTTGTGTCCGACTACATGTTCAGGGGCATCACCCAGACGGATCACGATCCGGCGCTGCAAGGCTCGGTCGAACCGTCGTTCGGCATCTTCTACGGCGGCGTCTGGGCCTCCAACGTCGACTTCCTGACGCCCGATCCGGATGTCGAGGTCGATCTCTACATCGGCGCGCGGCCGGAATTGGGCCCGATCAGCACCGACTTCGGCTTTCTGCGCTACCTCTATCCGGGCGCGCCGGACACCGAGTACAGCGAGGTCAAGGCGATGGCCTCCGTCTCGCCCGTCGACATGCTGACCTTGGGCGGCGCGTTCTACTATGCCTGGGACTACGCGCAGACCGGCGACGACGAGACATACCTGGAAGGAAACGCGGAGCTGACGCTGCCGCATGACTTCGCCCTTTCCGGCGCAGTCGGCTTCCAGATGTACGGCTCAGGGACCGGCCTCTCCGACTACACGACGTGGAATCTCGGCGCTTCCTATACCTGGAAGGCAGCGACCTTCGACCTTCGCTACTACGACACAGATCTTTCCAAAGCTGATTGCGGGGCCGAATATCCGCGCAGCAATTCCTGCGACGCACGGATCGTCGCCAGCATCAGCATCGACACGTCATTGTCGGCGCTGCGCGAGTGGCGCAAGGGCTCGCACTAGCCGGCGCCTCAAACCGGGCGTGCCCCGTCACGAGGGATTTGTGCGCCGCAGAATGCGGACCGAACGCGATCCGGATAAGATCGCTGCCGGAGCCTCAGCATGCGCACGCTACGCCTACTGCTCTTCCTGGCGCTGTTCGCCGCCTCCGCGCCGGCGCTCGGCGCAGAGGTCGCGGACGATTTTCCCTGGGACCCCTGTCAGGCCTACAGCAATCTCATAACGCCGAGGACGGTCGGCGATCGTGACAACGTTACACGCACGGTGCTTCAGATCAGCGTCGACGACAGCGCGATCAGCCTTGAGACCGGCTGCGTCGGCGAGAGAACGCTGGAGGCTAACGATCTCGGGCCCTCGTTCCTCCCCCCGCTTGCCCTTCTCCCGAATGGCCGACAGAACCCGAACTGCCCGCCGGGCGACAACAAGCATCTCCAACGCAACGAGCTGAATTCTTCAAGAAGGGCAGCAACGCGGTTCATGCGTTCGAGGACGGCTATTGGTACTCTCTGACGTTCAGCATGACCGGCGACATCTATAAGTGCGGCTCCGCGCGATGGGTGATCGGACAGTGGAAGGCTTACCCGAAGGCAGACGTTGGCGACTGGCCGGGCCCCGTCCTCGCTCAGCGCTTCGACAATGGCGTTCTCTACGTCACGGTGAGCGATGAGGAATGCCGTTGCCTCGTCGCCAAGGCAGAGGGCGACATCAACGCGCTGACCGCGAGCCTGGCCTTGCCAATCATCGCGCCGAGCGGCCAGCTCGAGCCGATCGGCCGCCCGCCGGAAACCAACTGCCTGGACCAGAGGTTCGACGTCCCCAAGGCGTGCAAGCCCCGTCCGAACCTGACCCTTTGGACCCAAGGCAGCGCGCCGGTTCCCATCCTGCCGAGCCCCACCGGCGGGAAGTTCGTCACCATGACCTACTACGTGAAGGGCGGCGATCCCGGTTGGATCGACATCTTCGCCGACGGGAAGTTCATCGTTCGCGTGAGCGGCCACATCGGCTACGCGGACAACGAGCTCGAAAAGCACGATGTGAAATTCAAGATCGGACAATATCGCGACGGCATGCCCGGCACGGGAATCATGCAGATCGATCGCGTCTGCCTGTCGCAGGACGTGAAGACGTGTGACCCGCTGATTCGGCCATTCCCGCCGCCGCACTCATAAGACCGAAGGATCGGAGCGCTTCAACCAAAGGCGTGCATGACGGATTGAAGGACTCGCTGCACGATCTGCCCGTCGTCGAACAGAAGATCTGCGCCGACAAGCGCCACCATGAAGACGATAATGGTCAGGAACATCTGCATCGATCGACCGCCAGCGACGCCCGTCGACGAAAGGCGCCGCAGGACGAACTCCCGTGCCCTTTGTTTGTTTCAACTCCGGGGAAGGGGATTGGTCCCGCGGGCGCCGCTATGACCGTATTGTGGCGCGCGATGGTTAACACAACGTGGACGGCGCGGATGGACGCGCGTCGCGCGCAAATCGCGCCTCGCTTGTCGGGCCACCGCGTTTGCCGCTAGTCCAGTCCGCAACTCGATGAGTTTTCAGGGTGGAGCGCGGACATGTACGAGGGCTACGGCCTGTTCATCGATGGAGCCTGGCGGGCGGCAAGGACAGGCGAAACGCTCCCCGTTATCGACCCCGCCGACGAAGAACTGCTCGGCGTGATCCCGAAGGCCGGGCCGGCCGATCTTGACGACGCGCTCGCGGCGGCGGCGGCGGGCTTCGAAAAATGGCGCGCGACGCCGGCATGGACACGCTCAGGTGTCCTGCGCGCCATCGCCGTCGAGCTTCGGGCGCGCACGGATCAGGCGGCGCTCGCCGTGTCGCGCGAGACGGGCAAGCCGCTGATCGAGGCGAAGGGCGAGTTCAACGCCGCAGTCGAGCAGTTCGACTGGTACGCCGACGAAGCGCGGCGCATCTATGGCCATTCTCTCGACGGGCGGGAGGCCGGAATCAGCCTCCAGGTGCGCTACGATCCGATCGGGCCGGTCGCCGCCTTCACCGCGTGGAATTTTCCGGCGCTCCTGCCGGCCCGCAAGATTGCGGCCGCGCTCGCGGCGGGCTGCTCGGTCGTCATCAAGCCGTCGGAGGAAGCGCCGAGCGGCGCCTACATCATCGCCGAGGCGGCAGCCGCGGCGGGACTGCCGCCCGGCGTGCTGAATATCGTGACGGGCATCCCCGGCGATATCTCACGCTACCTGATCGCCTCGCCGGTCATCCGGAAAGTCTCGTTCACCGGATCGGTGCCGGTTGGAAAAGAGCTGCTGAAGCTCTGCGCCGCGGGCGTGAAGAAGGCGACGATGGAGCTTGGCGGCCATGCGCCGGTCATCGTGTTCGAGGACGCCGATGTGAGGCGCGCGGCCGAGGCCTGCGCGCGCGGAAAATTCCGCAACGCCGGCCAGATCTGCGTCTCGCCTACGCGCTTCTATGTGCATGCGTCGGTGCGCGAGGAGTTCGCGACGACGATGGTCGACGTCGTGAAGACGTTGAAGCTCGGGCGCGGCACCGATGCCGGCGTCGATTGCGGCCCGATGGCAAGTGCGCGCGGGCGCGAGCGTGCGACAAGCTTCGTCAAGGACGCGGTTGAGAAGGGCGCGGAGCTGCTTGTCGGCGGAAGCCCGCCGCCTGACATGAACCGCGGCTATTTCTTTGCGCCGACGGTCCTCGACCGCGTGCCCGACGAAGCGCGCATCATGTACGACGAGCCCTTCGCGCCGATCGCGCCGATCGCCGCCTTCGAGAACTTCGATGACGTCATCGCCCGCGCCAACGCCGTGCCTTACGGACTTGCCGGCTACCTGTTCTCGTCTTCGCTCTCGACGGCCAACCGCGCCGCTGAGGCGCTTCAGGTCGGCATGGTCGGCGTGAACGATCTGATCGTCGCCTCCGCCGAGATCCCGTTCGGCGGCGTCAAGGAAAGCGGCATGGGACGCGAGGGCGGAAGGCTCGGCATCCTGGACTATCTCGATCCGAAATACGTGAAGCTGCGGTTCTCCTGAGCCTTCGACAAGCGGGTCGGCCGTTGCCCGCGACGAAACAGTTTTCCCGGCGCGACGAAAAAGAGCTGCAACGCAGCCCGGCTAACAAAACCGCCGAAACGCCCGAGCAGCGGCGTTTGGGAGTACAACAGATGAGCAAGTTTCCGCGCCGGGCAGATTTCGGAGAGATCATGGGACTCGTGGTCGGCGGCATGGCGATCGGCGGAGCGCTCTTCGCACAGGTGTTGTTCCTGTCCTGGATCATCTAGCCATCGAGGGCTCTATCCCGCCCTGCGCTGTTGAATCCTTCATCAAGCGATGGCACGCCTCATCCGACCCGGCCGGGAACATCGGAGGCGAAGCCGTGGCAGCCAGGTCTGACGAAACCGTCTCGATAACGAACGCGGTCGACTTCAGTCTGAAGGGCACTGACGGCCGGACGCACACCCTTGCCGACGTCAGGGGCGAGAACGGCACGCTCATCATGTTCATCTGCAATCACTGCCCTTATGTGAAGGGCGTGATCGACAGGCTGGTGGACGACGTGCACGCTCTGAGGATCGCCGGGATCGGCGCGGTGGCGATCATGCCGAACGATACCGCGAGCTACCCGGCCAACTCCTTCGACAACATGAAAGCCTTCGCAAAGGCGCATGCCTTCCCCTTCCCCTACCTGATCGACGAGAGGCAAGAGGTCGCGCGCGTTTACGGCGCTCTTTGCACACCCGACCTCTTCGGCTTCAATGCCGACGGCGAACTGCAGTATCGCGGCCGCGTCGACAGCGCAGGATCGCGCCCGCCGACCGGAAACGAGAAGCGCGAGCTTCGCCAGGCGATGCTTCAGATCGCCAAGACCGGACAGGGCCCCGCGGAGCAGATCCCCTCGGTCGGCTGTTCGATCAAGTGGCGGATGTGACGCCGTCAATAAATTCACCGTTGATCCAAGCCTTTAGCGCTTCCGCGACCGACGCGGAGCGCATGGCAGCTTTGCGCCCTGCCACCTAACCGCGGAGTGCGATTCACCTACATTGAGCCTGCGTCCTGGGAGGGATTCGAACCCTGAAAGGAGGACGACATGGCTAATATCTCAACCGTCGCGCCCTACGTTGGCGCAGGAGCTTCTGAGCCGAAGAGCGGCTCGGGCATTTTCCGCCGGGTTTTGGCGGCGCTTATGGAGGCGCAGCAGCGCCGCGCCGATCGCGAGGTCTCGGTGATACTTTCGCGTCTTGCCGACACCCCGCCCTATGTGATGGCCGAAGAACGCCGGCGCGAGCTGAGCACCTATCCCATCTGCCAGACCCGCTGACAGTCGGGGCAGGCCGCCCCTGCCGATTTTCGTTTGATCGCGTCACCCGGCTTCACGGGCGACGCAGTTATTGAAGCGTCCGGCGTCTTGGGATGTGACACCGCACGCGGCGCGCGCACACCGCTTCTCGTCTCCGCCGACTCCGACGGAGCCGCCGAGGCTCTTAAGACCGCCCGCGGCCGCAACAACATCGAGAGGGTCTTCGTCGAAGGGCCCGCGCAGGCGAGCGAGAGCGTCGCCAGAATCGTGTTGCTCGCGACGCTCATCCTCATCCGCACGCGTTTAGCCGTCTTCGATCTTGCCTCGCCGCCGCCGGCGACGATCGCGATCGCGCGGCGGGCCTTTTTTTGTCGGCCAGAATGCTGTGCCGCCGAAGCGCGCTGCACGGTCGAGCCGCCCATCGTGCAAACTGCGCGGCGCGCGATCCGCGGCAGGGAGGCGCCAGCGTGCGCGGCTCAGTCGCAAACCGCGCCGTCGATGCGCACGCGCGCCCCCGACCAGGCCGTCACGGAGTTTTGAAACTACGGGGCCGGCAGCGGACGAGATGCGCGCGTCGTGGCGCGACATGAGCGACACCGTGCGTGCCATAGCGCACCGCCGGCCGGTCAGCGGACGGTGAACTTTCCGGTGTGCGCGGCGCTTCGTCCTACCAACCCGGCCGCTATATTCTGCCTCTCACACAAATAGAGGCGCGAACCCATTACGTTTCTTGAATACTCTTCTTTGCAGAGATCAGCCCAGCATGAACAATTCTATCTTCGCGAGCATTCTTGAGGCTAACTTCGCCTCCTCAGCCAGAGAATTTCACAGATTCTTTCACCATCGTTCTTGCACACAGTTATGTGAAGAAGTATCGGTATCTGTTCGCTGCCATCAATCACCAAGCAAAGCGAGCGCCTAGACCGAAGAAGGAAAAGAGATGAACGCCGAAGAACCCGACGATCTGGTGCAACTCACGGCCGACATTGTCTCGGCGTATGTTACCAACAACACGATCGAATCCGGGCAGCTGAGTAAGCTGATCGAAGAAGTTCATCTCGCCCTCGTCAAAGCCCCCGCGGCAGCGGCGGAGCCGGAACAGAAGCCGCTGGTTCCTGCGGTGCCGATCCGCAAGTCGATCACGCCGGACTACATCGTCTCGCTTGAGGACGGTCGCAAATTCAAGTCGCTGAAGCGCCACCTCGCCGGCACATACGGCATGAGCCCGGACGAGTATCGTGCGAAATGGGGGCTGCCGCGCGACTATCCGATGGTCGCACCGAACTACGCCAAGGCCCGCTCCGATCTCGCCAAGCGCATGGGGCTCGGGCGCAAGGCCTCGGAAGCGCCGGCTAAGAAACGCGGACGCAAGCGCGCCGCAAAGTAGCCGCGACGCGATCTGATCTTATTCGAGCGCCCCGTATGACGGGGCGCTTCGCATTTCTGAAGCTTAGCTCACGAACTCAGTGTCGAGCGTGATCTCGGCGCCCTTGAAGAGCTTCGAGACGGGGCAGCCCGCCTTCGCTCCCTCGGCCGCCTGCTTGAACTCGTCGGCAGACATGCCAGGAACTTTGCCCTTCAACTCCAGCCTGATCTTCTTGATCGAAAAGCCGTCGCCGTCGGTCTCCACCGTGACCTTCGCGGTCGTGCGAAGCTCGTCCGGCACCTTGCCTGCCTTAGTCAGGCCGAAGGCGAGCGCCATGTTGAAGCAGCCGGCATGGGCGACGGCGAGAAGCTCCTCCGGGTTCGTGCCCTTCTCATCGCCGAAGCGCATCTTCGCGGCGTAGGGCACATGTGAGACCACTCCGCTCTGGGTGCTCAGCTCACCTCTTCCGTCAGGCCCTGATCCCTTCCAGATCGACTCGCCGCTACGTGTGAATGACGCCATGGATGTCTCCTATCCCGATCTGTGTGTTCCCGCGGACCAACTACGCAAGCATCCCCGCCGGCGCTTCGATGTAGCGTTTGAACGCGGCGAGAAGCTGCGCGCCGAGAGCGCCGTCGACGGCGCGATGATCGGTCGAGAGCGTCACCGTCATCATCGTTGCGACCTTGATCTCCCCGTTCTCCACAATCGCCCGCTCCTCGCCCGCGCCGACCGCGAGGATCGTTGCGTGCGGCGGGTTGATGACGGCGGCGAAATCCTTGACCCCGAACATGCCGAGATTGGAGACCGCGCTCGAGCCGCCCTGATACTCCTCCGGCATCAGCTTCTTCTTGCGCGCCCGTGCCGCGAGGTCCTTCATCTCGTTGGCGATCGCCGAAAGCGTCTTCGTGTCCGCATGGCGCACCACCGGCGTGATGAGCCCGCCCGGAATGGAGACGGCCACGCCGACATCGGCACGCTTGTGCTTCAGCATCCCGTCGCTCGTCCAGGTGACGTTCGCGTCAGGCACCGCCATCAGGGCCATCGCAAGCGCTTTGATCACCAGGTCGTTGACGGAGACCTTCCACGCCGGCTTGCCGTCGACTTCGGGCGCCGCCGAATTGATGTCGGTGCGAAGCGCGAGCAGCTTGTCGATGCGACAGTCGGTCGTCAGATAGAAATGCGGGATCGTGGTCTTCGCCTCGACCAGCCGCCTGGCGATGATCTTGCGCACAGAATCGTGCGGGACGATGTCGTAGCTTCCCACTTCGTAGAGCGCGCGGATTTGGCTGTCCGACATCGAGGGCTGCGGAACAGGTGCTGCTGCGGGGGCTGCGCCCGGCGCGGCCCCCGGAGCAGTTCTGCCCACCCCGCCCTTCACCGCCGCTTCGATGTCGCGTTGAACAATTCGGCCGTGCGGGCCGGAGCCGGTCAGCGCCGAAAGGTCGATACCGCTTTCGCTGGCGAGACGCTTCGCAAGCGGTGAGGCCAGGATGCGCCCGGCCTGCCCGTTACCCTTCGTGGGCTTGCTGGCCGCACCAGAAGCGGCCTCATCCTGAGGTGCGGAGCGAAGCGGAGCCTCGAAGGACAAGGCTGCTGCGGGTTTCTGGACGCCCTCGTCCTTCGAGGCCGCCTTCGGCGGCGCCTCAGGATGAGGGCTTGGGGCCGGTGCTTTTGGTGGAGCAGCCGACGCGGCGGCCTTCGCGTCCTCGCCTTCGCCGGCAAGGATGGCGATCACGTTGTTGACCGGCACGTCCGCCGTGCCCTCCGGCACGACAATCTTCGCGATCGTACCCTCGTCGACAGCCTCGACTTCCATCGTGGCTTTGTCGGTCTCGATCTCAGCAATCACGTCGCCGGATTTGACCGTATCGCCTTCTTTGACCAGCCACTTGGCGAGATTGCCGGTCTCCATCGTCGGCGACAGCGCGGGCATGAGGATGTTGATGGGCATCGTCTAGCTCGCGTAGCTCACGCTTTTCACCGCATCGACCACCTCTTTGACGCTCGGCAGCGCGAGCCTCTCGAGGTTGGCGGCGTAGGGCATCGGCACATCCTTGCCGGTGATGTTCAGAACCGGCGCGTCGAGGAAGTCGAAGGCCTTCGCCATCAGCTCCGCGGAGATGTGGCCCCCGATGGAGCCCTGCGGCCACCCCTCCTCCACGGTGACGCAGCGGTTCGTCTTCTTCGACCGACGTTATCACGGCATCGATATCCATCGGGCGGATGGTGCGAAGGTCGATCACCTCCGCCTCGATCCCCTCGCCTGCCAGCGCCTCGGCGGCCTTCAGCGCATAGCTCATGCCGATGCTGAACGAGACGATGGTCACGTCCTTGCCGGGCCGCGCGATCTTCGCCTTGCCGATCGGCAGCACGAAATCGTCGAGCTTCGGCACCTTGAAGGTCTGGCCGTAGAGAATCTCGTTCTCAAGGAAGACGACCGGATTCGGATCGCGGATTGCGGCCTTCAAGAGCCCCTTGGCATCGGCCGCCGTGTGCGGCTGGATCACTTTCAGTCCCGGCACCTGGCCATACCAGGCGGCATAGTCCTGGCTGTGCTGCGCGCCGACGCGCGACGCCGCCCCATTCGGTCCGCGGAAAACGATCGGGCAGCCCATCTGGCCGCCCGCCATGTAAAGCGTCTTCGCCGCTGAATTGACGATCTGGTCCATCGCCTGCATGGCAAAATTCCAGGTCATGAATTCCACGATCGGCCTTAGGCCGGCGAAGGCCGCGCCCACGCCGAGGCCTGCAAATCCGTGTTCGGTGATCGGTGTGTCGATGACGCGCCTCGCCCCGAACTCGTCGAGCAGGCCTTGCGTCACCTTATAGGCGCCCTGATACTCCGCGACCTCCTCGCCCATCACGAAGACATCGCCGTCGCGCCGCATCTCTTCCGCCATCGCGTCGCGCAGCGCCTCGCGCACCGTCTGCTCGACCATCTCCGTGCCCTCGGGCACCTCCGGCGTGTCGTCGTGCGCTGCGGCTTTGGGTTCCGGCGGAAGAGCGGCCCGCGCCGCGCCGTTCGTGCTCTGCGGCTTCGGCTCGGGTGGTGCGGCGGGCGCCTTTGCCTCGGACATCGCCGAGGCATCCTCGCCGTCTGAAAGGATTGTCGCGATCGGCGTGTTGACCTTCACGCCCTCCGTCCCCTCGGGGACGAGGATCCTGCCGAGCCGGCCTTCGTCGACGGCCTCGACTTCCATGGTCGCTTTGTCGGTCTCGATCTCGGCGATCACGTCGCCGGCCTTGACCTCGTCGCCCTCTTTGACGACCCACTTCGCAAGCTTGCCCTCTTCCATCGTGGGAGAGAGGGCGGGCATCAATACCTCGGTCGGCATCCCGCGGTCCCCGCTCAGGCTTCAGCGTAGATGTCGGTCCAGAGCTCCGAAGCATCGGGCTCAGGATCGGCCTGCGCGAATTCGGCCGCTTCGTTGACGACCCGGCGGATGTCCTTGTCGATATCCTTGAGCTGTTCCTCGCTCGCCCAGCCCTTCTCTTCCAGCCGCCGCCGTACCTGCTCGATCGGATCGTGCTCCTCGCGCATCTTCTGCACTTCCTCGCGCGCCCGGTATTTCGCGGGGTCGGACATCGAGTGGCCGCGGTAGCGATAGGTCAGCATCTCGAGGATGAAGGGGCCCTTGCCGGAGCGCGCGTGCTCGAGCGCCATGTCGCCGGCCGCCTTGACCGCGCGCACATCCATCCCGTCTGACCGGCGCGCCGGGGATGCCGAAAGAGGCGCCGCGCTTCCAGAGATCGGTGGTGGCCGACGAGCGCTTCACGCTGGTGCCCATCGCATACTGATTGTTCTCGATCACGTAGACGACGGGGAGATCCCAGAGCTTCGCCATGTTGAAGCTCTCATAGACCTGCCCCTGGTTTGACGCGCCGTCGCCGAAAAAGGTGAGCGCGACGTTGCCGTTCCCGCGGTACTTGTTGGCGAAGGCGAGGCCGGTCCCGATCGGCACCATGGCGCCGACGATCCCGTGGCCGCCGTAGAATTTCTTCTCCTTGGAGAACATGTGCATGGAGCCGCCCTTGCCGTGCGAGTAGCCGCCGCGCCGGCCGGTCAGCTCCGCCATCACGCCTTTCGGGTCCATTCCCGTCGCCAGCATGTGGCCGTGGTCGCGATAGCCGGTGATGACCTGATCGCCCTCGATCGCCGACATGGCGAGACCGATGACCACCGCCTCCTGACCGATATAGAGATGACAGAAGCCGCCGATCTGTCCCATGCCGTAAAGCTGCCCCGCCTTCTCTTCGAAGCGGCGGATGAGAAGCATCGCTCGATAGGCTTTGAGTTCCTCGTCTTTGGAGAAGGTGGCGATCGGCTCTGCCTTCGCCTTCTCGACGGCACGTACCCGCTCAGGTTTTGCCTGAACGTCATCATGACCGCGTTTTGGAGCGGCCTGGGATTGCGCCATCGTTTCCTCCGCGTGGCTTCTTCTTCTGATAGGTAATAACGCCACGGCCAAGTTAAAAAGGCCAGCGTCCTGCATCTCCCCCTGTGCAAAGCAGCCATGCGGGCCGGGCTTGGCTGGAAAACGGCGCGAGATTGCTACGGTTGCACGGCGCGGTCGAGGAAGATCACAAGATCCTTGGCGTCCGCCATATTCAGGGCCTCGCGGGCGCGCTCGTCCATCATATCGCGGTCGAGGCTCTCCGGGCGCATCAGAGCGACATGGCTCTCCATGCCCTCGCGCTCATGCTGCGCTGCAGCAAGATCTGATTCGAGCGAGGCGACTCTGTCCTGCAGTTTTCCGAGCGCCAGGAGCCCGTAATCGCCCTCCACGGCGTGGTAGGCGAAATAGCCCATGATGAAGAGGCATGCGAGAGGGAGAAGCAGCGGCCGTACCTTCGACTGCTTACGCTGACGTGTTGGCATCGGCCGCTGTTATTTACGCTTGGAGACTGGAGAGGGACGGAACGCGAAACCAGTCTGCGCCCCTCTTCTTTGCGTTCTAACCGGACAGCGTAAAAAAAGTGTTGGCCAGACGTTACTTAAACCTTGCCGAATTGCGACGACTTGGAATTACCTCCCCCGCAGGCCCCGCAATACGCACGTTTCATCGAGTCCTGCCCGACATCGATACGCAGAAGCGTTCCGGCTTCGCCCGCCCGCGCGGATTCGCGCCCCGCGCCACTGGCCGCCGCGCTCAAGGGCTGGTAGCGATGCGCTCCCGCTAAGAAGAATCTCACGAGCCAGGGATGGAGACCCGCAAACTACGCGCTGGCGAGGGTAGCCTTGACGTGACCGCGCTCGGCTTCGGCGGCGCGCCGCTCGGCAATCTCTTCGCCCCAGTCACCGACAAGGACGCGGAAGCGACGGTCGATGCGGCCTGGGACGCCGGTATCCGCTACTTCGATACGGCGCCTTTCTACGGATTGGACTGTCTGAAGAGCGCCTCGGACGCGCGCTTCAGAAGCATCCGCGCGACGAATACGTGATCTCCACAAAGATCGGCCGCGTCTTTCGCGACTGCCGCCCGGAAGAGGTGCCGCAGTTCGGCTTTGTCGAAACGCCGGCCCGCACCTTCGATTTCGACTATTCCTACGACGGCGTGATGCGCTCGCATTACGACAGCCTGAAGCGGCTCGGCGTCGAGCGCATCGACATCCTGCTCGTGCACGACATCGACAAGCCGACCCACGGCTCGCGCGAGGCCGCCGACCGCCGCATCCGCGAACTGTTCGACGACGGCGGCTATCGGGCGCTGGAAGAGCTGCGCGCCGGCGGCGTGGTGAAGTCGATCGGCGCGGGCATGAACGAATGGGAGGCCTCCGAGACACTCCTTGGCTTGGGCGATTTCGACTGCTTCCTGCTTGCCGGGCGCTACACGCTGCTTGAGCAGGAAGCGCTCGACAGCTTCCTGCCGCTTTGCGAGGAGCGGAACGTCAGCATCATCATCGGCGGTCCCTTCAACTCCGGCATTCTCGTCAGCGGCGCCATCGAGGGCGCCCGCTACAAATACGCTGCCCGCCACCTCCGACATCCGCGCCCGCGTCGCCCGCCTCGACGCCATCTGCGTCTCCTACGAGGTGAAGCTCATCGAGGCGGCGCTCCACTTCGTGCTGGCCACCCGGCCGTGAAGACAGTCATTCCCGGCGTCAACACTCCCGGTCAAGTGAAGGCGAACGCTTCGCCTTCTCGACGCGAAGATGCCCGCCAGCCTTATGGACCGACCTGAAGTCGCAGGGGCTCGTTCGCCCCAGTGCGCCGGTCCCGTCATCGTGAGATTGGAGGTGAGATCGTGCTGATTGGAATCGACCCGCTGCTGACGCCCGAGCTTCTGATGATCCTGCGCGCCATGGGACATGGCGACGAGATCGCCATCGTCGACGGCAACTATCCCGCGAAAAGCAATGCCAGGCGGCTCGTTCGCGCTCGACGGCGCGGACGCGAGTCAGGCGCTTGATGCAGTGCTTTCCGTACTTCCGCTCAACTCCTTCGTGAAGGCGCCGGCGAACGCGCATGCAGGTTGTCGGCAAGCCGCGCGAGGTTCCCCCGGCCATCGCCGACTTCCAGAAGATCGTCGATCGCCGAGCCGGATTCCCTGTCAAGATCGGGCGTATCGAGCGCTTCGCCTTCTATGAGCGCGCCAAGACCTGCTTCGCCATCGTGGCAACGACGGACCGCCGGCACTACGCCAACATCATCCTGACCAAGGGCGTGCTCGGCCCCGACGGCAAGGTCGTGCTGAAATGAGCGAGGCGCGCGGAGACGCGAACATGAAGACCGTCCGATGAGTAACGGAATGCGGGCCGTCGTCTGCCGTGAGCCCCGGCACGCTCGAGCTTCAGGAGCGTCCGCTCCCCGAGCGCCGGCCCGACGAGGTGCTGCTCGGCATCCGCCGCATCGGCATCTGCGGCACCGACTATCACATCTTCGACGGCCTTCACCCGTTTCTGCAATATCCGCGTGTCATGGGGCACGAGCTCTCCGCCGAGGTGATCGAGGCCCCGCGCCAGAGCGCCTTCAAGCCCGGCGATCCGGTGATCGTCATCCCCTATCTCACCTGCGGGACCTGCGTCGCCTGCCGCCGCGGCAAGACCAACTGCTGCACGACGCTCGCCTGCCTCGGCGTCCACTGCGACGGCGGGATGACGGAGCGGATCGCGTTGCCGGAGGCGAACCTCTACCCCGCCGAGGGGCTGACGCTCGATCAGGCGGCGATGGTGGAATTCCTGGCGATCGGAGCGCATGCGGTCCGCCGCTCGCGCGTCCGGCCGGGCGACCGCGTGCTCGTGGTCGGCGTCGGCCCGATCGGCATCGGCACGGCGCTTTTCGCGCAGCTCGCGGGGGCCGATGTCACGCTGATGGACCGCGACCCGGCGGTCGCGGCGACGGCAAGCCGCGTCACCGGCATCGCGTCGACGATCCTTGCAGGCCCGGGCGCCAAAGGTCGTGTGGCGGAGCTGACCGGCGGCGACAATTTCGACGTCGTCTTCGACGCAACCGGCAACGCCAAGGCCATGGAGGGGAGCTTCGACTTCGCCGCGAGCGGCGGAACCTACGTGATGGTAGGCGTCGTGAAGGACCAGATTACCTTTTCAGATCCGGAGTTTCACCGGCGTGAGCTGACCCTTTGCGCGAGCCGAAACGCCACCCGCGAAGACTTCGACACGGTCGTTGGCGCGATGCGCGCCGGAAAGCTTCCGACGGCGGCGATGAACACGCACACATGCACCCTCGACGAGCTTCCCGATGCCCTGCCGCGCTGGACCCATGACCGCGCCGGCCTGGTGAAGGCGATGGCGCGGCTCTGAGACAAAAGGCGCCGGCCGATTGAAAGCGTCCGGCTGAACCATATTTCTAGCGTGAGGCAGGAACGCCATGACTGAACAACAGAAAGCCGGAGTGCTCTCCGCCGTCGGCACGACGCCGCCCACGCCCCCCAAGCGCCGTTTCGTGCGGCTCCATCCGGACGACAACGTGGTGGTCGCGGCGGTCTCGCTGCCGACCGGCACCGAGCTCGACGGCGAGAACGCCAAGGTCCTGAAGGCCGTGCCCATGGGCCACAAGGTGGCGTCGCGCGCGATTGCGAAGGGTGCTCCGGTCCTGAAGTTCGGCCAGATCATCGGCTACGCCACCGACGACATCGCGCCCGGCGCGCATGTCCACGTCCACAATTGCGCGATGGGAAGCCACGACCAGGACTACAAGATCGGCGTCGACTACAAGCCGGTGCAATATCGCGATCCGTCGGAAGCGACCTTCAAGGGCCTCGTGCGCGCCGACGGGCGGGTTGGCACGCGCAACTACGTCGCGCTCTGCTCGACGGTGAACTGCTCCGCGACTGTTATCCGCATGATCGCCGACCGGGTGAACCATTCCGGCATGCTCGACGCATACCCGCACATCGACGGCGCAATTGCTCTCTCGCACGGCACCGGCTGCGGAATGGCCGACGCCGGTGACGGCTTTGACAATCTGGAGCGCGTACTTTGGGGCTACGCCACGCACCCGAACGTCGCCGCGGCGATCTTTGTCGGGCTCGGCTGCGAGGTCATGCAGATCGGCCGGCTGAAGCACAAGTACGGCTTCGACGAGGATCATTTCCACACGCTCACGATCCAGGAATCGGGCGGCACGCGCAAAGCCGTGGAAAGCACCCTCAAGATGATCGAGGCGTTGCTGCCCTCCCTCCCCGTCATCCAGCGCACCGACGTGCCAGCAAGCGAGCTGATGGTGGCTCTTCAGTGCGGCGGCTCCGACGGTTATTCGGGCGTCACCGCCAACCCGGCGCTCGGCCGCGCCGCCGACATTCTGGTCCAGTACGGCGGCACATCGGTGCTGGCGGAGACGCCGGAAATCTATGGCGCCGAGCAGCTTCTCGTGCGCCGCGCAGCCTCCGAGGCGGTCGGCCAGAAGCTCATCGACCGTATTCGCTGGTGGGAGGACTACACCCGCCGCAACAAGGGCGACATGAACAACAATCCCTCGCCCGGCAACAAGGCGGGCGGGCTCACCACGATCCTCGAAAAGTCGCTCGGCGCGGCGGCGAAGGGCGGCGTCTCGCCGCTTGCCGACGTGGCGCTCTATGCCGAGAAGATCAAATCGAAGGGCTTCATTTTCATGGACAGCCCCGGCTATGACCCGGCGTCCGTGACCGGGCAGATCGCCTGCGGCTCGCAGATCGTCTGCTTCACGACGGGCCGCGGCTCCGCCTTCGGGTCCAAGCCGGCGCCCACGATCAAGCTCGCCACCAACTCGCGCACCTACACGACGATGGAAGAGGACATGGACATCAATTGCGGCGACATCGTCGACGGCGACGCCACGATCGAGTCCAAGGGCGAGGAGATTTTCCGCAAAATTCTTGCGGTCGCCTCCGGCGAGCATTCCAAGAGCGAAAATCTCGGCCTTGGCGACAATGAATTCGTGCCCTGGCAGATCGGCGCCGTTATGTAGGGCAATAGTGAGCTTCAGGCCGATTGGCCTGACTGTAGGAGCCGAAGCGTAGAACGCCGGCTCAATCTTGGGAGGAATAGACATGAAGACGTTACTCACCACGACCGCTATCGCCCTCGCACTTGCGGCGTCGGCTGGCTCCGCGCTCGCCGACACGTCGGGCAAGAAGATCGCGTTCTCCAACAATTACGCCGGCAATTCCTGGCGGCAGGCGATGCTGAAGAGCTACGACATCGTCACCAAGAAGGCGGTCGCCGATGGGGTGGTTGGCGCGGCCGACGTGTTCACGACGGCCGACAAGGAAGTGCCGACGCAGGCGGCGCAGATCCAGAACCTGATCCTGCAGGGCTACGACGCGATCGTCATCAACGCCTCTTCGCCGGACGCGCTGAACGGCGCCATCCAGCAGGCCTGCGACGCCGGAATCGTCGTCGTGTCCTTCGACGGCATCGTCACCGCGCCCTGCGCATGGCGCGTGGTTGTCGACTTCAAGGACATGGGCAAGCAGGAAGTCGAGCAGATGGCGAAGTTCCAGCCGAACGGCGGGAACCTGCTTGAGATCCGTGGTCTCGCCGGAACCTCGATCGACCAGGCGATCCATGACGGCATCGTGGAAGGCGTCGCCGCGCATCCGGAGTTCAAGCTCGTCGGCTCGGTCGAAGGCGACTGGGATCAGACGACCGCACAGAAGGCCGTCGCGACCGTTCTGCCGTCGCTCCCCGACGTGATCGGCGTGGTCGATCAGGGTGGCGACGGCTATGGCGCGGCGCAGGCCTTTGCCGCCGCCGGCAAGCCGCGTCCGACCATCATCATGGGCAACCGCCAGGACGAGTTGCAGTGGTGGAAGGAGCAGAAGGAGAAGGACGGCTATACGACGTGGTCGGCCTCGATCGCGCCCGGCGTCTCGACCCTCGCCTTCTGGGTCGCGCAGCAGATCCTCGACGGTAACAAGGATATCCCGCACGACCTGTTGGTGCCTTACCTCGCCTTCACCCAGGACAACTTCGAGGCGGCGCTGCCCAACATCGAAAAGGGCAGCGTGGCGAGCGCCGAATACACGCTCGACGATGCCAAGAAGGCGATCGACGGCGAACATGAAGTGATTGCGGACTGGTCGTAGCGCCCAATCATCGGAGTGGTTGGACAACAGTTGATGCCTGAGACACAGGCGAAGACCGTCGAACTGGACGGCGTCGAAAAGCATTTCGGCGCCGTCCGTGCGCTTGATGGCGTGGATTTCGCCGTCGAGCGCGGCGAATGCGTGGGTCTCGTAGGGCACAACGGCGCCGGCAAATCGACGCTGATGCACATCCTCGCCGGCACGCTCACGCCCGATACCGGCACGCATCCTCGTTCAGGGCGTGCTTCGCGAAAACTATTCGGTGGCGCTCGCGCAGCGGCTCGGCATCCGCTGCGTCTTCCAGGAGCTCTCGCTCTGCCCGAACCTGACGGTCGCCGAGAACACGCGCGTCTTGCATCCCGCGATAAAGGGATGGCGATGGCGCCGACGCGCCGGCGACATGATCGCGGCCAAGCTTGACGAGGTGTTTCCCGGCCACGGCATCTCGCCTGACGCGATCGTGTCGGATCTCTCCATCGGGCGGCGTCAGATGGTGGAGGTCGCGCGCGCCTTCACTGTGACAGACGACCCGCTCCATCTCGTGATCCTGGACGAGCCCACCTCCTCTCTCGATTCACAGACCGCCGGACAGCTTCTGTCTTTCGTGCGCACGAGCGTGGCGGCCGGCGCAAGCTGCATCCTGATCTCGCACCTTCTCGACGAGATTCTGGATCACTCCGACCGCATCGTCGTCATGCGCGACGGCAAGGTGGTGGCCTCCGACAAGGCGCAAGCCTTCGACCGCAAGAAGCTTGTCGCGGCGATGGGCGCAGAACATGAAAAGACGACGCCGGCAGAGCAATCTGGCCGCGCGCTGACCGACCGCCCGATCGTGGTGCGCGCCCGCCCGTCACAGCAACCCGACGGAGCGGAGCTCGTCGCCCATGAGGGCGAGATCGTCGGCCTCGCCGGCCTTTCCGGTCACGGCCAGACGGACCTCCTGATCGATGTCTTCGACGCCTCGACCGGGCACCGCTCGGGCATAGACGTTTCCGCCTCGACGGCGCTGATCGCAGGCGATCGTCAGACCGACGGCATCTTTCCGCTCTGGTCTATCGCCGAGAACATCGGCATTCGCTCGATGTCGGCGCTGCGGCGCGGGCTGCTCCTGTCGCCGAAGCTCGAGGACGCTCTGGCCGAGGATTGGCGTCAGCGGATCGGCATCCGCACGCCCGATGTCCACAATCCGATCCTGTCGCTGTCCGGCGGCAATCAGCAGAAGGCGCTCTTTGCCCGCGCGCTCGGCTCCGACGCGAAGATCATCCTGATGGATGACCCGACGCGCGGCGTCGATTTCGGCACGAAGCTCGAAGTCTACGATCTGATCCGCGCCGAGGCGGCCGCCGGCCGCACGTTCCTCTGGTACACCACCGAGCTCGACGAGCTCGAAAATTGCGACCGCGTCTACGTCTTCCGCAACGGCCACATCGTCGCCGACCTCGACCGGGGCGAGTTGACCGAGGCGAAGGTTATCCAATCATCCTTCGAGGACGCATCGCCCAGGAGCGTGAGCGTCCAATGACCGACGCTTCGGTTCCGCGTGCGGAGCGCGCACCGGTCTTCACGGCGCTGAACCTGCGCCGGCTTGTCCGCACGCTTCTCCCCGCACTGTCGATGACGCTGATCCTGCTCGCGATCGCCTATCTCAATCCGCGTGCGATCAGCTATTTCGGCTTCAATCTGATGCTCAATCTGGCGATCCCGATCGCGCTTGCGACGATCGCCCAGATGTTCATCCTCTGCGTCAACGATCTCGACCTCTCCATCGGCACCTTCGTCAGCTTCGTGGGCTGCGTGACGGCGACGTGGCTGCACGACGCGCCGCTCTTCGGCGCAATGGTCTTGATCGGCTGCATTGGGCTCTATGCCGCGCTCGGCGCGCTGATCTACCTCCGCAATCTGCCCTCCATCGTCGTGACGCTCGGCATGAGCTTCGTCTGGCAGGGGCTCGCCATCCTTCTTTTGCCGCGTCCGGGCGGCAAGGCGCCCGACTGGCTGCTCGCGCTGATGAGCTTCAAGATTCCCCACGTCCCCTTCCCCATCGTGGCGGCGATCGTCATCGCGCTCGTCGTGCATGTCGGGCTGATGCGCTCCTCCTACGGTGCGATCCTGCGCGGCGCGGGGGGAAACGCCGTCGCGATCGCGCGGGCCGGCTGGTCGATCCTGAAGATAAAGGTGGCGATGTTCGCGCTCGCTGGCCTCTTCGGCGTCCTTTCCGGCATGGCGCTGATCGGCATCACCACCTCCGCCGACGCAAATATCGGCAGCGGCTACACGCTTCTCTCCATCGCCGGCGTCATCCTCGGCGGCGGCGAATTCGTCGGCGGGCGGGTCTCGCCGATCGGCGCGGTGATCGGCGCGTTGACGCTGGCGCTTGCCGCCTCGCCGCTTCTTACCTTCATGCACATCTCGCCCGACTGGCAGGTCGGCGCGAACGGCGCGATCCTGATCGTGGTCCTTGCCGCCCGCGCCGCACTTGGGCGGAGGGAGGCGTCATGAACTGGTGCGCGGCACTCCTCGGCAAGCCGTGGCTCTGGTCGTTCGTCGGGGCCGCGCTCGTCTATGTGGCCGCGATCGCCTTCACGGGCGGCTTCGGCGCAGTCGGCATGATCCAGGCGGCGCTGGCGCTCGCCGTCTTCATGGTAATCGCCGGCACGGCGCAGATGTTCGTCATCACGCTCGGGCCGGGCAATGTCGACCTCTCGCTCCCGGCCAATATCGGGCTTGCGAGCGCCGTCGCCATGAAGGTGATGGACGGCTCCGACGCCATGGTCGCAGTCGGGCTCGTCGCGGCGCTCGCAAGCGGCGCTGCCATCGGCTTCGCCAATTACCTCCTGATCTGGGCGCTGCGCATTCCGCCGATCATCGCCACCCTCTCGGCAAGCTTCGTCATCCAGTCGGTCGACATCAGCTACGGGCGCGGGCTGCAGATCAAGCCGCCGCCGGGTTTTGCCGCCTTCACCAGCACGCAGATTCTCGGGATTCCGATCCTTGCGATTCTGGTCGCCGTCTTCGCCGTCGTGATGGCGATTGTCCTGCACCGCACGGCCTATGGGCGCTCGGTGCTCGCCATCGGCCAGAACATGCGCGCCGCGCGGCTCGCCAACATCCCGGTCGGGCGCGTACGGCTCGCCACCTACATGCTGTCGGGCTGCCTCGGCGGGTTGAACGGAGCGCTTCTCGCCGGGTATTTCCGCGGTGCCTCGATCGACATCGGTAACGAGTACCTCCTCGCCTCTATTGCAGTCGTCGTCATTGGTGGTACTTCGGTGGCCGGCGGCAAGGCGAATGTGCCGGGGATTTGGGGTGCTGCGCTCTTCATGGTTCTATTGCTCACCATGCTCAATACCTACGGCGCCAGCGCCGGCATCCGGCTGGTTGCGACCGGCCTCATCATCATCGCTGTAATTGCGGCGGCGGGCGGACAGAAGGCGCCTCGCTGACGCGGAGTACAAGAAGGGGGAAACAATGGGTCTCGTCGGTCCCGACATCGAACAATACGACAAGCGCTTCGTCTGGCTTATCAACGGCACTTGCGAGAAGGAGCTTCTTTTCAGCGGTTGCCGCTGGGCGGAAGGGCCGGTGTGGTTCAACGACGGCAACTACCTCGTCTGGAGCGATATCCCGAACAACCGCATGCTGCGTTGGGCGCCGAACGGCATCGGCGGAAGCGTCAGCGTCTTCCGCACCAATTCCAACTACTCGAACGGCAACACGCGCGACCGCGAAGGCCGGCTCGTGAGCTGCGAGCACGGCGCTCGCCGCGTCAGCCGCACCGAGGTGGACGGCTCGATCACCGTCATCGCCGACAGCTACAAGGGCAAGCGCCTGAACTCGCCGAACGATGTCGTCGTGAAGTCGGACGGCACCATCTGGTTCACCGATCCACCCTACGGGATCCTGAGCGACTATGAGGGCCACAAGAGCGAGATCGAGCAGGACGGCTTCTACGTCTATCGCTTCGATCCGAAGAGCGGAAAGTTGACGGTCGTCTGCGACGACTTCGACCGGCCGAACGGCCTCGCCTTCTCGCCTGACGAGTCGGAACTCTACGTTGCCGACTCCGCGAGCTCACACGATCCCGACAAGCCGCGCCACATCCGCGCCTTCAAGGTCGGTAAGGACAACAGCCTGAAGGGCGGCAAGCCGCGCTTCGTCTTTCCCGACGGCCTGCCGGACGGCTTCCGCGTCGACACCGACGGCAATGTCTGGTCCAGCGCCGGCCCGGCGATCTACGTCTTCGCGGCCGACGGCGAAGTGCTCGGCAAGATCAAGTTCCCGCAGAACGTCTCTAACCTTGTCTTCGGTGGGCCGAAGCGCAACCGGCTGTTCATCACCTGCACGCATGAGCTCTATTCGCTCTACGTGACGGCGAACGGCGTGCAACGGCCATAGGCACGCGAGCCGATCCGCTATGGAAGCAAGCGAATTCCTCAAGGATGTCCCTCTCTTCGCCGAGGTGCTCGGCGAAGAGCAGCTTCGCTCTCTCGCGTCAAAGAGCCGGCCGGCGTTCTTCCGCGCCGGCACGCGGCTGATGACGCAGGGCGATTTCGGCGGGGCGATGTTCGTCATCGTCTCCGGCGAAGTCGACGTAACCTTCGTCGACGCCAACGCCGAGGAACAGACGGTCGCGAAGCTCGGACCGCACGATATCGTCGGCGAGATGTCGCTCTTCACAGGCGACCGGCGGACGGCGACCGTCAGCGCGGCCAGCAATGTCGATGCGTTGGAAATCACCAAGGCGTCGCTTGAGCGCCTCTTCGCGACGGCGCCGGAACTAGTGGATAAATTCGCGGCTGTTCTCGCCAGGCGTCAGGCGGAACTGAGCGCAGCCGGATCGAAAGCGGATCGGTCGAGCGAAGGCTTCACCCGCAAGGCCCGCAAGGTGTTCACCGGGCTCTTCCGCCGCGAAAGCTGAAGCGTTACGCGAGAAGCGGCGGCTTTTTCCAAGCGAATCCGTGCTCTAGCTGGCGAAGCGGTGACTCCGCTTTCGCTCGGCTGGAATGGCCGCGCCCGGCGCTACGGTTTCGTGCGGGGAAAGCAGGAACGTCTCTATCTGCTTGCGTCCGCTTGCATAACATCGACTCATCTCGGCGCGAATCATAAAATGGTTAACAAATCGTTTCTCGTGAAACACTGAGTCGCGGAAAGTCAATCGACTGGGCCGAAGATCGAGAGTTTTGCCGGCGATATTTCGTGGCGCCTCGAAGCGCCGGACATCTCCGGAGGCTACGTCCCGTCATTCGCCCGACCGTGACAAGATTGATCCGCAATCGGGGCGCCGCGATGGAACACCTTCGCTTGCCCCTCCCTGCGGTCGGGCATAGCTTCCCGCCGCAAAGAGATGCGTGCGCCATGACGATTGCGAAGTCCGTCCTCGACCTCATCGGAAACACACCCCTCGTTCGTCTGCGACATGCCTCGGAGGCGACCGGATGCGAGATCCTCGGCAAGGCCGAGTTCCTGAACCCCGGACAGTCGGTGAAGGACCGCGCGGCGCTCTGGATCGTGCGCGCTGCCGAGCGCGACGGCTCGCTGAAACCTGGCGGCACCATCGTCGAGGGAACGGCGGGCAACACTGGCATCGGCATTTCACTCGTCGCCACGGCGCTCGGCTATCGCTCCGTCATCGTCATCCCCGACACGCAGTCGGATGAGAAGAAGCTCGCGCTTCGCTTGGGCGGCGCGACGCTGATCGAGGTGCCCGCCGTTCCCTACAAGAACCCCAACAACTACGTGAAAATATCCGGCCGCATGGCGGAGCAACTCGCGAAGACCGAAGACGGCGGCGCGATCTGGGCGAACCAGTTCGACAACGTCGCGAACCGTCAGGCGCACATCGATTTGACCGGCCCGGAAATCTGGGAGGCGACCGGCGGCAAGGTTGACGCCTTCGTCTCCGCGGTCGGCACCGGAGGCACACTTGCCGGCGTTGGCATGTTCCTGAAATCGAGGAACGCGGCGATCAGGATCGGCCTAGCTGACGTGCCGGGAGCGGCGCTCTACAATTTCTATGAGCACGGCGAGCTCAAGGCCGAAGGCTCCTCCATCACGGAGGGCATCGGCCAGGGCCGCATCACCGGCAACCTGAAAGATGCGCCCGTCGATCTGGCGTGGCGTATTCCTGACGAGGAGTCGGTCGCCCAGGTTTTCGAGCTTGCGGAGGAAGGGCTGGTGATGGGAGGTTCGACCGGCGTCAACGTCGCCGGGGCCATCCGCATGGCGCGCGAGCTTGGTCCCGGCCATACGATCGTCACGGTGCTTTGCGATTACGGCGGCCGCTACGCTTCAAAGCTCTTCAACCCCGCATTCCTTCATTCCAAGAATCTCCCCGTGCCGGAGTGGCTCGCCGGGCAGCCGAATGTGAAGGTTCCTTTTGAGAAAACCGACTGATGCCGTTCGAGACACTGCCGCTTTTTCGCGAAGACGCCTATCGGCGTGAATGTGAGGCGAAGGTCGTCGCCCATTCGGAGAAGGGCGGGATCATCCTCGACCGCACGGTCTTCTATGCCGCGGGCGGCGGACAGCCCGGCGACACGGGACGGCTCGTCGTGCCGGGCCGCCCGGTCATGCCGATCGCCGCCACCGTCTATGGTGAGGGCAAGACGGAGATCGTTCACGTGCCTGCCTCCGGCGAGCCGCCCAAGGTCGGCACGCCCGTCCTCGCCGAGATCGCCTGGGAGCGCCGCCACCGCCACATGCGCATGCACACTGCGCTGCATCTGCTGTGCGCGCTTGTGCCCTACCCCGTCACCGGCGGTTCGATCGGCGCCGAAGAGAGCCGCCTCGACTTCGATATCAGCGAGGCAGGCGTCGTCGACAAGGACGCGCTGACGGAACAGTTGATGGCGCTTGTTGCCGCCGATCATCCGGTCACGACCAGCTGGATCACCGACGAGCAGCTCGCCGACAATCCCGGCCTGGTCCGCACCATGAGCGTGAAACCGCCGACCGGAAGCGGCAAGGTGCGGCTCGTCGCGATCGGAGTCGATGGGTCGGTGGATCTTCAGCCGTGCGGCGGCACGCACGTGCGCTCGACCGCCGAGATCGGCGGCATCGCCGTCACCAAGATCGAGAAGAAGGGAAAGCAGAACCGCCGCATCCGCCTCGCCTTCGCGCCGGAATCCGCGTGAGCAGCTTCCTCGTCTCGCCGGCCTGGTTGAAGGAGCGCCTCGGCGATCCGAAGGTGAAGGTCGTCGACGGATCCTGGTACCTGCCGGCGCAGAACCGCGACGCCAAGGCGGAATATCGCGCTGGCCATATCCCCGGCGCGGTCTACTTCGACATCGACGCGATCGCCGACACTTCGACCGACCTCCCGCATATGCTTCCCGACGAGGCGCAATTCGCTGCCGCGGTCGGCGCACTGGGCTTGTCGGATATAGACACGATCGTCGTCTATGACGGCATGGGCCTCTTCTCCGCGCCGCGCGTCTGGTGGAGCCTCAGGGCATTCGGCGCCAACGATGTGAAGGTGTTGGACGGTGGTCTTCCGGCTTGGAATGAAGCGGGTTGCCCGAAGAATCCGGCGTCGCAAAGCCGAGCCCGGCGCGCTTCACCCCCGCTTTCGATCACGAACAGGTTCGCGACTTCGACGCAGTGCGCGCAGCCCTTCAGAACGGCGAAACGGTGGTCGACGCGCGCTCCGCGCCCCGCTTTCGCGGTGAGGAGCCTGAGGCACGTCCGGGGCTTGCCTCCGGCCATATGCCGGGGGCTCGGAACGTGCACTATGCAGCGCTTTCCGACCCCCAGGGCCGGCTCGTTCCTCCTCCCAAGATTCGCGAGCTTTTCGAGCAGGCTGGCGTCGATCTCTCAGCCCCCGTCGTAACGACCTGCGGCTCGGGAATCACCGCCGCCGTCCTGCTTCTCGCGCTTGCCGAGATCGGCAAGGAAGACGTTGCGGTTTATGACGGCTCTTGGGTAGATTGGGGCTCCCGCCGCGGCGCACCGATCGCCAAGGGACTGGCGTGAGCGCGGCCATGAAGGGCAAGATCGTCGACACGACGGTCACCTATCTGGAGATGACCGCGCGGCCGAGCCATTTCCCGCCAATGCCGAGCGCGCCCCGCCTTGCGCTGATGAAGGCGGAGAATATCCCGCTTCACTTCTACCGCTATCTCTACGCCGCGGTCGGGGGGAGCTGGCTCTGGGTCGAGAGGCTCTCGCTGTCCGACGAAGCACTTTCCAAGAAGATTCATGCGGCTGGCATCGATGTCTTCGTGCTCTACGCGAACGGCTCGCCGGCCGGTTATTTCGAGCTCGACCGGCGCGACCCGCTAAGCGTGCGCCTTGTCTATTTCGGCCTGATGCCGGAATGGACCGGCATGCGGATCGGCCCGTGGTTTCTGGGCTCAGCCGTGGCGGAAGGCTTCGCGCGCGGCGCAAAGGCGCTGAGGGTCAACACCTGCACTCTCGACCACCCCGCCGCCCTCCCGCTTTACCAGCGGATCGGCTTCGCGCCGGTCAGGCGCGAGGACCGGCAGATCACGGTTCCCGCAGGAATACCCGTTCCCAGCCATATTGCCGCCCGTATGCACCTGTGAATGTGGAACCACTGCGGGTGCATGACGTTCCCGCATTGACCGAGGGGGCTTGGTCAACGGGGACATAATTCCAATGCGACTTCGATTTTTGCTGCTTGCCGGCACGGTTCTTCCGCTTGCGCTGAACACCTATCCGGCAGCCGCCTACGACAATTCCCCTCCAAAACCCCTCCTGCTTGCACAGAACGATGCACCGCCGTGCGCTGAGGGACAGGAGTGCCCGCCACCGTGTGCTGAAGGACAGGACTGCCCGCCGCCTGAACTGCCACCCGCGCAGCCGCCGGCGACGCAGCCCCCTCCTGAGCAACCCCCTGCGGAACAACCGCCTGCTGCGCAGCCTCCGGCCGCCGAGGCCCCGGCCGAACAGCCGCCTGCCGCCGAGCAGCCGCCCGCAGAGCCGACCCCGGCAGCGGAACCCGCACCCGAGCAGCCCCCTGCCGAGCAGGCGCCTGCAGAACAGCCACCTGCGCAAGAGCCGCCTCCCGCTGAGCAGCCGCCTGAGGCGGCCCCCGCCCCCGAGCAGCCAGGCCCGGAACAGACACAACAGCAGGCGGCGCCTGAGCAGCCTGCGACCGAGCAACCGGCAGCCGAACAGCCGGCCACCGAGCAGGCCGCGCCGCAGCAGCCCGCCGCGCAGGAGCCGCAGAAGCCGCGTCGGCGTCAGCAGCAGCAAGACGTGGGTGGCCAGCAGCAGCCGGCGGCCCAGCAGCCAGCACCACAGGAAGCCGCGCAGCCTCCTGCAGCCGAAACGCCGCCCGCCCCCCAGCAATCCACCGTCGAGCAGCAGCTCGAGGCGCAGGGTGACGCGAAGGAGGCGAAGAACGTCCGCTCGCTCCGCGACCAACTGCTTAATCAGTTGCAGCAGGCGATCGGTGTCGCGCCGCAGGACCAGGGCCAGGCTCAAGGTCGGGACAACAACCGGCCGCCCCGCGACCGGCGGGACCAGGCGAACGGCGGTGACCGGAGAGACCAGCGTTTCTATGACCGCAACAGCGATCGCGGCGACGTCGTCGATGAACGCGGCGGCCGCATCATCATCGATCTCGGTGGCGGCAATCTCTATGTCGAGCCGACCGTGCCGGACGAAGGCGGCCGTCTGCTCTATGGCGCCGACGACGTTGAGGTGCAGAACCTTCCCGCCGGACGCACGCGCACCATCGTCCACCGCCCGGACGGCGTCGACATCGTCACCGTCCGCGACCGTTTCGGCGACATCATCAAGCGCAGCCGCATCACCCAGGACGGCCGCGAGATCGTGCTGATCGATAATCGCTACCCGGACGACGGAGCCGACGTCCGGAGGGCGCCGCCGATCCTGACCGACGTTCCGCCGCCGCGCGTGCGCATTCCGCGCGATCGCTACGTCGTCGACCTCGGCCACGCCTCCAATGCGGACATCCGTCGCGCGCTGCTCGCGCCGCCGGTACAGCCGCTGGCGCGTGCCTATACCCTCGACGAGGTGCTTCGGAACCAGCAGGTGCGCGCCTACTCGCCACGCATCGACCTCGACACCATCACCTTCGAGTTCGGCAGCGCGACGATCTCCGACAGCCAGATGTCCTCGCTCTACGCGCTCGGACAGGCGATGGAACAGGTGATCGCCCACAATCCTGACGAGGTCTATCTGATCGAAGGGCACACCGACGCGGTCGGTTCCGACTACGACAACCTGATCCTCTCCGATCAGCGTGCGGAAGCCGTCGCGACAGCGCTGTCGCAGAACTTCAACATCCCCCCGGAGAACCTCGTCACCGAGGGCTATGGCGAGCAGTTCCTCAAAGTCGACACGCAGGGACCGGAGCAGCGGAACCGCCGCGCCACCGTGCGCCGCGTGACGGAGCTCCTGCAGGCACAGCAGGGCAAGTAGTCGCTCCTACGGAAGAACGAGCGCCCGGACCCCGGTCCGGGCGCTTCTCATTTCAGGCGAGACAAAGCCCCGCCTTGCCTTAGCGCCGTCCCGTCGCCTAGACGCACCCTCATGCTGCAGATTACCGACCTCACGCTCCGCATCGCGGGCCGCCCGCTGATCGAGGCCGCCAGCCTGACCATTCCCGCGGGCGCGAAGGCCGGGCTCGTCGGCCGCAACGGCGCGGGTAAGACGACGCTCTTCCGCGCCATTGTGGGCGACATCGCGCCGGACGCCGGCTCGATCTCGTTGCCGAAGGGCCTTCGCATAGGCCGCGTCGAGCAGGAGGCGCCGAGCGGTCCACGGACGCTGCTCGAGACGGTACCTGCGGCCGATCGCGAGCGCACGACTCTGCTGGCCGAGGCGGAGCACGCGCACGATCCGCACCGTATCGCCGAAATCCATATGCGCCTCAATGACATAGGCGCTCACGCCGCGGAGGCGCGCGCCGCCCGCATCCTTGCCGGCCTCGGCTTCGATGCCGCCGCGCAGCTTCGCCCCTGCTCGGATTTTTCCGGCGGCTGGCGCATGCGCGTCGCCCTCGCCGCGCTCCTCTTCGACGAGCCGGACCTGCTTCTGCTCGACGAGCCGACCAACTACCTCGACCTGGAAGGCACTTTGTGGCTGGAGCGCTATCTCGCGCGCTATCCGCACACCGTGGTCGTGATCAGCCACGACCGCGATCTCCTGAACACCGCCGTCGACTCGATCGTGCATCTCAACGACCGCAAGCTCACGCTGTGGCGCGGCGGCTACGATTCCTTCGAGCGGCAATATCGCGAACGGCAGGTGCTGCAGGAGCGGCAGCGGCAGAAGCAGATCGCCGAACGCAAGCACATGCAGGCGTTCGTCGACCGCTTCCGCGCCAAGGCCACGAAAGCCCGCCAGGCGCAGTCGCGCCTGAAAGCCATCGCCAAGCTTCAGCCGATCGCCGAGATCACGCAGGAGCACGCGATCCCCTTCCGCTTCCCCGAGCCGGACAAGCAGCTCTCGCCCCCCATCATCCGCATGGAAGGCGTGTCCGTCGGTTACGCACCCGGCCATCCGGTGCTCTCGCACCTCGACCTTCGGATCGACGACGACGACCGCATCGCGCTGCTCGGGCAGAACGGCAACGGCAAGTCGACCTTCGCCAAGCTCGTTGCGAAGAGGCTTGAGCCGGAGGCCGGCGAGATCACACGCGCCGCAAAGCTCCAGATCGGCTTCTTCGCGCAGCATCAGCTGGACGAGTTGAGGGCCGAGCTCTCGGCCTACGATCATGTGCGCGCGCTGATGCCCGGCGCGCCGGAGGCGAAGGTGCGCGCCCGCACGGCGCAGATGGGTCTCACGACCGAGAAGATGGCGACCGCTTCGGAAAACCTCTCCGGCGGTGAGAAGGCACGCCTGATGATGGGCCTCGCGGCATTCGGAGCGCCTAATCTCCTGATCCTCGACGAGCCGACCAACCATCTCGACATCGACAGCCGCGAGGCGCTGGTCCACGCGCTGAACGATTATTCCGGCGCGGTGATCCTGATCACCCACGACCGCCATCTGATCGAAGCTTGCGCCGATCGGCTGTGGCTCGTCGCCGACAGCACCGTCACCCCCTTCGACGGCGACATCGAAGACTATCGGCGGCAGGTACTCGGCACCGCGCCTCAGACGCGGAAGGAGGAGGCTCCGCCAAAGCCGCAGCCGTCGGCGTCGCTGAAGGACGTCAGGCGCGAAGCGGCGCAGCGCCGCGAAGCGCTGGCGCCGCTTCGCAAGAAGATCAAGGACTGCGAGCGGCTGATCGAAAAGCTGCGCGCCGAAATCGCCGCGTTCGAGCAGCAGCTCGCAGCCCCGGATCTCTACACCAGCGACCCTGAGGGCGCCGCGCGGCTTGCCAAATCGCGCGCCGAACGCGTACACGATTTCGCCCGCGCGGAGTCGGACTGGCTCGACCTGTCGGCCGAGCTGGAGGCAGAAGAAGAGGGCGTAGCCGGCTAGACCGGAGTCAGCGCACGAGCTTGTAGGCGAAGTCGTATTCGCTGCCTTCGGCGTTGCGCGCGTGCAAGACCATTTCGCCCTTGGCGCCCGAGTAGGCGCCGGTGCCGCCGGTCACCGCCAGAACCGAATCGCCGGCGTCGAGGAACGGCCCTTCGACCGTGATCTGCCCGCCCTTCAGCATCAGTGTCCAGAAGCACTCCCAGGCCTGGCCGACTGCGGTGCGCACGCACCAGCCATTGTCGCTTCCGACCTGGGTCTTGTTCTCCTCGTCGAAGATCGGGTTGGCGAACGTCAGGATGTCGCCAACGCTGTCATCCTCATCGCCTGTCTGGGTAACTGTGTCGGAGTCGGCGTGCTCGACGAATTTCAGCGACTGCATGTCTTCGGCAAAAGCACCGCCGCTGGAATTGAGCGCAACAAAGCCGGCCGCCGCGGCAAGGGCGGCGAGACGCGAAAGCGTTGTCATGGAAATGTCCTCCCAACCCGGCGCGCGGGCGGCGCCGAGTTTCGTGAAGCTACTCCCGGCGC
This sequence comes from uncultured Alphaproteobacteria bacterium, assembly GCA_963805325.1. Taxonomy (GTDB): domain Bacteria; phylum Pseudomonadota; class Alphaproteobacteria; order Rhizobiales; family Afifellaceae; genus DASWJZ01. Next base: position 42,945 of record CAWDTS010000002.1, on the reverse strand, counting down.
TTGCGACTTTGAAGACGGCTCCCGCCAACGCTCACGCGTCAGCCCTGCTTGGCCCAGCGTCCATTCTCATCCTGCCGCCAATAGGTCGCGTCGTAGCCGCCGGCCCGCGCCGCCTTCCAGGCTTCGCGCGAGCGCGCCACCGCGTCCGAGTCGGAGGCATCGAACATGAAGACCGTGCGCTCGTAGCCGGAAAGGTCCCCTGCCTCTGCCCCGTCGACCAGGAAGCGGACCGTCGCCGCGTTCGGGTTGTCTTCGCCGGTCGTCAGGAAGATCGGCTGCTTCTCGGCATTTCCGTCCGCCGCCGAGCCGTGCGGCAGGAACGAAGCGTCGTCAAAGGACCACAGATGCGCGTTCAGCGCCTCGAGCCGCTCCTCCGAGCCGAGCTTCACCAACGCGCGCCAACCGCGCTCGAGGCTTCGTTGCAAGAGGCCCGGCAGGACCGCCTCGAGCGACTGCCGCTCAAGGTGATAGAAGAGAACCTCGGTCACGAAATATCGTCACTTCCGCCGTTCGTGATGGGCGCGCACGAACTCGTTCAACAGCCTGACGCCCCAGCCCGAGGCCCATGACTGGTTGATCTCCGACGCCGGCGATCCCATCGCCGTTCCGGCGACGTCGAGATGCGCCCAGGGCGTGTCGTTCTCCACGAATCGCTTGATGAACTGGGCGCCGGTGATGGCGCCGGCATGCCGCCCGCCGATATTCTTCATGTCGGCGTTCTTGGAGTCGATCATCTTGTCGTATTCGGCGCTGAGCGGCATGCGCCACACCTTTTCCCCAGTTTCGGTGCCGGCCTCGGTCAGCCCGCTCGCAAGCTCGTCATTGTTGCAGAAAAGCCCCGCGTGCTGGTTGCCGAGCGCGACGAGGATGGCGCCGGTCAGCGTCGCAAGGTCGACCATCGCCGTCGGCTTGTCGCTCTTCTGCACGTAGGTCAAAAGATCGGCGAGCACGAGCCTGCCCTCGGCATCGGTGTTCAGGACCTCGATCGTCTGCCCGGACATCGAGGTGACGATGTCGCCCGGCCGCTGCGCCTTGCCATCCGGCATGTTTTCCACAAGGCCAACGATGCCAACGACATTTGCCTTTGCCTTTCGCAGCGCCAGCGTGCGCATGAGGCCGGAGACCGCGGCAGCTCCGCCCATGTCGCCCTTCATGTCCTCCATGCCCGCGGCGGGCTTGATAGAGATGCCGCCGGTGTCGAAGACCACGCCCTTGCCGATGAAGGCGACCGGCCTCTCCTTGTCGCGTCCGCCCCGCCAATGCATCAGAACGACGCGCGGCGGCCGCTCCGCACCCTGCGACACACCGAGAAGCGCGCCCATCTTGGCACGGCGAATTTCAGGCTCCCCGAGCACCTTCACGTCGACGCCGAGCTTGGAAAGGCCCTTCAGCTGGTCGGCGAACTCCACCGGACCGAGCGCGTTAGCCGGCTCGTTGACGAGGTCGCGCGCGAAGGCCACGCCTTCCGCCACTGCGGAGCCGGCGACCCATGCCCGCTCGGCCGCCGAAGGGTTTGCCGTCGCGATCACGAACCGCCGCACTTTCGGCGCCTCTTCATCGTCCTTCTTCTTGGTCTTGTATTTGTCGAAGCTGTACGTGCGGAGCTTGATCCCGAGCGCAACGTCGGCCGCCTCCTGGGCGGTCACCGCCTCGCCGTCGGGCCGATCAAGCAACACCGTCACCGCGGCCGAGCCCCCGACCGCGCCGGAAATTGTCCCGCCAAGCTTCAGCCAATCCTGCGGCGTAAGCTTTGCCGGGTCGCCAAGACCGATAAACACGATCCGATCGAGATCCGAGCCCCCTGGAGCCAGGAGTTGCAGGGGCCGCATCGCCCGGCCCTTGAACTTCGCCGCCGCGGCCGCCCGCGAAAACCGGCCGCCCGCCGCTGTATCGAGCGCTTCCGCGCGGCGGCCAAGCTTCAGGCTCTGGTCGGTCAAAACCACAGCCGTGCCGGAATCGGGGGCGGCGAGCTTCGTGAAACTGATCTCGACGGTGTCGGCCATTGAATTGCCTCACGGATTTGAACAGGCTTCTTGATCCAGTTTGGGATAGCAGTGCCCGGGGTGCCGGCGTCAAGTGCGGCATAGGCTCGGGGGGTTGGGAGACTGCGATGCGTAGCAGCGTCAGCGGCAGGCGCCGGCCGGCCGCGACCGGTCGCAACGGGGACGACACGCAATGCCGCTGATCGAGCGCTACATACTGCGGCGAACGGTCCACATCTTTCTCCTCGCGCTTTTCGCGATGACCGGGACGCTCTGGGTCACGCAGGTGCTCGGTCGGCTGGATGTCGTCACCTCCAAGGGCCAGGCAACCTGGACCTTTCTCCTGATGACGTTCCTGGCCCTGCCCGCCCTCGTGCAGGCGGTTGCCCCGATTGCGTTTCTTGCCGCAACGATTCTGACATTGAACGCCCTCACGAACGACAGCGAGCTTCCGGTAATCGCCGCCGCCGGCGCCTCGCGCACCGCCGTCAATCGCCCAATTCTCGTGCTTGGCCTCTTCGTGACGCTGAGCGTCGCCATCTCGTACCACGTCATCGCACCCGCGAGCCTCGCGGCGCTTCGCGATATCCTTACGCACATCCACGCCGACGTTGTCGCGGCACTCGTTCAGGATGGCGGCTTTCGCTCCGTCGACCAAGGCCTCACCATGCACATCCGCGAGAAGGCCCCGGATGGCAGCTTCCGCGACATCTTCGTCAGCGACGACCGCGACCCCAACGAATCGGTTCAATACAACGCGACACATGGCGTGCTTCTCGAACGCGGGGGCGGCTCCTTCCTGGTGCTGCAGAGCGGCAACCTGGTCCGCCAGGACCGCACCAGCGGCGAGACCAGCGTGGTCGACTTCGAGACCTACGCGCTGGACCTCAGCCAGCTCGGCTCTCCCAATGCAAGCGCCCTCTACCGGGCCAGGGAAAGATCCACCCTTTACCTCCTCGAGCCCGACCCTGGCGACGACTCGTTCCAACCCGACGCTGTCAGGATCATTTTCGAGCTCAACAACCGTATCGCCGCTCCACTTTACACGCTTGTCTTCGCACTCATGGCGCTCGCCTTCCTTGGACGTCCGCGCACCAATCGCCAGGATCGAAGCTTTGCCATCGCGACATGCGTGGGGTTTTGCATCGCGCTTCGTGCCGCGGGCTTCGCGGTCGCGTCGGTCGCGCTAAACTCGCCCGCCGCGATTCCGCTGCTCTATGCCATGCCGGCGATCGGAATTTCCTTCGGCCTCATCGCAATGCTCTTCAGCGCGCGCCTGCCAATGCCACGCTTCGTGGAGAGTGCGTTGGATCAACTCTCCGGCGCGTTGCGGCGAACTTTTCGCCCGCGCTTTGTCGCCGCCGGCGCCGACATCAACGGTGAGTCGTGATGCCGCGCGTGCTCAGCCGCTACATCGCCCGGCATTTTCTTCGCACCCTCGTCCTGATGCTTGCCTCCGGCTTCCTCATCATCTTTCTCGCAGACTATGTGGAGGTCCTCCGGCACTTCGCCGACGAACCCGGGTTCACCGGTCTGCTCGGGCTTGGCCTTGCCGCCATGCATGTGCCGATCCTGCTCGACGACGCTCTCCCCTTCGCCTTCCTGTTCGCCGCGCTCATCAGTCTCCTTGACCTGTCGCGCAAGCTGGAGCTCGTCGTGGCGCGCGCAAGCGGAGTGTCGGCGTGGGGGTTCCTGCGCGCCCCGTTCGCGATCGCAATCATTTTCGGCGCCTTTGCCACCGGCGTGCTCAACCCGGTCGCAGTCAGCCTGAAGGAGCGCTCCGAGCACATCGAGGCCGAACTCCTCGGACGAACCGCCTGGGGCGAAGGGCATTGGTTCAGGCAGGAGAGCGGCGACGGGACTTCGATCGTGCACGCCGCCTCGGCAGAGGCCGACAGCGGGGCGATCCTCGGCGTCACGGCTTTCGTCTACGATAAAGCCGGCCGCTTCCGCGAGAAGATCGAAGCGCAGCGCGCGGAATACGCGCCAGGGCGATGGATCCTGGCCGACGCTTCGGTGTTATCGGCGACGCGCGCACCGCATACCGTCGCCCGTTACGAACTGCCAACCTTGCTGACCGCCGGAGAGGTGGAGCGCCGCTTCATCCAACCTGAGACAATCTCGGTCTGGTCGCTCCCAGGCGTCATCAAGACGGCCGAGCGCACCGGACTCGATCCGGACCCGTTTCGCGTGTCTTTTCATACACTTGTTGGCCGCCCGGTTTTTCTGGTCGCGATGGTGCTGATCGCCGCGACCGTCAGCCTTCGGCTCACGCGGTATGGCGGAACCTGGCGGCTCATCCTGACTGGCGCCACCATCGGCTTTCTGCTTTATGCTTTCAGCGAAATCGCCAGCGACTTGGGGGGCAATGGAATTATCCACCCGGTTCTGGCGGCTTGGCTGCCGCCTATCGTTGCGCTCACCTTCGGCGCGACCACTCTGCTTTTCCAGGAGGACGGGTGAAGCTCCGAGTTTTGCGTCGGCGCCGGAGGCTGGCGGCAAGCCTTGCAAGAAGCGGCAAGCTGTTCGTGGCCCTGACGGCTTGTGCGGCTCTCGCCGCGCCGATCCCGCTTGCGTTCGCCCAATCGACCCCGCCTGCCGCCACCGGTGCGAACGCCCCAGCGCCCGGCAAGCCCGGCGGCAGCATGCTGCTGCAGGCCGACCAGCTCGTCTACGATTTCGACCACGATGTGGTGACCGCGATCGGGGATGTTCAGATCTACTACAACGGTTACGTGCTTGACGCAGACCGCGTGACCTACGATCAGAAGTCCGGTCGTCTGGTCGCCAGCGGCGGCATCCGCATGCTTCAGCCGAACGGCGACCTTCTGACGACCGACAAGCTCGACATCACCGACGACTTTCGCGACGGCTTCGTCGGCAGCCTCAATCTGACTACCACGGATCGCGCGCGCTTGGCTGCGCAGACCGGGGAACGCCGCGACGGCACGCTGACGATCTTCCGAAAAGGCGTCTATACGGCCTGCCAGCCATGCCTCGATCATCCCGAGCGGCCGCCGCTCTGGCAGATCAAGGCGGCACGCATCATCCATGACGAGAAGAAGCATCTAATCTACTACGAGAACGCCCGCCTCGAGTTCTTTGGCTTCCCGATCGCCTATATGCCGGTGTTCTTCCATCCGGACCCGACGGTAAAGCGCAGGTCCGGCTTTCTCGTTCCATCGGTGCTGCAGGGCAACGCCCTCGGTTTCGGCGTCACGACGCCGTTCTACTGGAATCTCGCGCCCAACTACGACGTCACGTTCTCGCCGACGATCCTGAGCCGTCAGGGGCTCCTCATGCAGGCGGAGTGGCGCCACCGCATGATCAACGGCTCTTACTCGATCCAGCTCGCCGGGATATTCCAGAACGATCCGAGCGCTTTCACCGATGGCGGACAGCCTCTCAGCGGCGACCGGGAGCTGCGCGGCGCCGCCCGCAGCCAGGGCGCCTTCGGGCTGAGCAAGAACTGGTCCTTCGGGTGGGATGTGGATTTTACGTCCGATCGCACCTTCAATCGCGACTACAAGATACCGGGAGCGCAGGATCTGGAGCTCGCGTCGACCGTCTACCTGACCGGGATGAGCAAGCGAAACTATTTCTCCGCCAACGGATACTACCTGCGTATTCAGCGCGAGGACACGGAAGAGAAACTCCCGGACGATGGCGACCCGAATACGTCCGACGTCTATGTTCACAACGATCAGGCCGAGCAAGCCATCATTCACCCGGTGATTGATGACAATTATGTCGTCGGCCAGCCTGTTCTTGGCGGCGAGATGCGCTTCGATTCAAATCTCGCGAGCCTCACGCGCGAAGCAAGCGACATCCGCCACCCGCCCTCGCCCTACAGCACATATTATGCCGGTGTCGCCGGGACGTTCACGCGTGCCACGAGCCGCGCAAGCTGGAAGCGGAGGCTGATTCTTCCGGGCGGCCAGCTTGTCACGCCCTTCACGTACGTGCAGGCAGACGCCAATTGGGTTGCTTCGGACGATCCGGCCGCCGGTCTGACCGACTCCGGCTTGATCGGGCGAGTGATGCCGGCGGTCGGCGTCGAATATGAGTGGCCAATTCTAGCCGTCCTCGGCCCCACGACGCACACCTTCGGGCCGAAGGTACAAGTCATTGCGCGGCCGAACGAGCAGCACGCGGGCAGCCTCCCTAACGAGGACTCGCAGAGCCTCGAATTCGACGACACGACGCTGTTCAAATGGGACAAGTTCGCCGGCTACGATCGTCAGGAAGGCGGTACCCGAGCCAATCTCGGCTTCTTGTACCAGGGGCTCTTCCCGAACGGAGCGTCGATCGACGCCATCGTCGGCCGTTCAATTCAGTTAGCCGGCGAGAATTCCTTTGCGCTCAAGGACCACGCGCTCACCGGTGTCGGCTCAGGCCTCGAGACGAAGACGTCCGACTTGCTGGCTCGGGTCACTGTGAATACCGGTCTCGGCTTGGCGGTGACGGCCCGCGGTCGCTTCGACAACGAGGACCTTAGTTTAAACCGCGCCGACCTGTCGGCCGTCGCCGGCTACGGCAACAGCAATGCCGGTGTCGCCTACACCTACCTGCGCGAGAGCCCTGCTTCCGGCATATTCACCCGGCGCGAAGAGATCACCACATCCGCGGCGATCGGTATCACGGACAATTGGTCGGTTCTGGGCTCCATCGTGTACGATCTTCGCAACGACAGCCGGGTTTCCGACAGCCTCGGAGTCTCCTATGCAGACGATTGCGTCACGCTTTCCGCGACCTATTCTGAGACGGCGGACCTCTATTCGGATCTTGTTTCGTCACGCCAGATCTACTTCCGGGTCAGCCTGAGGACAGTCGCCGATGGGGGGTTCGGGCAGCAGTTGCGGGCGGATACGCCGGTAGAGTAGAGGAGAGCGGGGTCGGATTTTCGACAGATTGGTGTGCAGATAGTGCCTATAGATTCGTCCAAGACCACCAAAGCCGCCTGCTTATGACATTGAGAAATCGACATTTGTCCCGGATTGCGGCCGCCGCGCTCGCCGTTTCAGCGCTGGCGTGTCTGGTCGTGGCGCCGGCGTTCGCCAGTGCGATCCGCGTCCTCGTCAATGACGAGCCCATTACGTCCTACGACGTCCAGCAGCGCGCGACGATGCTGAAGCTCTTCACCGGCGGCAAATCGGGCGAGAAGCAGGCAATCGATCAGTTGGTCGATGAGAAGCTCATGCTACAGGAGGCCAAGCGCCGGCACGTCACAGTGAGCGACGACGAGCTCAACAGCGAGATCGCGAATCGCGCGCAGGCCGCCAAGATGACCGCCGCCCAGTTTTCTCAAGCCCTGAAGCAGCAAGGCGTGCAGCCGGATACCTTCAAGGAGTTCCTGCGCGCCAATATGGCATGGGCAAGGATCGTTCGCGCGCGCTTCCGCGCCACCGTCAATGTCACCGACCAGGACGTCACCGCCGCGCTTGGCGCGCGAAGCGACGCCGGTGCGACGCAGGCGGCAGTCGAATATATGGTGCAGCCGATCATCTTCGTCGTGCCCGCCGGCTCCAGCAGCGCGGCCGCCAACGAACGGCTGAAAGCGGCAACCGCGTTCCGGCAAGGGTTCAAAGGCTGCGATCAGAGTGTTGCGCAGGCGGGCAGCTCACCGATCATCGTGGTGCTGCCCACGGTCCGGCGCGAAGAATCCGGTCTCCCGGACGCAATCAAGAAGGAGCTTGCGGCAACAGAGATCGGAAGCGCGACAAAGCCTGAGCGAATAGCCGAGGGCTTCCAGATTCTCGGCGTCTGCTCCAAGAACACGATCGCTGGCGAGACCGAGGCGGCGGTCTCGGTGCGCCAGGAGATCACGGGTGAGCGCGGGAAGCTGCTCGCCCGCCGCTATCTTCTCGACCTGCGATCTGACGCCGTCATCGAGTACCGGTGAGTCGCAGAAAGCCGGGAAAGCCGCTCGCACTGACACTTGGCGAGCCGGCCGGGGTCGCGCTCGACATTGCCATCGAAGTTTGGCTGGCGCGCGAGGCCGGCAATATCCCCCCTTTCGTGTTCGTAGGCGATGCCGCATCGCTGGCGCGCCGCGCCAAGGTGCTTGGGCGCGACGTCCGCACGATTGTGGTTGGCGTCGCCGCCGTCGCGGCGGCGTTCGCCGATGCGATCCCATGTCTTGAGGGCGCGCCGCCGGTCAGCGGCAAACCCGGTGAGATCGATGCGTCGGACACGCCGGCCGTCGTCTGGTCGATCCGCCGCGCTGCGGAACTGGTCCGCGCAGGCGATGCGGCCGCCATCGTCACCAATCCCATAAACAAGAAGGCGCTGAACGCTATCGGCTTCCGGCACCCCGGGCATACCGAGTTCCTGGGGCAGTTGGCTGGCGAGCTTTTCGGCGAGCGCGGATTGCCGGTGATGATGCTCGCCGGTCCCGACCTCCGCGTCGTGCCCGTGACGATCCACATCCCGCTGGCCGAGGTGCCTAAGGCGCTGACAACCGAACTGATCGTGAGCACCGGAAAGATTGTGGCACGCGATCTGGCCCGGCGCTTCGCCATCCCCAATCCGCGTCTTGCGGTTGCCGGCCTCAATCCGCACGCTGGGGAAGAAGGCATGCTGGGCCGCGAGGACGACGCGATCGTCCGCCCCGCAATCGACATCCTCCGGCAGTCGGGCATCGCGGCGACCGGGCCCCTCCCCGCCGACACGATGTTCCATCCCGAGGCGCGGAGGACCTACGACGCGGCGCTTTGCATGTACCACGACCAGGCGCTGATCCCTATCAAGGCACTGGCCTTCGACGATGCGGTGAACGTCACGTTGGGCCTGCCCTTCATCCGCACATCGCCGGACCACGGGACCGCGCTCGCCCTTGCGGGCACCGGCAAGGCGCGCGCGACGAGCCTGATCGCGGCGCTCAAACTCGCACGGTCCCTCAGTCGTCACGAGGCACCTGTTTGAGCGACGAGGCGCTTCTCGCGCTTCCGCCGCTCCGCGAGGTCATCGCCGCCAACGGCCTCGCGGCCCGCAAGGCGCTCGGCCAGAACTTCCTGCTCGACCTCAACCTGACGCGCCGGGTCGCGCGCGCCGGCGGGCCGCTTGCCGACAGCCACGTTGTCGAAATCGGCCCCGGGCCGGGCGGGCTGACGCGCGCGCTGCTGATCGAAGGCGCCGCGCACGTGACCGCCATCGAGCGCGATCGTCGCGCACTGCCGGCGCTTGAAGATATCGCCGCCGCCGCGCCCGGGCGGGTCACGATCGTAGAGGGCGACGCGCTCGCCTTCGACTATTCCGGGCTTCCCACCGGCCGCCCGATCCGCATCGTCGCCAACCTCCCTTACAATATTGCGACGCCGCTTCTCATCGGCTGGCTGACCAAGCCGCATTGGCCGCCCTTCTGGAAAAGCCTGACCCTGATGTTCCAGCGCGAAGTCGCCGACCGCATCGTCGCGGACCCCGGCACGAAGGCTTACGGGCGTCTGGCGGTACTGACGCAATGGCGCGCGCGCCCGACGCGGCTCTTCGATGTTCCGGCGCGCGCCTTCACGCCGCCGCCGAAGGTCACGTCGGCTATCGTGCGTCTGGAGCCTAACCCCGACGCCGAGCCCCTTCCGCCGCGAGCGATCGAGACGCTGACCGCGGCCGCTTTCGGCCAGCGGCGCAAGATGCTGCGTGGGAGCCTGAAACAGCTTTGGCCCGAGCCGGAACCCATCCTCGACTCGCTTGGCATTACCCCGACGCTTCGCGCCGAGGATCTTGCCGTTGCAGATTTCCTGCGGCTGGCGCGCGTTCTCGCGGAGCGCCGTTAGGCTCCGTCGCGCGTCGCCTCGTCTGCCTCCTGCAGCAGGCTCTCGACGAAATCCTCAAGCCCGGTCACGCGATCGCGCCGCATGCGCTCGGCCGCTAGGATCGAGCGCACGAGCGGGAAGGAGCGATCGAGATCGTCGTTGACGACCACATAGTCGTAGGCCTTCCACTTCTCGATCTCGGCGCGGGCGTTGGCAAGCCGCCTGCGTATCGCGTCGGATGCATCCTCCGCGCGGCGCTCGAGCCGCGCTTTCAGCTCGCGAAAATTCGGCGGAAGCACGAACACGCGCACGAGGTCGGCGCGCGTCTCGTCGATCCGCGCAAGCTGCTCGGTCCCCTGCCAATCGATATCGAAGAGCACGTCCTTGCCCTGCGCCAGCGCCCGCTCCACCGGCGCGCGCGGCGTGCCGTAGAAATTTCCATGCACTTCGGCCCATTCCAGGAGCTCGCCGCGCTCGCGCATGCGCGCGAATTCCGTCTGCTCGATGAAATGATAGTGCCGGCCCTCCACCTCGCTTGCGCGGCGCGGGCGCGTCGTCACCGAGATCGAGAGGATGAGGTCGCGCTCTTCCGACAGAAGCAGGCGCGCAAGCGTCGATTTGCCAGCGCCCGACGGAGACGACAGCACGAACATCACGCCCCGGCGGCGAAGCTGGATCGGGCGAGCACTCATGCCAGATTTTGCACCTGTTCGCGAAACTGGTCGATCACCGCCTTCAGCTCGAGTCCAATCGTCGTCAACCGATTGTCAAACGCCTTCGAGCAAAGCGTGTTGGCCTCGCGATTGAACTCCTGCGAGAGGAAATCGAGCCTGCGCCCGACCGCACCGCCCGCCTTGATCAGGCCGCGGGCGCTTTCGACATGGCTCTTGAGGCGGTCGAGCTCTTCACGCACGTCGGCACGCGTCGCCGCGATCAGCGCCTCCTGATGCAGCCGGTCCGGATTGAGCCCCGAGCCGTCGGCGGTCAGCAGCGCAACCTGATCGCGGATGCGCGCCTTGAGCGCCTCCGGCGCCTCGGCCGCAATGCGCTTTGCTTCGGCGACAAGGTTCTCGATGCTCTGCATCTGGTCGCCGAGCACGACGGCAAGCCGCTTCCCCTCCTCGATGCGTGCCGCGAGCAGCTGGTCGATGGTGGTCGAAAGCGCAGCGAGCAACAAAGCGTCACGGCGCTCGGCCGCCTCGCCTTTCAGGGAGACGTCGCCGTCCTCAAGTACGCCGGGGATGGCGAGCAGCCCATCGGCGGTCGGAGCGCCGATCCCCTCGACCTCCGCCAGCCGGCGTGCGGCAGCGACGACGAGAGCCAGCGCCGTCTCATTCAGCACCACCCGCCGCTGTTCCGATTCCGCCTCGCGCGCCAAGTTCAAAAAGCAGCTTCCGCGCGCGATCCGTTCCCGCATCTGCGTGCGCGCCTCTGCCTCCAGATGATCGAAGCCGGAAGGAAGGCGAAGCCGCACCTCAAGCCCGCGCGCGTTGACGCTCTTCAGCTCCCAGGCGTACTTCGAGCCCTCGGCTTCAAACGCCGTGCGCGCAAAGCCGGTCATGCTCGCCAGCGTCATCGGGAACCGTGCGCGGCTCGCATGGCGCGCTAATCCTGGCCGTCGGGCAATGTGGCGTCCGGCGCCGCATCGGTGGGCGCCGCATCGCTGGGTGCAGCATCCGTGGGCGTGGCATCGGCAGGCGCGTCCTGCGCCGGCGTATCCGTCGCCGGTGCCGCGCCCTCCTTGGCCGCCTTCGCACGCTCAACTCTGATCTGCCGCCAGCGGGCGACGTTGCGGTTGTGCTCCTGGAGCGTCGAGGAGAAGGCGTGCCCGCCGGTGCCGTCGGCGACGAAGTAGAGCTCACTCGTGCGCGAGGGGCTTGCGACCGCTTCGAGCGCTGCACGCCCCGGATTGGCAATCGGCGAAGGCGGCAGGCCGTCGATCACGTAGGTGTTGAAGGGTGTCGGCTTCGCCAGATCGGCGTCCGTGAACGTCCAGTCCGGCGGACGGCCTGCCCCGCCGAAGAGCCCGTAGATCACCGTCGGATCGGACTGCAGCCGCATCCCCTTGCGCAGCCGGTTGATGAAGACCGCGGCAACGCGCGGACGCTCGTCGGCGCGGCCCGTCTCCTTCTCCACGATCGATGCGAGCGTCACGAACTGCTGCTGCGTCGTGATCGGCAGGCCGGGCTCGCGGCGGCTCCATATCTCCTGCACCGCGCGTGTCGCGACACGCTCCATCTGGTCGAGCATCTGCTGGCGCGTGGCGCCGCGCGTGAACTTGTAGGTGTCGGGCATCAACGCACCGTCCGGCGGAACGGCCGTGATATCGCCGGTCAAGACGGTATCAGCTCGGAGCTTGTCGACGATCGCCTGGCTCGTCAGCCCTTCCGGGAAGGTGATCGAATGGAGGACCGAACGGCCCGAGACGAGGTCGTCGAGCACCTGCTTCATGCTGACCGCGGGCTGGAACAGGTATTCGCCCGCCTGCAGCTTCGATTCGAGCTTCTTGAAGCGCGCCGCCATCGAAAACACGAAGGGGCTGTCGATGACATTGTGCCGCTGCAGCTGCGTGGAGATCGAATTGAGGTCGGCACCGGAAGGAACCAGCACGCTGGTGGTCTCCGTCAGCGGCCCAGGTCCGTTGAATTGCTTGATGCTGAAATAAAGCAGGCCACCTCCGGCAAGCACCACGAGGACGGCAATCATTAGAAAGAAGTTCGACACCACGACCAGCGGATGCCGCGCCTTCTGTGAGCGCGGCGGGGGCGGCGGTGCGGCTTCCGGCTGCAACACCTGGCGCGGGCTCTTCGGCGCAATGCGGCGCCGCGGCTGTTGCGCTTCGCCCGAAATCGGCATGTCGAGAGGCGACACAGCCGGCATGTTGGGCAATTCCGCAGCCTGTGGCAGATGCCTTCGGTCGGTAGGGCGATCTGAATGGCTCATTCGCGGCCTGCCCCTCCCCGGGCCAACTCATAGCACCGATTGAGGCTAAACCGCGAACGCATCAGACCCGGCGGAATACCAATGACGCATTGGTGCCGCCGAAGCCGAAGGAGTTGGAGAGCGCGACGTCGATTTGCTTCTCTTTCGCCTTGAGCGGCACGAGGTCGATCGGCGTCTCGACCGACGGATTGTCGAGATTGAGGGTTGGCGGGGCGATTCCATCGCGCATCGCCAGCAGGCAGAAGATCGCCTCGACCGCGCCAGCCGCGCCCAGCAGGTGGCCTATAGCTGATTTGGTGGATGACATGGTGAGGTTGCCGGCCGCGTTCCCCATCACGCGCTCCACCGCCGCCAGCTCTATTCCATCGGCCATGGTCGAGGTGCCGTGCGCGTTGACGTAGTCGACCTCGCTCGCGTCAATGCCCGCGCGCTTCAGCGCAGCGCGCATGCAGCGCTCTGCACCGTTGCCGTCCTCGGCCGGGGCAGTGATGTGGTAGGCGTCGCCGGAAAGGCCGTAACCGATCACCTCGCCGTAGATCGTCGCGCCGCGCGCCTTGGCGTGCTCGATCTCCTCGAGCACGACGGCGCCGGCCCCCTCGCCCATGACGAAGCCGTCGCGGTCGCGGTCGTAGGGGCGCGAGCCCTGCTTCGGGCGGTCGTTGAAATGCGTGGCGAGCGCGCGGCATGCGGCGAAGCCCGCGAGCGATATCCGCACGACCGGCGACTCGTGCCACCGGCGACCATGACGTCGGCATCGCCCAGCGCGATCAGCCGTGACGCATCGCCGATCGCATGCGCGCCCGTCGAGCAGGCCGTGACAACTGCGTGGTTGGGACCCTTAAGCCCGTGCTTGATCGAAACGTAGCCGGACGCGAGATTGATCAGCCGTCCGGGAATGAAGAACGGCGAGATGCGCCGCGGCCCACGTTCATGCAGCGTGATGCCCGCTTCGACGATTCCGCCGATGCCGCCGATTCCGGACCCCATCAGCACGCCGGTCGCGTACTGATCTTCGTCGCTCTTCGGATGCCAGCCAGCGCTCGCCAGAGCCTCATCGGCGGCAGCCATCGCGAAGATGATGAAATCGTCGACCTTGCGCTGCTCCTTCGGCTCCATCGACAGGTCGGGGTTGAAGGTGCCGTCGGAACCGTCGCCGCGCGGAATCACCCCTGCGATCTGGCAGGGAAGATCGTCGACTTGGAAGCTGGTGATGCGTACAGCACCGTTTTCACCCGCCTTGAGCCGTGCCCAAGTGGTCTCGACGCCGCTCCCGAGCGGCGTCACCATACCCATGCCGGTGACGACGACGCGCCGCACGTTGCGGATCTCGTCCTTTGTTAGGAGGTGCTCTTCTCCAGGAAGCGAACCGCGTCGCCGACGGTCAGGATGGTCTCCGCCGCGTCGTCCGGAATCTCCACGCCGAACTCTTCCTCGAAGGCCATGACGAGTTCAACTGTATCGAGGCTGTCGGCGCCGAGATCGTCGATGAAGCTTGCGTCCTTGGACACCTTGTCTTCCTCAACGCCGAGATGCTCGACCACGATCTTCTTGACACGCGCCTCGATGCTGCTGTCGCTCATTACCGTATCCTCGTTTTGGGCCGTTTCCTGATCCCGAACATACACAAAAGCCGCGAAGCATGGGGCTTCCGCGGCGATTTACCCGGGCTCAAGGTCAACTTTCCGGCGGTCGTTAACACGTTTCATCCGGCTTGACCAGCAGCGGAAATCCGCCTTTTCCGGGGCTCTTTTCGACGTCAGATCATAGCCATCCCGCCGTTCACGTGAAGCGTCTGCCCGGTCACGTAAGCGGCCTCGTCGCTCGCCAGATAGACCACCGCCGCGGCCACCTCCGCCCCGCTCCCAAGCCGCCTGGTCGGGATCGTGCCGAGGATCGCTTCGCGCTGTTTCTCGTTCAGCTTGTCGGTCATCGCACTGCTTATGAATCCGGGCGCCACGCAGTTCACCGTGATGCCGCGGCTCGCGACCTCCTGGGCGAGCGCCTTCGACATACCGATCAGGCCGGCCTTCGAGGCGGCGTAGTTCGCCTGCCCCGCATTGCCGGTCACGCCGACGACGGAGGTGATGCCGACGATGCGGCCGAAGCGCTGCCGCATCATGCCCTTGAGCGCCGCGCGGGAAAGCCTGAACGCCGCCTCCAGATTGACCCGGAGCACAAGCTCGAAGTCCTCGTCCTTCATACGCACGGCAAGCCCGTCGCGGGTCAGTCCGGCGTTGTTCACCAGGATGTCGAGCCCGCCCATCAGCCGCTCCGCCTCCGGCACCAGCGCGTCGACCGCCGCCGCGTCCGCAAGATCGGCCGCCGCCACATGCACGCGCTCGCCGAGCGTGCCCGCCAGCGCCTGAAGCGCATCGGCGCGCGTGCCGGAGAGCGTCACGATCGCGCCTTGCGCGTGGAGCGCCTCCGCGATTGCGCCCCCAATGCCGCCGCTCGCGCCGGTCACGAGCGCCCGCTTTCCTTCAAGACCGAACATCACGCCTCCTTATTCCTTGAGCACCGCCGCAACCGTCTTGGCGTCATCGGGCGTCCCGACCGAGAACGCCGTCGCATCCGGCGCCGTGCGCTTGGCAAGACCGGTCAGCACTTTTCCCGCCCCGATCTCGACCACGCGCGTCACGCCGTTCGCCGCAAGCCACGCCATCGACTCCCGCCAGCGCACCGTCCCCGTCACCTGCTCGACGAGCCGCCGGCGAATCTCGGTCGGATCGCTGAGCGGCGCCGCCAGCACATTTGCGACGACGGGCACTGCGGGCGGATGGATTTTCGTTCCGGCAAGCGCATTCGCCATAACCTCCGCCGCCGGCTCCATCAGCGCGCAATGGAAGGGCGCGGAGACGGCGAGTAGCATGGCGCGCCGCGCGCCCTTGCCCTTGGCGATCTCGATGGCACGCTCGACCGCCGCCTTGCTCCCCGACACGACCACCTGACCGGGCGCATTGTCGTTGGCGACCTCGCAGACCTCGTCCGCGCTCGCCGCTTCCTTCGCGACCTCCTCCGCGGCCGGAAGGTCGAGCCCGAGCAGCGCCGCCATCGCTCCGGCGCCTTGCGGGACGGCCTTCTGCATGGCATCGCCGCGGATACGGAGCAGCCGTGCCGCGTCACCGATCGAGAAACTGCCGGCCGCCGCGAGCGCCGAATATTCGCCGAGCGAGTGGCCGGCGACATAAGCGGCATGCGAGGCGACCGTGACACCTTCCCCCTCAAGCGCCTTCATCGCCGCAAGGCTGACCGCCATCAGACCGGGCTGCGCGTTCCGCGTGAGCGTCAGGACCTCTTCCGGCCCCTCGAAGATCACCTTCGAGAGCTTCTCTCCCAGCGCCTCATCAACCTCCTCGAAGATCGCACGCGCCGTCGGGACCGCCTCCGCCAGCGCCTTGCCCATGCCGACAGCCTGGCTTCCCTGGCCGGGGAAAAGGAATGCGGTCGTCATCGGGCCTCCCGTGCGTTTCGGCCGATGCACACCGCATGGGCCGGAGTGTCAAGCCGCGTCCGATCCACCGCACGGAGCCCGGTCAGAGCGCCCGGTTTTCGGCCCATTCGCCTTGCGTTCGCCGCGGTTTGCCGTATATAGCGCGCTTCCACGACCGGCTTCGGCCGGGGGCTTAACGGAAAGCGGCGCGTTTCTCGCCCGCAGGATCACCAAAACGGTCCGGTTTCCCGTGTCTCCGCTCTCGAAGACGTCACAAGCCTTTCCGCGGGCTCGCCCGCATCAGGCTTCGACGGGGCTCCGCGCCAGGCCGATCGTTGAGAGGAAAGGCTAAGGACGAATGGCATTCTATGAGCATGTTTTCCTGACCCGGCAGGATGTGTCGGGTCAACGCGTCGACGAGATTGTCGAGCAGTTCAAGGGCGTGATCGCGGCCGGCGGCGGCACCGTCGGAAAGACCGAATATTGGGGTCTGAAGAACCTCGCCTTCCGCATCGCCAAGAATCGCAAGGCGCATTTCACGCTGATGAACCTCGACGCGCCGCACGATGCGGTGAACGAGATGGAGCGGCAGATGAGCCTCAACGAGGACGTGATCCGCTTCCTCACCGTGCGCGTCGACAAGCTCGAGGAAGAGCCGTCGGTGCAGATGCAGAAGAAAGAGCGTGACGAACGCCGCAAGCGCGACCGCGAGCGTCGCCGCGACGACGAGGAGTAGACCGATGGTCGATATCGCACAGCTGCCGACCCGCCGCCCGTTCCACCGCCGCCGCAAGACCTGCCCGTTCTCCGGCCAGGGCGCACCGCTTATCGACTACAAGGATGTGAAGCTCCTGGAGCGCTACATCTCGGAGCGTGGCAAGATCGTGCCCTCGCGCATCACGGCGGTCTCCGCCAAGAAGCAGCGCGAACTCGCGCGGGCAATTAAGCGCTCGCGCTTTCTCGGTCTCCTGCCCTACGTCCTGAAGTAGGCCGGAGCCATCCGCTGGAGCGGGCCCCCTCTCAATCCGGAGTGGGCCGCCCCTAACCGCACATTGGCGGGACAGCAAGGAGAAGAAGATGGAAGTGATCCTTTTGGAGCGCATCGCCCGGCTCGGCCAGATGGGCGACGTCGTTCATGTGAAGAACGGCTACGCGCGGAATTACCTCCTGCCGCAGGGCAAGGCCCTCCGCTCCAACGCCGAGAGCCGCAGGCGTTTCGAGCGCGAGAAGACCCAGCTTGAGGCGCGTAATCTTGAAGCGCGGAAGGAAGCGGAGGCTGTTGCCGAGAAGCTCAGCGGACAGAGCTTTGTCGTGATCCGCCAGGCCGGCGAGACCGGACAGCTTTACGGCTCGGTATCGACACGCGACATCGCCGACACGGCTTCTGCGGGCGGCTTCACCATTGAACGTCGTCAGGTCCGCCTCGACCGTGCCATCAAGACGATCGGCATGCACGAGGTCCAGGTCACGCTTCACCCGGAAGTCGAGGTGCCGATCACCATCAACGTCGCACGCTCAGGCGACGAAGCGGAGCGTCAGGCGCGCGGCGAGGATCTGACGCGGGCCGACGCGCTCTTCGAGCCAGAGGCCGAGGCGCCGGAGGAAGAGACGGAAGTCGCCGAGGGCGAAGCGCAGGTCGCGGAAGCGGAACCGCCCGAAGAGGCCTGAGGCCACCCCTCCTCCCATACGGGGGGTGAGATACGGAATCGCGCGGCGCGGCCACTGCGGCCGCGCTGAAGCGATTCTTTTTCCATGCAAAACCGGCCGATGCAGCGCGCGCCGGTCTTCTGCGCGAGCCGCGAAGCATGCGTTGATGATCCGGCGGCCCGGTTTTGCGGGGGATCCGCCGTGCTCAGCCTGCGTCGATCGGGTCAATGCTGGAAATCCTCGGATTCGTTCTAGTCGGCTTTCTTGCGCAGCTCGTCGATGGCGCGCTCGGCATGGCCTACGGCGTCACCGCGACCACCGTGCTCCTTCTGCTCGGCACCCCGCCGCAGGTCGCGAGCGCCAGCGTCCACGCGGCGGAGACCTTCACGACAGGCGCTTCGGCGCTTTCGCATTGGCGGCTCGGCAACGTCGAGGGCCGCTTGATGGTGCGCCTTGCAGTACCCGGGGTCATCGGCGGGTTCGCCGGAGCCTATCTCCTTGCGTCCTTCCCGGGCCAGGTCCTCAGACCGGTGGTCGGTCTCTATCTGCTCGCGATGGGCGTCCTGATCCTCATCCGCGCCTTCCGCGGCGTTGCCGGGTCGATCGACCTGAAGACCCACCCGGTCACTTTCCTCGGTCTCGTCGGCGGCTTCCTCGATGCGGTCGGGGGCGGCGGCTGGGGGCCGATCGTCGCTTCGCGCATGATGAGCTCCGGTGGTGAGCCCCGTTTCGTCATCGGCTCGGTGAATTGCGCCGAGTTCTTCCTGACCCTCACGATCTCCGTCACGTTCTTCGCCACAATCGGTCTGAAGCTCTGGCCGGTCATCGCCGGGCTCATCGTCGGCGGAGTCTTCGCCGCGCCGCTCGGCGCATTGTGCGCCGCAAAAGTCTCGGCGAAACCGCTCCTGATCCTGGTCGGCTGCCTCGTCGCGATCCTGAGCCTGACCACCTTCGTCATCACCGTCCGAACATTTTTTTGAGCCGGAGGGCTGGACGACGCGTCCAAATGTTGCTTCGCGCCGAAAACCGTATTTGAATGCAGGCGTTGCGCATTGATGCAGCAGGGAAAGTAGAATGAACCGTTGGCTGGACCGCCTTCTTACGCGGATAGTCCGGCGGGGCCGGCTTCAGGTCTCCTGGTCTGATGGTAGCGCCTCCGTCTACGGTGACGGCGGGGAGCCTGCCGCGCACGTCGCCTTTCGCGACCCGCGCGCCGAGTGGCGCGTCCTCAAGAACCCCGAGCTCGCCATTGGCGAGGCCTACATGGACGGCGCGATCTTCTTCCCGGAGGATACGCTCCTTGAGTTCCTGATGCTCGTGAACGAGAACTGGTCGGAGTTCAGGGGCGAGCCGCTCTACTCCGCCCTCTCGCGCTTCCGCTTCGCGACCCGGCGTTTCGCGCAGAACAACTCCCCTCTCCGGTCGCGGCGGAACGTCAAGCACCACTACGATCTCGACGGCCGCCTCTACAGCCTCTTCCTCGATTCCGACATGCAATATTCCTGCGCCTACTTCGACCGGCCGGGGGTCGACCTCGAAGAGGCGCAGTGGGCGAAGAAGCGCCACCTCGCTTCGAAGCTCGACCTTCGCCCTGACCAGCAGGTCCTCGACATCGGCTCCGGGTGGGGCGGCCTCGGCCTCTTCCTCGCCGACTTCTTCGACGTGAACGTCACCGGGGTCACGCTTTCCACCGAGCAGCACGCCATTGCAAACCAGCGCGCCCGCGAGCGTGGGCTGGACAGGCGCGTGCGCTTCGAGCTGAAGGACTACCGCGCCCTCCGCACACAGTTCGACCGCATCGTCTCAGTCGGAATGTTCGAGCATGTTGGCGCACCCCACTATGGGGAGTTCTTCCGCTCTGCGGCATCGTTGATGAAAGACGATGGGGTCATGCTCCTCCATTCGATCGGCCGCAGCGGCCCGCCGGCGACGACCAATTCCTGGATCGCACGATACATCTTCCCCGGCGGCTACATCCCCGCGCTCTCCGAAGTGCTGAGGGCGGTGGAGCGGGTTGGGCTCTTCGTCACCGACATCGAGGTCCTGCGTCTGCACTACGCAGAGACTCTCAGCGCATGGCGCGAACGCTTTCGTGCGCGATGGGACGAGGCGGCGGCGATCTACGACGAGCGCTTCTGTCGCATGTGGGATTTCTATCTCGCCGGATCGGAGGCCGCGTTTCGCGCAAGCGACATGATGGTCTTTCAGATGCAGCTCGCCAAGCATCGCTCCGCGCTGCCGATCACGCGCGACTACATGGCGGAGGCCGAAGCCGCGTTCCGCGCCAGCAACGAGGGACCTGAGTCGCTGCGGCTCGCAGGCGAATAGCGCGGGTTCGCTGCCGCGGGCAAAATCAACACCTGATTCCACCTTTCAAGATTGCGTGGATAATGCGCACGATTCGAATTCGGACGTGCGTGCGCGCCTAAGCGTACGTATGACGGGCGCTTGAAGAGCAATTTGAAAACGCCATGACGTTCGCCCACCTTATTGCCCCCGAAGATGAACCGACCCATCGGCATGTCCCTCACAACATCGAGGTGGAGCAGGCGCTGCTCGGCGCCGTCCTGATCAACAACGAGGCGTTCTATCGCGTCTCGGATTTTCTTGAGCCGCTGCATTTCTTCGATCCGCTGCACCGGCAGATCTATGAGAAGGCGGGGCAGCTCATCCGGCTGAACAAGACCGCCGACCCGCGCACCATCAAGAGCTTCCTGAAAGAGAACGACAAGGTCGGTGAGATCACCGTCGCGGAGTATCTCGGACGCCTCGCCTACGAGGCGACGACGATCATCAACGCGCAGGATTACGGCCGCACCATCTACGACCTGGCGATCCGGCGGAACCTGATCACCATCGGCGAGGACATGGTGAACATCGCCTTCGAGGCGCCGGTCGACATGCCGCCGCGCGAGCAGATCGAGGACGCCGAGCGGCGGCTCTACGAGCTCGCCGAGAAAGGACAGTTCGGCTCCGGCTTCCAAGGCTTCGCCGAGGCGCTGAAGACTGCGATCGACATGGCCGGCGCCGCCTATCAGCGCTCCGGCCATCTCTCCGGCCTTGCGACGGGTCTCGATGATCTGGACCGGATGATGGGCGGCCTGCAGAGCTCCGACCTGATTATCCTCGCGGCCCGTCCGGCGATGGGCAAGTCGTCGCTTGCCACCAACATCGGTTACAACATCGCCAAGGCCTGGGCCGGCGAGCAGCAGCCCGATGGGGCGATCAAGACCGTCGACGGCGGCATTGTCGGCTTCTTCTCGCTTGAAATGTCGGCGGAGCAGCTCGCCACGCGTATCCTCGCCGAGCAGGCCGGCATCCCCTCCTCCGACATACGCCGCGGCGCCATCCACGAGGACCAGTTCGACCGGATCGTGGAAGCGGCTCAGGAGATGCAGCGCATCCCGTTCTATATTGACCAGACCGGCGGCATCTCGATCAGCCAGCTTGCCGCCCGCGCACGCAGGCTGAAGCGGCAGCGCGGCCTCGATCTTCTCATCATCGACTATCTGCAGCTCATCCAGGGCACGACGCGGCGCTCTTCGGAAAGCCGCGTGCAGGAGATCACCGAGATCACCACCAACCTGAAGGCGCTGGCAAAGGAGCTGAACGTCCCGATCCTGGCGCTGTCGCAGCTTTCGCGTCAGGTGGAGTCGCGCGAGGACAAGCGCCCGCAGCTCGCCGACCTTCGCGAATCGGGCTCCATCGAGCAGGACGCCGACGTCGTGCTCTTCATCTACCGCGACGAGTACTATTTGAAGAACCGCAAGCCCAAGGAAGGCACCGAAGAGTTCTTCAAGTGGATGGCCGAGATGGAGGAGATGGCCGGGCGCGCCGAGGTCATCATCGGCAAGCAGCGCCACGGGCCAACGGGCACTATCGAGCTTCAGTTCGAGGCCGAAGTGACCCGCTTCTCTTCGCTCGCCAGGGACGACCGCCTGCCGGCACGCGATGAGTAGCAGCGCGCTCTGCTGACGGCCCGATGGCGCCGGAACCGCGTAGAGCTCGGCGGTCCCGAGATCTGCCTCCGACATCGCGGGTGACGGTCGCGATCCCGTCATCTATGGTCGCGGCCCCTCGGTGCTCCGGCGTTGTGTGAGAGATGCCTCGACCCCTCGTAATCATCGCCGGCGGCGGAATCGGCGGACTTGCCCTGGCTTTGACGCTCGATCAGATCGGCGTGCCGTTCGTTGTCTACGAAGCCGTGCCGGAAATTCGGCCGCTGGGCGTCGGCATCAATCTCCAGCCGAACGCCGTGCGCGAGCTCTACGACCTCGGCATCACCGCCAGCGACCTCGACCGCGTCGGACTGCCGGCGAAGGAATGGGCCCTCGTCGGACTGAACGGAAGCAACGTCTATTCCGAGCCGCGCGGCCGGCTCGCCGGCTACAACTGGCCGCAATACGCGGTGCATCGCGGGCTCTTCCACCTTCTGCTTTTTGAGAAGCTTTGCGAGCGCGCCGGCCCCGACGTGGTCCGGCTCGGCCACCGCGTCACCGGCTACGAGCACAACGCGGACGGCACCGCGACGGTGGTGATCGAGCGCCCGGACGGTTCGATCCTGCGTCGGTCCGGCGCGATTCTGATCGGCGCCGACGGAATCCACTCTGCCGTGCGCGCGCAGATGCATCCCGACCAGCCGCCCATCAATTGGGGCGGCGCGATCATGTGGCGCGGCACGACCCAGGGAAAGCCCATCCGCACGGGGGCGTCCTTCGTCGGACTTGGCACGCACCGCCACAGGATCGTGTTTTACCCGATCTCGCGTCCCGACCCGACCACGGGCCTTGCGACGATCAACTGGATCGCCGAGGTCACCGTCGACAACACCGAAGGCTGGAAAAGCCAAGGCTGGTTCAGGCCGGTCGGCGTCGAAGACTTCATCCACCACTTCGAGCACTGGACGTACGAGTGGCTGGACGTCCCGTCGCTGTTCCGTCAGGCCGACGTCGTCTACGAAAATCCAATGATCGACCGCGATCCCGTATCGACCTGGCAGGACGGCAATGTCCTCCTTCTGGGGGACGCCGCCCATCCGATGTATCCGACCGGCTCGAACGGCGGGAGCCAGGCAATCGTCGACACTCGCGTGCTCGGAGCCTGCTTCCTTGAGCATGGAGTGACCCGCGAGGCGCTCACGGCCTTCGACCAGCGGCTCTGCGCACCCATTTCGGCGCTGGTCCTGCGCAACCGCGGCGCCGGGCCCTTCGGCCTGCTCAACATCATCAACGACCGCTGCGGCGGCGAATTCGACGACATCGATGAGGTCATTTCTCCGGAGGAGCGCGCCGCATTCATGTCGGACTACAAGGCCGCCGCGGGCTTCGCCATCGAGAAGCTGAACAGCGCCCCGCCGACGATCGCGCCGGGCGCGCGCGTGAGACTTGCGGTCACCGCCTGACGCCTGTCGGCGCGGGATGAGCCGAGGCCTCTCCGGATCGCAACCGGCACGCTGATTGGCATGGCCGTCCCAACTTTCATCGATGCTCTTCGCCTCGGTCTCGACATGATCGGCTTATCGAGTTCATTCGCAGGGCGTGGAGAGCGTATAGGTCGACACCGGATTCCGAGCCTTCAGCCTGACGGTGGGCGTCCACCGGGAGCGAAGTGAATTGCACGACAAGCCGACTGACGCAGCCGCCCTCGTCCTCGCCATCGACCTCGGCGCGGTGGCGAAAAACTGGCAGCAGCTCGCCGAGACCGCCGCGCCGGCCGAGACGAGCGCAGTGGTGAAGGCCGACGCCTATGGCATCGGCATAGAGCCGGCCGTCGCCGCGCTCAGCATCGCCGGCTGCCGCACCTTCTTCGTGGCGCTTCCCGAGGAGGGCAGAAGGGTACGCGCGACCGCGCCCGAAGCGGTGGTCTACGTGCTGAACGGCTTCTTCCCGGACTGGACCGAAGCATTTCGCGACGCCGATCTTCGTCCGGTCCTGAACACTTTCGCGTCCGTCGAAGCCTGGGCCGCGCACGCACCCGGCGCGCCGTCGGCCCTCCAGGTCGATACCGGCATGAACCGGCTCGGCCTCTCTCTCCATGAGGCTCTGGAGCTTGCCCGCCGGCCCGATCTTGTGGCGGCCACCTCGCCGCGCCTTCTGATGAGCCACCTCGCCTGCGCCGACGACCCGGAAAACCCGATGAATCGCGCGCAGCTGGCGCTTTTCCGTGAGCTTCGCGCCCAGTTCCCTAAGCTCCCGGCATCGCTTGCCAATTCCGCCGGCATCCACCTCGGTGCCGACTTCCTTTTCGATCTCGCGCGACCGGGGATCGCGCTCTATGGCGCCGAGTTCGCCCGCGACCGCCTGCCGCTTTCGACCGTCGTCACGGCGACGGCGCGTATTCTGCAAGTTCGCGAAGCCAGTGCGGGCGAGCCGCTTGGCTACGGCGCTGCAAAGCATCTTGAGCGCGACACGCGAATCGCCGTTCTGTCCGCAGGCTACGCCGACGGCTACCACCGCCTCGCCGGATCGAGCGACGCGAAGGCCGGCGCCGCCGTCTCAGTGCGCGGTCAGCCGGCACCGCTTCTCGGGCGCGTTTCCATGGACCTGATCGCGGTCGACGTAACCGATATTGCCGGCGTGATGGAAGGTGACTGGGTGGAGCTCTTTGGACCGAACGCGCCGATCGACGACGCGGCGCGTGCTGCCGGTACGATCGGTTATGAGCTCCTGACGGGCCTCAGCCGCCGCGCCGAACGCCGATACCTGAACCCGCCGGCATCGGCCTGATGGCTCGCCCCGCCCGCCCGCAATTCGTCTGCGCCAATTGCGGCGCGGTGTCCTCCAAATGGCAGGGGCGCTGCGAAGCGTGCGGCGAATGGAACACGCTTTCCGAGGAAACGACGGCCGCCGTGCCGACCGCGCTTCGCACCGGACGCGGCAAGCCAGTCGCGCTTGCCGCGCTCGCCGGCGACACCAAGGAGCTGCCGCGCGCGCTCTCCGGTGTCGGCGAGTTCGACCGTGTCATCGGCGGCGGCTTCGTCCCTGGCTCGGCGATCCTGGTCGGCGGCGATCCCGGCATCGGCAAGTCGACCATCCTGATCCAGGTCGCCGCTTCGATGGCGAATGCCGGCCGACGCGTCGTCTACGTGTCGGGCGAAGAGGCGATCGGCCAGATTCGGCTCCGCGCCGAACGGCTCGGCCTGCGTGATGCGCCGGTATCGCTCGCCGCCGAGACGCAGGTCGAGAACATCCTCGCCACGCTTTCGGCCGGACCGCCGGTTGACCTCGTGGTGATCGATTCCATCCAGACGTTGTGGACCGAGATCGTGGAGAGCGCGCCCGGAACCGTTACCCAGGTGCGCACCTCCGCCCAGGCGCTTGTCCGCTACGCCAAGGCGAGCGGCGCGACCGTCGTCCTTGTCGGCCACGTCACCAAGGACGGCCAGATCGCCGGTCCGCGCGTGGTCGAGCACATGGTCGACGCGGTGCTCTATTTCGAGGGCGAGAGCGGCCACCATTTCCGGCTGCTGCGCGCCGTCGAAGAATCGCTTCGGGCCGGCATCGGAGATCGGCGTCTTCGAGATGACGGATGCGGGGCTTCGGGAGGTCGCCAACCCCTCGCTCCTCTTCATCGGCGAGCGGGACGCGAAGAGCCCCGGAACTGCAATCTTCGCGGGTATAGAAGGCACTCGGCCCCTCTTGGTCGAGGTGCAGGCCCTGGTCGCCGAGACGCCGCTCGGCACCCCGCGCCGCGCCGTGGTCGGATGGGACCCGAACCGGCTGGCCATGCTCCTTGCGGTTTTGGAGACGCGCTACAAGGTTCGCTTCGGCAGCCACGACGTTTATCTGAACGTCGCGGGCGGGCTGAGGCTTGCCGAGCCGGCCGCCGATCTGGCCGTTGCGGCGGCGCTCATATCCTCCCGTGCCGGGGTTGCGACGCCTGCGGAGAGTGTCTATTTCGGCGAAGTCAGCCTTTCCGGGGCGATCCGGCCGGTGACGCAGACGATGATGCGGCTGAACGAGGCCGAAAGGCTCGGATTTTCACAAGCTGTGCTTCCTGCCGGAAGCCGTGAAGGTGTCCGCTCAACTCTCTCGCTCAATGAAGTTACCACGCTCGCCGACCTTGTCGCGGCGATTACCGCGGGGGCGGCCGCAAACCGGGGCGGTGGGGCGCTTCGGTAGACCGGCCCCGACACCGTTTCGGATCCGCAGGAGGCGACGATCTAATGCCTTTTACGCTGCTCGACGGAATCTTGATCATCGTGATCCTGATCTCCGCCGTCCTGGCCATGATCCGCGGCTTTACGCGCGAGGTCTTCTCGATCGCTTCCTGGGTGGCGGCGGCGGCCGCAGCCTATTTCCTCTGGGATAAGACACTTCCCTACGTCCAGCGCTACGTCGACGATAGGAACCTTGCGCTCGGCATCACCGTCGCCGGCATCTTCTTCGTCACGCTGCTCATCGTCTCGATCATCACGATGCGGATTTCCGATTTCGTGCTGGATTCGCGGGCCGGTCCGGTTGACCGCGTGCTCGGCTTCGCGTTCGGCGCCGCGCGCGGCCTGATCCTCGTCATCATCGCGGTCCTTTTCATCAACTTCTTCATCGCACCGGACAAGCAGCCGGAGTGGATCGCGACGGCGAAATCCAAGCCGTGGCTCGATTCGCTCGGTCAGAACCTGATGAACCGCCTGCCGGAGGACCCGGAAGCGGAGATCATGCAGCGGCTGCGCGGAGAGAGGCCCGCCACGTCGGCGCCCGCGGCCGGCGACGACGTGGTTCAGGAACCGGCGCCCGACGGCGACACGACGTCCCCCGCTCCGGACGACCCTGGTATCGCTCCCGAAGACCAGAATCAGCTTGACCGGGAGCTCGACTCCCCGCCTCCGGATTGAACCTGACCCCATGCGCAAGATGAGCCCGCACCCCTTCGACGACGACAAGCTGCACGAGGAGTGTGGCGTCTTCGGTATCTTCGGGCATCCCGAAGCGCCGGCTTTGACGGCGCTCGGCCTGCACGCGCTCCAGCATCGCGGCCAGGAAGCGGCGGGGATCGTCACCTTCGACGGCAGCCAGTTTCACATCGAGCGCCACATCGGGCTGGTCGGCGACATCTTCACCAAGCCGCAGGTGATGGAGCGGCTCAAGGGCGATCGTGCGGTCGGCCACAACCGCTATTCGACGGCAGGTGGCGCGACGCTCAGGAACGTGCAGCCGCTCTTCGCGGAGTTCACCGCCGGCGGCTTTGCGATGGCCCACAACGGCAACATCACCAACGCGGGAGCTTTGCAGCGGAAGCTGCAGCGGCGCGGCTCGATCTTCCAATCGACCTCCGACACCGAGACGATCATCCACCTTATCGCGACGAGCGAACGCACCACTTTGATCGAGCGGATCATCGACGCGCTGGTGCAGGTCGAAGGCGCGTTCTCGCTCGTGGCGCTCTCCGAGAAGAAGATGATCGGCTGCCGCGATCCGCTCGGCGTCAGGCCGCTCCTCCTCGGCGAGCTCGACGGCGCTCCTGTCCTCGCTTCCGAGACCTGCGCCTTCGACATCATCGGCGCGAAGCTTGTGCGCGAGGTCCTTCCCGGAGAGCTCGTCATCGTCACCGAAGACGGCATTGAGTTCGCGGCGGCCCTTCCCGCCCCTCAAGTCGCGCTTCTGCATTTTCGAGCACGTCTATTTTTCGCGGCCGGACTCCATCGTCGCGGGCACGAGCGTCTACGAAGTGCGAAAACGCATCGGCGCCGAGCTCGCGCGCGAGGCGCCGGCGCCGGCCGACGTTGTCGTGCCGGTCCCCGATTCCGGCGTGCCGGGCGCCATCGGCTTTGCGGAGGCCGCCGGCCTGCCTTTCGATTTCGGCATCATCCGCAACCACTATGTCGGCCGCACCTTCATCGAGCCGGCGGATGCTGTTCGCCATATGGGCGTGCGCCTGAAGCACAACGCGAACAGCGCCGTGCTCAGGGGCAAGCGCGTGGTGCTCATCGACGATTCGATCGTGCGCGGCACGACCTCTACCAAGATCGTGCGCATGGTGCGCGACGCCGGTGCGGTCGAGGTCCACATGCGGATTGCGAGTCCGCCGACGACCGACCCGTGCTTCTACGGCGTCGACACGCCTGAGAAGTCGAAGCTCCTCGCCTCGCGTCTGAGCGTGGAGGAGATGCGCGAATTCATCGGGGTCGACAGCCTCGGCTTCCTCTCGATCGACGGCCTCTATCGCGCTGTCGGAGAGAGCGGCCGCAATCCTGCTCAGCCGCAATATTGCGACGCCTGCTTCACCGGCGAGTACCCGACGCGCCTGACGGACAAGGAGGCGATGGGCGAAGTCCGCCCGTTCAATCGCCTCGCCGAAGCCGGCTGAGCCTGAACGCATGAACGACACAAGGCCCCTTGAGGGCCGCGTCGCCGTCGTCACCGGGGCCTCGCGCGGCATTGGCTATCACGCCGCCAAGGGCTTCGCCGCCGCGGGCGCGCATGTCATTGCCGTCGCCCGCACGGTGGGCGGCCTCGAAGAACTCGACGACGAGATCAGAGCGGGCGGCGGCTCGGCAACCCTCGTGCCTCTCGATCTGAAGGATTTCGACGCAATCGACCGCCTCGGCGCCGCGATCTTCGAGCGCTGGAAGAAACTCGACGTGCTCCTCGCGAATGCCGGCATGCTCGGTCAGCTCTCGCCGCTCGGCCATATTCCTCCAAAGATCTGGGACAACGTGATGGCGATCAACGTCACCGCGAACTGGCGGCTGATTCGTTCGCTCGACCCGCTGCTCAGGCAGAGCGATGCCGGCCGCGCGATGTTCATGACCTCCGGCGCCGCGCGGAGTTGCCGTTCGTTCTGGGGCGTTTACTCGGTCTCCAAAGCCGCGCTGGAGGCGCTCGCTTCGACTTATGCCAAGGAAGTCGATAAGACGCCGGTCCGCGTCGTCGCCATCAATCCCGGCAACACGCGCACCGCAATGCGCGCGCAGGCCATGCCAGGAGAAGACCCGGACACGCTTCCCGCCCCTTCCGAGATTGTGCCGTATCTGGTTGAGCTCGCGTCACCCGCCTTCGACAAGAACGGTGTGCTCTTCAATTTCACGACGAAGGGCTACGAGCCGCTCTGACTGCGGCCGCTACTTCCTCCGCCTCCCCTCGTAGGGATTCTTCTCCGCGCGCACCATCAGCCGGATCGGCACTCCGGCAAGGCCGAAATCTTCGCGCAACCCGTTGACGATGTAGCGCCGGTAAGCTTCGGGAAGCGCTTCGGGCCGCGAGCACGAGAGGTAGAATGTCGGCGGCCGCGTCTTCGACTGCGACAGGTATTTGAGCTTCAGCCGCCGTCCGGAGACGGCGGGCGGCGGATGGCGCTCCGTCATCGCGCCAAGCCAGCGATTGAGCGCCGCGGTCGCGACGCGCTTGTTCCACGTCGCATGAACCTCAAGGACCGACTGCATTAGGGTCTCGATCCCCGATCCAGACAGCGCCGAGATGGGCACGAGCGGCACGCCACGTATCTGCGTCAGCGTCTCTTCGAGATCGGCTCGAAGCGAGCGCAGCCGCGCATCCTTGTCGCCGACCACGTCCCACTTGTTGAGCGCCAGCACCAGAGCCCGCCCCTCATCCGCGACAAGCGACGCGAGTTGCAGATCCTGCTTCTCAAACGGCTCGCTCGCATCCATGACCAGTATGACCACCTCCGCAAAGCGGATGATCTTGAGCGCATCGCCGACGGAGAGCTGCTCCAGCTTCTCCACGACCTTCGCCTTGCGACGGATGCCGGCGGTGTCGGCGAGCAGTATCTGACGTCCGCCCCAGCTCCAGTGCACGGCGATCGAGTCGCGCGTGATCCCCGCCTCGGGGCCGGTCAGCATCCGCTCCTTGCCGAGCAGGCGGTTGGCAAGCGTGGATTTTCCCGCGTTGGGCTGCCCGATGATGGCGAGGTGGAGGGGCTTTGCGGGCGCGCCGGCTTCATCCTCCTCGCCAATACCCTCCGCATCGGCGCGGGGCATCGCCGCACGGATCACATCATAGAGGTCGGTAATCCCAAGGCCGTGCTCCGCGGAGATGGCGGTCGGATCGCCGAAGCCGAGTGAATAGGCCTCCAGGAAACCGCTATCGCTTGCGCGGCTTTCCGCCTTGTTGGCGACAAGCGCGACCGGCCTGCCGGAGGCGCGCAGCAGCTTTGCGAAGTATTCGTCGGTTGGAGTCACGCCGGCGCGCGCGTCGATCACGAAGAGAACGAGATCGGCTTCCTTCACCGCACTCTCGGTCGCCTTGCGCATGCGATCTGCAAGCGATTCCGGCACCGCTTCCTCAAGCCCCGCGGTATCGAGCAGCCGAAGGCTGAGATCGGCGGCCTCAACCTCCGCCTCGCGCCAGTCGCGCGTCACCCCAGGCAGGTCATGCACAAGCGCCAGCCGCTTGCCGGCGAGCCTGTTGAAGAGCGTCGACTTTCCGACGTTCGGCCGGCCGACGATTGCGACAGTGAAGGCCCGGCTCTTGGAGCCCACAGGGGGCCTCCTCAATTGTAGGCGGTGAGCGTTCCGTCGGCGGAAAGGACGAGGAGTTGACCCGCCGCGGCGGTCGGCTTCACGTATGCCGGGCTCTCCAGCTTCTTGTCGATGACAATGTTGCCGGTCGCCGGATCGGCGCCGATGAGCCGGCGATCGTTCGACACCGACCAGAGCAGATTGCCGGCAAGCGTCGGCCCGGCCCACACCGAGAAGAACTTCTTCTTGCGGACCACCGGAAGCTCGGTACGCCAGAAGATCGAGCCCGTTTTGCGGTCGAGTGCGACGAGGTTGTCCTCGAGGTCGACAATGAAGAGCGCGTTGCCGGAAGCCGCGGGCGTCGACGCGCTGCCGATATTCTGCTCCCAAAGCCGCGCCCCATCGGCGAGCCGGACGGCGATGGTGCGGCCGGAAACGCCGGTCGCATAGACGACGCCGTCATAGATCACCGGGCTCGCCGCGACATCCGTCAGGCCGGAGACGGCCAGCGTGCGCGTCGAGCGGACGACTGCGTCGGCCCACTTGAGCTGCCCGGACTTGATGTCGAAGGCGATCACCTCGCCCGAGGAGTAAGGCACGACCACGGTGTTACCGGAGACCGCCGGACTGGCCGCCGACAAGACGCCCGCGATTTCCGGAATTCCGGGATATTGCCACGCCTCGGTCCCATCGGACTCGTTGACGGCGTGAAGCACGTTCGTGGCGCTCACCACGAACACCATGCCGGCGGCGGCGGTAGGCGCGGAATGCGCCGGCGCGTCGAGGTTGAATGTCCAGATGCGGTTTCCCGTCGCCCGATCCAGCGCCACGAGTTCGCCAAAGCCGGTGGCGGCATAGATCGCGTTACCCGAAGCGGCGACGCCGCCGCCTGCGGCGTGGCTCTTCTCCCCCTTCGGCGCGAGCGAGACCGACCACGACCTGCCGCCACCGGGGCTCAAGGCATTCACGTTGCCGTCGGTGTCGTAGACGTAGATCGCGCCGCCGCTCACGATCGGCGGCACGGAGGGGCGCACGTTCCGCTTGCTCGCCTTGTCAACGGCGCGGACACGCCAGGTTGCCGCGCCGGATGCCGAGTTCAGGCTGACATTGCCGGGCGCGTTCGCGGGGTTGCCGCCGGGCTGCGACCAATCCGCCATCGGCGTCGGCGCGCCGATCGACGGCGTCCCGCCGGCCACGTCGACGACGCCCTGCGGAAGCGCTGCCGTCCGCTCTCCAGGGAGGATCACTTCCTTCTTGTGGAAGGGGTTCATCCCGCTGAGCGCACTGCAGCCTCCGACGAAGGAAACAAGGACGGTGAGCGCCGCCAGCCGGCGAAAGGTTCTTGCGTTGGTCATTGTCGTCCCCGAGTGCCTCGTCATTGCGGCGGAAATGGGCGCCTAGGGATTCGGATTTGCGTTCGCTGGGGCTGAAGGCTCGGGAGCCGGCGTGCTTCCATCCGTCGCGCTGCCTTTTTCCGGCGTCGCGGTTTCGGCAAGCTGGCCGTCGATCAGCTCGATCATTAGCTGCGCGCGCGCCCGAAGATCGGGGGGCGTCTGCGCATCGTCCTGAATCTCGGCGAACATCCCGCGGGCGCCGGCAAGGTCGTGTGCCTGATAGGCGGCGGTGCCGAGCACTTCGAGGGCGACGCGCTGCCACGGATTGCCCGCAACGGCCAACGGCTGGGCGCGCGTCTTCGCGCCGTCGGCATCGCCCATGTCGAGCGCAAGGAGCGCCGCCCTGATCTGCGCCATATCGCGAAGCGGCGCGGAAAGCGCCTTGTCGTTCGCGAGTGCGTCGAAGTCCTTCAGCGCGTCCTCTTTGGCGCCCTCGCCCGCTTTCTCTCCGGCAAGGCGCAGCTGCGCCAGGGCGGCGTAGCCGGAACCGCTATCGGCGGCGATTGCCTGAAGCGCCGCTTCGCCCTCGGCGCGCTTGCCGCCCTGAATCTCTTCGACCGCTGCGAGAAAGCGGTCGCCGGCCTGCGCCGCCTGCCGCTCGTGCCACCAGATCCAGCCGCGATAGCCGGCGGTCAGCACCACGATCAGGACGCAAACGCCGATGAAGCCCGGACCGAAGCGCTTCCAAAGCACGTTCAGCTGATCGCGCCGCAGCTCTTCGTCGACTTCGCGGATGAATGTTTCGGAGCGGCGGTCGTCGTCGGCCATAGGTCTCAAGCGTTTGAGAAATGCGGCAGGATTGCCGGGAACTTGGCCCCGCCGATCGAACCCGCGCGAAGCGGCGCGGACCCTAGCGATTTTGCCCTTTGGAAGCAACGGAGCCCGGGGCGGGATTCAAGGCGGATTTCCGCGCTTTCTCAGTTGGTAGAGTTGCTCCGGCCCCGGAAACGTCCCGGCCCTGACCTCCTCGGCATAAGCCGAAACCGCCGCCTCGATGTGCTCGCGGAGCGCACCGAACTTCTTGACGAACTTCGGCGTCCACTCGGAAAGGCCGAGCATGTCCTCAAGCACCAGGATCTGCCCGTCGCAGGCCGGCGAGGCGCCGATTCCGACGGTGGGCGCGGCGATCGACTGCGTGACGGCGCGGGCGACCGGTTCGACGATTCCCTCCATCACGATGGCAAAGGCTCCGGCATCGGAGATGGCGCGGGCGTCGGCTTCGAGAAGCTTCTGCCCCTCCTCCTCGTGTCCCTGCACGCGGAAGCCACCCATCGTGTTGATGGCCTGCGGGGTCAGACCGACATGCCCCATGACCGGAACCCCTCGGCGCACCAGGAACGCCACCGTTTCGGCCATATGCGCGCCGCCTTCGAGCTTGATCGCGCCGGCCCCGGTCTCCTTCAGGATACGCGCCGCGTTGCGGAACGCCTGCTCGCGGCTTTCTTCGTAGGAGCCGAAGGGCATGTCGACCACGACGAGCGCGCGCTTCGAACCGCGCATCACCGCCCGCCCCTGCAGGATCATCATGTCGAGCGTAACGGGGACGGTCGTCTCCAGCCCGTGCATCACCATGCCGAGCGAGTCGCCGACCAGGATGAAGTCGCAATAGCGATCGACGATGCCGGCGGTATGCGCGTGGTAGGCGGTGAGCGCCACGATGCGCTCGCCATTCTTGCGCTTGGAAATATCGACGGCGGTGATCCGCCGCGTCTTGGGTTCGACGGACATCGGCGGCTACGCGAGCGGGCTCACGCCGATGACCCATTGGTGCACACGCCAAAGGATCGCCGCCCAGATCGCCACGCCGACGACGACGGCGATGGCGTCGTTCCGCGCCGGTCCGGCAACGCGGATCGTGCCCGTCGCCCGGTCGCGGCGGCGGTTCGCGGCATAGGCGACGATCGCCCAGACGAGGAAGGCGCCGAAGAGGATCACGTCGACGAGCGTGCCGTTGGCGATAAGGTGCGCGAAAGCCCAAACCTTTACGGAAAGGATCATGGGGTGCCCCAACCGCGCCTTCATCCAGCCGCCCGGCACGAGATAGGCGGCAAAGAGGATGAAGGCGATGAGGTTCAGCGTGATCGCGACATGCCGCAGCCATTCTGGGGGAAACCAAAGCACGACCGGATTCTGCCGCGCCAGCCCGTAGCCCCAGATGATCAGGACAAGACCGATCGCCGATGCGATCGAATAGAGGCCCTTCCAGGGACCGTCCCCGAGCCGCGCGATCATTCTCGCGCGCCAGTCCCCCGCGGCCATCCGCACGGAGTGCGTACCGAGGAAGACGATAAGCCCGAGGATCAGAACGAGCATTGGCGTTCCCGGCGCCCGATCAGCGCTGGTGTTGCGCTAACCCAGCCAGCGGACGCTGGCAAGGCGGCGGAACCTTCGGAACTCTCGCGCAAAACGCCGGCAGGCGCCTTGCGGCCGGGCAGCAAGCGTTCGGGTCAGGCGGCTCTCGGCTGCGGGCGCGCGCCCGCGGCCTTGGTCGGCGCGTCCCAATTGGCAGCGACGTAGCTGCTGCCCTTGTTCAGGAACACGTACTTTTCGACGTCGGCGACCCACGAAAGCGGCAGCGTGTGCGCGAAGCCACGACCGTCCCTCACGCTGTTCACCGTCAGATGGCGCATGCCGACCGTGTCGACAAAGCCGACCAGACGTCCGTCATTTGCGACGACAGACATCTTCGCCTCAATCTTCGAGACAAGGCTCATGATTTCCTCCTGGCCCCCAGCTTTCTTGCTGGTAGGCCAAACCGATAACGCCCGGATGACCGAAACGGTTCGCAGCCTCATCTGGGCAATTCGGACGCAGCGACTAACGACAGATCATTAAAGCCAGCATACCAAAAATCGGCGGATTGTGGCGATCTTCTGCCGATTCGGCCGGCGCCGCCATTCAACAATAGCGCCCGACGCCGACGAACGGCCGGCTCAGGCCGCCTCAGAGCTCCGATGCGCGTGAGCTGGGGCGCCCTCCCCGGCGCAATTCGCGGCGACGTAGGCGCTCCCTTTGTTCAGGAACACATAGCGGTCGACTGCAACGATCCACGAAAACGGAACCACGTGGTTGAAACCGCGCCCCTCCCGGACGCTCGTAACCGTCAGCCCGCCGTCACGGATCGAATCCACGAAACCGATTGCCCGGCCGTCGGATGTGACGACCGGCATCCGCTCAACGATTTTTGCAACAAGGTCCATTTTTCGCCTGTCCGGCGCCAGTTCGGCCCACCGCCGCAGGCAACGACACCAAACCTCATCGGCGGCAGGCTCCCAGCTAAATAGCGCAGCAGCGCCGGAAGGGATTTGTTCTGGATCAACTTTGAGGCGAGGCCGGGTGGGCGCGACCACTCGGTCGCTGCACGCCGGCCCTCGTTTCGCGCGGGACCGATTGCCGCCAAAAGCTGAGGGCGCCGGGATCGAGGCCCCAGCACCCGGCTATGGCTTTTAGCCTTTGATGAAGGCGAGCAGGTCGGCGTTGATCGTCTCGGCCTCCGTCGTCGGCATGCCGTGCGGAAAGCCCTTGTAGGTCTTCAGAATGCCTTTCTTCAAAAGCTTCGCAGACAGCGGCCCGGCCGCGACATAGGGCACGATCTGGTCGTCCTCGCTGTGCATCACCAGCACCGGCACGGAGATCTTCTTGAGGTCCTCCGTGAAGTCGGTCTGCGAGAACGCGACGATGCCGTCGTAGTGTGCCTTGGCGCCGCCCATCATTCCCTGCCGCCACCAATTATCAATGGTCGCCTCGGCGGGCTTGCCCGTCTTGTTGTAGTTGTAGAAGGGACCCGAAGCGACATCGCGGTAGAACTGCGAGCGGTTCGCCGCCAGCGCCACCATTAAGTCGTCGAACACCTTCTTCGGCAGACCCTTCGGATTGGCCGGCGTCTGCACCATCAGCGGCGGCACCGCGCTGATGATCGCCGCCTTCGACACCCGGCTCTCGCCGTGGCGCGCGATGTAGTGCACGACTTCGCCGCCGCCGGTGGAATGGCCGACG
Source organism: uncultured Alphaproteobacteria bacterium (assembly GCA_963805325.1). GTDB lineage: Bacteria > Pseudomonadota > Alphaproteobacteria > Rhizobiales > Afifellaceae > DASWJZ01. Next base: position 7,387 of record CAWDTS010000002.1, on the reverse strand, counting down.
TGGATGGCGTTCTTGAGGTCAAGATGCGCGGTCACTGCCGCGAGGTCGTCGGCATAGTGATCCATGTCATGCCCATCGGCGACCTGGCTCGAGCGGCCATGGCCGCGCCGGTCATGCGCGATGACTCGGTAGCCGTGATTGAGGAAGAACAGCAGCTGCGCGTCCCAGTCGTCGGCCGAGAGCGGCCAGCCGTGGCTGAAGACCATGGGCTGACCCGAGCCCCAGTCCTTGTAGAAAATCTCGACCCCGTCCTTGGTGGTGATGGTGGGCATGTTCTGAGCCTTTCACTGATTGGAAGCCGAAGGAATAGACTGCGCGGCTGACAGTTGGATTGGCGAAAAATGGCATTTCTTCGAGGCAATACCGATTGGTACCGGCGGACGGCCAGGCCCGGTTCGGGAACTCACCGCCGAATAGGAATCGGTAGGGGGCGTCGCTCCCAATAAGCAGCAAGAAGCCGCTCGATCACTGCACAGTCGTTTTCGGCCTGAATACCGTTGTCGGCGGTGAACAGCATAAACAGCGCGTTGCAGACCTTGGCGCCCGCCTCTATCTCGGGGACCAGTTCCGCGTAGCCCTCGGGGACAACCATCTGCTCAAGTCCGTCGTCCGCACGCGGTTCGACATGCACATGCTTGCTCTGATTTTCACCGATCCATCGCAACAGCAAGAACAACGCGGTCTGCGGCCGTCGATCGGAGCCGCGAATATCGCTATCCGCCAGTTCTCGACAAACCATTCGTGTCAGGATCGCACGTTCAGTCAGGAGCCGGACCGCCTCATCCCGCTCCACGGCTCCCGCCTCGGATGAGCGAACCAGTCTCATGATAAATGGAGCGCCACGTGATAGCCGCGGTCAGCCGCGCCAGACCTTTGCCGCGCCCGTGAACCCCCCAAACAGGATCAGCATCGGGATCGCGAACTGCAAGGTGCCTCCGAACCCGCAGTCCGGGCCCGCAGTGTAACGGCCTTGAATGCACATCCAGAGGACCCCGGCGTCCCTTGCGAGCAAAATGAAAACCACCAGCGCAGCGACCACGGACACAGCGGCAAGAGCAATGGCCGCGGCTTTGTGCGCGACACTCGACCCGCCCGGCGGCTGCGTTAACTCATTCACAGGGATATTTGCCCGCACGATGACTGCGTTGCCCGAGCAACGAAGGCCGCACGTTATTCCACCCGGATATGCTCCTCAAGCTGCTTCGTGGCCGAACGTTGAAAGCCTTTGACCGAGTGGGAAGCGAAGCCTTCCAATGTGGAAAACGTATGAGAGAAGGCGCATTCTTCGCGTCGGCGTACGAGGGAGCAGGTGTTGAGGATCGCATTCATCGGGTTCGGCGAAGTCGGGCGCACCTGGGCGCGAACCCTGAACGAGGCCGGCCCGGGCGTCAGAGCCGCCTACGACATTCTCTTCGCCCCGGCTGCGTCGGACGCCGAGACCGCGGCGAAGCAACTCGGCGTAAAAGTCTGCCGGCAGAGCGCTGAGGCGATCGAGGGCGCCGAATGGGTCGTCTCCGCCGTAACCGCAAGCTCCAGCCTGGCAGCGGCTGAGGACGCGGCGCAGCACCTGCGGAAGGGCCAGGTCTTCATCGACCTGAACTCAGTCTCGCCGGGCCGGAAGCGCGCAGCAGGCGAGGCCGTGGCGAGGTCCGGCGCGGCCTATGTCGACATGGCGGTTATGGCGCCTGTCATCCCCGACGGTCACCGCACTTCGGTGCTTCTCGCCGGCCAGGGCATTGCCGCGATGGCGGAGCCTCTGGAAAGTCTAGGCTTCCGCTATTCGGTTGTCGGCGAGACGGTCGGCGAGGCCACCGCCGTGAAGATGGTGCGCTCGATCTTCGTGAAAGGCATGGAGGCAGTGATCGCAGAAGGGATGCTTGCCGCCGGCCTTTCCGGCACGCTCGACCGCGTCATCCCCACCCTGAGGAAGACCTTTCCCGGCATCGATTGGTCGGAACTCCCCCTCTACAATCTCGAGCGGATGACGCGGCACGGGATTCGCCGCGCAGCCGAGATGCGCGAATCCGCAGCGACGGTCGCGGAGCTCGGAACTCGATCCCGGCCTCGTGAGCGCCATCGCCGAGAGCCAGCAGCGGATCGGAGACCTCGGCCTCGAAATGTCTGGCGACTTGGAAGACGATCTGGAGCGCGTGGTTCAAGCGCTTGTCGGCGAGCAACGCAAGGCCGCGCAGTAAAGCGGTTGCGCCTCCGCGCTACCGTCCGAACAAAGCTACGTAGCGCTCCGGCGCGAAGCCGATCTCGATCGTGCCGCTGGTTTCCAGGTACCGGCCGTTTCATCATCGACGGCTGACCCAGCATGAGCGCAATGGCCTTCTTCTGGTTCAACCCTGCTTCGCCGTCTCGAGTCACAGCGCCGCGCATGCGATCGCCTTCATGGCGCGCGGCTGACAGTGTCGCGGCTGTGGCACGAGACCGGATCAGGAATTTCGCAGGTCGCCCTCACACGGCTTCTGGCACAGCACGCAGGCCGTCGAGGGGCAAATCTATCATCCGCCGCGCCAGCGCAAAATCGCTGGTGCGCCTCGGCCGAGGCCCTGCCGATTTTCCGCCACCGCACCAGCGTGGCCCAACTCTTCAAAGTGCAGGATCGTGGCGTGAATTATTTGCGCATGACGTCCTTCTCCTCTCCAATTGCCAAACCTGATCTTCAGCGCTTGCAACGCCGAAGATCCAATTGGCATGGATTGTCGAAAGAAATCACGCGGCCTTGCCCGAAACCTCATTTCATCCAAGACTTAGACCTGATCAAAATCCAAAAGATCATCAAATGTGAAACAATTACGAGGGGGGCGTAGAATGTATAAACGTACCAAAAGGTGGCTAGATTGAAGCTCGGAACGTTCAACTGCAAGACGCCGCGCACTCCGTTCAGCAGATCCACGAATCCCCACGTGTTGGCCACCCACACCAGAGGAACGGCAACGCGCCAATTGCTACGCAGAGCAAAGATGGAAACAAGGGCCAGCGCCGCCTCTAAGAGATCACCGTAAGCAGCGCTGGAAAGGAACTCTGCGGGTAGTTTCGGATCGACCATACCCGGAACCAATAAAGTCATTCCCACATAGCGAAGCACATGCACAAAGAGCAGCGCAATTAGAGCGGAATTTCGAGAGAGTTTGGTTAGGTATGGCCAAACGTACCACACCGCGACGAGGCCGAAGACGAAGACACTCGATAAAAGCTGCAACCAGAATATCGTGACGCTGTTCATCGCTGTTGTGCTTCCCATTTGTCTACTTGCCGCACATGCGGGGCGATCCCGAATCCGGAACCATCACATCTGGACATTCCTTCCGTACCGCGCCTTCGCCGAGGTGCGCCGCACCGGTGCTAAGGCCGCAGGAACTACGGTGGCAGTCCATTAAATTGACGAGAATCATGAAACCGGCATAAGTGCACTGTCGCTGAAACTCCCGTAACTTCGAGTGACCCTTGTGCTCGCCCGGGCCCGCCTCACTCCCACTCGATCGTGCCGGGCGGCTTTGACGTCACGTCGTAGACGACGCGGTTGATGCCGCGGACCTCGTTGATGATCCGCGTCGCCGCCGCGCCGAGGAACTCCATGTCGAAGTGGAAGAAGTCCGCCGTCATGCCGTCGACGGAGGTGACGGCCCGCAGCGCGCAGACGAAATCGTAGGTGCGATAGTCGCCCATTACGCCGACGCTCTGCACCGGCAGGAGCACGGCGAAGGCCTGCCAGATGGCGTCGTAGAGCCCCGCCTTCCGGATCTCGTCGAGATAGATGGCGTCGGCCTTCCTCAAAATGTCGAGCTTTTCGCGCGAGATGGCTCCCGGGACGCGGATCGCCAGCCCCGGACCGGGAACGGATGCCGCCCGACAAAGGTCTCCGGCAGGCCGAGCTCGCGCCCGAGCGCCCTGACCTCGTCCTTGAAGAGCATGCGAAGCGGCTCGACCAGCTTCATGTGCATGCGCTCCGGCAGCCCGCCGACATTGTGGTGCGACTTGATGGTGACCGACGGCCCGCCGGAGAACGAGACCGACTCGATCACGTCGGGATAGAGCGTGCCCTGCGCGAGGAAATCCGCGCCGCCGAGCTTCTTGGCCTCTGCCTCGAACGTCTCGACGAAGAGCCGGCCGATCGTCTTCCGCTTCTCCTCCGGGTCGGCGACGCCCGTCGAGCGCTGACAGAAACGTCTCCTCCGCGTCGACGTGCACGAGCGGGATGTTGTAGTGGCCGCGGAAGAGCGAGACGACCTCCTCCGCCTCGTTCAGCCGCATCAGCCCGTGGTCGACGAAGATGCAGGTGAGCTGGTCGCCGATCGCCTCGTGGATCAGCACCGCGGCGACGGCGGAATCGACCCCGCCGGAAAGCCCGCAGATCACCCTGCCCCGCCCGACCTGCTCGCGGATGCGGGTGATCGCCTCGTCCTTGAACTGCGCCATGGTCCAGTCGCCGGGAAGCCCCGCGACCTTGCGCACGAAATTCTCGATCAGCCGCGCCCCGTCCGGCGTGTGCACCACCTCGGGGTGGAACATCAGCCCGTAGAAGCGGCGCTTCTCGTCCTCGATCAGCGCATAAGGGGCGTTCGTCGGAGGTGCCTTTCACCTGGAAGCCCGGCGGCAGCCGGGTGATCCGGTCGCCATGGCTCATCCAGACGGTGTGCTTCTCGCCGGGGCTCCAGATGCCCTCGAAGAGGGCCGAGGACGCTGTTCACGTCGAGCAGCGCGCGGCCGAACTCACGGTGGTGTCCGCTCTCGACCTCGCCGCCAAGCTGCGCCGCCATCGTCATCTGCCCATAGCAGATGCCGAGCACCGGGATGCCCGCCTCGAAGACCTCCTGCGGAGCGCGCGGGCTTCCCCCCTCCGGCACGGACCCAGGGCCGCCGGAGAGAATGACGCCGCTCGGCTTCAGCGCGGCGAAGGCCGCGGAGGCCTTGTCGAAAGGCACGATCTCACAATAGGCCCCCGCCTCGCGCACGCGCCGCGCGATAAGCTGCGTCACTTGGCTGCCAAAATCGACGATCAGAATAGCGGGGTGCGTCGCCGCGACGGGCTTGGTCATGCGGTGCGTTTAAGAGAATGCCGCGGCCGCCGGCAACGACGATCGCGCAACGCGGAGCAGACGCCTCCGCGACCGTCTACCGGCCCGCGTTCTTTGGGCCGGCGTCTCAGATTGTCTCGTCTAGGCTGGATCGGGCACGATGGACCTGTTTCGAATAGTGCGCCTGCGCGAGCATCCGCTCGGAGCGTGGAGTTTCGCCGTGGCTGCATTTCTGGCCGCCCTCGGCCTGCGCTTCCTTTCGAGGATCAGGTCCCTTACGGCATCCCCTACCTGACCTTCTTTCCCGGCGGTGATCCTGACCGCGTTTGTCGCCGGCCTCTGGCCGTCGATCGCGGTTGGAACGGCTTCGGCGCTCGCCGCCTTCTACTTCTTCCTCCCGCCCTACCGCTCGTTCGAGCTGCAGTTCGACACTGTGCTGTCGCTCGGCCTCTTCGTCACGGTCGTCGCGGTCGACATCGCCGTCATCCATTACATGTACCGCATGCTCGACGACCTGCGGCGAGGAGAAGGCGCGAAGCGCCGAGCTCGCCGAGCAGCGCGAGCTCCTTTTCAGTGAGCTCCAGCATCGCGTCTCCAACAACCTCGGCGTCGTCTCCGCGCTCCTCAATCTGCAGCGCTCCGGCATCAAGGACGAGAAGGCGAGACAGGCGCTGGCCGAGGCGACGACGCGGCTCGCGCTGATCGCCAAGATTCATCGCAAGCTGCACGATCCCGGCATCCGCGGACTGCGCCTCGGCCCGTTCATGGAGGAGCTCGTGTCACGATGTGCTGGAGGCTTCCGGCGCCAGAAACATCGTCTGCCTCGTCTCCGCCGTCGACACGCAAGCTCGCCGCCGAAAGACCGTCCCTTCGCGCTGATCGTCGCGGAGCTGATCTAGAATGCGCTGGAGCACGGCTTCGGCGGGGAAGAAAGCGGCACGATCCGCGTGAACTTCGAAGCGGTCGGGGACGAGCATGTCCTGACCGTCGCCGACGACGGCAAGGGCCTGCCGCAGGACTTCGCGCTGGAAGAGGCAGCAGGCATGGGCCTCAGGATCGTTCAGTCGCTCACCAACCAGATCAACGGTCAGTTCGGCGATGGAAGAGCGCGACGGCGGCACGCTCTGCCGCCTCACCTTCCAGGCGTGAGCGCCTAGGCCACCACGCCGGGCTTCTTGACGAGATAACAGCCGGTGATCTTCCACGACCCGTCCGGCTGTTGGCTCAGCTATAGATGCGCCGTCCAGAACATGCCGTCGCTATCGACGATGTCGACGGACTGCTCAAGATAGCCGGCTCTTCCTTCGAGCTCGCCGAACGATGGCTCTGCGGCCGGTAGACCGGCGGATAGCCCTGGTGGACCATCTGCCATGAAGAGCTCCACCGTCGGGAAGATCGCGGTGATGTTCGGCGCCGCGAAGGAATAGGCGGTCGCGCCGTCGTCGGCGAGGAACGCCTGAAGCTGCTGCTCGATCTGCTCTGGATCGCGGCGCGGTCGGCATCGCTGAAGGCGGCCGCCGCGCGCCGGACAGCCCGAGAACGACGAGAAAAACGAGAAGGAACGCGCATTTCCGGGCCTCCCTGCACGCGGTTGCGCAGGATACCCCCAGATACGGCCGCGGCAAGCGTCCGGTTTCACGTCGATCCCGAGCTTCGCCTTCAAAAGCGCGTTGACCGCCTGCGGATTGGCCTTGCCACCGCTGGCCTTCATGACCTGACCGACGAACCAGCCGAGCATCGCCGGCTTCGCCTTTGCCTGGCTCGCCTTCTCCGGATTGGCGGCGATGACCTCGTCCACGATTGCCTCGATCGCGCCGGTGTCCGTCACCTGCTTCAGCCCCCGCGCCTCGACGATCTCGCGCGGATCGCCGCCTTCGGCGAGCATGATCTCGAACACGTCCTTGGCGATCTTGCCGGAGATCACGCCGTCCTTCTGACAGGTCGAGGAGCGTCGCCGAGCTGCGCGGCCGTGACCGGCGACGCCTCGATGGCGGTGTCCGTTGCGGTTCAGCGCGCCGAGAAGCTCGTTGATCACCCAGTTCGCCGCCTGCTTGCCGTCGCGGCCGCGCGCACGCCTTCGAAGAAGTCGGCGGTCGCGCGCTCCGCCACGAGCACGTCAGCATCGTAGGGCGAGAGCCCGTATTCGCTCATGAAGCGCGCGCGCTTCGCATCCGGAAGCTCCGGCAGCCCTTCGCAGCGCTTCGACATAGGCATCGTCGAATTCGAGCGGCAGAAGTCCGGGTCGGGGAAATAGCGGTAGTCGTGCGCCTCTTCCTTGGAGCGCATCGAGCGCGTCTCGCCGCGGTCCGGATCGAAGAGCCGCGTCTCCTGGTCAATCTTCCCACCGTCCTCGATGATCGCCA
>CAWDTS010000001.1:0-626873 GCA_963805325.1 uncultured Alphaproteobacteria bacterium | reverse complement strand
TCAGGGCCACCGGTTCCACCGGCTTGAAAGGACGGCATAGCGACGGACCGGAGATCGCGCGGTGGCCGGAGCCTGGCCCGAGGGAACCTGGGCGAGCACTATGGGACAAGGCCAATTCAGGTGAGCGAGGGATTTAAAAAGAGGATCCTGGAAGTCCGCTAATGGGATGGACCGGCTGCTTCCCCCGAAGCAGTCTGCGTAGACTGCTTCGCATCAACCGGAGAAGCAGCCCATGGACGCGACCACACCACCCCTTAGCTCGATCGGGATCGATATCGGCAAGGAAGTCTTCCACGTCGTCGGCTTCGGCGGCGGCGGCAAGATCGCCTTCCGCCGCAAAATCAAGCGTCTGGCGCTCGCCGAGACGTTCAGCAAGCTGCCGCCGTGCGTGGTTGGCATGGAAGCCTGCCTGAGTGCCCACTTCGTCAGCCGCGCCCTGCGCCAGATAGTCGCGTTTGAAGGTTTTGACGAAGCTCTCTGAGATGCCGTTCGATTGCGGGCTCTGCACGGGAGTGAAGCAGGGCACGAGATTGAGCGTCATGGCGAAGTCCCGCGTCTCCCTGGCCGTGTAGGCACTGCCATTATCGGTGAGCCACTCGAGCGGGTTGGGAGCGCGCAAGGCTGCGAAGCGTGTCTCGACGGCCTCGAGCATCATGTCACGGACCATGCTGCCGCTGATGCCCGAGCCCGCGACCGCGTGCCAGGCGATGATCTCGCGGTCATGGGCATCGATGATGAAGGCGACACGGACGATGTCGCCGTTCCAGCAGGTGATCTCGAAGCCGTCCGAGCACCAGCGGAGGTTCGAGCGCATGACGACCACCTTGCCATCGTGGACGCGGCCAGTTCTGCGACCTGTGTGCCGGGCGAGCAGCATGTCGTTCTGCCGCATGATGCGGAACACGCGCTTGTGGTTGACCGCCGGCTCGCCCGTCCTGGCCAGCTCCCTGTTGGCAAGCGCCGTGATGCGGCGATAGCCGTAGGTCGGGCGCTCATCGACCAGGCGGCGGACCAATGGCAGCAGCTCTTCATCGACAGGCTTGCGATAGGAACCACGCGGCTTCGAGGCTCGGCGCACCTTGTCATGGAGATTGGAGCGGGCGACCCCGAGCGTATCGGCGACGGCCTTCATCGCGAACCGTCCTTCGGCTGCGACAAGAGCCGCAAGCTCGGTTTTTTTGACTCCGACCTCGCCAGCGCCTCCCGCAGGACCTCGATCTCCATGGTCTTGCGGCCGAGCAGCCGCTCAAGGTCGCGGATGCGCTCCTCGAGCCGCCGCACCTCCGAGCTTCCGACAACCGGTTCATCCGATCCCACAGCCGCAGCTCCGCCCTCACTCATCAACCGGCGCCAACGATACAGCAGGTTAGGCGCGACCCCGCGCCGGCGGGCGACCGAGGATACCGTCTCGCCCGGCAGCAGGCTCTCCTCGATGATCTGCAGCTTCTGTTCGGTCGCCCAATGCCGGCGCCGCGCTGTGCCGGTGATCAGTTCGATGCGTCGATAGCCGTCAGACATAAGCCTGTGCTTGAGGATAGCCTCAAGCCCTCCGGGTTATGCCGGCTGTCCGGTCGAAACGGGGGCCAGTTCAATGGACGAGTCGACAGCGGCGCACCCTGCACAGATACAGATGCCGGCGACGCGGCAGCGCTCGGCGGTGACGCCGACAAGTCCTCTCGTCGAGGCGACAGTCAAATGGTTCAGCCGCATGCGCGGCTACGGCTTCGTGACGGAGGGCAAGAACGCACCCGATATCTTCGTGCATATAGAGACACTTAGGCGTTACGGCATGGTCGAGCTCAGGCCCGGCCAGATTGTCGTTGTTCGTTATGGTGAGGGCCCGCATGGTCGCACGGCGGCCGAGATTTTCCCGAAAGGGCGCGCTACTAGAGAGAGCGTGCTCGAAGCAGCCAATTTACCCGCTCTTAAGGCTCAAGCTTATACACTTGGTGTGGAAGTGTCGGCTGGCGACGCTGAAACGCACGAGATATCCCCGGTGCGCTTGAGAGATCTCTTCATTGGAAACGTCGAGTTAGATAAGGAGCGCGAGACCCTTGAAGTGCAGGGTGAAGTCGGTTCGGACTCTGGGCCACTCGTGGAAGAAGAGCTCGGCAGTAATGGGGAGATATCTCCAGTGATGCTCTTAAACTTGTTTCTTGGGAAAGCTACCAAGAGACAGGACGAGGAATCAGCGCGTAGCGCCGAAGAGACCAATTCTGCAACAGAGAGCGCGGGCGATCGTACATATCACTAGGAGGGCACCTAGGGATCAGCAATCGAATAGCGCATCATCTCGATTGCCAAACGCCGCGCAAAATCGCTGCGATTAGTTTGTTGGATTAGCAGCAGCCGCTGACGTTGCCCCGAATGCCCTCGTTCATAACTGGACTGCGTTCTCTGATTCCGGGACGCGAGAAGCCGAGGGTGACGCCGTAGCGGTAGGCCCAGAGATCCATGTCGCGCGAGATGAACTCGGAAGCCCTGATCGACACGGATCGTCTTCGGATAGCCGATGCGCGAGCAGACCCTTTCCAGGGCCGCGACGACGTCCTCGCCGCGGTAGCTGAACTTCGGATCGAGCACCGGCGCGTAGCGCGAGAATAGGCCTTTAGGAAATGGTCGGAATAACAATCACATAGCAGTTCCCAGTTTCATCCTGCCGGGCGCGCCAATCCCCTCAAGACGTTAGCTATAAAAGAAACAGCGCTACGAGGCGGCCTGTCCGCAAAATGTCCGCGTTATCTGTTCTTCCGGCGTTCCGCAGGGCGCGAGCGTCGTGAAATTGTTCTCCGCACGAACATTTATCGATCACCCAAAAAATGGTGCCTCCGAGGTGCCATTTCGCGAAAGTGCGATGCCGCTCCCGCTCTCTCTTTGCCCCGGCGCGGCTCCCCGGAATCGATGCGGGGCGTCTCGTGATTATCAAGCGCCGGCGGAACGCCTCCTTCACGACGCTCGGGAACGATCCGATCGACGACGAACGATTGTCACCCGATGCGCTCGGCGTGCTGACATATCTCCTCTCCAAGCCCGACGATTGGGAGGTTCGGCCCAGCCAACTCAGACGTCGCTTTAGCCGCGTCGGCCGCGACAAAATGCAGCGCATTCTCGGGGAGCTGATCGATGCGGGTTACATGCTCCGCAGAAAGGCCAGGAACCCGCTCACCGGGGCATTTGAGCGAGACAAATTCCTAGTCTTCGACGAGCCGCAGAACGCCGATGAGGTTGGGCTTGAGCGCGTCGAGCCAGCGCCTGAAAAGGCGGCGGTGGGTTACCCAGCGCCGGCAAACCCGTCCCTGGCTATATATAAAGATTTACCAAAGACTGAGTTAGAACCAAAGACTGACAGTGAGGATATTCCGCCCGCGCCCGCGATCGGAACGCCTCTTGCTGAACTCCAGGCCGTGTTGTCGTCGCAACAGGCCGAGGCGGTGCTCGAGCATCGACTAAGGCTCAGGAAGCCCCTCACGACCTACGCGGCGCGCCTCCTCGCTGCGAAGTTCGCGCGCACCGCTGATCCGAACGCCGCCGCCGATGCGATGATTGCGAACGGCTGGCAGGGTTTCGACCCCGCCTGGCTCGAACATCGCAGAGGGCCGCCGGCGGCGAGTTCTCACATGCGCCCTTCCTCAACCCAGACGGCCTTTGATGTCCTCGAAGGTTTCAAAACCGGAAGCCCGGTCGATCGATCAACAGATCGCGGATTTGCAGCATCGTCTCCAACCCGCGAACGACGACGATCGGATTGAGGTGCTGCAGGTGCTGTTTGCGGCGCTCGCGAGCGTCAACGCCGATACGGAGGTCATGGAGCTCCGCATGCGGGCCTATCTGCTGGCGCTTCACGGCGTGCCGAAAGAGGCGCTTAACGTTGCAGCGAGGCAGGTTCTCGATGGCACCGCAGAGCTGGAGCGACCTCAGTTCGCGCCGACACCGCCTGAGCTTGCCCGGCTCTGCCGCGGGCACACATACGGTCTCTATCGCACACTGGAGCGACTTCAGCGCCAGGTGGAGCGGGTCCGGGAGATACCCTTCCAGCAATCAGACGCGTCGCGGGAGAGGATCGCACGCGGCTTCCAGAAGCTGAGCATCGATCTCTCCGTCACCATCAGCAGAGGCAAGGGACGCTGAAGGGGCAGGGGGGGGGCAAATCCTTGGAACCGACGCGACCAGGACCGCCTGAGTAACCACGCGCGTGACCCCGCGAAATTCTGAAATATTCTTTTTTTGGCTCCTGAGCGCACCGCTTCCGGCAGTTGCCGCCCCATCCCTGGATGCTCGGCTGCCTGCGGGCCGCGCCTCTGACAGCAACCAGGTCGTTCTCGCCGAAGCGCCGCGCATCGGTGTATTCACGGGAAGCCATTTCGCATCCGGTGCACAGAGAGATTTCGGCGATGCTCCTTGGTGAGTGCACTAAGTGGACGCGCGGCGTCTAAGCCGAGGGCCATTCTGGCCGAAGAACCAAGATCGGGACGGGCGAGAACGGAGCCGTCGTCAGCGAAGGCGATAAGGCCTTTGTCGAACGCAGCGTCCCACAATGCCGATAGCAACAGTCCGTTGTGAACATCGAGGCGCTGCGCATCATCGCATTCAGCCCATGGCACGATGTGCGAGGCGCGCAAAAGTGCCGGCTCGGTGACGCCTGTGAGCGGACAGCGGCCACCCCAGTAATCCATCAGCGCATCCCGGAACACTTCTTGGCCGATGCGTTGGATGACCAGCCGTTCGGCCTCTGTGGTGCGCGGGAGGTTCTGTGTCTTGGCCCTGAAATGGTCGAGCGGCGCGTCCGGCAGGCTAGAGGCAAGCTTGTAAACTCGATCAAGCACGACGTGCAGCTCGCTGAGCGTTGCCAATACGAATGTCGCCCGGCCCGGCCCTTGGAGGGGCGCAGCAGCTAGCGTGTTTAGTTCGGCAGCGACGCCCGAGTGGTCGATCGAAAGCAACCACGGTCCCTGAGACGAGACACTAGCGATCCATAGCGACCCGGCGCCGTGGTCGAGGCGTACTGCAGCCAACCGTCCGCGATACCGAGCTCAAGCCGGTAGCCATTGTCCCAGGCGGCCTTCTGTGCCTCGGTGCGCACGACGAAGCTTGGCGGACTTTCAACGGCCGTCATCGATCATTGACCAAGAAAGCTGCCGATTTCCGGTGCGGCGGCACGGATCGTTTCCTCGGCGGAGATCGCCGCCGAAGCCAAGGTGATAAACCTGCGGGTCAGAGTCGAGGATGACCGTCAGATCCAGCTGATCAAGATCGTCGAGACGACGGGACAGGGCGTCGGCAACCGCTCGCGTCAATGCAGGAGCGACGACCCCGAGGCGGTGGCGGGCACACGAGATCATTCCGACGAACACTTCGTCGGAGGCCACGGCAAACGTTCTGCCGGTATCCATCATGCCGCTGAAGCGCCTTTCAGCGCATGTGATCGTTGGCTCGCAGGCGCACAGCTATCGTGTTCTGCTGGCTAAGTATGCATGTGTATCCGCCGGATCGAGGGACTTCGTCGTGTTGCCGACGCGTACAAAGAACTCCTTGCCCTTCTCGCCCTTCACAAACACGCCGTCGCTCACGGCTTCCACTTCCACCACGCACACTAGCTTCTCGCCGACGTGGTCAAAGCGGACCCGGTAGAAGTGACTCAGCGCGGATCCGATCTCGTCCGAGATCGTATTCACCAGGGTCTGCTCGAACTTGTCGCGCGAGCCGCCAAGCATGCTGAGGTCATTTTCCAAACCGATGACGCCGCCGTCGTCCTCGACTCCGATCAAAAGCGTCCCGCCCTCGGTGTTCATGAACCCGGCGATCGTCTTCAGAGACGACTTGCGCAGCGCCTTGTTTGGCTGCCTTTGCACCACGTCCCATTGGAAGGTACTCTTAAACTCAAGGACGGCGCTTTCGCCCAGCTTCACCAATTCCCCAATCGGGCGATGCCGGACCTCCTCTGGTTCTGCGATGAGAGCCGACATGTATTCGTTTAGTTTGCGGGCAAGCAGATCGCGCCGCGCGCTTAAGAAATCAGCGTAGCGGTCAACCCTCCACAGAGCCGGGTCCATTGGAATAAACTGGCGCGTTAGGGCGCCGGGATATTTCGTCTCGATCGTTGGTAGATAGACACTTGGCTCCGTGTCGGACAACGGGACATTGCTGGCGGCGGTTAAGAATGCGCGGTTGGCGATTTCGTTGACCATCTGTCGATGCATGTAGTTGTCGGCATCCAGTCCAGATCGATACAGGAGCGCCTGGGGAAAGATGTGGTGACTATGTACCGCATAGGACGCACCCACTGTCTGGCCTAGCGGGAGCCCATTGAACCAGTCGACGGCGCTGTGAGCTTTCGCCAGAATGAAGACCATGCGGTACAAAGGGTGCTGCGCCGTGCGCCCTTCGAAATCGTCGGGTTTCATCTCGACCCTGCCGCGCTGTTCGACGATGTTCGCGCGGAGAGCGTCCCAAGGCTCCACCTCTTTGGCCACGATCGAGAGATCAGCTTCCAGCCGTTGATCCGTCTGTGCGGTGTAGCGAGCCCAAGTGAGCGCGGCGTAGAGCCAATTCACGGCGTGCTGGACTGACTTCTGGTTGGGGAAAATTCCGTCGTTGCGGGAGAGGTACGCAATCAGTGGCACGAGGGCATTGGTAGTGTTGAGGTCCTCGGTGCTGTGGATATGCGCCGCTTTGGGCAGCATGGTCATGAGATAATCGAGCGCCGCGTTGAGCGTGCTCCAGCCGGCCTGGAGCTCCGGAAGGGGACGCGTGTGAACTAACTCGTAGAGGGCGCGGCCGGTGACGGTCGCCACCAACGCCCGGGTCATGAAGGTCAGGTTGAAATCGAAATCGCGCGTCTTACAAAACTCCATCTTGTCTTTGAGCACGCGTCGCGCCTGCGGCCATTTGGCGGTGATGTGGGTCAGCGCAAGGTCCGCATCTGTCAACTTGGTCCCTTGGCTGTTGATGCGATCGAAGATGTCGATCGCCTCCTCGAGAGGAGCATGATTGGGAACGACCTGCACCGGTAGGCTCACGTCGCGTACGGCCCGGAGAGCGTTGAGATTGCCGTTCAGCTTCTTCGCGAGCTCGACGACCGCCGACTGTTCCCGACCGCTTTGCACCGCGATCTCGATCGGATCGATGGACGTACCGGCGAAGCAATCGACGACGCGCCGCCACATCGGGTCGCTTTGCATGCGTGAGCTCTGGTAGTATTGGAACTCTCCGGTATCGAGGTTGAAGAAGAGGTCGCGCGGGTCGCTGAGAATGTCCTCCGGCCGGTAGTAAGCTGGAAGCGATCCGGTGAGCAGCATGTGCAGCGTGGTAAGACGCTGCTGTCCATCCAGGAGCACCTGCACGGTACCCATCTTGTCGGGAAGCTCCGTTACGTTCTTCAGCTCAGGGGGAGCGTCCATCTTCCAGATAAGCAGGCCTCCCACGGGATAACCCCTTTACGAGGGAAACCATCAGCTGCTTGGCCTGGTCGCGGCTCCAGACATATTCCCGCTGGAACTCCGGCAGGACGAGATCCTGCGTCCGAATATCGTCAAGCAATTCGCTGATCTTGGTCACTCGAAGCCCCCTCGTGCCCGGTTAACCGAATTGGGTGGAGGCAACTTACGCGTGCTGCGTGCTAGCCCGCAAGTTCTCCTCGTTCCATGGCATCCCACGCCTGCAACGCGAGCTTAGCGGTGCGGTATTCGCCGAAGCGGGCGATCTCGTTCTTCTTGAGCACGCGGAAGGTTTCGGAGGGGTAGTCCGCGCCCTTCACGTCGGCGGGGTCAAGGATGTAGCGCAGCTCGTCGCGGGTGAGGCCATAGGCGCGCGCATAGAAGGCGTCGAGGTCGGCGCGGAGCTGCGCGCGGCGGTCCTCGTTCCAAGCAAACGGCGGGCCGTCATAGCCGAGGTCGCGCGCGAACGGCGTTAAGGAGTGGCTTTGCCTTGGCGCCGCGCTCGTCCGCTGGAGGCGAACGCGATGAGCGACCTTGCCATTGAGACAGACGGACTCTCTCGCAGCTTCGGCTCGATCATCGCCGTTGACCGCGTCAGTCTCAAAGTACCGAGGGGAGAGCTCTACGGTTTTCTCGGGCTGAACGGCGCGGGAAAGACGACGACGATCCGCATGTTGACGACACTGATGCGGCCGAACGCCGGCACGGCCAAGCTCCTTGGCCACGACGTCGTTCACGAGCCATTGGCGGTGCGCGGGCTGGTCGGCCTCGTGAGCGACGAGACAAGCGAGAGCCAATCGGACTGGACCGCGCGCGAGTACCTGGGCTACTTCGCGCGGATACGCGGCATGACCGACGTGAGAGCTACGGTCGAGGACAGCCTCGAAAACGTCGGACTGGCCGAATCCTTTCGCGGCAAACTCATCGGCACCTATAGCACCGGCATGAAGCGGCGCGTCGAGATCGCGCGCGCTCCTCGGCAATCCGAAAGTGCTGTTTCTCGACGAACCGACACGTGGCCTCGACCTGCCGG
The DNA here is from genome assembly GCA_963805325.1 of uncultured Alphaproteobacteria bacterium. Lineage (GTDB taxonomy): Bacteria > Pseudomonadota > Alphaproteobacteria > Rhizobiales > Afifellaceae > DASWJZ01. The sequence continues at coordinate 618,407 of CAWDTS010000001.1, read as the reverse complement.
CAAAGCGCGAGACGTGGAAGTTGCTCAGAGACCTTGCCGAGCGCGAGAACGTGACGACGTTCTTGAGTAGCCACGATGCGCAAGAGGTCCGCTCGCTCTGCGACGAGATAAGCGTTATTGCCAAGGGGCGCGTGGTCTTCACCGGTCAGACGCACAATCTCGGAACCGACCTTGACTCGTTCGAAGAGCGGCTCATCGAACTTCTGACAAGCGAGGATTGACGCACCGTCCGCGCCATTTCAGAGACGCGTGGTCGATCGCAAGGAGGAGATCGGAGCGCTGCGGTCCGTGCCGAACGGTTCGCCGAAGCTTTCGCGAGAGGACTGGCTAGCGCATTGCAGGCAGCGCGCCGGCATCAACTAGACCCTCCGCTCGAACTCCCGGTGATCCACCGGTCGAGAAAGTCGACGCGCGGCGCGGGTGATCCGGCGGACTTCAACTCGCATTGAAAGGTTGCTGCAAGGTTCGGCCGTTAGCTCTCTACCCAAGACCTCCGTACCGGACCTCGCTGTCCGGTGATCCGGGAGGCGACGGCAAAGAGGGAGGAGTTGCGTGAAGACGTTCTGTCGTCACGAGACGGCTGGTGTTTGCGCAGCGGCGATCGCGAAACTGACCGGCGACCCGCTGTGAGCGCGCTGTCGGGCCAGACAGGCGAGATCGAACTAATCAAGGTTACGAAGCGCTTCATCACGCCCTCAGGGACGGCGATGACCGCGATCCGCGACGTCACCCTCACTGTCGAGTCCGGCCAATTCTGCGCCGTGGTCGGTCCGACCGGCTGCGGCAAGTCAACGACACTGACGCTCGCCGCCGGACTGGAGCGGCCGAGCGGCGGTGTTGTGAAGGTCTCCGGCCGGCAGGTGGACGGCATCACAAAAGGTGCGAGCTTCGTCTTCCAGACCGACGCCCTACTGCCGTGGAAACCGGTGCTCGATAACGTTGCCCTCGGGCCCATGTTCAAGGGCATCGCCAAGGCCAAGGCAAGTGCGCGGGCGATGGAATGGCTGCAGACGGTCGGCCTCGCCGGCTTTGAGCGCCATTACCCGCACCAGCTTTCAGGTGGCATGCGCAAACGCGTGAGCCTGGCGGCCGCGCTGATCAACGAGCCCGCGATCCTGCTGATGGACGAGCCCTTCTCGGCGCTCGACGTGCAGACACGGGCGATCATGTCGAACGAACTGCTGAATCTCTGGGAACGCCAAAGGCCCTCGGTGATCTTCGTCACCCACGACCTTGAGGAGGCCATCGGTCTGGCCGACAAGGTCGTCGTTATGACTGCCGGTCCCGGCACGGTGAAGGCGGTCTTCGACATCGACCTGCCGCGCCCTCGCGGAGCGGTGCAAGACATCCGCTTCGAAAAGCGTTTTCTCGAACTTTACCAGCAGATCTGGGGCGCGCTGCGCGAGGAGGTCGAACAGGCCTATGCCCGCTCGGCGCTCGCTGCCAAAGCCGAGGGAGCCCGAGCGTGAGCGTGCAGGAGATAGCAGGCGCGCCCGAGGCGGCCACCTCGGACGAAGAAAGCATCGCAGCCCAGGCCCGCGCCCGCATCCAGCGCCACAAGCAGCAGGTCACCCTCGGCCAGGTCGGCATCTTCGCCTTCATCGTCGCGGGCTGGCAGATCTCGTCGATGACCGGGTTCATCGATCCGTTCTTCTTCGGCTCGCCATGGGGCATCTGCGTGCGGCTCTGGACTTGGGCTCTGAACGGCACCGCTTATGGCTCGTTCTGGCTGCAGATCTGGGTGACGCTTGAAGAATCGATCCTCGGCTTCATCGCGGGGGTGACCAGCGGCATCGTCTTTGGCGTGCTCCTCGGCGAAATCCCCTATCTGGCCGAGGTGGTCGGGCCCTACATCAAGATCGTCAACGCCCTGCCGCGGATCGTTCTCGGCTCGATCTTCGTGATGTGGCTCGGGCTTGGGCTGCCGTCGAAGGTGCTGCTCGCCGCTGTGTTGGTGTTCTTCGTGGTCTTCTTCAATGCCTTCCAGGGGGTACGCAGCGTCGACCGCAACTTGATCTCGAACGCCCGCATCCTCGGCGCTTCGCGGCTGCAGGTGGTGCAGCACGTCGTCTTCCCTTCGGCGATGACCTGGATCATCGCCAGCCTGCATGTGGCTTTGGGCTTCTCGATCATCGGCGCCATCGTCGGCGAGTTCCTTGGCTCGCAACGCGGCCTCGGCCTGGTGATCGCGACCGCGCAGAACACCTTCGATGCCAATGGCGTCTTCGGCGCGATGCTGGTGATCGGCGGGCTGGCGCTCAGCGCCGAATGGCTGATGGCGAAGGTGGAGAAGCGGCTTCTCGCCTGGCAGCCGAGCAATACCCGCGACAGCAATATTCAGGGGATCTGAGCAGCCGGCAGGCCGACAGACCCGGAGCAGAGATCCAGGAAGCTGGATGATCCAACGGAGGAAAACGACATGAAACTCACAAATATGGCGGCCCTGATGGCCACCACGATGGCGATTGCCGCGCCGAGCGCCTCGATGCTCTCGACCCCGGCCGCGGCCGATGACATGCCGACGGTGACCCTGATGGTCGGCGGCATCGACAAGCAGATCTACCTGCCCTACCAGCTGGCCGAGAGCCTGGGCATGTACAAGAAATACGGCGTGAACGTCGAGCTCTCGACCGAGCAGGCTGGCGGCGTCGGCGCCGAGGATGCGATGCTCTCGGGCCAAGTCAACATGGCCGGCGCCTGGTACAACCACACCATCGAGCTGCAGGAAAAGGGCAAGTACGTCCTCGACGTCATCCAGCTTTCGGTGGCGCCGGGCGAGCGGATCATGTGCGCCAAGGGCACCGACGTCAAATCGCCCACGGACTGGAAGGGCAAGGCGGTCGGCGTGACCGACCTTGGCTCGGGCACTGATGCGCTGGTCAGCTACGTCTCGGCCCGGGCCGGCCTGGCGCCCACCGACTACACCAAGATCGCGGCCGGCGCAGGCCAGACCATGATCGCCGCGCTGAAGTTCGGCAAGGCGGTCTGCGGCATCACCAGCCAGCCGACGGTGAATGCGATCGAGAAGCTTGACGTGGGATATTCCGCCATCGACCTCTCGACCGGGGCAGGGGTGCAGAAGTGGCTAGGTGGTGACTTCCCAGCCGCCGCCGTGCTTGCCAACGCCGACTGGGTCGCCGCGCACAAGACGGAAACCCAGGCCGTGGTAAACGCGCTGGTTGCCACGCTGGTCTGGATGCGGACCCACACCGCGGCCGACGTTGCCAACGCCATGCCGGCGGACTTCGTCTCAAACCAGTTGACGTCGAAGGACGAATACATCGCGGCGCTGCAAAACGACTGGGGCCAATTCAACATCGACGGCGCCGGCATCATGCCGCCGAGCGGTCCGCAGACGGTCTATGACATCGAGAAGGCGGCCGGCAAGGTCAATGGTCCGGTCGACTTCTCCAAGACCTTCACCAACGACTACGTAACGGCCGCCAAGAAGCTGGAAGGCGTCAACTGATCCTGTCGGTGCCGGACCCCATGGAGCCCGGCACGACGCAGAGCGACCGGCGCCCGGATGCTCGACAAACGAGCGTCCGGGCGTGCAGAATGACACCACGAGGCAGCCGGCGAGGGAGAGACGGATGCCGTGGAACCGGCGGTTTCGGCTTGGCCTGCTCTGCATCCTTGCCGGCGCGCTGACCGCCGGCGCCGCCCGGGCCGAACAGGTCGCCCTGATGGTCGGTGGCGTCGAGAAACAAATCTACCTGCCGCTGATCCTGACCCAAGAACTTGGCTATTTCCGCGACGAGGGGCTCGACGTCGAAGTCTTTTCCGAACCTGCCGGCGTCGAGGCGACCGACGAAATGCTCGCCGGCGCGGTGCAGGGTGTCGTCGGCTTTTACGACCACAACATCCAACTGCAAGGCCTCGGCAAATATACAGAAGCGGTGGTGCAACTCAGTCGCGTCCCGGGTGAGGTGGAACTCGTATCCAACCGCCATCCCGAAATCGCGTCGTTCGCCGATCTCCGCGGGATGCGAGTGGGTGTTACCGGTCTTGGCTCATCGACCGATTTCCTGACGGAATACCTGCTGGTCCGGTCGGGCCTCAAGCTCAGTGACGTGACGCCGGTACCTGTTGGAGCGGGCGATACTCTGATTGCGGCACTGCGGCACGACCAGATCCAAGCGGCGATGACCACCGAGCCTACCGTCTCGCGGTTGATCGGCAGCGGGGAGGCCAGAGTCCTGATCGATCTGCGCGACGTGGAAGGTACAACGCAGGCGCTGGGCGGGCTCTACCCGGCGGCCTGCCTGTACATGGAAACATCATGGGTCGATAGTCACCCGGACACCGTGCAGAAGCTAGTCAACGCCTTCGTGCGCACCCTCCGTTACATCAGCGCCCACGATGCAGCCGAGATCGCCGACCAGATGCCGACTGATTTCTACGTCGGCGACAAGGCGATGTACGTGAGCGCGTTGGCGGCAGGAAAGGCGATGTTCACGACCGATGGACGTATGCCCGAGGGCGGACCGGAAAACGTGTTGGCAGTCCTTTCGATGTTCATGCCCGGCGTGCGCGGGGCAACCATCGACCTTGGGCGGACCTATACCAACGTCTTCGCCGACCGGGCAAACGCCCGAAAGTAAGGCGGGCTCAATCCGTCCGGGCGGCAAGCGGCAAGGCTACTTCGACGCAGAAGCCCTTGCCGCCGACCGGTGTCGGAGCTTCGGCGCGGCCGCCGAACATCTCGGCGATCTCGGCGACGATGGCCAGACCGAGCCCGCTGCCACCCGGAGGAGCATCGGCGCCGCGGTGGAAGCGGGTGAAGAGCTTCGTCCGGTCGGCCTGGGCCAGGCCGGGCCCGTCATCGCAGACCGAAACGACGCCGAACCCGTCGCGCCGGCGCACCGCGATCGTCGCAGTGGCGCCCGGTCCGGCATGCAGGATAGCGTTGTCGATCAGGTTGGTAGCGAGTTCGCTGATCAGCGAGGGCGTTGCGGTGACCAGGCAGGGGCCGGTGACCTCGAACGCCAATTCGACCCCCGCGTCGAGCGCGCGCGGCGCCGACAGGCTGACGACCTCGCGCAGGCAGGCGCCGAGTTCGACGCTCTCGGTAACGTAGGTGGCGCGGTCGTGCTCGACCCGTCCGAGAGCCAGCAGTTGTTGGGTCATCCGTGACATTGCGGTCATGCTGGTGTCGACCTCGGCAAGAACAGCATGGACGTCTTCCACGGAGCGGCTCCTGCGGGCCAACCCCAGTTGCGTCTTGATGATCGCCAGCGGCGTCCGCATCTGGTGCGCCGACGTGTCGAGAAATTGCCGCTGGCGCCTCAGATGGGCTGCGAGCCGCGCCATGTAATCATTCAGGGCTTGCACGAGCGGCTGGATTTCGGTCCGCACCGCGGAAATGTCGAACGGCTCCAGCCGATCAGCGGAACGGCTCAGAACGGCACTTCTCAACCGCATCAAAAGCCGCAACTCGCGGCTGATGCCGATCCAGATCGATAACGCGGCCGCCAGAACCAGCACCGCCTGTTCGGCAAAGCCGCGCAGCCAGAGTGCCGCTACGAGTGCATCGCGTGCTTTCAGCGTCTCGCCGACCATGACTTCGACCCAGACACTGGTTTCAGGCGTGATGACCGGCTGGTGCAGGATCATCGCGTGCATGCTTTCGGTTCTGAACATTGTGTCAAAGGCAGATGGTCGAATGTCGCCGGCAAAGCCGCAGGCGCCTCCAGCCCTGGAAAACCCGCGATCAGGGTTCGACTGGGGTCAAGGACGGCATAGGAAACCTCGTCGTGACTGTCTGAGGCGAAGAGCTCGAGCGCCGCAGGCGGCACGACGACGCCTATTGCGCCGTCGCGGAAGCGGACCTGCTCGGCGATCATCCGCGCCGACGCCAGAAGCTGGCGGTCCATAGACCAGCATCGCCTGATGACGGGCGGTCGAGTAGGATAGCCATAGGCTGAAGCCGAGGATCGTGGTGACCGGGACGATCAGCCAGACCATCAGGTTGAGCCGAAGGCTGCCGCTCACCACCACACGATCTCAGGGATTTTCCAGGCGCAGCACATAACCGAGTCCGCGAATCGTGGCGATAGCCACCGTGCTGTGTTCCAGCTTGCGTCGCAGCCGATGCACGATCACCTCGATGGCACTGGGATTTACCTCGTCGTCGAAGCCATAGCTGCTTTCCAACAGGACATCCTTGCTGACTGTGGCCCCGGCCCGCCGAAGCAGAGTCTCAAGGATGACATGTTCGCGCGGCGACAGTGCCAGCGGTGTCCCTTTGATGGCGAACAATCGCGTGTTCTGGTCGAAGGTGAGCGGCCCGAAACGCAGTTCGGACTTGAGAATCGTGCCCAGCCGACGGCCCAATGCTCGAATTCGGGCGACGAGTTCGTCAACCTCGAAGGGCTTGGTCACATAGTCATCGGCCCCGGCGTTCAACCCAACGACCCGGCTCTTCAGCGCGTCTTCCGCGGTCAGGATCAACATCGGCACCGAATATCCCCGAGTTCGGATATCGCGGATAACGTCGATTCCGCTCATGCCCGGCAGAGCCAGGTCAACGATCACGAGGTCGTAATTCTCCAGGTCAGCACCTCCTACGACCGCTTCGCCCTCATGCAAGCAGTCGACGACGTAGTTTTCACCGCGCAGCAAACGAGCGAGCCAGTCCGCCAGCTGCTCGTTGTCCTCCACGATCAGAATTCGCAACCCCGGCTCCTCTGTCGGCGGTCGTATTTCGTCGCCTGACATACGTCCGCAGGTCACCGTCAAGGCGCCATCAAATTAACGCTACGGGATCGGGAATCAAACGCTGCTTCCGACAGGCAACCGGTCGCTTTGGTTCGTCGGGCAGGGACCGCATTGCATCGATCACTCAGCCGCGATTGCGCATGCCTCGGGAGCCGCGTGATCATTTGAATCGGGGCGGGACAGCATCGACCAGATATGCGAGGAGACTACGTCGGCCGCATTGACCAGAACAGCATCGATGTGATGGACGTACCTGCTCGTCATCGTTCCTCGCGAATGCCCGAGCATGGAAGCGATTGTGGCTTCGGTGAACCCCAGGTCGTTGGCGGCACTTGCGAAGCTGTGGCGGAGGACGTGTGGTGTAACATCCACGAGTACAGAGCGTCCTACAACGACCCTCCATGCCTTCGGAAGTCCGACGAAGGGCTTCCCTTCAACGGCTCCAGGGAACACGTAACCCTCCGCTCTCTCCGGCCGGATCGACGCAAGGATTTCAAAGACAACATGTCCAATCGGCCGGATCGATCGGCCCTCCTTTGAGTCCCTCAGTCGAAAACACCCGCGCGCGTCATCCACCTCATCCCAGCGGAGATTGATGATCTCTCCGCGCCGACACCCGGTGAGGGCGAGAAGACGTATCATCGTGATAGCGGTGCGATGCTCATCAGTTTGGTCGGCAGCTTCGAGGATACGGCCGAGCGCCCTATATTCTTCGTCACTCAGGCGCCGATCCCGGACCAGGTCGGCTGGGCGCCGCACGCCGCGAACCGGGTTGTTAGCCACAATCCCTAACCCAACCGCGTAGGTGAAGATGCCCCCTAGCAAGCCGGTTGTACGGGAGGCCGTTCCACGACCACCTTTGACAATAGCCCTGCCGCGGGGACGCGTCTTCACGCTTGTACGTGTCGTTCCCGTAGTCACGTCACGCATGAACCTGTTTACGTCTGCCGTCGTTATGTCCTTGGCCAGTCGAGCACCGAGGAGGGGGATGATGTGCCGGTCGATCCGTCCACGATCGGTCGCAAGCGTCGAAGCTTTCTTGGGTAAGCGCTTCTTGCCAAGGACGAGGCCATTTTCCGCGTCGGCCAAATAGCGCTCGCACAGCTCCTTCACCGTAATAGCTTTCCGATCGAACTCTCTTTCCTCAGCGGGGTTCTCTCCCTCCGCGATGCGGCCCAGCAAAGCTCGCGCCTCCCGACGCGCTTCATCTGGAGTCCAGACACCATGCAAGCCGATCGTCACGCGACGGGTCCGACCATCGGCGCGGTACTGAACGAGATAGCTGCGTTTGCCGGAGTTGAAGACGCGCAGCCCGAATCCTGGGAGCTCGTCGTCCCAGAGGAAGTACTCAGATGCTCGCGGTGCAGCCGCGTCCACGCAGCGCTTTGTCAGCTTCGGCACGACATCGGGTTCCCGTTGTCAGGCCTGCTTCCGCGGAAGCGTGGCGGAAGCAGCAGGAGGAAAGTCACGGCGAGCCGCGGCGAACTCATTTCGGTAGAGAATAAGACAAAATCCTATTCGTTCGATAGGATGTGGTGCCGTAGGGCAGTATTTCGCAGTCTAGAGAAAGTAACGGGACGCCCTCCGAAGGCAGAGGTCACAGGTTCGAATCCTGTCGGGTGCGCCAAATTTTCTATGTGATCTCAGCTTGTTGACGGTCATTCAGGCCGCGGCGGCGCGGTAAGCCGTGCTGCGTCATTCGGACCGGGTAGCCAGTACACCAGCGAGCAGTTCCAGCGCCTGGTGGCCGACAACGGCTTTAGCTCCTCGATGAGCCGCTCCGGCAAGTTTTGGACAATTGGCCTTTTCGCGATCAAACATCAGTTTGGCCGTGGCAAATATCTTAACAGAGCCGGCCCCTACGTTCCAAACCGCGGGCATCCGCTCGGAAACGAGAAAGGTAGCGGAGTACGGCTCAGGGCATTGTCGCTCGGACGCACCGCAGAGCCGCGCAAGATGATTGCGAGCGCGGCCTTGTCGATGAACAGGATCAGGTCGCGTCCGGGACAAGCGCGTGCGCCGCTCAGGAAGAGATTCGGGTAGAGCCGGTGCACTGAATCGTTCGGATCCAGCCAGCGTTCGGGCCGAAAATCGTTGGCCAGCGGATCGCGCGTCTGATCGCGATTGTTGAACGGGAAGAACTGCAGGAGTTCGGTTCCGGCTGGGATTTCTTTCCCGTCGAAGTGAACCTCGTGCGCCGCGCGATGCGCCGTCTGAACCGCCGGCGGAAAGAGGCGTCCAGTCTCCAGCAGGCAGGCTTCCAGATACGACAGCTTCTGAATCGTCTCGGCGCGGCCCAAATCGCCGGCCAACTCAATCTCCTTGCGCACCCGATCGAGCGCCGCGGGCTGCTCGAGGATCATGGTCAGCGACCGGGCGAGCAGATCGGAACCGGAGTTCGTGAACGTGAACATCCAATGCGGAATCTGTTCGATGAGCGCGTCCTCGCCGGGAGCGGGGTTTTCAAGCTTCCCGGCGGCGGCATTGGCGCCCGCGAGCAGACTGGGCTTCCCTCCCGTGAGTCTGTCTCGCCACAACCCGCGCAAGACAGCATAGAAGCGATCACGTTTCGCAGTCTTCCTGCTGCCGAAGAGCGCCGTGCGCAGCCCCACCTCAGCGAAGAGTTCCTGGATGTCATCGATCAGTTGCTCTGGAGCATTGCCCTCGCCGAACACGACGGCCAGCATCACCTCGCCCATACGCCGCCGAATGTCCTGGATGTCGGTGATCGGCTGCTCGAACGCCTTTTGAACGTGCGCCAGGAACGACTGCTGATGTATGTGCGGCCGATGCGTGTTCAGCACGTCCTCATTGTAGACGCGCATCGTCCGCCATTCCGCATCATGCGAGATCGTCAGCGCATGCGGTGCGAGAAAGGCCATCGCCTTGCGCTTCATCGTGCCCTCGACGAAGGTCTCGCTGGAGGGCGGCGCCGCCAGCACATGAGCGGAAAGGCTCGGACTCGATACGAAGAGGATACGCCGGGCGATCAGGTTGATGATGAGGTCGGGGCTTTGATAACGCTCCGTCAGGCCCCTCAGCCAGCCTGTCGCGGCTTCCGCGAGGTCGCTCTTCCTGGTTCGTGCCCGGATGAGAAGCGCCGCGAGACGCACGAGATCCCACAAGCGCGTCGTCGGGTAGCTCGCCACGGCACTGCGCCTCGCCTAGAGCGTCTTCAGATATTCGATCAGTGCGCGCTTGTCGTCGTCGCTCAGGTCTGTGCCATATTTCGGACCGCTGTGACCCTGATTGCTGTTGCCGGGCTCCGATATGACGAAGCGGAATGATTCCCGCCCGTTCACTTCCGCCAGATCGGAACGGAATCCGACGTTCTCCTGGTCGTAGACGGCATCACCGCGATAGAAGAAATCGCGACCGCCATTGCGGCTCTCTTGCGGCGTCAGAAGATCCCAGAGCGTCGGCACGGAGCCATTGTGAAGATACGGCGCGCGCGCCCATATCCCGTCAAGCGGCGCGTTCGCGTAACCGTTCGTCTTGTGGAAATGCGTAAAATCCCAATCGTAGCCGTCGCCGTAAGCGAGCTGAATCTGGGCGAGTTTCTCCGTATAGGAATTGAGTCGGCGCCGGTCGGTCCCGATCAACTCGATCGGATCGACCTGACCGACCATGGCGCCATCAAAGGCGTGGCACGCGGCGCAGCGCGCGTCATAGATCGCCTTGCCCCGGTCGAGCACGCTCTGATCCGTCGTGATCGCGAACGGATAATGCGGCGACGGCAGGTCCTCGAGCCACGCGGTAACACGGTCGAAGGAGGCACTGTCGACGTTCTGCCGCGTGGCGCCGGCGCCGAAGGCTGCGCTGAAATTCCGCTCCCGCAGCGAGCTGTTGTCGCCATCCCAATGCAGGTTCATGCCGTCGCGTCGGCGCTGGTTCCAGATCGAGGGAAAATCCGCCGTGCCGATCCGTTCGTCATCGCTAAAGGAGCCGGGCGGATAGTCGGCGGAAAACTGGTTGACCTTGTAGGGGTTGAAGGTGTCGACCCGGCCGGGCCCGAACTTTGGATGCACTGGAAACATGTAGGCTTCCAGCTGCGAGCGAACCTTCAATATCTCCCGCCTGCAACTGCGGCACGGCGCTGCGATAGATCAGCCGGTCGATGAAGAAGAGATGCCCGTCCTTCTCCATCTCCGCGATGATGTTGTCGGCAGTGAAGCGGTTGTCGCCCGCGCAAGCGAACAGGAAGCCGAAGAAAGCCTGCAGGTCGACGGTGTTCGCCGGCATTCCGAGGATGATCTCGCGGCTTTGCGTCCGCGGACGCCTGCACCTCGCCGACATGGCAGGAGGCACAGTTCAGCCCCGCAAGGTCGATATAGTGGCGGCGCACCGAGAACCCGATCGGCAACGGGTGGTCCGGCTCCTGCAGAAAGCCGAAGGCCGTATAGTCGTGACCGCCGGCCGGCATGTATTCCGGGAACATGCGCGGTAGCACTTGCAGGATGCGGAGCGGCAGTCCGTTCTCGTAGTCGCTGCCGATCGAGCCGTATTTGAAATGATCCTCGATGTTGCTGTAGGTGACTGGCCGATTCGATGCATAGCGATTGAAGAGAAGCGTCGCGAAGACCGCCAGGATGGCGACGACCAACACGAAGACAGCGAACCTGATCTGCGCGCGGCGTCGCCACGCAGCTTCAACCGGCGTCAGGGGATCCGCACGTCGCGCCATGCTCCGCCCTCGCTTCCGCTAATGAAACGGCTTCGGTTCGTAGACAGTCATCACTTCCGCGATCATCCTGTCGTAATCGTCGTCGAAACGTGAAAGCTCATAGCAGCCGAGAGGATTTTCCAGGATGTTGATCAGGCACTTGTTGCAATAGGTGCACCGAAGCTTCTCCGGAAGCTCCTCTCCCCGCTCGAAATACTTCACCATGTCGTTGTTGGCGATCAGCGGCCGCGCAATTGTCACGGCATCGCAATCTCCCCGCTCGATGGCCTCGGCGATCACCCTGCCGGTCTGGAATCCGCCGGTGACGAGCACGGGAACGTCCGGCGCCAGCGGGTGGATCACGTCGCGGATGGCGCGCGAATGGCCGAGATTGTTGCCCTCGATCTTGTCGAGCGGCTCCTGCAGCCGTTCCCAGAGGTAGTTGAATATCGGCCGCTTCAGCGGATTGCGGAAGAACGAATAGACACGGTGCGTATGGATGCCGCTCGACAGCATCGTGTCGTAGTACTTGACGCCTTCACGCGCCGGAAACGGGCCCATGGGGTTACGCGGGTGTGGGAACATGTTTCCCGCCGAGACATGGATCGCGTCGACCCCGTCCTCCACCATCCATTTGCAGATTTGTATCGATTCCGGCAGGCCGTCGCCCTTCTTCTCCCAGGGGAACACCGCATTGTTGTAGTCGACTGCGGAAATCTTGAACTGCAGATGGAAGTCGCTGCCGACCTTCTTGCGGATGGCGCGCACCACCTCGCGTCCGAAGCGGGCGCGATTTTCCAGCGAACCGCCATATTCGTCCTTCCGATCGTTGATGGCCGAACTGAAGAACTGCGTGAACAGGTAGCCGTTGGCGCTGTGCAGTTCGACGCCGTCGAGGCCCGCCTCCCGCGCGCGCCTGGCGCCCTCGGCGAACTGTTCGACGACCTGGTGAATCTCCTGCGTGGTCATCGCCTGGCAGAGGAAGCCGTGCAGCCCCTCGGTCTTGCTCGTTGAGCTCATCGCCTTGTGGTACTGGTTCTCGATGCCGCCGATATCCTGCTGCCGTCCCGAATGGCTGAGCTGCAGGATGAACCTGCAGTCATATTCGTGCACCGACTGGCCGACGGCCCTCCAGAATGGAATCTTGTCGTCGTGGTCGATCGTGGCGTAGCCCGGAACGATGCGGCCGCGGATGCTCACCGGCACGAACGAGGTGATGATCGCACCGACTCCGCCGCGCGCGAACTTGGTCTCCCAGTTGACACGGGCCTGGTTGCCGGAACCGTCATAATTGTCGAAACGTCCGGAGATGCTGGATCGAAAGACGCGATTCTTCACCGTCAGATTGCGGAATTTCAGTTCCTGCAGGATTGGCTGGAAGCTCATCGAAGCGCTGCCTCTGTCGCTAGCATGCGACGCTTGACTTCAGACTGGCCGGGAAGACGCGCCAATACACGTCCGGGCCCGCCTCCATCTCCGCCTGCAGCGTCGCCAGGTCCTGCTGCAGCCGGCGCATGATGGCGGCGCCTTCCTCGTCGAGCGCGACGTGCGTGAAATCACCCATGAGGTCGCTGACCGCCGAGCAGATCACGAGTTGAAAATTGCTGACGCACTGGGTCTCGCCCAGTGTCATCGGCAGGCCGTCGTCATGCACGAGCGTCGGCATGAAGATGGCGTAGTCCCATATCGAATTCTCGTCATGGCCGATCACGAGGGAATAGATCAGCACCGTGCAGAGATCGACGAGCCCATTGCGATCGAGCTTCGGAACGTAGCCGCGGACGCCGTTGATGATCGTGCGGTCGAGAGCCTCGAACCAGATGTGCAACGCGGCGTCTTGGGCGACCGCCTCCTCGCTGGGATAGTAGTGATCGACATAGGCTTTCACGTAGGACCCGAAGAGGTCGTAATAGCGCCGCGCCTGCGTGTCGTAGGGATAGTCGAGGCTCTCGGGAATGCCGCGGCGCTGCTTGTCGATGCGGATATCGAGCCGCGACAGATCGAAATCGCGCGCCCCGTCGTTGAAATAGCGAAAGAGGACGTCGATCGGAAAGGTGAAGCCCATCACGTCGAAGCCGCTGCGCCGCAGCGTCAGATGCGTGTAGTAGCTGACCGACGTCGTATCGACGATATGCGGCGCCATCAGGCGGCGGATCGGATTGTCCGGTGGCAGGTTCTGCGTAACCGCCGGGAACGACGCGAGGCCGGAGGCGTGGTACTCCATCCCCTGCCGCCAGACCGTCAGATGCGTGACGAGCGACGCCATGGCCACCTGCTCGACCAGAGCCCAGCGCGCCTCGCCCGGTTTCACCGTCTCGCCGTTGTAGACGATGTCGGTGGTGACCATCTCGCCGTCCCGCACCTGATAGTTGACGCGGCAGCCAAGGCGTACCAACCCGTCGCGCACCGGATAGTCGCGCATGTGGGAGAGGTCGATCGCATAAAGGCCCTGTTCCGCGTCGACAGCTTGCAGCAGCTTGGCGAAAGGCCCACCGACAGCCAGCGCTCCAAGGAGATTGTGCTTCGCCGACGCTGCGACGAGACCCGGATGCCAGCGGGGTGGATTGCGAATCCAGCGGAAAAGCGTGGGATAGGATTGCCTTAGACGCTCCTCAGGATCGTCCGACGCGCGATCCTGGTGCGGAGCGACGATCGGATAGACGTCCTGCAACAGGTGCAGCGTCTCCACCCAGAGGTCAGCGCCGAAGGACGCTTCGGCGAGCGGGACGGAATCCGGGAAGCGCAGCACTTCGGCCTTGAAGTCCGGATGGCGTACCGTTGGCGGCACCATCAGGATCGGCTTCTCCTTGCGCGGCTTCCAGACGCGCCTTGGCCGGAAGCGGTAGGCGACGGTCATCGACCAGATCACCGACCAGAAGAACCTGCGGATGGCCCAGTCCACGCGACGGTAGCCGGCGCTGCGCGCACGAAAACCTGCTTTCGCCGCGCCGATCGGCCGTGTGACAGCGCAGAGCGCGCGGGCGAGGCGTGTGCTGTCCGGCCGCAGGTAGCGCCAGCTGTTGACGTGGTCCGCGAAGCCGATCCACTGGCGCGCCGTAAAGAGCCGGTCGAGGAAATCGATCGGAACCCGGATCCATTGCTGGCGGCGATAGAAGGCCTGAAGGCTTCCGGATTCGCGTCTTGATGCGCCCGCCATCACCGCTTCTCCGCGCGACTGGTTGCGAAGAAGCGAACTCGACGCGACGCTGCGTGGGCGCTCCCCATGACCATGCGATAACCCCTTTCATCCCGTGGCACCGCACGCATTCCGCCCCCCAGTCTTGCTCGATGTCTCGTCCGCTAATTGTTGGCGAAGGCTGGATCGCTCGCCGCGTCCGCCCGCGGCGTCCACGCGAGCGAATAGTATTCACCGCGGTCGCGCGCCCAGGGATCGAACACGTTGACGACATGCTTCAGCTCCGGCGCGAGTTCCGGCATGGCGCGCAGGAGGATGCGCTTCAGCGGCAGCACCTCCTGCTTGTGGCCGTTCGGCTCGCCCGCCTCCCACTGCTTGCCCGTCGGCCCGTTGTTCATCACCCAATCGATCCCGAGCTTCGTGTAGAACTCGGGCCGGAAGCTCGACGTGAAGAAGCGGTCGCTGAAGAGGCGCCGCGAGGCGTTCAGGATGAAGATCTGGAACTGCGTTTCGGAGATGGCGAAGCCGTGCGGGCGCGTCGTCTCGGCGAGCACACCGACAATGAGGTCGAGATCCTCGATGTTGTCCACCACGCTGCCGTCGGCGTGACCGAGACAGTCGTTGATCGGCTTGCCGTCCTGGTCGAGCTGGGCGTCGGTGATGATCTTCGACGCATCGCATCTATGCTGCCCGTAGATTTCGCGCATCGTCTTGACGAGGTCGCGCTGCTCGGGGAGTTCCGGCGAGTCCTTCGGCAGGCGGACATCGATGAAGTCGTCGAAGCTCGTCAGCTCACGCAGCCCGATCTGGCGGCGGAATTCGTTGAAGCGCGGCGTCCCATGTTCGCGGTCGCGGATGATATCGAGCGCCGGAACGTCGATCTTCGTATCGAGCCGCGGGGGGAGATCGAGATTCTGCAGAAACTGCGGATCGTTGCGCAGGAGGAGCAGACCGAGCCGCTGCCGTCCCATGCTCAGCGCCCAATTGGTCAGGCCGCGGTCATGCATTTCCGCCGTTGCCTTGCCGCGGAACGTATCGACCACGGGAATGCGCTCTTCGATGGCGTTCGGATCGGCTTTGAAGTCGCGATATTCGATCATGTCCGGCACCAGCGCGTGGAGCCGATAGACGGAGGGAAAGTCCTCCGGGAAGTTGAACGGCGCGCCGAAATGGTTGGTGCCGCCGTTCACGTCGTCGGGATTGTCGATGCTCCAGCGGTCCCAGCTGAGCCATTTCGGCATGAACTTCGGAAACCGCCGGCTGTTGCCGCGCCCGATGATGCCGGCGCCCGCCGCGAATGCGGAATAGAGCTGGTTCGCTTCCTTGGCGTCCTGCGACTTGCTCAAGCCCTCGAGCAGATGGTTCGTAACTTCGGAGGCGATCGGGTTGTTCTGGAAGAGCCCCGACCAGTTCGAGTTCATGCCGACATTCAGCGGCTCGTCGTAGAGGAGCTGGGTGGTCCATTCGATCGTGTGGACCTTGGCGATCTCCGCCGCGACGATCAGGCGGGCGATCTCGAACAGCTCGTCGTCGGAAATCTTGGCATAGGGGATTGCCTCATTTGGCCGCTCGGGATCGCGCAGACCGGAATCGGTGTCCGGCTGCGCCTTTTGCAGGCGGCGGAACTCGTCGATGATGGCGTTATGCTCGCGCGCGAAGAGGTTGTGATAGAAGCTGAGGCCAACCGACCAGTTGTCGGGAAACGCCGCCGCTTCCTGGCCGACCCATTCGGGTTGGATCGGATCGCAGTCGGTGTCACTGCCGCCTGCCGGGCAGTTCGGCCTGAACTCCGGAAGGTAGCCGCCGGTCGCAGGGCCGTTCGTCGCCGGGACGAGATCGATTTTCGCCGCGTCGGCCGGGTCGCGCCGCACGCGCCGCCGTGAGCGCTCGTCCCAGCCGTAGAGCTGCGAGGCGTCCCACCACGCGGTGACCTCGTTCTTGGTCGTCCCGTAGGCGCGCTCGAGCCGCGCCTTGCCGTCGACGTCGAACGTGCCCGGCGGCGTCGTGTCGGCGCGCAGCGCTGCCTCCATCTTGTCTTCAGGCCGGCAGCCGAGCGCCGTAATGCGCTCCGGCGTCAGCGGAACGACCGCGTCGCCCTGCCGCTCGGTGGCGCATCCAAGGCTCGTCATGATGTTCGTCGGGTCGTCGCGCGCCTCGTCCAGATGCGAGAACCAGTCGTGCGTCATGAACTGAATCCAGAAGGCCGCCAGCACGTTGAAGAACGGCGCCTTCTTATAGTTGCAGTCGGCCATAGGCGAGTTCGGCGTGCCGTGACCCTGATTGCAGTCCGGGTCTTTCGACTGGTCGCGCGTGAACAGCTTCCGGCTGATCACCTGCGGGTCGGGTTGCAGCAGGCCAATCCTGCCCGCGTGCCTGTTCTTGGCGTAATCGTTGAGTCCGAGCTCGGGGAAGGTCGCCTCGAATGCGACGTTCCGGGCGAACACCTGCCCGACCGACCCCATCTCCGGGTTCTTGATGTCGTTGCAGATCCCCGACAGCTCGCGGAACCGTATCGATTCCCCCTGGCAGACCTGATTCCCGTTGGCGTCGACGCGGACCAAGCTGAAGTTTGGGTCGTTCGGTGGCAGGCGCAGCTCCGGCCACACCTTGCGGATGGTACCCCCGACGTCGGTCGCATATTGCTTGTAGGTGAGATTGTCGAAGAGGTTGAACTTGATCAGCTCCATGCGCTCGTATTCGAGGTCGAGGAGCGCGCCGTCGACACCCCGTTCGGCGCGATTGAAGAGGTGCGAGGATGCGGTGAAGCGCTCGGATCTCGAGGCAGCGTCGCCGGTTCCCCAATAGTTCGACCAGTCGACCCAGGGCGTCGACCGGTAGGAGACCGCCTTGGCGCCGCCGCGACACCCGGCGGGTGCTTCCCCGACCTTGCCGAGGAACCTTTCGGTCCGATCAGCGGCGAGGCTTCGCAGCCCGCCTGCGACCATGTCGGCGCAGTATGCCGCGATCGCGGCGTCGTTTTCTTGCGTTGGTTTCAGGTTGGACCAGACCCACACGCCCGCTACGACGAGCGCCACGACAAGAACCGCCCCAACCACAGACGCGATCTTGCGGATTCGTTTGGTCACTATGCGGTCTTACGACCTACCCCCCGTGTTCACAGCCCAGCATGCGCCCACCGACGTGATGTTAGTTCAGCTCCAAGCCGTGCGCCAGTCGGGGTCGGGACACACTTCATCTTTAGATTTGCGCCCATGATCGAAGAAAGTTTCGTCGGCTACCCGGGAGCGCTCAAACTGCGCCTGCCACCGAGAGCACCCTTGCCTGAGGAGGTGTGCGTCGCGTCCCGCCTGCATCTCACGCTTGTTCACCCGGGAGCTTGCGAACCGCTTCTCCAAAGCTGCCGGCGACGGCGCTGAGCGCCAGAGCTTCCGCCTGCCCGAGCGAGATCAGCTCGACCTTGGTCGTAGCCCGCACCGTCGCCGTGCGCCGGGTATTCTGGAATATGGCCGTCTCACCGAAATGCTGACCGCGTCCGAGCCGCATGACGGGCTCAGACGATGCCGCCCCGCGCACGATCTCGACCTCGCCTTCCCAGATCAGATAGAGGCGCTGGCCGATCTCGCCCTCCCGCACGATCTCCTGTCCCGGCTCGAAATGCTCGCGCCGTAGCCCCAGAGGCTCGTCAACCTTCATGTTCACCGCGTCGCGTCCGACGAGCGGCCAGACGAGCCAATCTAGAACAAGGCGGACCCTGCGATCGAAGGTCGGCACGAAACGCAGGAGCAGAAGCCGCCAGGCGATCCAGGCCGGCACGCCGGTGAGTTGCATGCCTTTGAAATGCGCAACGGCCCTCCGCCTGCCGAGCGAGCAGGCGTCCCCAATTCCGGTGAAGCGGTACGGCTCCGGAGGCTGGCCGCGCGTGGCCCGCAGGATATTGCGCGCAATCTGGCGTCCGGCGGTCAGCGCGTAGATGGCGAGCGGCGGGCACATTCCGCCGCTTGGATGCGGCACCGCCGCGCAATCGCCGCCGGCCCAGATGTTCGTCTGGCCGCGGACACGCACGAATTCGTCGGTCTCGAGGCGCCCGCGCGCGTCGCGCGGCAATTGCAGCGAATTGAGCAGCGGCGACTGCGCCGTACCGGTGCAGCTGATGATGGTCCGCGTGGGGATGCGTTCGCCGTTGCTGAGCAGGATTTCATCCCCGGTCGCGGCTTCCACCTTGGCGTTCGCCCGGAACTCCAGCCCGCTCCGCGACAGATGCCGTTCCGCCCAGGCAACGAGCGTTTCGTGATGCCGGATCAGCTCGGGCAGGATGCGCGGCGTGCTGTGAACGAGAACGACGCGAAGCTCGTCGGGAGAAAGACGCGCATATTCGTGGCGGATCAGACTCTCCAGGTATTCCTGCAGCTCCGTTGCGACCTCTACGCCGCCGAAATTGCCGCCGGCCACGACGAAGGTCAGAAGGCGCCGGCGCTCCACCGGGTCGGGCTCGATCTCCGCCATCTCGAGCATGGCGATGATGTGGTTGCGGGTCCTGAAGCAGTCGCCGAAGGTCTTCAGTCGCAGCGCATGTTCCGCAATGCCGGCGTAGCGCGTGAGATCGTCGGTGGAGCCAAGCGCGAGCACCAAATGGTCGAAGGGAAGCGCGTAGTCACGACCGTCGAGAAAGCGGCTGATCCTGACCGTCGAGGCAGCGAGGTCGATGGATTCGACGTTGGCATTGAGGAAGCGGGCCGGAGGGAAGATGCGCCGTGCCGGGCTGATGATCTGCCCCGGCTGGATCTTCCCCGCCAGCATGTCCGGAACAAAGCCGTGGAATGTGTGGAAATTCTCCCGCGACACGATCGTGAGATCGACGAGTTGCCGGCGAATGGCGGGCTTCAACGTTCGCGCGAGCCTGATCGCGGTGTAACCGCCGCCAAGGCAAAGCACGCGGACCGGTTCTCCGCTCATATCGGCACGTCAAACAAAGGCGGCTTGTGTGCAGCCTGCCCATGCGCGGTCATCGGGTCTCCTCAAGGTGTCGATTGGCGGAACGGCGTCTCCTCGTGCGTCAGGCCGGCCGGGCGGCCGCGCCGTGCGGAGTTTCGGCCGCACCCTCCGAGTGCGTTTCCCGAACGCGGAACCAGGCGACGTAGAGGGCTGGGAGAAAGACCAGCGTCAACGCCGTCGCCACCGCCAGACCACCCATGATGGCGTAGGCCATCGGGCCCCAGAATACCGTCGGCGCGATCGGGATCATCGCCAGGATCGCCGCAGCGGCCGTGAGCAGGATCGGCCGAACGCGGTGTCCGCTCGCTTCCACGACCGCATCCCAGGTCGCGCGGCCATGCGTCTTCTCGGTCTCGATCTGATCGACGAGGATGACGGAGTTGCGGATGATCATCCCGACGAGCGCGATCACGCCGAGCAGCGCAACGAAGCCGAGCGGCTTGCCGGACAAGAGCATCGCGGCGGTCACGCCGATCATGCCGAACGGCGCGACGCTGATGACGAGGAAGACGCGGCTGAAGCTCTGCAGCTGGATCATGAGCACGATCAGCATGAGGATGCCGGCGAGCGGCAGCACGGCGGCGACGGAGGCCCTCGACTGCGCGGCCTCCTCGACCCCGCCGCCGACGACGACCGAATAGCCCGGCGGCAGACCCGCATTCAGGGTGTCGATCTTCGGCTGCAGGTCCCGCGCCACGGTCTCCGGAAGAGCCCCTCCGGTGACGTCCGACTGCACGGTCAGCGTCGGGAGCTTTCCCCGCCGCCAGATCAGGGGATAGTCCTGACCGTATTCGACCGAAGCAAGCTGAAGCAGCGGTACCATGCCGCCGTTCGGGAGCCGGATCGGCAGTGTCCGCAACAGCGAAGGCGAGATCCGGTCGGCCTCCTCTCCGCGCACCACCACGTCGACGAGATAGATGCCGTCGCGCACCTGCGTGATTGTCGATCCGGAGACGACCGCGTTCAACGCGAAGGCGAGCTGCTCGGAGCTGACGCCGAAAAGCCGCGCCTGGTCCTGATCGACCTTGATGCGAAGCGTCCGCACCGGCTCCATCCAGTCGAAATTGACTTTTCGCACGTTCGGATGGGAGGCGACGACCGCTGCGGCGTCGTAGGCGATCTTGCGGACCTTATCCAGATCCGGGCCGGCGACTCGATACTGCAGCGGCCAGCCGATCGGAGGACCAAGCTCGAGCGGCGACAGCCGCGAAACGGCTTCGGGAATATTTTCGGCGATCGCGGGCTCAAGCCGGGCACGCACGCGCTCGCGCGCCTTGAGGCTCTTCGTGACGATGACCGCCTGGGCGAAGAAGTCGTTCGGCACCTCGACGGCGAGCGGCAGATAGAAGCGTACCGCCCCGGTGCCGACATAAGCGCTCCAGTGGTCGATGTCCGGATCGTCCTTCAGAAGCGCTTCGAGCTTCTGCATCGCGCGATCGGTGGCATAGATGGTGGACGCTTCCGAGAGCTTCAGATCGACGGTGAGCTCAGGCCGATCGGAGGGCGGGAAGAATTGTTGCGAGACGAGCGTCAGTGCGCCCAGCGACGCGCCGAGCAGCGCAATGGTGAGTACGATGGTGACCCAGCGCCAGCGCATCGCCGTGCTTACGAAGCGCCGATAGAGACGGCCGACCCGCCCGGGGCCGGCATGGGCGTGATCGCTGGGCTTTGCCCGGAGGATCGCCACGCCGATCAAGGGCGCGAATACGACGGCGACGACCCAGGAGATGAGAAGCGCGATCGATACCACCGCGAAGAGCGAGAAGGTGTATTCCCCCGCCGAGCTCTTGGCGAAACCGACCGGCACGAAGCCACAGGCCGTGACGAGCGTGCCGGTCAACATCGGAAACGCCGTCGAGGAGTAGGCGAAGGTCGCGGCGCGCGCTTTGTCCCAGCCTTCCTCGAGCTTGGTCACCATCGTCTCGACGGTGATCATCGCGTCATCGACCAAAAGGCCGAGCGCGATGATCAGCGCACCGAGCGAGATCCGCTGCAGATCGATCCCCAGAATGTCCATGCACACGAACACGGCGGCGAGCACGAGCGGGATGGCACAGGCAACCACGGCCCCGGCGCGCACGCCGAGGCTGAGGAAGCTGATAGCCAGCACGATCGCCACGGCTTCCCACAGCGCTTCGGTGAATTCGCTCACGGCGCGTTCCACGACCTGCGGCTGGTCGGCGACGAGATGCGGCTCGATCCCGATAGGCAAATCGGCGGTGATCGCCTGCATCTCGTGCGCGACGTCCTCGCCGAGCCGCAGGATGTCGCCGCCCGGCGCCATCGAGATCGCAAGCCCGATCGCCGGCTCGCCGTTGTAGCGGAACAGGGGCTGCGGCGGGTCGCTGTACATGCGCTTGACTGTGGCGATGTCGCTCAGCCGAAACAGGCGACCGTTGGCGACGAAGTTGATCCGCCGAAGATCCTCTTCAGACTTGAAGGAGCCCTGGACCTGAACGAGGATCTTTTCGTCCTTGTCCTGAATCACGCCCGCCGGAGTCACCGCGTTCTGCGCCTGCAGCGACCGGATGAGCGCTTCTCTGTCGAGATTGAGCCCGGCGAGTTGGTTAACCGAGAATTCGATATAGATCTTTTCGTCCTGCGCTCCGAAAACGTCGACCTTGGCGACATGCTGGATGTCGAGCAGCCGACCGCGGATGCTTTCGACGTGATCGCGCAGTTCGCGGGGCGTGAACCCGTCGGACGTGAACGCATAGATGATGCCGTAGGTGTCGCCGAACTCGTCGTTGAAAAAGGGGCCGACCACACCTTCCGGCAGGCGCGCGCGAATGTCGCTGACCTTCTTGCGGACCTGGTACCAAGCGTCAGTAACCCCCTTCGGCCCGACATCGCCTCGGAGCTGAACGTAGACCGTCGCCTTTCCCGGCACGGTGAAGGACTTGATGTAGTCGAGCCCCGGCGTCTCCTGCAGCTTCTTCTCGACCCTGTCGGTAATCTGCTCGAGCGTCTCTTCGATCGTGGCGCCAGGCCAGATCACCTGGACGACCATCGTCTTGATCGTGAACGCCGGATCCTCGGCACGCCCCAGCCGAACGTAGGAATATGCCCCGGCCGCCAGGATGATTATGATGAAGAACCATACCAGCGATCGGTGCCGCAGCGCCCATTCCGACAGATTGAAGCCGCTGCTCATGAATTGTCGTTCAGCAGCCTGACCTCCTGTCCGGGCTGCAACGCGTGAACGCCCGCCGCGACGACCGTCTCACCGTCGGCCAGACCGTCGGTGATGATGACAGCGTCGGAATTGTAGCGCAGCACGCTGACCGGCCGGAGAGCCACGGTCGTGCCTGCCGGGTCGACGACCCAGACCGCCGGCTTGCCGTCGACCTCGGTCATCGCCGCGCCCGGCAGCCTGACGACAGACTGGGAGCTGAGCGAGATGGTGCCGACGATCGTCGCCCCAAGCCGCATCGACGGCGGCGGATCAATCAGTCCGACCTTGACGAGATAGGTGCCGGTCGTCGCGTCAGCCTGTGGAGCCACTTCGCGCACGGTCCCGGTCGCGGTGATCGATGGGTCGTCGGGGAGCGCTACCGAAACCGGCGGCGGATGGGCCGGCGCACCTCGGATGAGCCGCGCCGGAACGTTGAACACGGCATCCTTGCCGCCTTCGCGCGCGACCTGGACGATCATGCGGCCGGCCTGCACGACCTCGCCCGGCTCGGCGCCGGTGGCCGTCACGACACCCGACGTATCCGACTTCAGTTCGGCATAGCCGAGACTGTCCTCCGCGGATTGTGCCTGGGCGGTCGCCGCATCGACCTGCGCCTGGGCGGACTGCAGCGCCTGCGCCGCCTTTTCGTAGCGCGCATTAGCGATGACGCCCTGCTGCAGCAACTCATTCTGGCGCTTCTCGTCTGCTTGCGCCTGCGTCAGCGTCGCCTCTACAGCGGCGAGATTGGCGCGCGCCCCGGTCAAGGCGTTCTCGGCGTCGGCCGTGTCAAGGCGTGCGATGGTCTGCCCAGGCGCCACGGAATCGCCGACCGATACGCTGCGCTCGACCATCCGGCCGCCAATGCGAAAGGCGAGATTCGCTTGATCGCGCGACTGGATCTGACCCGTCATGGTGATCGGATCGGCGTCGAGTGTGAGGTGCGCCGTCACCGTCCGTACGGGGCGGATCGGCGACGTTGACTGGGTCTCCCCGCGGCAGGCAGCGAGGGCCAGACCAACCAGGAAAACAAGGGCAAGCCTTACCGCAACCGCCATCCCATCCCCCATGAGACGTCAACGCCAAACTGCAATCCAGCCGCAGACGCTAATCCAATCCCGAGCCGGATTCCAGCGAGAGCGCCTGTGGTGCCCTCGCCGCGCGCACCCGGTTCTGATAATCGCAAGCGTGACATGATCGAGCTGAAGACCGATTTCCGCCCGGCGGCGAGCCTGCAGGTGGGCGTGACCGGCCACCGGCTCAACAAACTGGTTGCCGAAGACGGGACACGCCTGGCGCGGGAGATTTGCCGGATCCTGCCGGCCTTGCGTCGTGGTATTGAGCGCATTCCTTTGCCGGCACAGGGCGGCAACGCGCCCCATCCCGCCTTGCATGTCATCTCCGCACTCGCCGAGGGAGCGGACCGGATCGTGGCGGAAGCGGCTCTCGATCAGGGCATCCACCTGACCGCGCTGCTGCCGTTTAGCCGCGACGACTACGCGGCAGATTTCGCGCCGGATTCACGCGCCGGGTACCGCATGCTGCTCGAAAGGGCGACCGAGGTCATCGAGATGAACGGCAGGCACGATACCGAACAAGACCGCCTGGCCGCCTACGCCGCCCTGGGCGTGCGTCTGGTCGAATTCGAGCGATATGCTCATCACGATCTGGGATGGCGAAGAAGCGAGCGGCGTCGGGGGGACGGCGGAAGTCGTGCAACTGGCGCGGCGCATCGGTCGACCTGTCCTGTGGTTGCCGACGTCCGGAAGCGAAACCCCGCAAACGGCGCGTCTCCTGATTGGCGAACGTATCGTCGACAAGGCGATGATCCGCACAATGGTAGCCACCGCGAGCAAAACTCTGCTAGCTATTCACCAGAGTCCGTCGCCGGGGCGTCAGTTTCCCGTGCGCGGGGGAGGTGTGGCATGAAGCTGTCATGGCTCTGTGGGATTGACCGGGCTCCGATCCACTCGTCACCGCTGCAATGAACAGCTCGGTCCGTCCCGATTCCGCCACTGCTCTGCCGCGCGACCGGCATCTATTCGGCCCCGGGCCGAAGCGAATCCTTTCTCTCGACGGCGGCGGCGTGCGGGGAGCCATGACTCTCGCCTTCCTGGAAAGGCTTGAGAATTCTGATCGAGGCGATCGAAGGCAAACCCGTATTGCTCGGCGACTGGTTCGATCTGATCGGCGGCACGTCGACGGGCGCGATCATCGCCAGCGGTCTTGCCCTCGGCTTTCGCGCCTCTGAGCTTCACGATTTCTACAAAAACTTCGGGCCGCGCGTGTTCCAGCGATCGATGTGGCGTTTGACTGGGCTCCGAGCCCGCTTTGACTCTCGGCAGCTGGCGCGCGAACTCGATGCGATTATCGGTCCGCGAACACTCGACTCCGAGGATCTTCGCACCGGCCTCTGCATCGTCACCAAGCGCATGGATACAGGCAGCACCTGGATCGTCATGAACAATCCGCGCTCTGCCTTCTGGGAAACGCCGGCGGACAAGTCCTTCATCGGCAACCGGCACTATCCGCTGGTCAACATAGTGCGGGCCAGCACCGCCGCCCCGAACTACTTCGATCCGCAGCCGATTGAGATCGTCCAGGGAGCCAAGCCGGGCCTCTTCGTGGATGGCGGTGTCAGCCCGCATAACAGCCCTGCTCTCCATCTCCTGATGGTCGCGGCGCTCCCTCCCTATGGCCTTTGCTGGCAGCTCGGTGCGGAGCACCTGACGATCATCTCGGTGGGGACAGGCTCTTATCGTCCGCGCATCGCTCTTGACGAATTGCCGCTCTTGCGCACGCTCGGGATCGCGTTCCATGCGCTTACGGCGCAAGTGTCGGACGCGCAGCAGCTTGTGCTCATGCTGATGTCTTGGCTGGGATCGAGCCCCGTCAAATGGACGGCGAGCTCGGAGCTCGGAGATCTGGGAGAAGCACCACCGCCCTACAACATGCCTCTCTTCAATTTTCTGCGCTACGACGTGCTGCTCGAGAAAGAGTGGCTTGCGACTGAGCTCGGCATAAATCTCGATGCAAAGGAAATCAGCGACTACCGGCGCCTCGACGCCTCCGAGAATATCCCCGTGATGTACGATCTCGGCAAGCTGGCGGCGGAGAAGCAGATGCTCCCCGAACATATCCGCCTGGCGAGAGGCCCCAAAGGACCGTCGTAGAGCCGCCTCGACGACGCGCCCCGTCGCCCTATTCGAGCATCGCGCGCAAAACGCCGTCCCACCGCACCTGATCTGCCGGAAGAGCGCCCGCACGCTGCAGGTCCTCCAGGATCGCAAGGGCCTCGTTGACAGCCTTCGTGCGTACCTCCCCTCTCGCGCTGTGCGCGACACCTTCCAACGCGGTCAGCAACTCCAGCCGCCAATGCAGGTTGGCCGGGTCGAGATTGATGAGCTTGCGGCGGATACCGACCGCCTCCTGATAGAGGTCGAGGGCGGCATCTTCGCCGCTGGAGGCGAGCTTCTGGTCGCCAGCCTTCTTCAAAGCGCCGGCGAGGTTCCTTTGCCAGCGCGTGTTCTCCGGGCTGAGGGCGGTGAGTTTGCGTAAGATCGATAGCCCCTCGTCGTAAGCGGCTTGCATGCCAGGCACATCGCCGGTCGCGAGCTTGACATCGCCGATATTGAAGAGGCTCGACGCGGCGTCACGCTGCCACTCGAAATTGGCCGGATCCCAACTGACGAGCACGCGGCGGATGCGGAGGCTCTCCTCAAAAAGCGATTGGGCGGCCGGCAGATCCTTCTCACGCACGCGAATATCGCCGACCCGATCCAGGCTGGTGGCGAGGTCGCCCTGCCACCTCTTGTGGTCGGGATCGGCCCGATTAAGTCGGCGATCGATACTGAGCCCCTCCTCAAAGGAGGCTTTTGCCGCGGCGAACTGGGAGGCTCCGAGCTCGATGTCTCCGATGCTGTTCAGTGCCATCCCGACTTCATGCAGCCAGATCAGGTTGCCCGGATCCGTCGCGGCGATCTTGCGCCAGGTCTCGAGGCCTTCCGAAAAAGCGGCGAGCGATCCGCCAACGTCGCCCAACGCGGCCTTCACATCGCCAAAATGGATGAGGGAAACCGCAAGCCCCTCCTGCCAGACGACATTCGTGGGGTCGCTCTTTTCAAGGCGGCGTCCGATCTCGACGCCTTCCTCATACTCGGTGAGCGCTCCAGAGGAATCCCCGGCACGCCGCCTGAGGTCGCCGATGAGGTTGAGACAATTCGAGATATGGCTCCAGGTCGCCGGCTCGTCGTCGAGGGCGACAAGCTTGCGGTTGAGAGCCAATCCCTCCGTCAACGCGGCCAAGGACACGTCCGGCTTTCCGATGCGATAATTCAGGTCGCCGAGGCGCTCCAGCACCTCGGCCATCTGCCGCTGCAAATCGATATTGTCCGGGTCGTTGGCCAGCAAGCCGCGGGCGATCGCGATCGCCTGATCGTAGGCATCGATCGCGGCGGGACTTTCACCGGCCGACGCATAGGTTTCACCGAACTGGCGCAGCATCGCGACGCGGCTGCGCTTCAGGCTGGGGTCATCGGGCGCTGACGCGTTCAGGCGGTCAACCGCGGCCTCGAGGTTGGAGAGAACCTTGCGAATGGTTTCGGTCGGCACGCCCGCGGAGCCGCGCAGCCCTTCGGCGACCTGCTCGATAATGCCGTCGACAGTCCCCTTCGCGATCGTGAAATTGTTCTGCGCCTCCTCTCTGGCGGCATGCTCGGAGGTCGCGAGCTGCTGCGCTTCCTGCCGCGCCTGCTGCTCGGCCTCGGCGTGCATGTGCGAAAGCCATCCAAAATATCCGGCAGCGATCGCCACACCGAAGAAGACGATCGCGGTTGCTGCCGTCAGGCGCCCCCAGAGCCGCGCCCGATTGCCGGACGCGGATATAAAGGCCTGCGCCTGCGGGGAGATCTCATCGCCGAAGCGTTTCTGAATATCCTCCGCTTCCGCCAATCGAAGACCGCGCGGAATGAGGCGATCGCGCGCATGGCCTGCCTCCTCCCAGCGCCGACGCTCGGTCTCGACTTCCTCGCGGATGCGAAAAAAGTCGGCGTTCGCCGCCACGATGTCGCGCGCACGCTTCCAGCTCTCCAGTACACGCTGGTGAGCGATGCGGACGGTGCGCGCCTTCTCGTCGCCGGTGGCCAAAAGAACGCGGGCGCTGACGAGCGCCTCGACGAGGCGCGCCGTGGCGGCGTCGTGTGCGACCTCCTCGATTGGAACGGCGCGGATCGTGAGCGGACCGGACGGGCTCGCCTCCGATCCGCTCTCCACATCGCTCGACTGTGCGGCGAGCTGCCTGAGAAGGCGCGGGAGGGCCTTCAAATGCGCTTCGCCGAGTGGAGCGAGCGCCCTTTCCGCCTCGGTGTCGATCGCGCCGTCAAGTCCGCCAATCGCGTCATAGGCGGCGTGCGTCAGTTGCCACTCGCCGTCGACGCTGATCCGTTCTTCGAAGAGCCGGTTCAGTGTGAACTGAACGAGCGGCAGGATATCGGCCCGCCCGGCGTCCGCCAAAAGGCGCTCGTCGAGCGTTCGCCCGGACTCGTCCGTTTCAAAGACCAGATTCGCTGCTTTTGCCGGGAGGCGGACGATCTCCGTTAGCTCCGCCTGTCCGGGCGGCTGAAGGTCATAGGACGCGCCTTCCGTCTTCAGCATGCGAAGATCGGGAACGGCAATGTAGCGCTCGTAAAGATCGGCTCTCAGCGTCGAGACGACCCAGACTCGTCGCGTCGCCACGAGCCTGGCGAGAAGCGCCGCAAACTTCGCCCGCACGTCCTCCGCCACGTCGACGGCGAGGAGTTCGTCGAGCTGGTCGATCAAGAGGAAGAGCGCCGTCTGGACCGGGCGCTCGTAGCCGCCCTTGGCCTGCTCGGTCTCGGCGATCCTGTCGAGCGCATGGATGATCGGCTTCGTCGCCGATTCGTCCCCATGGGCCAGGAGGTCGGCGAGCTCCTTCGGCGTGCGGAAGCCGCTTTCGGCGATCTCCGGGAGAGCGTCGTAAACATCCGGCGTGTCGGCTTCGCGTCCGCGTCCCTGCTGCAGCAACTGCTCGGCGAACGCCGCGAAGGGATTTGCCCCGCGCTCGCCTGGCCGCATGGTGACGGCGCGCCACGCGTCGACCTGCGGAACGACACCCGGCGCTGTGATGCGCGGCAGGATGCCAGCGCGCGCCAGCGAGGATTTTCCCGCGCCGCTCGGGCCGATGACCATGAGATAAGGCGTGCCGCGATCGGCCGCCTCCCGCAGCGCGACGGTCGCCCGGGCAATGTCGCGCGAGCGTCCGAAGAAGACCGAGGCGTGCCGAACGCCGAACGACTTCAATCCCCGGAAGGGCGAGCCTTTATATTCGATCGGCCAGATGACGGCACGGCCTTTGAGCAAATGCTCTTCGATCCATTGCCGCAGCATCGCCTCGATCTTCTTCTCGAAGTCGTCGGTCGAGGCGAAAGTCTGGAAGGCGGCCTTGAACTGGCCCTCCATCGTGACGAACCACGTGGAGAAGAACGCCTTTACGCGTTCCCATTGCTCCTCCACCGCATGCCGTCCGGTGGCATCGTCGAGCCGAACCGTCGGCGGCTCGGTGAAGCGGAACACGTAGACGTCCGGCAACTCGGCGGTGCGGCGGCGTTCCATCGCCGAAAGCACCTCATAGGCGGTGCCGCTCGGATAGGGATCGCCGTTCGGCATCCTGGCAAAATCGTTCGGCAACGCCGTGCCGAGCCTGTGGCGGAGGATGCCAACGACGATCTCGCAGTCCGCAGCTTCCGGGATCTGCGTCTGAAACGTCGCGTGCGCCTTGTAGAACGAAGTCTCCCAGCGGACCGGCCTGATCGTCGCAAAGCCGCGAATCTCGCCGTTCAGACGTTCGACAACCTGCGCGAGGCGCTTGCGCTCAAGAAGCGCATCCTCGGGCGAGGAGACGAAGACCTTGATTTCGCGCAAGGCACCCCTCCCGTCCGGCGTGGCAGTGAGACGGACCGCGCGGATACTAGCACGCGCGCTATGCCGGTCCAGCGCAGGTCCAGCTTTGGAGACGGCGAACTATCGTTCACCCGAACGACCCTGCCACATGCTTAATCGCGCATGGATGACCCGGGCGGGTGTTGCCAACCCATTAAGGACTGAGGACCGGCGGAACCCCAGCTTTCCTCACCCGACGAGGCCGATAAGCCCCTTGAGAAGCGCGGTCGGCGAGGGCGGGCAGCCGCGGATGTGAAGGCTGACCGGCAGCACGTCCGAAACGCCTCCGACGACCGCATAGGATCCGGCGAAAATTCCGCCGTCGAGGGCGCAGTCCCCGACCGCGACCACCCATTTCGGGTCGGGCGTGGCGGCATAGGTGCGCTTCAGCGCCTCCGCCATGTTCTTCGTCACCGGCCCGGTGACGAGAAGCACGTCCGCGTGCCGCGGCGAGGCGACGAAGCGTAGGCCGAAGCGCTCCAGGTCATAGAAAGCGTTGCTGAGCGCGTGGATCTCAAGCTCGCAGCCGTTGCACGAGCCGGCGTCGACTTCGCGGATCGAGAGACTGCGGCCGAGCCGCTTGCGCGCGGCGCGGTCGAGCGTGCCGGCAAGTTCCTTGAGCGCCGCATCGTCTGGCTCGGGCCGCGGTTCTGGTCAGCGGGCCGCGGACGATGTTTTCAAAAAGGGTCCTGCGCATGGCGTCGCCTAGAGGTCGTGCCCGGAGTAGGAGCAGTTGAAGCTTTTGTTGCAGAGCGGGAAGTCGGCGACGATGTTGCCTTCGATCGCGGCTTCCAGAAGCGGCCAGTGGAACCAGGACGGGTCGCGCACATGACAGCGCGCCACGCGCCCGTCAGCGTCGAGCCTCAGCCAGACGAGAACGTCGCCGCGAAATCCTTCGACCAGCGCCACGCCTTCCCTTGGCCTCTCTGCGCCCAGCTCGAACGGAACGGCGATCGGCCCGTCCGGCAGACGGTCGAGCATCGCTTCGATCAGCGACAGGCTCTGCTCGACCTCGCGGATGCGCACCCACACGCGCGCGCTGACGTCGCCCTCGCGCTGCACAGGCAGGACGAACTCCAGAGAATCGTAAGGCGGGTAGCCCGGCGTCCGGCGCGCATCGTAGCTGCGGCCGGAGGCGCGGCCGACATAGCCGCCGGCGCCGAACTGGAAGGCAAGCGCCGCCGCGAGCGTCCCTGTGCCGACCGTGCGGTCCTGCAATGAGGCGGTCTTGTCGTAGAGCTCGACGAGCTTCGGGAATGCCTTCCTGAACTCGGCGACAAGCGCTCTCAGGAGCAGGGAATTTTCCAGCCACAGATCGCCCGCGACGCCGCCCGGAAGAATCCGGTCCATCATCAGCCGATGCCCGAATGCGGCCTCGCAGGCGCGCAGCACCCGCTCGCGCAAGACGCCGCACTGCGCGAGCATCAGCGGAAAGGTCGCGTCGTTGCAGATCGCGCCGATGTCGCCGAAATGGTTGGCGAGACGCTCAAGCTCCGCCATCAGCGCGCGGAGATAATGCGCCCGCGGCGGCGCCTCGATGCCGAGCGCCGCTTCTGCGGCGCGCGCGAAGGCGAGCCCATAGGCCACTGTGCTGTCGCCGGAGGCACGCCCGGCGAGACGACGTGCCCGGTCGAGGTCGGCGCCGCGCATCAGCGTCTCGATGCCTTTGTGGACATAGCCGAGCCGCTCTTCGAGTCGAACGACGGCCTCGCCGTTGGCGGTGAAGCGGAAGTGTCCCGGCTCGATGATGCCGGCATGCACCGGCCCAACGGGGATCTGGTGCAGGCTTTCGCCTTCGTTCGCAACGAAGGCGTAGGCCGCGCCACCGGACTCGGTAGGCCTCGCAGTGCCGAGCGGATGCGCGATGCCGAAGCGCCCATGATCGAGCCAGGGGCGCGTGTCCAGGGCGCCTTCCGCCGCGAAGCCGAAGAGGTCGAAGATCGTCCGCTCCAGCCGGATCGCCGGCGGGTGCAGCCGGCCGACAGAGGGGAAGCGTCCCTCGAGGCAGGCGAGAGAGATGACAGCGAAGTCGGAGGCCGGCTCGTCGAATAAAGCCATGTGGACGTCGCTGCCGTCACCCCAAAGGCCGACGAGCGTCAGATCGCCGGCTGCAAGGCTCTCCGCCGCGACGCTCCAGGTCTTCGCGTCGACCGCGACGCGCGGCCACGGGCGATGCGCCTTCGCCTGCGTGCGGTTTGCGATCAATGCGCGAAGCGATGGCATCGCGTTACCTCACCCGAGCAGATTGGCGACGTGCCGGAACCAGGCGACGAGCGGCCCCGGCAGGAAGATGCCGGCGCCAAGCACGAGCGCCAGATGCAGGAACATCGGAACGTAGGAGGCCTTGGCCGGCGCCACGGGTCCGCGTGGCTCGCCGAAGGCGATGCCGTTCATCCTGAGGAACAGCGCGCCGAGCGCGATCAGGAGGCCGGCGACGAGCGGGATGGCAAGGAGCGGCTCGCGCGCAAACGTCGAGGTGACGATCAGGAACTCGCTCATGAAGAGCCCGAGCGGCGGCATGCCGGCAATCGCGGCGACGCCGAGGACGAGCCCCCAGCCGAGCCAGGGATGCGTCTCGGTCAGTCCTCCCATATCGGCGATCTTCTGCGTGCCCTTCACCTGCGCGATATGGCCGACGGAAAAGAAGATCGCCGACTTCGTCAGCGAGTGCATGGTCATGTGCAGCAGTCCGGCGAAATTCGCGAGCGGGCCGCCCATGCCGAAGGCGAAGACGATGATCCCCATGTGCTCGATCGAGGAATAGGCGAACATGCGTTTGATGTCGCGCCGGCGGTAGAGCATGAGCGCGGCGAAAATCAGCGACAGGAGCCCGAGGATCACCATGAGCGGTCCCGGCGCCAGCGCGTCGGGGTTGGCGGCAAGCAGCATCTTGAAGCGCAGCACCGCGTAGAGCGCGACGTTCAGAAGAAGGCCCGAAAGCACTGCGGAGATCGGCGTCGGACCCTCGGCATGCGCGTCGGGAAGCCACGCATGGAGGGGCGCGAGCCCGACCTTGGTACCGTAGCCGAGGAGCAGGAATACGAAGGCGAGGTTGAGGAGCGCCGGATCGAAGCCGCTCGCCTTCTCCATCAGCGTCGTCCACACCATCGCGTCGACGCCTTCACCGACGACCGGCTGCGCGGCGGTATAGACGAGGATGGTGCCGAAGAGCGCCATCGCGATGCCGACCGAGCCGAGGATGAAATATTTCCACGCGGCTTCGAGTGCCGCATGCGTGCGATAGATGCCGACCATCACGACAGTCGTAAGCGTCGCGATCTCGATCGCCACCCACATCAGGCCGATATTGTTGGCGACGAGCGCGAGGTTCATGGCGAACATCAGCGCCTGGTACATGGCGTGGTAGAAACGGAGATGCGTCGGCGTCAGCCGGCCGATCTCCACCTCGTGCGCGATGTAGCTGGCGCTGAAGACTGAGGTCGTGAAGCCGACGAAGGTGGAGAGCACGACGAAGACGATGTTGAGATCGTCGACCAGAATGTAGACGCCGGGCTCCGGCCGCTTCACGAGGAGCAGCAGCGCGCCGATCAGCGTGGCGAAAGCGGCGAGCGAGTTGATGCGCGCGCCGAGGCGAAAGTCCGAAACAAATGCAAGGATTCCCGCGGTGACGATCGGGATCAGGAGCACCGCGGCGATCGGGTCGAAGGGAAGGCCGCTCATCGGAGCTCTCCTCGGAAACTGTCGAGCGCTTCGACATCGACGGTGTCGAAGCGCTCGCGGATACGGAACAGGAAGATGCCGATGACGATGAAGGCGATCAGGATCGAGAAGGCGACGCTGATCTCGACCACGAAGGGCATGCCCTTGGCGCCGGTCGCCGCCAGGACCAGCCCGTTCTCCACCGACATGAAGCCGACCACCTGGCTGACGGCGTTCCTGCGCGTCACCATCAGGAGCAGCCCGAGAAGCACGACGGAGAGCGCGAAGGCCAGGTCCTCGCGTGCCAGCGGATCGACCTCGCCGGCAACCTTGAGCATCACGACGGTTGAAAGCGCGACAAGACCCATCCCGACCAGCATTGTCGATCCGACGCCGACGGCGGTCTCGATCTCGCGATGGATGCCGAGCCGGACGATCATCCGGTGCAGCGCAACGGGGATGACGATCGCCTTGAAGACGAGGGCGATTCCCGCGGTGATGTAAAGGTGCGGCGCAGCCTGGATGTAAGCCTGCCACGCCACGGAAAGCGCCAGCACGAAGGCCTGCAGGGCGAAGACGTTGAGGAGCGAATAGAGCCGACGCTGGTAGAGCAGCATCAGG
Source organism: uncultured Alphaproteobacteria bacterium (assembly GCA_963805325.1). Classification (GTDB taxonomy): domain Bacteria; phylum Pseudomonadota; class Alphaproteobacteria; order Rhizobiales; family Afifellaceae; genus DASWJZ01. The sequence goes on along the minus strand of CAWDTS010000001.1, from coordinate 584,525 downwards.
CTGGCGAGCACCAGACCACCGGCGAAGAGATGCGCGACGTCGAAGACAAAGCCGTCCATCAATGGCTCCGCAGCACGAAGAGAAGCAGCGTGGCGAGCAGCCCGAGCATGAAGGCGCCGCCCAGGAACTCCGGCAAGCGGAATACGCGCATCTTGGCGATTGCCGTTTCGAACAGGCCAAGAAGCGTTGCGCCGACGGTGAGCTTCGCAAGATACGCGACCGCACCGACGCCGAGCGCGATCGGACCGACGCCGGGGGCCGCGAGTCCCCAGGGCACGAAGATGCAGGCGATGAGCGAGACGTAGAGCAAGAGTTTAAGCGACGCCGCGAGCTCGACCATGGCGAGATGCCGGCCCGAATATTCGAGCACCATCGCCTCGTGCACCATGGTGAGCTCCAGATGCGTCGCCGGGTTGTCGACCGGCACGCGGGCGTTCTCCGCGATCGACACGATGATGAGCGCCACCAGCGCAAGTCCGAGAGAAACGCTGAGACCCGCATTCGGGGAGAGCATGAACTGCGCGATGCTCGAAAGCTGCGTCGATCCGGCTATCAGCGCGAGCGTGAAGGTGATCATGATCATCGCCGGCTCGGCGAGCGAGGCGATCATCACCTCGCGGCTTGCGCCGATGCCGCCGAAGCTCGTGCCGACGTCCATGCCCGCCAGCGCCAGGAAGAAGCGGGCGCCGCCGATCAGCGCTGTGATCGCGATCAGATCGGCCGACCAGGAGAAGGTGAGGTCGGTCGCAAAGGTCGGGACAAGTGCGGCCGCGACCCAGGTCGCCGAGAAGATCAGGTAGGGCGCGGCGCGGAACAGCCATGACGCGTTGTGTGCGAGCACGGCCTCCTTGCGGAACAACCGAAGAAGGTCGCGATAGGGCTGCAGCACCGGCGGCCCTTGGCGGCGCAGAAGCCGCGCCTTCACCTTGCGCACGAGCCCGGTCAAGAACGGTGCGAGCAGAAGCACCAGCGCCATCTGCGCGCCCTGCACCATGAGGTCGAGGATCGCGCTCACAGCGCCAGCACCAGAAGAAGGATGATGAGCAAGACGAAGACGAGCGTCAGGTAGCGCCGGACCGTCAGGAACTGCATCCAGTTGAGGTGGCTCGCGGCGTAATCGATGCCCCCGGCGATCGGCGCGTAGATCCCGTCCCAGACGAGATCGCGAAGCGTGACCTCGAAACGCGCCGGCTCGAGCGACCCGGGCGGCGGTAGATAGAGCTGCTCGCGCGCACGAAAGACGACGCCGAAGACGCGGCGGATCGGCTGCGCGAAGCTCCCCGCGGTGTACTGCGTCGCCGGATCGGCATTCGGGAAGCCGCAGTCCCACGGGTCGGAACGCCGCAGCGCATGCGAGGCGAAGCGATGCACGACGGTCGCCGCCAGGAAGCCCGAGAGCGCGATGAAGATGAACACGAGCAGCCCGTTGTACGAGCTGCGACTCTCCGCGATCGGCACGATCGAAAGCCACGCAACGCCCGCCTGGCCCGGCATATGCGCGCCGACGAGGCTGCTCACGGTCGGTGCGAGCCCGTCAATGACGAAACCCGGCAGGATGCCGGCGAGAACGCAGAGGCCGGCGAAGGCGAACATTGCAGCGAGCGAGAAGCGGTCGACCTCGGTCGCCGTTTCGGCGGCGCTGCTTCGCGCGCGTCCGAGGAACGTGATGCCGAAGGCCTTGACGAAGCACGCAGCGGCAAGCGCGGCTGAGAGTGCAAGCAGCGCGCCGACGGCGGGAATGGCGAGCTTCAAGGCCCATTGCGGCAGCGTTGGGCTCATCAGGATCGCCTGGAACGCGAGCCATTCGGAGACGAAGCCGTTCAAGGGCGGCAGGGCGGAGAGCGCCACGCAGCCGATGAGGAAGGCGAAGCTCGTCAGCGGCATTTTGTGGATCAGCCCGCCGAGCCGCTCCATGTCCCGCTCGCCGGTGGCGGTGAGCACCGCGCCGGCGCCGAAGAAGAGCAGGCTCTTGAAAAGCGAGTGGTTGAAAACGTGGAACAGCGCGGCGGTAAGGGCCAACGCCGCTCCGGTGGTCTGGTTGTTGGCCTGAAAAGCCAGTGCCAGCCCCAGGCTGACGAAGATCAACCCGATATTCTCGATCGTGCTGTAGGCGAGCAGGCGTTTGAGGTCGCGTTGCATGAGCGCGTAAAGGATGCCGAGGACGCTCGTTGCACCCCCCACCACGAGCAAAGGCACGCTCCACCACCAGGCGGGTGCGCCGAGGAGGTCGAACACGATGCGCAGGAAGCCGTATACGGCGACCTTCGTCATCACGCCGCTCATCAGCGCTGAGACGTGGCTCGGCGCTGCCGGGTGCGCGAGCGGCAGCCAGACGTGCAGCGGCACGAGGCCTGCTTTCGATCCTGTGCCGAGCAGCGCGAGGACGAGGGCGAACGCGGCGATCGTTGGTGTGGTCCCGCCCGCGCGCATGGCTTCGAAGGTGTAGCCGCCATCCGGGCCTGCGAGCAGCCCGAAGGCGAGCAGCAGGCAGAACGTGCCGAAGCCCGCCATCACCAGATAGATGTAGCCAGCCTCCGCGTTGCCGCGCTCCTTGTGGTGCGCCATCACGAGCGCCCACGAGGCGAGCGACATGAATTCCCAAGATAGGAGAAACGTGAAGGCGTCGTCGGAAAGCACGACGAGGTTCATGCCGGCGACGAAAGCCGGATAGAACGGCAGCACACGCTGCGGCGATTCTTCGTGCCGGCCGTAGCCGAGCCCGTAGAAGCTGGCGCCGGCGGCGCCGAGATCCACGACGCAGAGAAAGAAGGAAGAGAGCGCGTCGAGGCGAAAGTTCGCGCCGATGAAAGGAAGTCCGATCGGCAGCTTCAGCGTGAGCGGCGCCGCGCCCGAGACGAGATGCACGAGCGCAAATACAAAGAGGATGAGGGAGAGCGCCGTCGCGCAAGAATAGACGGCGGTCGAGACTCGCGCGCCACTTCCGTATCCGATCGGCAGCAGAGCCAGGACGAGCAGCGCCGCGACGAAGAGGAGTGCGACACTCATCCTCTTAGGCGCACGCCGCGCCCGCCGCTTTGGCTGACCGCGCCCTCGGTGATCAGCTCGATTCCCTTGGCGTCGAGCGCGGCGATCAGCTTCATCAGGGAATCGACGTTGCCGCGGATGACGCCGTCGCTGGCTTCCATGCGCTGGATCGTTGGCACTGATAGCCCCGAAAGCTCCGCGATCGCCTTCTGGTCGAGGCCGGCGAGCGCCCGTGCCGCCCGGAGTTGAGCCGCAGTTATCATGTCTCAGGCATCATTTATTGTAGCCGAGGCTGAATAATTGCCTCTACAACACCAGGGACAACGCACGCAATGCGAAATTGCGCGCTGGGCGCGGCCGGGGCGGGGCCCGAAAATCGCGAGACTGGCGACGCTCTCTCAACTACGGGAGATTGAAGCTCCCTTGGCGCCGGAATTTGCACAGCAAACTCAAATGCTTGCGCCGGCTTTGATTGACGCTAAGTCGTTGCCGGCGCATTAGTATCGCTGGTTGCGGGGAGGAGGCCATGTTCGCAAGACTGGCCGAACTGCTGTTTGCGCAGATCAATCGCGTGCGCGTGTGGCATCGCCTGCCGACGCTGCCGCTTCGCGTCGCCAATCTCCTGCTCCTGCGCCGTGGCCTTCGCCGTCTAAATCTGCATGACACGCAGCGCGGCGGCTTTCCGAAGCCGGAGCGCGAGGTCGGCCCCGAAGTCTATCGCCTCGGCCGCACGATCGACGGCAGCTACAACGATCTCGCCGTGCCGGCGATGGGCATGCGCGGCATGCGCTTCGGGCGCAACGTGCCGGTCGACACGCTGCGCATTCCGACCGCGCGCGACGTCATGGAGCCCAACCCGCGCGAGGTCAGCCGCCGGCTTCTTGCGCGGCGGAACGGCGAGTTCCACCCCGTACCGCATCTCAATATCTTCGCCGCCGCGTGGTTGCAGTTCATGACGCACGACTGGTTCGGCCACCCGCGCGACGAACAGAGCCCGCATGAGATTCCGCTCGCCGACGATGACGCCTGGCAGAGCGAGGATCGCAAGATGCGCTTCGGGCGCTCGCGGCCGGACAAGGAGGCCTATGCCGACCGCGGTCTGCTGCCCGCCTTCACCAACACCGAGTCGCATTGGTGGGATGCCGGACAGATCTACGGCAAGGACGAGGAGCGCACGAATGCGCTCCGCACGCACAAGGAGGGGAAGCTCCGGGTCGCGTCGAACGGCCGCCTCGAGCCCGACGGCAGCGGGCTGGAGCTGACCGGCGTGAACGACAATTGGTGGATCGGCCTGTCGATCCTCCACACGCTCTTCACGCGCGAGCATAACGCCATCTGCGACCGGCTCATCGCTGCCTATCCCGCGCGGCGGAACGACGACGAGTGGCTTTATCAGAAGGCGCGGCTCACCAACATCGCGGTCATCGCCAAGATTCACACGGTCGAATGGACGCCGGCGCTCCTCAACAATCCGACCATGCGCTTCGCCATGCGCGCCAACTGGTGGGGCGCGTTCGGCGAGACCTTCTGGCGCGAGCGCGGTCGCGTCACGCAGGGCGAGACGCTGCAGGGTATTCCCGGCTCCACCACCGACCACCACACCGCCCCCTATTCGCTGACCGAGGAGTTCGTTGCCGTCTACCGCATGCATCCCTTGATGCCGGACGTGTTCGAGTTCCGCTCGCCCGCGAACGACAAGCCGATACCCGGCGCCGATGCGCTCGATTTCCGCTCCGTTTCTGGCAAGCGCACGGTGGGGCTCTTCAATCAGATGACGCTCGCCGACGCCGCATACTCGCTCGGCACGCGCAATCCCGGCCAGGTGCGGCTCAGGAACTATCCGAGCGGGCTCGGGCGCTTCGAGCGCCAGGATTCGACGAGCGGCACGGAGAGCAACGACTTCTTCGATCTTGGCACCGTCGACGTGGTGCGCGACCGTGAGCGCGGCATCCCTCGCTACAACGATTTCCGCCGCACGCTGCGAATGCGCCCCTTCGCTTCGATTGAGGAGATCACCTCCAACAAGGAATGGGCGCAGGAGATCGGCGCGGTCTACGGCGGTGATGTGGAGCGGGTCGATACGCTGGTCGGGCTCCTCGCGGAGGATCTGCCGGAGGGCTTCGGGTTCTCCGACACGGCCTTTCGAATCTTCATCCTCATGGCGTCGCGAAGGCTTAAGAGCGACCGCTTCTTCACCGTCGACTACACGCCGGACATGTATACGCCGGAAGGCATGGACTGGATCAATCGCACCTTCATGACGGACGTCGTTCTCCGACATCTGCCGGAGCTTGAGCCGGCGATGCGCGGCGTCAGGAACGCGTTCTTCAAATGGCGCGAAGCGAAGCCGCAATAGGGCCTCCGGCGGCCTGCGCGAAAGCGGATCGGAGAATGGCTCGGCACCTGCGCATTCCGGGCGTGATCGATCTCTTCACCGCCGACGAGGCGGCGTCGATCCGTGCGCTCGACTCGCATCCGCGCATCGATCGCGTGTTCGACAGCGAGGGTCCGCTTGTCACGCGGCTCTTGCGCGCCCGCATTCGCTCGGTGTTCCACATCGACGGGCGGCTCTGGCCCTCCTTCCTGCCGCGTGGCGACGAAAGGCGGCAGAAGGAAAGCGAAGCGCTTCATGTCCGCCTGAGTGGCAATGCCCGCCGCCGCGGCTTCGATGCCGAGACGCTCGACCGTCTCGCCGACCTTCTGGTCGACAGGGACGCCGGAAAGCCGGCCATCGGCGAAGCGCTGCAACAGGCGGTCGGCCGGGCCTTTCATGTCGGCTTCAACGCCACGCGCGTGACCTACGACGCGGCGGACGTCCTAGCGAACTGGCCGCAGGCGGGACTTCTGAAGGCAATGCGGCTGAGGCTCTCCGGCACGCTTCGGCGGGCGCGCCTCACGATCCTCAAGGCGGCACGCAACGATCCTTATTGCGCGCACGCCATCTCGCTGCCGCTCGGCAACATGGTCCCGAGCTTCGAGCGGATGCGCGACCTCCGGCTCGCGACCCGCGACCCGGCGCAGATACGCTCGGATGCTGCCGCCGCGCGTTCGCTCGTTGGGCCGATGACGCTGATCCGCGGCGTCCGGCCGCTCGCCCTGCCGTCCGATCCGCGCCTGGCGCTTCGCCGCGCCAACGTGAAGATCGACGTGCCCGAGACGCGAAAGCCGCTTCGTCGCGGCGCCGTCATCCGCTTCGACCGCAGCGAGGCGCAGGACGAGGACCGGCGCCTGATCTTCAACGAGGGAAGCTGGTCCGCCTGTCCGGCGCGCGAATGGGTGCCGGATCTCTTCGCCGAGATTTGGCGGCGCTCGCTTGGGCGGGATCGGCGATGAGCGACGACCCGATTCTCCGCCCGATCCGCTTCAAGAGCGGGCTGCGCGTCAAGAACCGCATCTTCCGCTCGTCGATCTCCGGCCAGTTCGACAACGAGGACGGCTCGGGGACGCAGACCCGCATCAACTGGGAGGCGCGCTTCGCAAAAGGCGGCGTCGGCGCGATCATCTCCTCCTACGTGCCGGTGATGATGCGCGGCCGCATCCTTCCCTTCTACGCCACCATCCACCGCGACGAGCACATCCCGTTCTGGAGCGTGATCGGCGAGCAGGCGCACAAATACGATTGCCGCTTCATCATGCAGCTCAGCCACTCCGGCCGTCAGCAGGACCGGCCGGGCGTCTCCAATCGCTGGCGCAAGGCGCTCTCCTCGACCTCGCGCACCGAGCCGCTGCATGGTTTCCCCTGCCAGGCGATGACGCGCTGGCAGATCGACGACGTGATCGACGCTTTCGGCCAGGGCGCACGCCGCGCCAAGGAGGCCGGGCTCGACGGCATCGAGCTGCATGCCGCGAACGGCTACCTCTTCACACAGTTTCTGAGCTCCGGCATTAACGACCGCACCGACGAATATGGCGGCTCGCTCTTCAATCGCGCGCGCCTCTTGCTCGATGTCATTGCCAGGATCCGCGAGACGGTCGGCCCGAGCTTCCATCTTCAGGTGAAGCTGTCCGCGATCGACCAGAACGACGTCATTCCGTGGGAGCCGAAGGGAGACGGCCTCGCGGAGACTGTCGAGGTCGCGAAGTGGGTTGAGACGGCGGGCGCGCACGCGATCCATGTTTCGACGGGCAGCCTTTTCCCGCATCCGCTCAATCCGCCGGGCGGCTTTTCCTTCAACACGATCGCGGCGAGCTACGATGCTATGATCTCGTCGGGGACGCGCACGATGCGGAACTATCTCCTGTTCCGCTATCACCTGCTTCGCCCGATCTTCGCCTGGATCTGGGAGCGCAAGAAGAAGCTGAACCCGCCCGAAGGCGTCGGCATCGACGGAGCGCGCGCCATCAAGCAGGTCGTGTCTATCCCCGTGATCTCGACCGGCGGCTACCAGGACGCGCGGCTGATCCGCATGGGGCTCGATGACGGTTCGTTCGATGCCGTCGCCATCGCGCGTCCGCTGATCGCCAACCCCGACCTCGTGCGCTGGTTCGAGAAGGGCTTCGATCTGCCGGAGCGGCCCTGCACCTATTGCAACAAGTGCCTCTTGAACGCGCCGAAGAACCCGCTCGGCTGCTACGAGCTGCCGCGCTTCGGCGGCGATGTCGAAGCAATGCTCGCCGAGATCCTCTCCGTCTACGATACGCCTCCCGCCTACCGGGTGTCATGAGCAAGGCGGCGGCATGACAGCGATCCGCATTCCCGATCCGCCCGTCACCCTCGTGCAGGAGGTGGAAGGTCGCCTGAGGCGAAAGCGCCTCTGGACCCTCGGCCCGCTTGTCCTGATCCTCGTCGTCGCGGCGGTCCTCGTCGTCACCAATCTCTGGCGGCTGAGCACCGACGAACCCGTGCGCTACGCCAATATCGGCGACCATTTCAAATATGGCTCGATCGGCAGCGAGCCGGAGAGCGGCTTGCCTTACTGGATGTGGCGCGCGCTCCCGATCATGTTCGAGAACGAGCTCGGGCCGGACGGGCTTCGCGTCTTCGGCTTTCTCTATGAGCCGGACCGCGATCTCCCGATCGGCGTCTCGCGTCGCAACTATCGCGGCGTGGAACTCGCCTGGCTGAACTGCGCCGCCTGCCACACCGGCACCTATACCGGCGAGGACGGCGCCCGCCACATCGTGCTCGGCATGCCCTCCAACAACCTCGACTTCGAGAGCTTCGTGCGCTTCCTCTTCAAGGCGGTCGCGGACAGCCGCCTGACGCCGCGCTCGGTCATGGACGGCATGCGCCGCGCTGGCGCGCGCTTCGGACCGGTGGATTGGGTGCTTTATCGATTTTACGTCATTCCGCGCGTCCTTCGCGACCTGAGGCACACAAGCGAAAGCCTCGGCCCCATCATGGGCCAAGAGGTCACCTGGGGGCCGGGCCGCGTTGACACGTTCAATCCCTATAAGGCGATCCAGTTCGGCATGCGGCTCGATGATCTTTCCCCGAACGAGCGGCACGGCGTCGCCGATCTACCTTCGGTCTTCCAGCAACGGGCGCGAGGAGATCGGGTCATGGACCTGGATTGGGATGGCAACAACGATTTGCTCCAGGAGCGGAACCTTTCGGCGGCGATCGGCGCCGGCGTAACCGAGCGCACGGTCGATCATGTCGCGATCCAGCGCGTTGCCGAATGGCTGCTCGACCTTCGCCCGCCGCCTTCGCCCTATCGTGTCGATGCGCCGAAGGCCGCGCTCGGCCGCAGCATCTACATGCGCGAATGCGCGAACTGCCACGGCTATCAGGACGCCGACGGCTATGTCTTCTCCGGCGACAGGATTGGACGCGTCACGCCGGTCGAAGAGATCGGCACCGACCGCGGGCGTCTCGATTCCTACACGGAGAAGCTTCGCGATCTGCAGCTCGCCACCTTCTTCAAGAACGATCCGCTCTACCGTTTCACGCATTTCAAGAAGACCGCCGGCTATGCCAACCCGCCGCTCGACGGGCTCTGGCTGCGCGCGCCCTATCTCCACAACGGCTCCGTGCCGACGCTCCGCGACCTCCTGAACCCGCCGGAAGAGCGTCCGGTCGCGTTCGTGCGCGGCGACGACACGCTCGATGTCGCGAACGGCGGTTTCCGCGCCGAGCCTTGCGATCCGGAGGTCTACTACGGCCCGCTCTTCTGCTTCGACACGCGGCAGAAGAACGGCGGGCCGGATCGCGGCAACCGCAACGTCGGCCACCTCTACGGCACCGCGCTTCCGCCGGCGGATAAGGACGCGCTGCTCGAATATCTGAAGACGTTTTGACCGCGCCTGACGACAGACAAGGGAGAAGGCGATGATTGGCGCCACCGGCAGATACGGAAAATGGCTCGGACGAGTCATCCTGATCGGCGTCGCCGTTAACGTCGTGAATGGCCTGCTGCTGATCTTTGCGCCGACCCGCTATTTCGAGCTCATCGGCTTTCCGCTGGAGCCCGACCCGCAAATCTTTGTCCGCTTCGCCGGCGTCAGCTCGATTGCGCTTGGGATGACCTACGTGCAGGCAGGGCTGAATCCGCTGCGCAACCCTCTGCTCCTCGCCTCGGCACTCTTCGCGCGCAAGCTCGCGGCGCTCTTCTTCGCCGTAGTCATGATCTGGCTCGGCACGCTTGCCTACTGGCCGATCCTTCTCGTCGAGGCGGTCTTCTTCCTCGTGCCGCTCTGGCTTGTCGGCAGGGCCTTCCGACAGAACCTCGACACAAAGCCATAGGCGCATCGCCGGGCCGTGAATGGCTTGTCCCCTCTTTTCCACAGGGCGCACGGCGTGGCTCCCGAAAGCGCGATCCAAATCGTCTAGAGAGATAAGACCAAGCGGAGGGCCGAGATGCGCTTCCACGCCGACCTCCACGTCCACTCCAAATACTCGCGCGCGACGAGCCGCGACCTCGATCTCGAACATCTGGCCTTCTGGGGCGCGCGAAAGGGCATCGCCGTCGTCGCGACCGGCGACTGCGTGCACCCGGTTTGGCTTCAGGAGCTGAAGGAGAAGCTCGTCCCCGCCGCGCCGGGGCTCTTCCGCCTGAAGCCGGAGATCGAGGCGGAGGTGGCGGCGAAGCTTCCGCCCTCGTGCCGCGCGCTCCCGTCCTTCATGCTCGCGACCGAGATCTCCACCATTTACAAGAAGGGCGAAAAGACGCGGAAGATCCACCACCTGATCTACGCGCCGGACTTTGCGACCGTCGACAAGCTTGCCGCGAAGCTCGCCTCGATCGGCAACATCGCGTCCGACGGCCGCCCGATTCTCGGGCTCGATTCCCGCAACCTGCTTGAGACCGCGCTCGAAAGCGGGCCGGACGCCTATCTCGTGCCGGCGCATATCTGGACGCCGTGGTTCGCGGCGCTCGGATCGCAGTCCGGCTTCGATTCCATCGCCGAGTGCTATGGCGATCTCGGCGGAGAAATCTTCGCGGTCGAGACCGGCCTTTCCTCCGACCCGGCGATGAACTGGCGCATCTCGTTTCTCGACCGCTATCGCCTGACCTCGAATTCCGACGCGCATTCGCCCGGCAAGCTCGGACGCGAGGCGACGTTCTTCGACTGCGCGCCGGATTATTTTTCGCTCCGCCGCGCGCTCGAATTCGGCGAGGGCTATGGCGGCACCGTGGAATTCTTTCCGGAGGAGGGGAAGTACCACGCCGACGGACATCGGAAATGCGGTGTACGCCTCACCCCGAAAGAGACGATCGCGAACGGCGGCCGCTGCCCGGTCTGCGGCGGCGCACTGACGATTGGGGTGGAGCACCGCGTCGACACGCTCGCCGACCGCGACGCGCCGACACCGCCGCCGACCGCGGGCGAGGTGAAAAGCCTCGTGCCGTTGCCGGAGATCATCGGCGAGATGCTGGGAGTCGGCCCATCGTCGAAGCGCGTCGCCGAGAGCTACGACCACGCACTCGCGAGGCTCGGCCCGGAGCTTCAGATCCTGGAGACGACGCCGATCGACGCGATCGAACGCGCCGGATCGCCGCTCCTTGCCGAGGCGGTCTCGCGGCTTCGCGCCGGCAAGGTGATCCGCGAGGCGGGCTATGACGGCGAATATGGCGTGATCCGGCTTTTTGAGCCGGGCGAACTGGAGCAGCGCAAGACCGGCGCGCTGCTGTTTGATGCACCGACCGCGCCACGAAGGGCGGGGGAGGAGGGAAAGCCACCTTTCGACGCATCGACACCCAGTCCGCCTCATCCTGAGGTGCGAGCGGAGCGAGCCTCGAAGGGGCGGACTGGCGACGAAGGCGCCCTCGATCCGATCCTTCGAGGCGGTTCCGGCTCCGCCGGTCCCGCACCTCAGGATGAGGGCGTGTATTCAACCATCCTCTCCGCCCTCGACGACCACCAGCGCGGCGCCGCGAGTGCCGAAGGTCCGCTGATCGTGATCGCCGGACCCGGCTCCGGCAAGACGCGGATGCTGACGCACCGGATCGCGCACCTCGTTGCCGAGCGCGGCGTGCCGGCCGAGAACTGCCTCGCGATCACCTTTACCCGCCGCGCCGCCGCGGAAATGCGCGAGCGGCTGAAGCATCTCCTGCCGCAGCAGGCGGAGCAGATACCCGTCCACACCTTCCATTCGCTCGGCCTCTCGATCCTCCGCGAGAAGCCGCGCGCCGCGCGTCTCGATCCCGGCTTCGTCATCGCCGGCGACACGGAGCGGACGAAGGAGCTCGCCGAGCTGCTCGACGTCACGGAGAGCAAGGCGGCGACGCTTCTCCGCCGCATCTCCAAGGTGAAGCGGGGCGGATCGCAGGCGCTCGACGAGAAGCTGGCGACGGCGATCGCCGCCTATTCCACGTTGATGACGACCCGCAATTGGGTCGATTTCGACGATCTCGTCCTACTCGCGGCCGAGGCGCTTCAGCGCGACGCCGAGATCGCCGCGCGCCTGCGCCGCAGGGTCCGCGCGCTCTGCGTGGACGAGTTCCAGGATCTCGACGAGGCGCAATACCGGCTGCTGCGCCTCGTCGCGCCGAAGGACATTTGCGTCATCGGCGATCCGGACCAGGCGATCTACGGCTTCCGCGGCGCCGACGCTTCGTCCTTCGCGCGCTTTCAAGAGGACTATCCAGCCGCGACGACGCTCAGGCTGCGCCGCAACTACCGTTCGAGCGGCACCATCGTGCAGGCGGCGTCGCAGGTGATCGCGACGAATGCCGAGCCGAATCTGGCCGAGATCGTGCGCGAGATACACGACCGCATTGCCATCCACGCCGCGCCGACCGAGCGCGCCGAGGCGGAATTCGTGGTGAAGGAGATCGAGGGCCTGCTCGGCGGCCATAGCTTCTTCTCCATCGACAGCGGCCGCGGCCGGGCGGCGGCGGAGAAGGGCGTCGCCTTCGGCGATATCGCGGTGCTCTACCGCACCGAAGCGCAGTCCGCCGCGCTGGTCGAGGCGTTCCGGCGCTCCGGCATGCCCTTCGCGACGGGCGCTCGCCGCCCGCTGCTCCACAACGAGGCGGTTCGCGCGCTGCTTTCTTCGCTCGACACCGCGCCGGACGCACCGCTCGCCGATGCGCTGCGCGAAGCCGCAAGCTCGGCGGCGGGCGACACGAGCGAGCCGCTTCGCTGGCTGACCCAGCTCGCCGACCGATGCGGCAACGACCGGGCGCGCTTCGCGGAAGCGCTCGCGCTCGCCGACGAGTCCGACTTCTTCGACGCGCGTGCCGACCGCGTCGCGCTTCTCACAATGCACGCGGCGAAGGGGCTGGAATTCGCGGTCGTCTTCGTCGTCGGGCTGGAGGACGGCATCGCGCCGCTCCGCTTCGGAGCCGCGGACGAGGCGACCCTCGCGGAGGAGCGTCGGCTCTTCTATGTCGCGATGACGCGCGCCAAGGACCGGCTCTTCCTGACCCGCGCCGAGGAGCGGTCTTGGCGCGGCAAGCGCGGTCGTCGGCTTGAGGCTTCCCCCTTCCTCAAGGACATCGAGGCCGAGCTTCTGCGCGACCAGCCCAAGACGCTGCCGCGCAGAAGGCCGGAGCTGGCGCAGCTTTCGCTGTTTTGAGCTAAGGTCGGCGGAAGATGGTCCACGCCGCCCGCACCAGCCTGCTCCGCTCACGCCGCTCGCACGAGGACGGCCGTGTCACCTTCGTCGAGCTGTTCTTCGATCTCGTCTTCGTTTTCGCCATCACGCAGCTCTCCCACGGATTGCTGCACGATCTGTCGGCCACCGGCCTTCTCCACACGACCATGCTGCTCTTCGCCGTCTGGTGGGTCTGGGTCTTTACATCCTGGGTGACCAACTGGCTCGACCCGCAGAAGACGCCGGTCAGGCTCCTGCTCTACGCGCTGATGTTCGCCGGGCTCATCCTCTCGACTTCGATACCGTCGGCCTTCGAACAATCAGGTCTGATATTCGCCGTCGCCTACGTCGTCATGCAGGTTGGCCGCTCGGTCTTCATGCTGTGGGCGCTGAAGGACCACAGCGCAGGCAACTTTCGGAATTTCCAGCGCATCACGATCTGGCTCGCCGCGGCGGGAATATTCTGGATCGCTGGCGGCGTCGCGGGGGACGAGCTTCGTCTCGCGCTTTGGCTTGTCGCTCTTGCCATCGAATACGTCTCGCCCTCGGCCGGCTTTTTCGTGCCCGGCCTCGGCCGCTCGACGACGGCCGACTGGGATATCTCCGGCGAGCACCTCGCGGAGCGCTGCGGCCTCTTCGTCATCATCGCGCTTGGCGAGTCGATTCTCGTCAGCGGCGCGACTTTTGCCGAGCTTGCTTGGACGCCGGAGACGCTTGCCGCCTTCATCAGTGCCTTTGTCGGCTCCGTGGCGATGTGGTGGATCTATTTCAACATCGGCGCGGAGAAGGCGAGCCGCTACATCGCCCAGTCCGCCGATCCGGGGCGGGTCGCGCGCCTCGCGTACACCTACCTGCACATCCTGATCGTCGCCGGCATCATCGTCGTCGCGGTCGGTGACGAGCTGATGCTGGCGCATCCCTCCGGTCACGTAGAGACGGCGACCGCCGCCGCCGTGCTCGGCGGGCCGGCGATCTACCTCCTTGGCAGCATCCTCTTCAAGAGGAGCGTCGTCCGCTGGCAGCCGCTCTCGCATCTCATCGGCTTTGCGGCGCTCGCCGCGCTCGCTCCCGCCGCGGAGCACCTGACGCCGCTCCTCCTCGGCGCCGCGGCTTCAGGCGTGCTCGTCATCGTCGCCACCTGGGAGACGTTGACGCTGCGCGCAGTTCACGGGCGTCAGGCGGCGGTGGAGTGAATGGTTCGCCCGTAGCGCTCGCGATAGGCGCCGGGCGTCAGGCTGGCGTGGCGCTTGAAGAGGTCGCGGAAGAAGGCGGCGTCTTCGTAGCCGACCGCGAGGCCCACTTCCTGGATTGTCAGACGGTCCTCCTCGAGCATCCGCTTGGCGGCGTCGATGCGGATGCGCTGGAGATAGGCAAGCGGCGTCTCGCCCGTCGCCGCCTTGAAGCGGCGCAGGAAGGTGCGCGGCGTAAGCGCCATCTCCGCCGCCAGCCGGTCGATATCGATGTCGTCGGGAAAATGATTGTGCAGCCAGTCTTCCGCGCGGCGGATGACCGCATCGGCGTGGTCCGTTCCGTACGGAACCAGGGAGAATCCCGTCTGATAGGTGCGCGGCATCTGCAGGACGAGCGACTTTGCGCATCCGATTGCGACGTCGCGCCCGCAGAGCTTTTCGACGATGTAGAGCGACAGATCGATGGAGGCGTAGACCCCGCCGCCACACAGAACGCCACGGTCCTCGGTGACGAGGAGCTGCGGCTGCCAATCGACGTTCGGATAGCGCTCCCGATATTGATCCGCCACGGCCCAATGCGTGGTTGCGCGCCGCCCTTCGAGCAGTCCCGCTTCGGCGAGGATCGCGACGCCGGTGCAAACGCCGGCGATGAGCGCGCCCTTGTCATGCATCTCGCGCAGCCACGGGATGATCGGCGCGCTCTTCTTGATCAGGAGATCGAGGTCGGTGCCGCCGGAGGGGATCAGCACGAGATTGGTGTGCTTGATCGCGGCTCACCGGCCTGTCGGGAATGACCCGCACGCCGGCGCCGCCGACGACGGGTTTTCCGTCGACCGAGACGGTCGTCACCCGGAATCGTGGCTCCGGATCGGAGCTCACGCAAAGGTTCCAGCGTGTGCCCGCGGCGTAGAAGACCTCGAGCGGCGCGATTGACGAGGAGACGGAGCCGTCCGGCGCGTAAAGAATTGTGACGTCGATCATGGGCGTAACGAGCATGGCGGGAACGCCCCCGTAAAATGACATTTTCGACACTCGCCGGATTTGGGCGAAATCCGGCTTGATGCGCGCAGGGCGGAAGTCAACTGGAGAACAATGCGATGAGGAAATTCGTGATTGAGCGCAGCGTCGCGGGGGTCGGCCAGAACGACCAGCGCGGCTTCAGCGGTATCGCCCACAAGTCCAACGATGCGCTGGCCAAGCTGAGCCCTCGGGTCCAGTGGCAGCAGAGCTATGTCGCGGACGACAAGACCTTCTGCATCTACCTTGCGGAGGACGAAGCCGCGATCCGCGAGCACGCGCGGCTCTCAGGCTTCCCCGCCAACATCATCACCGAGGTGAAAGCGGTGATCGATCCGGCAACCGCGACCTGAGACTGCGACAACGGCGTTCCGGGCGATCGCCCGGAACGCGCACGCGAAGATCAGCTAGCGAATGCCCTCCCATTTGCCGGTTTTGCCGGACTTCAGGATCGCGTCGCAGACCTTGGTTGTCTCCAGCGCCTCGCGGAAGGTCGGCGAGCAGGGCCTGCCGGTCTTCAATCCTTCGAGGAAATCCGCCGCTTGGTGCACGAAGGAATGCTCGTAGCCGACGGTCAGGCCCGGCACCCACCATTTCCCGAGATAGGGATGCTCGCCGTCGGTGACGAGGACGTCGGTCCATCCCCGAAGGCGCCCTTCTTTGGAATGGTCGAACCATTTGAGATGGTTCAGGTCGTGCAGGTCCCACATGAAGGAACCGTGCTCGCCGTTGATCTCCAGCGTGTAGAGCGCCTTGTGGCCGCGCGCGTAGCGCGTCGATTCGAATGTGCCCATCGACCCGTTGGAATACCGCGCGAGCACCGCCGCCGCGTCGTCGATGCCGACCTTCTGTGTCTTGCCGGTCAGCGCGTTCTTGCGCTCTTTGACAAAGGTTTCGGTCATTGCCGAAACCTTTGAAATGCTGCCGTTGATCCAGATCGCCGTGTCGATGCAGTGGGCCAGAAGGTCGCCGGTGACGCCGGACCCCGCCGCCTTCACGTCGAGCCGCCAGGTGCCCGCGCCGCCCTGCGGCACGTCCGGAGAAATCGTCCAGTCCTGCAGGAAGCTGGCGCGGTAGTGGAAGATCTTGCCGAGCTTGCCCTCGTCCACGATCTGCTTGATCAGCGTCACTGCTGGGATGCGCCGGTAATTGTACCAGACCGTGTTCGGCACGCCGGCGCGCTCCACCGCGCGCACCATCGGCAGCGCTTCCTTGGCGTCGCGCGCCAGCGGCTTCTCGCAGAGGATCATCTTCTTCGCCTTCGCCGCGGCGATGGCGATCTCAGCATGCAGATCGTTCGGCACGCAGATGTCGATTGCGTCGATGTCCTTGCGTTCGATGAGCTTCGCCAGTCCGTCTCGACCGACTCGTAGCCCCACATGTCGGCGAAGGCCTGCGCCTTCGTCTTGTCGCGCGCGGCGACCGCCTTCAGCACCGGCTCGTAGCCGGTATCGAAGAAATTCGGCGCCCGCCGCCAGGCGTTCGAATGCGCACGGCCCATGAAGCCGTAGCCGACCATGCCGATGTTCAGTTTCTTCTTCGCCATTGAGTTCCTCTCCCGCCCGTTTCTTGGAGCGCTCCCTCCTTCCCTCATGCTGAGGTGCGAGCGAAGCGAGCCTCGGAGCACGCATCGCGTCGTCCCAGCGCCTTCCGGAACCTCCTTCGAGGCGGCCCGACTAGGTCGGCCCGCACCTCAGGATGAGGGTGGTAGAGGCGGCTCCGCTACTCGCTCCAACCGTGTGCGTCGCGCACCTTGATCATCGCGCCGAGTACGGCGTTCCACGTCTCCTGGCTTTCCATCACGCTGTTGGGGAACATGCAGCCGTCCCAGCAGATGTGGCGCATTGTCTTCGTCAGCGCGCCCTTCTCGTCGCGCAGCCAGTAGCCGGCGTGCTTGGCGATATCGAGCTTGCCGTTCGGATCGGTAACCTGGCAGTGGCGGCCGGTCTTCTCATGGTCGCCGGAGCCGAAGGTCGAGCCGTCGTTCTGCGCGACGTGGAAGTCATAGGTCCATGGCCGCAGCGCATCGGCGACCTTGTGGTAGGCCGCGTCGAGCGCGCCCTTGTCGTTCCAGTCGTAGTCCTTCGGAAGGATGCGGTCTTTTTCCGCGTTGGCGCCGAGGACGAAGAGCATCGAATGCGCCATGTCGGCCTGATAGCCGACGACGCCGGGCATCCCCACCGTCTCAAGCAGGTTCACGTTCTCCCGCCACGAATGCATGCCGCCCCAACAGATCTCGCCCTCCGCGACGAGGAACTCGTCGTAATCCTGCGCGACCTTGCCCGCTTCGCGAAACGTCTCGGCAATGAGCTTCGTGCCTTCCTTCGGGTTCTTGTCCCAGGCTTCGACGCTGGTCGAGGAATCGATCCGCACACCGCCGGTCGGGCGGATGCCGAGCTTGCGCATCTCCTGGCCGATGGCGCACGCCTTCCTGACCTGCGAGACGAACGTCTTGCGCTCGTCGGCCGTGCCCATGGCCGAGCCGCCGCCGGCGCCGCCCCAGATCGGCGCGACGAAGGAGCCGACCTTGAGGCCATAGGAGGCGATGTGGTCGGCCATCTTCTTCACCGCGTCCTTGTCGGAATCGATGTCGAAATGCGGCGCCACGATGAACAGATCGACGCCGTCGAACTTCTCGCCGTTCGGTCCGCGCGCATCGCGCGTGAGCTTCAGCAGCGTGTCGAGCGGAATGATCGGCTCGCCGTCGCCCGAGCCCTTGCCGACGATGCCGGGCCACATGGCGTTGTGCAGTTTCGGGTAGTTGTTGGCCATCGTTTCCTCCTGAGCCGCGCGCACCGTTATCACACAGCTGTCGTCATGCCCGGACTTGTTCCGGGCATCCATTCCGTGACGGCGGTAACATTCGCGACCGCGACGGAATGGATTGCCGGGTCAAGCCCGGCAATGACGACCGCAGAGGGCACGCCAATCGATCACTTCTTCCTAAGCGCGTTCCACGGTGCGTCGCTCGCGACGTCCACCATCTCGTAGCCGATCTCTCCGACACAGGGGCCGAGGATTGCAACGACCTTGGCGTCGCGGTCTCCCATGTTGAAGGAGGCATGCACCACGCCAGCGGGGATGAAGGCGCAATCGCCCGGACCAAGCACACGCTTCTCCCGGTCGACCCATTGCTCGACCTGGCCGGAAACGCAGTAGATCACCTCTTCCTGGTCGGGGTGCTTGTGGAAGTCGTGCCCCTTGCCGGGGCTGAGCGTCACGTCGATGACAGTGAGCTGCTTGGCGCCGGTGTTCGGCGGATTGCTCATCCAGCCGAGCTTGCCCCATTCGAGCACTTCCGGCTTCATCTCCTTGGCGATCACGAATTTGCCCGCCATCACGCTCCTCCTTGCGTCTCGGTGCTTCAGGCCGCGTCAAACGCCAGCTTCTTGAAGCTTCTCACCTGGTCCGTCAGCGCGGTTTCGACCGGCAGCCGCTCCATCGACGACGCGCCGTAGAACCCGTGGCAATGGCGGCAGCTCTTCAGCACGTAAGCGGCGTCGTCCGGCATGGCGATCGGCCCGCCGTGGCAAAGCACGATGACATCCTTGCGAATGCGCACGGCGGCTTCGGCGATGGCGTCGATCTCCTTGACGCACTGGTCGAGCGTCTTGGCCGATGTCGCGCCGATCGCTCCGCCGGTGGTGACCCCCATATGCGCGACGACGATGTCGGCGCCGGCCTTGGTCATCGCCGTCGCCTCGTCGGGATTGAAGACGTAGGGCGTGGTGAGGAGGTCGAGCGCGTGCGCCTGGGCGATCATGTCGACTTCGAGACCGTAGCCCATGCCGGTCTCCTCGAAGCTCTGCCGCATGACGCCGTCGAAAAGGCCGATGGTCGGAAAATTCTGCACGCCGGAGAAGCCCATCGCCTTCAGTTCCGCGAGAAACTGCGGCATGAGCACGAAGGGGTCGGTGCCGTTGACGCCTGCGAGCACCGGCGTCGCCTTCACGACCGGCAGAACCTCCGCCGCCATCTCCTTAACGATCTCATTGGCGTTGCCGTAGGCGAGAAGCCCCGCGGCCGAGCCGCGCCCCGCCATGCGGTAGCGGCCGGAATTGTAGATGATGATGAGGTCGATGCCGCCGGCCTCTTCGCATTTCGCCGAAAGGCCGGTGCCTGCGCCGCCGCCGACGATCGGGACGCGGCAGCGAACCATGTCCTGGAATTTCTCCAGGATTTCTTTGCGTGCGATAAGTGGCATCGACGCCTCAGGCCTCCGCGCGAGCGCGTGCTGCGCTCCTGGCGCTCGTCGTACCGACGCTGTCTTTGCGCTTCATCGCCTCCCCGACGACTGCAAGCGACTTTCTTATCGCTTTTTGGTTTGCATTTGTTTTGAGACGGCCGTACCGTATTGGTATGTCCGTCTCGGGTCAAGTGCGAGAGCAGAGCGAGGCTGCGGAACGCGGTCCGCGGGCGCGTATGCGCCGCCACATGCTTTCGACTGCCATCCACCTAATGCAGGACGGCTTCATTCCCTCCGTCAGCGACGTCGCCGAAGCAGCCGAAGTCTCGCGCGCCACCGCCTACCGCTATTTCCCGAGCCAGGCGGCCATGATCCAGGCGGTCGTCGACGAGGCGCTCGGGCCAATCCTCGCCTGGGACTCCGACGACGCCGACGCCGACCGTCGAGTGGCCGGGCTCTTCGGCTTCGCCTTTCCGCGCATGCTGAAATATGAGGCGACGCACCGCGCCGCGCTTTCGCAGGCGCTCGATCAGTGGACGCGTCGCCAGGCTGGTACGCTCGGCTCCGAGCCGCGCCTCGTGCGCGGCAATCGCAAGGCCGTGCTGCGCCACGCGCTGGTGCCGCTCAAGGGCCGGATTCCGGCGCAAACGTTTGACAAGCTGGCACAATCCCTGTCACTCATTTTTGGGATTGAGGCCATTATCGTCCTCAAGGATATTTGGGGAATCAACGACGACGAGGTGCGGCGCGTTGCCCAATGGGCGGCGCACGCTATCGTCGAAACCGCGATCGCCGAAGCCGCGGCAGAGAACCGGGCCGGCGTTGCAGCAAAAACCAACAAGAACGCGGCAGCACGGCCGCGCAAAAGGAAGGGCTAGCCGCAAAACGGCGCAATCGAATTGTCGCTCCGTCGTGTCGGACGGCAATCGCAAGGGAGGAACGGGAAATGAGAAAAACGTGGACTGGTTTGCTGGCGGGCGCAACGTTCGTGCTTGCCGGCGGGCTGCATTCAGCCGCCAACGCGGAAGATCTGACCATCTTCTGGGCCGAATGGGATCCGGCGAATTACCTGCAGGAACTCGTCAACGAGTATTCGAAGGAATTGGGCGACACGATCACCGTCGAGACGACGCCGTGGACCGATTTCCAGACCAAGGCTTTCGCCGAGTTCAACGCGCACGGCGATGCCTACGACATGGTCGTTGGCGACTCGCAGTGGCTCGGCGCCGGGGCGACCCAGGGTCATTATGTCGACCTGACCGACTTCTTCAACAAGCACAAACTGACCGACGTCATGGCGCCGGCGACGATCAAATATTACGCCGAGTATCCTGGCGGAAGCGGCAAGTACTGGGCCATCCCGCTCGAGGGCGACGCGGTCGGCTGGGCCTACCGCAAGGACTGGTTCGAAGATCCGACCGAAATGGCCAACTTCAAGGCCAAATACGGCTACGATCTCGCGCCGCCGCAGACCTATGCTCAGATGCGGGACATCGCCGAGTTCTTCTATCGTCCCGACGAGAAGAAGTACGGCATCGCGCTCTACACCGACAACTCCTATGACGCGATGGCGATGGGCGTGGAAAGCACGATCTTCAGCTATGGCGGCGAACTCGGCGACTACGCGACTTACAAGGTCGACGGCATCACCAACTCGAAAGAGGCGGCTGCCGGCCTCGACATGTACAAGCAGCTCTACAAGTTCACGCCTCCGGGCTGGGGCAAGACCTTCTTCGTCGAGGACAACCAGGCGATCACCGAGAACCTGGCTGCGATGAGCATGAACTTCTTTGCCTTCTTCCCGCCGTTGGTGAACAAAGCGACGAATCCGAACGCCGACGTCACCGGCTTCTTCGCCAATCCGGCCGGCCCCGGCGGCCAGCGCTTCGCGGCGCTTGGCGGTCAGGGCATCTCGATCGTCGCCTACTCCAAGAAGCAGGCGGCGGCGATGAAGTTCCTTGAATGGTTCATCAAGGACGACACCCAGAAGAAGTGGGCGGAGCTCGGTGGCTACACCTGCTCGCAGGCCGTGCTGAAGTCCGATGAATTCCAGAACGCCACGCCGTACAACAAGGCGTTCTACGACACCATGTTCATGGTGAAGGACTTCTGGGCGACGCCGGAATACGCTGAGGTTCTCGACCAGCTCAATCAGCACATCTATCCATTTGTGGTTGGCGGCGAGGGCACCGCACAGGAGGCGCTCGACAAGACCGAGGCCGACTGGACGGCGACGTTCAAGAAGTACAACCGCTACTAAGCGGCCGAAAATCGCGGATCGGAGGGGGCCTAGCCTCCTCCGATCGGTTTTCCTTCTGGGGGATTTGCGTTGGCAACAGCGGCGATAACGCGGCTCGATCCTGCTTCGCGCGCGGCCGCGCGCGGGTGGTCCGATCGTACGATCCGCAATCTATTCATAATCCCGACGGTCCTGTTCCTGATCGTCTTCAACATCTTTCCGCTGATCTATTCGCTCGGCTATTCGTTCACCGACTATGCTGCTAACCGTAATAACGTCCCGTGGAGCTTCGTCGGGCTGCAGAACTATCGCGACCTGCTGAATGACGATCACATCTGGTCGAATTTCGCGATCACAGCGCGATACGTGATTGTCTCCGTCGCCGGGCAAATGCTTGTCGGCTTTGGTCTGGCGTTGCTCCTGAACCGAGAGTTTCGCTTCAAGGGCCTGGTCACCACGCTGCTGCTCCTGCCGATGATGATGTCGGCCGCTGTCGTGGGTCTATTCTGGCAGCTCCTCTACAGCCCCAACTGGGGCCCGATCAATTACGTGTTCGGCCTCGGCAGCTTCGCATGGCTGTCGAATCCCGACACGGCCCTCTACGCGATCGCGATCACCGACATCTGGATGTGGTCACCGTTCGTGATGCTCCTCTCGCTTGCCGGCCTTTCAGCGGTGCCGAAGCACCTTTACGAGGCGGCGGCGATCGACCGTGCCGGCGCCTGGTACACCTTCACCCGGATCACCTTGCCCCTGGTTTTGCCGCTGCTCCTGATCGCGCTGATCTTCCGTACGATGGAGGCGTTCAAGACTTTCGACATCGCCTACATCATGTCGACGCAGCCCACGACGGAGCTGATTGCCATCCGGCTCTATAAGCAGGCCTTCCAACAATGGGACACCGGGAAGTCCTGTGCGCTCGCCTACATCGTTCTGATCATGGTGCTCGCCATCACCAACATCTACGTTAAATATCTGAACCGCGTGAAGGAGCGCTGAGATGGCCGTCGTCGCCTCGCCTCGCGCCGCGGTTTTCAACAAGCTCGCGATTGTTACGGTGCTCATCGCGACCGTCATGTTCCTGGCGCCGCTTTACTGGATCGGCTCCACCGCGTTCAAACCGCGCGCTCTGTCGACGTCGGTGCCGCCGACCGTGTTTTTCACCCCAGAGATTACCCCCTTCGTTAAGCTCTTCACCAAGCGGGTGCAGATGACGAAGCCCGTCGATCCGGCTGACTATGCCGCGGCGCCGTGGTGGGAAAAGCAGATTTATGACGGCGGCGAGCGGGTGCTGAGGGTTGGCAGCAGCGTCCAGCTTTCCGCCTATCCCGATCGCTTCCTGAACAGCCTGATTGTCGCGGTGATCAGCACGGTTCTTGCGGTCGGCATGGGGACCTTTACCGCCTATGGCTTCTCACGTTTCAAGCTCGCAGGTGAGGCCGACCTGCTGTTCTTCATCCTGTCCACCCGCATGCTGCCGCCTGTCGTCGTCGCCATTCCGATGTATCTGATGTACCGGGTGGTCGGACTGAACGACACGCATATCGGCCTGATTATCCTCTACGTCGCGTTCAACCTCTCCTTCTCGGTCTGGCTGATGAAGGGGTTCATGGACGAGATTCCGAAGGAATACGAAGAGGCGGCGCTGGTCGACGGCTACACGCGGCTGCAGGCGTTCTTCAAGATCGTGCTGCCGGAGGCGACGACAGGCATCGCTGCGACGGCGGTCTTCTGCTTCATCACGGCGTGGAACGAGTACGCCTTTGCGCTGATAATGACCAACCGGCGCGCCCAGACTGCGCCGCCCTTCATTCCCTCGCAGCTTGGCTCCGGTCTGCCCGACTGGACAGTGATCGCGGCGGGCACGTTTCTTTTCCTGCTGCCGGTTGCGATCTTCACCTTCGCCCTCCGCAGCCACCTCCTGCGCGGCGTAACCTTCGGCGCCATCCGGAAATAGAGGCCCATGGGATTCAAGGAACTCAGCGTGAAGGTGTTCGAGCCGCTGTCGCAATGGCTGATGGTGATCGGTATCGTGGCACTCTGCCAGCCGTGGGTGGAAGTGCTCCATCGCTACGGGGTGACCATTATCCTCGTCGGCCTCGTCGGCTTCCTGATCTTCTCACACGTCAAACCGGACCCGGCTGCAGCCAGGGAAAAGGGCTGAGCCGCCATGGCCGAGATCGTGCTCCGCGACGTCGAGAAGTATTTCGGCGACAACTACGTCATCCGGAAGCTGAACCTCACAATCGCGCACAAGGAATTCGTCGTGCTGCTGGGCCCTTCCGGCTGCGGCAAGACGACGACGCTCCGCGCCATCGCCGGACTTGAGGAGATCGACACGGGCGACATCCTGATCGACGGCCAGCCGGTGCAGAGCCTGCAGCCGGGCCGCCGCGACATCGCCTTCGTCTTCCAGCTCTTCGCGCTCTATCCGCACCTGACCGCCTACGACAACATCGCCTTTCCCCTCCGCGCCACGCGCGAAAGCCGCGCCGAGATCGATGCCCAGGTTCGCGCCGTGGCGCACTCATTGCAGATCGAGCATTTGCTCTCACAGCGACCGTCGCACCTTTCCGGCGGCGACATGCAGCGTGTCGCGATCGGCCGCGCGCTCGTGCGCCGGCCGAAGGCGATGTTGATGGACGAGCCGATCGGCGCGCTCGACGCCAAGCTGCGCGAGGAAATGCGCACCGAGCTGAAGCGCCTGCATCTGGAGAACGACCAGACCACCGTCTACGTCACCCACGACCAGGTCGAGGCGATGTCGCTCGCCGACCGCATCGCCATCATGAACGAGGGCGTCCTGCAGCAGGTCGGCACACCGTCCGACGTCTATCAGCATCCGGCGAACCTCTTCGTCGCCCAATTCGTCGGCAGCCCTGTGATGAACATCACCAAGGCCAGGCTCAAGGCGAACGGCGCGCACACCAAGGTGATGCTTGGCGACGGCGCCGCGGCCTTCGACTTCCCGCGCGATCTTGAAGAGCGCATGGCCGGCGCCGGCCGTCCCGATGCCGATCTGGTCCTCGGTATCAGGCCGGAGGCCGTGCTGGTCTCCCACGAGGCGGCGGCCGGGCACGTCCCGGTCGAAGCGCATATCATCGAGCCGCTCGGCGCTTACGACATCGTCGATCTCAAGGTCGGAAACGAATTCCTGCGCGCGCGCACCGCGAGCGGCTTTGTCGGCAAGCCGGGCGACACGGTGTGGGTGAAGCTCGACGAGAACCAGACGCACTTCTTCGATTCCAAGAGCGGCGACGCCATCAATGTGAGGCTCAGCGAGTAAGATGGCGCATATCCGCCTCGACCATGTCACGAAGACCTTCGGTGGCGCGACCGCCGTGCGCGACCTTTCGCTCGATATCGCCGACGGCGAGTTCTTCGTGCTTCTCGGTCCGACTGGGGCCGGCAAGACGACGACGCTCCGCCTGATCGCCGGGCTCGAAAAGCCGACGGACGGCACGATCTCGATCGGCGGCGCGGACGTTCGCGACTGGAGCGCCGCGGAGCGCGACGTCGCGCTCGTCTTTCAGGTACTATTCGCTCTATCCGCGCTACACCGTGCACCAGAACCTGGCGTTTCCGCTGAGATCGCGGGTCAGGAACTACAGCGCGTCGGAGATCGAGGAGCGCGTCCAAAAGGCGGCGCATACGCTCAGGATCGACCATCTTCTCGACCGCAAGACCGACAAGCTCTCCGGCGGCGAGATGCAGCGCGTCTCGATCGGCCGCGCTATCGTGCGCGAGCCGAAGGCGTTTCTGATGGACGAGCCGCTTTCCAACCTCGACGCCAAGCTCAGGGAGGCTCTGCGATCGGAATTGAAGGATCTGCAGATGAAGCTCGGCGCGACCTTCGTCTTCGTCACCCACGACCAGATCGAGGCGATGTCGATGGGCGACAAGGTCGGCGTGCTGAATGCCGGCCGCGTGGTGCAGGTCGGCAGGCCGCAGGATATCTACAACGCCCCGCGCGACGTTTTCGTCGCCGGCTTTGTAGGCTCGCCTGCGATGAATCTGCTCGACGGCGAGCTTAGCGGCGGGCGCGTCTCTGCGATGTCGGGCAAGGTCGATGTCCCGCTCCAATCGGCTGCGGCCAAGACCGGCGATCGCCGTCCGATCACCGTAGGCATTCGCTCCGAAGATGTTCTCGTCGGTCCCGATGAGGCGGTCGAGGCGCGCGTTCACGATGTCGAGAACCACGGCGTCGAGAAGATTTTGACGCTTCGCGTCGACCAGCATCTCTTCCGCGCGACGGTTCCTGCGACGACCCCGGTGAACGTCGAAAGCACGGTGAAATTCAGCCTGAATCCCGGAAAGCTGCACTGTTTCGACCGGGCCACTGGCACGAACATCGCTTTTTCCGCCTGAGGCATCCGCGTCGGAGTGTGCATGGGCGACCGCCGCCTGCGGCGCTG
The DNA here is from genome assembly GCA_963805325.1 of uncultured Alphaproteobacteria bacterium. Classification (GTDB taxonomy): domain Bacteria; phylum Pseudomonadota; class Alphaproteobacteria; order Rhizobiales; family Afifellaceae; genus DASWJZ01. Next base: position 558,511 of record CAWDTS010000001.1, on the reverse strand, counting down.
TTCGCCGCTGCGCAATTCCGCTTCATTCGGCTAGAATGCTGCCAAGGGACGTCGGCCAAGAGCGGCGGAGGAATCGATGCAGAAGCTTCAGACGCAAGGCGTGCACCACATCACGCTGGTCGGCGCCGACCGGCAGACCTCGATCGATTTCTGGGAGGGCGTGCTCGGCATGCCCTTCGTCTTCGAGCAGCCGAATCTCGATCTCGCGACCGAGAGCCACCTTTATTTCGATCCCGGCGACGGCCGCCTGATCACGGTCTTCTCCGACGAGACGCGCACGCCCGATGCCACACCCGTCGCGCGCGACCAGGGAAGTGTCCACCACATCGCCTTCTCCGTCTCGCGCGTGACGTTCCTGCAGGCGGTGAAGCGCCTCGACGAGCGCGGCATTTCGCATAGCGGCGTGAAGGATCGCGGCTTCATGGATTCGATCTATTTCCGCGATCCGCTCGGGCTGATGATGGAACTCGCCTCCTACCGCTTCGAGCCGCCGGCGGGAATGACGCATGTCGACGTGCTGATGGAGGCGCACAAGATCAGGGTGTCGCGCCGCGACCCCAACATCGCCGAGGTGCACCTTGCCGACGCGATCGAGATGCTGACGCGCGAGCGCCGGCCGAGCCTGTCGAAGGATCGGCGCGCCAAAGATCCCTACAAGAAAAAAGCAGCGAAGAAGACGGGGAAGAAGATCAAGAAGCCGGAGCGCGCCGGAGCGTGATCCGGGGTAAGCGGCATCCGGAATTGAGTTCGGGCGTAGGAGTCCGGGAATTCCGGCGAAACGTAAGAAGGGGAGGTCAGACGTGAAGCTCTATATGCATCCGGTTTCGAACACGAGCCGGCCCGTGCGCATGTTCATTCAGGACAACAACCTGCCGGTCGAAGAGGAGATCATAGACCTGATGACCGGGGCTCACTTTCAGGAGCCCTACATTTCGGTCAATCCGAATCGCCAGGTTCCGACTCTCGTCGATGGCGACCTGACGATGGGCGAAAGTTCGGCGATCCTGAAATACCTCGCCGACAAGTTCGACCTTGCCGCCTATCCGAAAGACCTGAAGGCGCGCGCCAAGGTCAACGAGATGATGGACTGGTTCAACACCCACTTCTATCACGACTACGCCTACGGCCTCGTCTATCCGCAGGTCTTCCCGCACCACAAGCGCCCGAGCGACGAGATCCAGAAGGGTACGCTCGAATGGGCGAAGGAGAAGACCAAAGGCTGGCTGCAGGTGCTGAACGACCACATCCTCGGCAAGGGCAACAAATACCTGACCGGCGATCAGATGACGATCGCCGACTATTTCGGCGCCGCGCTGCTCACTTGCGGCGAGCCGATCCGCACGTCGTTCGGTGGCTATCCGAACATCGAAGCGTGGCTGAAGCGGATGGCCGACACGAAGAGCTGGGCGAAGTGCAACGAGGCGCTCTGGGGCTTCCGCGACTACGTCAAGGATCAGAAGTTCGAGACGGTGTGAGTCACCGCGTCGCTCTCCCCCGAAAAGGGGGAGGGCTCTCGCCGATCACGAAGTGCCGCTGCGCCGACCTTGGCCGAACAGCTCGATCTCGCTTTCGACCGGGGGCTCGGCGCGCTCTTCGCGTGCGCGCCTGAGCTCCGCGATGCGGCTTTCGCTTCCCGCCATCGTCAGTAGCACCGGCGCGTGCGGCAGGAAATCGAGTGCCTCGGTCTCGAACAGGGCAGGCTCCATCTCCGCCCACATCGCGACCATCCGCGTCTCGTCCTCGCGCGATGCGTCGTCGACGAAGACCAGTGCGCGCGGCGAAAGATGCGGCAGGAGAATCGGCAGCGCCGGATAGCGGGAGAGCGACTGCACCTTGCCGGGCGGCCCGTCGACGAAGACGAAATCGATCTTCTCCGCCAGGGTTCTGAGCCGCGGAGCAAGGTCGTACCACTGGAACGCCCGGTCGTCGAGCTTCAGCTCGGAGAGCGGCGCGAGCACCAGCTCGACCCGATCGGAAAGCCCTGCCTGTTCCAGAAGCTGCGCCGTGTGGCGCGCGTGTAGCGCGTCGTGTTCGACCGAGATGATGCGGCCCGCGCCGTTGGCGCGAAGCGCCGCCGCGAAGAGGACGGTCGAGCTCCCCGAGCCGAGCTCCAGGAGAAGCTTCGGCCGGTGGCGCCGCACGAGATGGAAGAGGAAGGCCGCCTGCTCACCGGTGACCTCGAATCCCTGATGCGGGAAGGGCGGCACCGCGCCCTTGATGTTCATCTCGGGGAGGATCGAGAGCGTGTTGACGAGTGAGGCGAGCCCGGACTTCAGCCTTTCCTTCGCCCTGTCGTCGCGCGTGCGCACGATGGTGCGAAGCGTCACAAGGTCTTCTTCGATCTTCGCGAGACGCGCGTCGACCGCACGCGCATGACTGCCCACCTCGGCGAGGTCGCCGGAAAGCCCAAGTGTGAAGAACGAGCGCAGGCGCGCTGCCAATCGGCCCAAGGCCACTACTCCAAGACTATTGCGTGCCGATGGGGGGTGCGGAGGTGGCAAGCAGCGCGGCGCCTCCACAGAAACGCACCGCGCGCCGGCCGCGACATCCCGCAACCAGTCCGCGCGCCAAATTCCTCTCCGCCGACGAGGCCTTCGCGTCCATCATGCGCCCCCCTGGTGAAAGCAAATCAGTTTGCACCCCATCATGCAACGCGAATAACGCGCGCGTGTTTGGGGGGGTTTCAGGGCTGAACCTGGGCTGAATGCTGCGCCTCCGCCATGGCTGCCTTGCGCTAATTGGCGCTGGAATCACACAATTTCTCACTTAAGTAGCGATCCGAATTCCCCAATAGTTGCGCTGGGAGCACAATCATCATGCAACTCACCGGCATACACCACCTGACCGCCATTTCGGCCGATGCGCCCGGAAACCGGCGGTTCTACGAGGGCGTGCTCGGCATGCGCCTCGTCAAGAAGACCGTGAATCAGGACGATGTCAGCGCCTACCACCTCTTCTACGCCGACGGCCTCGCGAGCCCCGGCTCCGACATTACCTTCTTCGACTGGCCGGCGGCGCCCGAGCGTCGCGGCACGCACTCGATCGCGCGCACCGCGCTTCGCGTCGCGGGCAAGGACACGCTCGACTGGTGGGTCGCCCACCTCGACGAGCACCGCGTCAAGCACGGCGAGATCGTCGAGCGCGACGGGAGGCTGACGCTCGATCTTGAAGATCCCGAGGGCCAGCGCCTGAGCCTCGTCGACGATGCCGGCGTGGGCGTCGCGCATCCCTGGGCGAAGAGCCCTGTGCCATCTGAGAACCAGGTGCGCGGGCTCGGCCCGATCACGCTTTCGGTTCCCGACCTCGCGCCTACCGATGCGGTTCTGACTGCCGTCATGAACATGCAGCCGGTCCGCACCTATCCGCATCCGGAGAATCCGGGCGACACGGTGCATGTCTACGCGATGGGCGAAGGCGGGCCGGCCGCGGAGCTTCACGTCGCGGTGCAGCCCGGGTTGCCGGCGGCGCGCCAGGGCCGCGGCGGAGTGCATCACGTCGCCTTCCGCACGCCCGACACCGAATACGGCGACTGGGCGGAGCGTCTGAACAAGATGCGCATCCCGAACAGCGGCAAGGTCGACCGCTTCTATTTCAGGAGCCTTTATTTCCGCGAGCCGAACGGCATCCTGTTCGAGATCGCCTCCGACGGTCCGGGCTTCGCCGCTGACGAGCCGATTGAGACGCTCGGCGAATTGCTCTCGCTGCCGCCGTTCCTTGAGGGTCGGCGCAAGGAGATCGAGGCCGGCCTCCAGCCGGTCTAGACTTGAACGAGCCGCGCGAGCATCGCCCGCGCGGCTTTCACCTCGTCATCATTCACGCTGTGCCCGAACCCGGGATAGATGCGCTTGTCGACCTTCGCGCCGAGCCGCGTCAGAACCTCGTCCGTCTCCTCGATGCGTTCGAGCGGCACATGCGGGTCGACGTCGCTTGAACCGAGGAAGACCGGCGTGCCGTCGAGCGTTCCGGAATAGTCGCGCGGCGTGCCGGGCGGGCCGATCAGCCCGCCGGTCAGCGCGATGATCGCGCCGTAGCGCCGCGCATTGCGCGCCGCGAATTCGCTCGCGAGACACGCGCCTTGCGAAAAGCCGATAATCGCGACTTTGCTCGTCTCGAATCCCTCATCTTCGAGCTGCGCGACCAACGCGCCGACAAGCGCCAGCGCCGACGAAAGCCACGGCTCGTTCGCCTCGATCGGCGCGAGGAAGGAATCCGGATACCAGGTGTTTCCGCTGGCGCGCGGCACGAGGTAGCGGATGTCGTCGCGCCCGAAGGCGTCGGCGAGCGGCAGCATCGACTCAGGCGTCGCGCCGCGCCCGTGGATCAGGATCGCCGCGGCCTTCGCGCGCTCACGCGGCGCGCCGGCGACGAGCGCAGTCTCGGCGCGATGCAGCACAGCCATCGCAGCTCACATCCGCTTCAGCGCGGCGAGGAATGTCGGGTCGGGATAGGAATCGGCCGGAAGACCGAGCTTCTGCTGCACGGCTTTCACCGCGGCGCGCGTCTGCGCACCGATGACGCCGTCGGCGCCGCCGACGTCGTAGCCGAGCTTCTTCAAAAGCTGCTGCACCTCCTGCACCTGCGCACGGCTCGGCGCTTCCGCGCTGCCCCTTTGCACCGGTCCGGCGCCGGCAAGCCGCGTGGCGAAATAGGCGGCCGTTGTCGCGTAGACCAGCGACTGGTTCCACTGCGTGTAGACGTCGAAATTCGGATAGGCGAGGAAGGCCGGCCCGAGCCGACCCATGGGGAGGAGCAGCGATGCCTGCATCCCGTCGGACGGAAGCGCGCTCCCATCGGCTTTCTTCACCCCGAAGCCGGCCCACGCCGAACGCGGATGCTTGATCGCAAGATCGGCTTCCTCCCACGGCATCTCGGACGGCACCCGCACTTCCTCAAGCCATGGCTGTCCGGCCTGCCAGCCGTGGTGCTTCAAAAGATTGGCGGTGGAGGCGAGAACGTCGGGCGCGCTCCTGACGAGATTGCGCTTGCCGTCGCCGTCATAGTCGACGGCAAAATCGGCATAGTAGCTCGGGACGAACTGCGTCTGGCCGAGCTCGCCTGCCCACGCGCCTTTCATCTCGGAAGCGGAAAGATCGCCGTGATCGAGCAGCGACAGCGCCGCCATCAGCTCGCCGCGGAACATCTCGGGCCGGCGGCAGTCATAGGCGAGCGTCGCAAGCGATTGCAGCGTGTTGAAGTCGCCGAGATTTGCTCCGAAATCCGTCTCAAGTCCCCAGAACGCCGTGATGACCGGTCCCGGCACGCCGAACTCCCGCTCGACGCGCGCGAAAGTATCGGAATATTTCTTGAGCAGGCCGCGCCCCTGCTTCATGCGGTAGTCCGCCACCATGCGGCCGGAGAACTCGTTGAAGCTCTGCGTGAAGACGCCCTGCCGGCGGTCGGCGCTGATGACCTTCTGGTCGTAGGAGACGCCGTTGAGCGCGCTGATCGCGCCGGGCGAATGACCGGCGGCCGAAGCCTCCTGCTCGAAGGACTTGAGCCATGGCTCAAAACCCGCTCCGGTCTTACCGCACTGCGCCGCAAGCGCGGGCAGGGGGGCTGCAAAAAGGCTCGCCGCTATCAGTGCCGTTGCGAGACCTATCGTTCCGATCGCCATTCGCGTTTCCTCGCCAGACGTGCGGGCGAATGTGCCGATCAAGGTGGCGCGGTCAAGGCGCATCCCCTCCCCTTGTGGGGAGGGGTCCTAAAAGAGAGTGAGGCTGGCTTACGCCTCCGCCCGCTCGTCCTCACGCCGTGTCGGGCGCATCAGGAAGCCCGGGAGGCCGGTCTTCGGGTCGAGGCCGGAATAGCGCTCACGCTTCTGGCCACGATTCTCCTTTCGGCCGCCGCCCTCCTTGCGCCCGCCGCTCTTCGGCTTGCGCGAAGCAGCCTGCTTCTCGCGCCGCGGCTCGTTGCGGTGACGCTCAGGCCTGCTGCCGCGCCGCTTTGCCGGCGCCGGAGCCTCCACGCCCGCTACGATGCCCCCAGGAAGTGCAACGACCGGAACGCTCGTCCGCGTCAGCTTCTCGATGTCGCGGAGATAGGCGCGCTCCTCACCGTTGCAGAAGGAGATGGCAATTCCGGTGGCACCGGCGCGCGCCGTCCGCCCGATACGATGGACGTAGCTCTCCGGCACGTTAGGAAGCTCGTAGTTCACCACATGCGTGACGTTTTCCACGTGGATGCCGCGTGCCGCGATGTCGGTCGCGACGAGCACGCGCGTCGTGCCGCGCTTGAAGGCGGCGAGCGCCCGCTCGCGCTGCGGCTGGCTCTTGTTGCCGTGGATCGCGGCGGCGTCGATCCCGTCGTGGATCAGATTGCGCACCACCTTGTCGGCGCCATGCTTGGTGCGCGTGAAGACGAGCACGCGCTCCATCGCCGGATCGGCAAGGATATGCTGAAGCAGAGACTGCTTCTGGCCGCCCGACACGAACATCACGCTTTGCGCGACGCTGTCGACGGTCGAGGCGACGGGCGCCACGGCGACCTGCACCGGATCGGAAAGCAGCTGGTCGGCGAGTTGCGAAATCGTCTTCGGCATCGTCGCGGAGAAGAAGAGCGTCTGCCGCTGCTCCGGCACGAGCTCTCACGATCTTGCGGAGCGGCACGATGAAGCCGAGGTCGAGCATCTGGTCGGCCTCGTCGACGACGAGGATCTCGATCGCGGCGAGCGAAAGAATCCGCTGGTCGATCAGGTCGAGGAGCCTGCCGGGCGTGGCGACGAGGATGTCGACACCGCGCTTCAGCGCATCCGCCTGCGGGCGCTGCGAGACGCCGCCGAAGACGACGGAGACGCTGAGTTTCAGCCCCGCGCCGTAGGTTTGGAAGCTCTGCGCGACCTGCGTGGCGAGCTCGCGCGTCGGTGTCAGCACGAGCACGCGCGGACGACCGGGAGCGCGCGTCGGCCGTGTGGAGGACAGCCGCTCAAGGATAGGAAGTGCGAAGGCGGCCGTCTTGCCGGTGCCCGTCTGCGCGATGCCGCAAAGATCGCGGGCGGCGAGGATGGGGCTGATGGCTTGCGCCTGGATCGGGGTAGGAGCGCTATGGCCTGCATTGGCGACGGCGCGAAGAATGGTTTCGCTAAGCGCGAAATCGGTAAACTGGGTCAATTGGTTCTTTCGGTTAAATCAAAGCCCGGCGGACGCGAGGAATCGCATACGGCCGAAGCGGTGTCGTGAGACGACCCGCGCGAATAGGGCTGTCTGGTGGTTCTAGCGAATGAAGACCGAGGCCGGGTCCGTTTTCTTGCGGACGCTTTCACGCTGCCTCTGCCGAGCGCCGTCTTGAGGCGCTGCCGCTATCGGAGCGCATATGGTCGCCAGGTGCCTGAAAGTCAAGGGAAATCGGCGGAGAGAGGCCAAACTCAACCGTAGAAGAGCTTGCGCTCCCCCTGATCGAGGATGACCGGAACGATCAGATCCTCCTCGTCGTCGAGGTGGCGGACGAGGCTCTTCAGAAGCCGTCCGCTGGTTTCGGCATAGGCGTCGGTCGCCGCGCGGAGGGCGTCGGAGCCGCCTTCCAAAGTGCGCAGCAGACCATTGGCTGCTTCGACGACGCGCAAGATGTCGGCGTGGATTGCCTCGTGGTCGCCCTCAAGCACGTCGAAGCCCTTCAGCAGACGCGGCTCGGCGCGCCGGAAGATCGGGAAATATTGGAAATCCTCGATCTGGTGATGGCCTTCGAGCCCCTGCAGGAAGAATTGCAGGCGTGGCGCGAAGAAGCGGCGGAACGCGTCCGGCGTCAGCTTCGCCTCGCGAAAATCCTCTGTCGCCTGGGCAAGCATCTTGCCGAGCGCGCGGAACTCGGCGTGCCGGTCGAGCCAGAACTGTGCGACTTCGCCGAGATTGCCGTGGCCGGTCCAGGCTTCGCGCGGATAGCGCTCGATGAGGACGCGGAGTTCCTCCGGCCAGCCGGCGCGCGATTGAAGATCAAGGCTCAAGACGAGGGCTTTCGTTTCCGACACTTTGGAGCAGGGCGTCATATACGCCCTGCTCGTGGACGCCCCAACAGTCCTGGTCCGCGCCTCGCGCGCCGACAAGGACCGAGCCGGCGAAACCGACAGCGAAGACGTTGAGCACGAGCGATGCCGTGAGCGCGACGGCCACGATCCGCGCCGCGCGGCCCGAAATGGTCACGACAGACCTTCCGTGAGGGCGGCCGCCATCAGCGTATCGGTGTCGAGTGCTCCGACGAGCGGCACGAAGAAGCCGATCACGGCGTCCGCGGCGAGCGTGAGCCGATCAGGGCGATTCTCCCCGGCGCGAAGAGCCGCCAGATCTCTGTGCGCTCGCGCCGCTCTTGAAGGGCCTGCGTGAGGCTCCGCCGCGAGTTTTTCTTCGCGCCCGCAGCATCAACAGCGAGGTCGGCTGCGTCACAAAAGCGTCACAACTGGCGGTGGGCGCGCGCTTGCCGGCTGGCGGGGAAGGGAAATTCGCCCTAACCTCCAATCCGCCCCCCAGGGGGCCTCCGGCCTTTTGCGGTTCGCGTTGGCCGACAGGGGGAGGAGCTGCGGCGCCGCTGAGCTGACACATAAGCGTTACGCAGCGGCGCTAGTTGGGTTCGTTCGGCGCAAAATCTTGCGCCGCTTTTCAGTTTTTGCGCTGCGGCACACCTGCAGCGATGAGAGGAAAGGTGAGGGGTATGAGCAAACTAATAAGCATGACGTCGGTGGCGGCGCTCGCCATCGGAGCGTCCACGGGATTTGCGCTGGCCCAAAGCCAGGATCTGATCGATGCCGCCAAGAAGGAAGGGCAGCTCACGACGATCGCGCTGCCGCACGACTGGTGCGGATACGGCGCTGTGATCGACGCATTCAAGGCCAAGTATCCGGGGATATCGATCAACGAGCTCAATCCCGACGCCGGTTCGGGCGACGAGGTCGAGGCGATCCGCGCCAATAAGGGCAATGCCGGCCCGCAGGCGCCCGACGTGATCGACGTCGGCCTCTCCTTCGGACCGACCGCGAAAGGAGAGGGGCTGATCATGCCCTACAAGGTCGCGACCTGGGACACGATTCCCGATAGCGCCAAGGACGCCGACGGCGCCTGGTACGGCGATTATTACGGCGTGCTCTCGTTCGAGGTGAACAAGGATCTGGTGTCCAACCCACCGATGGATTGGCCCGATCTCCTGAAGCCCGAGTATGCCAATGCCGTAGCGCTGGCGGGCGATCCGCGCACCTCGAACCAGGCCGTTCAGGCCGTCTATGCCGCCGGTCTGTCGAAGGGCGCCGCCGCGGGCGAGCCTGCCGGCACCGCCGGTCTGGATTTCTTCAAGGAGCTCAACACCGCCGGCAACTTCGTCCCGGTCATCGGCAAGTCGGCGACGCTGGCGCAGGGCCAGACGCCGATCCTGATTGCCTGGGACTACAATGCGCTTGCCGGCCGCGACACGCTGAACGGCAATCCGCCGGTCGACGTCATCGTTCCGAAGACCGGCGTCGTTGCGGGCGTCTATGTGCAGGCGATCAGCGCCTTCGCGCCGCATCCGAATGCCGCGAAGCTCTGGATGGAATACCTCTATTCCGATGAAGGTCAGCTCGGCTGGCTGGCTGGCTACTGCCACCCGATCCGCTTCAACGACCTCGCGAAGGCCGGCAAGATCCCGCAGGACATGATGGACAAGCTGCCGCCGCCCGAGGGCTACGCGGCGGCCGTGTTCCCGAGCCTTGACGAGCAGGGCGCGGCGAAGACCGCCATCACGACGAACTGGGACTCGGTGGTCGGCGCCAACGTCCAGTAGACCTGACAAACGCTCCGGGCGGCCCCCTTGGCCGCCCGGGCTCTTGGGGGCGGGGTCCGGCAAGTGAGCGACATCACCGCAGTCGAGCCAGGCATGGTCCGGCGGGGACCGACGAATCTCGCTGTTCCGCCGGGTTCGCGCGCGAGCATGAAGATGCCGACGCACTGGCTCGGCGTGACGCCGTTCTTCGTCTTCGCGTTGATGTTCCTGATCCTGCCCACGACGTATCTGATGCTCGGGGCGTTTCAGAACAACGCGGGAGACTTCACTCTCACGAATCTGGCCAGCCTCTTCACGGCCGATTCGACCAGGAAGGAATGCACTGTCGTCATTGACGGCGGCTTCCTGCAGTCGTCTGTCGTATTGGCTGCGGCACTACGTGGGCTGCTCGTCGATCCTGAGCGCCTATTGGATTTCCGTAAAGGTCAGCGTTGCGTCGGCCGTCATCGGCGCGTTTGTCGGACTGGCCGTCGCCATCGCCATCGTGCGCGGCGGGCTGCCCAACTGGATTCGCTCCGCGGCGCTGACCTTCTCAGGCGTCGCCTCGAATTTCGCCGGCGTGCCGCTGGCCTTTGCCTTCCTGGCCACGCTTGGCCGGCTCGGTCTCGTGACCGTGCTGCTCAACACGCTGATCGGCATCAACATCTATGCCTTTGGCTTCAATGTCCTGTCATTCTGGGGCCTGACGCTCACCTACCTCTATTTCCAGATTCCGCTGATGGTGGTCATCATCGTGCCGGCGATTGACGGGATTAAGAAGGAATGGGGTGAGGCGGCCTCGACGCTCGGAGCGACCCAGGGCCAGTACTGGCGGATGGTGGTCATCCCGGTTCTTTGGCCGAGCTTCCTCGGCACGGTGATCCTGCTCTTCGCCAACGCCTTCGGCGCTATCGCCACCGCCTATGCCCTGACCGGCTCGTCTCTCAACATCGTGCCGATCCTTCTCTACGCGCAGATACGCGGCGACGTGCTGCACAACGCGCATCTCGGCTACGCGATCGCCTTCGGCATGATCGTCATCACCGGCCTCGCCAATGTCTTCTACATCTGGTTCCGCACGCGCAGCGAGAGGTGGCTGAAATGAAGTCCGGCCGCTTCTGGGCGTGGGTCGTATTCGGCGTCGGCGCCGCCTACTTCTTCATTCCGCTTATCGCGACTTTCGAGTTCTCGATGCGCATGCGGCGTGGCGTCTATTCCTTCGACGCCTACAAGGTCGTGCTCGGCGACGTCCACTTCCAGCAGAGCTTCGCCTATTCGGTGTTCGCCGCCATCTTCACGATCGTCGTCGGCGTCCTGGTCGTGGTTCCGGCCGCCTACTGGATCAGGCTGCGCCTGCCCGGGCTGCGGCCAGTCGTGGAGTTCATCACGCTTCTGCCGCTGGTCATTCCGGCCATCGTCATCGTGTTCGGATATATCCGCATGTACGGATCGAACTCGCCGCTACCGTTCCTGGGAGCGCGACCGGCACGAACGTGCTGCTCGTCTTCGGATATGCGACGCTGTCCCTGCCTTACATGTATCGCGCCGTCGACACCGGGCTTCGCACCATTGACGTGCGGACTCTCACCGAGGCCGCGCAGATTCTGGGCGCCGGCTGGACCACGATTCTCTCACGCGTCATCCTTCCGAACGTGCTGATCGCGGTGCTTTCCGGCGCGTTCCTGACCTTCGCCATCGTGCTTGGCGAGTTCACGATGGCGAGCCTTTTGAACCGGCCGGCCTTCGGCCCCTACCTGCAGAACATGGGCGCAAATCGCGCCTATGAGCCGGCGGCTCTCGCCATCATCGCCTTCGCGATCACCTGGGGCTGCATGTCGCTCATCCAGATACTGTCTCGCTTCGCGCCGAAATCGAGCCATGCCCGCTGATTTGAAAGGTTGAACACCAAATGGCCGACCCTTTCCTCAGCATCCAGAGTGTCCGAAAAAGCTTTGGCCCGACGACCGTCGTGCAGGATTTCAACCTCGACGTTGAGGCCGGCGAATTCATCTCCTTCCTCGGACCCTCAGGCTGCGGCAAGACGACGGTCCTGCGCATGGTGGCCGGTTTTGAGGAGCCGAGCGCCGGCAACGTGGTCGTCGCGGGGCGCGATATCACGCGGCTCAAGCCCAATCAGCGCAACGTCGGCATGGTCTTTCAGGCCTATGCGCTGTTTCCGAACCTGACCGTTGCCCAGAACGTCGGCTTCGGGCTGAAGGTTGCCGGAGTGGCGAAGGCCGAAGCCGATCAGCGCGTCGCCGAGATGCTGTCGCTGATCAGATTGCCGGAGCTCGGGTCACGCTATCCCTACCAGCTCTCCGGCGGCCAGCAGCAGCGCGTTGCTCTGGCGCGGGCGCTGGCGCCCAAGCCGAAGCTGCTCCTGCTTGACGAGCCGCTCTCCGCGCTCGACGCCAAGGTGCGCGTCTCTCTGCGCGAGGAGATTCGCGCCATCCAGCAGAGCCTCGGCATCACGACCGTCTTCGTGACGCACGATCAGGAAGAGGCGCTGTCGATCTCCGATCGCATCGTGGTGATGTACAAGGGCAGAGCCGAGCAGGTCGGCACGCCCTTCGAAATCTACAATCGTCCGAGCACGCGCTTCGTCGCCTCTTTCGTCGGCACCCTGAACATCCTGGACGCAGAGGTTCGTGATGCCTCGAGCGGACGGATGGTGGTCGACGGCCAGGAGATCATCACCGCGAACGGCATCGCCGGCGCGGCGCCTGGCGCCAAGCGGTCGGTCGCTCTCCGCCCCGAAGCGGTTTTGCTGAACGGTGTTGCCGGAGGCAGAAACCAGCTCTCCGGCACCATCGAGGACGTGAACTTCCTCGGCTCTGTGGTGCGCGTGCGTGTGCGCTTCGGAGGTAATACGGTGTCGCTCGATACCTTCAACAACCCGAACGCTCCGCCGCCGAAGCCGGGCGAGAACGTGACGGTAAGCTTTGCGCCGGAAGATATTCTGGTGCTGGACAGCGACGCGGCCTGAGCCGCGCCACCGAAGTCTAGCGCGACGCGATGTAGCCGCCGCCGGTGCCGAGCGCGCCGCCGACGATGGCGCCACCGAGCACCGTGCCGCCGGTCGCCGCCGCGACCAGCGCGCCGCCGCCGACCCCGATCACCGCGCCTGTCGCCAGATATTGCTGGGTTCGCGAGCAGCCGCCTGCCGCCACGAGTCCACAAGCGAGAACCGCCGCAAGGCCGGCCTTCCCGATACGCGCCACCATACTCAACTCCGCGAGAACGTCGTTTTCATGTGGTGAACGATCCCGGTTAAGTTTCCGCAAATTACCGAGTGTCGTTCCGGCTTTGTTTCCGCCGCCGGATCGGTCAAACTCTGGTGGAATCGAATCCCGGGCAGGAAGACCGTTGAGCATCCGAATTGTCACGCAGGCGCGGCGTCTCGAAGACGAGGCGCCCTCGGCCCCCATCGACGGCCGTCAGTCGGAGCGCGCGCTCGCCATTCGCCGCGGCGTCTGCCGGCGGCTTCGCGCCGAGGGGCTGGCGCTGATCCCCGAGGTGACGCTCCGCTCGGGCCGGCGCGCCGATCTTGTGGCGCTCGGTCCCGACGGCGCCATCACCATCGTGGAGATAAAATCATCGATCGAGGATTTTCGCGCCAACTCGAAATGGCAGGACTATCTCCTCCACTCCGACCACTTCTATTTCGCGACCGGCCCGCATGTGCCGCCCGAGATTTTCCCCGAGGAGGCGGGGCTGATCGTCGCCGACCCCTATGGCGCGGAGATTCTGCGACCGTCGGACTGCGTCAAGCTGCCGGCCGCGACGCGCAAGGAGATGCTGATACGCATCGCGCGCGCCGGCGCCCACCGGCTGCACGACCTCGAAGACCCGGACTTCTCGGCCGGGCTTGGCTGATTCTTCTAGCGCGGCGCGCGCTTCGCCAGGATACGCTGCAGCGTGCGGCGATGCATGTTGAGGCGGCGCGCCGTCTCCGAGACGTTGCGATCACAAAGCTCGTAAACACGCTGGATATGCTCCCAGCGCACGCGGTCGGCCGACATCGGATTTTCCGGCGGCAGCGCGCGGGCGTCCTTCTTCTGCATCAGCGCCGCGTGGATCTCGTCGGCGTCGGCGGGCTTGGAGAGATAATCGACCGCGCCGAGCTTCACCGCGGTGACCGCCGTCGCGATATTACCGTAGCCGGTCAGGATGATGGCGCGAGCCTCGGGGCGCCTTGAGCGGATCATCTCGATCACGTCGAGGCCGTTCCCGTCCTCAAGCCGCATGTCCACGACCGCGAAGGAGGGGTTCGCCGCCTCCACCTTCTGGCGCGCCTCCGCCACGGTTTCCGCCGTCTCGGTGACGTAGCCGCGCTTTTCCATGGCGCGCGCGAGACGCTGCAGGAAGGCCTTATCGTCGTCGACGATAAGGAGCACCTCCCCGTCTGCGGGTGCGGTTTCAGATGGCTGGTCGGCCATGAATTCGGCTCGTTCAAGCATTGCGGGCGCTCGCTATCATAGAGGCTGGGGGAAACCTAAGCACTACGCACGGCCGATCAAGCTCTGGTAGGCCCTCTCGGTCTATTTGGCTAACGCCGCCATCCCGGTCGCCTCGAACTCAGTACGGGGCCAGGAAACCGTGACGGAGGCCCCGGTTTCCGGGTATTTCCGATTGGCGAGGGCCAGCGTTGCCCCGGAGCGCTCAAGTAGCGTCTTGGCGATGAAAATGCCCAGACCGAGCCCTCCATGCTCTCGCGTTGCTTCTCGATCGGCGCGCCGCGTCGTGACATAGGGCTCGCCGAGCTGGTCGATGACCTCCGGCGAAAAGCCCGGGCCGTTGTCGTCGATGGTGATCGTCACCTCCGATTCCGACCACTCGGCCAGGATGTGCACCTCCGATTTGGCGAAGTCGACGGCGTTATCGACGAGGTTGCCCAGTCCGTAAAGGAGCCCGGGATTGCGGCCGGCGACCGGCTCCGGCGCCTCGCCCTTCAGCGCGATCGAGATATCGATGCCGAAGTCGCGGTGCGGGGCGGCCGCATCTTCGAGCACGTGCGAGAGCGGCATCAGCCGAAGATGCCCGGCTGGGTCGGAGGAGAGCGAGGCTATCTTGGAGAGGATCTCGCGGCAGCGCTCCGACTGTGCGCGGATCAGCTTGATGTCCTCCGCGTGCGGGTCGTCGGGCTTGAGCTCGCTTGCAAGCTCGTGTGCGACGAGCGCGATGGTGGCAAGCGGCGTGCCGAGTTCGTGCGCCGCCGCGGCCGCCAGGCCGTCGAGCGCCGAGAGGTGCTGCTCGCGCTGCAGGACGAGCTCCGTCGCCGCGAGCGCGCCGGCGAGAACGCGCGCTTCCTCCGCCACACGGTATGCATAAAAGGTCATGAAGGCGAGGGCGGAGACGAGCGCCACCCAAACGCCGCCGACATAGTGGAGCGGCACGTTGTAGACGTCGCCCGGGAACCACGGCAGCGGCCGATGCACAAAGATGAGCACGGTCGCCGCGGCGAGTGTCATGGCGCCGACCAGAAACGTCTTGTCGGCCTGCTGCGTCGTCGCCGACACCATGGCCGGCGCAAGAAGTAGGATGGCGAACGGGTTCTCGAGACCGCCGGTCAGATAGAGGAGGCCGGTCAGCTGCAGGAGGTCGTAGGCGAGAAGCAGCGCCGCCCAGTTCGGGTCGAGCCGATAGGCGGGCGGAAAGACCAGCCGGAGCCCGAGATTGAGCCAGGCGGAAAGCGCGATCAGCGCGAAGCAGGCGCCCATCGGCAGCGGGAAGCCGAACCACAGCCCGACCACGAGGATCGCCGCGCTCTGCCCGCCGACCGCCAGCCAGCGCAGCCTGATCAGCGTTGAAAGCTTGAGGCGCCGGCCCGACCAGCCGCTTTCTTCCTCCACTTTTCTGCGCAATGCCATGTCCATGCCGCCCTCTTACTCTTTCCGCCCACGCAAGTCAGGCAAGTGCGGCGGTTTCATCCGCCAGGCGCCATTGCTATAGGGGCGCGGGGCCCGTCCCTCCCGGGGAAGGGCCAGGGAGGGGAGCGAGAATGGCTGAGCTTCGCGTCGTCGTTGCCGGTGCCGGCGGGCGGATGGGTCGGGCGCTGACGCGCGCCGTCCTCACCGAGCCGAAGTTGAAGCTCGTTGGCGCGCTCGACCGGCCGGACGCCGAATCGCAGGGCGTGGACATCGGGCTCATCGCCGGGGCCGGCGAGACAGGGGTCACGGTCGGCGCCGATCCGCTCCCCGTGCTCGCGCATACCGATGTGCTCCTTGATTTCACCTCACCGGAAGCGACGCTTGCCTATTCGGAGCTCGCCGCGCAGGCGCGCATCGTCCACATCATCGGCACGACGGGCATCGACCCCGCCGGCGAGGCGCGGCTCAAGGCGGCGGCGCGCCATTGCCGCATCGTGAAGGCTGGCAACATGAGCCTTGGCATCAACGTCCTCGCCGGCCTCGTGAAGCGCGCGGCGGCCGTGCTCGGGCCGGACTACGACATCGAGATCGTCGAAATGCATCATCGCCACAAGGTCGACGCGCCGTCGGGCACCGCACTCCTTTTGGGGCACGCCGCTGCGGAGGGGCGCGGCATCGACCTTGCCGAAAAGTCGCTGCGCGGCCGCGACGGCATGACCGGCGCGCGACCGCGTGAGGCCATCGGCTTTGCAAGCCTTCGCGGCGGCTCGGTCGTCGGCGACCACACGGTGATCTTTTCCGGCGAGGGCGAGCGCATCGAGCTCATCCACCGCGCCGAGAGCCGCGACAACTTCGCCCACGGCGCCGTCCGCGCCGCGCTCTGGGCCTTCGACAAGACGCCGGGGCTCTACGACATGCAGGATGTCTTGGGGCTGCACTGACCTTTCTTTTTGCGGGCGAGGGCGGGCAGGGCCGGGGCCTCTGCAGTCATTCGCCTGGTCAAATCCACCGCCCTCATCCTGAGGTGCAATGCCGGCCTCGGCCGGCATTGCCTCGAAGGAACGTCTAGAAGGCGCCGGAAGGCTTTGATGCGTGCTTCGAGGCTCGCTACGCTCACACCTCAGCATGAGGGAGGTTAGGTGGCCGCCATTCGTGCCGGCGGCCTAAGGGATTTGCACGAATGGCGACGAAGAAACCTGTCGGTCCCCGCTACTGGATCGCCGTCGTTCCGAAGGTCGGCGTCGACCGCTGCCTTGCCGGCGGCTTCGCCATGTTCGCGCACGGGCGGCACGACGCGGTGATGCGCACCGGCGCGGGCGAGTGGCTCGCTTATTACTCGCCGCGCACCCTTCTGAAGGGCGGCGATGAAATTCGCGCCTTCACGGCCATCGGAAAATTCACTGAGCGCGAGCCCTACGAGGCGGAGATGATGCCCGGCCGCGTCGGCTGGCGGCGCGACATTGCCTTCGAGACAAAGGCGAGCCAGGCGGATGTCTATCCGCTGCTCGACCGGCTCTCCTTCATCAAGGACCGCACGCATTGGGGGCTCTTCTTCCATCGCAGCCTGTTCTCCGTCCCGCGCGACGATTTTGCGATGATCGCGGCGGCGATGGGCGTCGATCCACGCCGGCTCTGAGGCGCGTCGCTTGAGCCACGTCTCCGACGACGCCTGGGTCGAGGTCGGCCGCTATCCAAGGTCCCGCGATGCCGAAGCGGCTGCGCTGGTTCTGGCTTCGATGGGGATCGGCTCGCGCCTGCACCGGGGGCCGGGCGCCGTCGCGCTCTCTGTGGCCGCCGAGGATGCGCTGAGGGCGGGCTACGAGCTTGCCGAGTTCGAACGCGAGAATCTACGCCGGCCGGAACCGTCGCTCCCGCCGATCTGGGAAGGCGCGGACGCGGCGTTCGCCTATTGCACGCTGCTCATCGTCATCTACGTCGCGGCCGGGCGAAGCCTGTTCGGTCTCGACTGGGACGCGGCCGGCTACGCGCAGTCGGGCCTGATGCTCGGCGGCGAATGGTGGCGGGCGCTGACGGCGCTCACGTTGCACGCGAATATCGAGCATCTTGCCAGCAACATCTTCGCGGGCGGCGTGCTCGGCCTCGTCCTCGCGCAACGGGTCGGGCCCGGCCTGGCGTGGCTTTCCACCCTGCTGATGGCCGGCCTCGGCAACGTGCTGAACGCGCTCGTGACCCCGCCCGAGCATACGTCGATCGGCGCCTCGACGGCCGTGTTCGCGGCGCTTGGGCTGCTCGCGACGCTCGTGTGGCGGCGCGGGCCTTCGCGCTGGGCGCGAGGCCTACGCGCCTGGCTTCCCTTGGCCGCGGGGGTCATGCTGCTGGCGTTTCTCGGATTTGGCGGCGAGCGCACCGATTTCGGCGCCCACATCGCCGGCTTCCTGGCCGGCATTTGCGGCGGCGCGGCGCTCCACGTCGCCGGCCGGCACATCCCGCAGGGCCGCCGCGCCCAGCACGTCTACGGCTTGGCGGCGCTCTTGCTGATGGGCGTTGCCTGGTTTGTAGCCTTGACCGTGGCGTCAGGCGCAAGATAGCAGGCGAGGCAGCGCGACGGTCTCCCTTGAAGGGAGGTCGTTCGCCCGCAACGATCGGAGCTTCCATGGACCGTCTTCTCGTGCTCGTGCGCCACGGCCAGAGCGAATGGAACCTGAAGAATCTCTTCACCGGCTGGAAGGACGTCGATCTCTCGCCAGTCGGCGTCGAAGAGGCACGCTCCGCGGGCAGGAAGCTGAAGGCGAAGGGGCTCACCTTCGATGTTGCCTATACCAGCGCACTGGTCCGCGCGCAGAATACGTTGAAGCTCATGTTGGGAGAGCTCGGTCAGACCGGGCTTGAAGAGTATCGCGACCAGGCGCTGAACGAGCGCGACTACGGCGACCTCTCCGGCCTCAACAAGGACGACGCGCGCAAGAAATGGGGTGAGGAGCAGGTCCACATCTGGCGCCGCTCCTACGCCACCAATCCGCCGGGCGGCGAGAGCCTGCGCGACACGGGCGCGCGCGTCTGGCCCTATTACCTGACGCGCATCCTTCCCGACGTGATGCGCGGCCGGCGCGTCATCGTCTCCGCCCACGGCAACTCGCTCCGCTCGCTCGTCATGGTGCTCGACAAACTCAGCACCGACGAGATCCTGAAGCTGGAGATCGCGACCGGCGTGCCACTGGTCTATCGCCTGAACGCCGACACGACGGTGGCGGAAAAAGAGATTCTTGAGGACTGATCCCGCATGATGGCGGGATGACCGGGACGGTCGACACAACGCTGGACAAGATCGGCCGGTGGCTCGCAGAGCGCCTCCGGCGCGAGACTTCGGGCTACGAGCCCTACACGCCCTCCGACCCCGATACGCTCCGCGCAATACTGAAGCCCGGCGACGTGCTCCTCGTCGAGGGACACCAGTACATCTCGATGGTGATCGAGTACATGACCACCTCGAGCTGGTCGCACGCTGCGCTTTTCGTCGGCGACATCCCGGGAAGGACCGAGCCCGACGGCGAGCCGCATGTGCTCGTCGAAGTCAATCTCGGCGAGGGCTGCGTATCGGCGCCGCTCTCCCGCTACACCACCTTCAACACCCGCGTCTGCCGTCCGGT
Organism: uncultured Alphaproteobacteria bacterium; assembly: GCA_963805325.1. Taxonomy (GTDB): domain Bacteria; phylum Pseudomonadota; class Alphaproteobacteria; order Rhizobiales; family Afifellaceae; genus DASWJZ01. Next base: position 539,316 of record CAWDTS010000001.1, on the reverse strand, counting down.
GATGCTCTCCTATCCCGATCAGCAGCGCGTGGTGCGTTTCATGGTGGAGCGGATCGGGCTCCGCTACGACATGCGCAACCTCTTCGACCTGATCCGCTATTTCTTTCCGGTGCCGCTCCCCAAGAGCTGGCGGCGGCGCGCCATCGCCTTCGGCTCCGGCGACCCGACCCGCGCTATCTGCTCATCGCTGATCGCAGAAGGGTTCCAGGCGGTGGGCTATCCGATCCTGCCGCGCGTCGTTCCCGCGCCGGGCGAGGACGGCACGGCGCGGCGCGCGAGGCGGCAGCACTATTACATACGCCACCACTCGCTCTACGCGCCGCGCGACTTCGACCTCTCGCCCTATTTCTCAGTGGTGAAGCCGACGATCGAGCGCGGCTTCGACTACAAGAGCATCCGCTGGGTGAACGAGCACGAGCCGGCGGACGCTCCGCCCCCGCCGCTCGGCGCAGAAGCCGAAGGCGGGACGGCCGGCGCGACCTGACGCGCGTTATGCCACCATTGCTGATTCAACCGGAACGCCGAGCAGATCAGACCAATTTCGATTGGGCCTGGGAATGCGCTCGGAATCCGGGCGTCTCGGAGGCTCAGACCGCCGCCCGCAAACGTGCGGGAACGGTCATCGCGGCGACACCGGCGACGACGCAGGCGAGGCCGAGCCAGGCGGTCGAGGTCAGGGTCTCTCCAAGGAAGAGCACGCCGATGGCGACGCCGATCGGCACGCGTAGATAGGCCTGCGCCGTGGTGCCGACCGAACCGAGCGTCTGCACCAGACGGAAATAGATGGCGAAGGCGAGTGCGGTCGAGAAGACCGCGAGCCCGAGGAGCGCGAGCACGGACGCCGTGGAGGGAGCCAGCGTCCAGGGGCGGTCGATCGCGAGACTCGCCGGGGTGAGGACCGCTGCGCCACAGATCATCGACCCCGCCGCCGGCATCATCGGGTCGAGGCCCTTGAAGCCCTTTCCGAAGATCGCCGCGCCCGCATAGCAGATGGTCGCGGCGACGATGGCGATCTGCGCCCACAGCTCGCGTCCGAGGCCGCCGAGCGCCTGGACGCCGATGATAAGGCATATCCCGAGGAGCCCAGCCGCGACCCCGAGCAGCTTGCGTCCCGTCACCGCCTCGTGGCGGGTGATGAACACCGTCAGCAGGAACGCGAAGATCGGAGAGGTAGAGTTCAGGATCGTCGCCAACCCGGCGTCGGTGGTCTGTTCCGCCCATGCGATCAGCGTGAACGGAACGACGCTGTTGAGGCAGGCCTGAACCAGGAACCTGAGCCACGTCGCGATGTCCTTCGGCAGGCGCAGGCCGCGCCAGCGAATGATCGCCGTCAGGATCACGCCCGCGAGGAGCGTGCGCGTGGCGATCAGGGTCACTGGCGGGATGGTTTCGACGCCGACCTTGATGAAGGTGTAGGAGGCGCCCCATAGCGCGGAAAGCGCCATTAGAAGTGCGAGCTCCTTCGTCATATTCGGCCGGCTGATCGTCATCATTGCTGTCCACGAAGATGCTGCTGCTGCCCTCTTCCTTGGCCTGAACCCTTGCTCCGATGTTTCGGCCGTGGCCGAACCATGGGCTGCTGACGGCGACCGATGCGCCTGCTAGTCTTTGGGAATGTCGAACGTCGCCTCCGGAAACGCGATCGCCGAAGTCGCGAGCCTCATCGGGGACGCCGCCCGCGCCAACATGCTGTCCGCATTGATGGGCGGGCAGGCGCTGACGGCCGGCGAGCTGGCGCGCCATGCCGGCGTCACGCCGCAGACGACAAGCGGCCATCTTGCCAAGCTGGCGGAGGCGCGTCTGATCGCTTTGGAGAAGCAGGGTCGACACCGCTATTACCGCCTGTCATCGCCCGAAGTCGCGCATGCCATTCATGCGCTGATGTCGGTCGCCGCCGCGGGTCCGAAACGCTATCGCCCGGTCGGTCCGCGCGACGAGGCCCTGCGGATCGCGCGCACCTGCTACGATCATATGGCCGGCAGGCTTGCTTTGGCCGTGACGGACTCCCTGTGCGGCAGCGACTATGTCGTCTTCTCCGACGGAGCCGGCTTTGTCACCGACGAAGGTCGGCGCTTCTTCCGTGATCTCGGGATCGATCTCGAAGCGGAGGTCCTCTCCAGGCGGCCTCTGTGCCGAACCTGCCTCGACTGGAGCGAACGCCGTCCGCATCTCTCCGGGCGCCTCGGCTCGGCGCTACTGGAGCAGACTCTTCGACCTCCGCTGGATCGCCCGCGTGCCGGAAAGCCGCGCGCTCAGGATCACCCGGCCGGGCGATGCCTGCCTCATGCGAACCTTCGGGCTTCCCGCCGATTGGCGGCGAGCCTAGGCGTTGCCGATCAATATCCCCGCCGCGAAGACCAGCGCCCCGCCGAGCACGATCTGGAAGCTTGCGCGCCAGAACTGCGTCTCCATGTAGCGCCAGCGAATCCAGGCGATCACGAGGAGCTCGATGATAACCACCAGCACGGCGAGGGCTGTCGCCGTGAAAAAGTGCGGGATCAGATAGGGCAAGGTGTGCCCGAGCCCGCCGATTGTCGTCATCACGCCGCACGCGACGCCACGAAGCATCGGCGAACCACGGCCAGTCAGCGCGCCGTCGTCGGAAAGCGCCTCGGTGAAACCCATGGAGATGCCGGCGCCGATCGAAGCGGCCATGCCGACCAGGAACGTCTGCCAGGGATCGTGCGTGGCGAAGGCCGCCGCGAAGACCGGCGCGAGCGTCGAGACCGAGCCGTCCATCAGTCCCGCGAGCCCCGGCTGCACGTAGGTCAAGACGAATTGCCGGTGCGCGACGGCGTCTTCCTCTGCGCGCTGCGCTCTCGCCGAGAAACTGGCGTTCCAATTGCCCCGCCGTTTCGATATGTCCGCTTTCCGCCGCCGCGAGATCGCCGAGCAGCTTGCGCGTGTCGGCGTCGCTCGTGCTCTGCGCGGCCTTCAGGTAGAAGCTCCGCGCTTCCTCCTCCATCAGCCCGACTTCCTCGCGCACGCGCTCGATGCCGAGATTGCCGACCAGCCAATAGGGCCGGCGGTGATAGAACCCGGTGACGTGCTCGCGCCTGACGACGGGAATGGTCTCGCCGAAGCGGCGCTTGAAAGCCTCGATCAGACGGCGGCGATGCGTGTCTTCCTCCGCGGCCATGCCGTCGAAGACCTGGGCGCTCTGCGGGTATTGCGGGCGAAGGCGCTCTGCGTAGGTCGCATAGACGCGGCTGTCTTCTTCTTCCGACGAGATTGCCAGCGCCAGAATCTCCGGCTCGGTCAGATCGGAAAAACGCTTGCGGTCGCTGAAGCCTGGAATCATGCGCGAGAGTTAGATTGGAACCGTTCTAATGTCTAGCGGAAGGCAGCGCTTCTCCGTCTGCCGCGCTCCACCGTCTCAAAGCATCTTCTGCATGAACACGAGATCGAGGTAGCGGCCGAATTTCTGCCCCACCTCCAGCATGCGTGCGGTCTCCTTGAAGCCAAGCTCCTGGTGCAGCCGAAGCGACGCGGCGTTATCGCCAGCGATGCCGCCGAGCAGCACATGCATGCCCGCCGCCCGCGCGCGGGCTTCGAGCGCCTGCATCAGCGCGCGGGCAATGCCGCGCCGCCGCGCTGCTTCGGCTACGTAGACGGAATGCTCCACCGTCTGCCGATAGCCGTCGAAGGGCCGGAAGGGGCCGTAGCTGGTGTAGCCGAGCACCTGGTCGCCCGCTGCGGCCCCTTCCACCGCCACGAGGATCGGGAAGCCGGCTTCCGTCCGCCCCCGCCACCACTGGCGGCGGTTTTCGAGGTCCACGACGACATCGTTCCAGATCGCCGTCGAGTGTTCCACGGCATGGTTGTAGATGGTCAGGATGCCGGGAAGATGCGCCTCTTCCGCCTCCAAGACCCGAAAATGCGGCTCGCCGCCCATCGCTCCTCCACTCGCCCCGCTTTGAAGCCTCTCGCGGCAGTGCTACATGCGCCCCCGACCACGGAAGCTTCATGACCACACGCCTCGATCATATCCGCAATTTCGCGATTATCGCTCACATCGACCACGGAAAATCGACGCTCGCCGACCGGCTGATCCAGATGACCGGCGGGCTCGATCTGCGCGAGATGAAGGAGCAGGTGCTCGATTCCATGGAGATCGAGCGCGAGCGCGGCATCACCATCAAGGCGCAGACGGTTCGCCTCGCTTACAAGGCGAAGAACGGCGAGGACTACGAGCTGAACCTGATCGACACGCCAGGGCATGTCGACTTCGCCTACGAGGTGAACCGCTCGCTCGCCGCCTGCGAGGGCTCGCTCCTCGTCGTCGACGCCAGCCAGGGCGTCGAGGCGCAGACGCTCGCCAATGTCTACCAGGCGATCGACAACAACCACGAGATCGTCCCGGTCCTGAACAAGATCGACCTCCCGGCCGCCGAGCCGGAAAGAATCAAGCAGCAGATCGAGGACGTGATCGGGCTCGATGCCTCGAACGCCGTGATGATCTCGGCGAAGACCGGACTCGGCGTCGAGGCGGTGCTCGAGGCGATCGTCCACCGCCTGCCGCCGCCGAAGGGCGACGCCGCCGCGCCCTTGAAGGCGCTTCTCGTCGATAGCTGGTACGACGCCTATCTCGGCGTCGTCGTGCTGATCCGCATCGTCGACGGCGTTCTGAAGAAGGGCCAGACCATCCGCATGATGGGGACGGGCGCACGCCACGGCGTCGACCGCGTCGGTTTCTTCACGCCGAAAATGGTCGACATCGGCGAACTCGGTCCCGGCGAGATCGGCTTTCTGACTGGGTCGATCAAGGAGGTCGCGGATACGCGCGTCGGCGACACGATCACCGACGACCGCCGCCCGGCGGCGGAGGCGCTGCCCGGTTTCCGCCCGGCGCAACCGGTCGTCTTCTGCGGGCTCTTCCCGGTCGACGCCGCCGACTTCGAGGATCTCCGCGCCGCGATCGGAAAGCTCCGTTTGAACGACGCGAGCTTCAGTTATGAGATGGAGACTTCAGCGGCGCTCGGCTTCGGTTTCCGCTGTGGCTTCCTCGGGCTCCTGCACCTGGAAATCGTGCAGGAGCGGCTGACGCGCGAGTTCGACCTCGACTTGATCGCGACCGCGCCGTCCGTCATCTATCAGATCAGGCTCACCGACGGCACGGAGCTGGAGCTCCACAACCCGGCCGACATGCCCGATCCGGTCCGCATCGCCGAGATCCGCGAGCCATGGATCCGCGCGACGATCCTCACCCCCGACGATTATCTCGGCGCCATCCTGAAGCTCTGCCAGGACCGCCGCGGCGTGCAGGTCGACCTCTCCTACGTGGGGAGCCGCGCCATGCTGCAATACGACCTGCCGCTGAACGAGGTGGTGTTCGACTTCTACGACCGGCTGAAGTCGGTGTCGAAGGGCTACGCGAGCTTCGACTACCACATCACCGGCTATCAGCCGGGCGATCTCGTGAAGATGTCGATCCTGGTCAACGCCGAGCCGGTCGACGCGCTGTCGATGCTCGTCCACCGCGGCCAGTCGGAGAAGCGCGGCCGGGTGCTGGTGGAGAAGCTGAAGGAGCTGATCCCGCAGCACCTCTTCAAGATCCCGATCCAGGCGGCGATCGGCGGCAAGGTGATCGCTCGCGAAACCATCTCCGCGCTCCGCAAGGACGTGACCGCGAAGTGCTACGGCGGCGACATCACGCGAAAGCGAAAGCTCCTCGACAAGCAGAAAGAGGGCAAGAAGAAGATGCGCCAGTTCGGCAAGGTCGACATCCCGCAGGAGGCGTTCATTGCCGCGCTGAAGATGGAGGGGTGAGGCTGGGTTTCGGCTCCCTTGCGAGGGGTGAAGATCGCGTAGCGCGGAGAACGGAGAATAACGTCGGTCTTGCTGTTTCTGGGCTACCGTATTCCGTTGATATCAACGGATAAGGCACGGACGCGGAGCCACCGAAGGGAAAAGACGATGACCGCCAAGAACACGATCTGCCTCTGGTACGACAGGGACGCGGAGGAGGCCGCCCGCTTCTACGCCAAGACCTTCCCCGACAGCCGCGTCGGCGCCGTCCACCGCGCGCCGGGCGACTACCCCTCCGGCAAGCAGGGCGATGTGCTGGTCGTGGAATTCACCGTCTGCGGCATCCCCTGCATCGGGCTGAACGGCGGCCCGATGTTCAAGCAGACCGAAGCCTTCTCCTTCCAGATCGCCACCGACGACCAGGCGGAAACCGACCGCTACTGGAACGCCATCGTCGGCAACGGCGGCGCGGAGAGCGCGTGCGGCTGGTGCAAGGACAAGTGGGGCCTCAACTGGCAGATCACGCCGCGCGTCCTGACCGAAGCAATGGCCGCCGGCGGCGCCGAAGCGAAGCGCGCCTTCGACGCGATGATGACGATGAAGAAGATCGATGTGGCGGAGATCGAGAAGGCGAGACGGGGCTGACTCCGCTGACGACGCGCCGCCTCGCGAACGAAGGCTCCCTTACTTCACGGAGATGGCAAGGCCGCTGAAGTCGGCGTTCACCATCAATCCGACCTGGCGGCCTTGCAGTTCGAGAACCGCGCCCTTCTCGTTGGTCAGGATAATTGTGCCGGCCCCCCGTCCGACCGTGGCTCCCGCGCCGGCGGCGCCGTAGACGCCCTCGACGTCGGAGGGGCGGCGGATATGCGTGACGCGCCCCGACAGCACGGCCTTGGAGCCGCCGAAGGTGAAGCCGACGCTCACGCCGCCGATCCCGAGCGCGTATCTGCGGCCGTGGAACGTCAGCGTGCCGCTGCCCCCCGCGCCGCCGATGATCCATCCACCCCTGTAGACCGTGAGGCGGATGCTGCCGCTGTCGGCAAAGGCCGGGGAGGTGGCGCCGACAGCGAGCACCGCTGTGACGGCAAGGAGGAAAGCACGGAACCGACGAGAGCGCAGCATGGCGAAAGGCCTCCGATGAACGTGTCCCAAATCACCAGCAGATCGGTGGCCGCGCTGTAGCAAGTCCGCGGCTGGCCGGAAAGGTCGCACGGTTCGAACCGACACGATGCGACGATGCGAGCGCGGGGCGCCGCCCGATGCCGGTCCGTTCGGAACCACAAGGAATGTGCTTTTTCTGCGGCTGTCGCGCGCGCCGGTCGTGATAAAACGGGGCGATGAATCCGCGAGGAATTTGGATGTCACGGCGCCTTCGTCTTCTGATCCCGGCTCTTCTTCCGGTTGTATTCATGTCGCCGTTCGTCGCCGCGGCAAGTGCACAAAGCGTCGAACTGAATTGGCCCTCGAAGGAGTTCGTCAAGCCGCGCGATATCGCGCTCAGCTATCCCTGCGGAGGCGGCAGCGTCTGCGATCTCGCGGACTTCATGGAGCGCCAGCACGTCTGCGCCCTTGTCGTGCTCCACGGGGGAGAGCTCGTGATCCACAAGACCTCGGTTCGCTCCGACGACGATCCCTGCAAGTCGGCGGTGGATCGCGACCGCTACGGGATCGCATCGCTCGCGAAGTCGGTCGTCTCGCTGCTCTTCGGGTTCGTCTATGCCGACCCGGGCTACGCGCCGCCCGTCGATCTCGATAGCCATGCGGCGGACATTCTCGCCGCCGCCGGCCTGCCGAAATACGACGCGCGCGTGACGCTGCGCCAGCTCCTGCACATGTCGACGGGCATGGAGTGGTCGGAAGACGAGATCGAACTCGACGCTCAAGATCCATGTCGATCAGAACGGCGAGCTCGTCGGCAAATTCGGGAAACTGAAGGATGCCGTCGAAGATCGCCTGAAGACGGCGCAGTTTCACGAGCCGGGCAAGTTCCATTATTCGGGATTCGATACGCAGTTGCTCGGGATCATGACCGAGCATCGGCTGACCCCCGACAAGGGCTTCGTCAACGGCACGCTCGACGAGGCGCTCGAGCAGTTTCTCTGGCAGCGCCTCCCGATGGAGAAGAACGCCGAGTGGAACGCCGACTTCGGCGGTCACCCCGCCGCGCATTGCTGCGCCTACACCTCGGCGCGCGACCTCGCGACGCTCGGCGACTGGGTGCTCCACGAATACAACGAAGGCGAGGACGCGGAGGCGGACTGGATTCGCTCCTCCGTGAGCGACACCGTCGACGCGACGTTCGGCTGCGCGTTCCAGGGCGCGGAACGGCATTTCCGCTTCGGCTATCACTGGTGGATTCCCTCCAACGACAGCCAGGACGGATTCACCGGCATCGGAACCCAGGGGCAGTACCTGCACATCTTCCCGGAGCAGGACGTCGTCGTTGCGCAGCTCAGCGAGAAGCTGGCGAGCGATACCGACACGTGCGAGGCGATGATCGTTCACCGGCTGATCGCCGACAGCGTCAGCAAAAACTGAAACACACTCTTTGACCGGACCGCGTCGGGGCTTGCCCCACTGGCGATCGGGCGCGATCGCCCGGCTCACACGCCCTTCGTCGCCGCCACAAGCATGATCACCGCAAGCGCCCCAACGGCGAGCTTCCACGCATCGGCGCGTCGCTTGAGTCCCGGCAGGCCGAGCGGCTTGATGACCTGCACGGCCATTGCGAGCACGATCAGGAGCGAAAGCGCCTTCGTCATCGACGCGGCTTAGGCGACAAGGCCGCGCGCGTCGAGGCCGGATTGGATTTGATAGGCGGATTGCCGCGGATCAGCGCTCGGCTAAGCTTCCCGTCTCAAAGGCTCAGCCTGCGGTTCCTCGGCGCGAATGAACGCCACGTTCATCGCGGTCCGCACATCAAATCCGATGGAGCGGTACAATCCGATCGCTGCGGCATTCGTCGCATAGGCATGGAGGTAGGGGGTTTCGCCCCGCCCAAGGACGCGATGCGTCATGAACACCGAGAGCAGCCGGCCGAATCCGCGCCCCTGAAAATCCGGATGGGCGCACACGCCGCTGATCTCGGTATATCCGTCCAGCTTCATGCGTTCGCCGGCCATCGCTGCGAGTCTGCCGTCGATCTTCACCCCGAAGAACGCGCCGAGCGCCTGCGCGCGGAGCGTGAACGGGCCGGGCTTGGTCAGCGTGGCGAGCGCCAGCATCTCCGGCGCGTCGGCTTCGGTCAGAAGCTCGATGCGCTCGTCTGACACCTTTGCCGGCGTGCGCCGCAGGATCATTTGGACCGCGGACGCAGCCGTGGCGGCGACAAACCCGTGCGGCAGCACGATGTCGTCAGCCTGGATAAGAATTGTGTTCGCGTCAGCCGCAAGTGCGCCGAGCGCTCGCAAAGCGTCTTCGCTGCTGTCGCGCGCGGCGGCGAAGGGAATGATGGACGGTGGAAACCGCCGCGCGAGGTCGTTGCCCTCGGCCAGCGGCGCCTGGCGCGTGGTGAGCGCGCTCCAGACCGGACGGTCGAGAATGTGCGTCATCGTCCCTTTCCCGATCGGCCCCGGCGGTCGAGCGGCCGGGCTGCAAGGTCGTCTTCCATCGCGGCAAGCTGTTCCAGCAAAGGGCCGGACAGCTCTCCGCAGAGGTCGGCCACCGCGCGCTCAATACGGGGCCAGACGTCGCGCTTCGAGTCGTCGACGAGCCGCTGGCCCTTGGCTGTGAGCGAGACGATCTTTCGCCGCTGATCCTCGGCCGTCTGCCGCGCTTTGACCACGCCGAGCTTGACCAACTGCGACACGACCCGCGTGGCGCCTGGCTGCGTGATCCCGACCGCTTCGGCCAACTCGCCGACGGTGATCGGCCCGAGCCTGTCGAGCGCGGCGAGGAAGGGATAGTGGCTCGCCTGAAGCGGCACGCCCATTTCGTCCATGATGCGCTGCGTGTCCGCCTGCAGGCGCTCGCCGATGCGCTTCAACCGGGTGCCGAGCGGCAGGAAACCGAGCTCGCGAACGACATCTTCGACCATGACGGCATCCCAACTGGATACATGACTAATTATATAACAAGACATGTAATGGTGTCCAGCATCTCCGATGCGAACGATTTTCCCGCTGCGGGGAGAACGGTTCGGCGGCTAAGGCGTTAAAGATGAGGGCCCCCACAGGCTAGAAGAGCGCCGCGAGCCCTCGTTAGCAACGGAGACTGCCGGGATGCCATTCGACCAGTACCACGAGCCGCCGTCGGAGCTGCCCGAGAAGACACGTACCTTTGCGCGCATGGTGACGTCGCTGATCGAGGAGGCCGAGGCGATCGGCTGGTACGAGCAGCGGATCGCGGTGGAGAAGGACAGCCAGGCTCGCGCCATCATGCAGAACGCGCAGAAGGAAGAGTTCAAGCACTTCGGCATGGATCTGGAGTTCCTGCTGCGCGCCAAGCAGGACTGGCGGAAAGAGCTTCAGGAGATACTCTTCACCGAGGGCGACATCGTCGCGCTTGGGGAGAAGGCCGAGGACAAGGTCGACTAGCCGGCCTCCTCTGCTTCGCAAAGGCGAGGAGAGCGCCTGTTCCCGCCCGCGTCAGTCTCTATTCCAACAATCCCCTGGCCGCCGGCGGGGGGTGAGATTACGCTTCCTGCGCCCAAGGGAGGGACAAGCCAAATGAGCATAGGGATCATCCGCCACAAGGTGGCCGATTACGCGAAATGGCGCCCCGTCTTCGACGCCGACGAAGGTCGCCGCAAAGCCGCCGGCCTCACGAACCCGCGCGTTTTCCGCTCGGCTGACGACAAGAACGAGATCGTCATGATCTTCGATATCGCGGACTTGAAGAAGGCCAGGGAATTCGCCGCCGCGCCGGGGTTAAAGGACGCCATGATGGCGGCCGGCGTGGTCGACATGCCGACCATTTTCCTCCTGGAACCCGCGTAGCGGCCGCGCGCTGCGGATCGGATCAAGCCGCCTCGCGCTCTTCCTCCGCCTCGCGTGCCTTGGCCGAATAGAAGCTGGCGTTTTGCGCGCCGGAGAGCGCCTCGCGCGTGAATTTGATCAGGTGATGCGACATGAAGGCCATGCCGAGCGCACCTTCGATCTGCCCGCGCTTTATGGCGTAGAGGAAAGGACGCCAGAACTCGCGGCGATAGTCGGAGCGGATGCCGAGCTCGATCATCGAGTTCACGAAGAGCGTCAGCCCACGCTTCAGGTTCGACGCCTTGAGCTTGCCTTTGGCCGGCAGCTTCATGCGATTGACGTAGGTCGCGTCGACCTGGTGGTGGAATTGCTCGAACAGCCGCTCCGGCGTATAGGCGTAGGCGATGGCGCGCCGCCACGAGTTGATCACCTCGTCGTAGGGCTTCAGGAAGCGCACGTTCGATTCAAGCGCCGGGTCGTCGACGATCCGTCCGGCGCGTGTGAGCCGCTCATGCAGTGGCGTCTTCGGCAGCGCCTGCAGAAGGTTGATCGTCAGCATCGGAATCTTTGAGCGCTCGATGAATTCGATCAGCCGGTCGACGGTCTGCGGCGTGTCGGTGTCGAGCCCGATGATGATGCCGGAGGTAACTTCCAGCCCGTAGGAATTCAGCGTCGCAATCGACTCGTACATCGGCAGCGAAGCGTTTTGCTCCTTGCGCATGTGCACGAGCGCGTCGAGCTCCGGCGTCTCGATGCCGACGAAGATGCCGGAGAAACCCGCCTCGCGCATGAGTTTCAGGATCTCCGGCTGCTTCGCGATGTTGAGCGTCGCTTCACACGCGAAGCCCAACGGATAGCCGTTCTTCTTCTGCCATTCGACGAGATGCGGCAGCATCTCGCGCGTCGCCTTCTTGTTGCCGATGAAGTTGTCGTCGACGAAGTAGACGGTGGACGGATGCCCCTTCTCCGCGATGATGGCGTCAAGCTCTGTGGTGAGCTGCTGCGGCGCCTTGAGCCGCGGCTGGCGGCCGTAGAGTGCCGGGATGTCGCAGAACTCGCACCGGTAGGGACATCCGCTGGAGAACTGAAACGTTCCGATCAGGTAGTCGGAAAGCTTCGCCTTCGAATAGGCCGGCGTCGGGAAGTCGGAGAGCGGCAGCCGCTCGTCGGTCTTAAGCTGAATCTGGGCTGCCGGTCGCGCGACGCTCTCGTCGAGACGCGCGATCAGCAAATCGGTCGCGTCGCCGAGCTCGCCGATATGCAGGTAGTCGAAATCCGGATACATCTCCGGCGCGCCTGACACCGATGGGCCGCCGAGCGCGGCGATCTTGCCGGCCGCGTGGGCACGCGCGCGGATATCGCCGATCTGCTTCTGCTGGATGTGCATTCCGGACGCGAAGACCGCATCGGCCCAGGCGAAGTCTTCGGGCGTCGCGCGGGAAATGTTCTCGTCGACGAAGCGGACCTCCCAGGCCTCCGGCAAGTAGGCGGCGATCGCGAGCAGCCCCTGCGGCGGCATGAAGGCGGTGACGCCCATCAGCTTGTAGGCGTGCGAGAAGGTGCCGAAGGAGGGCGTGTACGCCGGAAAGACGCAAAGCACGCGCCGCTTATTCTTCACTGCGGCCGGATAGCGCATGAAACGGGACCCAATCTGCAGCCGCAACGGCGGATTCAGTTTTCCGCAACAGAATCTTCCACAAACAGAGGCGCTTGGCCAGCCGCGCCGGCGACACACCGCGTGTGTGTTTCCATTTAGAACAAAGCTTGGCCGGCCATCAGCCCGAAGACGATCACGATCACGACGAGGATAAGGCCGATGAAGAAGATGGCGAAGAGCACCTTTGAAATCGCCGCGGCGCCCCGTGCGACCGGGGTCAGCCCGACCGCGCCGGCAATGAGCGAGATCACCAGGAATATCAGTGCCCATTTCAGCATTTTCCCCGCCTCCAACCCGCCGTCCCGTTCGTGGGCGGCTTAGTGGGAACGGCAAAAATCGGCCCGGGTTCCGGCGCCGGCCGCTGCTTCTTGGAATGGCCGCCTATTTTTTTTTGCGCTTGGGCGCGAACCGAATTTCCTCGCCGCTGGGAGGGGAGAGAACGCCGCCTTTTGTGGCTGGGCCGGCGTAGGCGATATGATGGTCCAGAAATGCGGGCTACACGCCCGCGCCATTCCAATGCGGGCTACACGCCCGCGCCATTCCAAGGAGTTCGCGAGATGCCGATGCAAACGCTCGTCATCGGGGACGAAGCGCCGGATTTCGAAGCCGACACCACCGAAGGCAAGATCCGGTTCCACGAATGGCTCGGCAATTCGTGGGCCGTGCTGTTCTCGCATCCGAAGGATTTCACCCCGGTCTGCACGACCGAGCTCGGCACGATGGCGAAACTCAAGCCGGAATTCGACAAGCGCGGCGTTAAGATCATCGGGCTCAGCGTCGATCCCGTCGCCAACCACGCGAAGTGGGCGAAGGACATCGAGGAGACGCAAGGAGCTGCCGTCAACTATCCGATGATCGGCGATCCTGAGCTGAAGATCGCAAAGGCCTTCGGCATGCTTCCGGCGAGTGTTGGCGCCACCTCGGACGGACGCACCGCCGCCGACAATCAGACCGTCCGCAACGTCTACATCGTCGGCCCCGACAAGAAGATCAAGCTGGTGCTCTCCTACCCGATGACGGCGGGGCGGAACTTCGACGAGATCCTCCGTGTCATCGACTCGCTCCAACTCACCGCCAACCACAAGGTGGCGACGCCCGCGAACTGGAAGAACGGCGATGACGTGATCATCTCCGGCTCCGTGTCGAACGACGACGCGAAGAAGCTCTGGCCGGGCGGCTGGAAGGAGCCGAAGCCCTATATCCGGATCGTGCCGCAACCGCGGGGTTGACGCACAAGAGCGGCGCGTCAGGCGCCGCCCAGCCGCGTTCAGAAGCGCGTCAGGTTAACTGCCTCTTCATGATTTGATGAAGTTTTCGCGGTCTTTCGCGCATGAATCTGATGCGGCTAAGCATTTGTTCGCCGTTTTCTGGCAGGAGCCGCATATGAGGATGGCTCCATGCGTTCGCTGCTCTTGGCTTCACTCCTGATCGCCGGCATCGCTGCTGCGCTGCCGAGCATCTTTACGAACTATTTTTCGCCGGCGGCCAAAGGGCGCGCGGCCGCGAACCCTCACGCTGCATTGGAGGAGAGGGCGGCGGCAGCAGCGGAAGGGCGACAGCCGTCCGGGCCGCGGCAGGTGGAGGTCAAGGCCGAGCGCGACGGCCATTTCTACGTCGACGCGCAGGTCAACTTCCGTCCCGTCCATCTGATGGTCGATACCGGCGCGACCGTCGTGGCGCTTCGCGTTTCCGACGCTGCAGCGGCGGGGATCCGGGTGCTTCCCGCCGATTTCGTCAATCCGGTGCAGACCGCGAACGGCACGACCAATGCCGCCGAGGCGAAGCTTGAGAGCATCAGCGTCTCCGACATCGAGCTCCGCAACGTCCGCGCGCTGATCGTTCCCGACGATCAGCTTTCCGTCAGCCTGCTCGGCGGTTCGTTTCTACGTGGACTGAGACGCTTCGAGGTCGCCGACGGAATTCTGACCTTCGAGAACTGAAATGCCGCGTCGTCAGGTGGCCGCGCTCAGGTGATAGCGCTCGGGTCGACGCCAAGCTTCTCCCTGATGCCGGCTATCTGATTGGCGGCCGCGACGGCGCTTGCCAGCGCCTCCTGCGTCGCAACGTCATGCTTTTTGGCATCGGGCTCGAAGCGCTCGATATAGACGCGAAGCGTCGCGCCGGACGTGCCGGTCCCCGACAGCCTGTAGACGATCCGTGTATCGCCGGAGAGCAGGATCTTGATGCCCTGCCGCTCGCTGACGGAGCCGTCGACCGGGTCGACATAGGAGAAATCCGTCGCGCTCTCCACGGCGAGGCCGCCGAAGCTTTTGCCGGCAAGCGAGGGCAGGCTCGCCCGCAGGCTTGCGATCAGTTCGCCGGCGAGCGCCGCGTCGACCTCCTCGTAGTCGTGGCGCGTGTAGTAGTCGCGCCCGAGCTCCCGCCAGTGCGCGCGCACGATCGCCTCGACGCTCTCGCCGCGCGCTGCCACGACGTTCAGCCAGTAGAGCACGGCCCAGAGTCCGTCCTTCTCGCGGATATGGTCGGAGCCGGTGCCGAAACTCTCTTCGCCGCAGAGCGTGATGCGGCCGGCGTCGAGGAGATTGCCGAAGAATTTCCATCCGGTCGGCGTCTCATAGGCCGCAATGCCGAGCTTCTCCGCAACGCGGTCGGCTGCCCGACTCGTCGGTAGCGAGCGAGCGACGCCCTTGAGCCCGCCGCTATAGCCCGGGACGAGATGCGCGCTCGCCGCCATGACGGCGAGGCTGTCGCTCGGCGTCACGAAGAATCCGCG
Organism: uncultured Alphaproteobacteria bacterium; assembly: GCA_963805325.1. Classification (GTDB taxonomy): domain Bacteria; phylum Pseudomonadota; class Alphaproteobacteria; order Rhizobiales; family Afifellaceae; genus DASWJZ01. The sequence goes on along the minus strand of CAWDTS010000001.1, from coordinate 524,258 downwards.
GCCCACGATCATGTTGCGGTCGCCGTCGCCATCGGACGCGGCGCCGAAATCGGGGCCGTCGGGCGCCGACATCGCTTCGACGAGCGCATGCGCGTGAACGAGATTCGGGTCCGGATGATGACCGCCGAAATCCGGGAGGGGCTCGCCGTTGATGACCGTCCCGGCCGGCGCGCCGAGGCGTCGCTCCAGAATCTCGTGGGCATAGGGCCCGGTGACCGCGCTCATGGCGTCGAAGCGCATGCGCAGCCCCGCCTTCAGGCTGGCGCGGATGCGGTCGAAGTCGAAGAGCGATTCCATCAGCGTGGCATAGTCGGCGACCGGGTCGATGACCTCGACCGTCATGGCGCCGATCGCCTGCGAGCCGATCCGCTCGAGATCGATCTCGCCGGCGCGCGCGATTCTATACTCGCTGAGCGCGCGGCTTTGCCGGAAGATCGCCTCCGTGACGTCGGCCGGCGCCGGTCCGCCGTTTGCCACGTTGTATTTCACGCCGAAGTCGCCGTCCGGTCCACCGGGATTGTGGCTGGCGGAAAGGATGATCCCGCCGCTCGCCGTCTTGAGCCGGATCAGGTGCGACGCGGCGGGCGTGGAAAGGATCCCGCCTTTGCCGACGATGACGCGGCCGTAGCCGGTGGCGGCGGCCATCCTCAGGATCGTGCCGATCGCATCGCGATTGTGGTAGCGCCCGTCGCCGCCGAGCACGAGCAGAGCGCCGGCCTTCCGCGCAACGGTGTCGAAGATCGCCTGGACAAAGTTCTCCAGGTAGCGCGGCTGCTGGAAGACCCGGACCTTCTTCCTGAGCCCGGATGTTCCCGGCTGCTGGTCGTCGAAGGGCGTTGTGGCGATCCGCTCAATGTCCATGTCTTTTCTTCCCCGCGCTCCTGATACGCACTCTTCTCGGCCCGCACCCTAAGATCAAGCGCCTCGGTCGCGGGATCGCGTCGTCGACTTTGCGGCTTCCCGCTGCTATCATTTTGCAAGATCATGAGATGAAGAACGAAGGCGCCTGGAGCACGGAATGACTGGCCCGACAGGCGTCTCCGGCCGTAAGGCGAGGGGCGCGCCCCTCGCCGCGCCTCCCTCCGAACGCGTTGGCGCCGCAAGATTTCCCGTCCCGAAGCCGGCTTTGGAGCCGAACAGCTACGCCTATGAATCGCAGCCGATGGTCAAGCCCACCGGCTTTCGCGAATACGACGCGCGCTGGCTCTTCGGGACGGAGATCAACCTCATGGGGGTCGAGGCGCTGGGCCTTGGCCTCGGGACGCTGCTCTACGAGATGGGGGTGCGGCCGGAGATCGTGACCGGCCACGACTTCCGCTCCTATTCCGCCGCGATCAAGTTGGCGCTGGTGACCGGGCTGATGGCGGCGGGCGTGAAGGTGCACGACATTGGGCTCGCGCTGACGCCGATGGCCTATTTCGCGCAGTTCGACCTCGACGTTCCGGCCGTCGCGATGGTCACCGCCTCGCACAACGAGAACGGCTGGACCGGCGTCAAGATGGGCGCCGACCGTCCGCTCACCTTCGGCCCGGACGAGATGGGCCGGCTTCGCGATATCGTGCTCTCCGGAAAGTTCGATGCGCGGGGCGGCGGCGCTTACACCTTCGTCGAGGGCTTCCCCGAACGCTACATCGCCGACCTGGCGGACCGCCCGAAACTCAACAGCCGGATCAAGGCTGTCGTCGCCTGCGGCAACGGCACCGCTGGCGCCTTCGCGCCGCGTGCGCTTGAGGCGGTTGGCGTCGACGTGGTGCCGCTCGACACCGAGCTCGATCACACCTTCCCGCGCTACAATCCGAACCCCGAGGACCTGAAGATGCTCGCCGCGATCCGCGCCAAGGTCCTGGAGACCGGTGCGGCGGTTGGGCTCGGCTTCGACGGCGACGGCGACCGCTGCGGCATCGTCGACAACGAGGGCGAGGCGATCTACTCCGACAAGGTGGGCGTGATGCTGGCGCGCGACATTGCGGCGCTGCGCCCGGGCGCGACCTTCGTGGTGGATGTGAAGTCGACCGGAATTTTGCGACCGACCGCGAGCTTGCCGCACACGGCGCGAAGACCGATTATTGGAAGACCGGTCACTCCTATATCAAGCGGCGGGTGAAAGAGCTCGGTGCGGCCGCCGGCTTCGAGAAGTCGGGCCATTTCTTCTTCAACGCCCCGATCGGCCGCGGCTATGACGACGGCCTTGTCTCGGCGCTCGCCGTCCTCGATATGCTCGACCGCAATCCCGCGAAGACGATGGCCGATCTGCGCCGCGCCCTGCCGATGACCTGGAGCTCGCCGACCATGTCGCCGCATTGCGACGACACGAAGAAATATCAGGTCGTGGAGAACGTGGTGCGCGATTTCAAGGCGATGCAGGCGCATGGCGAATCTCTCGCCGGCCACCCGATCGTCGACCTCAACACGGTCAACGGCATTCGCATCTCCGCCGAGGATGGGACTTGGGGCCTCGTCCGCGCGTCCTCCAACAAGCCGGAGCTCGTGGTCGTCGTGGAGAGCCCCGTGTCGGAGGCGCGGATGCACGAGATGTTCGAGGGCGTCGACGCCGTGCTCCGCCGTAATCCGGACGTGGGCGCCTATAACCAGACGATCTGAGATGCGCCATCCAAGAGCCGAGGCTCGCCGCGAATTGAAGCTCCTGATCGGCGCTGCCCTCGTCGCGCTGTGTGTTGCCCTCGCGGCACCGGCGCACGCCGAGGACAAATCGAATCCGTTCAGCTTCCTGAAGCCGTGGATCGAGAAGCAGATACTCGGGAAGGGCAAGTCCAGCGCGGAAGCGCCTCCGGCGGACGAGCCGACCGGCGCGCTGCCGGATGCCGCCGCGGCGTCACCACCAGACGCGTCCCCGCCGCCCGACGCCTCCGCCGAGAGCAGTCCCGAGTCGTCTCCGCTTAACGCTGCCGGCGACTCGGCGCTTCGCGGCGGCCATGGCCAGGGGGACGCGGCACTGGAGCCGGATCAGCCCTTGCCGGAAGTGCCGCCCGCCGACGCCGGGACAGGGGGGTCCGGCACCGATTTGGCGGCGCCGGTGGAGGAGGAGCCGAAGCCCGAGCCGCTTCGCTTCGCCGCGCTCGCCGGGCGAAGCGCCGTGGCCACCATGGCGCTGATCGGACCGATCGGGGAAGACCTCGGCAGGCTGCTTCAGCGGCCCGTCGAATTTCTTCCCTTCCCGACCTATGGCGCGATGATCGACGCGCAGGTCGAGCGCCGCATCGACGGCGGCTTCTTTTCGGCCGCGGCCTTCGCGCTTGCCGATTCGCGCTGCGACTGTCTGGAGCCGATCGTCGCGCCGCGCGCCTTCGACGGCACGCTCTCCTATCGCGCGATCGTCGTGGCGCGCGCCGATTCAGGCATCCGTTCGGCCGCGGACCTGGAAGGCAAGATCGTGGCGATGGGCGCGCAGGATTCGATCGGCGCGCGGCGCATGCAGCTCGCCGGGCTGATGGCCGAAGGCGTCGACCCGTCGACCTTCGGATCGGTCATTGAGGCGCAGTCCGCCGAAGCCGCCGTGCGCCTTGTCGCCGCGGGGCGCGCCGACGCCGCCTTTGCCTGGAGTTCGCTCGCCGGTCGGGCCGAGGATGGATACACGCGCGGCACTTTGACGAATCTCGTCGCCGATGGCGCGGCCTCGATGTCAGATCTGGCGATTGTCTGGCGTTCGCCGCCGATCGAGCATGGGCCCTTCGCACTGATGCGGGCACTCGACGAATCGACCAAGAGCGCGATCGAGGCCTATTTCGTGGCGCTCAACACCACAAACCCCGCCGCCTACGATGGCCTGAACCCGCTTTATGGCGGCGGTTACGCGCCGGTCGATCCGGGCGACTACGCGGGCCTGGGTGTGCTGACGGCCGAGAATGTCGATATGCTGCACGTGCCAACGGCTTCCCTTGCGCCGCCGGCACCTTCGCCGATGGAGGCGGCACCGTCGGCCCAATAGCCAGTCGTCAGGACTTGCAGTTATTGCCGCTCGTGTCCGGGCAGAGCTTCACGGTGTCGGAGAGCCGCGGCACGAAGAACAGGCGGTCGTTCAGATTATAGGATCCGAAGATGTAGCCGACGGCGGGGCGATAGGTGAAGTAGACGTCCGACATGATGATCTTGGTGTTGGCAACGCGCAAGGTCGCGGGCACGACGCTGGTCACGTTGTAATTGTCGGCATAGGCCGTGATGCCCCTTGCCTGGCTCCACACGATCTTGGCGTTTTGCCCCGCATCTATGCTGACCTCCGACACGCGCATCTGCAGCCCCGCCGAGGTGCAAAGCGCCGCCGTCTTGCAGAAGGGGTACATGGCGCCCGGCGCCACGTCGAAGATGGTAGTGACGTCGGCGTAGGTCACGGTCTTGCTTCGCGCGACAAGATCGCCGACCGACGACGCGAGATTGTTGAGGCGCCGGTCGACGCTCAGTCCTTGGGTGACTTCGACGCCGGCCAGCCAGAGCACCACCATGATTGGAAGGACGAGCGAGAACTCGACGGCGGCCATGCCGCGGTCGTGGCGAAGAAATGCGCCGAGGCGCCTGAGAAGGCGCGAATTGCGATGTGGCGCAAGAGACATCGGGGTCCCCCGCCTAGCTCGTGAACGGCTCGTTGCGGAACGCGGCGAACGAGCCGATCAGCAGCTTTCCGTTCGGCAGAAGGTTCTGCCATTGATGGCCGAGGATCGGATTGATCGGCCACTGATAGTAGGCGCGCACGACGACGATGGAGCTCGCGGACCCGAAGCTGAATGCGCCCGGATCGTTGAAGTTGCCGCTGCTGTCGACGGGCTGGGTCGCCACCATGTCGCCGAACGTCGGGTAGGACTTGACCTCCAGATAGAAGCTCGCGCCGCTACAGTTGATGAACACCGAGGCGCGCGCGCAGACTTCGTTCTGGAAATCGGTTTTCGTCATCCCCGCATCCTGCACCTGGCCGGTGCGGATCAGCCGCGCTGTCTCGAAGACGGCGTTGTCCATCACCTGCTCGGCGACGAAGACCAGAGCGGTCTCGGCGATGACAAACATCAGGAAGAAGAAGACTGGCGCGATGATCGCGAACTCGAGCGCCACCGAGCCGCGTTCGTCGCGGCGAAGCGCCTGCGCCACGCCTTGTGCCAGGCGTCTAGCGGAGAGACGGTTGCGTTTCACGGGCTGATCTCTGCGGCATCATTGTAACGAAGCCTCATAGCAGAGCCTTTCCCGGAAAACTTTAAAGACCGCGTTTGTTGCCCGCTTTGCTTTAACTAGTGTAAACGAAAGCCTAACGGCTACTTCGACAGCTCCTGCCGGGTCTGTATCTGCGCAGTGGCGTTGTCGAACTTGTCCTTCTGATCGCCAACCGAGATCACCTGTTCGCAGACCGGTGCGCAGGAGAAGGTCTGTCGATTCGCGCCGTAGAACACTGTGGTCAGCGCGCGGATATCGGAGGAGACCCGGACCACCGAGTTCAGAACCTCATGTCCCGAAGCGTCGAGCACGATCAGATTGGTGGTGCCGGCCGTCTTTCCGGTCAGGACCAGCGTCTTCTCGTCGTCGATGCTGGCGTCGGCAATTCCGGGATTGCCGATGATGATCGTATGCGCGGGGGCGTCGAGCCGCATGACCTTTGCGAAGTCGATGGTCACGTCGATCGGCGCTTCCGCTGCGATCCCGATCGTTGCAGGGCCGATCGAGACGATCGCCGCCACTGCAAGCCTGCGGGCGAGGGGGCCGAGGTCAAACCGCATCGCAGTCTCCTGTTCGGGCGGCCGCCACGCGGACAGCCGGTTGTGCAGACGCAATCCGGCTCGATTACCGATGGCGCGCACGGATCATGCTCTTCTATCCACCCGGCGAGGTTAATAAGTGTTTAACGTATCTATTCTCAAGGATTGCCGCAGAGACACAAATAAAGCACCCGACTCTGGTCAAGAGAGTTGATTCTATTTTTACCATTTGCCGACTTTCCGTGCCCCTTTTGCGTAAAATGCCCCAAGTTAACTTTGGTGCAAACAATGGCTGCTAGCTGATCTACAGTTTCGGCGGTTAGTCCATCGAAGCGTGGCATCGGTCGGTTGAGTGAGGAGTAGAAATATGACGAAGATTTTCAGCCGGTTCGCGAAGGACGAGTCTGGTGCGACCGCTATTGAATACGGTCTCATCGCGGCTCTGATTTCTGTCGTGATCATCGGGGTGCTGTCGACCATCGGCACCGAACTGGCCAATAAGTTCAACCAAATCGCGACTCAGTTGCAGTAGTTCTGGCCAACAAGCCGTCGAACCGGAGCGGAGGGCGAACGCCCCCCGTTCCGTTCTGCGTCGGCCCGCTTTTCCGTTTCGCAATGATTTGCTGAGATCATCGGACGGCTGCAACTCGCCGGTTTTGCGTATGACGACCTCCACTGTCGCCGCTACGTGCGGCCTTATCCTCTTTCCGCTCGCCATGATCTATGCCGGGCTGATGGATTTGGTGACGCTCAAGATTCGCAACACGCTCGTCGTTGCAATCGGCGGTGCATGGCTGCTGCTTGCGCCGATCGCTGGCTTCAGTTTGAGCGAGATGGGCGCGAGCGCGGCGGTCGGTGGCGTTGTCCTCGTGCTCACTTTCACGTTCTTTGCGCTTGGCTGGATCGGCGGCGGCGACGCCAAGCTCGCGGCTGTGACAGCGCTCTGGTTCCAGCCGCACGAGGCGCTGGCGTTCTTTGCCTATACCTCGGTGCTTGGTGGGATCCTGACGCTTGTCATCGTGCAACTGCGCGCCACCGCGATCCCGATGCTTTTCTATCGCGTGCCCTGGATTGCCCAGCTGCATGATTCGCGCACGGGCGTGCCCTACGGGGCCGCGATGGCCCCCGCGGCGCTCCTGGTCTTTCCGAATACGGCCTGGGTCTTTCATGCGTTGACTTAAGCGCGCCTGCGGCCGGAACCGCGAATCACGCCCTGTTTCCAACTTGTTAACCATGCCTTTCCCGCGTCCGAGGCCGGGCAATCCGCAGAAATACTGGTCATTAACCATCCTTTGACCTTTGCTGACGAGACTGCGCCGCGTTGAAGGCCGCGTTCGGGGGCCGAAAAAAATCGGGGCAGCTGCGATGAACCTGTTTCGCGTGCTCGTACTTGCCGTCGCGCTCGTCGCCGGCGGTATTGCTGCGTATCTTGCGCTGAATATGGGGCCCGGCGGGACTCCCGAGCCGACCGTGGTCGAACTCGCACCGCAGATCCAATCGCAGGACGTGCTGGTTGCGGCCGCCGATGTCCAGCAGGGCGAGAAGCTGACCGCGGACAATATCCGCTGGCAGCGCTGGCCGGACGACGCGATGAACCCGACCTACATTCAGAAGCAGACGCGGCCTGACGCGGTGGAGTCGCTGAAGGACTCGATCGTGCGGAGCCCCTTCGTCGCCGGTGAGCCGATCCGCGAGGTCAAGTTGGCCCGGCCGGGAAGCGGCTTCCTCTCGGCGATCCTGCCGTCAGGCAAGGTCGCGGTAGCCGTGCGCGTCTCCGCCAACAACACGGCCGGCGGCTTCATCCTCCCAGGCGACAGGGTCGACGTCATCGAGACGCTGGCCCAGCAGTCGAACCCCGACGCGCCGTCGGAGAATGTCAGCCGCACGATCCTTGCCAATATCAAGATTCTCGCCATCGATCAGACGGTCGGCGAGCATCAGGGCGAGGCCGTCGCGATCGGCAAGACCGCGACGCTAGAACTCGACCCGTCGCAAGCCGAGCTGATTACTGCGGCGGAAGCTTCCGGCCAGCTCTCTCTTGCGCTGCGCAGCATGGCCGACGCTGCCGAAGTCGTCGGCTCGCAAGAACGCCGGCAGAGTGGAACGGTGCGTATTTTCCGGGCCGGCCGTAGCCAGGTCACCACGACACAATGAAAAAGCCCCGTTCCCGAGGAGCAAACGAAATGACCGCGCTTGGACGCATCCGGGCCGCCCTTCTGACGATCGCATTCGCTCTCGTCGCAGTCTTTCCAGCCGCAGCCGTTGCGGCCGACAGCCCCGCTTATGTGAAGCTCGCCGCCGGCGATATTCTGAGCGGCCGCCCCGTCTATCTCGGCATGAACAAGTCTGTGGTCATCGACTTGCCAAAGCCGGCGGGCGACGTGCTCGTCTCCAACCCGCAGATCGCCGATGCGGTCCTGCGCACCTCGACACGGCTCTATCTGATCGGCGTCCAGCTCGGCCAGGCAAGCGTGTTTCTGTTCGACTCGTCGGGTGGCCAGATAGCCAGCTTCGACATCTACGTGGAAGCTGATCTCGGCGCGCTGAACCAGCTCCTCGCCGAGGCCATTCCGGGCGGCTACGTGCGCGCCGAGGCGATCCAGGGCTCGATCGTGCTGCGCGGGCAGGTGCCCACGTCGACCGAGGCGTCGCGCGCTGTGGAAATCACCCAGAGCATGATCGCGAGCGCGACCACACCTGCGGCGGCCGGAACGACCGGCACCAGCGGCGGCCCCACCACGGCTGCCCCGACGACCGGCGGGAGCGGACCCGGCATCATCAACCTGCTCACGATCGAGGGCGAAGAGCAGGTGGCGCTCAGGGTGCAGATCGTTGAAGTGCAGCGCTCTGTCGTGAAGCAGCTCGGCATCAATCTGAAGGGTGTCTTCCTGGGGGGGGCGGGAAGCCCCTTCGGTATCGGCACTAATCTCACTGGGCCGCTGGGCGTAATTGCGAACGGCAGTGGAGGCAGCCCGATCACGTTTCCCTTCAACTCCGCCAACACACCGGGTGAGGTTGGTGCGGGCTACAGCAATTCGAGCACTGGCGACTCGGTGCAGGCGACGATGCAGGCGCTGGAGGAGACGCGCATGCTCAGAACCCTCGCCGAGCCCACCTTGACGGCGGTCTCCGGCGAGACGGCGAACTTCCTGGCCGGCGGCGAGTTTCCGGTGCCGGTCGCGGGCGACAACGGGCAGATCAGCGTCGACTTCAAGCAGTTTGGCGTGAATCTCGCCTTCACGCCGGTCGTCCTCTCGCCCGGCCGCATCGCCCTCAAGCTGAGGAGCGAGGTGAGCGACATCTCGGCCACGGGCGCCGTCTCGGTCCCGATCTCGTCGACCGCCACGGTCACCATTCCTGCGACCTCGGTGCGCCGCGCAGAAACGTCGATCGAGCTTCCCTCCGGCGGCTCCTTCATGATCGCCGGGCTGATCCAGGAAGACACGCGGCGTGCTATTTCCGGTCTGCCGTGGCTGCAGAAGCTGCCAATACTCGGCGCGCTCTTCTCGTCCAAGGATTTCCTCTCAAACCAGACGGAGCTGGTGATGATCGTCACCGCCTATCTGGTGAAGCCCGTGTCGCCCGAAGCGCTCGCGCGTCCTGACGACAACCTCTTCATGGCCAATGACGCAGAAGCCTATTTCCTGAACCGCCTGACCAAGGTCTACGGCGCGAAGGGCAAAGCACCCGCCGGGGCGGATGCCGCCAAGGTCGGATTCACTTTTGATTGAGGGGAGGGGACCGTGGGTCCTTCACACATGAACACGAGCTTCGATCCTCGCCGCGGTGTATCGCAGGCGCTCCCTGGCGGCATTGCACTCGTCCTTCTCGCGATGTTGGCGAGCGGGTGCAGCACCACCGGAACGTCGGACGTCAACCCCTCCGACTTCGACTATCGGATACGGCATCCGATCGTCGTCTCGCAGGAGCCCGAGGTTCTCGACATGCATCTCGGGATGAGGGGCCCGGCGTTGTCTCGGGAGATCGAGACCGCGATCCGCGACTATGTCGGCGAGTATCGCGCCGACGGGACGGGCTCGATCACCATCCAGGTTCCGACCGGCGCGGCGAACGATGTGGCCACCGCCGAGACCGGGCGGGCCGTGCACTACGCGCTCGTGCGCGCCGGCGTCCCACGAAACCACATCCGGGTCGCGCCTTATGATGTTGGTGACCATTCCGAGCTTGCGTCCTTGCGCCTCTCCTATTTGCGGGTGAAGGCGATGGTGCCACGCTGCGGCGTGTGGCCGGATAACGGCACGGCGAACTATCGCAACACTGACTACTACAATCTCGGATGCTCGCTGCAACATAACCTCGCGGCCATGGTGGAAAATCCCGCGGACTTCGTCCGGCCGCGCGCGATGACGCCAGCAGACGGCAGCCGTCGCGCCGACGTGGTTTCGAAATACCGTAGTGGCGACGATCCGAAGTCCAACATCATGCTGATCAATAGCGGCATCGGGGGCTGATGCACGATGACTAACCTCGCCCATGACTTGACCCCGGAAGGGGAGGACACGGCTCCGCGGCCGCCGGACGCGCGCCCCATTCCCCGCATTACGATCCAGGCGTTCTGCGACACGCCGGAAATCGCCGGCACGATCGAGACTGCCGCCATGGATCGGCGGATGGCGCGTGCGCATGTGAAGGTCCATACCGGCGGCCTGAATGCCGCCGTCGAGTTCTATCGCTCGGCGCCCACGCCGAACCTGATCCTCGTCGAGACGCGACTGCAGTTCGAGGACCTCGTCGGACTCCTCGACGGCCTCGCCGAGGTCTGCGACGCGGGCACCAAGGTGATGGTGGTCGGGCACTCGAACGACGTTCGCCTTTACCGCGAGCTTCTGAAGCGCGGTGTTTCGGAATATCTGGTGACGCCTATCGACGTGATGTCGATCATCACTGCGATTTCCGGCGTCTATCACGACACCGGAACCGAGAAGCTCGGGCAGTCCTATGCCTTCATCGGCGCCAAGGGCGGCGTCGGGTCGTCAACCGTGGCCCATAACGTTGCCTGGACGATGGCGCGGCTCGTCGGCTCCGATGTGATTCTCGCCGACCTTGACCTGCCGTTCGGGACCGGCGGTCTCGACTTCAACCTCGACCCGGCGCAGGGCATCGCTGAGGCGGTGTACGGGGCCGATCGCCTCGACGAGGTGCTGCTCGACCGCCTGCTTGCCAAATGTGAGGACCATCTGAGCCTGCTCGCCGCACCGGCCACGCTCGACAAGGCCTACGACTTTCCCGAAGCGGCGTTCGACCAGGTGCTCGAGATTGTGCAGTCGAACGTGCCGACGGTCGTCCTAGACGTGCCGCATCAGTGGACGGCGTGGGTGCGTAAAACGTTGATCGCCGCCGATGAGGTGGTCGTCACCGCGATCCCCGACCTTGCGAATCTCCGCAATGCGAAAGCGATCGTCGATCTCCTGCGCCAGGCACGCCCGAACGACGCGCCGCCGAAGCTGATCCTCAATCAGGTCGGTGTTCCGAAGCGCCCGGAGATCAAGCCGGACGACTTCGCCGCCGCGCTGCAGTTGACGCCGATCGCGGCGATCCCGTTCGACCCGCTGCTCTTTGGCACGGCGGCCAATAACGGTCAGATGATCGCCGAGGCTTCCGCCAAAACCACGGTTTCCGACCTCTTCGCCGATGTCGCGCAGGTGGTCGGCGGGCGCAAGGAATTGAAGAAGGCGCGTAGGCGCGGTCTCGATCTCGGGCCGTTTCTGCAGAGGCTCACGGCGCGCCCGAAGCCTAATAAGTCCAAGGCTAAGAAGGCGAGCTGACACGGCAAGGAGTGCAAATGTTCGGGAAGCGTAGCACTACCTCCGACCTGATGTTGGATCGGCCGGCGAAGACGACGGAAGTCGCCGCCGCCGAGCGGGCGACACCGCCGGTCGCAGGCATGCCCATGCCGTCGGCCAGCGCCCGCACACCGCCGGTTCCGCCGCCGCCGCCACAGCAGGGACGGCAGCGCAAGACCGACGAATATTACGACCTGAAGACACAGATCTTCGGCGCGCTGATCGACACGATCGATCTCTCGCAGCTGTCCAAGATGGACATCGACCAGGCGCGCGAGGAGATCCGCGACATCGTCAACGACATCATCACGGTGAAGAACGTGGTGATGTCGATCGCCGAGCAGGAAGAACTGCTTGAGGACATCTGCAACGATGTCCTCGGCTACGGGCCGCTTGAGCCGCTCTTGGCGCGCGACGACATCGCCGACATCATGGTCAACGGCGCCGACCGCATCTTTATCGAAGTGCGAGGCAAGGTCGAAGAGACGGACGTCCGTTTTCGCGACAACGGGCAGCTTCTGAATATCTGCCAGCGCATCGTCAGCCAGGTCGGCCGCCGCGTCGACGAGGCGAGCCCGATCTGCGACGCGCGCTTGCCCGACGGCTCTCGCGTCAACGTTATCGTGCCACCGCTTTCGATCGACGGCCCTGCACTCACCATTCGAAAGTTCAAGAAAGACAAGCTGACGCTCGATCAGCTCGTCCAGTTCGGAACGATCACTCCGGAAGGCGCGACCATCCTTCAGATTATCGGGCGCGTTCGCTGCAACATTCTGGTCTCGGGAGGCACGGGCTCGGGCAAAACGACGCTTCTGAACTGCTTGACTCGCTACATCGACCTCGATGAGCGCGTCGTCACCTGCGAGGACGCAGCGGAGCTGCAGTTGCAGCAGCCGCACGTCGTCCGCCTGGAGACGCGTCCGCCCAATATCGAAGGCGAGGGTGAGGTCACCATGCGCGATCTCGTCAAGAACTGTCTGCGCATGCGTCCGGAGCGGATCATCGTCGGCGAGGTGCGCGGACCGGAGGCCTTCGACCTTCTGCAGGCGATGAACACCGGCCACGACGGCTCGATGGGTACGCTGCACGCCAACAGCCCGCGCGAAGCCCTGTCGCGTATCGAATTGATGATCACCATGGGTGGCTTTGCGCTGCCATCGAAGACGCTGCGCGAGATGATCGTGTCGTCGATCGACGTGATCGTGCAATCGGCGCGTCTGCGCGACGGCACCCGCCGCATTACCCACATCACCGAGGTGCTCGGCATGGAGGGTGACGTCGTCATCACGCAGGATCTCTTCATCTACGATATCGTCGGTGAGGATCCGAATGGCCGGATCATCGGGCGTCACCGCTCCACTGGTATCGGCCGCCCGGGCTTCTGGGATCGTGCGCGCTACTACGGGGAGGAGGCACGGCTTGCCGCCGCGCTCGACTTTGCCGATACCGGCGAACCCACAGGCCGCGGCTGATCCATGTTCTCGCCCCTCATGGTCCAGGTTGCGGTGGCGCTGCTCGCCGCGTTCTCCATTGGCGGTGTCGTCATGGCCGCGCTCTACCCGCGCCTTGGCGGCCGCTCGAAGGGCGAGAAGCGCCTGGAGATGATCGGCGCGACCAAGCGCAAGGCGGCGGCAGAGCGGATATCTGGCGAGGAGGGACGTCGCCGGCGCTCCGTCGAAGACACGCTGAAGGAGCTCGAGGAGACGCAGAAGGCGAAGGCCCGCAGCAGCCAGAGGCCAACGTTGGTAACGCGCATGCGGCAGGCGGGTCTCGGCTGGAGCAAGAACACCTACTATCTGAGCTGCGTCGTCGCCGCGGTAGGAGTGGCGCTCGCCTCGCTCATCGCCATCCGTCTGCCTTTGCTTCCGGCTGCCGGCTTTGGGATCGCGGGCGGACTTCTGCTCCCGCATTTCTTCGTGAACTGGAAGCGCAAGCGTCGGCTGCACAGATTCTCCTATGAGTTCCCGAACGCGGTCGATGTGATCGTGCGCGGCGTGAAGGCCGGCTTGCCGCTTGTCGATTGCCTGAAGGTGATTTCCACCGAGGCGCAGGAACCGGTGGCCGGGGAGTTCCGGGAAATCGTCGAGGACCAGACGCTCGGCATGCCGCTTCAGGAGGCCGTCGCGCGGCTGCCCGAGCGCATTCCGCTTCCCGAGGCAAACTTCTTCGCCATCGTGGTCGTGATCCAGGCGCGCACCGGCGGCAGTCTGTCGGAGGCGCTGTCGAATCTTTCGAAGGTGCTGCGCGATCGCAAGAAGATGTCCGGGAAGATCAGGGCCATGAGTGCCGAGGCGAAATCCTCCGCCGGCATCATCGGGTCACTGCCGATCATCGTAGCCGTGCTCGTCTACTTCACCAGCCCGGACTACATCGCGCTGCTCTTCACGACACAGATGGGCAACATCGTGCTCGCGGGATCCGGCCTGTGGATGTTCATCGGCATCATGGTGATGCGCAAGATGATAAACTTCGACTATTGAGGCGGCTGTCGTGGATCTCATCACCAGCAATACCCAGCTGATCGTCGCGTTCGCCTCTGCGCTTGCCGTCTTCTCCGGCGTCGTCGTCGTGGCCTGGCCGTATCTCGCGCGCGACGAACTCGGCGATCGCATGCGGCAGATTTCGAGCGAGCGCGAGCGCATCCGGGCGCGCGAGCGCGCCAAACTTGAAGCGCAGAAGAAGCAGGCCTCGCTCCGCGCGGAGCCGAAGAAGTTCTTCAAGGACATCGTCGACCGCTTCAACCTCGCCAAGCAGGCCGAGGACGGCCACACCGTGAAGATGCTGCGCCAGGCCGGCTATCGCGGGCAGAACCCGGTGTTCGTGTTCCTGTCGCTCAGGCTGATCATGCCGCTTGTGATGTTCGCAGTCGCGGTGCTCTACGTTTTCTTCATCCTGCAGCTCGAAAAGCCGTTCATGCTGAAGATGGCGATCACGATCGTCGTTGCTTATCTCGGCTACTATGGTCCGACGCTCTACGTCCGCAACCAGATCACCAAGCGCCAGCATTCCGTGCGCCGCGCCTGGCCTGACGCGCTCGATCTGCTGCTGATCTGCGTCGAATCCGGCATGGGCATCGAGGGCGCGTTCCGCAAGGTCTCCGAGGAGATCGGCACTCAGTCGATCCCGCTCGCCGAAGAGCTTTCGCTGACAACCGCCGAGCTCTCCTACCTGCAGGACCGGCGCAAGGCTTACGAAAATTTGAGCGAACGCACCGGCCTTGAGGGCGTGCGTGCGGTGGTGACCGCGCTTGTTCAGGCGGAGAAATACGGCACGCCGATCGGCACGGCGCTACGCGTGCTGGCGCAGGAGAATCGCGACATGCGCATGCAGGAGGCCGAGAAGAAGGCCGCCGCGCTGCCGCCGAAGCTGACCGTGCCGATGATCCTGTTCTTCCTGCCGGTGCTCTTCGCCGTCATCATCACACCGGCGGCGATCCAGGTTTCCAATATCTGGTAAGCGAAAGGGCCGCCGAAGCGGCCCCTTTTCATCGATGCCGAATGACGGTTCGGTCAGCCGTTCCGTGCGAGATCGTCCCAGGTGTTCACTTCGCTCGGTTGCTGCGCACCTTGCACAATGGGCTTGCTCTGATCCGACTGCGCCTGCGCCGGGGCGATCGAGTCGGCCTCCGCGCTTTTTCCTCTGAGCCGAAGCACCAGCGCCAGATTCTCCCGCATCTTCAGTGTCGCCTTGGGGCTCGCGACCGCTTGCCGCAGTGCTTTCTCCGCCTCCGCGAGATCGTTCGTCAGCACGTAGGAGAGGCCGAGATTGTTCAGGATCTGCGGCTCGCCCGGCGCCAGGACCAGCGCTTGCGTATAGCGCGCCCGCGCCTCGTCGTGGCGGTTCAGGGAATCGAGGATGCCGCCTTCGGTCGAAAGCAGCTGCCAGTCGGGATTGTCGGCGCTCGTCGCGCGCTGCACGGTGGCGAGTGCGTCCTCGAACTTGCCGTCGGCGGCAAGCGCCTTGCCGTAGGCCGCGAGTACCTCGCGGTCCTCCGAGTGATAGATGGCCGACTTGCGCATGACGGCCACCGCCTGGCCGGTCTGCCCGGCTGCGCGCAGCGCGGCGGCGTAATTCAGCGCCGCGATGCGGTCTTTCTCGTCGCGCGAATAGGCGGCGCCCCATTTCTGCACGGCGCTGATTGCCTCGTCGGTTGAAAGATCGGATGGGACCAGGACCGCGCTCTTGTTGATCGAGCCGGTGTAGAGCGGCCCTTCCGACTTCGTCGCACACCCTGCGAGCATGGCGGCGCCTGCTACGCCGACAGCCAACCGGAGCAGCAATTTTCTCCGCCCCGCCAGGCCGAAACGCATTTTCATGGCCTCCCCCAAATCAATAGGCACCGCAAGCGTTAGGCCCGGCCCGTTAACGGCTCGTTAACGCTGTTTCTGACGTTGCCAACCCACAGGCCGGGGCTCTAAGCCGGCCGTAGATCGTGGAAGAATTGGGGTCGACATGGGTTCGGATGCGCTTGTTACCGCGGCGGCAGACGCCATCCCCGTTCACCTGATAGGGGCGGAGGCGCTCGAGCGGGCTCTCGCTGCGCTTGACGAACGGGAGCGGCGCTTCGCCGAAGCTACGGGCTTCAAGGCGGAGCCGGGGCGGCATGTCATCGTTCCAGACGCCGAGGGCAATCTCGGGCGCGTCCTCTTCGGGCTTGGCGCCGCCGACGCCGTGGAGCGTGGTCCGCTTCTCGTCGGCAAGCTCGCGACGGCGCTGCCGGCCGGTACCTATCGTTTGGCGGACGGCTGCGACCGGCCGGAGCTCGCGGCGCTCGCCTTCGCGCTCGCCAGCTATCGCTTCGACCGCTACCGCAAGCCGAAGGCAGACGGCCCGCGTCTCGTTGTCCCCGACGGTGCTGACGGGGAGTCGCTTACTCGCATTCGCGACGCCGTCTTTCTGACCCGCGACCTCATCAACACGCCGGCGAACGACCTTGCGCCGCGCGATCTTGCCGCAGCCGCCTCCGACCTCGCCGCTCGCTTCAAGGCGGAAATATCGGTGGTCGAGGGGGAGGCGCTGGCGCGTGGCTTTCCGCTGATCCACGCGGTCGGGGCTGCGAGCGATCGTCCGCCCTGCCTGGTCGACATGCGCTGGGGCGGGGAGGGCGACCCCAAGGTGACGCTCATCGGCAAGGGCATCGTGTTCGACACCGGCGGGCTCGACATCAAGCCGGCGAGCGGCATGGCGCTGATGAAGAAGGATATGGGCGGCGCGGCAAACGTTCTCGGCCTCGCCTCGATGATCATGGCGGCGGGCTTGAAGCTTCGCCTGCGCGTGCTGATTCCCGGCGCCGAGAATGCCATCTCAGGCAGCGCGTTTCGGCCCGGCGATGTCTTGAAGAGCCGCAAGGGGCTGACCGTAGAGATCGGGAACACCGATGCGGAGGGCCGTCTGGTGCTCGCCGACGCGCTTGCGCTGGCTGACGAGGAGGCGCCCGACCTTGTCGTCACCATGGCGACCTTGACTGGCGCGGCGCGTGTCGCGACCGGGCCCGATCTGCCGCCTTATTTCACCGACGATCCCACCTTTGCCGCGGCGCTCGAAGCGGCGGCGGCCGAGGTCCATGATCCTGTCTGGCGCCTGCCGTTCTGGAAGCCTTACGATTCCTGGCTTGCCTCCAAGGTCGCCGACCTGAACCACATCGCGCAGAACAGCTTCGCCGGTGCCATCGTCGCGGCGCTTTTCCTGCGTCGTTTCGTATCCGCCACGACGAACTATGCGCATTTCGACATCTTCGCCTGGAACCCGAGCCCCCGATCGACCGGGCCGGAGGGCGGCGAAGCGCAGGCGATCCGCGCGCTGTTCCATTACCTGTCCGGCCGCCATGGCTGACTTTCTCTTGCCCCTGACGTCCGACATCGCTTTAATCGGTTCGGCTCCGAAACGAAGCTTCGGGCTGGGGAATGGCTGTCAACATGCGCCCGGCGCAGGCATTGCGCCTCTGGCACGACGTGTCGCTGGCGCTCGCACGCGACGCGGAGCCGGACCTTTCCGTGCGCCAGCTGACGATCCTGATCACCATCTATCTGGAGCCGCAGCCGCATACCGTACGGGCTCTTGCCGCCAAGCTCGGCGTCACCAAGCCTGTCATCACGCGTGCGCTCGACACGATGGGGCGGCAGCGCCTGGTCACGCGCAAGCGCGATCCGAGCGACCGCCGCAACGTGCTGGTGCAGCGCACCGTGGACGGAGCACTGTTTCTGGAGCGTCTCGGCGATCTCGTGACCGCGAAGGCGGCGGCTCTGCCGTCGTGATCCGGCGCCCGTGAAGCCCCTCGATCCGCGCGTGAACGCCTTCCGCCCCGACCTCGCCGACATCGCCCTTCGCGGCCGCGTCACGGCGACGCGCTTCGTGCCCGGCCAGGAACTCAGGGTGACGGCGCCTCACGCTCCGCTCCGCAAGGCGCCCTCAAACGACGCGCGGATGGAGACGGAGGCGCTGCGCGGAGAGCGCGTGAGAGTCTTCGAGACGACATCCGACGGCTGGGTCTGGGCGCAACTTGTGAAGGACCGCTACGTTGGCTGGATTCCGCGTTCCGACCTCGATGCGCTCGGCCCCGAGCCGACCCACAAGGTCGCAGCGCTTCGCACCTTCGCCTTCGCCGAGCCCGACATCAAATCGCGTCCGCTTGCGGCGCTACCGCTCGGCGCGGAAGTCGCTGTCATCGGAGAGGCGGCGGACCAGAACGCTCGCTACGCGCTCATTGCGCCAAAGGGCGCCGTGGTAGTCCAGCACCTTGTGGCGCGCGACGCGTTCGAGCCGGATTTTACCGCCGTCGCCGAGCGCTTTCTCGGCGTTCCCTATCTCTGGGGCGGCAAGACCGCGCTCGGGATTGATTGCTCCGGCCTGATCCAAATTGCGCTCAACGCTGCCGGAATCGCGTCGCCGCGCGACACCGACATGCAGGAAAGCGCGCTCGGTGCGCCCTTGTCGCTCGAAGGCGCACTGCCGCCGTTGAAACGCGGAGACCTGCTGTTTTGGGCCGGGCACCTTGGCGTCATGCGCGACGCTGAGACCTTGCTGCATGCCAACGCCTACCACATGGCGGTTGCATCGGAGCCGCTCGCCGCCGCACTGGAGCGGCTTGGCCGCAAGGGGCGCGCGCTGACCGCCGCAAAAAGGCTCGGCTGATCGCGGTTCTCCGTCGTCAGACTTGCGCTCTTCGGGTGCTCGGATAAGGTTCCGGCACGAGGGGAAGAACACTGGGGTCGCGGGCAGAAGACTTGGCGCTGCCGTTCGCTGACGCGCCCCGACCTGTCAATTCGACGGGCTGCGAAGATGCAGGGCCGGGGGCGGCGAAGACAGAGAGCGTGATGCTTCACAAGACGTCGGATATGACGCCCGAGTCTCCCTCCCGAACCGCACGGATCCAGGATCGCCTGCGCCTCCACTATGAGCGCCTGGCGCTTTCCTGGCACGCAAGGCGTCTTGGGCGCGGCCGTGCCGTATCGCTCAGGCCTGACGCCGGGCTGGTGAGTGTCGATGACGGCGTCAGGCATATCTTCGTGCCCAATGTCCGCCGCGCCGGCGTCTTCAAGAATGGCATCAACACTTGGCTGGAATCGGTCGCGGAAAAATATCTCGGGCGCACCGGTTATGTCCCGCGCGAGGGCGACATCGTGATCGACGTCGGCGCCGGGATCGGTGAGTTCTCGCTCTGGTGCGCGGCGGCCGGCGCGCGCGTGGTCGCCTTTGAGCCGGATCCGCTCGCCTTCGTCTGCCTTGAGCGCAATACGGCATCGCTCGGCACGGTGCAGCTCTACCCCTATGCGCTCTGGAAGGAGCGCGCCAATCTCCGGCTGCATGGCTCGCCCGACACATCGGAAAGCTCGCTGATCGAGGACGGGCGGCCGAATGCGCGCAATGCCAACGTCGAAGCCTGGCCGCTCGACCGGCTGCAGTTCATGACGCGCCTCGCCGTGATCGACTTCATGAAGATCGACGGGGAAGGCGTGGAGCCGGAAATCCTGTTCGGCGCGATGCGCACGCTTCGCCGCACGCGCGTGATCGCCGTCGATGTCGGCGCCACCGCGCGCCGTCCAAATCTTCGCGGGCGCGTCGAATCCGTGCTCTCCGACATGGATTTCCGCCCGATTCCGAACGATCGCACCGATACCATCCTGGCGCTCAACGCCGCGATGGTCGGGCCGTTCAGTAGCCGCGTTCTCGGTCGACGCAGTTACTGAGCGGCTCGCCCCGCTCGAACGCCTCGATCTGCTCGGCGATCTGGCGCGCCAGCGCCACCGGGTCGGAGACCGCCGCGACGTGCGGCGTGATCGTGACGGTGTCGAAGTCCCAGAGCGGGCTTTCGGGAGAGAGCGGCTCCTCTTCGAAGACGTCGAGGCTTGCTCCGGCGAGCGTGCCGTCGCGAAGCGCCGCGACGATGTCCGCCTCCATATGAGTTCCGCCGCGCCCGGCATTGATGAAGACAGGGCCGCCGAGCGGACCGGTCCGGCGCAACTTCTGGAGCAGCTTCAGATCGACGAGATGCCGTGTCTCCGGCGTCGCCGGCAGCAGCGAGAGGAGGATGTCGGTACCGGCAAGGAACGCATCGAGGCCGCTCGCGCCGGCGAAGCTTTCAACGCCGGGAAGCGCCTTCGGCGTGCGCGCCCATCCGCGCACGTTGAAGCCGAGGCGAAGCAGCGTTTCGGCCGAGTTTGCGCCCATCACGCCGAGGCCCATGATCCCGATCGTGGTCTCGGAGGCGGCGGGCGGCTCCACGTCGCGCCACTGATGCTCGCGCTGCTGTCTTCGGTAGGTTGCCCCGAGCCGCAGATGGTCGAGGCACTGCCAGACCACGAATTCCACCATGCGCCGCGTCAGGTCGGCATCGACGATTCTGACCAGCGGCACGTCGGGGAGACGCTGGAGCGCGAAGATGTGGTCGACGCCGGCACCGAGCGAGAAGATCACGCCGAGACCGGAAAGGCGGTCGAGCGTCTCCTGCCGCGGCTTCCAGACGAGAACGTAGCGGACCGCGGCGAGCGCTGCCTCGGCGTTGCGGAAGATGCCGTCCCGATCGGTCGTCAGGATGGCGCGATCCGGAAGCCGGGCGCGCAGGCGTTCCGCCCAGGGCTCCGGATTCCATCCTGTCGTGGCGACGAGCAGCGCTGGGTGCATTATTCCCGCACGGCGTCGGCGTTGGCGACCTGCAGCGAGAACGCCGCTGCCATCAGCGCCCGCGTATATTCGCTCTCAGGATTGTCGAAGACGGCCTGCGCCGTCCCGCCTTCCACCACCTTGCCGTCGCGCATGACGATGACGTCGTTGGCGAGCGCGCGCACGACCTTCAGATCGTGGCTGATGAAGAGGTAGGAAAGGTTGTGCCGCTCCTGCAGCTCTCGCAGGAGATCGACGACCTGCGCCTGCACGCTCATGTCGAGCGCCGAGGTCGGCTCGTCGAGCATCACGAAGCGCGGCTGCAGCACCAGGGCGCGCGCGATAGCGATCCTCTGGCGCTGACCGCCGGAGAATTCGTGCGGATAGCGGAAGCGGCTCTCCGGGTCGATCCCCACTTCCTGAAGAGCCCGCGCCACGCGTGCCTCGCGCTCCTCCACGGAAAGCTGCGGCTCGTGCACACGCAGACCCTCCGCCACGACGTCGCGGATCACCATGCGCGGGCTCAAGGAATCGTAGGGGTCCTGGAACACCACCTGCATCTCGCCACGAAGGTCGCGCGTGTCCTTGAAGCGCGTGCCCTGAATGTCGCGTCCAAGGAAGACGATGCGCCCTTCGGAGGAGATCAGGCGCAGAAGCGCCAGGCCGAGCGTCGTCTTGCCGGAGCCCGACTCGCCCACGACGCCGAGCGTCTGTCCCTCGCGCACCACGACGTTGACGCCGTCCACCGCCTTGATGTAGCCGACCGTGCGGCGGAAGAGGCCGCGCTGGATCGGGAACCAGACCTTCAGATCGTCGCCGCGCACGATGACGGGCGCGTCCGGACGCGACGCCGGCGGCTTGCCCTTCGGCTCTGCGGCGAGAAGGTGCTTGGTGTAGGCATGCTGCGGGTGCGCGAAGACCTCCTCCGTCGCTGCCCTGCTCGACGATTTCCCCGTCGGTCATCACGCAGACGCGGTCGGCGAAATTCCTGACGATGCCGAGGTCGTGCGTGATGAACAGCATGGAAAGGCCCTGCTCCGACTTGAGCCGCGCCAGAAGCTGCAGGATCTGCGCCTGCACGGTCACGTCGAGCGCGGTCGTCGGCTCGTCGGCGATCAGAATGTCCGGCTCGTTGGCGAGCGCCATCGCGATCATCACGCGCTGCCGCTGGCCGCCCGAGAGCTGGTGCGGATAGGCGTTGAGCCGCTCTTCCGGCTCGCGGATGCCGACCTGCTCGAGTAGCTGAAGCACGCGCGCCCGCGCCGCGGCGCCACTCATGCCGCGGTGCACGGCGAGCACCTCGCCGACCTGCCGCTCCACCGTGTGAAGCGGGTTCAGCGAGCTCATCGGCTCCTGGAAGATCATCGAGATGCGGTTGCCGCGGACCTCGCGCAGCGTCTTCTCGTCGGCCCAGAGAAGTTCCTTGCCCGCGAAAGTGACAGA
Organism: uncultured Alphaproteobacteria bacterium; assembly: GCA_963805325.1. GTDB lineage: Bacteria > Pseudomonadota > Alphaproteobacteria > Rhizobiales > Afifellaceae > DASWJZ01. The sequence continues at coordinate 502,219 of CAWDTS010000001.1, read as the reverse complement.
CCCCGCGGAGTGATGCGCCGACGGGTAGGGGAGGAGCTTCAGGATGGAGAGCGCCGTGACCGACTTGCCGGAGCCGAACTCGCCGACGAGGGCGAGCGTCTCGCCCTGTCTTATGTCGAACGACACGCCGTTGACCGCGCTGACCATGCTGTCGCCCTGGCGGAACTCGACGTGCAGGTTGCGCACTTTGAGAAGCGCCGGCTCGCCGCTCGTCTCGATCTCGGTTGCCGCGGGTTCCGTGTGAGTCTCGGCCGTCGGTGCGCGGCTCTTGTTGTCGAAGCTCACGAAGGTCTTGCGCGGATCGAAGGCGTCGCGGACCGCCTCGCCGACGAAGATCAGCAGCGACAGCATCAGCGAGATGACGATGAAGCCGGTAAGGCCGAGCCATGGAGCCTGCAGGTTGTTCTTACCCTGCGCCAGGAGCTCGCCGAGCGAGGGCGAGCCCGGCGGCATGCCGAGACCGAGGAAGTCGAGCGAGGTCAAGGTGGTGATCGAACCGTTCAGGACGAACGGCACGAAGGTCAGCGTCGCCACCATGGCGTTCGGCAGGAGGTGGCGGAACATGATGGTGAGGTTCTTGACGCCGAGCGCGCGCGCCGCACGCACGTAGCCGACGTTCCGAGCCCGCAGGAACTCCGCTCGGACCACGCCGACCAGCGCCACCCAGGAGAACAGGAGCAGGATGCCGAGGAGCACGAAGAAGCCTGGCACCAGCACCGAGGAGATGATGAGGAGCAGATAGAGCGAAGGGATCGACGTCCAGATTTCGATGAAGCGCTGGAAGAAGAGGTCGATGCGCCCGCCGAAATAGCCCTGCGTTGCGCCGGCGGTCACGCCGACGGCCGAAGAGAGCAGGGTCAGCGCGAAACCGAAAAGCACGGAGAGGCGGAAGCCGTAGATGAGCCGCGCCAGCACGTCGCGCCCCTGGTCGTCGGTGCCGAGCCAGTTCCAGTGCCAGGGACTGCAATAGTTCTGGACCTTCTCGTCGGCGGACGGCGTCTTGCAGAGCGCGCCGAGATGCAGCCAGTTGGGTGCGGTCGGGAAGCCGACCGTCTCGCCGATCGCCTTTGACATCGCGTCGATGGGGAAGTCGAGATTGGCGGTCCGATAGGAGTAGCGGATCGGCGGCCACAGCGCCCAGCCGTTCGCGTTGATCTCGTTCTGGATGAAAGGCGAGCGGTAGTCGGTGACGGCAAAGAAGCCGCCGAACTTCTCCTCCGGATAGTCGACGAAGACCGGATAAAGGATTTCGCCCTTGTAGGAGACGATGAGCGGCTTGTCGTTCGCCAGGAATTCGGCGAACATCGACACGAAGAACAGCGCCAGGAAGATCCACAGCGACCAGTAGCCGCGCTTGTTGGCGCGGAAATTCCGCCAGCGGCGCTTGCTGATCGGCGACAGCGTAAAGAGATCGCGCTTCGGCGGCGGTGCGACCTCGCCGGGAAGCGGGATGATCGTCTCGAACTCGCCCTCGCCCTCGCCCGCGCGCCGTTGCCGCTCCTCGGCCGGTGTCTTCTGGTCCATCAGAACCGTTCCCACTCCGATGGAATCAGCGAGGCGGACTGGTCGTCTTGCCGGAGCATGATCTTGTCCGAGAACCGGTTCCCACTGTTCGGGATCATGCTCTCAGACCTCGCGGCTCTCAAAATCGATCCTTGGATCGATCCACGTGTAGGTGAGGTCGGAGATGAGCTGCACCACTAGTCCCATCAGCGAAAAGATGTAGAGCGTGGCGAAGACGACCGGATAGTCGCGGTTCATCACGCTTTCGAAGCCAAGGAGCCCGAGTCCGTCGAGCGAGAAGATCGTTTCGATCAGCAGCGAGCCGGCGAAGAAGGCTGAGATGAAGGCGCCGGGAAAGCCGGAGATGACGAGCAGCATGGCGTTGCGGAAGACGTGCCCGTAGAGCACTTGCCGCTCCGACAGGCCCTTCGAGCGCGCCGTCACCACGTATTGCTTGCGGATCTCGTCGAGGAATGAGTTTTTCGTGAGCAGCGTCGTCGTCGCGAAAGCCGCGAGCGCCATCGACAGAAGCGGCAGCGTCAGGTGCCAGAAATAGTCGAGGATGCGATGCGGCCAGGAAAGCTGCGCCCAGTTGTCGGAGGTGAGGCCTCTGAGTGGAAACCAGTCGAGGAAGGTGCCGCCGGCGAAGAACACGATCAGGAAGATGGCGAAGAGGAATCCCGGCACCGCATAGGCGATGACGACAACGCCAGAGGTCCATACGTCGAACGGCATGCCGTCGCGCACCGCCTTGCGAATGCCCAGAGGAATCGAGATCAGATAGGAAAGAAGCGTCATCCAGATGCCGAGCGAAATGGAGACGGGAAGCTTCTCGCCGATCAGCTTCAGGACCGCGATGTCGCGGAAATAGCTCTGGCCGAAATCGAAGCGCGAATAGTTCCAGATCATCAGGAGGAAGCGCTGATAGGCCGGTTTGTCGAAGCCGTATTGCTTCTCGAGCTGCTTGATGAATTCGGGCGGCAACCCTTGCGCGCCGCGATATTTGGAGCTTAGCGCCGCGTCGCTGCTTGCCCCCTCGCCGCTGGTGTTCTGCTGCCCGGCGAAATCGTTGCTGCCGCCGCTGATGCGCTCAGTGGCGCCGACGCTTGTTCCCTGCAGCTTGGCGATGACCTGCTCGATCGGACCGCCTGGCGCGAACTGTATGACGACGAAGCTGATGAACATGATCCCGAGGATTGTCGGGATCATGAGGAGGATGCGGCGGAGGATGTAGGCGGCCATGCGGTCCGCTCAGCCCGCTTTGCCGATTTTGGCCGCCTTGGCGGCGTCGAACCACCAGGTATCGAGCACGCCCGGATCGTATTGCGCTGTCTTCTCCGGCCGGGAGTACATGTCCCAGTAGGCGAACCAGTGGAATTTCCTGTTCCACTGCGGCACCCAGAAATGCAGGGCGCGCAGCGCGCGATCGAGAGCGCTCGAGGCAGCGACGAAGGTGTCCCAGTCGTTGGCGTGCGTGATCGCGTCGAGCAGCGCATCGACCGCCGGATCGGCGACGCCGGCGAGGTTGTACGAGCCCTCCTGCGAGGCGCTTTCGGAGCCGAAGAACAGCTTGATGCTCTCGTCGGGATAAAGGGTCGTGGAGAAGCGTGAGACGACCATGTCGAAATCGAAGTGCTTCTGCCGCTCGGTGTATTGCGCCGCGTCGAGGACACGATAGGTCGCCTCGATGCCGAGCAGCCTCAGTCCAGAGATATAGGCGTTCGTATGCGGCTCGAAGCCGCCGTCGTTGTCGAGGAACTCGATGGTGAAGGGTGAGCCGTCGGGGGAGAGGAGCCCGCTGCCGCTCCGCTTGCACCCGGCGGCGGTGAGAAGCTCGGTTGCCTTTTGGAGCATCGCGCGGTCACGCCCGGAGCCGTCGGAGACCGGCGGCACGAACACCTCCCCGAACACTTCCGCCGGCAGCTCGTCGCGAAGCGGGTCAAGCAGCGCAAGCTCTTCCGCGCTTGGCTTGCCGGTGGCCATGAGCGGCGAGTTCTGGAAGAAGGACGCCGTCCGGTCATAGAGGCCGAACATGATCGTCTTGTTCGTCCACTCGAAGTCGAATGCGTAGATCAGCGCCAAGCGCACGCGCGGATCGGCGAATTTCGGCCGCCGCATGTTGATGAACCAGCCCTGTCCGCCTGACGGCGAGCCGTCCGGTACCTCCTCCTTGACGACGCGCCCGTCCTGGATCGCGGGGAAGTCGTAGCCGGTCGCCCAGTCGCGCGAGCGGAATTCCTCACGGAAGGTGATGTTGCCCTTTTTGAAAGCTTCGAAGGACGCCGTGCGGTCGCGATAATATTCGTAGCGGATGCGCTCGAAGTTGCCTTGCCCGGCCATGACGGGCAGCCCGTCTCCCCACCAGTCGGAGCGCCGTTGGAACTCGATGTAATCGCCAAACTTGTAGCTCGCGACTTCATACGGCCCCGATCCGAGCGGCGCCTCATTGTAGGAGGCTTGGAAGTCACGCCCGTCCCACCAGGCCTTCGAGAAGATCGGCACCGTGGCGACGGTGACGGGAAGACTGCGTGCGGTGTCGGGTTTCAGCGTGACTGAGAGTGTGTGCGTATCTTCGACTGCGATGTCCGCGATGCCGAGAAGCTGCGTTGCGATGTTCGGGTGACCCTTTGCGCGTAGCGTCGCGAGCGAGAACGCGACATCGTCGGCGGTGATCGGCGAGCCGTCGTGGAACACCGCCTCCGGCCGTAGGAAGAAGCGCAGCGCCTTGCGGTCGTCGGAAATCTCCACTTCCTTCGCCACAAGGCCATAGACGCTGCCCGGCTCGTCACTCGATCCGACCATCAGGGCGGAATAGGTCAGGCCCATGCCGGCGGCGCCGTCGCCGCGCAGGACGTAGATGTGCAGCGTATTGAAGGTTTGCGGGTTCTGATTGTAGCCCCAGCTCGCGAGCTGCGTGACGATGCGCCCGCCCTTCGGCGCCGACGTGTTGACGTAGTCGAACTGGGTGAAGTCGGGTCCGTATTTCAGGTCGCCGATCACCGCCATCCCATGAGCGCGAGACGCCGCTTCGGCGAACGCGCCGGCCGGTAGCCACGGCGTCGCCGCGGCAGCACCCGAGAGCTTCAGCGCCGTGCGCCTGGAGATGCGAATCATTGCGTGGCTCCCGCGCGTATCTTCTGCGCTTTTGCCTCGTCCCACCACCACACCGTGGGGAAACCGATCGAATACTCCGGGAGCTTCGCGGGACGGTCGAAGCGGTCCCAGCGGGCGATTCGTGAGAATCTGAGCGCATAGCTCGGTATCACATATTGGTTGGCCATCAGCACGCGGTCGAGGGCGTGCGTCGCCGCCACCAGCTCGTCGCGGTTCTTGGTGAGCACGATTGTCGCGATCAGCGAGTCGACGGCCGGGTCCTTGATCCCGGCATAGTTCTGCGAGCTCTCGCTGTCGGCGGCAGCCGAGCCCCAATACTCACGCTGCTCGTTGCCGGGCGAAAGCGACTGGGCCCAGCCGGTGTAGATCATGTCGAAGTCGCGCGAACGAACGCGATTGATCCATTGCGGCGTGTCGACGGTGCGCACCTGCATGTCGATCCCGATCTTGCGCAGGCTCGCCTGATAGGAGAGCGCCACCGGCTCGATGGTCGAACCATTCAGGAGCAGTTCGAACGCAAGCTGCTTGCCGGAGGAATCGACGAGCTTCTGACCGTTGAGATGGTAGCCGGCCTGTTGCAGGAGGCTGAGCGCGTGCCTGAGGTTCTCGCGCTCCTTCTCCGGGGTCCCTCCGACCGGATTGCTGTAGGGCGTCGCAAAGACCTCCGGCGGCACTTCGTTCTTGAGCGGCTCCAGGAGCTTCATCTCTTCGCCTTCCGGCAGGCCGGATGCTGCGAGTGAAGTGCCGTAGAAGAAGCTGTCGATGCGCTCGTACTGGCCATAGAAGAGCGTGCTCTTCAGCGTCTCGAAGTCGAACGCATCGTTGAGCGCGCGTCTGACCCGGATGTCCTTGAAGAGGTCGCGCCTGAGGTTGGGGATGAAGCCGACCATGACGCCGTTGTCACGATACGCGTTGTCGAGTTCCTCCTTGACGACATAGCCCTTCTGAATGGCCGGGAAGTCGTACTGCGTCGCCCAGCGCTTCGCGGAGTTTTCGCTGCGCCAATCGAACACGTCCGCCTTGAAGGCCTCGAACTCAACGGTGTCGTCGAGGAAGATCTCGTAGCGGATCTCGTCGAAATTATCCTGACCGATAGCGACCGGAAGGCCCTTCGCCCAATAGTCCGCGACGCGGCGATAGATGATCGTCTTTCCGGGCACGATGCGGTCGACCCGGTAAGGGCCCGATCCGAGCGGCGCCTCAAGCGTCGAGGCGGAGATGTCGCGCTGCTTGCCGTTGGCGTCCTTCCCCTCCCACCAGTGCTTCGGCAAGACCAGAAGCTGGCCGACGATATTCGGCAGCTCGCGGTTGCCGGTCTGGTCGAAGGTGAAAGTGACCTCGTGGTCGCCGGTGACCTCGGCTTTGCTGACGTGTTGATAGTAGAACTTCTGCGACGGGTTCAGCTCGGTGAGCTTCTCGAACGACCACACCACGTCTTCCGCCGTGATCGGCTCGCCGTCCTGCCACCTCGCCTCCGGCCGCAGCCGGAACGTCACCGATGAAAAATCGTCGGGATAGCTCATGGCCTCGGCGATCAGGCCGTACATGGTCGAGACCTCGTCGAGCGCCGGGGTCATCAGGGTTTCGTAGATAAGACCAAGCCCGGGCGCCGGGTTCCCCTTCGCCAGGATGGGATTCAGCGTGTCGAAGCCGCCGGTGTCGGAGAGCCGCACCGTGCCGCCTTTCGGCGCGTCCGGATTGACGTAGTCGAAATGCTTGAAGTCGGGCGGGTATTTCGGCTCGTTGATGAGCGATGTCGCGTGGCGCCAGACTTTTTCTTGGGCCACGCTCGGGCCGGCGGCGAACAGGATGAGAAGGGCGGCGAGTACAAGGCGAAAATGCATTGGCATCAGATCCCGTCGGTAATGGCCGGACCGTCGTGCAATCGTCGAGCGTCATATAGCAGGAATGCGGCCGAGACCGCACACGCCGAAGCTCAATATGACGAAAAGTTAAACTCATACGGGCGGCCGCCGGCCGCCCGAACACTGAGATATTCGTGTTTCGCACGCCGTATTTAGCGGCGATCGCAACTATTTCAGCGTGTCGAGATACGCGATGACGTTTGCGCGATCTTGCTCCGACTTGATGCCGGGAAACACCATCTTGGTCCCCGGCACGACCCCGCGCGGGTCGGCCAGATAGGTGTCGAGGAGCGAGGCAGTCCCACACCTTCGATCCGTTGTCGGAGAACTGCTTCATCGCCTCGGAGTAGTTGTAGCCGGCGGCCGAAGCCACCGGGCGGCCGATGACGCCCCAAAGATGCGGGCCGACCTTGTTCGCGGCGGCGGCTGTCAGATCGTGGCAGACGCTGCAGCGCTTGGCATAGGCCGCGCCCTTGGTCGCATCGCCAGCGGTCGCTGCAGCCGGTGCCGCGGCGGCGGGCGCCTCGGTCTGCGCCATCTGCTGCTCGGCGGGTGCGGGTGCCGGAGTCGTCTCCGCCGGAGCGGGAGCCGGAGTTGCGGCCATCGGCTGTTCGGCCGGTGCCGGAGCGGGAGCCGGAGTGGCCTCGGCCGGAGCCGGAGCGGCAGCCATCTGTTCGGCAGGTGCGGGCGCGGGGGCCGGAGCAGGTGCCGGAGTTGGCTCAGCCGGGGCTGCGGCCATCTGCTGCTCGGCAGGTGCGGGAGCCGGAGCCGCCGTTTCCGCGGTTGCGGGAGGAGCTGCGGGCGGCGTTGCGGCCGGTGCTTCCGTCGCCGGCGCCGCAGACGCGACCTCCGTTCCCGTCGTGGTCGCGGCCGCCGCCGCGTCCGGTAACGGCAAAGGATTGTCGGCGAGCGTCCGCAGGAACGCGATGACGTTGGCCCGCTCCTGATCGTTCTTCAGGCCGGCAAACGCCATCTTGGTGCCCGGGACGGTGGCCTTCGGGTCGGTGAGGAAGGTGTTCAGGTGCTCGAAGGTCCAGGTCGTGTCTTCCTTCGCGAACGCCTTCATCGGGTCGTCGTATTCGTAGCCTGCGTGCGAGGCGATCGGGCGGCCGACGACGCCCCAGAGGTTCGGGCCGACCTTGTTCGGGCCACCGTTCGTGAAATCATGGCAGACGCCGCATTTCTTGGCGCTGGTCTCGCCCTTCTTGGCGTCGGCGCTTGCGAGGAGCACGCCGATCGGCTGCGCGGCCGGCTTCTCGGCGCCAGTCGATCCCGCATCAGTCGCAATCGCGATGACATAACCGGGCGCCTCCGGCGTCTCGGTCCCGAAGATGATCTCGGAGAAGATGCCCAGCCCGAAGGTGAGCAGAAGCGCGAAAAGCACTGCGCCCGCGATCTTGTTCCACTCGAAGGAATCCATGCGGCTGGAGCTCCGGCAAGGCCTCAGAAAGGCAGGTTTCCCGCGGGTTTTCGCAGGTTGCGGCAGAGGTATCGTGTTTGCCATGAGCCATCAAGCCGTATAAGCCGCGTATCCTGAGACGTTTTGCCACCGACAGCCCGTACTTCGCCGCTTCCCATGCACCCTCTCGTCGTCATTCCGGCGCGCCTCGCCGCGACACGCTTGCCCAACAAGCCGCTGGCCGATATCGGCGGCCGGCCGATGATCGCGCATGTCGTGGAGCGGGCCCGCGCCGCCGGCATCGGGCCGGTAGCAGTCGCGACGGATTCAGAGGAGATCGCGGCAGCGCTCGCCGGCACTGGCGCCGAGGTGGTGCTGACGCGGCCCGATCACCCCTCTGGCTCCGATCGTATTTTCGAGGCGCTCAACCGGCTCGACCCGGAGCGTCGCCACGACGTGGTGGTGAACGTACAGGGCGATTTTCCGACCGTCGCGCCCAGCGCAATCGCCGCCGCTCTCGGGCCGCTTGCCGACCCCGAGGTCGCGATCGCCACGCTCGCCGGCGTGATCGTGCACGAGGCGGAGCGGACCAATCCGAACGTCGTGAAGGTGGTTGGGACGCCGGTGACGGGGCGCCGTCTCCGCGCGCTTTACTTCACCCGCGCGACAGCGCCGTGGGGCAACGGGCCGCTCTTCCATCATAGTGGCATCTACGCCTATCGGCGCGCGGCGCTGGAGCGCTTCGTGGCGCTGCCGCCAAGCGTGCTGGAAGTGCGCGAACGGCTTGAGCAGCTACGGGCGCTGGAGGATGGCATGCGGATCGATGTAACGGTGATTGACGATGTGCCGTTCGGCGTCGACACGCCGGAGGATCTGGAGCGGGCCCGGGCTATGCTCGCAGGGAAGCGTTGAGAGGGAGAGGGTTTTGGCGAAGAAGCGTGTGGTGTTCCAGGGCGAGCCGGGTGCGAATTCGCACATCGCGGCGCTCGCGGTGTTCCCCGATTGCGAGCCGGTGCCTCAGCCGACCTTCGAGGACTGCTTCCAGGCGGTCGCCTCGGGCGAGGCGGATCTCGGCATGATCCCGATCGAGAACTCGCTCGCCGGCCGCGTCGCCGATATCCACTATCTCCTGCCGACGTCGGACCTTTCCATCATCGGCGAATACTTTCTGCCGGTGCATCACCAGCTTCTCGGCGTGCCTGGCGCGAAGCTCGAAGAGCTTGAAGTGGTGCAGAGCCATATCCACGCGCTTGGCCAGTGCCGCCGCATCGTGCGCGAGCTCGGTCTCTCCGCCGAGGTCGCGGCCGACACGGCGGGCTCGGCGCGCACCGTCGCCGAGCTCGGCGACCCGACGCGCGGCGCTTTCGCGTCGGCGCTCGCCGCCGAGATCTACGGCCTCGATATCCTGAAGGAGAACGTCGAGGACGAGGACCACAACACGACGCGCTTCGTCATCCTGTCGCGCGATGCCGTCCGCGCGCCGGCGAACGACGGCCCGGTCATCACGTCGTTCATCTTCCGCGTCAGGAACGTGCCGGCCGCGCTCTATAAGGCGATGGGCGGCTTCGCAACGAACGGCGTCAACATGACGAAGCTTGAGAGCTATCAGCTCGGCGGAAAGTTCTTCGCGACGCTGTTTTACGCCGACGTCGAGGGGCACCCCGACGACCACAATCTGAAGCTGGCGCTCGAGGAGCTGGAGTTCTTCTCCGCCGAGTTCCGCATCGTCGGCGTCTATCCGGCGAGCCCCTTCCGCAAGAACATCGCCGAGCCGGAAGAGAACCGCGACAACCGCCCGAAGGCGCCGCCGGCCTAGGACGTTGGTATGGTCCCACCGTCGATCACGAATTCGGTCCCGGTGATCGTTGCGGCTCGCGGCGATACGACAAAGCCGATCAGGTCGGCCACCTCGCGCGGATGGTTGGGCCGACCGATCGGAATACCGCCGAGAGAGTCCATCAGCGACTGACGGGCCGCATCCTCGTTGGCGCCGGACTCCGCCGCGAGGCGTCTTACGAGTGCCATGGCCGCGCTCGTTTCCACGAAGCCGGGGGAGACGCGCACCACGCGAACGCCCTTCGGGGCGACCTCATTCGACAGTCCCTTGCTGTAGTTGGACAGCGCCGCCTTCGCAGCGGCATAGGCGAGCGTCGCTTTGTAGAGTGGTAGTCGCGTCTGAATCGAGGTGACGTGAACGATAACGCCTTTGCCCTGCGCGATCATCAGCGGCAGAAGCTCCCGGTCAAGACGCACGGCGGGAAAGAGGTTGAAGTCGAGCGCCTTCCGCCATTCGACATCGTCGAGCGCGGCGAAGCCGCCGGCCGGCGCTGAAGAGCCGCCCACGACATGGACAACGATATCGATGCCGCCGAGCGTCTCTCGAACGGCGCGCGACCTTGGCGCAGCCCTCCGCCGTTGTGATGTCGGCGCTCACGAACAGGTCTTCGCTGACATGATCGGGCCGCGAGCGGGCCGTCGTCAGCACGCGCGCGCCATCTGCGCGCAGGCGTTCGACCACGGCTTCGCCGATGCCGCCGCGCGTGCCGCCCGTCACGAGCGCCCGCTTGTCTTCGAGCTCTCTGGTTCCGGACATCTAGGCGATCGCAAGCGAGGCGATCTTGTCGCCGCGCAGTCCGAATGCGTAGTCGAGGTTGACCGGGCTGCCGGGGAAGTTGCCCGAGACCTTCGCGGTAACGACGGTCTTCCCGTCCCTCTCGGCGACGTCCAGAACTTCGACCGTATGATTGTACTTGCGACGCGACTCGGCCCGCCAGGCGACGATCGCCGCGATGCCTTCGATCGTCCTGCGCTCGTCGTGCACGACTGCGTCGTGCGCGAGGCAGCGGCCGCACGCCTCTGCATCCTCTGCTGCGAAATAGATGGCGATCGGCGCGGGGAGATGAAGAACCATGACTGACTCCTTTTGTCCGCAAGCGCGCGCCCGGGCGCGGCCCGCATTGCCCGCCCGCAGATTTGGCGATAGACTTACCCGATGGCAAGAACGCACGAAAAAGTAAGGAACTCACCTATCGGTGAGAATCATTCGGTACACGCGGGATACCGCCGCTGACCGTGTTCAAAATGCGCTGGCTATTCTCGAGGGCCGCTGGAAGCTGATGATCCTCTTCCAGCTTTTCGGAGGACACCTGCGCCGGTTCTCGGAGCTCGAGCGGGCAATCCCTCGAATCTCGCAGAAAATGCTGATCCAGCAGCTTCGGCAGATGGAGAAGGACGGAATTGTCCGCAGGATCGTGCATCACCAGGTGCCGCCCAAGGTCGAATACGGACTGACCGATTGGGGACAGGAGCTCTGCCCGGCGCTGGATGCGCTTCTGACGTGGGCGGCTGCGCGGGAGCGCCCGTCAGAGTAGGCGAGTGTCCATCAATGCCGGTGCCTTCAGGCGTCTGCGAACGCCTTGATCAGGTGATGCGCGATCGCCATCGGGAAGGGCGCCTTCAGGCCGTCGGGATGCTTTCCGGCGAGCATGAGCCTCACCTCTTCGCGGTCGAACCAGCGGCAGTCCTCAAGCTCCTCAGCATCGCGGTCGACTTCGGTTGAAAGCGCCTCGGCGTGGCAGCCGATCATCAGCGAATGAGGGAAGGGCCAAGGCTGGCTCGAATGATAGGCGACGCGGCCGACGCGGATTCCCGATTCCTCTTTCACCTCGCGCCTGACCGCCTCCTCGATGGTCTCGCCCGGCTCCAGGAAACCTGCGAGCGCGGAATACATGCCCGGCGCGAAGCGCGCCTGCCGGCCAAGCAGGCAGCGGTCGCCGTCGATTGTGAGCATGATCACCACAGGGTCGACGCGCGGAAAGATCTCCGTGCCGCAGGACGGGCAGACGCGGCTGGTGCCGCCGCCCTTCGCTTCGAGCTCCTTTCCGCAACGTCCGCAGAAGCGGTTCGCTGCGTGCCAGTGGAGATAGGAGCGCGCGTGCGCAAGCGCCGCGAGGTCGGCTTCGCCGAGCCCGCCTTCGATGGCGAGCGCGCGAAGATCGGTCGCACTGATGCCGTCGGGGTGGTCCGCCACCGTTTTGATGCGCCCGGCGAAGCGCGGGGCTTCGTCGACGACGCCGAGCAGGATCAGGCTGTCGGCAAGGAGACCGAGCCCGCGCGCCTCCTCGGGCCGGAAGGCCGCGCCCATGCTTCCGCCGTTCTGCCGCGTCAAAACGCGATCCTCATCGAAGAGGTAGACGGTAGCCTTCTCGCCTGCGAGCGCCTGGGCAAAGTCGAGCGCCGCGCGCGCCTCGCTCCACCGCTCGATCGGGTTGCCGAGAAAGGCGGGGAACGTGTCGCGCGGGCTGCGATCGTCGAAGAAGGAGGACATTGGGGCCTTGCGAGCGGGTCGGAAGCGATGTGGGTCCGCTGAGTGTCACTTCAAGCGCGCGGCAAGGCTCGCCGCAAGAGCTTCCGCGGCGCCCGGTGCATAGGGCATGGCTGCGACGGCGCCCCAGACCGGCTTCGGCCAGGCCGGATCGTAGTGCCGCCGCGCGATCACATGCACGTGCATCTGGCTGACCATGTTGCCGAGCGCGGCGACGTTGAGTTTGTCGCACCGAGCTTCAGAACGAAGCGCCTGGCTCGCGAGCGCGATCTCCTCGATAAGCCGCGCGCGGTCCTCGGTGCTGAGATCGGCGATCTCCGTCGCCTCGCGCCGCGGCACGAGGAGAAGCCACGGATAGTTCGCGTCGCGCATCAGACGGACGGTTGAGAGCGGCAGATCCGTAACGTGTATGCTGTCGGCTTCAAGCCGCGGATCGAGGTGGAAATCCGGAATCGCTGCCTCCAAGGGCCCGTTGGTTGACTGTCCGGCGCGCCCGGCTCAAGGTCCGCGCGTTTTGGTCCGGAGGAACGTTTGACCGACATCGCAAAGCTTCGAACCGTTGTCGAGAGTGCCTTCGAAGCACGCGAGACGATCGCCGTTTCGACCGGCGGCGAGGTGCGTGCCGCGGTCGACGAGTCGCTTGAGCTTCTCGACGCCGGCACGCTGCGCGTGGCGGAGAAGAAGGATGGCAAGTGGGTCGTCGACCAGTGGCTGAAGAAGGCGGTGCTCCTGTCGTTCCGGCTGAACGACATGGCGGCGATTCCCGGCGGCCCGGGTGGCGCGAATTGGTGGGACAAGGTGCCCTCGAAATTTGCCGGCTGGGGCGAGAATCGCTTTCGTGCCGCCGGCTTCCGCGCCGTTCCGGGGGCGATTGTCCGCCGCTCCGCCTATATCGCGCCCGGCGTCGTGCTGATGCCGTCCTTCGTCAATCTCGGCGCCTATGTCGATGAGGGCACGATGGTCGACACCTGGGCGACGGTCGGCTCCTGCGCGCAGATCGGCAAGCGCTGCCACATCTCCGGCGGCGCGGGCATCGGTGGCGTGCTCGAGCCGCTGCAGGCCGGACCGGTGGTGATCGAGGACGACTGCTTCATCGGCGCGCGCGCCGAAGTGGCCGAAGGTGTTGTCGTGCGCCAAGGGTCGGTGCTTTCGATGGGCGTCTATCTCGGCGCTTCGACACGCATCGTCGATCGCGCCAGCGGCGAGGTCTTCTATGGCGAGGTGCCGCCTTATTCGGTGGTCGTCTCCGGGGCGATGCCCGGTGCCTCGGGCGGGCCGGCGCTCTATTGCGCGGTGATCGTGAAGAAGGTGGACGAGAAGACCCGCTCCAAGACCTCCATCAACGAACTCCTGCGCGACTGAGGAAGCGTGTCGAAGCGCCCGGCCGCCAGAAGCTCGCAGTCCCGTCTCCTATGGCTTGTCCTCGGCTTCAGGGGACGGATTTCCCGTGGCATTTTCTGGCCCGCGCTTCTGGCGACCTATTGCGTGAACTTTGCCCTCTATTTCCAATTGATCGGCATGACCGAGAAGGATCTTGAAGGCGTCGGCTCGATCTTTCTGTTCCTCGGCGCGGCTGCGACGCTCTACGTCAATCTGGCGATATCGGTGAAGCGGTTGCACGATATCGGTTATGCCGGATTCCTGGCGATTTCCGTGATGATCCCGTTCCTGAACATCGCCTTCGCGATCTGGGCCGGCATCGTGCCGGGCGCCGACGGCCCGAACCGCTACGGCGATGCGCCGGACAGGGTGCCGTAGTGACCGACATACCGGGCGCAGGCGATCTTCTGGTCGAGCTGGTGCGCGCGCCAAGCGTGACGCCGGCCGCCGGCCCTGCGCTTGATGTCCTGTCGCGCCATCTGAAGCCTGCCGGCTTCGCGGTCGACCGCCCGGTCTTCGACGCGCCGGGAAGCGCGCCGGTTGAGAACCTCTTCGCAGCGATCGGCACGGGCGCGCGTCACCTGACGTTCGCCGGCCATGTCGACGTGGTGCCGCCGGGGCCGGAGTCGACGTGGCGGCATCCGCCCTTTGCGGCGGAGGTCGTCGACGGAGTCCTCTATGGCCGCGGCGCGGTGGACATGAAGGGCGGGCTCGCCGCGATGCTCGCCGCGTCGCTCCGCTTCGTCGCCAGACGCGGGCAGGATTTCGGCGGCCGGCTTTCGTTCCTGGTCACCGGCGATGAAGAGGGCGACGCGGTGAACGGCACGCGAAAGCTGCTCGAATGGGCGGCCGCGCGTGGCGAGCGCTTCTCCGCTGCGCTCGTCGGCGAGCCGACCAGCGCGAACGAGCTCGGCGACCAGATCAAGATCGGCCGGCGCGGCAGCTATTCCGCCACGCTCGTCGTCGAAGGCCGGCAGGGACATGCGGCCTATCCGGATCTCGCCGACAATCCGATCCGCGGGCTGACGCAGCTTCTCTATGCGCTGCAGGCGCGCCCGCTCGACGCGGGCTCGAAGCATTTCGAACCGTCCTCGCTCGAAGTGGTGAGCGTCGATGTCGGCAATCCGGCCTGGAACGTGATCCCCGCCGTTGCCCGTGCCCGGTTCAACAGCCGCTACAACGATTGCTGGACGCGCGAGAGCCTTGCAGCCGAGATCGCTGGGCGCATGGCGGCGGCAGCAGCCGACCCGGCGCTCTCCGCAAAGCTGCCGATCCGCTGGCGGCTCGACGCCGAGCCGCCGACCTCGGATGTGTTCCTGACACGCGACGAGACGCTGATCGGCACGCTCTCCGACGCGATCGAGAAGGTGGTCGGCCGCCGCCCGGCGCTCTCCACGAGCGGCGGCACATCCGATGCGCGCTTCATCAAGGATTATTGCCCGGTGGTCGAGTTCGGCCCGGTCGGCACGACCATGCACCAGAGCGACGAGCATGTGCCGCTCGCGGAGATCGAAGCGACCGCGGCGATCTACGAGGAATTTCTGGAGGCCTATTTCTCGGGATGATCGGCGGGCTGAAATCGATCCGCGACAACCTCGCCGGCGCATTCGAGATCATGCTGGGCCGGCCGGAAGGGCTGAACCGGCTCGATACGTCGGTCGATGGGTTCTGGCGCTCCTTCGGGGCGGTCATCCTGGTGGCGCCGTTCGCGCTACTCTCGCTCCTCAGCCAGCAGATGCTCACGACGCAGGCCGGCGCGACGGCATCTCAGCTCAGCGGTGCCGACCTGACCCTCGACGGCATCGCGCTGCTCGTCGACTGGTTCACCTTTCCGATCGCCTTCGCGATCCTGGCGCGCCCCTTCGGGCTCGCCTCGCACTATGTGCCCTTCATCGTGGCGCGCAACTGGGCGTCGGTCGTGATCTCCGCGATGGTCTCGATCGTCCACATTCTGCATATCGTGGGCGTGCTGCCGTCGGCGGTGATGCCCTATGCGCTTCTCGTCGCGATCGCCATCTCGCTCCGCTTCTCCTACGTCATCGTGCGCACGACGCTCTTTGTCTCGATGGCGCTGGCACTGCCGATCGTGCTGCTCGACCTGCTGCTCAGTCTGACGATCTGGTCGCTGTTCGACCGCTTCGCCTAGGGCTGCGGATAATCGACCCGCATGAGGTAAAGACCGTCCGATGGCGCGACCGGGCCGGAGGCCTTGCGGTCGCGCGCTTCGAGCGCGTTTTGTAGATCGTCGGCGCTCCATTTTCCTTCGCCCACAAGCTTCAGCGAGCCGACCAGCGAGCGAACCTGGTTGTGCAGGAAGGAGCGGGCGGTCGCGCCGACGACGAGCTCATCGTCCTTCATCAGCACATGGAGCCTGTCGAGCGTGCGGACCGGGCTCTTCGCCTGGCACTCGGTGGAGCGGAAAGTGGTGAAATCATGCATGCCGACGAGGCGCTGCGCGGCGCGATGCATGGCGACGGCGTCAAGCGCGCGCGCCACGTGCCAGACGCGGCCACGGTCAATGACCGGCGGCGCGCGGCGGGTCAGGATGCGGTAGGAATAGTGGCGGCGCACCGCCGAGTGGCGCGCGTCGAATCCGCTCGCGACGGCTTCGGCCAGAAGGACCGCCACCGGCTCCGGCCGCAGATGCGCGTTCAGCCCGTCGCGGAGCTTGTCGCCGCTCCAT
Organism: uncultured Alphaproteobacteria bacterium; assembly: GCA_963805325.1. Lineage (GTDB taxonomy): Bacteria > Pseudomonadota > Alphaproteobacteria > Rhizobiales > Afifellaceae > DASWJZ01. The sequence continues at coordinate 485,951 of CAWDTS010000001.1, read as the reverse complement.
TCGCGCTCGAGGTCGAAGTGCGCGACCTGTCCGAGCGCATGCACGCCGGCATCGGTGCGCCCGGCGCCACGGATCGTCGGCTCTTCGCCCGTCAGGCGGTTCAGGGCCTCTTCGATCGCCTGCTGCACCGAGCGCCCGTTCGTCTGGCGCTGCCAGCCGACGAACGGCCCGCCGTCATACTCGACTGTCAGCTTGATGCGCGGCATCGTCGCTCAGCACGTGGAAAGCGGCCGGATAGACGAGCCGCCCCTCGGAAGGGGCGGACCCGAACGAGAGCGCCATCAGGAACGGCGACTGGTATTCGCACTCGAAGCGCCCCGCGCGTTTATGGTGGTAGCCGAACCGGCCGTAGTAGCCCGGCTCGCCGAGAACGACGGAAAGCGTCTCGCCGAGCGCGGCGAGGCAGGCGTGCGATTCGCGGATGAGTTGCGTGGCAATCCCCTGCTGCTGGTATTCAGGATAGACCGCCAGCGGCGCCAGCGCGACCGCGGAAAACGGCTCGAAGCCGCCTTCCACGGTCAGCCGCGAAAAGGCGACGTAGCCAACCACTACTCCGCCATCCTCCGCGACGAGCGACAAGACGATGTCGCCATCGCTGCGCAACCGGTTGACGAGCAGCGCCTCACCGGTTCCCGGGAACGACGCCTCCAGCAGGTCGCGGACCTGCGACTGGTCGCGCGCTTCCTCGCCGCGCAGCTGGACGACGCCGGCCGGCGGCTCGAGCTGCGCCTCGAAAAGGCGTTCAGAGGGGTTCTTGATCCAACTCAAGATGCGGCTCCGAAGCATGTGTCACTAGCGATTTCGGAAAACTCGGCAAGCGTCAATTCCGGAGGCCAGGCATGGACAAGACGGCGCGAAGGACGGTTCTGGACCTCCTCGACAAGCACAGGCTGATGACCGTGGCGACGCTAAGGTCCGACGGCTGGCCACAGGCCACCACCGTTGGCTACGCCAATGACGGCCTGACACTCTATTTCATCTGCGCCAGGACAAGCCAGAAGGCGGCGAACATCGCCCACGACAATCGGATTTCGCTAGCCATCGACTCCGACACGGTCGATCCGATGTCGATCGCCGGTCTTTCCATGGCGGCGCGCGCGACTCCGGTCGGCAATCAGACCGAGATCGGCCGGATGATCGGCCTGCTCGTCGCAAAGTACCCGGAATACAAGACGATGCCGTCGCCGGACATGAGCGAGGTCGTGGTCATGCGCGCGATCCCGGAGGTGATCTCGATCCTCGATTATTCCAAGGGCTTCGGGCACGCCGATCTCGTGCACGTCGGGGAGGTGGACCTGCATCCCTCCGCCTGAGACGCCTCAGGAGAGGGCAGACCCCGGCTGAAGACGCGCGCCGCGCATGAACGCCGCCGCATCGGCCGGCTTCTTGCCGGCCCGCTGCAGCAAGACAAGTTCGACCGACCCCTCGCCACACGCCACGACGAACGGATCGAGGCTGAGGATCGCGCCCGGCGCGCCGACGTCGGCTGCGCGCTTCGCCGCGAGGACCTTCACGCGCTCATGACCGGCCCCCATCGCGAACCATGCGCCCGGGAAGGGCGAGAGGGCGCGGATCTGGTTGTGAATCTCGGCGGCCGGCTGCCGCCAGTCGATCCGCGTCTCGCTCTTGTCGATCTTCTTCGCGTAGGTGACGCCGTCCTCCGCCTGCGGCGTGCAGCCCAGCGTTCCGGCGTCGAGATCGCGGAGCGCGCGCGCCATCAGTTCAGCGCCAAGCGGCGCCAGCCGGTCGTGCAACTTGCCTGCCGTCTCGTCGGCGCCGATTGCGACGCGTTCGGCAAGGCAGACGGGGCCCGTGTCGAGCCCTTCCTCCATGCGCATGGCCATCACGGCCGTCTCGCGGTCGCCGGCCATGATGGCGCGCTGGATCGGCGCTGCGCCCCGCCAGCGCGGCAGAGCCGAGGCGTGAAGGTTCAGGGAGCCGTGGCGCGGCGCTTCGAGGATCGGCTTCGGCAGGATCAGCCCATAGGCGACAACGACCGCGACGTCTGCTTCGTGCGTGGCGAACAGCCGTTCCGCGGCCGGGATGCGAAGCGTCTTCGGCATGACGAGCGGGATGCCCAGTTCGCGCGCCTTTTCGTGGACAGGCGAGGGTTGTTCCGCCATGCCGCGCCCGGCCGGCCGCGGCGGCTGCGTGTAGACAGCGACGATGTCGTGACCTTCGGCGGAAAGCCTGGAGAGCGTCGGGACGGCGAAATCCGGCGTGCCCATGAAGACGACGCGGAGCGACATCTCGCCCTCAGATACGATGCTGGCGCTGGCGTTCCTTTTCGCGCGCCGCTTTGGTAAATTTCTTCACGACCAGATCGCGTTTCAGCTTCGAGAGATAGTCGATGAAGAGGACGCCGTTCAGATGGTCGATCTCATGCTGCACGCAGGTCGCGAGCAGCCCGTCGACCTCGCGCTCCTGCTCTTTCCCCTCGTAGTCGACATAGCGCACGCGCACCTTTGCCGGACGTTCGACCTCGGCATAATAGTCGGGGATCGACAGGCAGCCTTCCTCGTAGATGGAGCGCTCATCCTCGGATCTCCAGACGATCTCCGGATTGACCAGGAAAAGCGGGCTCTTTGCGTCCTCTTCGCGCGCGACATCAATGGTGATGATGCGGCGCGGCTCGCCGACCTGGATCGCCGCGAGCCCGATACCGGGCGCCTCGTACATGGTCTTCAGCATGTCGTCCATGAAGCGTCGCGTCGCGTCGTCGATGCTCTCGACGGGCGCGCTTTTCTGCCGAAGCACGGGATCGGGAAGGGTCAGAATCTCAAGCTTGCTCACGGCTTGCGAGATAGGGGCTGCCGCGCGATGGGTCAATCGCGAGGACGCTCCGCGTCCTTTCTAGAGCGGCAGCGTCGCGGTCGCCCTGAGCCCGCCATCGGGGCGGTTTTCAAGCTTCACGTCGCCGCCATGCGCGCGCACGATGCTGCGTGCGATTGCAAGCCCGAGCCCTGCGCCGCCGGTCTCGCGGCTGCGCGAGCCTTCGAGCCGCACGAACGGATCGAAGACTCGCTCAAGCTCCTCCGCCGGAATTCCCGGCCCATCGTCGTCGATGACGATCCGCGCTCCCTCCTTGTCGGCCTCGACGCGGACGCGCGCGCGAACGCCATAGAAGGTGGCGTTGTCGATCAGGTTGCCGAAGGCGCGGCGAAGCGCGAACGGCCGGCAGGTCAGCGTGAGCGGAGGCGAATCCTGGAACGACGCTTCGCGTCCGCTCGCGGCGACGTCCTCGACCACACTTTCGACCAGCGCCGAGATATCGGTCGCGCGGCTCTCCTCGCTTTCCGCGTCGCCGCGCGCGAAAGCGAGCACGGCTTCCGCCATCGCCTGCATCTCGGCGAGCGTCTCCAGGATCTTCGCCTTCGCCTCCTCGTCCTCGATGAATTCCGCACGCAGCCGGAGGCTCGTGATCGGCGTGCGGAGATCGTGCGCGATCGCCGCGAGCATCGCGGTGCGGTCGCGGATGTAGCGGTCGAGCCGTTCGCGCATGCGGTTGAAGGCGACGTTTGCCTGCCGCGTCTCCTGCGGGCCCGTCTCTGGAAGCGGCTCGAAGCTCTCGCCGCGCCCGAGCCGGTCGGCGGCGACAGCGAGCCGCCGCAGCGGCCGGCTGGCGAAGCCGACGCCGAGCGCGCCGACGGCGCCGACGGCGAGGGCGGAGACCAGGAAGGAGGCGAGGAACGCCCGGCCGAGCGGCGGGACCGGCGGCCGGTCCGCCGCGGCATTCAGCCAGCTCCCGTCGGCCAACCGCACCGACGCGCGCACCCACGACGGCGGATGGCGATGCCGGCGATCGTCGTGGTCGTCCTTGCCGCGCGGCGGCGGGCCAGGCCATCCTGGAACGCCAAGCGCGACGCGCACATCGTCCGCGGGCTTCCCCATGGCGGCCGCCAGCCCGGCGCGGAGGTCGCTGTCGCCGGGCTCGTCCTGCACCGCCGGCGTCAGGTCGAGGGTGACATGGAAGATCGGTGAGCTTGTCGTGTCGAGCACGCGCTGCTGCAGCTCCGGCGGCGACTTCTCCAAAAGACCGACGAGCGAGACAACACGGACGAAGAGATCCTCGCGATAGGCCCTCTTGAGAGCGGCGATACGCTCGCCTGAGAAGAGCGCGAAGGAAAGCGACTGCGCGAGGACCAGCGTCAGGATCAGAAGCCCGGCGAGTCGCCCCGCCAGGCTCTTCGGCCAAAGCCTCATAGGGGCTTCACCTCGCCGGCGAAGGTATAGCCGTCGCCCCAGGCGGTTTTGATGAGCACCGGCGTGCGCGGATCGCGTTCGATCTTCTTCCGCAGCCGGCTCACCTGGTTGTCGATAGAGCGATCGAAGGGCTGCGCCGAGCGGCCGCGCGTCAGGTCGAGAAGCTGGTCGCGCGTCAGTACCATGCCGGGCCGCTCGACCAGCGCGGCAAGCAGGCGGAACTCGCCGCTCGACAGAGGCACGGCCACGCCCTTCTCGTCGATCAGCTCGCGACGGCCGAAATCGAGGATCCAGCGGTCGAAGGCGAGCCGCCCTTTTCCAGTCTCGCTCGGGCGCGGCAGCGTCTGCGCGCGCCGCAGCACCGCCTTGATGCGCGCCAGAAGCTCGCGCGGGTTGAAGGGCTTGGCGAGATAGTCGTCGGCGCCGATCTCAAGCCCGACGATGCGGTCGGTCTCTTCGCCCATGGCGGTCAGGAGGATCACCGGGATGCTGGTGTTCTCGCGCAGGAAGCGGGTCAGCGACAGTCCGTCCTCGCCCGGCATCATGATGTCGAGAACGACGAGATCGACGTCAGCTGCCTGCAGCGCCTTGCGCGCGGCGGCGGCGCTTTCCGCGACGCTGGCACGGAAACCGTGCTTCGCCAGGAACCGCGCGAGCAGATCGCGGATGTCGCGATGATCGTCGACGACAAGGATGTGCTGTGTCCGTTCCATGAAGATCGACCTAACCGAAGTCTCCGGCGGGGCGGCGGGAAAATTGTAACAGAGTGTCTCAGTTACCGTGTCCTGCGAGGACTCGCGACAAAGAGGGGGCCGAGGAGCAAATTTCCGCGACATCCCGCACCTATCTACCGGGTCACTGAGGGAGCCGGAGAAGGAGATTTTCTGATGAAGAGAAGTGTGAAGGTTGCGCTTGCGACGAGCGCGCTCGCGGTCGCCGGCGGGCTGTTCCTGGCGACCAGCAGCTTTGCCGAGCGCGGCTTCGGCCCCGGCCATTGGTATGGGCCATATGGGTATGGCGGACCGATGGGCGGTTTCGGCGAGATGCGGCGCGAGATGCTGAAGAGGTCGACACCAACGGCGACGGCGCAATCTCGCAGGACGAGATCAACGCCGCGGTGAACGCGCGCTTCGCCGAGTTCGACGCCGACAAGAACGGCAGCCTCTCGCTTCAGGAGTTCGAGGCGCTCTGGGCGGAGATCACCAAGCCGATGGCGGTGCGCACGTTCCAGTTCCTCGATCCGAACGGCGACGCGCAGATCTCCAAGGCCGAGCTCGACGAGCACGTCGGCAGACATGGTCGCCCGCTTCGACCGCAACGGTGATGGCATGCTTTCGCAGGACGATCGCCCGCATTTCGGCCCGCGCGGCGACGGCCCCCGCGGCCACGGTCCGCGCGACGGCAGCGGTCCGCGCGACGGCGGTATGCGCTGGTGGCAGCACGGTCCGCAGGACGACAACGGCGGCCCCGCCAACCAGTAGGAATCGCGGGACGCGACCGTACCCCGCCCCCCCTTCGGTCGCGGCACGCGTGAAACGGAAGCCCCGGAGCGACTTGCTTCGGGGCTTCTGCACGAATCGGCTAGGCTCAAGCCGATGGAAACGATCCAATCGACAGGCGCGAGTATCCCGGCAGCGTTGGCGGTCACGATCGCAATGGCTGTCGTGCTCGTCATTGCCGTGGTGGCGGTGCTCTGGCGGCTTGCCGGCGCCAACTGGCGGGCCGGCGAGGAGGCGACGGCGCGCGCGCATGAGCTGGAGAGCCATATCGGCACGCTCCTGACGGCGCAGTCGGAGATGGCCGGCCGCATGCAGGCGATGTCGGAGCTCCTCGGCAACCGGCAGGCGGAGCTTTCGAAGTCGCTTTCGGAGCGCCTCGACGGCATGACGCATCGCCTGAACCAGTCGATGGGCGACGCCACCAAGAACGACGCACGACAACCTGAAAAAGCTTGCACGAGCGGCTCGCGGTGCTCGATTCCGCTCAGGCGAACATCACCGACGCTCGCCGGTCAGGTGACGACGCTCTCCAACATCCTCGCCAACAAGCAGACGCGCGGCGCCTTCGGGCAGGGGCGGATGGAGGCGATCGTCTCCGACAATTTGCCGCGCGGCTCCTACGAATTCCAATACACGCTGAAATCAACCGGCGGGCGTCCGGACTGCGTGATCCATCTGCCGAACGACGCGCCGCCGCTCGTCGTCGACGCCAAGTTTCCGCTCGAAGCCGTACAACGCACTGAAAGCGGCCGCGAGCTCCGGAGGCGCTTAAGGCCGCGCAGACGCAATTCCGCAACGACGTGACGAAGCACGTCCGTGACATCGCCGAAAAATATCTCGTGCCGGGCGAGACGCACGACACCGCCTTCATGTTCGTGCCGTCGGAATCCGTCTTCGCGGAGATCCATGAGAACTTCGACCAGGTTGTTCAGCTTGCCTATCGCTCGCGCGTGATCATCGTCTCACCGTCGCTGCTGCTTCTCTCGATCCAGGTGATCCAGCAGGTGCTGAAGGATCATCGGCTGCGAGAGCAGGCGCATGTCATCCAGGACGAAGTGCGGATGATGATGCTCGACGTCGACCGGCTCGACGAGCGCGTGAGGAAGCTCGCCAGCCATTTCGGTATGGCGCGAGAAGGACATCGAGCAGATCCTGATCTCCAGCGAGAAGGTCACGAAGCGCGGCAATGCCATCGGCACGATCGGGCTCACGCCGATCGAAGCCGCAACGCCGTCCTCGCCGCGGCTCGTCGAAAGCGATCTGTTCAAGGCGGGGAAGTAGCCGGCGCCCACTAGGCCAACGGCTACGCTTGCGCTTCTGCCGCCGCCTTCGCCTTCTCGATAAAATCCTCCTCCATGGCCATCGCGCGTTTCAGCGCCGGGCGCGCCGCGCAGCGCGCCACATAGTCGGCGATTGCGCCTGCCTTCGGGAAAAGGTCCCACAGAACGCCCCAATGCAGGTTGGAGCCGACGAAGACGTCGGCGCCGGTGAACTGGTCGCCGGTCAGCCACGGCCCCGGCTCGACACCTGCCGTCACCGTCTTTTCCATCGAGGCGAAATCGCCCCAGGCGACGCGCCGTGCCGGCACTTCCCACTTGAAGAATTTCTCGCCGAAAGCCGGCTCCATGACGCCGGCCGCGAAGAACATCCATTTCAGATAGTCGGCGCGCTTCGGCTCCTTGAAGAGCGGCGCCAGCTCGCCCGGCGCGTATTTGTCGGCGAGATGCACCATCATCGCGCCGGTCTCGGCGATCGGCACGCTTTGGTCGATCAGCGTCGGCACCTTGCCCATCGGGTTCAGCGCCAGGAAATAGGGCTTCTTGTGGTCCCCCTTGGTGAGGTCCACCGGCTCCACGCGGTAGGGGCGCCCGAGTTCCTCCAGAAACCACAGCATGCGGAACGCCCGGCTCTGCGGCGCGTGGTAGAGGACGATGTCGGCGTTCTCGGCGACGGGCATGCGGGGCCTCCGGGTGCAACCGGAAGAGGCTAGCACGGGCGTTTGTTGTTCGCTATCTGTTCCGCACGGAATCTCAAAACGGCGTGCGGCTCTTCATGGCTGCGGCGAGCGTGCCGTCGTCGAGATAGTCGAGCTCGCCCCCGACCGGCACGCCGTGCGCAAGGCGCGTGACCTTGGCGCCTGAGCCGGCGAGCGTGTCGGTGATGTAGTGCGCCGTCGTCTGCCCCTCGACGGTGGCGTTCATGGCGAGGATCACTTCGGCGACGCCGCCTTCGCGCACGCGGCTCGCGAGCGACGGGATGTTGAGATCGTCGGGGCCGATCCCGTCGAGCGGCGAGAGCACGCCGCCGAGCACGTGATAGCGGCCCTTGGTCGCCCCGGCCCGCTCCAAGGCCCAAAGGTCGCCGACGTCCTCCACCACCACGAGAAGCGAGGAATCGCGCCCGGCGTCGCGGCAGACCGTGCAGGGCGACTGCGTGTCGACGTTGCCGCAGACAGGGCAGATGGAGACCGCGGCGGCAGCGTCGGCGATCGCCTTGCCGAGCGGCTCCATCAACGCCTCTTTCTTCTTCATGAGCGCCAGCGCCGCACGCCGCGCCGAGCGCGGCCCTAGCCCCGGCAGCCGCGCGAGCAACTGGATCAGCCGTTCGATCTCCGGCCCGACGACGGACTGCGGCATGTGAAGCCTAGAACGGCAGGCTCAAGCCGGGCGGAAGCGGCAGGCCAGCGGTCAGAGCCTTCATCTTTTCCGCCGCGAGCCCCTCAGCCTTGCCGCGCGCATCGCTTGCCGCGGCGACGATCAGATCCTCGAGAATCTCGACCTCGTCGGGCTTCGCGAGCGAAGGGTCGATCTTGACGGACTTCAGCCCGCCCTTCCCGTCAACGACGACGGTGACGAGACCGCCGCCCGCCGAGCCGGTCACCTCAAGCGCGGCGATCTCGGCCTGCAGGCTCTGCATCTTTTCCTGCAGCGCCGCGGCCTGCTTCATCATTCCCATGAAGTCTTTCATCAGAAATCCTCGTCCTCGTCCGGCGCGTCGATGGCTTCGACCGCCTCGGGCTGTTCGTCGGGCGTGCCGGCCGACCGCTCACGCACGGCGACGATCTCGGCTCCGGGAAATTTCTCTAGCACCTGGCGCACCAGCGGATCGGCGCTGACTTCTTCGAGCAGCGCCGCACGGCCCTTGGCGCGCGCCTCGTGCAGGGTCTCGCCGGCCTCGCTCGCGGTGACCGAGACCATCCAGCGCGCGCCGGTCCATTTCCTGAGCGCCGCCATCAGCCTCTGCGGCAGGTCGCGCTCCGCCTCCGGCGTCAGCGCGATCTCGATCCGACCGGGCTCGAAACGCACCGGCCGCACATGCCGCTCAAGCGCGAAGACGAGAAGCCGCTCGCGCTCCGTCCTGGCGCGCGCGATCAGGTCCTCGAAGCTTTGCAGCGTCGGCTCGGGCGCGGATGCTTCGACCGGCTGCGCCTCGATGCGCGGCGCGGCCTGGCTGCGCTGCGCGCGCTGTGGAGCCGCGGAGGTCGCTCGCGAGCGCTCTGGCGCACGCAAGGGAGCTTCGCCGTTCGGCTCGCCGCTCTGCGCATTCAGGGCGCGGATTGCTTCGTCCGGCGTCGGCAGGTCGGCGGCATGGCAGAGGCGCACGAGCACCATCTCCGCCGCCGCGAGCGGGCGCGCAACGAGCGCCACCTCCTGAATGCCCTTTGTCAGCATCTGCCAGGCGCGCGAAAGTTCGCGCAGCGACAATGCCTCGGCGAAGCCCGTCCCGCGCACCCGCTCCGTCTCCGAGATCGCCTGATGCGCCGCGGCGTTCGGCGCAAGCTTCAGCCGCGTCACGTAGTGCACGAAGTCGGCGAGGTCGGAGAGCACCGTCGCCGGATCGGCGCCGGTCTGATGCTGCGCCTCGATCTCGGTAAGGGCCGCGGCGGTGTCGCCCTTCATGACGTGCTCGAAGAGGTCGACGACGCGCGTGCGATCGGCAAGCCCGAGCATGCCCTGAACCGTTTCCGCCTCGACCTTGCCGGCGCCGTGGGCGATTGCCTGGTCGAGGATCGACAACGCGTCGCGCACCGAGCCTTCCGCAGCGCGCGCGATCTGGCGCAGCGCCTCCGGCTCTGCCTCGACGCTTTCCTTCGCCGCGATCTGTTCGAGATGCTTGGTGAGCACAGCCGCATCGACGCGGCGCAGGTCGAAGCGCTGGCAGCGCGACAGCACGGTAACCGGAACTTTCCGGATCTCGGTCGTCGCGAAAACGAACTTCACATGCGGCGGCGGCTCTTCAAGTGTCTTCAACAGGCCGTTGAAGGCCTGCTTGGAGAGCATGTGCACCTCGTCGATGATGTAGACCTTGTAGCGCGCGGAGACTGGCGCGTAGCGCGCCGAATTGATGATGTCGCGGATGTCGTCGATGCCGGTATGCGAGGCGGCGTCCATTTCGAGTACGTCGGGGTGCCGCCCCTCCATGATGGCGCGGCAGTGAATGCCTTCGGAAGCGAGTTCGACGGTCGGCGCGCCGCCGCCGTCCTCCGTCGCGTAGTTCAAGCCGCGCGCCAGAATGCGCGCCGTCGTGGTCTTTCCGACGCCGCGCACGCCGGTCAGCATCCAGGCATGGGGAATGCGGCCCGCGGCGAAGGCGTTCTTCAGCGTGCGGACCATCGGCTCCTGGCCGATCAGGTCGTCGAAGCGGGCAGGGCGGTATTTCCGCGCGAGCACCTGATAGCCGGGAGCGGTTTCGGTCATGGACGCGCCGGCGGGCCTCGTTCGATGGACGGAAAGGCGGGAGGCTGGACGGGCGACCCGTGCCGAATCTCGTTGGGGCTGCTTCCTTCCGGACCTGACCCGGTTGGCGAGGAGCACGTCCGCCGCCAACCTCCCTGCCACCTATATCGCCGCTTGATGGGGCAGGCGCAAGCCTGCAGCTTGATCCGGAAAAGTGACGACCGATTTTCGGATAAGATCATGCTGCGGCAAGGGGATAGAACCGTCGTCTGATTCCAAGGCTTTAGGGATCGACGGCAATCTCGTCGTAGCCGCGGCCGATGAACTGAAGCAGGCAGAAGCCATGGCCGAAAGGGTCGGCCATGAGTGCGAGCTTGCCCCAGGCCGTTGTTGCGACGGGGGATTCAAGCACGGCGCCGACGGCGGTCGCCTGGGCGACCGCGCTCTCAATGTCGGGAACCGCGACGTCGATGTGGACCGGGGTCCAGTGGCGGCGATAGTCGCGCCGGCGGCGAACGCCCGGTGCGATCACGCTGCCCCCGTTCTTCAGGAGCAGGTAGATCGGCGACGAAAGCCCCAGCATCTCGACGCCGGCATTGCCGAACCGGCGCCCGACCTTCAGCCCGAACGCTTCGGAATAGAAGGCGACGGCTTTCGGAAGGTCGTCGACGTCGATGTTGACCAGAAGGTCCATCGGCGTGTTCTAGTGCCCGACCGCCTTCGAGAAAAGATTGACGATCATGACCCCGGCGATGATCAGCGCGATGCCGATCAAACCCGGAAGATCGATCGCCTGCCGGTAGGTGAGCCAGGCTATCGCGGCAATCAGCACGATGCCGCTACCCGACCAGACTGCGTAGACGATGCCGACCGGCATGGTTCTGACCGTAAGCGCCAGGAGATAGATCGACACGGCATAGCCGGCGAGCGCCAGCACCGAGGGCCAGGGGCGGGTGAAGCCGTCTGTCGCCTTGAGCGCCGAGGTCGCGATCACCTCGGTGACAATCGCGAGCGCCAGATAGATCTGCGCTGCGCTCATGCGTCGATCGCGTCGGCGACCTCCGCGACGAAGCGGGCGAGGTCGTCGGTGACGAAGTCGACGTGATCGTCGTCGCGCCCCTCATATTCCCATTCGCCGTGGAACACTTCGCGCGTCCCCGGCGGGACGACCAGCACCGTCGTCATGCCCACCGACTTCGGCACGACGAGATTGCGCGTCAGATCCTCGAACATCGCCGCGTGCTCCGGCTCCACATGGAAGCGCTTGACGAAGCGGTCGTAGGTCTCGCGCTCCGGCTTCGGCACGAGGTTGGCGGCGACGATGTCGAAGATGTCGGTGAAATGATTCGCGAAGCCTAGTCGTTCGGCGATCTTCTCCGCGTGTTGGCGCGAGCCGTTGGTGAAGATGTACTTCTTGCCGGGGAGCCGCTCGATCGCATCGCCGAGCGCCGGGTCCGGCTTGATCGCCGAATGGTCGATGTTGTGCACGAACTCGAGGAAATCGTCGGGATCGACGTTGTGGTTCAGCATGAGGCCGCGCAGCGTCGTGCCGTGCACCTTGTAGAAATTCTTCTGGATCTTCTCCGCCTCCGCTTCATCGACGTTCAGAAGCTTGCGGAGATAAAGGCGGATGCGCCCGTCGACCTGCCGGAAGATGTTGGTCGCGCGCGGATAGAGCGTGTTGTCGAGGTCGAAGATCCACGCTTCCGTGCCGGCGAAGACGCGAAGATCGCGCGCCTCGTGCGGCGCTACTGTTTCAACGGTAAGGTTCATGCAGCGCAGGATAATGGAGCGGCGTTAAGAGTTCATCGCCCGAATCCGGGCAGATCGCCGCGCTTTCGGCCGGGGTCGAAGGTCCGGCTTGCGTCGCTGCCGCGTGTGCCGCAGGGATAGCGTAATACTTCGACGAATTCAGCGCCCAAGAACGATTCTTCTCCCATGCTCTCTCTTTTCAGGGGCCGCTGGTCTCTGCTGGCCTTCGGCTTCGCTTTCGCCTTCTTTTCAAGCTTCGGCCAGACCTCCTTCATCGCCGTCTTCGGCGGCGCGATCCGCTCCGCCTTCGACCTTTCGAACGGTGCCTGGGGCACACTCTACTTCATAGCGACGCTGACGAGCGGCCTCCTGATCACCACGGTCGGCAGATTGATCGATGCCGTGCCGCTCAGGCGCTACGCGATGGCGGTGGTCGTCGGCCTCGCAACGGCGACGGCGACTGCGGCCCTTGCTCCGAACGCCGTCGTGCTCGTCGTGGCGCTTTTCCTGCTGCGTTTCTTCGGCCAGGGATTGATGACGCATGTCGCGATCACATCGATGGCGCGCGAGTTCACCGTCGCCCGCGGTCGTGCCGTGGCGATTGCGGTCATGGGATTGCCGGCCGGCGAGTCGGTGTTCCCGGCGCTCGGCGCGCTCGCCTTATCGCTCTTCGGCTGGCGCGGCGGATGGACGGCGGCGTCGCTGATCTGCCTGATCGTCGTGTTGCCGCTCGCGCCGCTCCTGCTGCGCGGGCACGGGCGCGATACGGTCACCGCGCGCGTCCCCTTCGGCGCGCTCCGCTTCCTCCTGCAGAAGGAGATGCTGCTTGCGCTGCCGGCCTTCATGACCGGCGGCTTCGTCGGCACGGCGATTGCCTTCCACCAGGTGCTGATTGCGAATGCGAAGGGCTGGCCGCCATCCTTCTTTGCCAGCTCCTTCGCCGTCTTCGGACTCGCCTCGATCGTCGCCGTGCTCGGTTCGGGATGGCTTGTGGACCGCGTCGGCGGGCGTCGTATGTCGCTCTATTTTGTGTTGCCGACGGCGGTGGGCTGTCTGGCGCTCGCGGCATTCGACCAGCGGGCGGTGCTCTACGTCTACATGGCGCTCTTCGGGCTCAGCAACGGATCCTACGCAACCGTCACCACCGCGCTTCTCGCCGAGGCGTACGGCATCGAGCGGCTCGGAGCGATCCGCGCCACGGCCGCAGCCGTAATGGTCGTTTCGACCTCGATGTCGCCGATGCTCTTCGGGCTGCTGGTGGATTGGGGGATCGGCGTCGATGTCCTGATCGCAGCGCTCGGCGCGATCGCGCTCGTCGCGGCCCTGATGCTGCGGTTTTCCGCGCTGACGCATCCGCGGCCCGCCGCTGCACAGGCAACCTGATCCTGTCGCGGAACGACGGCGCGCGGGAGATCAAGCGAAATCCGGCCGTCAGCCTCGGATCAGCGTGCCGGCGCCGTGCTCGGTAAAAAGCTCGAGGAGCACCGCGTGCGGCGTCTTGCCGTCGAGGATGACGACGCCTTCGACGCCGCGCTTCACCGCTTCGATGCAGGTCTCGACCTTGGGAATCATGCCGCCGGAGATCGTGCCGTCGGCGAAGAGCGCCTTCGCCTCCGCGACGGTCAATTCGTCGATGAGCTTGCCGTTCTTGTCGAGCACGCCCGGCACGTCGGTCAGGAAGAGGAGGCGGGTCGCCGTGAGTGCCCCCGCGATGGCCCCGGCGAAAGTATCGGCGTTGATGTTGTAGGTCTCGCCGTCGCGGCCCGGCGCGACCGGCGCGATAACCGGGATCATCTCGGAACGCGCGAGCAGGTCGATCAGCGTGCGGTCAACCTCGACCGGGTCGCCGACGAAGCCGAGATCGACGACTTCCTCGATCTTCGAATCGGGATCGACATGTGTCCGCGTCACCTTCTCGGCGAAGACCATGTTGCCGTCCTTGCCGCAAAGGCCGATCGCCCACTCGCCTTCTTTGTTGATCATGGCGACGATCTCTTTGTTGATGGAGCCCGCGAGCACCATCTCCACGATCTCCACCGTCGCCCTGTCGGTGACGCGCAAGCCTCCCTTGAATTCGCTCTTGATCCCCATCTTCTTCAGCATCTCGCCGATCTGCGGGCCGCCGCCATGGACCACGATCGGGTTGACGCCGGATTGCTTCAGGAGCGCGATGTCGCGCGCGAAGGCTTGGCCGAGCGCCGGATCGCCCATCGCCGCGCCACCATATTTCACGACGATGGTCTTGTTCTCGTAGCGCTGCATGAAGGGCAGCGCCTCGGAAAGTAGCCGCGCTTGGTCGAGGGCGTCCTTGGGTAGCGTGACGGAGGTAGTTTTTTCGGTCATGTCGACGGCCCTTTCTTCGGGGGCTCTTAGCCGCTCGTGCTTCAGAAGGCACGCTCGATCTCGCGTCCGCAGCGCGGCCTAAAGCTGAGCTTCGATCGCTGCCTTGTCGATAACCGACCAAACCCGCGCGACTTTCGTCCCCCGGAATTCGTAGAAAACGTTCTCGGCGAAGGCGACCCGCCTTCCGTTCACAGGAAGGCCCAGGAATGCGCCCTTTGGTGTGCAGTTGAACGCAAGCCGGCTCGCAATATGAGGGGGATCGGAAATCAACAGCGATATATTGAAATGAAGGTCGGGGATCTCACGAAAGTCCCGCTCCAGCATCTCGCGGTAGCCCGATAGCCCGATCCGCCTGCCATTGTGTTGCGCGTCATCATCGACGAACTGTCCGAGCCTCGGCCAGTCCTGATCGTTGAGGCAGGCGATGTAGTCTCGGTAGACCTCGCACAGGCCGGCTTTGTCCATGGCGATCTCCCTCGTTCAGCCGGAAGGCCACGATCCTAGTGCGCATTCGAGAAGGCGGCGATCTCGGAGCGGACGTCTTCCAGTCCGGCGCCCGTCGATGAGGAGGTCACAAGGAGCATCGGATGCGCCGCCGGCCGCTTGCGGATCGCCTCCGCCGTCTGCGTCTCGACGGCCGCGAGCTCTGCCGCCTTCACCTTGTCGGCCTTGGTGAGCACGATCTGGTAGGAGACGCCGGCGCGGTCGAGCTCATCCATCAGCTCCGCGTCGGCGGACATCAGGCCGTGCCGCGAGTTGATGAGCAGGAAGACGCGCTTCAGCGAAGCGCGCCCCGCGAGATAGGCGCGCAAGAGCTTCGTCCACGCCGCGACGGTCGCCTTCGGCGCCTTGGCGAAGCCATAGCCCGGCATGTCCACGATCACCACCGGCGGCAAAGCGCCCGGCTTCTCCTCGGGCGGTTCGGGAATGAAGAAGAAGAGCGATTGCGTCCGCCCCGGCGTGTTCGACGTGCGCGCAAGGTTCGCCGACCCGACGACGGCGTTGATGAGGCTCGACTTGCCGACATTCGAACGGCCGGCGAAGGCGACCTCGGGCGGGCCTTCCGGCGGCAGCGCGGTCTTGTTCGGCGCTTCCGTGACGAAGCGCCAGGGCCGGCGGAAAAGGGCGGCCGCCTTGGGGCCGATCGTCGTTTTCGTCATCGCCTGCAATCGTCCGTGTGTCGCCGCGCAAGGCGGCCAGAGCCGCGGCTACCGATGTCGCGGCGCGGAGGGCGCTACTCTGCCGGCGAGTTCTTCGGTTTCGCCCGACCGAACAGCGACTTCAGATTGCCGAAGAGCTCGATCGGCACCCCGTTGCGCTTCATGATCACGCCCTGCTGGAGGACGGAAAGCGAGTTGTTCCACGCCCAGTAGATGACGAGCCCGGCCGGGAAGGAGCCGAGCATGAACATGAAGATCAGCGGCATCCAGTTGAAGATCATCGCCTGCGTCTTGTCGGGCGGCGTCGGATTCATGCGCATCTGCACGAACATCGTGAAGCCCATGATGAGCGGCCAGATGCCGAGATGCAGCGCGTGCGGCGGAGTCCACGGAATGAGCCCCATCAGCGTGAAGATGTTCGTGGGGTCGGGCGCCGAGAGGTCGTGGATCCAGCCGAAGAATGGCGCGTGGCGCATCTCGATGGTGATGAACAGCACCTTGTAGAGCGAGAAGAAGACCGGAATCTGGATGACGACCGGCCAACAGCCGGCGACCGGATTGACCTTCTCCTGCTTGTAGAGCTGCATCATCGCCTGCTGCAGGCCCGCGCGGTCGTCCTTGAACCGCTCTTGCAGCTTCTTCATCTCCGGCTGCAGCTTCTTCATCTTGCTCATCGACGAATAGGAGCGGTTGGCGAGCGGGAAGAAGATGGCCTTCACGATGACCGTGACGGCGAGGATGGCGAGGCCGAAATTGCCGAGGAAGTGATAGAGCCAGTCGATAACCTTGAACATCGGCTTGGTGATGAAGAAGAACCAGCCCCAGTCGATCAGAAGGTCGAAGTGCGAGATGTTGAGGCTTTGCTCGTAGCCGCCGAGGAGCGCTGTCTCCTTCGCCCCCGCGAAGAGCAGCGTGTCGTTTCCGGCGCTGCCGCCGGCCGGCACGGAGACGGCATCGCCGAGGAAATCGGCCTGGTAGGTCGGCCGCGTGCCCGCCGCGCCCTTGAGGAAGCGCGGCTGGAACGTCCGGTCGCCGCGCGGGATCAGCGCCGCGCCCCAGTATTTGTCGGTGATGCCGAGCCAGCCGGTGGACGTCTTGGCCGGAGTGATCGACGGCTCGTCCTTGAATTTCTTGTACTTGATCTCCTGCAGGCCGTCGGCGCCGAGATAGCCGATCATGCCCTCGTGCAGGATGTAGTAGCCGCTGACCCTCGGCTCCCCGGTGCGGCTGACGAGGCCGAACGGGAAGAGGTCCACCGCCGTGCCGGTCGTGTTCGCCACCGACTGATGGATCGTGAACATGTACTTCGAGTCGACCGAATAGGTGCGCTTGAAGACGAGGCCGGCGCCGTTGTCATAGGTGAGCGTCACGTCGTGGCCGGGTGAGAGCGGCCCGCCTTCCGCCTGCCATTTCGTCTCCGCCGTCGGCACGGGCGGCCCGCCCGCGCCTGCGACCCAGCCGAAATCGGCGAAATAGGGGTTCTCGGTGCCGGCCGGCGAGAAGAACTCGACGAGCGGGCTCGTGGGGTCGACGGTCTCGTGGTACTCCGCAAGGCGCAGGTCGTCGATGCGTCCGCCGACGAGGTTGATCGAGCCCTTGAGCGCCGGCGTGTCGATCGCCACGCGGTCGGTGCGGGCGAGCGCGGCGTCGCGCGACACGATCTCCGGCGCGGCCGTGCCTGCCGCCGGTGCGGCGCTCGGGGCGCCGGGGGCGCCCGGCGTGGCGGACGTCTCAGCGCCGGTCGAAGCAGACGGCGTCGCGGTGCCGGGCGTGGCTGCGACCGTCTGCGACTGCTCTTGAGCGGCGCGCTTGCGCTCCGCCTCCATCTTCGGGGCGATGATGAAATACTGCCACGCCACGATGATCAGGAAAGAGAGCGCGATGGCGATGATGACGTTCTGGTTGTTCTTCATCGATCGGGCCTCCGCCCCCCGCTCACCCCACCGGAATCGCCCGCCTGCGGGACTCGCCGCATGGCGTCGACCAGCGCGGAAGTAAGGTCGCCGAACGGCTCCGTCAAAGCGCTGCGACGTCCGATCAGGACATAGTCGTGGCCGGGGCGGGCATTCTCGGGCGCCGCGAGCCTCACAGCCTCGCGCAGGCGGCGGCGGATGCGGTTCCGCTCCACCGCCTTTGTGGCCGTCCGCTTGGAAACCGTGAAGCCGAAGCGCGCACCGCCCCCGTCCTCGCGCACGCGCGCCTCCAGAACGAACGCGCGCCGCGCGGCCCGATGGCCCTTCGCGGCGGCGAGGAAATCGCGCCTCTTTTTAAGGCGCTCGGGCATCGGGTCCTGACCGGTCACGCCGACAGGCGCTTGCGCCCCTTGGCGCGACGGCGGGCGAGCACCTTGCGGCCGTTCCTGGTCGCTGTGCGGGCCCGGAATCCGTGGCGGCGTTTGCGCACCAGTCGGCTCGGTTGATAGGTTCTCTTCATCGTTCATGCCGCACTTAAAAGCGGCCCTCGTCTCAAGAAACGGACAGCCGGTTCCCTAAGGCTTTCACCGCGCCGCGCCGATGTTCGGGATAGTGCCGAAGCGCGCGGGTTTGCGCGGCTCCGGTCAAGCGCGGGCGATATAGGGTGAAAGCTGCGGCGAAGTCAACGACATCGGCGGATTCCGCCCTTGTCGCACCCCCGTCAGGCCTCCCCTCACGGCTCCGTCGCGCCCAAGTGAAGGCGCGCGCCCGGCGCTTCATAAGTTCGTGGCGGACGGCACGCATTTTCCCTGCGTTTATCAGGCGATGCTACCAAGGGGGTGCGGGACGCGACGACAGGGCTGGCGAGAATGGACAACGCACGAAGCGCCCGGCTTCGGCGAGAGCAGGCGACCGGATCGCCCGGAGGCAGGCGCACGTCCGGGCCTGCGGGCCCTGTTGCGCTGGCTGCCGCTCGGACTCGTCGCGCTGGCGCTCCTTGGCCTCTACGCGGCCGGCCTGCAGGACTATCTGTCGCTCGACGCGCTGCGCCACTACCAGGGCACGCTTCTCGGCTATGTCGCCGACGACCCATCGCTCGCCGCCGCGGCATATCTGATCGTCTACGTCACGGTGGTCGCCATCTCGTTCCCCGGCGCTGGAGCGTTGACCATCACCGGCGGATTTCTTTTCGGCGCCGTGCTCGGCACGGTGCTCGCATCGCTCGCCGCGACAATCGGTGCGACTTTGATCTTCCTGATCGCGCGCACATCGCTCGGTACGCTTCTCGCCGAGCGCGCGGGACCGCGAGCGCAAAGATTGCGGCAAGGCTTTCAGGAGGAAGGCTTCAGCTACCTTCTCTTCCTCCGCCTCGTGCCGCTGTTTCCGTTTTGGCTCGTCAATCTCGCCGCCGCGCTGTTCGGCATGCGGCTTCTCACCTATGTTGCAGCGACTGCGGTTGGTGTGGTGCCGGCAACGTTCGTGTTCGCGTATTTCGGACACGGCCTTGGAACGGCGCTCGACAGCGAAGGTCCGCACGTGCCGGCGACGCTTCTCGTCGCGCTGGCGCTGCTCGGTTTCCTTGCGCTTGCGCCGATAGCGGTGCGCCGATTCCGGCGCAGGAAGGAGAAGGAGTAAGGCGTGCCGACGCGGCCGGGGAATGAGTAACGTCCTGACGCCCGACATCTGTGTGATCGGTGCGGGCTCGGCCGGTCTGACGGTGGCTGCTGCGGCGGCATCGTTCGGCGTGCCTGTGGTTCTCGTCGAGCGCGGCAAGATGGGCGGCGACTGCCTAAACACCGGTTGCGTGCCGTCGAAGGCGCTGCTTGCCGCCGCAAATCGCGCGCAGGCGGTGCGCGATGCCGGCCGCTTCGGGATTGTCGCCGGCGAGCCGCGCACGAACTTCGCCGCCGTGATGGCGCATGTGCGGCGGGCGATCACCGCGATCGAGCCCAACGATTCGGCCGAGCGCCTGACGGGGCTCGGCGTGAGGGTGATCTCGGGCGTGGCGCGCTTTGCCGATGCGCAGACCCTGAAGGTCGGGGAGACGGAGATCCGCGCGCGCCGCTTTGTCATCGCCACCGGCTCGCGCCCCGCGATCCCGCCGATCCCCAACCTGATCGCCGTTCCCTATCTGACAAACGAGACGGTCTTCGACCTGAAGCGCCTGCCCGCCCATCTGATCGTCATCGGCGGCGGGCCGATCGGCATCGAGCTGGCGCAGGCCTTCCGCCGCCTCGGCTCCACGGTGACGGTGCTTGAGGCGGAGAAGGCGCTTGCGAAGGACAACCCGGAGCTGACGGCGCTGCTGCTTGAATCGCTCCGTGCCGAGGGCATCGACATCCGCGAAGGTACAAGCGTGACACGGGTCGCGCGACGCGGACGAAGCGGCGTCCGTGTGACGCTCGAAGGCCCCGACGACACCGCCCCCACGATCGACGGGACGCATCTCCTCGTGGCGACGGGCAGGCGGCCCGATCTGGAGGAGCTTTCCCTGGAGAAGGCGCGCGTGCGCTTTGACGCCAAAGGCATCCGCGTGAATTCCAGGCTGCGCACCAGGAACCGCCGGATCTACGCGATCGGCGATGCGGTCGGCGGTCCCCAATTCACGCATTGGGCAGGCTATCAGGCGGGGCTCGTCGTGCGCTCGATCCTCTTCCGCTTCGGCGGCAAGGTCCGGCACGGCACCCTGCCTTGGGTGACTTTCACGGAGCCGGAGCTTGCGCATGTGGGCCTGAGCGAAGAGGAAGCGCGCCGCCGTTACCGGAACCTGCAGGTGCTGCGCTGGCCGTTCGCGGAGAACGACCGTGCGCAGACGGAGGGCGATCATCAGGGTCTGATGCGCGTGCTCGTCACCAAGGGCGGAACGATCGTCGGCGCCGATATTCTGGGGCGCGAGGCCGGCGAGCTGATCGCCCCTTTCGTGCTCGCCGTGGCGCGCGGCATGAAGATCAAGGATTTCGCCACCGCGCTCTTCCCCTATCCGACGCGCGCGGAGGCGGCACGCCGCGCGGCAATCGCTTACTATGCGCCGAAGCTTGATTCGCCGCTGATCCGCTGGGTCGTCCGCTTCATGCGGAAGCTCCGATGAGTGGTCTCGGTTGGAAAGCTCGCCGTGCTCCTGCTAGGATTGAGCGTGGGGCGCGGCAAGGGATGACATGACGGACAAGCTCCTGCCGCCTCCTGCGGCGAGCCGCAGCAACGAAGCGGGCGAATCGGAGAAGCGCCCGGCCGTTCTCGGCTTAAGTCTTTCCAACAAGCTCCTCGTGCTGACGCTTCTCTTCGTCATGGTCGCGGAGGTGCTGATCTACATCCCGTCGATCGCCAACTACCGCAATGTCTGGCTGAAGGAAAAGCTCGACACGTCGGAGCTCGTGGCGATGGCGGTGAGCGCCGCGCCCGAAGGCGGGATCTCCGCCGATCTTGAGGAAGAGATGCTGCGCTCGATCGGCGTCGACGCGATCGCACTGCGCAGCGCCGGCCAGCGCTGGCTGATCTCCGTCGACGACATGCCGCGCGACATCGCCGCGCATCACGATCTCAGATGGCTGAAGCCGCTCGATTCGATCCGCGGCGCGTTTCAGACGTTGTTCTCGACCGGCGACCGCTTCATCATGGTGAGCGGCCAGCCGCCGGCCGGCAGCGACCGCTTCGAGATCGTCGTGCACGAAGCGGCCCTTCGCAACGCGATGCTCGTCTATTCGCGCAACATCCTGCTTCTGTCGCTGGCGATATCGGTGATCACCGCGGCGCTCGTCTATGTCGCGCTGCGGTTCCTCTTCGTGCGCCCGCTGCAGCGCCTCTCCGCCAACATCGTGGAGTTCTCGACAGCGCCGGAGGATGCCGCCGCGATCATCGTGCCGAGCGGCCGGCGCGACGAGATCGGCGTCGCCGAGGTGAAGCTGGCCGGGATGGAGAAGTCGCTTCGCGACATGCTCGCGCAGCGCCGTCATCTCGCCGACCTCGGGCTCGCGGTCTCCAAGATCAACCACGATCTCCGGAACATCCTCGCATCCGCACAGCTCTTCTCCGACCGGCTGCAGGCGGTGGAGGATCCGCTCGCCAAGCGCTTCGCGCCAAAAGTGGTCAGCGCCATCGACCGCGCGATCGAATATACGCGCTCCGTGCTCGCTTACGGCCAGGCCCACGAAGAGCCGCCGCGCCGCCAATTCCTTTCGCTGACGCGCCTCGTCGACGACGTGGCCGACGTGCTCTCGCTCGCAGGCCGCGACGGCGTTGACTGGGAAAACCGCGTGGCACGCGACGTGGAGATCGACGGCGACGCCGAGCAGCTCTTCCGCGTGCTCATGAACCTTTGCCGCAACGCCGTGGAGGCGGTGAGCGACGGCGAGAGCCCGGCGCTGATCCGCCGCGTCTGGGTAGAGGGTGAGCGCAAGGGGAGCGTGACCGCGATCCGCGTCTGCGATACCGGCCCGGGCGTGCCGGAGAAGGCGCGCGCCAAGCTCTTCCAAGCCTTCGAGGGCTCGGCGCGACAGGGCGGCACCGGCCTGGGGCTCGCCATCGCCGCGGAGATCGTGCGCGCGCATGGCGGCGAGATCGGGCTGGTGGAACGCACAGGCGCCGGCGCGGTCTTCGAGATCACGATCCCCGATCGTCCCGTCCCGATTGCCGCCCGCCGCGCCGGGCAGCAGCAGGCCTGACGGGCCGCGGCTCGAATTAGGGTGCGAAGGGCTTCGCGCTGCCGACGCCGGCTCCGAGCGGCCGCCCTCTCTTGCAATGCCCGCTCCGACCGATTACGTCTCGCCAGCCCCGCGGCAGGCTCTGCCTGGGGCTCAAGCGCCCGTAGCTCAGCTGGATAGAGCACCAGACTACGAATTTGGGGGTCGTGGGTTCGAATCCTGCCGGGCGCGCCAATCAATTCAATCACTTAGCAACCATTCCAGCGATCGACGTCCACCGCTGGTCGCGCCACGACATACAAAAGACAACACAGGCCGCCGCAACTTCAACGCACGTGTGCGGGTAGCATCACACGACCTTCCCGCCGAAAATCGTTGAGCGCGCGGCGGTAAGGGGTCTGCTGCTCTTCGACGCTACCCTCGCCGGCGGCTTCGCCAAACCTCGCTGCCGCGAGGTCTGTCCAGCGAGGGCCGATGGGTTCACGATCCGGGCTGGACCGCATTGCCCTCTATCCGGGAGTTGCCGCGCGTTCCCAATCGAGCGCCGCCTTCGCCTTCTTCAGCGCGGTTTCGGGTGACGTCTCCGAGGTTGTTTGGCGGGCGATATCGAAAACAACCTGCACCACGCTCTCATCCATCAACGCCGACGCGACCGGCAGGAGCTCGTGCCAAGCCTTGGTATACGCTTCGTCGAAGCCCTCGATGCCCACGCCGGTTCCTCGTTGCAGAGTCGACTTGTCGACGTGAGCGAGCAACTGGGGGTCGTCCATGCGCAGCTCGGCCCGGCCGAGCGCGCTAGCGACGGTGCCGAACCACGCGGATTCCAACCCCGCCGATCCTCTGAGGAAGACTTCCTGAAATCCTGCTGAGGGCCTTGCTGCGCTCCTCAACTATAATTGAACCGCTGAGCCCATTTTCGGGGTACCGTTTCGCCAGTCCTTCCCAGTAACTACGCGAAAGCTCCAGCGTGAGCCGGAAGTTGTTCAGAGCGTTCACCGCCGAACGCGCGGACTCCATCAACGCGACACAGCCTTCATCATTGAAATCGAACGGGATGCCGCTGACCGTGCACCCGTGAAGCACCGTCAACCTGAAAGCCAGGCCGTCACAGACGAACTCCTCACCAATCGTCTCGTTGCAATTCCCAAGCATGTCTTGCGAGAACTGCTTCAGCATTCCCACAAATGTGTCGTTCTCGATGGCCCACCACGCGCTCTCGGACAGCAGGCGGGGGTGAGCGTTCGACTTTGCCGCCTGATGCACCGTGCCATGCATTGCTGCGGTGAACTCTATCCTTTGTCGTACCAATTCGAGTTCACGCGCTCTCTCTTCCTCGGACCGGGTGGCATAGTAGACGTGGGCCAGCTCATGCCAAAGCGTGTACGACCACTGCAGCGTCCGTTGCTGCGCCAGCTGCTCTGCAAAGGCCCGAGGGATCGGGACGCGCAAGGGAACGGCGAACTGTTCAAACGCCTGGGAAAGCGCCACGCTCAGGGAGGGACGCCGAAAGAACTGGCAGCTTAGAAAACGAAAGACCGACGCCCGGAGATGATTGTCGATAGAATTCCCTGCCGACACTGGGAGTCGCGTTCAGCCCCCTGGCTTCGAGAAGCTGCAGCGTCAAGGTGGTAAGGCTCAAGCTGTGGATCAGTTCGGCGAAATGGTAGTCCCAAACGACATACCACCGGCGGTGAAGCCGAATTAGCTCTGGCGATGCCCTCGAAGTGTAGGTCGGATGGAATACGACGTCTTGGCGGGCTACCGAGCTAATGTCGCAGAACCGCGATATGATCCGCTCGGCGGCTTCAGTGAAAAGATAGAACTCCTTCATGCGGAAAGTGAGACCGGATGTGCCTGGTGCGGGCGAGAAAGTCGTCTATTTCCACTATGGTGCTGCGTCTTTGCTCGTGATGCGAATCAGGAGATCCTTCAACTCTTCGATTGAATAGTTGTCCAGGCTGATCTCGCCCTCGGCGGTGAGAACAATTCGTCTTTTGCGCTCTTTGAGATAGCTGACGAGAAAGTCGAGTACAAAAAGGTGCGAGCGGCAGGACTACCGTCACCACCGCCTGCGCAAATGCAACTCCATCGAAGCTCTTGACGTCGGCTATGGCGGCATCATCACCGAACTGCCTCTCGAGCGCGGCGCGAAATTCATCGTCTTCGCGAGGAAACTGCAGCACAAGATCAGGCATGGCGCTGAACTCCTCACTGTTCGCGCGGTCCTGACAGGGATGCGCGGCGTTTCTCATCGCATCGGCACTATAGCAGCAGGCGCATCCGGCCACGAGCGGCAACCTTCTCGCGCAGCATACCTGTTGCAGGTTCGGATAGCGTCGATGCGTGCTGCGCTCGCGCCGGTGCGAACGGCAGAGGAATGCGATTGACGGACTAAGCGCGCACGGGAAAATTGCGTCTGGGAGCAGCGACCAAAAAACCGCCCAGGCGCGGGCGCACTAGAGGCGAATGCAGCAGCAGCCTCTTGCGCTCACGGCTGCGAACGCTGAGCCGGACTCTTTTTATCAGTCCGCGCAGCACGTCGACGCCCTCCGCCAGCGTTGACGGGTCGATGTCGGCCACAGGTCCCTCGGTGGGGACGAACGGCGGGTCGAGCGGCGCAATGTGTCAACCTGTTCAGGTGCTCGTGGCGTGTTTGGTTTCAATGAAGTCGTTGATCTCTTTTGCCGTGATCAGCGGCCGGTCCGTGTCCTGATTTTCGCTTAGCGGGCGTGGTGGACTACCGTGAGGTTCATCGGCCGTTACCGTCTAGCTTGCAGGGCAACTGGCGGATGAAATTGCCCGAAATGAACTTCCTTCTCACGTCGCTTGGCTGGGACTTAATGAACGCCTGCGCGCAAGGCGATAGCTCGGATTAGCGGAGTGCACTTCACGCCACGACCTTGAACATGCGCTTGCCCAAAGAGAGGACCGCATCGTGTCCGCCTCGCACGCAGAATCTGGTCGATGCAGTTGCGCACCTTCTTCGGCGGGACGTTTAAACGCTTCGCTGTGGCGTTGACCTCGAACTGCTTCCTTCCGACCGTGGCGCGGAAGGCGTCGAGCAGGGTGTTGTACTTCTTCGTCATGTCGCTCTCCTACGATTTGCGTAGGCTCGCGATCATTCGCACGAGCATGACGAGCGCAACAGGTCTCTGACGACGGCGGTTAAGCAGTCTTTCCGTTACGACCCAACAAGAGACCTCTCGTTTCAGCCGACGAGAGCTTAGGAACTTCTGGAGGTCCGCTGATAGCGGACGCTCGCGAGCCATCAGCAGGCCCAGCGCTTATGAGTTCACGCCCTAGGCAGAAAACTGCCATTCCGCTGACGACCCAAAAGCAGACATGGAAGAGCTGCCTAACTCCCCAGCGGAGCTGCAGTAATTGTCGTGATAGTTGAGCCGCCTCTTGAGACGAAGAGACAGGCTAGGCCTTGGTCGCCGATGGCAGCACGACACTTGTCCAATTATCCACCGGCAAGACGCGGCAGCAGGAAAATTTCAGCGCCTTTTGGCAATTCCTTCGACCAGGTGTCGCGATAGATCGTCCCGTCGATGGCGACGGCGATGCCACGGTCGATCAGGGGCTCGAGGCCGGGATACTGTTCAGCCAGCTTCCTGAACAGCTCCCGTATGTCCTTGGCTTCGATCTCGACCTTGTTCTTGCCTCCGGCGGCAGCGCCAAGCGATCCCCACAGCGTCACTTCGACCATTAGCCTGCCCGTTCCGCCTCGATCGCCGCCAGAATGCGCGGCGGCGACATCGGAATATGAGTCATGCGCACGCCTGCGGCGTTCGACACCGCATTGGCGATCGCCGCCAGCGGCGGCACGATCGATGTCTCGCCAACGCCGCGCACACCGTAAGGGTGGTTGGGGTTGGGGATCTCGAGGATCTGCGTGCCGATCATCGGCAGGTCCGAGCAGACCGGGATGCGATAGTCGAGGAAACCGGGGTTCTGGAGCCGGCCATCCTTGCCGTAGATGTACTCCTCGTTGAGCGCCCAGCCGATGCCTTGCGCGGCACCCCCCTGGTATTGCCCCTCCACATAGGTCGGGTGCACCGCCTTGCCGGCGTCCTGGACGACGGTGTAGCGCAGTACCCTCGTGGCGCCGGTCTCGGGATCAACCTCGATATCGCAGATATGGGTGGCGAAGGAGACGCCCGCGCCGTCGGCGACGAGCTCGCTGTGGCCGGCGATCGGTCCGCCGGTTTTCCCAGACGCGACCGCGATCTCCTTCAGAGACAGCCGCCCAAGATTGCCATGCTTCTCGCCTTTGGCAATCGCGTGGCCCTTTTCCCATACCACGTCGTCGAGGGAAATGTCCCACATCTGCGCGGCGCGTTCCCGCAAGACCTTGATCGCATTGCGGGCGGCCGAGATCGTCGCAATGGAGGACGAGAAGGTGCCGCGGCTGCCGTCCGTCATGTCGTTGTAACCGAGGCTGGAGGTATCGGCGACTACCGTCTTGACCTGCTCATAGGCGATGCCAAGTTCTTCCGCCGCCACCAGCGACAGCGAGGCGCGCGAGCCGCCGACGTCCACGGTTCCGACGGCAAGCGAAACCGTGCCGTCCATGCCGATGTTCAGATCGGTGCAGGTCTGGCCGCCAAAGTTGAACCAGAAGCCACAGGCCATGCCACGGCCCTGGTTCTTGCCGAGCGGAGCCTTCATGTGCGGATGGTTCTTCGCCGCTTCGAGCGTCGGGCCGATGCCGATCGGGCCATAAACCGGGCCGTAGGACGATCTGGTGCCTTCCTGCGCGGCGTTCCTGACTCGGAACTCGACCGGATCCATGCCGATCTCCTTGGCCAGCTCGTCGATCGCGCTTTCCACCGCAAACGCCGCCATCGGCGCTGACGGCGCGCGATAGGCCGCCGTCTTCGGCCGGTTGACCAGCACTTCGTAGCCGACCGTCCTGACGTTCTCGAGCCTGTAACAGGCGAACGCGGTCATGGCGCCGAGTTCCGCCCACATGCCGGCATAGGGCCCGCATGAATAGCGCAGCGTCGCCTCGGCCCCGGTGATCGTGCCGTCCTTGCGCGCGCCGATCCTGACGTCGATCGAGGTGGCACTTGTCGGCCCCGAGGCACGGAACACCTCGTCGCGCGTCATGACCAGCTTGACCGGCCGGCCCGCTTTGCGCGAGAGCGCCAGCGCGACCGGCTCGGCCCAGACATGGGTCTTGCCGCCGAAACCGCCTCCGATCTCCGACGAGGTGACGCGCAGCTTCGAGGCTTCCATGCCGAGCAGTTGCGCGCAGTGCTGACGGTAGACGAAATGCCCCTGCGTGCAGACCCAGAGGTCGGCGGTGCCGTCGGAGCTCACGCTCGCCACGCAAGCATGCGGCTCGATATAGCCCTGGTGCGTCTGCTCGGTCTTGAAGGAGCGTTCGACGACGCAATCGGCCTGCCCAAAACCCTTATCAATATCGCCATGGCCGTACTGGGTTCGCTTGGTGACGTTGGACGGCTTGCTGGGCTTTTCCTCGAGGCCCTCGGTGAAGATGGTGTCGTTGAGCACGGGCGCGGAGCGCTTCATCGCCTCGTCGACATCGGTCACATGCGGCAGCACCTCGTAATCGACCTCGATGAGCTTCAGCGCCTGCCTGGCCGTGGGAGCGTCCACGGCGGCGACCGCGGCCACCGCATGGCCGTCATAGAGCGCCTTCTTGCGCGCCATGCAGTTGTCGAGGATGTCGTACATAGCGGCATCGCCATCGGTGAGGTCGGGCAGGTCGGCCGCGGTGATCACCGCCTTCACGCCGTTAAGCTTCTCCGCCTTCGAGGTGTCGATCTTCCTGATCGTCGCGTGGGCGTGAGGGCTTCTGAGGATGCGCCCGACCAGTTGGCCGGCCATGTTGAAGTCCGCGCCGTAGCGGGCGCGGCCCGTCACTTTGTCGACGCCATCGGGGCGGATCGGACGTGTGCCGACCGATGCGAAGTTGCGAGCCGAATAACGCGGATCGAAATTCATCGTCACGCTCCCTTCATCACGCTGGCAGCGCCCTGGACGGCACGCACGATCTTGTCATAGCCGGTGCAGCGGCAGAGGTTGCCGGCGAGGCCGAATCGGATTTCCTCCTCGGTCGGATCGGGGTTCTTGGCCAGCAGGTCCTTGGCCGCCATCAGGAAGCCGGGCGTGCAGATACCGCATTGGAGTGCCGCGTGCTCGAGGAATTTCTGCTGCAGCGGATGCAGCTTGTCGCCATGCGCCATGCCCTCGATGGTCTCGACGCGCCGGCCTTCAGCCTCCGCGCCGAGCACAAGGCACGAGCACACGAGCCGGTCGTCGAGAATGATGCTGCAAGCGCCGCAGTCACCGGTGCCGCAGCCTTCCTTGGTTCCTGTCAGGCCCAGGCGATCGCGCAGGACCTCGAGCAGCGTCTCGTCCGGCTGGCAAAGGTACTCGACGTTGTCGCCGTTGATTGTGGTTGAGACTGCTACACCAGCCATCATGCGCCTCCTGCACGTGCATATGCGGTCGTGGCCGCCCGCTTGGCCAGCACACCCGCAACCTTCCTTCTGAACTCGATGGTACCCCGCTTGTCGTCGATGGGGCGGCAGGCCCCGAAGCAGGCCTTGGCGAGCCTCTCAAGCGCGGCTTCGTCCAGCTTCCTGCCAATGAGGGCCTCGGCTGCTTCTTCCACCTGAAGCACCGTCGGTGCCACGGCGCCCAGCGCCACGCGGGCCGCCTTGACGACACCGTGCTCGTCGAGCGTTAGGTTCACGCCGGCGCTGACCACCGCGATATCCATCTCCGTACGTGGAATGAACCGCAGATAGGCATCGCCGGAGCGTGGTGCGCGCTTGTTGAGCAGGATCGCCTCGATGATCTCGCCTTTGGCCAAGGACGTCTTGCCCGGCCCGGTCGCCACGCTTCCCACGGGAATCGTGCGCCTGCCCCCCGGCCCGACGACTGATGCCCTGGCGCCGGCCGCGACCAGCGCCGGCACGCTGTCGGCAGCCGGCGAGGCGTTGCAGAGATTGCCGGTGATTGTGCAGCGTCCCTGCACCTGTTTCGAACCGATCAGCTTGGCCGCTTCGACGACGCCGGGCCATGCCTTCGTCAGGGCAGTGCTCTCTCCCAACAAGGCGCAGGGGACCGCGGCGCCGATGCTGAAGCCGTCGGCCGTCTCCCTGATCTCGCTCAAGCCATCGATCGCCTTGATGTCGACGATCAGGTCGGGTTCGACGAAGCCGCCCTTCATCCTCACCAGTAGGTCGCTGCCTCCGGCGAGAATGGCGGCAGTGCCAACCGACCCGGCCATCAGGCCAACGGCGTCTTCGATCGAAAGCGGACGTATGTAGTTCATCGTCTCCCCTTGGTTATCGCGATCTCGCCGATCGTTATAAAGGGTGTCCTCATAATGGCCATCGGGTTCCGCGTTTGCGGCATTGAAGCCAATCCCAGCAAAAACCGAACTGGCGTGCACCCGTGAATGGCAGCAACAGGCTCTGAGATGACTTTCGGGAAGCCCCGGTTATTGGATCAATAGCGCTCATTCACTTTTGTCCGGCGGCGAGTCTGCCGCTTATGGAGCATTTCGGAAGTGCCGCCGGCCCTCGGCGACTTCCGAACATCACTACAAAGCGGACTCTCGGCCAGCTGATGGCCGGCGCACTTTATGAGTTCACGGCCTAGATAAACCGCTTCGGAGGAAGCAGCCGGTCCATCCCATTAGCGAACTCGCGAGTTGATCCAGCAGGAGGCTCGCATGCGCAAGACCGCACCAGACTACCGAATCTCACCCTGGAGAACCGACTGCTCAAAAAAAAGCATGATCGGGGATGGGGAGGACGGCGCATGAGATACCCGCCTCCGCGAAGCTGGAGATCATCCGGTTGGTAGAGCAGTCGCACCTGCCGCGCCGCCGCGATCCCTCCAAAAATGCCCGGGAAAAGCGTGGGCGTAGCCGTTGTTTCGCGGCGCAAATATCTGATAAAATTAAGAAAGTCGCCCTTGGGCCGGCGGTTTTCCGGCGGCTCGGCGGGCGACTTCCCGCCTTCAGAGAAGAGAGGCCCGTCGTGGCCGAAATCGTCATCTCGGAATTCATGGATCAGGCGGCGGTCGACGACCTGTCGCAAAGCCACGATGTCTTCTACGACGCCACGCTGGTCGATCGGCCAGACGAGCTTGCGGACCGGGTCGCGGATGCGCGGGCGCTGATCGTCCGCAACCGGACGCAGGTGCGCGGGGCGCTGCTCGAGGCGGCGGCAAAGCTTCGTTGCGTGGGCCGGCTCGGCGTCGGTCTCGACAACATTGACAGCGACGCCTGCAAGGCACGCGGCGTCGCGGTCTATCCGGCGACCGGGGCCAACGACGTCTCCGTGGCGGAATACGTCATTGCGACCGCGATGCTTCTGCTTCGCGGCGCCTACGCCGCGACGGACGACGTGGCGAAAGGCGCCTGGCCGCGCAACCGCCTCGTCGGGCGCGAGATCACGGGCAAGCGCCTCGGCCTCGTCGGGTTCGGCGCCATCGCCCGCGCCACGGCGACGCGCGCGGATGCGCTCGGCATGACGATTGCCGCCTTCGACCCCCACCTGCCGCTGGATGCGCCGGTGTGGAGCGAGGCGGAGCGGCTCGACCTCGACGCCTTGCTTGCGACGTCGGACGTCGTCAGCCTGCACGTTCCGCTGACCAACCAGACTCGCGATCTGATCGACGCGGGCGCTATCGCGCGCATGAAGCCCGACGCGATCCTCATCAACGCGGCGCGCGGCGGCGTCGTCGACGAGGATGCCGCGTGCGCGGCGCTCAAGGCGAAGCGCCTCGGGGGTGCGGTGCTCGACGTCTTCGCCGAAGAGCCGGTGACGGCAGAGACAGGTGGCCGCTTCGCTGGCGTGCCCAATCTCATCCTGACGCCGCATATTGCCGGTGTCACGGTGGAGTCGAATGTGCGGGTGTCATCGCTGATCGCCGAGAAGGTTCGTGCGCATCTGGTGGGCGCTGCATGAGCGACCGAACGCTGACACTCGATGAAGCACGCGCCCTTGTCGCGCGGACGCTGCAGCGCTCCCGCACGAGCGCTGCGAACGCCGCGGCGGTCGCACGCGCGCTGGTCGCGGCGGAGGCCGACGGCCTCAAGGGGCACGGGCTGTCGCGGGTGCCAACCTATGCGGCGCAGGCGAAGGTCGGAAAAGTCGACGGTTTCGCGACGCCTGTCGTTTCGACGCCGCGCCCGGCGCTGGTGTTGCTCGATGCAGCGGCGGGCTTCGCCTATCCGGCGCTCGACGCGGCGCGCGTCCCCTTGATCGAGGCGACGCGGCGCGAAGGCATCGCCGCCGCCGCGATCCGCCGCTCGCATCATTGCGGCGCGGCGGGTCACACCGTCGAGGCGTTGGCCGGGGAGGGGCTTGTCGCGCTCTTCTTTGCCAACACGCCGGCGGCCATCGCGCCGTGGGGCGGGAAGCGCGGCCTCTACGGCACCGACCCGATCGCCTTTGCCTGTCCACTTCCCGGCGAAGCGCCGCTCGTCGTCGACCTGTCATTGTCGAAGGTAGCGCGGGGCAACATCCTCGCCGCAAAGCAGAAGGGCGAGCCGATACCCGAAGGCTGGGCGCTCAACGCCGCCGGCGCGCCGACGACGGATCCGAATGAAGCGCTCGCTGGAACGATGGTGCCGATCGGCGAAGCGAAGGGCACCGTGCTGGCGCTGATGGTGGAGCTTCTCGCCGCCGGGCTCACCGGCGCGAACTACGCGAGCGAGGCGTCGTCCTTCCTCGATGCCGAAGGGCCGCCGCCTGGAACCGGCCAGCTCATTATCGCTTTCGATCCCATGGCGATCGGCGGTAAGGAAACGGTCGCCCGGTTCGCGACGCTCGCGGCCATGATCGAAGGCGAGCCCGGAGCACGCCTGCCCGGACGCCGCCGACTGACGAAGCGTGCCGCGGCCGAGGCCAACGGCATCGTTGTCGCAGACCGTCTTTTCGCCGAGATCGAGGCGCTTTGAAACGCCACCAGGGAGTACGCATCCATGTTGCAAAAACTCGAATACAAGCGCGAAGCGAACCTGATCGGCGGCAACTGGGTCGGCGCCGATAGCGGCAAGACGATCGAGGTCACCGACCCGGCGACCGGCGAGGTGATAGGCACCGTTCCGAATTGCGGGAAGGCCGAGACGAAGCGCGCAATCGAGGCCGCCGCGGCTGCTCAGCCCGCCTGGGCGGCGGCGACCGCTGCCGAGCGTGCGCAGATTCTGCACCGGCTCGCGGCATTGATCCGTGAGCATCAGGAGGAGCTGGCGCTGCTCCTCACCGTGGAGCAGGGCAAGCCGCTCGCCGAGGCGCGCGGCGAGGTCGGCATGAGCGCCGCCTACGTGCAATGGTTCGCCGAGGAAGCGCGGCGCGTCTACGGCGAGATCATTCCGTCGCCCTGGGCGGGCCGGCAGATCCTGGTGCAGAAGCAGCCGGTCGGCGTGGTCGCCGCGATCACGCCGTGGAACTTTCCCTCCTCGATGATCGCCCGCAAGCTCGGACCGGCGCTCGCCGTCGGCTGCGCGATCGTGATGAAGCCCGCGTCGCAGACGCCTTACTCGGGCCTCGCGTGGGGCGTGCTTTGCGAGAAGGCGGGCGTGCCGGGGGGCGTCGTCAACATCCTCACCGGTTCGGCGCGCGAGATCGGCGCGGAGCTTTGCGACAATCCGACGGTGCGGAAGATTTCCTTCACCGGCTCGACCGAGGTTGGCAAGAAGCTCGTCGAGCAGGGCGCGAAGACGATGAAGCGCATGTCGATGGAACTTGGCGGCAACGCGCCGTTCGTGGTCTTCGACGACGCCGACCTCGATGCCGCGATCGAAGGCGCGATGATCGCCAAGTACCGCAATTCCGGCCAGACGTGCGTCTGCACCAATCGCTTCTATGTGCAGGCGGGCATCTACGATCGCTTCGTGGAGAAGCTGACGGAAGCGACCAAGAAGCTGAAAGTCGGCGACGGACGCGAGAAGGATACGCAGCAGGGACCGCTGATCGACGCCAAGGCGGTCGCCAAGGTGGCGGAGCACATCGCCGACGCGGTGAAAAAGGGCGCCAAGGTCGTCGCGGGCGGCAAGCCGCATGCGCTCGGCGGGACGTTCTTCGAGCCGACCGTCATCAGCGGCGCGACGCAGGACATGGCGGTGGCGCGCGAAGAGACGTTCGGGCCGCTCAGCCCCGTCTTCCGTTTCGAGAAGGAAGAGGAGGCGGTCGCCTACGCCAACGACACGGAGTTCGGTCTTGCCTGCTATTTCTTTACCCGCGATCTCGCGCGCACGTTCCGTGTCTCGCGCGCGCTCCAGTACGGCCTGGTCGGTGTCAATTCGGGGCTGATCACGACCGAGGTCGCGCCGTTCGGCGGCGTGAAGGAATCCGGCATGGGCCGCGAAGGCTCGAAATACGGCGTGGAGGATTACCTCGACGTCAAATACGTCTGCATCGCGGGGCTCTAGGGCGCGCTCGCGCCCGCTGGTCGGCGATGTCGGTGGCGGGCGATCGCGCGCTGAAGATCGCGCGGATCGAGGCGAGCGTCTTCCGCTTGCCGCTCGCCACGCCGGTCGCGACATCGTTCGGGACGATGCGCGACCGTCCGGCGCTGCTGGTGAAGGTGACGGATCGCGACGGGGCGTTCGGCTGGGGCGAGGTGTGGTGCAACTGGCCGGTCAGCGCCGCGGAACATCGCATTCGGCTTCTGACTGAAGATCTGGCGGAGCTTCTCCTCGGCGAGAGCTTCGCCGATGCGCGCACGTGCTTCGCGTTCGTGTCGGAGCGTGTCGAGGTGAAGGCCTTGCAATCCGGCGAGCCGGGGCCTTATGCGCAGGCGATCGCCGGGCTCGACATGGCGCTCTGGGATCTGTCGGCGCGCCGTGCGGCGAAGCCGCTGCATGCGCTTCTCGCGCCGGGAAGTGCTGGCCGCATTCGCGCCTATGCGAGCGGCATCGACAGCCGCGCTGCCGGGCGCGTCATTCCGCAGAGCCGCGGGGCGGGGTATCGCGACTTCAAGATCAAGGTCGGCTTCGACATCGAAGCGGACATCCGGCTGACGAACGAGACGGCGGGGGGCCTCGAAGCGGGCGAGCGGCTGGCGGCCGACGCCAACCAGGGTTTTTCGCTCGACGCCGCTCAACGCTACGTCTTGGAAGTGGAGTTCGCCAAGCTGCGTTGGCTGGAGGAACCGCTGCGCGTCGATGCGCCGGCTGCGCAGTGGTGGGCGGTGCACGACCGTGCGCCGGTCCCGCTGGCCGGTGGTGAGAATCTGATCGGCCGCGTGGCATTCGGTGCCGCGATCCGCGAGCGGGTGCTCGCGGTGATCCAGCCCGACGCGGCGAAGTGGGGCGGCGTCACGGGGTGCTTCGATGTCGCGCGCGCGACGCTCGCCGCCGGGCTCACCTATTGCCCGCATTTTCTCGGGTCGGGCATCGGGCTTGCCGCGTCGGCGCATCTTCTGGCGGCGGCCGGCGGCGATGGGCTGTTGGAGATCGACGTGAATCCGAATCCGCTCAGGAGTGAGATGGCGGAGGGGTGGCCCATCGTGGAAGAAGGGATGCTCACTCTATCGGACCGGCCGGGTCTCGGCATAGAGCCCGAGATGGCGCGGATTGAAATCCACCGCACGGCTTACGTCGATCGCGTCGCCGATTAGCTCGCGGTGGCGCGCATCAGGTCGCGAAATGGACGCATCCCGAGCGTCTGGACCCCCGCCGCGTCGAGCCACGCCTTGATCTTTCCGTCGCGAAGCAGGCGATGCTCGTCGGTGCGGAAATGCGCGCGCGGCGGCACGATCGTCTCGATGTCGCCTGACGTGTTCGGGTGCAGCGCGACGAAGGTGATGCCGTCGGGCAGTGTCTCGACGAGATTTCGATAGGCGGTCTCGCTTTCTTCGCTCGGCACGCCGGGAGTCATGCGGAAATCATCGACCAGCGGCACGCCTTTCGCCTCAAGATCGGACGCCGCCTTCTCCCAAGCCGGCATCGCGTTCGCCGGGTCGAATTTCAGCACGTCGGCATAAGTCGCGCTGCGCCGTGGCATCAGGACAGGCAGGCGGTATTCGAGGCCGATCCGGCAATAGGCCTCGACCAGCATGGGCGAGAGCGCAGCACCCATATGCGTGTCGAGATGCGTGACGTCGATGCCGAAGGCGAGCGCGCGGTCGAGCTGCGCGCGCATCTCCGCCTCGGCCGCCTCGGGCACGACTTTCGCGGCAAGCGCGGCGACGTTGCGCGGGAAATAGCCTTCGTCGTCGATGAGGCCGGAGCTTGCCGTGGCGCGCGTCAGCGGACCCCAGCGATAGCCTGGCCATTCGCTGGTCAGCGTCAGGTGGACGCCGAGATCGAGCGAACGATCGGACGCGGCGGCGCGCGCCGCTTCCGGAAACCAGGGGCAGGGGACCATGACCGAGCCGCAGGTCAGCGCGCCGGTCTTCGACAGTTCCAGATACGCGGCGTTGGCGCCGTGGCACATGCCGACGTCGTCCTCGTGCAGGATCGCGACGCGGCGCGCCGGGTCGAGCCCGAGACGGCGCAGCATCTCGGCGCCCTGCATCAGATTTCGCCCTTCTTGTAGGAGCGCCCGGGCTTCGAGCGCAGCCGCGCGACCGTTTCCGCGCGCGCGGCCTGAAGCCGGACAGGCGGCAGGTCGGCGAGGATCAGCAGCGCGTCGTCGATCGTCATTTCGCCGATCCGGAAGAAGGCGTCGCGCGTGCCGCCTGCCCGATGTGACGACAGCAGGATGTACGGGTGCTTGCGGGCAGGCTCGTCGGCGGGCGCCGGCTCTTGCGGAAAGACATCGGTCGCGGCGCGGATGCGGCCGTCGCGTGTCGCATCGAGGAACGCCGGCCAGTCGACCACATCGGCGCGCGACAGAAGGATGAACGCCGTGCCGTCCGGCATCGACGCGAACTCGCGAGCGCCGATCATCCCGCGGTTCTCCTGCGTGACGCCGGCAAGGACGAAGATGACGCGCGACGTCTTCAGCACGTCCACGAAGGTGGTCGGCGTGAGGCCGAAGTCGCGGAGATAGCCTTTCGGCAGCCACGGATCGAAGACGCGAATCTTCGGGCGGAACGGAAGGAGCAGCGGCAGCAGCGCCTGTCCCAGATTGCCGAAGCCGATCAGTCCGACATCCGCATCGAAAAGCGTCGTCGTGTCGCGATTTCCGGCGAGCCCGTAGCGCTCTTCGCCGGCGCGGAAGGCGGCGTCGGCGCGGGTGACGCCGCGCATGATGTCGAGCGCCATCGCGAGGCCCATCTCCGCGACCGGCCGTGCGAAGGCCGGCGCGACGCCGAGCACCTTGATGCCGCGCCCGAAGCAGGTGTCGTAGTCGATATTCGGGAGGAAATTGCCTTCGACGTTGATGATCGCCTCCAGGTTCGGCGCGCGGTCTAGGCGCTCGGCCGGAAGGTCGGTCTGGCCGATGACAAGCGACGCCTCGCCGAGATGCTCTTCCACCAGAGCGTCAGGCATGCGCTCGCCGTCATGCGCGACGATGCGCGCGGCGCTTTCGAGCCGCTCCCACATGTCCTTGGTGAAGATCAGTTCGCGGGAACGGGGGAATGGGTCGAAGATGACGAGAGGGCGCTCGCCGCCCGCGCTCATGAGGCGCTACCGCCGGAAAGTTGCAGCGGCTTGCGAAGCACGAGATTTTCTCCCTCGAAGTAGAGGCGGAATTCGACCGGGGCGGCCTTTCCGTCACCTTCCTTCGAGGCTTCGAGGAAAAGGTGATGCAGCTCATGCCCGGTGAAGACGAAGCGGCCGTTGGCGTCCGTCGTCGCCGTGCCGCGCGGCTGTGCGACGAGCAGCGTGCGCTCCGTCAGCCTGACCGTCGCGCCTTCGACCGGCGCGCCGCTTGCATCGACGACATGGCCTTCGATGAGGCCGCCGTTGTTGTCGGCGACGTAGACGTTCCAGGCGAGCGCCGCGAGCGCGATGCCGCCGAAGGTGTAGACGAAGCGATTGTTGAGCCACGACCAGCGCATTAGCTCAGCCCTTCGTGGCGCCTGAGGTCAGGCCGGTGATGAACTCTTTCTGGGCGAGCAGGAAGATCACCAGCCCGGGTATCAGCACCATCACGCAGAAGGCATAGAGCGCGCCCGTGGTGTCCTCGACCACCGAAAGGAAGCGCGCGAGGCCGAGCGGCAATGTCTGCATCGACGCGTCGCGCACGATGACGAGCGGCCAGAGGAAGCTGTTCCACGACCAGATGAAGGACAGGATGACGTTGGTCGCGATCGCCGGCTTGGTGAGCGGCAGGATGATCCGGAAGACGATCATCCAGTCGGGCACGCCGTCGATACGCGCGGCGTCGACGAGCGAGCGCGGGATCGCCTCGAACGCCGCCTTGAAAACGAAGATGCAGACGATGGTCGAGCCGAGCGGCAGCGCCATGCCGGCGTAGGTGTTGAGCAACCCAAGCTTGGAGGTGATGAGATATGCCGGGATGATCGTCACCTGGAAGGGGATCATCATGCAGGAGAGAAACAGCAGGATCGTCGCAGCCTTGCCGGGGAAGTCGCGCGTCAGTGCGTAGCCGGCCATGGCGTTCAGGAACACGTTGGCGACCACGACGATGGCGGAGACGACAACGCTGTTGACCAGGTAGCGCAGGAAGGGAATCGCGTACCAGACGTCGACGTAATAGAAGATGTGCGGGTTCTTCGGCACGAGCGAGGGCGGGAACACGAAGATGTTCTCGCCCGTCAGGCTGGTCTTCAGCACCCAGTAGAACGGCAAAAGCATCACCGCCGAGACGAGCCCGAGCGCGAGATGGATCGGCCAGTGTTGCGTGCGGCTCTTCATTGTCTTGCCTCAGCCCGTTTTTACCGCGCCAGCCTCGCCGCCGGCGAGCCGGTTGGCGATGAAGGCAAGCGCCAGGAAGAGAATGAAGTTCACCACCGTGATCGCCGCCGCGTAGTCGAACTTCGAGAGGCGGAAGGCGATCGCGTAGATGTAGGTGATGAGAAGGTCGGTGGCGTGGCCGGGGCCGCCGCCGGTCATTACGAAGATGAGGTCGAAGGCCGTGAAGGAATTGATGATGCCGACGACGAAGCAAAGGAACAGCGACGGCCGGATCAAGGGCAGCGTGATGCGGCGGAAGCGCTGGATCGCGCTGGCGCCGTCGATCGATGCCGCCTCGTAGAGATTCGGCGGGATGCTCTGCAGGCCGGTCAGCAGGATGATCATGTAGAAGCCGATCACCTGCCATATCGAGGCGACGATGACCGCGGGGAGGGCGTAGTCGAAGCTCTGCAGAAACGGGATGCCCTTGTCGACGACGCCGAGCTTGAGCAGCACGAAATTGATGAGCCCGACATTCTCGTTGAACAGCCACTGCCAGATGATCCCGACGGCAACCGTCATCACCGGGTAGGACATGAAGACGATGGTCCGGTAGACGTTACGTCCGCGGATCGGTGTGTCGACGAGAAGCGCGACGGCCAGCGCGATGGCGATGCCGATCGGCGCGGAGGCCATGAAGATCAGCGTATTCCACAGCGTCTGCCAGAAGGCTTCGTCGTAGAACAGCATCTCCTGATAATGGTAGAGCCCCGCCCACTTCGCGGGCTTGTAGGGCGACCAGAACTCGAACGAGAGAACGACGTTCCAGACAAGCGGAATGATCCGGTAGAGCGCGAAGATCGCGAGCGACGGGATCAGAAAAAGCCAGATCAGCGAAAGCTCGCGCGTCCGCTTGCGCGCGAGAAGGGGAGTGGAGCTGCTGCGTCGGCGCGTTTCGAACGCCGGCGCAGCACTCATACCTTGACCCGTCTCCTGGGCCATCGACGTCCTACTGCCGCGCGAGGATACGGTTCACCTTGTCCTCGGCGGAGCTAAGCGCGTCCTCAGCGCTCTTCTCGCCGAGAAGGGCCGCCTGCAGCTCGGGATAGAAGGCGTCCTTGATGGCGGCGTCTTCGGCGAACGGCCAGTTGCCGGTCTGCTTGTCGAGATTCTGGAACTGGGTCTCGAGCACAGGCACGACGGCGGGCAGGTTCTCCTTGAAGTAATCCATCAGCTTCGCGTTGACCTTCATGTCGCCGGTCAGGTTGTTGGTGCCGGTGCCCATCGCGTAGGCGCCGTCGCCGCTGGTGGCGATCTTCATGAAGTCCCACGCTTCCTCAGGATGCTTGCTGCCGGCCGACATCACGAGCGAATGCGAGTTCGGCGTGGACCAACCGCCCGGCATGTTCATCGCGCCGACCGACTCGTCGTTGACCCAATCGGCCTTGCTCTTGAACCAGAGGAAGGCGGGGGCGTGAGCGTGGAGCATGCCGACGTTGCCGGCGGCGAAGGCGCCGTTCGGCTCGACCCAGCGGCCGGTCCAGCTGATCTTGTTGATGACGCCCTTCGCCGTCAGGTCGGCGAGACGCTTCACCAATGCGACGGCTTCCGGGGTGTTGAAGGCGGCCTTGCCGTCGTCGCCCACGAAGTCGACGCCGTTCATGGCGAAGAGGGGCCAGTAGAGCCAGTCGAAGTTCAGCGTCATGAAGCCGGTGTTCTCGCCGCCGGTCATCTTCTCGGCGTCGGCCATCATCTCGTCGAAGCTCTCCGGATCCTTGGTGATGCCGGCGGCCTTCATCATGTTGCGGTTGAGGAAGAGCAGCGTCTTCGAGACGTAGAGCGGAACGCCGTAGTTCTTGCCCTCATAGACCCAGTTGTTGAGCACTTCCGGGCTCATGTCGGCGGTGTAGGAGTCCTTGTCGCGCTCAAGCAGCGGCGTGAGGTCGGTGAGGCCGCCCTGCGAGGCGTATTGCAGCCAGAGGCCGCCCTGCACGTCGACGATGTCCGGCGGCGTGCCGGCGACGACCTGCGTCTGGTACCAGGTGGGGATCTCCGTGCCCTTCATGTCGATGCGCTCGACGTCGAAGTCCGGATGGATCTTCTTGAACGCGTCGACCCACTTCTGGAAGCCTTCATCGAAGTAGGCGATGTTCCAGGTGACGACGGTGATCTTCTTGTCCTGGGCCGAAGCGGCGCCCGGCAGAAGGGCCGTTCCGAGCGCAAGCGCGCCGGCGGCCAAGGCGTATGCGAATCTCTTCATCGAGTTCCTCCCTATGCGGCGGGCCACGCGGGCCCGGTAGCGATCCGACCGGCGGGCCAAAGGCCGGCCGGCACTTCTAGAAGCGGAGCGGAACCTCCCGATTTTCCGCCAAGGACTGCTCCGCGGCGAGACAGACGAGGATGCGCTTGCGCGCTTCCTGGCCGGAAACGATCGGCTTGCCGGCGCGAAATGCATCGACGACCAGGCGAAGTTCTTCATCGAGCTCAAAGAGCTCGCCGGAAGCGCCGAGCGGCAAGGTCTCGGCGCGGTCGGCGCCCTTCCGCTTGACCTTCAGCTCGAATTGCGGCGAGCGTGTGCGATCCTCCGCGCCAGACCACCAGGTGCGGATCGCGCCTTCGGTGCCGATCACCTCCATGACGTGGTGATGCTCGAAGGCGGCGAGCGACTGGCTGATGCAGCAATATTCGCCGGTCGGCCAGCGCATGATCGTCGTGAAGTTGTCGGCCATCGAGGCGCTGTCGCCGTTCGGTCGCGGACGCGCGTTGCCGAAGGCGATGAGCGAGGACGGGTCGCCGAGCGACTCGAAATACCACATCACCGAATCGAAGAAATGAACCGGCTCTTCCAGGATCCATGAGCCGACGCGCTCGCGGTCGTAGCGCCAGGCGTTGGAGCCGGGGCGATAGGGGAAGCGCGAGAGGCTCACCATCGAATAGAGCGGCGCACCGATCGCGCCTTCGTCGACGAGCTTCTTGATGGTGCCCCACTGGGTGGAGAGACGGAACTCGTGGCCGATCGTCAGCACCTTCCCGGCCGCCTCGGCCGCCTCGTTCAGCCGGTCGCAGGCTTTGACTGAAAGCGCCATCGGCTTTTCGAGGAGCACGTTCTTGCCGGCCAGAAGCGCGGCGAGGCCGATCTCCTCGTGGAGATGGTTGGGAACGACGATGTCGACGGCCTCGATCGACTTGTCTTCGAGGAGGGCGCGGTAGCCTTGGTGAATCTTCACGCCGGGGAACTGATCGCGCGCGGCGGTGGCGGTGGCTTCGCTATCGCAGGCGATGCCGGCGAGCTCGGCGCCGGGCGCCTTGGTAATGGCGTTCGCGTGGTGGCGGCCCCAGAGACCGTAGCCGATCAATCCCAGTCTCAACGAAGACCCTCCCTCCGACGCGCTTGTTCTTTTTTGTAACCGCTTACCAAGATTAGACCGATCAGGGCGGGGCGTGTCAATCGGGTTGATCCACCGCCCGGTTGTGTTTTTGGGCTGGCGTTGGCGCCCGTGCGGGGACGGGCCCCGTCGAGCCGCGCAGGATCAGCTTCACCTCGACTTCGATCGCGTGCGGGACGCCCTTTCCCGAGAGCGCGTCGATCAGATAGTCGGCGGCGAGCTGGCCGATCTCGCGCGCCGGGAACGCCATCGTGGTCAGTCCCGGAGGTATCTGCGAGGCCCAGTCGAGGTCGTCGAAGCCGGCGACCGAAATGTCCTGCGGGACCCGGAGGCCAAGCGCCTGCGCCTCGATCAGCGCGCCGACGGCGATCACGTCGTTGCCGCAGACGACGGCGGTCGGGCGTGGCGCGTGCTCCATGAGCGCGCGAAGGCCGAGGCGCCCCTCCGACACCCGGTAGGGCCGCTCGGCGATACGCGAATCCGGCAGCTCGAGACCGCGGGCGCGAAGCGCGTCACGCACCCCCTCGACACGGCCGCCGGCGCGGTCGTTGCCGGCGGTCGGGCCGGCGATCATGGCGACCTCCCGGTGTCCGAGATCCAGCAAATGCTCGGCTAAACGCCGCGCAACGGCGCGGTTGTCGAAGCCGATATTGGGGTAGGGGGAGGCGCGGTCATAGACGCTGGTGTTGACCACGGCGATGCCGCGTTTCTCCAGCAAATCGTAAAGTTCCGGGTCGTGGACGCCGCCCTCCAGCATGAGCCCGTCGATGCCCGCCTCGACCAGGTTGCGGCACTGCTGCAGCTCGATCTCGAGGTCGTATTCGGAGAGCGCCAGGACGAGATTGTAGCCGCGCTCGCGGCAGCGCTTCTGCAGCGACGTAACCTTGCCGGCGCGGGTGGCGTTGTCCACCGTCGGGATGATGGCGCCGATGGCATGCGAGCGCCGCATGGAGAGTGCCCGCGCCGCGCCGTGGCGGATATAGCCGAGCTCGTGAACGGCGTTCTCCACCTTCGCCCGCATGTCGCGGCTGACGCGGGCAGGCTCGTTAAGGGCGCGGGAAACGGTGGCGATCGACACCCCGGCGAGCCGCGCGACGTCGCGCATGCCGGCCTGCGAGCGCACGGGATCGCTCTCGGCGGGGAGGGTTGGCGCGGGTCGGTCGTCGATGGTCATTGAGGCTCGACTACCACGAAAGGCGATGTTACTTGTAAGCGGTTTCACAGAATGCAGCAGAAAAGAAATCTGTGAAGTGAGGCCGTAGGAGCGTTGGGAGGGGCCTTTGGCGGAAGTCAGTCTTCACCACGTCGTGAAGCGTTTCGGTGACGTGCAGGTCGTGCATGGCGTCGACCTAGAGATCGCCGACAAAGAGTTTCTGGTGCTCGTCGGGCCATCCGGCTGCGGCAAGAGCACGCTGCTTCGCATGGTGGCTGGACTCGAGGACGTGTCGTCGGGCGAGATCGCCATCGGCGGGCGCGTCGTGAACGAGCTTGCGCCGAAGAACCGCGACATCGCGATGGTGTTTCAGGACTACGCGCTCTATCCGCACCTGAACGTCTACCGGAACATGTCCTTCGGGCTGGAAGTGCGCGGAATGCCGAAGCCTGAGATCCGCGAGCGCGTGCAGCGCGCCGCCGCGATTCTCGACCTCACGCCGCTGCTCGAACGTCGGCCCGGCCAGCTCTCCGGCGGGCAGCGGCAGCG
This sequence comes from uncultured Alphaproteobacteria bacterium, assembly GCA_963805325.1. Taxonomy (GTDB): domain Bacteria; phylum Pseudomonadota; class Alphaproteobacteria; order Rhizobiales; family Afifellaceae; genus DASWJZ01. The sequence goes on along the minus strand of CAWDTS010000001.1, from coordinate 442,935 downwards.
CGTCGCGATGGGGCGGGCGATCGTGCGCGACCCGAAGGTGTTTCTCTTCGACGAGCCGCTCTCCAACCTCGACGCCAAGCTTCGCGCCGAGATGCGCACGGAGATCAAGAAGCTGCATCAGAAGGTGAAGACCACCGTCATCTACGTCACCCACGACCAGGTCGAGGCGATGACGATGGCGGACCGGATCGTGGTCATGCGCGGCGGACACGTCGAGCAGATCGGCGTACCCGACGATGTCTACAATCATCCCGCCAATCTCTTCGTCGCCGGCTTCATCGGCGCGCCGCGCATGAGCCTCGTGCCGGGCAAACTCGCGGAGAACAAGCGCGCGTTTCAGATCGACGGCGCGGCGCCGGTTCCGCTGCCGGAGCCGCTTGCCGCGGTTGCGGGTAGTCCCGGCCGCCGGCTGATCCTCGGCCTGCGTCCGGAAGCCTTCGCGCGCGCCGACAGCGACGATCCTTCCGCCATTCACACTACGATCCGCTTTGTCGAGCCGCTCGGCTCCGACACGCTGGTCTTCTTCAATCTCGGCGGCGCCGAGGTGATCGCGCGCCTTCCGCCGTCGCCCGATCTCCACGAGGGGCGGCCGATCTCGGTGACGGTCGATCCGGCGCGGATGCATCTCTTCGACGCGGAGACGGAGAAGCGTATCGATGCGCGCGGGTGAGCCGGCGATAAGGGACGCGCCTAACCCGCTGACGATCGCCAAGGCGGATGTCGGGCGCGACTTGCCGATCGGCTTCGAGCGGCTCGCCGACGACAGCCAGCGTGTCGAGCACTTCGCGACCGCGCTGATGAGCGAGTATCAGGCGGCGCGGCAGGCCGGCCGCTCCAAGGTCGTGTTCATCGTCCCCGTCGGGCCGGTCGGGCAGTTCGAAGTGTGGGCCGACCGCTGCAACGCGGAAGGGATCAGCCTTGCCGATCTCGTGCTCATCAACATGGACGAATACCTGACGCCGGACGGGAAGCGCTTCATCCCGAAGTCGGACACGCTGAGCTTTCGCGCGCATATGGACCGCGCCTTCTATGGCCGGCTCGATTCCGCGCACAGGCCGCCGAAAAGCGCGCGGCACTTTCCCGATCCTGGCGAAGCCCGAAGCGACGGGCGAACTGATCGACGCGCTCGGCGGCGTCGATGTTTGCTTCGGCGGGGTGGGGATCACCGGGCATCTCGCCTTCAACGACCCGCCCGAGCCCGGCGACAACATGAGCGCGGCCGACTTCGCCGCGCTCCCGACCCGCGTCGTACGGCTGTCGCGCGAGACGCGGACGGTCAACGCGATCACTGCGGCGAAGGGCAATATCGAGCGCATCCCCGAGTTCGCCGTGACGGTCGGCATGAAAGAGATTCTGGCGAGCCGCAAGGTGCGCATCTACATGAACCGGCCCTGGCAATGCGCCATCGTGCGCAAGATGCTGCACGGTCTGCTCACCGCCGCCGTCCCGGCGTCGCTCCTCCAGCGTCATCCCGACGCGCGGGTGACGGCCGTCGATCTCGTCACCGACCTTCCCGAACCAACGCTGCGGTAGCCTGAAATGCGCGTTTTTCGCTTGAGTGGTCTGCGCGAACACAGGAGCGTCATGTGACGATAGGCGAGGTATTCGGCGCGACGGCGGACGGCGCGCCCGTCCATCGGGTGAAGATCGTGGGCGGCGGGCTGACGGCGCATGTCATCACCTGGGGCGCGGTCGTTCAGGACCTCCGCCTTAAAGGCCATGCACCGTCGCTGGTGCTCGGCTTCGACAGCTTCGAGAGCTATCCGCAATATTCGCCGCATTTCGGCGCCGTGCCGGGGCGTTGCGCCAACCGCATCGCCAACGGCCGCTTCGTCCTCGACGGCAAGGCCTATCAGGTCGACCAGAACTTCCTCGGCAAGCATCACCTGCACGGCGGCTCAAAGGGTTTTGGAAAGCGGGTGTGGGAGTTCGTCGATCACGGCCGCGATTTCGTCACGCTTCAGATCGTCGCGACGGACGGCGAGATGGGCTACCCGGGCAATCTCACCGTACGCTGCACCTACCGCCTCGAAGGCGGGGCGCTCGCCTGCCATTTCGCAGCCGAGACCGACGCGCCGACGCTCTGCAATCTGGCGCAGCACAGCTACTTCAACCTCGACGATGGCGGCGCGACCGACGTCCTCGGTCATTCGCTGGAGATCGCGGCGAATTCCTATCTTCCGGTCGACGACGAGATGATTCCGACCGGCGACGTGAAGCCGGTCCCCGGCACGGATTTCGATTTCCGCGCCACGCGGCCGATCGGCGCGAAGGTCGCCTACGACCACAATTTCTGTCTTACGCGCCAGCGCGTGCCGCGCCGCACGATCGTGCGCGCCAGCGGCGTGCGCTCTGGCGTGACGATGGAGGTGCGCTCCACCGAACCCGGTGTGCAGTTCTATGGCGGGCAGAAGATCAACACGCCGGTCGCGGGACTCGACGGCATCGGCTACGGCGCAAGCTCGGGCTTTTGCCTTGAGCCGCAGGTCTGGCCCGACGCGCCGAACCATGCGGATTTTCCGAGCGCCGTGCTGAGGCCCGGCGAAACCTACCGGCAGGTCACGGAGTACCGCTTTGCGAAGGGCTGACGCTCATGCTTCCGGCGCTTCGCAGAGCGCGGGCGAGGCGTTGCGATGAGTGCGCGCGTGCTTTGCCTCGGCGTGGCGGTGCAGGACTACGTCTTCTCGCTGCCTGAAATGCCGACGGTCCCGCAGAAATATCGCGCCTCCGATTTTGCGCTTGTCGGCGGGGGATGCGCGGGGAACGCGGCCGTCGCCGTGGCGCGGCTCGGGGGCGAGGCTTACCTCGCCACGCGCCTCGGCGCGGACGCGCTCGCTGGCTCCATCGTCGGAGAACTCGAAGGAGAGGGCGTCGACTGCACCTATGCCGCGCGCTTCGAGAATTGCCGCTCGTCGATCTCGGCCGTGCTGGTCGATGCCGCGGGCGAGCGGACCATCGTGAACTATCGCGACCCAGCGCTGCCGGACGCCGCCGACTGGCTTCCCGATTTTGCGAAGCTCAAGCCCGGCGCTGTGCTTGCCGACACACGCTGGCCGGCGGGCGCGGCGGCGGCCTTCTCGCAGGCGCGCGCGCATGGCCTGCCGGCGATCGTCGACGCCGAGCCGCCGGTGCGGGTGGCCGAAAAGGCGCTGCGCACGGCCACGCACGTCGCCTTCTCGCGCGACGGTCTGAAGGACTGGGCCGAAACGGACGACATTGCGCGCGGGCTTGCCATCGCCGCCGCCGACACGAACGCCTTCGTCTGCGTCACCGATGGGGCGAAGGGCGTGCATTACCGAAGCGGAGGCGAGACCGGGTGGCTGCCGTCCTTTCCGGTCGAGGCCGTCGATACGCTGGGCGCCGGCGATGTCTGGCACGGCGCGTTCGCGCTGGCCCTCGCGGAAGGGCGCGGCGAGGTCGACGCAATCTGTTTCGCGTCGGCGACGGCGGCGCTCAAATGCACACGATTTGGCGGACGCGCGGCGATACCTGGCCGCGCACAAGTGGAATCCTTCCTGATGGAGCATGCAGCATGATGTTGTCGGCCGGAAAATACCGGGGCCTGTCCAGCCTTGCCGACAGCGGGGGCCGCTTCAAGATGGTGGCGGTCGATCAGCGCCCGCCGATCGAAAACCCGATCCGCGAGAAACGTGGCGGCAAAGTGCCTTGGGAAGATGTCGCCGCGTTCAAGCGCATGCTGGTCGAGGAGTTGCAGGAGCATGCGTCGGCAATGCTGCTCGACCCGCACTACGCCTATCCGGCGAGTGTGCGCGTCCTCGATCCGCGCCGCGGGTTGATCCTGACGCTTGAGGATTCCGTGTTCGACGAGACGCCCGGCGGGCGGCTTTCGCGCGACATTTCCGACTGGTCGGTGGAGAAGGTCAAGCGCGCCGGCGGCGACGCGGTGAAGGTCTTGGCCTGGTATCGCCCCGACGCGGAGAAGAGCGTGATCCGTCACCAGAAGGATTTCGTGAAGCGGATCGGCGACACCTGCGAGAAGTTCGATGTGCCGTTCGTGCTGGAGCTCCTGGTCTATCCGCTCGCAAGCGACGCGGAGAAGACGAGCGAGTATGTCGAGATGCGCAGCAAGCGCGCCGACGACGTGCTGCAGTCGGTCGAGACCTTCGCGGCGCCGGAATACGGCGTCGATCTCTACAAGCTGGAAAGCCCCATCCCGGGGAGCGAGGTGCCGGGCGTCGGCAATCCCGGCTGGGAAGAGGTGCAGAAGCTCTACGACGAGATGGGGCAGCTCGCCCGCGTGCCGTGGGTCATGCTCTCGGCCGGCGCCAGCATGGCGGCCTTCAAGAACGTGATCGGCCATGCCTACAAGGCCGGCGCCTCCGGCTATCTGGCGGGGCGCGCCATCTGGGCGGACTCCTTCCGCGCCTTCCCCGACTGGGATGCGATCAGGAAGGGGCTGAGGCAGGAGGCGGTGCCTTACATGCGCGAGCTGAACGCGCTGACCGACAAGGAAGCGCGGCCCTGGCATCGCCATCCGCTTTATGGAGACGGCGGCGCCGGCATCGAACATCCCGACGCCACCTTCCGCGTCCACTACGCGGGCTTTGGAGCGGTGTGATGGCGCGGATCGGCACACTTCCCCTGGCGCGGCCGAACTTCGACGTTCCGTTCGCGGAGCAGATCGCGGCGAAAGCCTTCGCCACGCTTGCCGCGACCGGCCACGAGCTCGTGGGCCCGCGCAGCCTGCTATTCGACGCGCAGGCAGCGGAAGACGCGCTGAAGGAACTGACGGCGGCATCGCCTGATCTCTTCCTGCTCATGCAGGTGACGTTCACCGACGCCTCGATGACGGCAAAGATCGCGGCGGCGGTCGATGCGCCGCTCGCCATCTGGGCCTTCCCGGAGCCGCGCACCGGCGGCCGGTTGCGCCTCAATTCGTTCTGCGGCCTCAATCTCGCGGCGCATTCGCTCGGGCTGGTGGGCCGCGAGTTCGCCTATCTCTATTCCGCGCCCGACGCGGCTCACGCAGGCGAGGCTATCAATGAGATGCTTGCCGGCGGCCGGCGCGCAATTTCCGCTTCCTTCGCCGCATCGAGGGCAGAGACGGGGAAGGGCGATGCGATCGTCCGCAAGGTGCGCGGCGCGCGCATCGGCCGGCTCGGCGAGCATCCGCTTGGTTTCGACACCTGCGAATACGACGACGCGAAGCTTAAGGCGCTCGCCGACATTACGGTCGAGCCGATCGAGCTGTCGCGCCTCTTCGACACGGCGCGCGCCGCGCCCGAGGCGGATGTCGGCGCGGCGCGTCGCATCGCGCAGGACGACGTTACTGGGCTCGACGATATGAACGTGGCGGAGCTCGACCGCTCGCTGCGGCTGAAGAGCGCGCTCGACAAGTTGCGTGCCGAGGGCAACTACGATGCCTTCGCCGTGCGCTGTTGGCCGGAGACTTTTACCGAGTATGGCGGTGCGGTTTGCGCCCCCGTGGCGATGATGGGCGAACGCCGCGTGCCGTGCGCCTGCGAGGTGGACGTCTATGGCGCCCTGACCTCGCTCATCATGCAGGAAGCGGCGGGGGCGCCGGCCTTCCTCGTCGACCTGGTCGATGTGAACACCGACGACGGCACCTCGGTCGTCTGGCATTGCGGGCAGGCGCCGGTCTCCATGCACGATCCGGAGTTCCAGCCGCACGCGCAGATCCACTCCAACCGGCGCATGCCGCTTCTCTACGAGTTTCCGCTAAAGCCCGGGCGCGTGACGCTGGCGCGCGTCAGCCAGGCGCGCGGCGAGCAGAAGCTCGTGATCGCAGGCGGCGAGATGGTGCGCGCGCCGCTGCCGTTCTCCGGCACGTCCGGCACACTGCGCACCGACGCACCGGCGAGGACGATGCTCGACACCGTCATCGGGTCGGCGCTTGAGCACCACATGGCGCTGGTCTATGGCGACTATCGCGACGCGCTAAGAAGCGTCGCGGCGTCGCTGAAACTGCCGGTCATCGAGATTTCGTGACGAGGCGCACCGGAACAGGAACGCGGCAGCGCCGACGCCCAGACCCATTTCCGACGCCAACTACACGGAAGAGAAGGTCGGGACGTACACGCTTCCCGACCCGGCATCGCCCTCCTCCGTCACTTTGAGCGACGTCTCGGGAACACGAACCGGCGCGTCGCCGTAATCTGCTCGGCGAAGAGCCGCAGGATCTCGGGCCGCCGCTTCGCGCGCCAAGCCTCGGCCGTGGCTACGGCGCGCCATCCACAAAGCGCGGCGCCCAGGCTGGCGACGCCGATCTCCCCAAGTGCATCTTCGATGCCTACTATCAGAATGGCGGCGAAAGCGGGGATGCCTGGGCACGCCTGCTCGATGCGCTGGAGCGCTTTGGCGATGCGCCCGAAGGCACGGGTGAGCGCGTGCGCCTCGATGGGCAGCCCAGGCAAATCCTCCCTTCCTCAATCCGCTGAATTCTGTCTCATGGGTGCTGACGGCGGACATGCTGGACGCTGTCCGCACGCCCGTCCGCGCGGTCGGGATAGACGTCGTTGTCAGCGGGCATCAGTCCGGGCGTGCACGAGTAATCTGATCGAAATCTTGACAACGGCTCTGGGTCTCACGTTGTCCAGCGGCCGGTTCGCTCGTTGGCTTAAGAAGCAAATGTCTTGAAAGGGCCAGCGCTAGCTCCTGCAGACCTCTTGAAGCTTGTCGAGAACCGCAGGATCGCGGAGATCCGGTCGCACGTTGCCGGGCAGGTAGGGGTCGATGGTTGCCCGGTATGACGGCCGTGCGCGAATACGATTGCACCATTCTGCGATTCGGGGGCGGGTTTCTTGCCAGACATCCAGGAAGCCGAGGCTGTCCGCCCGGTCCGCGTAGGGCGTCATCGCAGCGTCGGCAATCGACCATTGCGACCCGGCGAGCCAGGGCTGGGCGGAAAGCGCGCCCTCCATCTGCGCGAAGGTCTGGTCGAATGCCTTAAGGGCGACGATCGTGTCCGGCGCATCCAGTCCCATTTCGATCGCTTGTCGCTGCCGCTGACGCACGGCCGGATTGGGGATACGTGCATAGTGCGCTTCCCGCTCGGTCTGCGGGAGCTCCGCGATCGCCTGGCGATGCCGCGTCGCGTACATCAAGGTGACGTTGCCTGGATGCAGAACTTCATCGACGCGCTTCATCCAGAGCCGCATCTGCGCACGCTCCCACGAGTCCGCCGGCTGGAGCGGAGGCCCCGCGAACCCCTCATCGAGATAGAGCATGATCACCGAGGACTCGGAGAGAACGTGATCGTCGTGCACGAGCGTCGGAACGACGCCGTTCGGATTGAGCCGGAGATATTCCGGCTTGTGCTGGTCGCCGGCGCGCAGGTCGAGGTTATGCGGCTCCCAATCGAGGCCCTTCTCTGTCAGGACGAGACGCACCTTGACGGCGCAGACGGCGGTCGGGGCCTGATAGAGCGTAAGCATAGGTTCTCTGCTTCCGTTAATGCTCCGCGTCCGGCTCTCCGGCGCAGTCGGCCGACTGGCGCTGCGATCGTCCGTTCGGGCCGGGCGACCGCAGCGCTTGAAGTCGCGGCCAGTGGGAGGCAGCCGCATTTCTTGCGCTCGCCAAGCAACGAGTCAAGTTTTGCGCTGGTGAAAATTAATCAAAGAAAATATTCGCGAATGTATAGGCCGAATTCTTACCGCCTCGTTCGAGTGAATCCTTACTCTAAAACGGCCAGACAAGAAACGCGACAGTCAAGCGCGCCTCCTTCGATCGGACGGAATGCGGCTCGTGTGTCGCGTCGCGCATGCCGTCGGCTTTCGTGCGGACCGCGCCGCGGAGCCTGCGGACGGCAACAACCGCGAAGGTGTTGGCGGTCGCAAATGCGGCGTCCAGGCTCATCAGTATTTCTCATGGAATATAGCAGAATTTATTGCCATGCGACCGGGACATTGCTGTTGACTCTGGAGTTGGCTCTATGGAGAAAGTCGTACAAAGAACGCTCAAGCGAGGGAGCATCAAGTGGCTCAGCTGTCCGTCGGTGTTATCGGACTCGGCAACATGGGACGCGGGATTGCGCTCAACCTTGCAAAGGGCGGTTACCGGGTTTTCGTTTGGGACGTCGCCGAGATCGCGCGGAAGCGTGTCGAGGAACAGCCGGGTATCGAGTTCGGCGAACCCAGTCGACATGGCGACGAATTGCGCGGCCATCCTGCTCGTGGTGCCGACCACTATCGAGATCAGAGCGTGTCTCGAAGGAATCGACGGTATCCTTCGCTCCGCGCAGCCGGGTCTTGTGCTGGTCGACCTGACGACTTCGGATCCGACAGCGACACGCGAGCTTGCTGCCGAGTTGAAGCCGGCCGGTATCGACTATCTTGATGCCGGAACGAGCGGCGGTCCGACGCGTGCCGATTCCGGCGAGCTGACGCTGATGGTCGGCGGCGACGAAGCAGTCTTCAAACGCGTCCGGCCGATCCTCGAGAAGATCGCCGAAACCATCTATTATCTCGGCGAGAGCGGCACCGGGCACACGATGAAGCTGCTCCACAACATCGTATGCCACGCAACCTTTATGGCAACGAGCGAGGCGGCGCGGCTTGGCGAGCGGGCAGGGCTGAAGCTCGCTGACATCATCGAGGTCCTCAACAATTCCAACGCCCGCAGCTACGCGACGGAATCGCGCTTCCCCAAACATATCCTTTCGGGCAAGTGGGACGCGCGTTCGCGCGTCTACAATCTGCACAAGGACCTCAAGATGGGCCTGGCGCTCGGGCGGAGCCTCGGCGCCGGAACGAAGTTCTCCGAAGCGACGCTCTACTACCTCGACAAGGCGATGGCGCACGGCATGGTGAACGACGACTACAGCCTGCTCTACCGAGATTTCGAGGAGATCAGGGAAGCGGGCGAGCCGGTGCGGGCCGCGGCGCCAGCGGCCTGAGGGCTGGGCGCGAGACGGTCTGCGAAGCGCGGGGTCGGCGAGGCGCGGACGCACGTGCGTGTGTGGGAGCTGGCGCATCATGTGCTTGACCGCCTGCGGATCTCTTCGATCGTGATCGCATTGTCCTGCTCGCCGTCTCCATGGCGCATGCAGGCCTCCAGGACGTCGGCGAGCACCTCTCCAAGCGGCAGCGCCTGATCGCGCGCCGCGGCCTCGGCGAGCATGATCCGCACATCCTTCAAATGCTGCGAGACTTTGCTGAGCGGCGTGAAATCGCCCTCGACCATCTTGTCGCCCTTGACGTCCATGATTTGCGAGTAGGCAGCCGATGCGCGCGCGACCCTGAGGAACGCGGCGACGTCGAGGCCCAACCGCTCGGCGAAGACGAGACCCTCAGCAAGCCCGAGCCTGTTGATGCCGAGGATCAGGTTGATCGCGAGCTTCGCCTTGCTCGCGTCGCCGGCTTCGCCGATGTGGAAGCGCTTCGGATAGATTGCATCGAGGACGGCGGACGCCCGCTCAGTTGCAGCGGCGCTTCCGCCGATCAGCCCCAGGCCTTCGCCCGAGCGCACCTGCGCCGTCGTGCCGGAAACCGGCGTATCGAGGAGGACGAGGGCGCGCCGCGCGCTTCGCTCGGCGAGCGTGGCGATGCGCTCCGGCGGGCAGGTGGAGGCGCAAAGGACAATGGCGTCCGCGGATGCAGTGTTGAGGAGCCCCCCCGCGCCTTCGACGACATCCGCCACCTGGTCGATCGAGAAGACGGCGATCAACGTGACTTCGCACTGCCGGCCGATATCGGCGACGTTTTCGGCAACGCGTCCGCCGAGCTTCGAGAAGGCGGCGCGCTTCTGCGCATCAACGTCGTAGCCGAGCACGGCGAAGCCGGCGTTCATGAGTTGCGTCGCGAAGACGGCCCCCATGAGGCCCAGTCCGATCAATCCAACCTGTTCGTTCATGCCGTCACCCGCCGATCGCCGCGCCAAAAGAATCCGCGCCCGCGCGCGCCGCCTGGGGCGAACTCCGCGGCTGTCTGAGAGGGAAGAGATGCAACACTCATTGGGTGAAGAATTGTATTGCGGGCGACGAGGCACGTATTGAATTCAATTGATATTTTGAATGACTGATTTTGACTTGCGTGTGAGTCAATTGGACACCTACACCTACAGGAAAATAAACTTGGGAGGATACCATCTCCAGATCGCGCCCTGTCGGCCCCGGTCGACCACTTGTGATCCGCCGCGTCGACGCGATCGGCGTGTCGCTTCCACTCAAGAAACCGATGGTGATGGCCGGGGAGCGTATCGAGTTCGGCCGAGAATCTGCTTGTGCGCATCGAGGCCGAAGGTGGGCTTTGCGGCTGGGGCGAGGCGACCGGCGGCCCGAGCATGACCGGCGACACGCTTCCCGGAATGAAGGCCGCGGTGGAGCAGTATTTGGCGCCGACACTCATCGGTGAGGACGCGATGCGGCGCGCGGCGCTGGTGCGCCGCTTCGAGGCCGCGATTGCCCATAACAGCAGCGCGAAGTCGGCCGTCGAGATTGCGCTGATCGATCTCGTTGCGCGGCATCTTGGCGTTCCCGCCGTGGAGACCATCGGCGGGGCCCTGCGCCGGACGGTCGAGCCGATGTGGCTCCTCGGCAATGCCGACACCGCGGCTGACATCGCCGAGGCCGAGGCAAAGCGGGCGGAGGGTTTCGACTTCTTCAAGCTCAAGGCCGGCGTGAGGCCGGTCGAGGTCGAGGCCGAATGCGCCCGCGCGGTGCGGACGCGCCTGGGACCGGACGTGAAGCTCTGCACTGACGCCAACACCGGCTGGAACCTGCAGCAGGCGCAGGCCTATCTGCGCGGAACCGAGGGGGTAGGGCTGCTCTTCCTCGAGCAGCCCTTGCCGAGCCGCCAACTCCGGCAGCTCGGCATTCTCAACGCGCAAGGGCCGATCCCAATCTGCGGCGATGAATGCGTGGCGACGCCCGACGACGTTTTCAACCTCGGCACCCCCGGCACGCTTGGCGGCGTCAATATCAAGATTATCAAGACCGGCGGCATAACCGAGGCGCTGCGCGCGACAATCCTCTGCGAACAGCTCGGCCTCTCGGTGACGCTTGCCGGAAAGGTGGCCGGAAGCAGCCTCTCCGCCGCCGCCACGCTGCTTGTGGGCATGGCGGCCCCGGTGCTCGATTGGGGCGTGAACCTCACCCATATTTATCTCGCCGAGGATCTCGTCCGCGATCCCATTCCGCTCGGGAAGGGCGGCACCGGACTTCCGCCGGGCGTCGGCCTCGGCGTCGAGGTCGACGAGGCGGCGGTCGCTCGGTTCACCGTCTGACGGCCTTCAGCCCTCAGAAATCCTTCACACGGTCGGGCGCGACCGCGTTCAGGAAGCTCGGGTCGATCGCCTTGGTGACGTCCACGTCCTCGGTGTTCCCGAGCTTCGCCTTGAGCGAGCAGACCGACTTCAGCTCTTGGGTGAACTGGCCGTCCAGATTGAGGTGGATCGGGTAGTCACCCAGCGCGGCGCGTGCGTCCTCGATCGTCGTGCGCAGCCGGCGCGCGTAGAGCGCCGCGGCTGCCTCCGGGTCGGCGTTCAACTCCGCTTCGGCCTCGATCAGCACCTTCAGGAACGTCTTCACCGTTTCCGGATGCTCTTCAGCGAACCCGCGACGCACGGTGAGGACCATGTTCAGGTCGTATTCGTCGCGGCTGCTGCGGGCGATGATGTCGAGGTCGTTCGGCGCGATCTGTGCGGCACGGCGCGGCCAGGGCTCCCAGAACCACATGGCGTCGGCGCCGCCGTTGACGAGCGTCGGCACGGCCTCCGCCGGCGCCAGGTTGATCGGTTCGAAGTCCGAGACGCTCATGCCGCGCGCTTCAAGATACTTGATGAAGCCGAGCTCGCCGCCGGTTCCCTGCATCCAGATGACCTTCTTCCCCTTGAGGTCCTCGATGGACTTGTAGGGCTTGCGCGCGACGAGCCCCATGCTCTGCTGACCCTTCGCGACGACGGCGACGATCACCGCGTCGATGCCCTTGGCGATATTGGAGCAGGTCGGCGGGTCGCTCTGGATCGACGCGTCGTTCCGGCCCGCGCCGATCGACTGCAGGCCGAGAAAGCCCGCATTCACCAACGTGTCGGAATAGTTCAAGCCTTCCTTGCCGAAGATGCCGTGCTCTTCCGCCCACCAGATCGGAAGACTGGTCTGCGTCGTGTCGGTGGTGAAGCGGATCGTCTCTTCGTCCGCCGCTGCGACCGGCGCGGCGAGGACGAACGTGACCAGAAGCGCGGCGGAGGCCCAAAGGGCTCGTCTCGTGCTCTCGGAAATCATGTCTTCTCCCTTGTTAGTGCGCTTTTCGCGCGCTCCTTGTGCGACCGCTCGCCGTCAGACGTTGAGCAGGTACTTCTCGTCGGCGGCGAGGCAGGGGGCCTCCGGCAGACCCAGTTCGCGGCGCACGATGTTCGTGCCGCGGGTGATGGAGACCATCTTGTAGAAGGCATGGCGGCGGCTCATGCCCTCGCGACCCATGCCGCAATCGGAGCACAGCACCAGGCGCTCGGGCGTGACGGCCTTCGCCGCGCGCCTGACGAGAGCGGCGACCTCGCCCGCGCTTTCCACCTGCAGCGTGTGATGATCGACTACGCCGATGCCGATCTTCTTGTCGGAGGAGATGCGCTCGGAGATCGCGTCGAGGTCCATGCCGTGGTTGCTGCAGCATTCGAAGGTGATGATGTCGGCGTCGAGCCCATTCATCGCTTCGAGCGCCGGCCCGTAGCTCTGCGGCTCGTCGAAGGCCCGCTGCTGCGCGGCGTTGCCCCAGCAGGAATGACACCAGACCTCCGAATATTCGCGCAGGCCCTTCACCGTGTTGTTGAAGACCTCCACCGAGAACTCGGGCGTCATCACCTCGTCCTGAATGCCCTTGGCGGCGAGCATGTGGACCTGCGGGTCTTCGATCTGGATGGCGGCGCAGCCGGCCTTCGCCAGCTCGAGCAATTCGATGTTGAAGGCGTCGCTCATCGCCATGATGCGCTCGCGCACGTCCTTGTAGTGATCGTCGGCGACGTGCAGCGCCAGAAGGTCCGGCGCGATCGATCCGAACTTCACCGGCTTGGTGGTCTGCCGCTGTGCGGCCTTCCAGATCGCCGTGTATTGCAGGTTGCCGCGCCCGATGGGTCCAACGATGCGCGGCATCACCCGCGCTTCCGACACCTCCGAGAGGATAGTGCCGCGCGTCGGCTTTTCCCACGGGAAGAGACGCGACTGGATGTTGGCGAATCCTGCCATGTGGCGCGCCGGATAGAGCGCCCAGCTCAAGCCGCCGACATCTGCATCGAAGCGCGCGTCGCCGTCGGTGCAGATATCGAGGCCGGCGATCGCTTGGTCGCGCAGATAGATGCCGACCGCGTCCGTATATTGTTCGCGGAAGCGCGAGTCGGCCATTGCCTCGAGGAAATTCCGGGCGCCGATATTCTCCGTGTACCAACTTGGCCTCGGGAGCGACCCGATCACAGTCGTAGGCATGATGGTGTCGGCCGTGGCCTTGTACATGTTTCCTCCCGTGCCACGTCAGACGCTGCGCGCCGTGGCTTTTCGCGGCTTATTGCAGCGATAGTGAGATCGCGTTGGGGGTGTCACAAGCGAAAAGTCCTCAAGCAATATATTCGTGTCTGAAGTGCAGCATCTCCGTTGTCTTCAAGCCGGTTGACAGCCACCGACAGACTCGATTTCTTGCGACCAACCGGGAGGGTCATCGTCAGTGCGTTCGCTTGCTGGAAACTTAGCGCTATCGCTTGGCGGCTTCGCGATTCTGATCGCAGTGTGGTGGACGGCATCGTCGTTCACGTATCCGCTTCTGCTTCCATCGCCGTGGCTGACTTTGGAAACGGCGATCGACCTGGCGCGTGACGGGATTCTCCTTCCGTCGATGGCGATCAGCGCGGCGCGCATCCTTGGCGGCTGGGCTCTGGGCGGTCTGATCGGGATACCGCTCGGGTTGATGATGGGCTTGTTCCCGACCGTGCGCGCCTTCGCTACGCCGTACATTCAGGGACTGCGCTATATCCCGCCGATCGCCTTCGTCGGACTCTTCGTGGTTTGGTTCGGCGCAGGTGAGATGTCGAAGGTGATGTTGGTCTTCTACACGGCCTTCTTCATCGTCGTGATCAATACGATGGCAGGAGCGCTCAGCGCGCCCGTCGGTCTGCTTCGCGCGGCGCGAAGCCTCGGCACCTCGGAGCATCAGACGCTGACGCGCGTTGTGCTGCCTTGCACCGTGCCTTACATCATCACCGGGCTGCGTATGGCGCTCGGCAATGCCTTCATCGTCATCGCCGCGGCCGAAATGCTCGCCGCCAATTCCGGCATGGGCTTCCTGGTCTGGTCTTCGCGCAGCTTGATGCTCACCGACCAGATCTTCGTCGGCTTCGTCATTCTTGGGATGATGGGCTTCGCCGCGGACCGGCTCTTGCGCTTTTCTGCGGCGAGACTGTTTCCCTACTACCGCGTCGTCTGATCTCAGCTCCTGCTATTGCGGCCGAAACCGGAGGTTCAGCCGGATTCGGGGCGGAGTCATCGGATGCACTGAAGATTTGTCCGATATCTATTCGTTATGTAGGGCCGAAAACTCATTGTATCCCGGAACATAAATCCTGACGAAGTCAGGGGAGATCGAAGGGAGGGCGTAGGGTCCGAGAGCGTCTCGCGCATCGGACGCTTGCAAAGCCTCACATGGCGTCAGGTGCATCTGCTCGCATTGGTGTAGTCGGCCTCGGCGCTATCGGCGCGGGCGTTGCACGCAATCTGACCCGCGCGTCCGACAATCCGGTGATGGTTTGGGCGCGCACGCCCGCGACCCGCGAAAGCTGGTCGTTGCCGGATTTCAAAGTGACGCCGCCGGCGGAGATGGCGGGCGAGTGCGACGTTGTCTTTCTCGCGGTTCCCGGAATGGCCGAAGTGCAGGCGCTGCTCGACGGCGCAGACGGGATGCTCGCGCGCCCGCGCCGGGGTCTCCTACTCGTCGATCTCACCACCTCCAATCCCGACTCCACACGGCGTCTCGCCGCCGCTGCGCGCGAGCGCGGTGTGGACTATCTCGATGCCGGCACGAGCGGCGGGCCGGCCAAGGCCGACAAGGGCGAGCTGGTCCTCATGGTGGGCGGCGACGACGCCGTCTTCGAGCGTGCGCGGCCGTACCTCGATGCGGTCGCCGCTGACAGCTTTCTGGTCGGGCCGAGCGGCGCCGGCCACACGATCAAGCTTCTCCACAACAACGTCACGTTCGGCATGTTCCTGCTGACTTGCGAAGCGGGAAGGGTCGGCGAGCGCGCCGGCATCCCGCTCTCCAGGCTGATCGAAATATTCAACCGCTCCAACGCCCGAAGCTATGCGAGCGAAGTGCGCTTTCCCAACCACATCCTCTCCGGCACCTGGGACAGCCGCGGGCGCAGCGATCTGGTCTACCGCGACCTTTGCCTCGGCGCCGATCTGAACGAGAGCTCCGGCCTTTCGCTGGGCCTGGTCGAAGCGGCGCGCGACTTCCTCGCGCGCGCCATGGCGCGCGGCATGCAGGGGGACGACTTCATGCTGCTTTACCGCGACTACGAAGCGATCCTGGCGACGCCGGAATCCGCGCCTGCTCCAGCGCCGACGGAAGAGGGCTGAGCAGGATGGCTGGCCAGGTCGACATCCTGATTGACGGTGGAAGCATCGTCACGGTCGACCCCTCGCGGCGCGTGATCCGAGACGGGGCCGTGGCGATCAAGGGCAACCGGATCGTCGCCGTCGGCAAGTCTGCCGAGCTTCGCAAGGCCTATACGGCGACGCGTAACTACGACGCGACGAACAAGTGTGTCACGCCGGGCTTTGTGAATGCCCACGTCCACCTCTATCACACCATCCACAAGAACCTTCCGGCGGAGAGCCTTTGCGGGCTGCCGTGGGCGCGGCTTGTGCATGGAAGCGTAGCGCCGACGCTGAGCGCCGAGGACGAGTTGTGGAGCGCGCGACTCACGCTGATCGACGCGGTGCGCTCCGGCGCGACGACCTTCCTCGATGCCGGTTGCCATCACTTCGATGCGCTGATGGCAGAGCTTCCGAAGCTCGGCATGCGCGGGCTGTTGGGACGGCGCACCATGGATATCGTGAGCCACGGCCACGACGCATCCGTCGAAAGCACGGAAGCGTGCCTCGGCGCGAACGAGCGCATCATGCGCGACTATGCCGACGAGGGGCTCGTCCGGCCCTGCGTCACCATTGTCGGGAACGGGCGATGCTCGGACGAACTGATTGTCGAATCAAAGGCGATGGCCGACCGCCATGGCTCGATCCTCGCAATGCACCACGCGTCGCATGTCGAGAACGTCAATCACGATCTGTCGCTTTACGGCAAGCGTCCGACCGAGCATCTCGCCGAGCTTGGTGTGCTTGGAAGCAACGTCGTCCTGACCCACCTGCTGCACGTGACGCCCGTCGAGATCGACCTGTTGGCGCAAAGCGGCACGCATGTCGTGCACTGCCCGAGCTCAGCGATGAAGGTGACCTACGGACTCGCCCAGTTCGGGCGCATGCCGGAACTCGCCTTCGCCGGGGTGAACGTTGCGCTCGGCACCGATCCGTTCGACTGCGGCAACGACATGCTGCGCGCGATGTCGCTCGCCGCCCTGACGCACAAGGACTACCGCTTCGATGCCGGTGCCACGACCGCCGAGGCGATTGTCGAGAAGGCGACGATCAACGGCGCCAAGGCGCTTGGGCTTGAAAGCGAGATCGGGTCGCTCGAGGTCGGCAAAAAAGCGGACATCGCGATCTTCGACATGAATCGCGCCGATTGGCTGCCGGTGCACAACGAGGTGCGCAATCTCGTTTACGCCGCCTCCGGCGACAGCTGTGAATCGGTGATCGTCGACGGCCGCTTCGTGATGGACCGCCGCCGCATCACCACGGTGGACGAAGAAGAAGCCATCGACCGATTGGAGGAACTCGCAGGCGTGGTTCGCCTGCGAAGCGGCCTGGCGGGCGGGAGTCCGTGGCCGTTCGTTTGAAAGCCGGCGGTGTCAGCGTGTGGGTGAAGGCAGCCGTCAATATTCGACAATAAGCCAAAGGGGAGAGATGCAATGAAACGATGGATTAGAGGTGTCTTGTCAGCCGCGGGCCTTGCCCTGCTTCTGGGCCCGGCGGCCGCGGCCGACGATACGATCCGGTTCTCAAGCGACCCGACGCTTGTCGGCCTGATTCACTGGTGGGCCGAAGATCACGGAATCTTCGAGAAGAACGGCCTGAAATACGTCGATACGCCGGTCAACGCGGCCTATCTCGGGCTGCAGGCCATCGGTGCCGGCTCGAACGACGCCGCCTCGATGACCGAACCGCCGATCGTGACCAACATCGCCAAGGGCATCGACGCGATCATCGTCGCCAACCTTGCCCGGAGCCGTGAGGTCTTCAAGATGGTCGCCCCGACCTCGGTGAACTCGCTCGAGGACCTGAAGGGCAAGACGGTGACCTGGATGGGCGGCACGGGCGCTGAATACGCTCTGATCCGGCTGCTCGAAGCGCACGGCATGACCGTCAACGACCTCGAATTCGTCAATCTGCCGCCGGCGGAAGAAGTGCCGACGACGATCAACGGCGGAGCGGTCGCGATGTGGTCGTGGGAGCCCTGGCCGCGCAAGCTGCAGTCGCTTCAGCCCGGCAGCTATCACGTCATCGCGGCGAGCAGTGTCGCCACCTACGAAGCCAACATGGTCACGACCGTCGGCCGCGAGTTCGCGGAGAAGAACCCGGAGGCCGTGAAGCTCTATCTGAAGTCGCTTATCGAATCGACGGAGCAGATCAAGGCCAACAAGGAGGAGGCCATCCAGCTCTACATGAAGCACCTGCGGACCTCCGAGGAAGAGGCACGCGCGTCCTTCAGCGACTACGACATCGGTGTCTGGCTTGACGACAAGATGGTCGACACACTGAACAACGTCACATCCTACCTGAAGGACAACGGCAAGATCGAGCAGGCGCCTGACTGGAAGACGCTCGTCGATCCGAGCTTCCTGAAGGAAGTGGCGCCGGATCGCGTTGCCGACCTGACCGAATAGCAACAAGCAACCGCAGTCCGGCGGGTGCGGTCCCTACCGCGCCCGCCGGACGCACATACAAGGGTCGAGAATGATCGCCGAAGACGAGCGTGGGCTGAAATCGGAGGACTGCGCCGCGACAGCGCAGGAGGTGGACGTCCTCATCTCCGGTGGCACGGTGATCACGATGGACGACGATCGGCGCGTCATTCGCGAGGGAGCGGTCGCGATCGAAGGCACGCGCATCGTCGAGGTGGGCAAGGCCAAGGCAATGGAACAACGCTATCGGCCGCGCCGCTTCTACGACGCGACACGGAAAAGCGTGGTGCCGGGCCTCGTCAATTCTCACCTGCATTTCTATCACATCATGCACAAGAACCTGCCGCCCGAGCACCTGGGCGGCGTCGCCTGGTCGGACTACGTGCACCGCAAGGTGGCGACGGCGGTCACGGCGGAAGACGAGATTCTGGGCGGGCTGCTCGTTCTCATCGAAGGGCTGCGCTCGGGCGTCACCACGTTTCTGGAAGCGGGATCCTACGCGGTCGACGAGGTCATCGAAGGCGTTGCGGAAATCGGAATGCGCGGGTTCGTCGGCCGCCGCTCTTTCGATCTCGTCGCGCAAGGCCACGACATGCTGGTCGACAGTACCGAGCACTGTCTCGCGGAGACGGAACGCCTGTTGCGCGAATACGAGGACGGAGTCGGTCTCGTTCGACCTTGTGCGGTGCTCGTCGGCAACGGGCGATGTTCGGACGCGCTGATGAAAGGCGCCAAGGCGCTTGCCGACCGCTACGGGACGGTGCTCCATATGCATCACGCCGCGATGGTGGAAAATCTGCATGAGGCCTGGGACCGCTACGGATGCCGGCCGACGCGCCACCTCGGCAACATCGGCGTTCTCGACCGCAACGTCGTGCTGGTGCACATGCTGCAGGTGGATCAGTCCGAGATCGAGCTTCTGGCGGAGACCGGCGCCAACGTCGTGCACTGCCCGGCAACGGCGATGAAGGTGAATTACGGCCTGTCGCAGTTCGGCCGGTTCCCCGAAATGCACCGGGCCGGAGTCAACGTGGCGCTGGGCACGGACGGCTTCGACTGTTCCGGTGACATGCTGCGCCTGATGTCGCTTTCCGCTCTTGTCGCCAAGGATGTGAGCTATGATCCGACGGCGGGTACGGCGGAGGAGATGCTCGAATCTGTAACGGTCAATGGAGCGCGTGCGCTCGGAGTTTCCGACGATCTCGGCTCGATTGAGCCGGGCAAGAAGGCCGACATTGCAATTTATGACATGCGCCGGTCGGACTGGGCCCCTGTCCACGACGAGGTGCGCAACCTCGTCTATTCGGCTGACGGCGGCAGCTGCGAAAGCGTGTTGATCGATGGCCGCTTTGTCTACGACAATCGGCGGATCACGACGCTCGACGAAGACGAGATCTTCGACCGGGTTCGATTCAATGCTTCCAGATTGGTGGAGCGGGCGGGCATCACCGTTCCCTCCCTTTGGCCGATCGTCTGAGGAGGAGAGATGACTCTGGACGCCGCAGTTGCATCTTCTAGAGGGCAGCGAACGGGAGCCTCGCCTCTTGCCGCCCAGACCGTGCGGCTGTGGACGATCTATGGCGTCTCTGTGGGGCTCGGCCTCGTCGCATGGACGCTGTTGTCGCGCGTCTTTCCACCGATCTTCCTTCCCTCGCCGCTGGTCACACTGCGCACGCTGATCGCCACGCTGGCGACCGGCGAGCTTGTGCAGAATACGGTGGTGAGCCTGATGCGAATCCTCGCCGGCTGGGCGCTCGGCTGCGTCGTCGGCGCGATCGTCGGGACGGCGCTCGGGCGGATACCGATCGTCTACCGCGTGTTCTACGGCGTCATCGAGTACCTGCGCTTTGTGCCGCCCGTAACGCTGGTGACGCTCTTCATCATCTGGTTTGGGGTTGGCGAGACGTCGAAAATCGGTACTGATCGCATGGGTGTCGGTGTTCATCGTCATCGTGAACACGGCGGCTGGTGCGGCATCGGTGCGTGAGGGCTCGTTGCGCGCGGCGCGCTCCCTCGGCGCATCTCACCGGCAGGTGATGTGGCATGTCGCGGTGCCCGAGATCGTGCCCTACTTCGTGACGGGCACGCAGATCGCACTCAGCAACGCGTTCATGACCATCGTCGCCGCGGAGATGCTTGCGGCGCATTCGGGCCTCGGCTTCATGATCTGGGACGCCCAGATCTATGCCGCTACGGAGCGGATGTTCGTGGCGTTCGTCATGCTGAGCGTGATGGGTTTTTGCCTCGATCAGCTAATTCGCGCTTTCACGCGCAGGATGCTTGCTCACTACAAGGTCGTCTAGGTGAAGTGATGTCGGCAGAGATCTGTTTGGAGAATGTCAGTCAGATTTTCGAGGACCGCCGCCGCGGCGGCCGCACGGAAGCCCTGAAGGACGTCACGCTCACGCTATCGCGGCGCGAAACGGTCGCGCTTCTTGGGCCGAGCGGCTGCGGCAAGAGCACTGTCCTCAACGTCATCGCGGGTTTCCTTCGGCCGACGAGCGGCACGGCGCGCATCGAGGGGGTAGACATCCAGAAGCCCGGCCCGGACCGTGGCGTGGTTTTTCAGGAGCACTTTCTTTTCCACTGGCTCACGGTGGAGGACAACGTCGCATTCGCTCTGAAGATGGCTGGCGTCGGGGCGAAGGAGCGCCGCGACATGGCGCGCGAATACGTGAAGCGGGTCGGCCTCGAGGGCTTCGGGCGGCATCATCCCGAAGAGCTCTCCGGTGGCATGAAGCAGCGCGTGGCGATAGCGCGCGTGCTCATTAACAATCCCCGGGTTCTCCTGATGGACGAGCCGTTCGCCGCGCTCGACGCGCAGACGCGGCTGATGATGCAGGAATGGCTGCTGGCCCTTTGGGAAGAGCAGAACATGAGCATGCTCTTCATCACGCACGACATCGACGAGGCGATCCTGGTCGCCGACCGAATACTGGTGATGGGCGTCAAGCCGGGAAGGATCATCCAGGAAGTGAAGGTTCCTCTTGAGCGTCCGCGCGCTCGCTCGGCGCTGACATCCGTGGAGTTCATGGAGACCAAGCGCATCTGCATGGAGGCGATCGCCGAGCAGAGCGTCAAGGCGTTCGCGATCTAGGCGCGCGTTACGACCTTCCGACGGAGCGGCGGCGTTAGGCAATGGCCACGACCTGCGACGCAATGCTGTGGGGTGACGCTTGTTTTGCAGGATGAAACGCGGCGAATAAGTCTTCGATGCCCCCAACATATGCGGCTGATCGAATTTTTCAGTGCTGATGGTCGTCAGGATCCGAATTCGACTTTGCTTCAATTGGGCTTAGCGATCGGTGATTGAGTTTTTGATATTTTCAAATCCATCTATTCGTTTGACCGGGTCCCGGAAGCAAGCTGCAATTTGAGCCAATAACAGACGATCCGACTCGTGATCGGCCGGGGATCGGCGCGCGCGTCGGCGCAATATCTCATCAAGGGAGGAGCTGATGACGCATTTTCTTTCGTCGCGACACCTGCGCGAACGTCAGGCTGTAGGGCTGGCGCGCCGGGTGCTTGCTGTCTTGGCCACGGCCGCATGTCTTGTGACCGGTCTTCTCACCGGCGGCGGGGCCGCGCTTGCCGACGAGCCGATCAGGCTGGGCAACGGCAAGCTGCTCGCCCATTCCGCCGGCCTCTATCCCGTCATCGCGAAGTCGTTCGACGCGTGCGGGCTCAACGTCGTCGAGACGCGCTACCCGACCGGCGGCAAGGCAACCGCGGAACTGGTCGACGGGAAGCTTGAGTTTGCGACCACGGGCGTTGCGCCCGCGGTTCGCGGCATGGCCGACGGCGTGCTTTACACGATGGCGGTCGGAGGGCTTGCCGGCGGAGGAACGTCGGTCGCCGTCCGGCCCGACTCCCCGATCAAGTCGGCGGCCGACCTGCGCGGCAAGCGTATCGCCATCGAGAGCGGCACGGCCTCCGAGATCGTCATGAAGAGCACCGTCCTTCCGGGGATCGGACTTGCCAGCGGCGACTACGAGATCGTCAACATCCCGGCCGACAAAGCCGTCGACGTCATCAGCGACGGAACTGTGGATGCCGCCCTGGTCTACGATCCGCAAGCCGGAAAAGGCGTGCAGGACGGCAAGATCCGCATCCTCTTCGATCTCTCGGACTACGACATCAAGCCGTTGCTGCTCGTCGGCCGGCGGGATTACGTCGACGCCCATCCCGAAGAGTTGGCGGCGTTTCTGGCGTGCTTCCTTGGCGCGATGCGCGAGGCGGAGGACAATCCGACGAAGTTTGCCGAGGCGCTGCAGCAGGAGGTCAAAGAGGAATTCGACCTCGACCTCACCGCCGAGACGGTCGGTTCCATGCTCAACCGACTGATTCTCCAACCGTCGTTCACGCCGGACGTGATGGCGACGCTGACGACCGACGCTGACGCCGAGCTCAAGGCGGGCAAGATCAAGAACCTGCCCGATATGGACAAGTACCTTCGGCTCGACATGCTGAAGGCAGCCCTGTCCAAATCCGGCTGGGACGAGATGCGGATCGCGCACGGAACGGTCGGTGCGCACACTCCGTTCCTGGCGGCGCTTGCCGGCGACGGCTTCAAGAAGGCCGGCGTCGACGTGGTGACGCGCCGGTTCGCGACCGGCGCGGAGGGCATCCAGGCGGTCATCGACGGGCGCGTCGAGTTCGGCGAGGCCGGGGCCCAGCCGACGCTTAACGTGCTCGCCTCCGGCCGCGTGGCGCTGGTCGGGCTGGTCAGCTATGCGGCGCCGTTCCAATGGCTGCAGGTCGCGCCCAACTCTTCGATACAAACGGTCAAGGATCTGGTCGGAAAGCGGGTCGCGGTCGACGTCGGCACCTCGCTTGAGCAGAATTTTCTTTTCAAGTTCCTGCCGATGGAGGGGCTCTCCGCCGACGACATCACCGTGGTGAAGATGAAGACGGCGAAGCAGATCGAGGCGTTGAAGGCCGGTGAGGTCGACGCGATCCTTCAGGTCGAGTTCGACGCCGCGAAGTATGTCAGCGAGGGCAGCGCCCGTAACCTTGCAAGCCTTAAGGACGCCGACCTGCAGCCCGTGCTGATCTACGCCAACAAGGAGGCGATCAACCGTAACGAGGAACAGGTGGTCGACGTGCTGCGTGGCCTGCTTTGGGGCCAGGACATGGTGCGCACCAACCCGAAGGCCGTGGCCGAGATCCTCGCGGGCTTCTACACCTCGATCGGACAAGACTATCCGAAGGCCGGCATGCTCGCGACGCTTGAGAAGATGACGGACGAGATCGACCCGACGATCACCGACACGATCCTTTCCTACCTGAAGGACCAGGCCGAGACTTTGTATGCCGCAGGCAAGCTGTCGCGGATTCCCGATTGGGATACCGCGGTCCGCACCGACCTAATGGAAAAGGCTATCCAGGAGAGAATCGCCGTCGCACAATGATCGCGACGGGATGAGAAGCGCTCCCCCGGTCTCGGCATCCGAGGCCGGGGGATTTTATTGAAGGGTGGAAAGCGCGCCCGTTGAGAAGCCCCCGCGGGGGCTGGCTACTCGGCTGCGACCGCGTGCGGTGGCAGCGGCAACCAGATGTCGCTCAGCTCCGAGGCCATGCACTCAAGTTTCGCGGCAAGCGCTTTCATGAAGAGGCTTCGCTGTCCCGACGGGCGGTAGAGCAGGCCGAGATGCCGTGTGAGTTCGGGCGCCTCGAACGGGATGCGGCGCAGCATCTGGCGGAGCGGATGGTCGATGCAGCCCTGGTGAACGATCGAGATGCCGAGGCCGCGCTGCACGGTGAGGATCACCGGCTCGAGGCTGTCGAACTCCAGGATCGGCCGCAGGATGATGCCGCGCGCATGCAGGTATTCCTCGATAAGACGGCCGCCCCAGACGCCCCGGTTGAGGCCGACATAGGGCCACTTCGTCAGCAGCTCGACATAGTCCGCGCCGCGGGTGCCAATCGGCGCGATGATGATCATCGGCTCTTCCATGAGCGGCACCCACATGAGCTGCGGCGGCAGGTATTGTGGCTCGCTGACGAGCGCTCCGTCGAGCTCACCGCTTTCCACGCGCGCGATCAGCTCCGCGGGGAGGCCGCCCGAGACATTCATCCGGACGCTTGAGAACTCATTGTGGAGCGCCGTGACGGTCCGCGGGATGAGGCCAGAAAGCGTCGACCGCACGGCGCCGAGCTGAATGACGCCCGGGAGTTCCGGCGATCCTGTCGGATCCTCGGTCAGGGAATCGAACATCGCGACCAGCTCGCGCACGCGCGACAGCAGCGCCTCGCCACTCGCGTTGAGGACCGCAGGGCGCTTGGAGCGGTCGAAAAGCTCGAACTCCAAGCTGGGTCTCAATCGTTCGCATCTGCACGCTAACTGCCGACTGCGTCAGGCAAACAGCGTTCGCGGCGCGGGCGAAATTGCCTTGCTCGGCGACGGCAACGAAAGTCCGAAGGTATCGGATATTCATATACGCATTATATCGATTTGGATGGTGTTGCACAGAGTGCTCCGACGAGCGAATTGCGGAGGGTCGGGTCACCATTGCAAGTGGATAATTTGAAAGTTTTGCGTAAGAAGTTAGTGCGTAATATTATGAAGATATGAGAAATGTATGAGTTTAATGAAGAATGGTAGCATCGCTTATTACCAGAGAGACAAAACTTTGTTGGTCTCGTGTTCTCGTTTAACTTTGAATAACCTCCAGTATGTCATACTGATTCTAAGGTACAAGACATCCACGAGCATGATTCTGTGCGATGTTTCTTTATAGATTTCCGTAATTCTTCGGAGGGTTGCGGCTTGTTGACCGGCGGTCGCGGAATGCGTTAACAAGATTTTTGAAACGAAGGTTCGTGAGATAAACCGATGGGTCGCAAATTCGCGGCGTCGGCGTGTCGCATGAGCCGCCCGAAACCCCCTCGAGCCAAGAAAGAGCAAAGAATGGCATCCGTTACCGCGCTGAAGGTCGGCAAGTTAATCGACGGAAATGGGGGGCCGGTCGTCAAGGACGCGGTGATCCTGATCGAGGGGCAGCGCATCAAGGCGGCGGGTCCGGCGGGCAAGGTGACCGTTCCACCCGACGCGACCGTAATCGACGAGCCCACACTGACCGCCATGCCAGGCATGATGGACCTGCACATCCACATGTGCATGTTCAACAACCTGACCTTCAAGAACTACCGCGTGGCGCAGTGGGAGATTACGCCTGAGCTGCAGCAGATGTACATGCTGTTCCACGCGCAGCTCTGCCTTGAGCGCGGCTTCACGACCTTGCGCGACCTCGGGCTTATCGCGGCGCGCGGCCTGATGACGTCGTCGAGCGTGGCGGTGCGCGATGCGATCGACGCCGGAATCCTCGCCGGGCCGCGCATCCTGAGCGGGGCCTTCACGGTCGGAACCGGCTCGCATCTCGACCTCATCAACCCGCGCGCGTCGATCAGGAGCCCGGAGTCGACGGCCGACGGACCGGACGAGATGCGCAAGCTCGCGCGCAAGAACCTGCTGAAGGGCGCCGATTGGTTGAAGACCTGCGCGTCGGGGGGCGGCGGCACGGACAAGGAGTCACCGGATGTCCGCAACCACACGCAAGAGGAACTGAACGCCATCTGCGACGAGGCGCACGCGCAGCACAAGTTCACGTCCATCCATTGCTTCACGCCGGCCGCCCACCGGATGGCGATCGAGGCCGGCGCGGACACGATCGAGCACATGGTCTTCTATGACGAAGACTCGCTCGAACGCATCCTTGCCTCCAAGACGCCGGTGACGCCGACGCTTTCGCATCGCACCGACCACGCGATCGAGATTAGGCGCGAGACCGGAACGCCTTCCTTCACGCTGGAGAAGATGAAGAAGATTCAGCCGTCCTGCTTCGAGACCTTCCAGGTCATGCACAAAGCGGGCGTGAAGATCGCGATGGGCACGGACATGGGCTTCGAGCCCGACATGGGCAGCAACGGCGGGGAACTGGCGCTTTACGTCGAGCTCGGCATGACGCCGATGGAAGCTCTGATGACCGCGACCAAGAATGCCGCGGAGGCGCTGCATCTCGATGCCGAGATCGGGACGCTGGAGGCCGGCAAATATGCCGACGTCGTCCTTGTTGACGGCGACCCGTCGGAGGACATCAAAATCCTTCAGCCGCGCGAGAACATCAAGATGGTCATGAAGGAAGGCCACTGCTACCTCGACCGCCGGCCGGGCAAGGACATTCGCGTCATTTCCCCGGAGTACAAGTCCTGGAAGATCGTCGATGCTTGAGGGGGCGGCCTTGAGAGGAGATATGGCGATGTCGAATGCGCTTGAGAATCCAGACCGGCCTCGCCGTCGTTGTCCTCACCGGCTTTCTCGGCGCGGGCAAGACGACACTTCTGAACCGCATGTTGCGCGCGCCGGAGCTCAAGCGGACGCTGGTGATCGTCAACGAGTTCGGCGAGGTCGGCCTCGATCACCTGCTGATCGAGACGCCTGCCGACGAGACGATCCTGCTGGCGAACGGCTGCCTTTGCTGCTCCGTTCTCGGCGACCTCGTGATGACGCTGTCGCGCATCGTCGCGCGGCGCGACGCCGGCGAACTAGCCGCCTTTCGACCGCGTGGTGATCGAGACGACCGGTCTTGCCGACCCGACTCCGATCCTGCAGACACTTTTGAACGACGCCGTGATCTCCGCGCGACTGAAGCTGCAGAGCGTAATCGCGGTGGTCGACGGCGTGAACGGACTCACGGAGCTTGACAGCCGGATGGAGGCGGTGAAGCAGGCCGCTGCCGCCGACCGGATCGTCGTCAGCAAGGCCGACATCGTGACGGAAGAGGACGTCTCCGCTCTCGTCGATCGCCTGCATCGTTTGACGCTTGGCGCGGACATTCACGTCGCGGGCCCGGATTTCGATCTGGCATTCCTGGTCGCGGACAACGGCAAGCCGGCTTATCGCGAGGCCCGGAGCAGCACGATGGCGGCTCACGGCCACGGCCCGAGGCATCACCATCATGCGGCCCACGATCATCAAGCCGAGGACATGGTCAGCACGTTCACGCTGCGGCGCGATCGGCCGGTCAGCGAGGAGGGGCTGCGGCTGTGGCTCAACGGCATGGGCCGCTTCAAGGGTCCAAAGCTCCTGCGCATGAAGGGGATCGTCAACGTCGAGGGTCGGCCGATCGTCGTGCAGGCGGTTCAGCACATCGTGCACGAGCCCGACGTGCTCGACGCCTGGCCGTCGGACGATCACGAGACGCGCGTGGTCTTCATCACGAACGGCCTGGAGCGTGAGGTGCTTGCGCAGACCATGGACGCGTTCGATTTCACCAAGCCGGCTGGTGGCGAGGGCGATCTCCGGTTCGACCGGGCCGACTACAATCGCTTCATCGCGGCGGTGCGGAATTTCGTGCCGAGCGAACATCTCATCTGATCGCGGGAGCCCGGCAGAAGCGCGCAGATGCCCGACACCGTCCTCATCACAGGCGCGAGCCGCGGCATCGGGCTTGCCACGGCGAAGCTCCTTGCCGACGACGGTTGGCAGGTGGTCGGAATTGCGCGGCAGCCACCAGACGAGGCGTTTCCAGGCGACTTTTTCGCCGCCGATCTCGGGGACCGGGACGCGACCGGCGAGGTACTCGAGCGCGTCTCAGCCGCGCACCCGATCGACGGCATCGTCAACTCGCTCGGCCTGAACATCCTCGAGCCGCTGGGCGGGGTCGATCTCGACAATCTCGCGCGCGTCTTCGATCTGAATGTGCGCGTCGCCGTGCAGTGCACGCAGGCGGTGCTGCCGGGGATGCGCGAGCGCCGCTACGGGCGCATCGTCAACATCTCAAGCCGTGGGGCGCTCGGCCGCGCCAAGCGCACGAGCTATTCCGCTGCCAAGGCGGGCATCGTCGGCATGACGCGCACCTGGGCGCTGGAACTAGCCGGCGAGGGCATCACCGCGAACGTAGTTTCGCCGGGACCGACGGCGACGGAGATGTTCACCAGGAACAACCTCGAAGGGCCGCAGGGCGAAGAGAATCGGCGGAAGTTCCTGGCGGACGTCCCTGTCGGGCGTTTCGGCGAGCCGAAGGAGATTGCCTTCGCGATCGCGTTCTTCCTCGACCGCCGCGCCGGATTCGTCACCGGGCAGCTGCTGCATGCCTGCGGCGGGTCGTCGGTCGGGCCGGCGGCACTCTAGACCCGGCCGGGGGCCGGGAGCGTGCCGGCGCAAGCGACAACCAGCCCGTGTTAACAGCGCCGCCGGATCGTGGTAGGAGTCGGTTCGACAAGTAAACCGTAAGGGGCAATCGTGACACCCGTACGTTCCGTCGAGCGCGCCATCAGCATCCTAACCATCGTCGCCGGGGCGAACGCTCCAATCGGCCTCTCGGAGATCAGCCGCACCGCTGGAATCGACAAGGCGACGGCGCTGCGCCTCCTGCTGACGCTGGAGAACGCCAACCTCATCCAGCGCGACGTACTGAGCCGCCGCTACAGCCCAGCATCCGGGCTCTGGCGGCTGGTCAATTTCTGGCGCAACGACCTGCGTCTGGTCAGCATGCCCTATCTGGAGGGCCTGAGGAGATCGACCGGCGAGACTGTGCAGCTCGTCTGCCCGCGCGGTGTCGAGCGGGTCGTGGTGGAGGCGCTGGCGGGGGCGCATGAACTCGTCGTCGTGCCGTCGGTCGGCACCGTCCAGCCAATCTATGTCGGTGCCTCGGGCAAGACCCTCATGGCGTTCCTTCCGCACGAAGAGCGCGACCGCATCATCGAGCTGACCGGATTGAAGCCGCTCAATCCGCTCGGGATCACCGACCGGAACACCTATCTCGAAGTGCTCAAGGACGTTCGAAGGAAGGGCTACGCGGAGTCGGTCGGCGACGTGACCATGGGCGCCTGCGCGCTGGCAGCGCCCGTCTTCGACGCGACCGGACGGGTGGCTGCTGCAGTGTCGCTGCGCGGCCCGGAGATCCGCATGGCGAAGGACCGGCTGGTGAAGATGGCGCCGCTTGTCATGGAGACGGCCCGCGGCATCAGCGGCGCACTCGGCTACCAGCCTGAACGAAGCGTCGCCGTATAGAGCCGGCAGGCGACATCCGGAAGCCGCGGCGGGCGCGCGCGGACAACATGAGTGTTTTGCGTATTGAAATATCGGATTATTAGTCGAACCGCGTATTGCGTTTCTGACGGTCTTCCCATAGGAGCGACGCGGAGGCCGACGGAGTGTGTTGATGTGGAATGTCCTGGTTCTCGGCAAGATCCACGCCGACGGCATCGAGCGGCTGAAGCAGGCGGAAGACTTTCGGCTGATCGAGTTGCCGGATAACGCGCCTGATCTGATGCAGAAGGCGAAGGATGCGGACGCCATCATCGTCCGCACGACGCGCATCGACCGCAAACTGCTCGAACAGACGCCGCGCCTGCAGATCGTCGCCCGTCACGGCGTCGGCTATGACGCAGTGGATGTCGCTGCGCTGACGGAGAGGGGCATCCCGCTCGCGCTTGTCGGCGACGCGAACTCGATTGCCGTCGCCGAGCACACGCTGGCCCTGATGCTGGCGCTTGCCAAGCAGGTTGTGCGCTACGACCGCGCGATCCGTACCGGCAACTACGCGGTGCGCGACAGCTTCGACGCGCGCGAGCTTTCCGGCCGCACGATTCTGATTGTCGGGTTCGGGCGCATCGGACGAGCAGTCGCGCGCCTTTGCCGCGCCTTCGGCATGGCGGTGATCGTCTTCGATCCGTTTGTCGCTGCCGCGGCCGTCGAAGCCGAAGGCTGCCGCGCGGTCGTCGATTTCAGAGATGTGCTTGGCGAAGCGGACTTCGTCAGTGTGCACGCGCCTAAGCTGCCCGACACGCAATATCTGATCGGGGCAGGCGAGCTCTCGCAATTCAAGCCTGGCGCCTGGCTGATCAACGTCGCGCGCGGAGGCATGGTGGACGAAGGGGCGCTGCTCGAAGCGGTGCAGTCGGGGAGGCTCGGCGGCGCGGCGCTCGACGTCTTCGAGTCCGAGCCGCTTCCGCCGGTTCATCCGCTCGCCCGCGAGGAGCGTATCGTCCTGAGCCCGCACTCCGCGGCCTTCACGGAGGAATGCGCGAGGCGCATGGCGCTTGCCTGTGCGGAGAACGTGATCGCATGTGCCGGCGGCCAACTCGACCCGGCGCTGGTGGTCAATGGCGAAGTCCTGCGCCATGTCGCAGCGGCGGTCTGAGACGATGCTGCGCGCCGTCGTCGTCGGGCTCGGGGGCTGGGGCCAGAGGCTCGCGCAGTCCGTCCATGAGAAGAGCGACAAGATTCGCATCGTCAAAGGGGTGACGCGGACGCCGCAAAACGTCGAGGACTTCTCGCGCGCAAGCGGCATCGAGGTCGGCTCCGATTTTGGCGCCGTGCTGACCGACGCGGCGGTCGACGCGGTCGTCTTGGCGACCCCGCATTCACAGCATGTCGCGCAGGTGAAGGCGGCGGCTGCTGCGGGTAAGCATGTGTTTGTGGAGAAGCCGCTCGCGCTTGAGCGGGCCGAAGCGGTATCGGCCTTCGACGCCTGCGCTGAAGCCGGTGTCGTGCTCGCGATCGGGCAGAACCGGCGGTTCCTGCCGGCCGTCAAGCATCTTCGCGGTCTCGTCGCAGCCGGGGAGTTGGGCCGGCTCCTGCACGTGGAGGCGAACTTTTCGGGTCAAAGCGCGGCGCGCCACGCGGTGAGCAATTGGCGGGCAAGCCGCGAGGAAAGCCCCTGGGGCGGCATGACCGGCAAGGGCCTTCACATGTCGGACCTGATGATCTCGTTTCTCGGTCAGATCGCGGAGGTCGACGCACAGAGTCTGTGCCAGCTGAGCCAGGCGGACCTGGACGACACGACAACCATGCTGCTGCGTTTCGCGTCCGGAGCGACCGGCTATCTTGCCACGCTCACGACGACGCCGGACGAATGGCGATTGCAGCTCTTCGGGTCGAAGGGCTGGGCTGAGATTCGCGATCACGATCGGCTGACGGTAAGGCGTGTCGGCGAGAACAACGAAGTTCTCGACTTCCCGCCGGTCGATATCGAGCGCGCCGAGCTTGAGGCGTTTGCCGACGCGGTCGTTGCCGGTGCGCCCTATCCCGTGGCGCGCGAAGAGGCCCTCAACAATATCGCCTATCTGGAAGCGATCGGCCGCTCGGTCGCCGCGTCCGGACGGGTGCCGGTCTAGTGTTCCCGCAAATGGAGAGGTCGCCTTGATGCGTCTCGCGCCCAATTCATTCAAGGATGCCATTCGCCGGAACCACGCCCAGATCGGGATATGGAATAGCCTGTGCAGCGTCATCGCCGCGGACATCCTCGGCACGGCCGGGTTCGACTGGGTGCTGATCGACATGGAGCATTCGCCCAACGACATGATGTCGGTGCTGGGTCAGCTCCAGGCTTATGAAGTCGGCGGCACGGTTCCAGTCGTTCGGCCACCGTGGAATGACCCGGTGACCATAAAGCGCATTCTTGACCTCGGCGTCTTCTCGCTCCTCATTCCGATGGTGCAGACGGCGGAGGAAGCGCGCGCGGCCGTCAGTGCGACGCGCTATCCGCCGGCGGGTATTCGCGGTGTCTCGCTGTCCCAGCGTGGCAACCGCTATGGTCGCATCGGCGACTACATGAAGCGCGTGGAGGACGAGATCTGCGTTCTCGTGCAGATCGAGACGCTCTCGGCGCTCGACCGCGTGGAGGAGATCGCCTCGGTCGACGGCGTCGACGGTGTCTTTTTCGGACCGGCCGATCTTTCCGCCGACATGGGGCTGATCGGGCAACCGACGCATGCCGATGTAACCGCGTCCATTGCCGAAGCCGCGCGCAAGGTCGCCGCGCTCGGCAAGCCGACCGGCACGCTGATCGGCGATCTCAAGCTCGTGGAGCATTGGCTGAAGTCCGGTTTCAGCTTCGTCGCCTGCGGCTCGGACCTCGCGCTTTTGGCGAGAGGTGCCGAGAACCTCCGCGCGCAGGTCGCGAAGATGACGCAAAGCTGACGCGACCGGGCGGCAAGGAAGACGAAACGTCGAGGAAACGCTGGCGGACGGGCGACCAGGCCGTCCGGGACGCCACGGAGAGGGTGAGTGACGACAATGAAGATGACGACGGAAGAGGCCTTCATCAAAGTCCTGCAGATGCACGGCATCACCGATGCGTTCGGCATCATCGGTTCGGCCATGATGCCGATCTCCGACCTCTTCCCGAAGGCCGGCATCACGTTCTGGGACTGCGCGCACGAGTGCAATGCCGGCTACATGTGCGACGGCTATTCGCGCGCGACCGGCAAGATGGGCATGATTGTCGCGCAGAACGGGCCGGGCATCACCAACTTCGTCACCGCGGTGAAGACGGCTTACTGGAACCACACGCCGATGCTCCTGGTGACGCCGCAGGCCGCGAACAAGACCATCGGCCAGGGCGGCTTCCAGGAGATGGAGCAGATGGCACTGTTCAAGGATTGCGTCTGCTACCAGGAGGAAGTTCGCGATGCCTCCCGCATGTCGGAGGTGCTGAACCGGGTGATCGAGAAGGCCTGGCGCAGCTCGGCGCCGGCGCAGATCAACGTACCGCGCGATTTCTGGACCCAGGTGATCGACATCGAGCTGCCGCAGATCATTCGTATCGAGCGACCGGCTGGCGGAAGAGAAGCGATCGATGCGGCGGCGGCGCTGCTCTCCAAGGCCAAGTTTCCGGTCGTGCTGGCGGGGGCCGGCGTGGTGTTGAGCGGCGCGGTCGAGGCGACGAAAGCGCTGGCGGAGCGCCTGGCCGCGCCTGTCTGCTGCAACTACCAGCACAACGATGCCTTCCCCGGCAGTCATCCGCTTTCCGTTGGGCCGCTCGGCTATAACGGCTCAAAAGCAGCGATGGAGCTGATCGCCAAGGCCGACGTGGTGCTGGCGCTCGGCACGCGGCTCAATCCGTTCTCGACGCTGCCTGGCTATGGCATCGACTACTGGCCGAAGGCGGCGAAGCTGATCCAGGTGGACATCAATGCCGACCGTATCGGTCTCACCAAGAAAGTGACGGTCGGCATTCAGGGCGACGCACGGCTGGTGGCGGAGCAGATCGTGGAAAAGCTCAAACTCTCGGCTGACGAGAGCGAACGACAGGCACGCCGCGATCTCGTCGCCGAGACCCGCTCGCGCTGGCTGCAGATGCTCTCCTCCATGGACCACGAGGAGGACGATCCGGGCACGACATGGAACGAGCGCGCCCGCACACGCGAGCCGGATCGCATGAGCTCGCGCATGGCGTGGCGCGCGATCCAGCAGGCGCTGCCGCGCGAGGCGATTATCTCCAGCGACATCGGCAACAATTGCGCCATTGGCAATGCCTATCCGACGTTCGAGGCGGGGAGGAAATATCTCGCGCCCGGTCTCTTCGGACCGTGCGGCTATGGCTTTCCGGCGATCATCGGGGCGAAAATCGGCTGCCCCGACACGCCCGTTGTCGGCTTTGCCGGGGACGGCGCATTCGGTATCTCGATGAACGAGATGACCGCCATCGGCCGCGAGGAATGGCCGGCCATCACCATGATCGTCTTTCGCAACTTTCAATGGGGCGCGGAAAAACGCAACACGACGCTGTGGTTCGAAGACAATTTCGTCGGCACCGAGCTCGACCCCCACCTTTCGTACGCTCGCGTCGCAGAGGCTTGTGGGATGAAGGGCGTTCGGGTCTCCACTATGGAGGACCTGACGAAGGCGCTCAACGAGGCAATCGAAGCGCAGCAGAAGGGCGAGACCACCTTCATCGAAGCCGTGCTCAATCAGGAGCTCGGCGAGCCGTTCCGGCGGGATGCCATGAAAAAGCCGGTGCTCGTGGCCGGCGTCAATCCGGCGGATATGCAGCCGCAGCGGGGCGCGTAAGGAGCCGTGCCGTCACGCCATAGCCAGAGCGAGGCAGGCCGTGGCGACGATGTCGTCAACGCTGGCGCCGCGCGAGAGGTCGCACACCGGGTGGGCGAAGCCTTGCAGGACCGGGCCGATCGCCTGGGCGCCGGCGAGGTGCTGCACCAGCTTGTAGGCAATGTTACCGGCATCCAGGTCCGGAAAAATCAGGACGTTGGCGCGACCGGCCACGGCGCTTTCTTTCTTCAGCTTCTTGCGCGCGATATCGGCGACGAGCACCGCGTCGGCCTGCAGCTCCCCGTCAATGGAGAGTCCGGGAGCGCGTTCACGCACAAGCGCCACCGCCTGCTCAACCTTCTCTGCGTCGGCGTGCCGGGCGCTTCCGTGGGTAGAGAAGGACAGCAGCGCTACTCTGGGTTCCTCGTCGAGCAGGCTGCTTGCGCTCTGAGCGGTAGCAATCGCGATGTCGGCCAGTTCTGCGGCGCTCGGCTGCACATTCACTGCGCAGTCCGCGAAGACGAGCGCCCGGTCCGGCCATTGCATGAGGAAGAAGCTCGAAGGCACCGCGATGCCCTGCGCCAGGCCTACGCTCATGAGCCCAGCCTCGATGACACGGGCGGTAGGACATGCCGCCCCGGCGACCATGGCTTGCGCATGCCCCGCCGCCAACATGGCTCCGGCAAAGTAGAGTGGCTTTCGAAGCAATCGCTCGGCGGTTGTCGGGGTCAGGCGCGCGCGCCTCTGTTGAAGGCTCGCGGCAAACGCAGGTATGCGTGCATCGCTGGCAGGCTCGACGACCATCACCCCGTCGGCTTTTCGCGATGCACCGATCACAATCGGAACCGCCAGTCCTTCGTTCGCAAGCCGGGCAGCTGCAGCCAGAACGCGCTCGTCCTCTCCCTCTGGCAGTATTACCGCAAGGTCTCTTCCTCGGATCGCCCGCTTGGCGTCGTCTACGATAGTCATTCTCCACCCGTTAGTAGGCGACGCGTATATAACAGATAAGTTTCTGAAAGAGGAAGTAAAGTTATGGGTGAAACCGAAACTGTCAAGATACATCGTGGCCTGAAGGGGGTGTATTTCGAACGTTCCGGCGTCAGCTCGATCGACGGCAAGGCGGGTGAGCTGCGATATCGCGGCTATTCGATCCACGACCTCGCCAAGCATTCGACCTTCGAGGAAACGGCGTACCTGCTTCTTTACGGTGAGTTGCCCGACAGAGCGTCGCTCGATCGGTTCCAACAAGAGCTTATCGAAGGGCGGCAACTGCCCGAGCCCGTTCTCGGCATCATCGAGACCGTGAAGGCCGCGCATCCGATGGATGTGTTGCGCACTGCGGTCTCGGCGCTTGCAGCCTTCGACCCGGATGCCGGCGACGGCACGCCCGAGGCGGTCCGCCGCAAGGGCGTGCGGCTCACCTCGCAGGCGGCGATGATCGTTGCGGCGCACGAGGCGATCCGCAACGGCCGCGATTTGGTCAAGCCGGATCCGGCGCTTTCGCACGCCGGCAACTTTCTCTGGATGCTAAGCGGCGCGCGTCCTTCCGAAAGCGCGGCACTGCTGCTCGACACGGACCTTGTGCTGCACGCCGAGCACGGATCGAACGCATCCGCCTTCGCAGCCCGGGTGGTGATCGGAACCGACGCCGATCTGCATGCGGCGATGACGGCGGCCGTGGCGGCGCTTTCCGGGCCGGCGCATGGCGGCGCTGCCGAGGACGTCATGCGCATGGCGGAGGAGATCGGCGAGCCCGAGCGCGCTGCCGAATATGTCAAGGCCAAACGCAAGGCGGGTGAGGCGATCACGGGCTTCGGCCACCGTGTCTACCGCACAGAGGACCCCCGCGCGCGCCACATGCGGGAGGGGGTGGGCGCGCTCGCCTCGGAGATGGGCGAGCCCAAATGGTTGGCGATCCTGGCGGCCGTCGTTCAGGCCATGACGCCCTACGCCCGTTTCGGCGTGAATGTGAACGTCGATTTCTATTCCGGCGTCGGCTATCGCCTGCTCGGCATCGCCCCGGACCTATTCGTGCCGGTCTTTGCCATGGGCCGCGTCCCTGGCTGGACTGTGCAGTGCTTGGAGCAGCAGGCCAACAACATCCTGATCCGGCCCTTGACGCTTTACGACGGGCCGGACGCACGCGACTACGTTCCGATCGAAAAGCGCTAGTCGATCAGTCATGGCGCTTTCTTCTCTACGCTATCTCGCGCCTCCTGAACGAAGATGAGTCCGCGCGCACGGTCCCGAATAGCCCGGAAGCTCTTCTAAGACGAAAACCGGCTCTGCGGCGTGAGGTGACGAAGCTCAAGCGGAGCGCGACATCCTAAGAAAGGCCGTGGTCGAGCGATAGTTGCGCGGTTGGCGCCTATTTTTGGGAATGCATCCGCCCGGCCTCTTTTCGGGCAAGGTCAAAGACATTTCGCTTCTAGCGCCAAGCCACCTCCGCGGCGGGAAGACGCAAAAGAACCGCCGTGTTGACGCCGATTTGCTGGTCGATGGTGATCGTGCGGACATGCGGGGCGGGCGAACCGTCGGCCGTCAACAGGCACGACGCGTCGATGTTCGGCCAGGTAGCGCCGGCGCAACCGCGCGTATGAGGAAGGTCCCCCTTGACCGAACGTACTGCGGCAGCAGCGCCCACCGGATTGATATTGGTCTTCCGCAGCAAAGCAAACGCGTCGTCGATCCGGCCGGCGGCAATATCGGCTCCGTCCGTGCCCAGGGCGATGTCCGCAATCGAATTGGATGACGCGGCACGCGAAGCGCCCGAAGCGAGTGGAAAAGAAATCGCAACGGCAAAAGCCAAAATTCCTGAAGCTAAAGCCTTGACCACCACGCCCTCCTGCCAAAGTGCGATGTCGCAGTTCTCTTGATCACGCATATGGGTATTTGCGCAGTTGTTTTAAAGAGAAATGGCGCCATCCTAATTTATAAATACCTGTGTCGACATGGAACCATTTTGACGGACGGAAGTTTAATGTTTGAAGAGTTCATCTTGAATAAGGTTTGGTGCCGTCATGCTCAAATCAAAATTCTGGCTCAATTTCGCCGGTGGAATGGCCTTCGTGATCCTGGGCGTAATGTTCATCAGCGTAATAGGGGTCGTCTAAGACGGGCTTTGACCGCCGCGTGGGCAAGCCGCACCTCGGAGTACCCGCTACTACGCTCGGCGAAGGGAGAAGCCGGCTGGGCGGCGTGTCCCGAGCCGTGGCTGCCGAAGTAAGGTCACCTACCACGCCGCCTCCGAGGGAAGCACGCGAGCGTTAAGCGGTAGGGCAGGCCCGTTACGGGAGGCTGGTGAAATTACCGCCCGTCAACCGAGGCGACCGTCGCCATATGGCGAAAAGAGACGAGCTGGCGGCCCTCTTCGTCCCACAGCGCTTTGCGCACGCAGCGGAGGCTCTCGAGCAGCGTGAGCCGCCTGGCAGCTGCCAGCTGCGGGTGATCCCGCATCACGCGCGGCAGCCGGTAGTAGGGGATCCGGCTGCACAGGTGATGCACGTGATGCACCCCGATATTGGCGGTGAACCAGCGCAGCACGACAGGCAGGTCGTAATGCGAGCTGCCGTAGAATGCCGCTTCATGAAAATTCCAGCGCGGATCACGTTCCCAGAAGGTGTCTTCGAACTGGTGCTGGACATAGAATAGCCAGACGCCGATCGAAGCTGCGAGAATCGTGATCGGCAGGTGCACCAGCAGGAACGGCCCGAGCCCAACCAGCCAGATCATCGCCGCGACCAAAGCCGCGACGGCGACATTCGTCGCCATTGTGCTGACCCAGGGCTGCCAGCCAGCGCGCATCGCGCCTATCGGCAGCCGATGCCGCAGGATGAAGAGATACGCCGGGCCCGCCCCGAACATCACGATCGGATGCCGGTAGAGGCGATAGCGGAGCCGGCGCCATCGGGATAGCGCCAGGTACTCGCGCACCGTCAGCGTGTCGATGTCACCGATTCCCCGACGGTCGAGATTGCCCGAGCCCGCGTGATGAAGCGCATGCGAGTGCTGCCAATAATCGTAGGGCGTCAGGGTCAGGACACCGATCGTGCGGCCCACCCAGTCGTTCGTGCGACGCCGGCGAAAGAACGAGCCGTGGCCGCAATCGTGCTGGATCAAGAAGAAGCGCACGAGGAGGCCCGCGGCCGGCACGGCGAGCAGCAGGGTCAGCCAGTAGCTGACGCCGAGGCTCAACCACATCAAAGTCCAGAGGACGGCAAACGGAACCGCCGTGACAACGAGTTCGAACACGCCGCGCGCGTCGTTCGGTTTGCGATAGGGAGCAAGCATCTGGGCCAGCGCCCGGGGTTCAGGCATCGCACGAAGGGTCGGCGAAGGCGCTTGATTCACGGCAGCCCAGCCTCCCCTTTCAGCCGTTTCTGGGCGGCCGCTCAAAGCCGCCCGGTGAGAAGCAGGACGACGACGATGATCAGGATGATGCCGATCACGCCGACGCCTCCGTGACCGAAGCCGTAGCCGTAGCCGCCAAAGCGGCCGCTGAAGCCACCGAGCAGGAAGATGACGAGGATGATGACGAGGATGAGTCCGAGCGACATGATTTATCTCCTGCGACGACGCACCGAACGATGGCGGCCTTGTCTGTGCGCCGACGAGAGCGGTGCAGAGAATTGATTTTATTTTGTCTCGATGGAAATGCCGCCCTTACCGACGCTGCTATCGATGCGGGCGGTCCGCTGCCGCTCCCGATAGAATTCGGAAATGCGCATCTTTCGTCGGCGCGGCATTAGCTGGTCGACGACACGGGCATGGGTCCCGAGGAGCAAGTCGCATATTGGCGTCGACAGAACTAGCGAGGCCGACACTCAATTCTCCCTATCCCCGCCGGCGGAATCCGTAGTAACCGCCGCCGCCGAGAAGTAAGAATAGCACGACGATAATCAGGAGAGTGGTCATAATGTCCTCCGAAATCTAAGTCGGGAAGCTTGCCTCCTCCATATAAGTCCGGATGGTGTGGATCATCAAGCCTCGGAATCTACTTAGTAGCCCCTCGCCGGGGATCGGGAGTCAGGCCAATCCCAAGCCGCGAAACTTCACGCGGAAGCCCGATGTCGATGCATGATTTGCGCTGATCGATGGCGCCGCGGCAGGCCCGGAAACTACCTAGAGCTATTTGGCCGGCGCTGCTTCTTCCGCCGCCGATGCTGAGCTGCCAACTCGTCGATCATCGCCGCGCAGCGGCAAGTGCCAATCGAGCCAGCGCTGGAAGAGACTTCGTCCCCGTTTTCTGCATGATCGAAGCGCGATGGTTCTCCACGGTGCGCTGGCTGATACCGAGGTCCGCGGCGATGTTCTTGCTCGGGTGGCCGGCCAGCACCATTTCCATGATCTGGCTCTGTCGCGCCGTGAGGCTGGCGATGCGCTTCGCCGCATCCTCGTGCCATGCGGACTGCTTGGCCGTATCCTTCGACTGTTCAAGCGCCCGCTCGACGCTTGCGATCAGTTCGTCGCGTCCGATCGGCTTCTCGATGAAATCAGAAGCGCCGGCCTTCATCGCCTGCACAGCCGTCGACACGTCGCTGTTGCCGGTGATCATGATCGACGGCAGTCGATGGCCGGCGTCGTGCAGTTGCTGCAGCAATTCAATCCCGTTCATCCCCGGCAGGTAGGCGTCGATCAGCAGACAGGCTTCGCGACCCGGACGATAGGCTTCGAGAAATGCCTCGCAAGAAGCGTAGTCCGCGACGTTGCGGCCGTCTTCCTCGAGCACGCTGCGAATCCCCTCGCGGACATGGCTGTCATCGTCGACGACGAAGATGACGGGCGCCCCCTTGTCAGACGCGTCGGGAGCATTTGGGGCAAGAGGAGGATGCACTGCGGGTCGTGACGGAGGAAGAAGACGCTGGATGGTTTCCGTCAGCTCTTCGAATTTGACCGGCTTGTTCAACCGGACGCAGTCATGAAGCGCGATAGCGCGCAGCGTGCCGGTCGATATATCGCCGGTCAGGATCACCGCCGGGACCGCGCCACCGAGCTTTTCACGGAGCTTATCGGTAACTTGCAGCCCATCCATGCCATTTGGCAGATTGTAGTCGGCAAGGATGAGGTCAGGTCGGATCGCTCCTCTCGCCGCCCAATCCAGTGCCGCGATGCCATCCGGCACCGCCGCTGCATGATGCCCCTCTTCGCCAAGGAGATGTTCGAGTAGGCCGCGCAGTTCAGGATCATCCTCGACCACTAGGATCGCGCCAGTGCGGCGGACTTCTTCGACAGTCGCGTCATCTCCGCCGTGGCGATGGCGTGGGTGCCGTGGCCGTGCATCTTGCGGTGTGAGCTGTACCTCAACTGCGAAGACCGAGCCCTTGCCCGGCTGCGAGCGGACGGTGACCCGATGGTCGAGCAGCCTCCCCAGGCTTTGCACGATCGACAGACCGAGGCCGAGGCCGCGGCTCCTTTCCCGCGCGGCGTTGTCGAGCTGATGGTACTCGTCGAAGATCGCCTGAAGGTCGCCGGCGGGGATGCCAACGCCGGTGTCCCAGATCTCGATACTGAGCTTTCCTCCACGCCGCCGGCAACCGAGCAGCACCTTGCCGCGCCTGGTGTATTTCAATGCGTTCGAAAGCAGGTTGCGGATCATCTGCTCCAGCAGACGCGGATCGGTCTCGATCGTCAGGCTGCACGGGACTACGTGCAAGACGAGCTGCTGTGCATGCGCCTGATAGCTGAACTCGTCCCGCAATCGGCCGAGCAGATCGTCGATCGGAAAGCTGACCACTTCCGCGCGGACGGTGCCTGCCTCGATCTGGTTTATGTCGAGCAGCGAGTTCAGCATGCCCGACATCGCCCCCAACGTCTCGTCGAGTCGCGCGACCAGCTTCTTCGCCCTTTCCCCCTCCACGGATCGCACCAGCAACGACTGAAGCAAGGCGAGCGTTTGCAGCGGTTGACGGAGGTCATGGCTCGCCGCGGCGAGGAAGCGCGATTTCGCGAGCGTGGCCAGCTCCGCCTGGCGCTTGGCCGCCTCCAGCGCATCCGACGCATGCCGCCGGTCGGTGACGTCGACGAAGGTGATGACGACGCCTTCCACCCCGTTTTCTTGGCTGTGGTAGGGCAGGACGCGACGGGTGTACCACGCGCCGCTCCGAGCTTCGATCTCCTTCTCGACCGGCGTGAAGGTGTGCAGCACCTTTTTGGCATCAGTCAGAAGAGCGGCATCGGCAGCCAGCGAGCTGAGGTCGGCGAGAGGTCGCCCAATGTCGCTGGGAATGACACTGAAGAGCGCCTTGGTGGCCGGAGTGAAGAAGCGAATCTTGAGATCGGTGTCGAGGAAGAGCGTCGCAACGTCGGTGCTGTAGAGCACGTTCTGCAGATCGTTCGAGGTCGTGCGCTGGCGGTCAAGCGTCTCCTGCAACTGGCTGTTGAGAGCGGTCAGCTCCTCGTTGAGAGACTGCAGCTCCTCCTTGGCGGTCAGCAGCTCCTCATTCGTCGACTGGTATTCCTCGTTGACGGACAAGGCCTCTTCGTTGATTGCCTTCTGCTCTTCGCCGGAAATCTCAAGGTCGCGGATGGCGGCATGCAGCTCGATCCGCGTGGCTTCGAGTTCCTGCTCAAGCTCCGTGACCCGCGGAACATTCTGCGGCTCGATCGAGGAGTCTCCGGTTCTGCTTGCGATCCGGCTCATCGAGGAAGCAGATCAACATGAGCTCCTCGCCGTCGCTCAGAACGGGCTGTATGACGATGGTGAACGCACCGCGACCGCCATCGTGGTTTGTGCGGCCAACGGCGACGACCGTGCGCGCGTGCTCTTGCTTGGCCCGTTTGATTGCGACGCGGAGCTTGCTGCGCATGTCCGGGTGCGCGATGGCGAGCAAATCGTGCGTCGGGTATCCCGGCGCGACGCTGCAGAAAGCGATCTATCGGTCCTAGGGAATAAAGGCACTCGTGCTTGTCGTTGATCAGCACCGCGGCCGGCGCATAGGCCTCCAACACGAGCCGCCGGCAAAGAGCGGCGAGCGCCGCTTGGCGAGAGTGAGCCGAGCCTTGCATCGGATTCGCCGGAATACGCGCGCCGTCGGAGGCGCCCCTCAAAGAGCCGAACTCTCCCAGCCGCCTATGACCAATGTGCCGATAAAGTCGTGCCGCCTTTGAAATCATCTCGAACTGCCCGTCGGACTTGCTTATCGACTCCGAGCCGCCAAGAAGCAGGAGGCCGCCCTCGCGCAATGCGAAATGGAAAAGCGAGATGACCTTCGCTTGTGCCTCGGGTCGCAGATAGATCAGAAGGTTCCGACACGAAACGAGGTCGAGACGCGAGAATGGCGGATCGGCCAGGACATCCTGCACCGTGAAGACGACAGCCGCGCGCAG
Organism: uncultured Alphaproteobacteria bacterium; assembly: GCA_963805325.1. Taxonomy (GTDB): domain Bacteria; phylum Pseudomonadota; class Alphaproteobacteria; order Rhizobiales; family Afifellaceae; genus DASWJZ01. The sequence continues at coordinate 400,856 of CAWDTS010000001.1, read as the reverse complement.
CTCGGACGAAACCCGGTAGCCTTGATCCTCCTTCGAAAAGAAGCGCGCCAGCCGCGCCGGCGAGACATCCGCCTCGATCGCCTCCGGGTAGAGCCCTTCTCGGGCACTCGCCACGGCATCCGGGTCGACATCGGAGGCAAAGATCTGCAGCGTCACGTGGCTTTTCGCCGCCGTGATCTGCTCCTGGAAAAGCATTGCAAGGGAATACGTCTCCTCGCCGGTGCTACACCCGGCCACCCAGATGCGGATCGGGTGATCGTGCGTCCGGCCGCGAACCAGATCGGGCACGATCTTCTCTGCCAGGACCTCGAACGCCTTCGGATCTCGGAAGAAGGCGGTGACGTTGATGAGCAGATCCTTGGCAAGTAGGTCGAGCTCGCTTCGTGTCGCTGCGCAGTATCTCAAGATACCGGTTCACGTCATCGATCGCGATCGCCGCCATTGCCATGCGCCGCTCAACACGCCGCCGCAGCGTGCCCTCCTTGTAAAGCGAGAAATCATGCGGGGTCTTGGTGCGCAGAAGCTCAATGATCTCGGGCAGCCAATCCTGCGCGCTTTCCTGTTGTGGCGGAATGTTGTGTGCGCGCCTGCCGTTCATTCCAAGACGGTACTTGACGAGAGCCTCCGGAATCTTCGGCCACCGGAAGCACGAGGTCCACGGCGCCCGTCTTGATCGCGCTTCGGGGCATGCCGTCATAGCCGGCCTCATCCGGGTCCTGAGCGATGATCAGGCCGCCTTTTTCCTTCACGGCTTCAGGCCGAGGCTGCCGTCGGCTCCGGTTCCCGAAAGGATCACGCAGATGGCGCGCGAACCGAACTCCGTTGCCATCGACTCCAGCAGGAAGTTGAAAGGCAGGCGGGCGCCGTGTCGCGCTTGGGGTTGCGAAAGGTGGAGGGTACCGTCGCCGACGGAAAGATAAGCTCCGGGAGGAATCACATAGAGGTGGTCGCGCTCGATGGACATTCCGTCCGTCGCCTGCCGCACTGTCATTGCCGTGTGACCTTCGAGCAGGTCCACCATCATGCTCTCGTGTGTCGGATCGAGATGCTGAACGAGGATGAAGGCCATCCCATTGCCGGCCGGCAGTGCCTCGACGAGCTTCGTGCAGGCTTCGAGACCTCCTGCCGACGCACCTATTCCGACGACAGAGAAATCCCGAGGAGAGCGACGAGCCTCGCGCGTCGGCGCGGCGCGCCGACGCAATCGCGCCGGGGCCGCTTTGGCCGGTTGTGGACGGCTGTCTAGCATCGCATCGGATTTGACCATGGGCTCCTCACCAAGCAGAGGCGCCGCAGCGATCCAGCAGGGTCAAAAGCGAGAAGCGTCAGCAAAGCTATCACGGTTTCTCAGACAGCAGAGATGTTGAATTCGTTAATTCGGCGTAACCTCTGTGTGGCATTCCCGCGCGGGCGGCGTGCCAGCGCGATACGCTTAGGTAGTTTCCGACGCTGCTTGCGACCGTTTTCACCAAGTATGGTCGTAGTTTCAAACTCAGGGATCGGACCTCCAAAGGTCGGGACCGGAGGTCGACCCGCACCTGTTCAGGCGGCGAGCGGACGCGCGTGAGGCGGCGTGAGGTGGGCGGATAGGGGGCAAGAAATGAGTGCACTACGCGGTCGAGATCAACCGCTTATGCCGGCGGATAGCTCCGAATGCGTCCGAGCGAACGCGTTCCATGCGCATCGCACTTCAGCTTTGGCCAGCGCTCGCGCCGCGTCGGAGTTGCGCGATGAAATCGAGATCTGGGTAAACGAAGGCGGCGCCGGAGGCGAAGAGAACTAAATGAAGCCGCTCCGTGTGCTGATCCTAGAAGACGAAGCCATGATCGCCATGCTGTTGAGCGAGGTGCTCGGGGAAATGGGGCACGAAGTCTGTGGAACCGAGTCAACCGAGAGCGGTGGGGTGGCCACCGCTCTCAAGTGCAGACCTGATCTGATGATTGTCGACGTGCATCTTAGCGATGGAAGCGGGGTATCGGCCGTGGAGAAGATTCTTCGCTCCGGATTCATCCCGCATGTATTCGTCAGCGGCGATACGCTGAGAGGCCAGGCGCTCAGCCCACGAGCAGTTGTGATGCAGAAGCCGTTCTGTGAGCCGGACCTCGCTCGGGCTATTCAACATGCCCTCGCTCCTGATACTGGCTGAAGAGGGTCACGAGCCTTCCGCGCCGCGCGACCTCATTGGCGCGTGCGGAGGCGTCACGCTTCGTATCGGGCCTCCAGCAAATCAAGTTCCCGTACGAGCTTTTTGGCCGTCTCACTGCCGATCTCTTGTGCTCGAAGCATACGGAAGATGGTTGCACGCTCGGCTTTGACGGCGGAGACCCGCATTGTTCTCTCGATCGTCTCGCTCCGCCGCGCGAGGATGGCCGCTTCCCCCTCCTGAGAGCGCGCCTCAATGCGGTCGTGATAGAGATCCATGATGAGCGACGCCGCGACGACGTAGACATCCGCTTCCTTGTGATCCTTGGAGAGATCGCGCTGGATGCGCTCGATCTCGGCGATGGCGGCCTCCGCAGCCGCGATCCGAGCCCGATTCTCCTCAGCGCTCTGCGACGGTTCGGGCGGCATCTCCAATCCCCGCAGTAGCAGCGGCAGACCGATGCTCGCGGAGATGAGCGATACGATGATCACGCCCATCGCCAGGAAGATGGCGAGATCGCGAGCCGGCAACGGTGTCGATTCGCTGATGACGAACGGAAGCGTCAACACGCCGGCCAACGTGATCGCGCCCCGAACGCCTGCCAACGAAGTCGCTGCGACGACGCGCAAATTCGGCCGGCGCGTCGGCGCGCCTCGGCGATTGGCTCGAAAAACGGTGAGGCTGAGGGACACCCAAACCCAAAGGAAGCGCATCGTGATCAGAACGATATTGATCGCCAGCACGTAGACCAGCAACCACCACGAATGTTGGTGTCCGGCCTGCCGCACCGTTTCGCTTGCCCCTGAAAAGATTGCGGGCAATTGCTCCCCCAGCAACACGAAGATGATTCCGTTCGCCGTGAACTGGACCGCGTCCCAAACAGTGTTGCGGCGCATGCGGGTCGTGGCCATCGCTTGCCCGGACGATTCGGCGACGCTCATCGTCACGCCGGCTGCCACTGCCGCAAGGATGCCGGAGCAATGGAGATGCTCGGCGGCGATGTAGGACGCAAACGGAATGAGCAGGCTGATGATGATCTGGGATCCGCTCTCCTCCCCGATGCGTCGAGTGATCCATTGCTTCGTCCGAGCAGTAACCCAGGTAACCGCCACGCCGACGACTATGCCGCCGAGCGCCAGCCAAAGAAATTCAAGCGCGGCTTCATGGAGCGAGAATGTGCCGGTCGCCGCGGATGCAATTGCAAAGCGCAGGCAGATAAGACCGGAGGCGTCGTTGAGAAGCGATTCCCCTTCCAGAATGTGCATCATCCGCTTCGGGATGTGCACCCGCGTCGCAATAGCTGACACGGCAATCGGATCGGTTGGCGATACCACTGCCGCCAGCGCGAATGCGACAGCCAAGGGCATGGCCGGGACCATCCACCGAACGAAGAAGCCGATGCCGACCACGGTAAGGAAGACCAAGCCGAGCGCCAATTGAAGGATCGCCCAACGATCCTTCAGCAATTCCTCCTTCGGGATACGCCACCCATCGAGAAACAGCAGCGGCGGAACGAGGAGCAGGAAGAAGATTTCCGGATTGAGGTCCACGCGCAAGCTGGTGGCAAGGCCGATTGCCACACCGAACGCGATCTGGACCAGCGGTCGCGGTATCGGCAGCATTTGCGAAGCAAAGCCGCTTACGACGACGGCGAGCAAAAGAACGAGAATGATCGTAACCGATTCCATCGGTTCACTGCTCTCCCTCTTGCCTTCAGCGCCGAAGAACTCGGGCACTCATAGCGAAGGCCGCGACCCGCCGAACGCGGTCGCCGGCTGTTATCACGAATGAGCGTCGCGCAAAGCAGTGAAGAACCTGTAGCGGCTCCGGAGGGCGGGCCCAACCAGCTTGTTGGGGTGGATATCGGCCGTTGAGGGTTCAGCAGATGATCCGCGACTCCGCTGCTTTGCCGGGGCGCCAGGCAATTCCGGTGGCGACAGTCATTTGGACAGGAGTCACCAGCTTGCTCATCGCCTGGGCTTCTTCGTCACCGCAAGTGCCGGGTCGCTGATGGTGGGCAACGATCTAGGTATTTTCCGAGCCTGTCGCGATTGCCGCCCCGCAATACATTTGTCCAAGCCAATACGAGACGGAGCTTTCGTATCTCACGTAAGTCCTCAATATTCACGAGAGGCGCCGGAATTCGGCGAGCGAAATGACACATTCTGCCGCGACTTTTCGACTTGCGCCCCAGTTTGACGACTTCCTGTTCGCGCCAATCGGTGAGGAAGAAAACGGGATGCTCTTAAGCGTCCTTTCGGCACTCGCGCGGCTCAACCTCGACCCCTGGCAGGAGGCTGCCAAATTGGCAGTGTTGCCGGTCGAAGTTGCGACCGAGAGACTAACGTCATTGATCGCGGCGCTCCCCGACGCGCCATCGGAGCGCCTGAGCCCGGGGACAATTGCGGCCCGCCTGGTCGCGCTGTTGCCACGGACGGCTCGTCCGAATGTCGAGTCTCAGAGGACCGCAATTGGAATTGGCGCCGCGACCAGCTCGCGGGCGGGAATCACATTCGCGATCTTCATGGCCCTTATGCTTGGCGCCCAAGCCATCCTGGCAAGCCGCCTACCACCGGTGCAAGCCGACACCGCTAGTGCGCCGCCCTCAACCGGGGTCTCCCAACAGGCGCCGCCACCGGGCCCTGGCCGATAAGGCAGCGAGGCGCAAGAAAGAGGAAGAAGCCATGAGCGACGACAAGATACAGCTGAACTCGCGTAACCCTCCTGCGCCGGCAAGGGTGGAGGAGACGAGCCAGCAGGCGCGGCAGAACCAGACGAGTGCGGCACCTCAGCGGACGAGCCCCGCAGCGCCGGCGCGGAGGCCACTCTTCCGCAGCTGAACGAGTGCACCGACGGTGCCAGACGCGTTCGTCGGCCATGTCTCTTGTCGAGCATGAGTAGTTTCCGAGTCTCCCGCCGTCGCGCGGCCAGTGGATAAAATCGAGAGCGGAAGTCCAAGGGACGCGCGTTCGCTAGTCCGGTTGTCGAGCAGGTCTTGAAACCGGCGCACTGCAACGCTCTCGAAGTAAAGGTGACTCGATATGGCGCTCCACAGGCGGGAAGAAATTCTCGATCAAATCGATGCGGATATCTACGGAACGGAAGCCGCGGACCTGTCGGTGCCGAAATATCGGATGCCCTTGGGTGAGCTGCGACCGGACGTCGCCCATGCGCTCGTCAGCGACGAGCTAATTCTCGATGGCAACGCCCGTCAAAACCTTGCGACCTTTTGTACGACCTATCTCGATACCGAGGTCCACCAGTTGATGGACGTGTCGATCGACAAGAACATGATCGACAAGGACGAATACCCGGCGACCGCGGAACTTGAAAAGCGATGTGTCCACATTCTCGCTGATCTGTGGAATGTCCCGAAATCCGCAGACGCGATCGGCTGCTCCACCACCGGCTCAAGCGAAGCTTGCATGCTGGGTGGGCTGGCGCTGAAGCACAAATGGCGCGAGCGGATGAAGGCGGCTGGCAAGCCGACCGATAAACCCAATCTGGTCACCGGCCCCGTACAGGTGTGCTGGCACAAATTCGCCCGCTATTTCGACGTCGAGCTGCGCGAGATTCCGCTGGAGCGTGGCCGCCTTGGCATGACGCCGGAGGAGGCGCTCAAGCGGGTGGATGAGAACACGATCGGTGTGATGCCGACCTTCGGCGTCACTTTCACGTGCCAGTACGAGCCCGTCGCCGATGTAGCTGCAGCATTGGACCGTCTGGCGACTGAAAGGCACTTGGATGTTCCAATTCATGTCGATGCCGCATCGGGCGGCTTCGTGGCGCCGTTCGTGGAGCCGAAACTGGTTTGGGACTTTCGAATTCCGCGCGTGCATTCCATCAACAGCTCCGGCCACAAGTTTGGCCTCGCGCCGCTCGGCGTGGGCTGGGTCGTGTGGCGCGAAAAGGCCGATCTGCCGGAAGATCTGATCTTCTACGTGAACTATCTTGGCGGCAACATGGCCACCTTCGCGCTGAATTTCTCGCGCCCGGGCGGTCAGATCGTCTCTCAATATTATCTCTTCTTGCGGCTTGGACGCGAAGGCTATCGGCGTATCCAGCAGAATGCCTACGACACTGCCCAATATATCGGGCGAGAGATCAAGGAGCTTGGTCCGTTCGAGCTGTTCTTCGATGGCTCCAGCAGCAAGGGAATTCCCGCTGTCTCCTGGGTTATTAAGGACGGCGCCAAGCCGGGCTATACGCTGTTCGATCTCTCCGACCGGCTGCGCATGCGCGGCTGGCAGGCCGCGGCTTACACGATGCTGCCTAATATCGCCGATGTCGTGGTGATGCGGCTGCTCATCCGTCACGGCTTCAGCCGCGACATGGCCGACATGCTGCTGGCTGATTTTCGGCGATCCGTCGAATATTTGCAGCAGCATCCCTCGCCTAGGCCGACCTCAGCAGCGGAAGGCACGACTTTCACGCACCACGCTTTGCCGAAGGAAAAGCTGCCCGCGCCTCCGGCAGCTACCGAGGTCAAAAGCCCTGTGCAACGCGCCGCGCCGAAAGAGAAGGCGCCGGTTTGAGGTTCTAACAAGATGGGTCGGCTGTCGCGACACCATCGGCATCCGAAGAATTGGAGATCGTGTCATGGCATCGGCTAAAGAGAGCAGAAAGACTCTGAGCGTCTTGTCGATTGGTCTGATGACCGCGGCGGCGGTCGTGACCAGCTTGCGTGGCCTGCCGCTGCTCGCGAAGGAGGAGATGACGATGTTCGCCTATCTGGCGTTCACCGTCGTCTTCTATCTCATTCCCGCCTCACTGGTCGCGGCTGAGCTGGGCGGCGCCTTTGCCGAAAAGAAGGGTGGGATCTACGCCTGGGTCAGCAAGGCATTTGGTGCCCGCTGGGGGTTCCTAGCAATCTGGCTGCAGTGGATCCAGAATGTCGTTTGGTACCCGATCACGCTGACCTTCGGTGCCGTCGCGCTCGCCTACACGATCGGCTATCCCGAACTGGCGAAGAACGGAATCTATGTCGGGATCTTTTGCATCGTCGTCTATTGGCTCGCGACGATCGTCGTTCTTCAAGGTGTCGAGGTTTTTGCCAAGATCGCCAACTGGACCTTCATGCTCGGCACGGTTCTTCCCGGGCTCTGTCTGCTTCTTCTCTTTGGCTACTGGATTGCATCGGGGCACCCCATAGGATGGCAGCATCTCACCGATCCCTCGCTTTCCGATAACGGGCACGCGCGATTCTGGCCGTCTATACAAGGACTGGGCACGATCGCATTTCTCGCAGGGATCGTGCTGCTGTTTGCCGGCGTGGAGGTGCAGGCCGTGCACGTCGTGGATATGAAGAATCCGAGCAGGGGATTCCCGGCGGCGATCGGACTGGCCGCGATTATCTCTTTGCTTCTCTACGCGATTGGCGCCGTTCCTATTGCGGCAATCCTGCCGTATGAGAAGATCTCTTTGCAATCCGGCGTTTTCGATGCCTTCGATGCCGTTATCGGTAATATCTGGCATCTTGGATGGCTGGCGCAGATCCTGTCGTTGCTCGTGGGTATCGGTGCGATCGCCGGCGTGTTCGCCTGGCTCGGCAGCCCAAGCAAGGGTCTGCTGGCGACCGCGCACGATGGCGAATTACCAAAAGTGCTTCACGCAACAAACGGCCATGGAATGCCGACGAATATTCTGCTGGCGCAGGGTGCCGTTGTGACGGTCATGTCCTGCTTGTATTTTGTGATCAAGGACGTCTCGGTGGTGTTCTTCCTGGTATCGGCGATGACCGTCGCGCTCTACTTGGTCGCCTACATGTTGATGTATGCGGCAGGTATCCGGCTTCGCTATAGCGAGCCGAAACTCGCGAGGCCGTTCAAGGTGCCCGGCGGCACTGTCGGAATGTGGCTCGCCGCCGGCATTGGCTTTGCCGGGGTGCTCTTCAGCTTCCTGGTGGCGTTCTTCCCTCCGGCGCAATTGCCGGTCGGTTCCCCCGTCCTCTACGTGACGCTTGTCGTTGTCGGCACTGTGGTGTTCTGCGGCATCCCGCTCATCCTTCACGCGTTGCGGCAGCCGGACTGGGCCAAGAAGAGCACGCCTGGCTTACAGCCTGCTGAGTAGCCCTCGCTTATCTCAGCCTCTCCAGTGGGCACCGAACAGGCGCTCCGCCTTCAGCCGCCGGCAACCGCTGCTGTGTCTACGCAATCTTTGGCGCCTGGCCTTCGATCTCCGCCAATTGCGGTGCGGCCAACTTCATCGTCCGCGCTGCTGAGTAGTTTCCGAGGCTGCCACCCGTGTCGAGCCTGTTGATATGGTCGGGAACATCAACCCGCACCACAAAACGACCAGTGCAGCTGAAAGGTGACCGCATGAATGTTACAGCGATGCCAAAGCCGGCGGCTCGCCGCCCGACCGCGGGGCAAACAACTGCCACGATGCGTGCTCTAGTCTACCGGGGGCCCGGCAAGAAGGCGCTCGAGGATCATCCGAAGCCGGTCATCATCGAGCCGACGGACGCGATCGTTAAAGTTACCAAGACGACAATTTGCGGGACCGACCTGCACATCCTCAAGGGCGACGTGCCCACCTGTGAGCCGGGTCGCATCCTCGGCCACGAAGGCGTCGGCATCGTCGAGGAAGTCGGATCTGCTGTGACCGCGTTCAAACCGGGCGACCATGTCCTGATCTCCTGCGTCAGCGCCTGCGGCAAGTGCGATTACTGCCGCAAGCAGATGTATTCGCATTGCGTGAACGGCGGCTGGATTCTCGGCAACAGGATCGACGGCACGCAGGCTGAGTTCGTCCGTACGCCGTTCGCCGACACGAGCCTCTACCCGATTCCTGAAGGATCGGACGAAGAGGCGCTTGTGATGCTCAGCGACATCCTGCCGACCGGCTTCGAGTGCGGGGTGCTCAATGGCAAAGTCGAGCCGGGCAGCACGGTGGCGATCGTGGGTGTCGGGCCGGTCGGTCTCGCGGCGCTGCTCACTGCGCAGTTCTACTCGCCGGCCGAAATCATCGCGATCGATCTCGATGACAATCGGCTGGCGATGGCCAAGAAGTTCGGCGCCACCACGACGGTCAACAGCGCTGACGGCAAGGCCGTCGAGACCGTCATGAAGATGACCGGCAAGCGCGGCGTCGACACCGCAATCGAGGCGGTGGGCATTCCGGCGACCTTCGAGCTTTGCGAGAAGCTCGTCGCGCCGGGCGGTGTGGTCGCAAATATCGGCGTGCATGGAACGAAGGTCGATCTCCATCTGGAGAGCCTGTGGGACCGCAACATTGCGATCACCACGCGGCTGGTCGACACCGCCACCATACCGATGCTCTTCAAGACCGTCGCATCCCACAAGATCGACCCGAAGCTCCTCATCACGCATCACTTCACGCTCGACAAGATCCTCGATGCCTACGAGGCGTTTGGAAACGCTGCCAAGACAAAAGCGCTCAAGGTCATCATCGAGGCCTGAGCGCCATCGAGGGCCAGCGCCCCCCCCAAGACGATTGCCTGCAACTTTGCAGCAGGCCAACAAAGAAATCAGGAACACCATGAACATCCAAGACGTCAAAGCGGCCGAATACCAGAGCATCAATCCCGCGACCGGAAAACTCTTGCAGAAGTTCGAGAGCCTCACGGACAAGGAGCTTGAGACCAAGATCGCGACAGCCGGGAAATGCTTTGAAACCTGGCGGCACAAGACCTACGCCCAGCGTGCGGTCATCATCGCCAAGGCGGCCGCCCTGATGCATGAGCGGGTCGAGGATCTGGCCCACACCATGACGCTGGAGATGGGCAAGCGTATCGACGAGGCGCGCGGAGAAGTCGAGTTCAGCTCCAAGATCCTCGCCTACTACGCCAAGAACGCGGAACGCTTTCTTGCCAACGAAGAGCTCCATCCGTCTCTCGGTGAAGGCCACATGGAGAGCAGCCCGATCGGCGTGATCTTCTGCGTGGAGCCTTGGAACTTTCCCTATTACCAGCTCGCCCGGATCGCCGGTCCGCATTTGATGGCAGGCAACACCCTACTGGTGAAGCACGCGGGCATCGTGCCGCAATGCGCCATTGCCTTCGAGAAATTGTTGATCGACGCGGGCGCGCCCGTCGGCCTCTACACCAATCTTCTGATCTCGCACGATCAGTCGGACCACGTCGTTGCGGATCCGCGGATCAAGGGCGTTGCCCTGACAGGCAGCGTCGCGGCGGGCAGGAGCATCGCGGCAAGGGCCGGCCAGAACCTCAAGCCGTCATCGATGGAGCTCGGCGGCAGCGACGCGTTCATCGTGCTCGAAGACGCCGATCTCGAACACACCATGAAGTGGGCCGTCTGGGGTCGCATGTACAACACCGGGCAGACCTGTTGTGCTGCGAAACGCTTCATTGTCGTCGACAAGGTCGCCGACAAGTTCCTCGAGCAGTTCAAAGCCGCCCTGGGAGCACTTAAGGCAGGCGACCCTCTGGATGAGAAGACGACGCTTGGTCCCCTATCGACGGAATCGGCCCTGCAAGATCTTTTGAAGCAGGTTGATGTGGCGGTCTCCCATGGGGCGAAGGTGGTCATGGGCGGCAAGCGCATTGATCGCGCCGGGGCGTTCATGCAGCCCACGATCCTAACCGACGTCAAGCCGGACAACCCCGCCTTCCGCGACGAGTTCTTCGGGCCGGTCGCCATGTTCTTCCGCGTCAAGGACGAGGACGCGGCCATCGCACTCGCCAACGACTCCGACTTCGGACTGGGCGGCTCCGTCTTCACCAAGGACATCGAGCGCGGCAAGCGCGTGGCGAGCCGTGTCGAAACAGGAATGATGTTCATCAACAACATCTCCTGGTCCGACGCCGAACTGCCGTTCGGCGGCATCAAGAACTCAGGTTACGGACGCGAACTCGGCGACATGGGCATCCAGGAGTTCGTGAACAAAAAACTGGTTCGCTACGCGGACGTCGAGGCACCGCTGTAGGCGCGTCGATCGGTTCAACCGCGTATCCGAGAGAAGCAGCGGCGAGGCGTTCCCGTAACCCCGGAACGCCTCGCCGGAAGCCGCAGTTGCCCGCCCATCCTGTTGCCTAGGGTCCGCCAGAAGCTGGAGTTGCCATGTACGTCAACATCGCCGTCCTGAAGGAAACCCGGCCGCACGAGCGGCGCGTTGCGCTGGTTCCGTCCGTGGTCGCCAAGATGGTCAAGCTGGGGGCCAAATTGCACATGCAGTCAGGCGCCGCGGATGCCATTCGCGTTCCTGAAGCCGACTATGACGGTGTCGTCTTCATGGAAGACAGGAGAGAGCTGGTCGCCGACGCGGACGTGGTTCTCGCTGTTCAGCCCCCGGCGCTGGCCGTGATCGAAGCCATGAAACCCGGCTCGATCCTCATCTGCTTCGTCTACGCGGCGAACGAGCCCGAGCTGGTCAAAAGCCTGCTGGCGAAGAAAATCACTTGTTTCGCCATGGAGCGGATCCCGCGCATCTCACGGGCGCAGGCCATGGACGCCTTGTCGAGTCAATCTGCCTTGGCCGGCTACTATGCCGTCGCGCTCGGCATGACCCATATGGCCAAAGTCCTCCCCAAGATCACCTCGGCTGCCGGCGTGATCGGTCCTGCCAAGGTCTTGGTGATGGGGTTGGGTGTCGCGGGTCTCGAAGCGATCGCAACCGCTCACCGCCTCGGCGCGGTGGTCGAAGGCTATGACATCCGCCCGGCGACCAACGAGCAGGCGCTGTCGCTCGGAGCGACCTTCGTCGACACCGGAGTGGATGCGACTGGCAAGGGGGGTTACGCCCGCGAGCTCACGCCGGAAGAGAAGACCAAAGTCGACGCCGCACTTACCAAGCATATCCAGGCGTCCGACCTGATCATCACGACGGCCGCAATTCCCGGCAAGGCGTCGCCCAAACTGATCAGCAAGGCTCAGGTGGCGGGCATGAGGTCCGGGGCCGTGATTGTCGACCTGTCCGCCGACGGCGGCGGCAACTGCGAGGAATCGCGACCCGGCGAAACCGCTCAGGTTGGCGGCGTCACCATCGTCGCGCCGTTGAACGTACCCTCGCTACTGGGCGCGGACGCGAGCGAGCTCTACGCCAAGAACCAATTCAATCTGCTCGCCCTGATGATGAAGGACAACATCATCGCGATCGACTGGGACGACGAGATTCTCGCCAAGACCGCCCTGACACATGCCGGCAAGCTCTTGGATCATTCCGCTAAGCCGGAAGCCAACGCAGACGCGGGGACCAAGCACGCAGCAGTCAAATCCACCGCCAAAGTGGCGTGAGTCCGATCAGGAGATCGCGATGAACTTCGATATGACGATTACCGCCTTCGTTGCCCTGTACATCTTCATGCTCGCCGGCTTCGCCGGCTGGGTGATCATCGGCAATGTGCCCGCCATTCTGCATACACCGCTGATGTCGGGCTCTAATTTCGTGCACGGAATCGTGGTGGTGGGCGGCCTCTTCACCCTGCTCAACGCAAGCACGGCGCTGGAACAGGCGATCGGATTCTTTGCGGTGCTGCTAGGCGCCGGCAACGCGGCGGGCGGCTATGCCGTCACCGAGCGCATGCTCGCCATGTTCAAGACCAGCGGATCGCATGCCAAACCGCACCATGGCGGTCACGCCAAAGTCCATCACTTGAAGAAGAAGGGTTGAGGCCGCCGTCATGCTAACAATGATCGCCCAACTCGTGATCGGCGCTGCCGATCTCGCGGCAGCCTTTCTCTTCCTCTTCGGCCTCAAGCGCATGTCCTCGCCTGCCACCGCGACGAACGGAATTCGTATGGCGGGCATAGGCATGGTGGCCGCCGTACTGGCAAGCTTCCTTTACGTCTTTACTGTCGATGCGGCCGCAAGACCTCATCTGATCGTCAATGTGACTCTGGCGCTGGTGGCCCTCGCCATCGGCGGCGTCGGCGCGTGGCTGGTCGGCCGCAAGGTCGCCATGACGGCCATGCCTCAGATGGTAGCCATCTACAACGGCATGGGCGGCGGAGCCGCCGGCGCCATCGCCGCGGTGGAGCTCCTTGGCAACAGAACCCACGGCGCCAGCCAGCTGGTTGTCACGCTTCTGGGCGCGCTCATCGGCGCCGTCTCGATGTCGGGCTCCGTGATCGCCTGGGCCAAACTTCAGGGAGTGATCAAGAAGCCTTTCAGGATCAAGGGCCAGCAGCTTCTGAACGGTCTATTTTTTCTCGTCGCTATCGCCATAGCGGGCTGGATCGTCTTCGCGACGCTGAGTGGTAGCGACCCGATTCTCGCCATCGCAAGCTGGACTTACATCTTCTTCGGCGCTGCCCTTGTATTCGGCATTCTGATGACTTTACCGATCGGCGGCGCGGACATGCCTGTCGTAATCTCGATCTACAACGCCTTCACCGGCCTGGCGGTCGGGCTTGAAGGATTCGTTCTGGGTAACCCGGCCCTGATGATCGCCGGCATGGTTGTCGGTGCGGCAGGCCTGTTGCTGACCCTGCTCATGGCCAAGGCGATGAACAGGTCGGTCGCCAATATTCTCTTCACCAATTTTGGGGAGGTCGCCAAAGCCCATCACGGCGCCATCAAGGGAACCGAGCGGGAGACCGCGGCGTCCGATGCCGGCATCCAAATGCGCTATGCCTCGAGCGTCATCATTGTGCCGGGCTATGGCCTTGCGGCGGCCCAGGGACAGCAGAAGTTGTACGAGTTTGTGAAGCTGCTGATCGCAGCGAAGGTCTCCGTCAAGTTCGCGATCCACCCGGTTGCGGGACGCATGCCGGGGCAGATGGACGTGCTCCTGGCCGAAGCCGGCGTGCCCTACGATCTCATCTTCCAGCTCGACGACATCAACGATGAGTTCGCCAACACCGACGTCGTTCTGGTGATCGGCGCCAATGACGTCGTCAATCCGGCGGCGCGCACCGACAAGTCCTCGCCGATCTACGGCATGCCGATCCTCAACGCGGACAAGGCCAAACAGGTCTACGTGATCAAGCGTGGCCAGGGCAAAGGCTATTCCGGCATCGTCAACGCCCTGTTCTACGAGCCTAACTGCAACATGGTCTTCGGCGACGCCCAGGCCGTGCTGATCAAGATGATCGAAGCTGTGCGGGGACTTGGGGCCGCCGCCGCCTGATTTTAGCCGGGCCGATCGAAGCCGCGGCGATCTCGGCTGAACCTGAGCACTGGAAAGGTCTCGAGCCATGTCAGCGAAGAAGATGCAGGCCGCCGTCGTCACGGCGTTCGGAAAGCCGTTGGCGCTTCAGGAGTGGGACATTCCCACGCCCGGCCCGGGACAAATCCTGGTGAAGACGGAGGCCTGCGGCGTATGTCATACCGATCTTCACGCCGCAAAGGGCGATTGGCCATTGAAGCCGACCCCGCCCTTTATCCCGGGCCACGAAGCCATCGGGATTGTCGTGGCGCTCGGCGCCAGCGTCGGCATCGTCAAGGAAGGCGACCGTGTCGGCGTTCCGTGGCTCTATTCGGCCTGCGGCCACTGCGAATACTGCCTGTCCGCGTGGGAGACGGTCTGCGGCGACGCGCAGTTCGGCGGCTACACCAAGAACGGCGGGTTCGCCGAATACGTCCTCGCTGACCCAGACTATGTCGCGCACATCCCGAAGGGGCTCGGTCCCAAAGAGGCGGCGCCTCTGATCTGCGCGGGCATCACCACCTACAAGGGGATCAAGGAAACCGAAGCACGCCCCGGCGAATGGGTGGTCATTTCGGGCTGCGGCGGGCTTGGCCATATGGCGATCCAGTACGCCAAGGCTATGGGCCTGCACGTCTGCGCGGTCGACATCGACGATGGCAAGCTTGACCACGCCAAGCGCCTGGGCGCCGATCTGGCGGTCAACGCCAAGACCCAGGACCCAGCGGCGCTGCTGAAAAAGGAGATTGGCGGCGGCGCTCATGGCGTTCTGATCACCGCGCCCTCCTTGCCGGCGTTCAAGCAGGGCGTGGAGATGACCCGCAAGCGTGGGACCTGCGTGCTGGTGGGTCTGCCGCCGGGTGAGTTTCCGACCCCGCTGTTCGACGTGGTGGCCAACTGCATCACCATTCGAGGCTCGTTTGTCGGCACGCGAAAGGACATGGCGGAATGTTTGGAGTTCGCGGCCCAAGGCAAGGTCAAGGCCGATATCGAGCTGCAGCCGCTCGCGGCGATCAACACGATCTTCGAGCGGCTCGAACACGGCGAAGTGCCGTCACGTGTCGTGCTCGACTTCGCCGGCGCTTTAGCGGCATGACCGTCCGCTGCGCGCCACGCGTCGCTGTTGTCAGCCGAGGTCTTGGAAGGCTAGGCCGATGGCCTCGTCACCGACTGACGTTTCGCAGAGGAATATCCAGCGAGCCGCGCAACCAGCATACGGCGGGGCAATGCCGGACAACGCTTCGCGATCGGGTCGAACGACAAAGAAGATTTGCCGCTCCGTGAGCCTGAGTAGTTTCCGAGGCTTCCGTCGCCGCGGTTGGATCGCCTAGGCCAAGGTGGTGAAACCTTCGAGACGGCAACGCCATCCGCAAAGCACATGATGGAACAACTCGAGGTCGGCGTGTGGCCCGCTTGGGCGCGTGTCGAGGGGGCATCGGCTCCGGACTCACATGCGGGCTAAGGGCGGCCGCTTCACAGGTTCCCGCACGCCCGAGGATGCGATGATGGATTTAGGTCGTGCCGAGGAGGGTGCCATTCCCGAAAATTCTGGAAAGGCTGCCGTCCAGCGACCGCGGCGGCGGGTTCCCGGGGGTGATACGAAGTCGGTCTCGCCGGCCCGTCATGTTGCAGACGGCGGAGCATGGCCGTTGTCGAGCGAAGGTTCGATCGACGAGCTTTGCATCAACACGATCCGCACGTTGTCCATGGACGCTGTGCAGCGGGCCGATTCCGGGCACCCCGGCACGCCTATGGCTCTGGCGCCGGTGGCTTACACGCTGTGGCAGCGCTTCCTGCGGTTCGATCCGGACGATCCGCTCTGGCCAAATCGCGATCGTTTCGTGCTGTCTAATGGGCACGCCTCGATGCTCCTCTATGCGCTGCTGCATCTTACCGGCGTGAAGGCGATCAACGCCGCCTGCGGACGCCTAGACCAGCCTGCCGTCACGCTCGATGACATCAAGCGTTTCCGCCAGCTCGACAGTCGGTGTCCGGGGCATCCAGAGTATCATCTGACATCAGGCGTCGAAACGACCACAGGACCGCTGGGTCAGGGCTGTGCGACGAGCGTTGGCATGGCGATCGCCGAGCGCTGGCTGGCGCAACACTTCAATCGCCCGGATTTCGCGATGTTCGACTACGACGTCTATGCGATGTGCGGCGACGGCGACATGATGGAGGGCGTCACCGGCGAAGCCGCTTCGCTCGCGGGTCACTTGATGCTCGGGAACCTCTGCTGGATCTACGATAGCAACCGGATAACAATTGAAGGTCATACGGACCTCGCCCTCAGCGCCGATATTACGGCACGCTTCCTCGCCTATGGCTGGAATGTGCTGCGTGTTGGCGATGCGAACGATACAGAGCGAATGGCTCAGGCGATCGAAACATTCGGGCGCACGCACGACGTACCTACGCTGATCGTCGTCGACAGTCATATCGGCTATGGCGCGCCGCACAAGCACGACACCAGCGCGGCCCACGGCGAGCCGCTCGGCGTGGAGGAGATCCGGCTGGCGAAACGCAGCTACGGATGGCCAGAAGAATCCGAGTTTCTTGTCCCTGATGGCGTTCGTGAGCACTTCGGCGCGGGCATCGGCAAGCGTGGAGCGCGGCTGCGGACGGCGTGGCTTGCAAGAATCGAGGCCTATTGTGCCGCATACCCCGATCTCGCCGACCGGCTGGCGCGTATGCAGAAGCGCGACCTTCCTGACGATTGGGGAGCCGATCTACCCAGCTTCCCCGCTGATTCCAAGGGATTGGCCAGCCGCGATTCATCTGCCCAAGTACTGAATGCCATCGCGCCCCACTACCCGTGGCTGATCGGCGGCTCGGCCGATCTCGCGCCGTCCACCAAGACGCGTCTCACGTTTGAGGCGGCCGGCGATTTCGAGGCAGACAAATACGGCGGCAGAAACCTGCACTTCGGAATTCGCGAGCACGCAATGGGCGCGATCCTGAACGGGCTCGCATTGTCCAAGATCCGCGCCTACGGCTCGAGCTTCCTGATTTTCTCCGATTACATGAAGCCGCCCATCCGCTTGAGCGCATTGATGGAGCTACCGATCGTGTTCATCTTGACGCATGATTCGATCGGTCTCGGGCAGGACGGCCCGACGCATCAGCCGGTCGAGCAGCTCATAGCGCTGCGCGCGATCCCCGGCCTCATCACCCTGCGGCCCGCCGACGCCAACGAGGTCGTGGAGGCTTGGCGCGTCATTGTCGGGCTGAAGCATCAGCCTGCCTGCCTCGTGCTGAGTCGCCAGCCGCTCCCAACCTTCGACCGCAAGCGATACGGGTCAGTAGCAGGCGTCGCGCGCGGCGCATACGTCATGGCCGATGCCGATCGCGGCAAGCCAGCCGTTATCCTGATTGGCACCGGAAGCGAAGTTGCGCTTTGCGTCGAGGCCTACGAGACTCTCAAGCAGGATGGGACTGCGGCACGCGTCGTCAGCATGCCGTCGTGGGAGGTGTTCGAGCTTCAGGACCAAGCCTACCGCGACAGCGTGCTGCCGCCCGATGTCACGGCACGCGTGTCGGTTGAAGCGGGCTCGGTGATCGGCTGGGATCGTTATGCGGGCGTAAGCGGCGTCAAGATCGGCATGCATAGCTTCGGCGCATCGGCCCCGATCAAGGACCTGATGGCAAAATTCGGCTTGACGCCGGAGAACGTGCTCGCCGCCGCCAAGGAACAGATTGCGATGTCCGCGAGGCCGACGGCATGAACCCGCTCAGGCCGCTCGCAGCGTGCAGACAATCGCCGGCCGGTGCGGGCCACTTCGTCAAGATGGTCCACAACGGCATCGAGCGCGGATTGACGCAAGAAGAGATACTCTCGGCCAAGCGCCTTGGTTTTGGCGGGCACATTGAAAGCCAGGAATCCATCGACCCGGAGCCCACCCGGGAAGAATCGCAAGGCCAGACGACAGTGCAGGAGGCAGCAGGGTAACGCCCATGGCCGGCAACAAACCGATCCGGCGCCCCCCGGAAGCGCCCGCGGCCGAATCCCAATCGCCGCAGGCGCCTCGTCCTGCCGATCCCTGCGCCATGGTGATCTTCGGAGCTACCGGTGATCTCACCAAGCGCCTGGTGGTGCCGGCACTCTACAACCTCTCGCGCACGAACATGCTGCCGGAAAAATTCGCACTGATCGGTGTAGCTCGCGCGGAGAGAACTGCGGAAAGTTGGCGTGACGAACTTTACGACATGCTGAAAAGTTTTGTTGGCAACGCCGCCACGGGGTTCGATATCGATCACATCGACGAGGCGGCGTGGAAGCGGCTTGCGGAGAAGATGTCGTACGTTCGCGGTGACTTGGCGCGGCCCGAACTGCACGAGAGGCTTCGCGGCGCGCTCGACGAAGCCGCGAAGGTTCACGGCACCGAGGGCAACGTCATCTTCTATCTCGCGCTTGCCGATCGCCTCTTCGGAACGGCTGTTGAGCAACTTGGCAAGGCGAAGCTCACCGATCAGAATGAAGGCGCGGATGGCAAGCAACGGTTCTGGCGCCGTGTCGTGATCGAGAAGCCGTTCGGCCATAGCCTGGACTCGGCGCGTGAACTGAATGCCAGCATCCTCAGCACGCTGGATGAGGACCAGATTTTTCGGATCGATCACTTTCTCGGAAAAGACACCGTTCAGAACATCATGGCGTTCCGCTTCGCGAACGGGCTGTTCGAACCGATCTGGAACCGTGATCGGATCGATCACGTGCAGATCACCGTGGCGGAGACCGTGGGGGTGGAAGAACGCGGAAGTTTCTACGAGGCAACCGGCGCGCTGCGCGACATGGTTCCAAACCATCTCCTCACGCTGCTTTCAATGGTGGCCATGGAGCCGCCGGTCGGCTTCGACGCAGCCTCGATCCAGACAAAGAAGGCGGAGGTCTTCGCAGCCATGCCCGCAGTCAAGCCGGCACAGGCGGTGCGTGGCCAGTATGGCGCAGGAGCGGTGCTGGGCAAAAAGGCGGAGGCCTATCGGGACGAGCCGAACGTAGCGGCGGAATCCAACGTCGAGACCTATGTCGCCATTCAATTCGAGATCGACAATTGGCGCTGGGTCGGCGTGCCCTTCTATGCGCGGACCGGCAAGAACATGTCGGCGCGTAGCACCGAGATTGCCATTCGTTTCAAGCAGGCGCCCTACGCTGCGTTCCAGAGCACGCCTGTCGACACCCTGAGACCGAACTGGCTGGTGCTGAGCATCGCGCCCGACGAAGGAATCTCGTTGCAGTTTGAGGTCAAGCGTCGTGGTCCGGCGGTGGATCTCGCCGCCGTGAAGATGGACTTCCGCTACGACGACTGGTTCGCGCGCGAGCCGAACGTCGGATACGAGACGCTGATCCACGACGTCATGATCGGCGACCAGACGCTGTTCATGCGTGCCGACATGGTGGAGCAGGCCTGGCGCATCGTGCAGCCCGTGCTCGACGGCTGGGCGGCGGAGAAGCCCGATATTCCCCTCTATGACTCCGGCAGCGACGGCCCGAAAGCGGCCGACGGGTTGTTGGCCCGCGACGGGGAACGCGGTTGGCGGCCGGTAGTCGCTCCATCGGAGCAGAAGCCGTGAGCGCGAGGCGCGACATTCGCCTTCTCCTGGCGGACGTGGACGGAACGCTGGTCACCGACGACAAGGTGCTGACCGAGGCGGCAAAGGACATGGTCCGCGATCTGCGGGCCGCCGGCATCGCCTTCGCCATCACCAGCAGCCGGCCGCCACGCGGCATGCGCCGAGGTCGGTCCCTCCGAAAGCGGCCCTTGACTTGGAAGATGGGATTTGCGCGGGGAGAGCTGTGCAATTATGCACGGCTTGCCGCGGCTGCAGCATGGATTCACCCTGTCACGGCCTCGACCGCCCAAGCTCTGAGCACGAAGGCGCCGTGGTTGCGGTGAGCCAGGTCATTCCAGAGTGCGCGGATCGCTTTGAAATTCACGAACGCAAAATTGTTGGCAGCAAGTGTGAGAAAGAGTGATGTGGGCATCAGCCGAATCGAGATCATAGAACTCGCAGACCGCGTGATGGCTGCCCTGGGCTGGAACCCCAGGACGCAGTCGCAGTTGTAGTATGCCTGCCGCATCGCTTCATTCCGCAATCGTTCCGCGTACCGTGTGCCCTATCTGGACTATGCGGTGACCTGCTCGCCGATCTGCAGCTCAGATACCGCTCCGCTCGGACCGACCTCCAAGGAAAATCATGACGGCCCGAGGATATATCAACCGCATTGCGACGTCCGTTCCGGCACACGACGTGCACCAATTTTTCCTGCAGTTCGCAAGTAGCCAACTGACGGACGATCCGCGTCGACGAGCGGTCTTCAACCGCATGGCCGACAAAGGCGGAATTGAGCATCGCTATTCATGTTTCGAGCCCGGCGATGATCCGAACGGCTCAAGCGTTGACAAGGATGGCATCTTCCGGCGCGGCGCGTTTCCGGCAACCGCGCATCGAATGGACATGTTCGCGGCGACGGCGCCCCTGCTCGCCCAACAGGCCGTGGATCGGCTTGGCCTTGGAGAGGAGCGCGAGCGGATCACGCATCTCATCGTCACGACCTGCACCGGCTTTTCTGCGCCTGGCATGGATCTGGAAATCATTACCAGGTGCGGTCTATCGACCTCCATCGAGCGCACGATCATCGGATTCATGGGCTGCTACGCGGCTATTAATGCCCTTAAGCAGGCAAGGCACATCATTCGGTCCGAACCATTGGCCCGCGTTCTTATCGTCAACATCGAGCTCTGCACGCTGCACCTCAAGGAAACGAATGACCTCGAAAAGCTCCTCTCCTTCTGCCTTTGGGGAGACGGATGCGCTGCGGCGCTGGTCTCTGCCGAACCGGTCGGGCTCGCACTCGACGGCTTCCGCGCCTTCGTGACCGCAGACAGCCGTGAGCTCATGACCTGGAGCGTCAGGAACGACGGTTTCGATATGGTTCTTTCGGGCAAGGTGCCGGCCGCGATTCACGACGCCCTGATCGAAAATGTCGGCGTCTTCCTTGGCAACAAGAGCGCAGCCGAGGTCGATCTCTGGGCCGTCCATCCCGGCGGACGCTCCGTTCTCGACGCCGTTGAGCGGGCGCTTTGCCTCGCACCCGAAGCGCTGATGCCGTCGCGCGAGGTGCTGCGCGAGAACGGCAACATGTCCTCCGCCACCGTCATGTTCGTGTTGGAGCGGATGCTGCGCGATGCCGACGCAGCGCCCGAGAAGGTCGGATGCGCAATGGCGTTCGGACCAGGCCTCACGGCGGAGACGATGATGTTCCACACTGCGGGTTGCGCCTGACATGGCCGGAATTCTGGCAGATCGCAGGATCGAGCCGGAACTGCTCGACATCCTGCCTGCCAAAGAACGGAGCGCAGTAGAGTCGAGGCGGGACCTCGCCTGGATCAACGCCCTCCTGCTCCAAAGCTGGATCGTAGCCCGGCTCCTGCGGCGGCATGTCTCCCGCCCTCCCAGACGAATTCTGGAGATCGGGTCGGGCGACGGCACGTTCATGCTCTCGGTGGCCCGGCGCGTGTGCCGAGACTGGATAGACGTCGATCTGGCGATGCTCGACCAGACGGATGTCGTGGATGACGACAGCCGCGCGGCTTTCGCGACACTCGGCTGGCGCGTCGAAACCGTAACCCACGACATATTCGAATGGATGGGAAAGCGTGATGCGAGCGCCTTCGACGTAATTACTGCCAATCTGGTCCTTCACCACTTCACGTCGCCGGAACTCGCGCGCCTTTTCGCGGCGCTCCCGCGAATGACCCCGCTCTTCCTGGCTACCGAGCCCCGCCGGAATGCGGTCTCGCTCGCAGGCTGCTGGTCGCTCCGGGCGATCGGTGTGAACCATGTGACGCGGCACGATTCCGTTGCCAGCGTGCGCGCAGGCTTCAAGGGTGACGAACTCACCGCTCTCTGGCCGTCAGGTTCGGCGCACCGGCTCAGCGAGCATGCGTTTGGCCCGTTCACCCACACCTTTGTGGCGGACGCCGGTGCGGGCGAGGGGCAATGAGCTACGATGCGGTGGTCATTGGAGCCGGCCCGGCGGGGTCTTCCGTTGCGCTTGCTCTCGCTCGCCTGGGCCGCTCCGTCGCGATCGTCGAAAGCAGCCAGTTTCCGCGCCGCAAGGTCTGCGGCGAGTTCATCTCGGCGGTCAACCTGCGGCTCCTCGACCAGTTGGGTGCCGGTGGTCGAATTCGCGCAACGGCAGGCCCCGAAGTCAAGCGACTAGCACTTTTCGCCGGAGGCCCGGGAATTGAGGCGGGAATGCCCCGTGCCGCCGACGACGCCTACGGGCGCGCTCTGGGGCGCGACGTGCTCGACGATATCCTGTTGAGCGCAGCCCGCGAAGCGGGAGCCGAGGTGTTTCAGCCGTGGCGCGCCGTGGAGATATCCGCCGAAGGCGAACGTTCGGCGGTCCGGATCGAGAGGCGAAACGCCTGTCGCATCCTCGTAGCGCCGGTCGTCGTTGCGGCGCACGGCTCCTGGGAGCGCGGTGGGCTCGCCAGCAATCTCGAAAAGCGAAATCGGCCGCACGATTTCCTCGGCTTCAAGGCTCATTTCACGGAGGCAAGGTTGCCCCCCGACATGATGCCGCTGCTTGCATTTCCGGGCGGATATGGCGGCATGGTCTGGGCGGACCAGGATCGCGTGTCACTGTCGTGTTGCATCCGGCGCGATGTCCTCGCGGAAGTTCGTACGCGACAACGATCAATGTCTGCGGCCGGAGGTCTCTACGCCCATCTGCTTGCTTCGTGCCCGGGTGTCGCGTCGGCGACCGGAAACGCACGTCTTTCCGGAGAGTGGCTGGCGGCGGGTCCGATCCGTCCCGGTATCCGCACCCAATATGCCGGCGACATCTTTCGCGTCGGCAATGTTGCAGGGGAATCGCACCCCATCATCGCCGAAGGAATATCGATGGCGCTGCAATCGGGCTGGTTGCTCGCTCGTGAACTCGCGCAGTTCGAAGAATGGGACGGGCGCGCGCGCGTCACGGCGGGTCGTCGCTACACGAAAGCCTGGAAGCGCCAGTTCGCGACCCGTGTCAGGGTTGCTTCCATCCTGGCGCGTGCAGCCGTTCCACTGAGCGGCTTCGGCATGAGGACATTTGTCAGCGTGTTCCCCAAGAGCCTTGCAATCGGAGCCAGAATAAGCGGCAAGACGAAGGCTTTGCCCTATCCGGAGAATTGAATCGCCGCGAAGAGCGGAAGTCGACTTCGGCGCCCCTCGGCGCCAAGCGCGCAATATTTCCGAGCAATGTGAAGGACCGCCTCAAACAACAGTTCCGAATATCGCACCAATGCCGGCAGTGAGCGCCATCGCCAACGCACCCCAGAACGTTACGCGCGCGGTGGCACGCGGGATATTTGCGCCTCCGGCGCGTGCGCCAATCGCGCCCAGCAGCGCGAGGAACAACAACGAGGCCACCGAGACAATCGGCACGAGCAAGCCGTCCGGCGACACCAGAACAGCCAACAACGGCATAGCGGCGCCCACCGAGAACGTCGCGGCCGACGTCAACGCCGCCTGAGTAGGTCTGGCAGTCGTGATCTCGGAGATACCGAGTTCGTCGCGCGCATGCGCTCCAAGGGCGTCCTTGGACATCAGCTGTTTGGCGACCTCGCGCGCCAGGCCAGGATCAAGGCCGCGCTGCATATAGATGTTCGCGAGCTCTTCGTGCTCCGCCGCATTGTCCGAGCGCAGCTCCTTTGTCTCGCGCGCGAGATCGGCACGCTCGGTATCGGACTGTGAGCTGACCGAAACGTATTCGCCCGCCGCCATGGACATGGCGCCGGCCACCAGACCGGCGACGCCCGCAATCAGTACGTCGCTCGGTTTCGCCGCTGCGGCGGCGACGCCGACGATCAAGCTTGCGGTCGAGACGATGCCATCGTTGGCTCCCAGAACCGCCGCCCTCAGCCACCCGATGCGTGAAACCAGATGATTTTCAGGATGCAGGCGAAGACGGCTCATCTGAAATGCAGCCCGTCAATTCAAAGCCTGCCCGTGAGAAGCAGCACGACGACAATGATCAGGATGATGCCGATGATCCCGACGCCACCGTGACCGAAGCCGTAGCCGTAGCCCCCAAAGCGGCCACTGAATCCGCCAAGCAGAAAGATGATGAGGATGATGACAAGAATGAGTCCCAGAGACATGATTATCCCCATATTTGCAGCACCACAGGCCGCGCCGTGAGCCGACTTCAAATGAAAGATAGCTAGGCTCCGGCGCTTCGTTTTGATCCCGATCAACACCGATCATGTTTTCTCGCGGCCGCTGCTCCGTTTGAACTCGCGCTGCCGGTGACGCTAACGAAATAGCCGCGTGCCCAAAGTGCATCTGCACAGAATCGGCCGGTGGCCCGCGCCGAGCCGCCTATAAGCGCACGCAAGTAACCTTCAGGGAGACCACGCCACCCACGTTCACGAATTGCTGCGCGAAGGTCATCGCGCCCGCACCGACCTCTACGCCGTGCTTCGCGAGGTAGAGCGCACATTCCTTCTTCGTCGCGAGATGCTCCAGCGGCGCGATACGAGCGGTCTCCACATGGCCCGTGAACAGGGTGATGATGACGATGATTTTCCACATTTGAAGGCTCGCGGCATCTTCGACCAACAGCCACTGGATGACCAGCTTGCTTCAGTTATTTTGCGGCCATGGCTTTGTGTAGGCAAGCTCGGACCATCATCTTGGGCTGACCTGCCGCGGCCCAGCGCGCACTCGACGACGTATGAGACCTCGCGTTCGCCGGTTAGCTCTCCCGCGCGATCGTCGATGGCCTCCATCACCGCATCGCGGTTCCTGTCGAGCGGCACGCACCAAGTCGCTCGGCGTGACGCCGCCACGGCGAGTTTGAACAGGCAGATCTAAGTGACATTGCCTTTGGACTAGCCCGATGGGGGCCGTACGCTATGGGAGGCGACGAGGAACGTAGGCCGGCGACCTAGCCGACCGCCTCAGGCGTTGACCGCCGGCGGCACCGTCACTTCGATATCCATCGGCGTGGCGATGCTGCGCTCGAGGAATTCCATGAACCGGCCGCGGAACTGCGCGGCATGGGCGTGCGCCGCCTGCTCGGCGCTTTCCGCGTCCTTGTTCTTGATCGCCTCGACCATCGCCGTGTGATCGGCGCCGATGGTCCGCATCCCGTCCGGCTCGAGCATCTTGTATTCGAAATGGACGTGCAGCATGCGGCGGCCTTCATCGAGAAGGCGCTTGTAGAAGGACGTGTAGTAGGGGTTCTTGCCGGCGCGGGCGACCGTCATGTGAAACGTGTGATTCGCCTCGATCATCGGCAGCGAATTGGCGCGCTCGATCGTCTCGCGGACCTTTTCCTCGTGGTTGGCGGCGGCGGCGACGATCTTTCGCAGATCCTCTTCCGTCCGGCGCATCGCCGCGAGGCGCGTCACCACGCG
Organism: uncultured Alphaproteobacteria bacterium; assembly: GCA_963805325.1. Lineage (GTDB taxonomy): Bacteria > Pseudomonadota > Alphaproteobacteria > Rhizobiales > Afifellaceae > DASWJZ01. The sequence goes on along the minus strand of CAWDTS010000001.1, from coordinate 375,238 downwards.
CTGCAGCAGGTCGAGCGCGTCGAGGAAATGCGGCATGCCCTCGAAGTTGATCGGCGTGACGATCGTGCTGCGGCTCGGAAGGATGACGACTAGGCCCTCGCTCGACAGGCGCACAAGCGCTTCGCGGACCGGCGAGCGCGAGAGCTTGAACCGCTCGCTGAGGCTGACCTCGTCAAGCGGCGCCCCCGGCGCAATCTGCATCCGAAGTATTTCTTCTCGCAGGCAGGCATAGACCCGGGCGCCGCCCGTTTCTTTGCCCACATTCACCAGTTCGCCACGATTTTGCGTGCGCATACTTTCCGACCTTTCAAGGCGAGGTGGCTTCAATATCACCCCACTTCTCGTTGAAAAAGGGGGAGTGCGCCCAGAAATGCTTATTGCGCGGGTTTGCCCACATGCGTCGTGCTTCCCGCGTCAAAATGGCCGTCTTGCGGGCGCCATGGCACCGCTGCCCCCGGCAAGAAAGTCGAAATCGATCCCTTTGTCGGCCTGGGTGACATGTTCGACGAAGAGCCTCTCGTAACCCCGCTCGGGCGCGGGCGGCGGGGGCTGCTGGGCGCTGCGGCGCGCCTCCAGCTCCGAATCGCTGACATGAAGTTGCAGAACCCGGCGGGGCACGTCGAGTTCGATGAGATCGCCGGTCCTGACCAGCGCAAGCGGACCGCCGACGGCTGATTCAGGCGCGACGTGCAGGACTACCGTCCCGAAGGCGGTGCCGCTCATGCGCCCGTCCGATACGCGCACCATGTCGCTCACGCCGCGCTCCAGAAGCTTCGCCGGAATGCGGATATTTCCGAGCTCCGGCATGCCGGGATAACCGCGCGGGCCGATGCCCTTCAGGACAAGCACGGAGTTTTCGTCGACGTCGAGATCGGGGCGGTCGATGCGCGCGTCCATGTCCTCGACGCTCTCGAACACGACGGCGCGCCCCGTGTGCCGCATGAGCGCCGGGCTCGCGGCCGACGGTTTGATGATGGCGCCGTCCGGCGCGAGATTGCCGCGCAGCACCGAGAGCGCGTTCTCGGGTTTGACGGGATTTTCCAGCGAGGCGACGACGCGCGGGTCGGAGGTCTCCTTCCCCTCGATGTTCTCGCCAACCGTCTGACCCGAAACGGTCAGCGCGTCGAGATGAAGCCGCGACTTCATCGCGTTCATCAGCGCCGGAAGACCGCCGGCGCGGAAGAACTCCTCCACCAGGTACGCGCCGTTCGGCACGATGTTCGCAAGCAGCGGAATCCCGTCGCAATTCGCCTCGAAATCGTCGAGCGAGAGCGTGATGCCGAGCCGGCTCGCAAGAGCGGTGATGTGAAGCACGGCGTTCGTGCTGCCGCCGAGCGCGGCATTGACGCGGATCGCGTTCTCCAGCGCCTCGCGCGTGACGATTTTGGAGATCGGCATGTCCTCGCGCACCAGATCGACGATGCGGCGGCCGGTGAGCTGCGCGCTGATCTTGCGCCGCGCATCGACGGCGGGGATGGCGGCGGAGCCCGGGAGGCTGAGGCCGAGCGCCTCGGCGATGCAGCCCATCGTCGTCGCCGTTCCCATCGTGTTGCAATGGCCGTCGCTGCGCGACATCTGCGCCTCCGAATCGAGGAAGGCTCCCTCGCTCAGTTGGCCGGCGCGGTATTCGTTGTAGAGCTTGAAGATGTCGGTTCCCGAGCCGACGGTGCGCGCGCCCATGTAGCCGCTGATCATCGCGCCGCCATGCACCACCATGGTCGGAAGGTCGACGCTCGCCGCGCCCATCATGTAGGCAGGCGCGGTGTTGTCGCAGCCGGTCAGAAGCACCACGCCGTCGATCGGATTGGCGCGCAGCAGCGCTTCCAGCTCCATGCTCATCAGATTGCGGAACAGCATGCCGCTCGGACGCATGAGCGAGTCGCCGATCGACATCGTCGGGAACACGAGCGGATAGCCGCCATTCTCCAGAACGCCACGGCTGACCCATTCGGAGAGGCCGCTTAAGTGCGCGTTGCAGGGCACGAGATCGGACGCGGAATTGGCGATGCCGATGACCGGGCGACCGTCGAACATCTCCGGCAGGCTGCCGCGCGCCTTCAAATGGGTGCGGTGCTCGAAGCCGGAATTGTCGATCCGCTTGAACCAGGTCTCGCTGCGAAGCGGGCGTTTGGCGTTTGACATCGCGCGTTGTCCCTCAGGCCGTCGGCGCCGGAACGTCGCGCGGCTTGGGGCCGATCCGGAAACCCCTGGGGAAGGGGTCGTCGGCCTCCAGAACGAACTGGTGGAAGCCGGTGAGGAAGGCACGTCCGCTCACCCGCGGGCGCACGTAGAGCACACCGTCCTGCCGCTCGGCGGAGACCGGCTCGCCGCCGAAGAAGGAGCCGAGCGGGCCTTCGAACTTGCGCGTCTCGCCGATGCCGAGCTCGCCGCGCGTATGCATCAGCGCCACGCGCGCGCTGGTGCCGGTGCCGCAGGGCGAGCGGTCGAGCGAGCCGGGCGGGCAGATGATCGCCTGCTTGACGTCGCCGGTGGTGGTGCGCGCGGACGTGAGCAGCGTCTGGTAGCAGCGGTTGATGTCCGGCCGCTTGGGGTGGCGGATCTGCAGTTGCGCGTTGACCGCGGGAATGACCTTCTTCGCCACCGCCACCATCTCCGGCTCGGTATGCGCGGCAAGCTCAAGCCCGAGCGCGTCGGCATCGACGAAGCAGTAGAAATCGCCGCCATAGGCGATCGAGACCTTCATCCGCCCAAGCTCCGGGACGACGACCTCGACGTCGTCGTAGAGAACGAACGACTCGACGTTGACGAAGCGCACCGCTCCGACGCGGCCGCCGGAGACTTCGACCTCCGCCTCAACCAGTCCGGCCGGCGTCTCGATCCTGATTGGAACACGTGGCTCGACGGCGGCCTTCATGCCGTTCGCCACGACCGTCGTCGCGACGCCGATCAGGCAATGGCCGCACATCGGCACGTATTCGTCCTGCTCCATGATGATGATGGAGAAGTCAGCGTCTTCGCCGATCGGCGGCATCAGGAGCACGGAGCACATCATTCCGTGCCCGCGCGGCTCGAAATTCAGCACCCGGCGGAGATCGTCGTCGTGCCGCCAGAGCCATTCGCGGCGTTCGAGCAGCGTCTTTCCGGGAGGGACGGGAACCCCGCCGACGATCACGCGGGTGGAGTTTCCTTCCGTGTGCGAGTTGATGGTCTGGATCAGGCGTCTGAAGCTCGTGGCCATTGTTATTGTTCCTCCCTGGCTCAGCGGCCGCCGGTGACGAGAAGATCGGCACCGGTCACGTAGGATGCCTTCCCCGACAGGAGCCAGACGACCGCTTCGGCGACCTCCTCGGCCGTGCCGGCGCGATGCATCGGCGTGGTTGGCGCAAGCCGCGCGAAACGCTCGGGCGGCTGAATCTCGGTGTCGATCAATCCCGGGCTCACCGAGGCGACGCGCACGCCTTCGTCGGCGACCTCAAGCGCCAAGCCGGTCGTCAGCGCGTTCACCGCCGCCTTGGAGGCCGCGTAGTGAACGTATTCGCGCGGCATGCCGAGCGTTGCGGCGCGCGACGAGACGTTGACGATGACGCCGCCCTTGCCTCCGTGGCGGGTCGACATGCGCTTCACCGCCTCACGGGCACAGAGGAAATAGGAGATCGTGTTGACCTCGAAGTTGCGGCGAAGCGCTTCGTCTGAAAGCGCGTCGAGCCGTCCGAGGGCCGTGACGATGCCGGCGTTGTTGACGAGGCCGTTGATGGCGCCGAGCTGATCTTCGCAGCTCTTGAAGAGCCGCAGCACGTCTTTTTCGACGGAGACATCGCCCTTGACCGCGACGGCCCGGCGGCCGAGCGCCTTGATATCGTCGACGACCGCCTTGGCGCGGTCTTCGTTCGCCACATAATTCACGCAGACGTCCCAGCCGTCGCGCGCGGCAAGACGCGAGACGGCGGCACCGATGCCGCGGCTTCCGCCTGTGACGATCAGAACAGGCCGGTCGTGTCATGCCCGCCTCAATTGTGCGCCGGCGATGTCGCCGAGAAGCGCGCGCGCCGCGTTGTGGCCGGGCGCCCCGTTGACGTCGCCGCCCGGATGCGTTCCCGCACCGCAGAGATAGAGGCCGGGAACGAGGTCGCCGTGGCCGCTGCGGCCGGGGATCGGGCGGTTCCACAGCACCTGCTCCGGCACCAGCTCGGTGTGGAAGATCTGGCCGCCCTCGATGCCGTAGACGCGCTCGATGTCGACCGGGGTGAAAATCTGCCGGCCGAGCACCGAGGCGCGGAAATTGGGCGCGAGTTCGGTCAGGATGTCGGTCATCCGCTCGGCGATCTTTTCGCGCTCGGTATCGAGGTCGCCCGAGGCAAGCTCGTAGGGGAAGTGGTGGCACCAGAGCGACAAGGTGTGCTGGCCTTCCGGCGCGACCGTCGGGTCGGTCGCCGACTGGATCAGCATCTGGCTGAACGGGCGGCTCGCCGGGACGCCGTGCCGGCTTTCTTCCCAGGCGCGGTCGAAATAATCGAGCGACGGCGCGATCATGATGCCCCCGCAATGCTGCGGCCCGAGCGACTTGCCGGGGAGCGCCTTGAAGTCGGGAAGCTCGGAGAGCGCGAAGTTGATCTTGACCCCCGAACCCTTCGCCTTGATGCGCGCGATCTTCGCCCGGTCGCCCTCGTCGAGCGCGTCCTTCGGCGTCAGCTTGAGCAGCGTCGTCTTCGGATCGGCGTTGGAGAGAACCGCGTCGGCGGCGATCTCGTCGCCATTCTCCAGCACCACGCCGATTGCGCGGCCGGCGCGGGTAAGAATCTGCGCCACCGGCGTCTCGACGCGGATTTCGCCGCCATAGGCGCGCACCGCAGCCGCCAGAGCCTGCGTGACGGAGCCCATTCCGCCTTGCACGATCGCCCAGTTTCCGAAGCGCCCGTTGAGGTCCGCCGCCGCGTGGTAGAATTTCGAGAATGCCGTGCCGGCGGCGTAGGGGCTGGCGTCGGAGCCCGACATCGCGCCATAGGCCATGGGCCCCTTCACGTAATCGGAGGTGAAGAAGCGCTCCAGATAGTCGGCGACACTGGAGAAGAGGACGCAGTTCAACATGTCCGGACCGTCTGGCCCGGTGAAGGCGCTGGCGAATTCGGCGACCGTGGGCTGCGGCTTCAGCATGAAGTCGCCGACGATCCGCGCGATGCGCGTCGTGTACTCATCGAAGCGCGCATACGCGGCGGCGTCTTTCGGTGCGAGCCTGGCGATGCTTTCGATCGTGCGCGCCGTGTCCGGATAGAAGAAGACGTGATTGCCGTCCGGGAAGGGTACGAAGATTTCCGGATCGCGAAAGTGAAACTTCAGGCCGTGGCGTTCCAGTTCCAGGTCGTCGATGACGCGCTGCCTGAGCATGCCGAGGAGCTGCGCGGCCATCGAGACCTTGAAGCCCGGGATGAGCTCGGTGGTGACACACGCGCCGCCGATCCGCTCGCTGCGTTCAAGGACCAGCGTGGAGAGCCCGTTCTTGGCAAGATAGCCCGCTGCGACGAGCCCGTTGTGGCCGGCGCCAATGACGATCGCGTCATACTTCTTCATGGCTGCATCCTCCCGCCTCAATATTTGCGACGCCGTTCCGGCAGGATTCCCTCCGGTCGGAACATCGTCACGAACATGATGAGGAGCCCGATCACGACCATCCTGACCGCCGCCATCGTGTCCGCCTCCACGCCGAACATCCCGGTGAAGAAGCGCGTGCCGGTATAGAAAGCCTGGATCGCGACCGTGCCGAGCACGATGCCCCACACATTGCCGCGCCCGCCGACGACGACCATGGCCCAGATGATGAAGGTCTCGATCGGCTTGGCGTCGTCGGGGCTCATGTAGCGCTGCATCAGCGCGTAGTAGGACCCCGCCAGTCCGCCGATGGCACCGCCGATCAGCATCGTCTCCATCTTGAAAAGAAGCACGTTCTTGCCGAGCGCGATGGGCAGCCGGTCGCCCTCGCGGATCATGCGGATGGTGCGCCCGAAGGGCGACAGCAGGAGCAGCCGCACCAGGAGCAGAACGGCCAAAGCCGAGCCGGCGATGATCCAGGGCAGGTGGTTCACCGTCAGGATAACCGAGATGCCGTTGGCGCCGCCGGTCAGCCATTGCTCGTTCAGCGCCACGATGCGGACGATCTCCGCCATCGAGAGCGATAGAATGCCCCAATACGTGCCGCTCATGTTGCGCACGGAAAGCGACATCAACAGGCCGGCCGCCGCGCCGCAGAGAACCGCGATCACGACGGCGGAGAGGACGCCGGCGCCGTCGGCGATGGCGATGGCCGTGGCGTAGGCGCCGACCGTCAGGAAGATCACCTGTCCGAAATTCACGATGCCGCAATTGCCGGCCTGTAAATCCAGGCTGATCGCGAGGATGAAGGAGATGCTCGTGATGGCCATCAGGTAGATGCCGAAATTGGCGAGCTGTTCCATTTTCCGGCTCCTCAGTCGATCTCGCGCCGCATCAGCCCGCTCGGACGCAAGAGCAGGATCAGGATGACGGCCGCATAAACGATTGCCGGCTTGTAATCGGCGGGAATATGCAGGCGGCTGACGACGTCCGGACCGAAGATCCAGTTCACCAGCGGCGCAATGTCGACGGCGACGCCGAAATTGAGTGCGAAGCCGACGAGAAGCGCGCCGAGCAGGACGCCGTAGACAGACCCGACACCGCCGATCAGGACGACGCAGAAGATCGGGATGATCAGATTGAAGCCGAGGTCGGGGACAAGCTGCGTGTCCCAGGCGACCAGCGCGCCGCCGAGCGCCGCAAAGCCTGTGCCGATGAACCAGACCCAGGCGATCACCCTTTCGGTATCGACGCCGCTCGCCTGCGCGAGCTCGCGGTTCGTCGACGTGGCGCGCATCGCCTTGCCGATGGTCGAATACTGCAGAAGCAGATGGAACGCGACGATCGCCAGGACGACGATGCCGAGAATCCAGAGTTGCTGGCGCGTTATGAATGCACCCAAGAACTGCATGCCTGGCGCGACGGCGAAATCGTAGCGCAGGAAGCGCGGGCCGAAGACCCCCTGCACGCTGTAGCGAATGGCGATCGCGAGGCCCAGTGAGGCGACCATGGGCGGTACGTCGTCGGAGTTTCTGAAGACGCGGAAGACGAGGCGGTCGATCACGACGCCGACCACGCCCATGACCGCGACGGCCGCCAGCATCGAGAGGCCGAAATTCACGCCGAGCTGCACGTTGAGCACCCAGGTGACGTAGGCGCCGGTCACCGCCGTTTCGACATGAGCGAAGTTGGCAAATCTGAGCAACGATAACGTCAGGGTCAGGCCGATCGCGATGATCGCCAGCTCCGACGACGTGATCAGGCTGTTGACGAGAACCTGGACGAAATTCATTCCGCTGGCATTCTGGACTCGGGGAAGGCAATGGCCAGGGCGCGACGACGCCCTGGCCGCTCTTGTTCGTCAGGTCTTATCCGTCAGGGCTTGTAGTCCGGGTAGAGCTGCTGGAACTCTTCCTCGCTCGGTGCGAATTGCAGCGGCGTGCCCTGGTCGTCGGCGTAGCGGAAGACCACGATATTCTCCGAGCCTTCCGACAGCGGCACCATCTTGCCGCCCTTGTAGACCAGCTTCTCGTACTGGTCGGAGGCCTGCATTCCCCACTTGTTGAAGCCCTTGTCGCCGTTCCCGGAGACGCCGAAATAGTGATAGGCGGCGGGGAACATGGCGTCGCGGATCTTCTTGCGGTCCAGGCTGTTGGCGAGATTGATGGCCGTGGCGACGATCCACAGCGCATCGTAGAAGGGAGGGCCGCCCCACGCGTCGGTGAAGATGTGGCCGTTCTCTTCCTCGAACTTCTTGCCGAAGGCCGCGGCCCGGATACCGCCCGTAATGTAGTTAAGTCCCCGAACGCCCTCCGTCAGCACCGGATCGAGCGTGCCATAGGCGCCGGGATTGTATGAGTAGACATTGCTGAAGTCGCCCATCCCGAGCTCGACCAGCTGGCGCTGAATGATGGGCGCGTCGCTGTCGTAGATGTCAGTGAGGATGGCATCGGCCTTTTCGCCGACGACCTGCTGCAACTCGGTGCGGAAGTCGGTCGCGCCGGGCTGGTAGAGGAGGGCCGGGAGCCATTCCAGGCCAAGCTCCGTCGCCCGCTTCTCGCTGACCTTGGCGCGGTCCTGGCCGATCGGATTGTTCTGGAAGATGCCGGTCAGCTTCTTCGCACTGGGACGGTCGGCCTTGACGAAATCGACGAGCGCAACGGCCTGCTCGGCGATGCCGGCGGTGTTGAACATGTAGGGGCCGACGGTCTTCAGCTCGTTGGTGGTCGCGTCCGTGACCCAGACGACGCCCTTCTCGTTCAGCACCTTGCCGGCCGGAAGCGCGATCGAGCTCTGGTAGGCGCCGATGCACGCGGCGACGTTGTCGACGTCGGCGAGCTTGTTCGCCGCCTCGACGCCGGATTTCGGCCGCCCTTCGTCGTCTTCGGCGACCAGCGCGATCGGCCGTCCGAGCACGCCGCCGGCCTTGTTCACTTCCTCGACGGCAAGCTTGATCGCCGCATAGCTGTCGTTGCCGGCAACGGCCGCCGATCCGGTCAGGCCGATGATGACGCCGATCTTCACCGGCTCCCCGGCGGCCTCGGCTCGCGCAGTCGTGGATAGCGGCAGCGCCGACGCGGCGGTGGCTGCGACCACGCCTTTAAGCATCGAGCGACGCCCGACTTTGAAGTCCTCACTGATCTTCTTCATCACTTCACTCTCCTCTTTCCCCAAGAAAGATTGGCAGACGCGCTTCGCAGGAAGCGCCTATGTCACGAGCTCTCCGCTCCTGGCGCCGAGATAGGCGTGGCGGATGCGCTCGTCGGCGGCGATCTCCTTTGCCGGCCCGTGCAGGGCGATGCGTCCTGTCACGAGCACGTAGGCGCGATCGGAGATCGCCAGCGCGCGATGCACGTCCTGCTCGACGATGACGACGGCGACGTCGGTCGCGGCGATGGTTCGAACATGCTCGAACACCTCATCCGCGCGCAGTGGCGAGAGGCCGGCGGAAGGCTCATCGAGGAAAAGCAGGGTGGGCGAGACGATAAGCGCCCGCGCCATGGCGAGGAGTTGCCGCTCGCCGCCGGAAAGCGTCGATGCGCGCTGCGAGCTGCGTTCGGCGAGGAGCGGGAACAGCGACAGCATCCGTTCCACCGCGGCGTTGCGCTCGTGCCGTGGCAGGCGATAGCCGCCGATCTCGAGGTTCTCCCGCACCGTCAGCGGCTTGAAGGTGTTGAGAAGCTGCGGGACGTAGCCGATGCCCAGCGAGACGCGTCCGGTCGGGCCCATCCGCTGGATTTCCCTGTCGCGGAAGTTGATCGTGCCTTTGGAGGTACGCACGTAGCCGAGGATGGCTTTGACCAGGGTCGTCTTGCCGCAGCCGTTCGGGCCGAGAATGGTGACGATCTCGCCGGGTGAGACATCGATGTCCACGCCGTGGATGATCTCGTCGGCGCCGTAGCCGCAATGCAGCCCGGCTGTCTTCATGAGCGCGTTCACTCGTTAACCGCCCGGCCGCGGCCAAGGTATGAGGTGATGACGGCTTCGTCCTCCTGGATCTCGGCCGGCGTTCCCTGCGCGATCAAAGCTCCCGCGGCGAGCACGTAGACGTGCTCGCAAAGCTCGCCGATGACCTGCATGTTGTGCTCGACCACGAGGAGCGTGATGCCCTCTTCGCGCCGCATGACGCCGAGCGTGTCGATGATGACGTTGATGAGGGACGGGTTGACGCCGGCGGTCGGCTCGTCCAGCAGACACATCTTCGGCCGCGCCATCAGGATGCGCCCGAGGTCGATCAGCTTGCGCTGGCCGCCCGACAGGTTGCCGACCCGTTCGTTCTCGACGCGCGTGAGGCCGAGCAGCGTCAGAACTTCGCGGGCGCGCACGAGATTTTCGCGCTCGATCCTGAACACCTTCGGCATCTGCAGAACGGCGGCGGGCAGATTGAGCTCGATCTGGTTCTGCGCTGCGGCGAGAAGATTTTCGATCGCGGTCAGGCGCTGACCGCCCTCGGAGTGCTGGAAGGTTCGGATCAGGCCGCGATCGACGATCGCGTTCGGCGCGAGGCCCTGGATCGGGCTGCCCTGGAACAGAATGCTGCCGCTTTCGCAGCGTTGAAACCCGGTTATGATGTCGAAAAGCGTGCTCTTGCCGGAGCCGTTGGGACCCACGAGGCCGACGACCTGTCCCGGGTCCACCCGCAGGCTGACATCCTGCAAAGCCTTCAGCGCGGCGAAGGACTTGGAGACGGATTTAACCTCAAGCATCGGCGTCTCAGACGCCCGCGCGCTGCACACGGGCCGGAGGGAAAAGACACTCGAATCGCGACCCGACAATCGCGTCCATGCACGCCCTCCCTGCGATCGACAGGAATAAGCCTTGCACGGACCTCAAACATTGTCCACACTTTGTCTACAACGAGATGACAATTCTGCCGGCGGTGTGAAATACCGCGGCAGGACGCGGGAATTTGCGGGCAAACCGGCACAATTCGAGGCTGACGCCTGGAGGCTGCGACCTCGCGGTTGCGTGGCGCGGGCGGCACATCCTGGGCCAGGCGATCGACGGTAAGACGGTTGCAGCGCGCGGCCCTGCGACAACGGAAATAGCGACCGTGTTGTGGTCGCAAGACGGGCTGTGAGCCCAACAAGGAGGGTATGATGAAGCGAACGTTGTTAGTTTCTCTGCTGGCGAGCGCGGCACTTGCCGTTGCGGCTCCGGCCTTCGCCGACATGAGCATCGGGACCGCCGGTCCCCTCTCCAACGCCGAGGCGCTGTTCGGAAATACCTGGCAGAACGGGATGCAGCTCGCGATCGACGAAGCCAACGCGGCGGGTGGGATCAACGGCGAGAAGCTCGTCCTCGTCCGGCAAGACGATCAGGGTGACCCCAAGCAGGGCACCTTGCTGGCACAGAAATTCTGCGACGACAGCTCCATCCTCGCGGTGATCGCGAATTTCAACAGCGGCGTCACCATTCCCTCGTCGGACGTCTACAATCGCTGCGGCCTGGCGCAGGTCACCAACTCTTCGAACCCGAAGGTCACGCAGCCGGGCTACCAGAACCTGTTCCGGCCGATCGCCAACGACTTCATGCAAGGCGGCGCGCCGGCCGACTACGCGCTTCAGAACCTCGGCGCGAAGACCGCGGCAGTTGTTCAGGACAAGCAGGCCTTCGGCGAGGGCGTCGCGACCGTGTTCAAGGATACGTTCGAGAAAGGCGGCGGCAAGATCACGTCATATTCGGGCGTCACCGCGACCGACGTGGATTTCTCCGCTGTCATCACCCAGCTGAAAACCGAAAATCCCGACGTCATCTATTACGGCGGCACGATGCCGGGCGTCGGCCTGTTCCTGAAGCAGCTGCGTCAGCTCGGCGTCAACAGCACCTTCTTCGCCGCCGATCCCGCGTTCCTGCCGGACTTCATCACCACGGCAGCGCCGGGCAGCGAGGGGGCGATCGTCTCCTTCCAGGCACCGCCCTACGATTCGACGGACAAGCTCAAGACCTTCAGCGCCAACTACAAGAAGGCGTTCAACGACGAGCCCGGCCCCTATTCGGCCTACGGCTATAACGAGGCTTCCGTCATCATCGAGGCGATGAAGCGGGCCGGTTCGGACGTCACGCGGGAAAGCATCATCAAGGAGCTCCGCAACACCGACCTGGATGGCCTGATGGGCCCAGTGTCCTTCGACGACAAGGGCGAGTTGAAGCAGCCTTCGCTCTTCCTCTACAAGGTCCAGGATGGCAAGTTCGCCCTTGAGTGGCCGAAGAGCTGATCCCGAACGGGTTCCAACGGATGATGGCCCGCTTCGGCGGGCCATCGCCAACCTGATCGATCCGGCCTCGAAGGACTCATGACCGGGTTTCTGGTTCAACAGCTCATCAATGCTTTGACGATCGGGGCGATCTACGCCCTGATCGCGCTCGGCTACACGATGGTCTACGGCGTGCTGCGCCTGATCAATTTCGCCCACAGCGAAATGTTCATGGTGGGCGGGCACATCGCCTTCTTCCTGCTGGCGGCGACAGCAAGCCTCGCCGGCGGTCCGCTCGGCGTCCTCATCATCCTCGGCGTCGTCGTGGTGACGTTTATCGCCGTCGGCCTGCTCGGGGTCGGCATCGAGATCGCCGCATATCGCCCGCTCCGGGGCGCCTCGCGGCTGGCGCCGATGCTGAGCGCGCTCGGCGTTGCGATCATTCTGCAGAATTCCGTGATGTTGTTCGTAAGCCGGCGGCCGCTGCCTTTTCCGGCGTTCCTGCCGGCCGTTTCCTTCGACGTCTTCGGGGCGATCGTCACGCTCAACCAGATATTCATCGTCTTCTTCGCGATCGCCTTGATGATCGGGCTCGCCTGGTTCGTGAACGCCACGACGCTCGGCATCAAGATCCGCGCCGTCTCGGAGAATCTTCAGACCGCGCAGCTACTCGGCATCAACGTGAACACGCCGATTAGCCTGATCTTCTTCATCGGCCCCGGGCTCGGGGCGATTGCCGGCATGCTCTACGCCGGCTACTACGGCATCGTCGTCTTCTCCATGGGATTCATCGTCGGCCTGAAGGCGTTCATCGCCGCCATCCTCGGCGGCATCGGCTCGATTCCCGGCGCCGTGCTGGGCGGTTTCGCCCTCGGCATTCTGGAGACATTCGGCGCCGGCCTGTTGCCGATGCTGACGCACGGCGTGATCGGCTCGGAATACCGCGACATCTTCGCGTTCTCCGTATTGGTGATCGTGCTCATCGTTCGCCCGGCCGGTTTCCTCGGCGAGACGGTCACCGAAGAGGGCTCGGTCTACAAGCGTGACTTCTAGATGAGCGCCGTCGCACCCTCGGCGACCCGCCCGCGCGCCGCAGGCAATGCCGCGGGCCGCTTCCGCGCGGTCGCGGTCATCGCGATCGTCATCGCGCTGATCGTCTATAGCGTGCCCAGCCTGCCGACCTATTATGTGCGGGTCATCGACACCGTGCTGATCTATGTCCTGCTCGCCACCGGCCTCAATATGGTGGTCGGCTATGCCGGGCTGCTCGATCTCGGATTCGTGGCCTTCTATGCGATCGGCGCCTACTCCTACGCGATCCTCGCCAGCGGCCAGTTCGACATCCATCTTCCCTTCGGGCTGGTGCTTTTCATCGGCGGCGGACTGGCCGGCCTCGCCGGCGTGCTGCTCGGCATTCCGGTGCTCAGGCTGCGCGGCGATTATCTCGCCATCGTCACGCTCGGCTTCGGCGAGATCATCCGTTTGTTTCTCAACAATCTCGGATGGATGACCAACGGCCCGCAGGGAATAGCGCGCATCGACGAGCCGTTTCTCTTCGGCTTTGGCCTGAATACGCCGAACAATTTCTTTTGGCTGCTGCTGCCCTTGGTGATCATCGCGCTGACGCTCGCCTGGCGGCTTGAGCGCTCCATCCTCGGCCTGGGCTGGGCGGCCATCCGCGAAGATCAGGACGCGGCGCGCGGCATCGGCATCAACACCACGCTCGCGAAGCTGCTTGCCTTCGGACTGTCCGCCACCTTCGGCGGCTTCGCCGGCGTGATCTTCGCCGGGCTGCAGCGCTTCGTCGATCCGGTCAGCTTCAGCTTCTGGGAATCGCTGACGATCCTGCTCATCATCGTGATCGGTGGGCTCGGCAATCTCATCGGCATCGTCGTCGGTGCCGCCGTGCTGATCGTCGTGCCTGAATTGCTGCGGGAATATTCCGACTACCGCATGCTGTTTTACGGCTGCGCGATGGTGTTCATCATCCTCCTGCGCCCGCGCGGCCTTATCGACCGCCGCTTCAATCCGGGCTGGCTCATGCGCAAGCTGGGCTGGCGATGACGCTCCGGCTTGAATCCGTGACCAAGCGCTTCGGCGCGCTCGTGGCGGTCGACGATCTCAGCCTGACCTTCGAGCCGGGGCGCATCACGTCGGTGATCGGCCCGAACGGCGCCGGCAAGTCGACGCTGATCAACATGTGCGCGGGCTCCTATAAGGTGAGCAGCGGACGCATCCTCCTCAACGACAAGGTGGAGCTGCAGCGGCTGAAAAAGCATCAGATTGCGCAGCACGGCGTGGCGCGCACCTACCAGAACATCCGGCTCTTCGACGGCATGACCGTGCTGCAGAACCTTGAGGTCTGCCTCTTCGCGGAGCTGTTCGGATCGACCTTTGCGGAAGTCTTCGTTCCCGGCCGTTCGCACCGCATGAAGCAGGAGCGGATCGAGCGATGCTATGTTGTGCTGGAGAGCTTCGGCCTTGCGAAATATGCCGACGAGCTTGCCGCCGATCTTTCCTACGGCAACCAGAAGCTCCTCGAGATTGCCCGCGCCACCATGCTGCGCCCGCGGGTGCTCATGCTCGACGAGCCGGCCGCCGGGCTCAACCACGGGGAGACGGACAGCCTGAAACAGACGCTTCGCGCGTTGGCCCGGCCTGACCTCGTCATGATCGTCGTCGAGCATGACATGAGCCTCGTGATGTCGCTTTCAGACCACATCTTCGTCCTGCACCAGGGCCGGCTACTCTTTGAGGGAACGCCCGCTGAGGTGCAGGAGAATCTCGCAGTGCAGGAGGCCTATCTTGGCAGCCCAGGAGCGATCGACGAAATCCGCGAAGCTGCTCGAAATCGAGCGAATCGAGTCCGGATACGGGCGGACGCGGATATTGAAAGGTTTCGACCTGGATCTCTATGAGGGTGAGGTCGTTGCCGTCGTCGGTCCGAACGGGGCCGGCAAGTCGACGCTCCTCAATACGATCAGCGGACTGGCCACAGTCCACGATGGAGAAATCCGGTTCGCCGGCGAGCGCATCAACGGCGTTCCCGCTCACAAGATCACACGCCTCGGCATCGGGCATTGCCCCGAGGGGCGGCGCATATTCCAGCGCCTGACGGTGGAGGAGAATCTCGTCGCCGGTTATGTCTCCGGCGGCAGGTCGAGCTACGAGGAGCTTCGCGAGCAGGCGTTTGAGCTATTCCCGATCTTGACTGAACGCCGCAGCAACTCCGCGAGCAGCCTGTCGGGCGGTCAGCAGCAGATGCTCGCCGTCGCCCGCAGCCTCATGGCGCAGCCGCGGCTTCTGCTTCTCGACGAGCCGTCGCTTGGCCTCGCGCCGCGCATCGTGAACCAGATTCTCGAGATCGTCCTGAAGCTCGCCGATTCCGGCGTCAGCATCGTACTGGTCGAGCAGAACGTGAATTTCGCGCTTGAGATCTGCGATTACGCCTATGTGCTTGAGAACGGGTCGGTGACGATGGCGGGTCCGGGCACCAAGCTCATCGCCGATCCGCAGCTACGTGAAGTCTATCTGCCGAAGGTCTGAGGACCGCGTTGCAGGGAGCAGGGAAATGAGTGAGCCGAATGCGGAGGCCGGCCGGTCCGGTGAGGTGCTGGTCGTGCAGCCCGGCGAGGCATCGAGCTACTGGCAGCCGGTTCCGGCCAACGGTTTCATCGACGTGATCGTCGCGCCCGGCCGCGTTGCAATGGAGCACCCGATCGGCTTCGGCACGCAGACGGTGCCACCCGGCTGTCATGTCCGCGAGCACGCGCATGACCGCAACGAAGAGATCATCCACGTGCTGAAAGGGAAGGGCAGGGCCGTCGTCGACGGTAAGGACGTGCCCATGGTGCCGGGCACCACGCTTTTCCTCGGCAAGAATCGCCGCCACATGCTCATCAACGAGGGCGACGAGGACATCTCCTGGATATGGCTTCTCGTTCCGAACGGGCTGGAGGATTTCTTCCGCGAGATCGGCCGCCCGCGCTCCGTTAGCGAGAGCGCTCCGGCGCCGTTTCCGCGCCCAGAGAACGTGCTCGAAATCGAACGCCGCACCGTCTTCGCGCCGCAGCCTGTCGATCAGAGACAGCCATGAGCGACGGTGCGCGCGAGCGTGGCGGATGCGCGGCCCTGGCGGAGTGGCGCTGATGGCGAATGTCGTGGTGATCGGCGCCGGCATCGTCGGGCTGTCGGTGGCCTACCAGCTTCTTGCCGACGGACATGGCGTGACCGTGATCGATCGCGATCCGGCCGGCGACAAGGTGTCCTTCAACAATGCTGGCGGGATCGGAATTGGCGAGATCGTCCCCGCCTCTGCGCCCGGAGTCCTGTGGCGCGTTCCCGGCTGGCTTTTCGATCCACTCGGCCCGCTGTCGCTGAGGCTCGCCCATTTTCCCGCTTTGATCCCCTGGCTGTGGCGGTTCGTCAGATCGGGGACGCAGGCGGAGACGCTGCGCGTGACGACAGCGCTCGCCGCGCTCGCCGATCGCACCTACGAAGACCTCGTCCCGATGCTCGACGCCCTCGGGCTGGCCGGCGAGATGCACCGGGTCGGCGCGCTCTCCGTCTATGAAACGAGCGAGGGTTTCGCCCGCGACCGTGCCGAGTGGGACCTGAAGCGCAGGTTCGGCGTCGTCGCCGACGAGATCAGCGGCGATGAGGCGCGCGAGCGCGAGCCTGCGCTCGGCCCGATCGTAAAGCACGCGATCTCGACGCCCGATTGGTCGCATGTCGACGACCCGAAGCGCATCGTCGACCGCTTGCGTGAGTACGTCGCTGAGCGTGGCGCGACGATCGAGACGGGCGAGGCGGTCGGCTTCGAAGCCGGCGCAGTCCATCTCGCGGGGGCACGGCGCATCGCCTTCGACACGCTGGTCGTCGCCGCGGGCGCTTGGTCGGGGAAGCTCGCGCGACTGCTCGGCGACAAGGCGCTCATCGAAAGCGAGCGCGGCTATAACACCACGATCCCGAATTCAAACGTCAAGCTCCACGCCGAGGTGATCTTCTCGGAGCGGAAGTTCGTGGCGACGCCGCTCGCCATTGGCCTCAGGATCGGCGGAGCGGCGGAATTCGCCGGCCTCGACGCGCCGCCGAACTACGCGCGGAGCAAGGCGCTCGTCACCCTCGCGAAGCGCTACTTTCCCGGGCTCGACGGCTCAGGCGGCAGCCAATGGATGGGGCATCGCCCGACCACGCCCGATTCCCTTCCCGTCATCGGCCGTTCGCCGCGACACGGCAATGTCGTCTACGCCTTCGGACATGCCCATACGGGGCTGACATTCGGCCCCACCACCGGGCGGCTGATCGCCGAGCTCGTCGGCGGGCGGCAGCCGTCCATCGATCTGTCGCCCTATGCCATAGCCAGGTTCGACTGAACCCCCGCGAGGATTACGAAATGCACCCCCATACGTTCCTCTGTGTCGATGCCCATACGTGCGGCAATCCGGTCCGCGTTGTTGCCGGCGGCGGCCCGTTGCTTCCCAATGTCGACATGGCCGAGAAGCGGCAGATATTCATGGCCGAGCACGACTGGGTACGCCGGGCGCTGATGTTCGAGCCGCGCGGACACGACATGATGTCAGGCTCGATCCTCTATCCCTCCTCGCGCGAGGATTGCGACATCGGCGTGCTCTTCATCGAGACAAGCGGTTGCCTGCCGATGTGCGGTCACGGCACGATCGGCACCGTCACGGTCGCCGTCGAGCAGGGGTTCGTCACGCCGCGTGAAGAGGGCCGGCTTGCGCTCGAGGTTCCGGCCGGGCGCGTGGAAGTCGAATATGTGCGAAACGGCCGATTCGTCGATCAGGTCCGCATCTTCAACGTCGCGAGCTATCTCGCGGCGAGCGAGGTCGCGGTCGACGTTCCGGGGCTTGGCCCGCTCGTCGTCGACGTCTCCTATGGCGGAAACTATTACGCGATCGTCGAGCCGCAGGCGTCGTGGCCGGGCCTCGACAGCATGAGCGCCGGCGACATCCAGCGGCTGAGCCCGCTGGTGCGCACGGCCGTCGACGCTGCGGTGAAGCCCGTCCACCCGGAGGACAGCCGCATCGCCGGCGTCAGCCATGTGATGTGGTGCGACAAGCCGAAACATCCGGAAGCGCATGCGCGCAACGCCGTCTTCTACGGTGCCAAAGGGGTTGATCGCTCTCCCTGCGGCACCGGATCCTCGGCGCGCATGGCGCAGCGTGTCGCCAAGGGTCAGCTCAAGGTCGGCGAGGAGTTTGTCCACGAGTCGATCATCGGCACGCTCTTCCACTGCCGCGTGGAAGGTGCGACCGTCGTCGGCAACCACGACGCCATTCTCCCGAGCGTTGGCGGATGGGCGCGGGTGATCGGCCACAACACGATCTATGTCGACGAACGCGACCCGCTGGCTTTCGGCTTTCAGGTCCTCTGAAGCTCGCCATGACGGCCCTGCCCGCAAGGTCGGACCTCGTCCCGCCCGCGCTGCGGCCGGCGGAAGAGCTTCTTTCCGAGGGCCGGGCGCTCGTCCGCGACTGGCGCGTCGGACGAAATCTCTTCCTCGACGCGGCGGGCGTCGCGACGGAGTCCGAATACAAGCGCCGCGCCGCGGCCGCGGGGCGGATCATGCAGCACGCCCATATCGGCTTTCGCAGCGTCGCGCGCACCTGCGCGGCGATGGCCGAGGTGCACCGCACGTGTCTTCAGAAGGGCGTGACGGTCGACCGGTTCGGCGTGACGCTCGACTGGTCGATGGGCTATCCGCCCGAGCTTCGCGCGGAGCGGCCGCGCGGCACCGGGATCGTTCTTGAAGGCCCGGAGGATTTCGCGCGCATCACCGGCGCCGCGCCCGCCGCCGCGCACTTCGGCGACTTCATGATGGGCCTGCCCGGCGCGGTGGAGAACACCAAGGCGGCGCTCGCCGCGGGCGCCACCGCCATCGGCAATCTCGGACAATATTTCACGTTCCGTCTTCCCTATTGGGACGACGACGTGGCGACGACCGAAGCGACGCTTGTCGCGCTTGGCCTGATCGCCGCGCAGGACGTGGAGGTTCTCGTCCATTCCAATCTGGACGACGGCTTTGCCGGCCTCTTCTCCGACACGAGCTCCGCGCTCGGCATGGTGCTGGTGGAGAAATATCTGGTCGAGGAGCTGATCGGCGCGCGCGTCTCGCATTGCTACGGCCATCATTTCACCTCGCCGCTGCTGCGGCTCGCGTTTCACCACGCGCTCGCCGAGGTGACCGACAGCGTCGGCACGATGATCTTCGGCGCGACGGTCAGCTATCGTTCGACGCCGGCCGGCAACTACGCCAGCCTCGCGAGCTACCTTCAGGCCGATATCTGGGCGCTGCGGCGAAGGGCGACCGGCCATGCGGTCAACCCCGTCCCCGTCACGGAGAACGAGCGGATTCCCGACGTCGACGAGATCGTCGACGCGCAGCTTTTCGCCGCGCGGCTCGTCGAACATGCCGGCGCTTCCTACGGCCTCGTCGATTGGGACGCCGTCGACCGCCTTTCCGGGACGCTGGTCGAGGGTGGTCGCCGCTTTGCCGCGAACGTGCTTCAGGGCCTCGCCGCGTTCGGCATCGACATCAAAGATGCCGGCCAGGTGATGCTGGCGCTGCGGCGCATCGGGCCGAAGCGGCTCGAGGAACAGTTCGGCGTAGGCGCTACGGATGCGGAAGGGTGGGGCGGACGCCGGTTAATCGTGCCGGCCGAGTGGGTGAAGGAGATCGAGAGCGACTCCGACGCGCTGGTGGCGACGGTCGATGCGGGGCTTCTCGCGCGCATCGCCGCGCGCCGGCTCACCGCCTGCGTTGGAACGACCGACGTCCACGAGCACGGCAAGAATCTCGTCGAGCGCGGGCTCGCCAAGCTCGGCGTCGCGGTCGTCGACGGCGGCGTTGCGGTCGATCCGGAGCGGCTCGTCGCGATCGCCGCAGAGGCGCATGCCGACCTGATAGCGATCAGCACCTACAACGGCGTCGCGCTCCGCTATGCGCGCGACGTCATGGAGTGCCTGAAGGCGGCACGGCTCGCGCTTCCGGTTCTGATCGGCGGCCGGCTCAACCAGATACCCGACGATTCCAACTCAGGGCTGCCCGTCGACGTGAGCGCGGAGATCGGGGCGCTCGGCGCCATTCCCTGCGCCTCGCTCGATGCGCTGGTTCCGGTGCTTCAGCGCCTCGCCGACGCGCCTGCGCCGCCGCAAGCCCGACCTCACGCAAATCACGGATAAGGAAAAGGCTCATGCGCTTCAGCCGGATGA
This sequence comes from uncultured Alphaproteobacteria bacterium, assembly GCA_963805325.1. Taxonomy (GTDB): domain Bacteria; phylum Pseudomonadota; class Alphaproteobacteria; order Rhizobiales; family Afifellaceae; genus DASWJZ01. The sequence continues at coordinate 355,262 of CAWDTS010000001.1, read as the reverse complement.
TCAACGTCGTCGGCGTCCACGCCGCCGGAGAGCTGAATGAGGTGATTACGGGCGGTGTGCTCGACGTGCCGGGGCGCACCGTCTTCGAGAAGATGCAGCATCTCGAGAAGAAGGATGACTGGTTGCGTCTCTTCCTGCTGCAGGAGCCGCGCGGGCGCGTCACGCAATGCGTGAACCTCATCGTGCCTCCGACCGATCCGAAGGCGGATGCCGGCTTCATCATCATCGAGTCGGACTTCTATGTGCCGATGTCCGGCACCAACACGATCTGCACGGTCACTGCGCTGCTTGAGACCGGCATGATCCCGATGACCGAGCCGGTCACGCGCCTGATGCTCGAAGCGCCGGCCGGGCTGGTGCCGGTGACGGCGCAGTGCAAGGACGGGAAATGCGTGAGCGTCACTTTCGACAACGTGCCGGCCTTCGTCTTTGCGCTCGACCGTGACGTCGAGGTACCGGGGCTTGGCACGATCAAGGTCGACGTCGCTTATGGCGGGATGATCTACGCGCTGGTCGATGCCGCGGCGCTCGGCTTCGAGATCGTCTCCTCGGAGGGCGCGCAGCTGGTGGAGGTGGGTGAGCGGATCAAGGCGGCAGCGGCTGAGCAGATACCCGCCGTGCATCCGGAGAATCCGGAGATCCACACGATCAACCAGACGGAGTTCCGCGGCCCCGTGCGCGACACGCCGGAGGGGAAGCGCGCCCGCAACACCGTCGTCGTCTCGCCGGGCCGCCTCGATCGGTCCGCCTGCGGAACCGGGACGAGCGCGCGGCTCGCCGTCATGCACGCGCGCGGCGAGATCGCCGTCGGCGAGCGCTTTTTCCACGAGTCGATCATCGGTACGGAGTTCATCGGCACCGTTCTTGGCGAGGCCAAGGTCGGCAATATTTCCGGCATTCGTCCCGCGATCACCGGCAGCGGCTGGATCACGGCCTTCCACCAGTACGTCCTCGACCCGACGGACCCGTTCCCGAACGGCTTCCGCGTCGGCGACACCTGGCCGGGCGAGAAGGCGTAGCCACAGGCCAAAAGAAAACGCGGCCCCGGCTTTCGCCGGAGCCGCGCCCTGTCCTGGGAGGACAGCTATCCGCCGGGGCGGACAGCTCAGCGAAGCTGGATCCAGATGGCCTTCGTCTCGGTGTACTGGTCGTGGGCCATCAGCGACTTGTCCTTTCCGCCGAAGCCCGACTCCTTGTAGCCGCCGAAGGGCACCGCGAAGTCGCCTTCCGAATAGCAGTTGATCGACACCGTGCCGGCGCGCAGACGCCCGCGCCGTCTTGTGCGCGACATTCAGATCGTTGGTGTAGATCGACGAGGCGAGGCCGTAGCTCGTGTCGTTGGCGATCTTCACCGCCTCCTCGGCGTCCTTGAAGGTGATCACCGAGAGAACCGGCCCGAAGATTTCCTCGCGCGCGATGCGCATGCTGTTGGTCACGCCGTCGAAGACGGTCGGCTCGACGAAATAGCCGCCGGTCTCTTCCAGCACGCGGTTGCCGCCGAGCGCGATCTTGGCGCCTTCCTGCTTGCCGATCGCGATGTAGGACAGAACCTTGTCGAGGTGGCCCGCTTCGATCATCGCGCCGATCTTGGTGTCCTTCTGCAAAGGGTCGCCAACCTTCCAGCTCTTGAAGGTCGGGCCGATCCGCTCGAGCAGCCGGTCCTTGACGTCCTGATGCACGATCAGCCGGGAGCCCGCGCTGCAATTCTCGCCCTGGCAGAACAGGATGCCGGAGGCGACCTGATCGGCGACCATCTGCAGGTCGGAGACGTCCGCCATGACGATCGCCGGGCTCTTGCCGCCGCATTCGAGCACGACGCGCTTCATGTTCGATTCCGACGAGTATTTCAGGAAGTAGCGGCCGACTTCGCCGGAACCGGTGAAGCTCACGCAGTCGATATCCATGTGGCGTCCGACGCGCTGTCCCGCCGTCTCGCCGAAGCCCGGCACGACGTTGAAGACGCCATCGGGGATGCCGGCTTCCGCCGCGAGCATCGCAAGGCGCAAAATCGTTAGCGGCGTCTGCTCCGCCGGCTTGATGACCAACGAATTTCCGCCCGCGAGCGCCGGGGCGATTTTCCACATCGCGACGAAGAGCGGGAAGTTCCACGGCAGCACCGTGCCGACGACGCCGATCGGCTCGCGCACGATCATCGAGACCACGTCGCTCGCGGTCGGCGAGATCAGGTCATAGATCTTGTCGATCGCCTCGGCGTGCCAGCGCAGCGTCTCGATCGTGTCGGGGAGGTCGACCGCCAGCGAATCGCTGACCGGCTTGCCGGAATCGAGGGTCTCCATGACGGCGAGCTCGGTGAGGTTCTTTTCGATTAGGTCGGCAAAGCGCAAGAGAACCTTCTTGCGCTCCCGCGGCGGCATTTTCGACCACGCCCCGTTTTCGAAGGCGCGGCGAGCGGCCACGACCGCGAGATCGATGTCGGCAGCGTCGCCCTCCGCAACGCTTGCGATGACCTTGCCGGTCGCCGGGTTCACCGTCTCGAAGGTCTTGCCGGATATCGCATCGACGAATTTTCCGTCGATGAAGGCTCGTGTCTCGAAGCTGAGCTTGCTGGCGCTCTTGTGGAAGTCGGTTTCGATCCGCGTCATCGCTGTAGTCCTTTCCGTGTCAAATGTCTGTTCGTAGGCAAGGGCGTGCGCGGCGAACGGGGCCCGTGCCGGGCCGCTCCGCCGCGCCGCCGATCCGTCAGCCCGGCTGGGCGGGTTCGTCCTCGACGATGCGTAGATGTTCGGGGTCGGCGAGAACCCCAATGGTGGATCCCGCCGCCACGGGCGTGCGCCCGGTCACCAGGATGAATTGCGACGCTCCGCAATGGAGATGCACGTTCGTCGTCTGGCCGAGCGGCTCGACGAACTCGACCAAGGCGTCGATGGCGTTCGGCGCGCCGCGCTCCGAAATGGTGAGATGTTCGGGGCGGATTCCGACGAAGAACGGAATGCCCTTGGCCTTGATCTCCGTGGCGCGTTTGCGCTGCGCCTCGAGCAGCTGATCGGCGAACGCCATGACGTCACAGGTGATGCGCCCGGCGCCGTTCAGCTTGGCGTCGAACAGGTTCATCGGCGGCGATCCGATGAACTGCGCGACGAATTTCGAGCGCGGGTTGTCGTAGACGTCGAGCGGCTTGCCGACCTGGATCATCTCACCCTTGCACATGATGCCGATCCGGTCGGCCATCGACATCGCTTCGACCTGATCGTGCGTGACGTAGACGGTGGTGATCCCGAGATTGGCGACGAGCTGTCGGATTTCCGTGCGCATGGCGGCGCGCAGCGAAGCGTCGAGATTGGAGAGCGGCTCGTCCATGAGGAAGGCGTGCGGGGAGCGAACCAGCGCGCGCGCAAGCGATACGCGCTGGCGCTGACCGCCGCTGATCTTGCCGGGCTTGCGCTTCAGCAGATCCGCGATGTCGAGCCGCTCGGCGGTGTCGAGGACTTTCCTGCCCCGCTCCGGCTTCGGCATCTTCCGGATTTTCAGCGGAAACTCGATGTTCTGATGCACGGTCATGTTCGGGTAGAGGCCGTAATCCTGGAACACCATCGCGATGTCGCGGTGCCGCGGCTCCGCATAGGTGACGTCGCGACCGTGGATCCGCACGCACCCGCCGGTCGGCGTCTCCAGCCCGGCGATCATTCGCAGCGTCGTGCTCTTGCCACAGCCCGAGGGGCCGAGCAGCACGAAGAACTCTCCGTCGGCGATCTCGATATCGAGGTCGCGGACGACGGTATGAGCGCCAAATTTCTTCCTGAGGTTCTGGACTTCAATACTCATCGACCGTCAGCCCTTTACGGCGCCAAGGGTTAGGCCGCGCACGAGATAGCGTTGCGCGGAAAGCACGAGAACGATGACCGGCAGAGACATGACCACCGCGGCCGCCGAGGACAGGCCCCAGGCGATGGCCTTCGGCTTGATGGCGTTCGCCGCCAGCACCGGCAGCGTCTTCGCATGCGAGGATGTGAGCATGCTGGCGAGCAGGTACTCGTTCCAGGAGAACATGAAGATGATGACGAGCACTGCCGCGAGGCCGGGCAGCACCAAGGGCAGCGTTATGCGGAAGAAGACGCCGTAGCGTCCGCAGCCGTCGATCATCGCGGCTTCCTCGATGGATTTCGGAACGTCCTGCACGAAGACCCGCATCACCCAGACGACGAACGGAAGGCCGTTCAGCGCGTAGATCGCGATCAGCAGCCACGGCGTGTCGAAGACGCCGAGGTTCCGCGCGATGATGAAAAGCGGGATGACGCTGACGATCGCCGGCATCATGCGGATGGAGAGGACCTGCAGCGCGATGCTCTCCTTGCCCCTGAACGAGAAGCGGGCGAGGGCATAGGCCGCCATCGTTCCCATGATCATCGCCAGAAGGGTCGCCAGGCAGACGATGAAGGCGCTGTTGATCAGAGCGTCGAGCGCGTTGAGCTTGCCGAAGAGTTCCCGATAGTTCGCGGCCGTGGGCGTGAACACCCAGGTCGGCGGGTAGGCGGAAATGTCGGCTTCCGACTTCATCGACGAGAGCGTGATCCAGACGAGCGGGAAGGCGAAGGCGACGGTGGCGAGGATCGCCAGCACGTAGGCGGCGGCGGAGCTCGCGGCACGCCGCATCATGACCGCGGAGCGCGAGATGTCGGGGCCGCGCGGCTCGGCTCGGCTGCTCATGTCGGCTCCTTCTCGGAGACGAGTCGTGAGAAAGCCGGTCACTTCACGAAGACGAGCACGACGATCAGGATCGCGACGAGCACGATCCAGGAGAGGGCCGACCCGTAGCCGAGATTGAAGAACTGGAAATTGATGCGCTGCAGATAGATGCTGCCGAGATCGGTCGCGAAGTCGGGTCCGCCGCGCGTCAGCAGGAAGACGGTGTCATAGGTGCGCGCCGCGTCGATGATGCGCAGAAGCGCGGCGATGATGATGACCGGGCGCAGCATCGGCAGCGTGATGGAGAAGAAGACGCGGAACGCTCCCGCGCCGTCGATCGCTGCGGCCTCGAAGGGGCTCGTCGGCAGGCCCCTCAGCCCGGCGAGAATGATGATGAAGAGAAAAGGCGTCCATTCCCACACGTCGACGAGGAGCACCGAAGCGAATGCCGACGAGCTCGATCCGACCCAGGGCTGCGGGGCGATTCCCGCAAGGCCGAGGAGGAAATTCAGAAGGCCCTGTTCCGGGTTCATCATGGTGCGCCAGATGATCCCGACCGCGATCGGCGTCACCAGCATCGGAATGAGCACGATCGTGCGCAGGATCAGGAAGCCCGGCAGCTGCTTGTTGAAGAGGAGCGCGAGCAGGATTGCGAGGACCAGCGACAGGCTGACGCTGAGGAGCGTGAACAGTCCTGTGAGCAGCAGCGAGTGCCAGAGCTGTCCGTCGGAGAAGGCGGTGACGTAATTGTCGAGGCCGATCCACGTGCCGTGGCGGCCCTGCACGGGATTGTAGTCGGTGAAGGAGATGTAGAGGGAATAGACCAGGGGATAGAAGCCGACCACGGTCATGTAGATGACCGCGGGGGCGAGCAGGATCTTTGCCGTCCAGTCACGCCGCGGCTTGGAAGCCGCGGCGCGCTCCGGCAGCGCCAAGTTGAGCGTGGTGCCGCCTGCCTGACTAGCATCCATCTTCGCGGTCTCGGTTCTCAGGCTCCGTCCGCATCGTCGTCGAGCCCGCGAACCCTACCGCAGGCAGTTCGACAGACCACGCTACGTCTTTAGCGATCTTGCGGATACGGTCCTCGGCGTCCGCCATGGCCTGCGTGGAGGATTTCCGCCCGAGCACGCCGGCGACCAGCTCTTCGTAAAGGATGCGCTGCGCTTCGACCGCGTTCGTCATGCGGTAGAATTCGATCGAAACCGGCGTGGTGCCCTTGGTCTTGAAGTCGCGGAACACCTGCAGCATCGGAATCTGCTCGGTGATGCCCGGCAGGTCGATGTCGCTCTGCAGGACGAGCGAGGATTCGCCCGGCCTTGCGGATCATCTGGTAGGCTTCGCCTTCGGTCATCCACGACAGGAACTTGTACGCCTCGTCCAGGTTCTCCGACTTCTCGTTGATGAAGATGCCGAAGCCGCCGATCGCCTGCTGCTGATACTTGTCCGTCGGCGCGACGGTGTAGCCGAACTGCCCCTTGTGCGGGCCGTCCTCGATGCCGACGCTGACGTCCGACCAGGTCAGCATCATCGCCGCGCCGCCCTGCTGCATGATCGACGAGCCTTCCGGATAGTCGAAGCCCTGCCAGCCCTGCGGGCAGTAGGGAGTCAGCTCCTTCAGAAGCTCCAGCGCGCGCTCGCCCTGGCCTTCCGAATTGAAGATCGGCTCGTTGTCGGCGTTCATGAAGCCGTCGTCGGACGACGCCAGCTTGGTCATGCCCATCAGGCGCGAATGGAAGTCGCCCGAAGCGAAGGCGTCCTGACCGCCGCCAAGGAGAAGAACGCCCGCGGTGTCGGAGGTGTGCAGCTTCTTGGCAGCGTCGAGATACTCTTCCCAGGTCGTCGGCACCTTCTCGATGCCGGCCTTCTCGAAGAGGTCCTTGCGATAGATGAAGACCGGCGTCGACATCGACATCGGCAGCCCGAAATTCGTCTCGCCGATGCGCGTGTAAAGCAGGGACTGCGGCGCAAGGTTCTCGTAGATGCATGTCGGGAAGAGACGAGTTCGCGGCCTTGATCTTTTCCAGTTGCGCCGCCCAGCCATTGTTGATGGGCTGGCGCATCCACAACAGGTCGGCAGTGACCAGGTCGTAGGTGCTGGAGCCTTGGCTGAGCTCGATCAGGATCTTCTGATAGAGCGAATCGTAGGGCGTGGGGTCAGCGGTGACGGTCGTCCCGGTGTTCTTCTGGTAGGCTTCGGCGACCGGGCCGCCGAGGCCGGTGGACCATGCGACATTGCAGTTCAGGATGTTCAGGGACCCGTCGGCGGCCAATGCACGCTGGCGGTAGAGCGCTCCCATCGCGGCGAGCATCGCCGTCGACTGAACGAAGCGACGGCGAGAAATCGAAGAGAATGATTTTTGCATTTCGGCTCTCCCGTTTCGCCGTTACCGGCGACTCAAGCGTGGGTCTCAGCGGATCGAGCTCCGCAATGGGCACCACGCTCGCCGGAGGCGGGACCGTGAATCCGCCAGCCAAATCCAGCCGGATTCAAGCAACGGAAAGCGTGGGAAATCTGCTGTGGCGTCCACCCGTCCAACTGCCTCAGAGAGGCATAGTACACCGCTCAGACTTGTTGTCGACATATATTCGACAGCAGAAATGAATTCGGCGAGGCGCGGCCTCCGCGCTTCCCGCGCTTAGATGAGCCCGCCGTTCACGTGCATGATCTGGCCGGTCACGTAGGAGGCGTCGGGGGAGGCCAGGAAGGCGACCAGAGCCGCGACCTCGTCCGGCTCGCCGATGCGGCCGAGTGGCACTTTCCGGGCGTAATCCCGCCATTCCTCCGCGCTCAGAAACTGCTCGGTCCCGGCCTGCTTGCGTATAAGCCCCGGGACGACGGCGTTGACGGTGATCCCGGACGCCGCGAAGGGCACCGAAACGGCTCTCACCATCGCCTCCAGCCCGGCCTTGGCGGCGCCCGAGGCGGGATAGTTCGGATAGTCGGTGCGGAAGACGTGCGCGTTGTGGGTGCTGATGGCGATGACCCGCGGGTCGACGGCCTTCTTCAGATGCTCCTGCGCCGCCGTCACGAGCTCGAAGAAGCCGCCGGTGATCACGGCGATGCAACGGTCGAGGCCGGCCCGGTCCAGCGCGCCGATCTGCCGCCGATCGGGGAATCCGGCATTGGCGACCAGAACGTCGAGGCCGCCGAACGTGCCTCGACGGCATGCTCGACCAGCCGGTGCCGGCAGTCTCCGGCTCGGCGAGGTCGCCGAGCCGGATCGTCGTTTTTGCGCCGGCGCTTCGAAGCTCGGCGGCGACCGCTTCGCAGCCCTCTTTGTTTTGAAGGGCATGGACGAGCACGCCGACCCCCGGCCGCGCCAGGCGGCGGGCGATCGCCGCGCCGATGCCGCTGCCGGAGCCGGTCACCAGGATCGATCGGAGCCGGCCGTTGGGTGTCGGTGCGCCCTCGCTCGCCATTTCTATGTGCCGCTCCTCAGACCGCGTGCTTGCGCTGATGCTCCGCGAACGCGTCCCAATCGACGTCGACGCCAAGTCCCGGCGCGTCCGGCAGGATCGCGCGGGCGCCGTCGAACGTGATGCCGCCGCGGAACGGGTTCGGCGTGCCGATGTCGAGGAAGCTCACATGGCCCTCGCAGTCGACCGGATACGGCGTGCGGGGCACCGCCGCGATGTGGCAGCAGGCCGTGTCGCCGAGGATCGTGTAGGGATTCGTGTCGACGCTCACGCCGATCGCGGCGGCATCGCAGATGGCGATCGCCTGGGCGGCGGGGAAGAATCCGCCAAGTCGGTTCAGCTTCAGCACCATGCGGTCGCACGCGCCGAGCCTCACGATGTTCGCCAGCGCCTCGGGCGACCACACCGACTCGTCGAGGATGACCGGCACGCCGGAATTGGCGCGCACGAACGCGGCGCCGGCAATGTCGGCGTGCCCGAGCGGCTGCTCGATGGAGAGATTGTCGTGCCCGGCGAAGCGCTTCAGCACCGCGACCGTCCATTGCGCGCTGCGCCAGCCCTGATTGGCGTCCGCGTCGATATAGACGTTGGAGGGGACGACATCGAGCGCCGCGCGCAGCAGCGCCAGCTCGCTTTCGAGGTTGTCGCGGTTCCAGCCCTTGGCGAGCACCGTGTCGCCGACCTTGATCTTGAGACCCTTGAAGCCCTCCTTCACGTAGTGCTCGGACGCGGAGGCCATCTCCTCCGGCGTCTTGTGATAGAGGTTGGTCAGCATCTCGAACTCTGTGCGATAGGCGCCGCCGAGCAGGCCATAGACGGGTACGCCCAGCGCCTTTCCGGCGAGATCGTAGAGCGCCATGTCGACGCCGGAGCGCGCGCCGCGGCCGCCGGGCATTCCGCCGCCCACCTGCGCTTCCATAAGATGATGCATGAGAGCGAAGTTGCACGGGTTCTGGCCGCGCAGCGCCTTGTCGTAGAGCGCGACGCAAGCCTCGATATGGGCGGCAGTCTCGCCGAGGTACCAGACCTGGCTTGTCGCTTCGCCGACGCCGTAATCGCCGTTCTCCGCCGTCACCTTGATCACGAAGCTCGGCGGTTGGCTCGGCCACACATATTCGTCGTCGACCCAGGCCTCTTTGACGACCTTGGGATACATCCGTAGCGCTTCGATCTTCGCGATCTTCATCTTGTCCTCCGTCCTCGCGCCCGGCGTCGGCGACCCGGGGCGCAAACAATCTTGCGTGCAGTTCGTTATGGCGTCGCCGTCTCTCCGGGGAGAGGCACGGTCGAAGCGGTGAGCGGCGGCCGCGAGCGGATCATGTCGGCGGCCTTCTCGCCAATCATGATCGTCGTTGCGTTCGTGTTGGCGCCGACGATGGTCGGCATCACCGACGCGTCGACGACGCGCAGCCCCTCGATGCCATGCACCTTCAGCGTCGGATCGACGACCGCCATGCGGTCGCTGCCCATCCGGCAGGTGCCGACCGGATGGAAGTCGTTCACCGTCGCGCGGCGCAGATACTCGTCGATTTCCGCGTTGGTCTTGATGGCGGGATCGGGATCGATCTCGCGCTTCCGATAGCGGTCGTAGGATTTCTGGTAGGCGACTTCGCGCCCGATCCGAACCGATTCCCGCATTCGCCGCCAATCCGCGTCAGTCGACAGGAAGTTGGTCAGGATTCTCGGCGGATCGTCGGGGTTCGCCGACCTGAGCTTCACCCAGCCGCGACCGTCGACGCGGTTGGGCCCGATGCAGTAGGTGAAGCCGTGCTTGTCGGTCTCGATGCCGTTGGCATGGTCGAAGACGATCGCCAGATGCTGGATCTCGATGTCGGGCTGCTTCAGCGACGGGTCGCTTTTGAGGAGCGCCATCGTTTCGAGGTTGTTGCCGGCGGCCGGTCCGCTGCGGAACGCGAACCACTGAATCCCCATGACGGCCATCCGGTCGGGCCTCAGATAGCGGGTGATCGAGAGCGGCTCGGAGCACTCATATTTCATGTAGACCACGGGGTGGTCCTGCAGATTCTGGCCCGACGCCGGGAAGGTCTAAGACAACGTCGATGCCCTGCGCTTTGCAGCTCGTCCGCCGGGCCGATGCCCGACAGCATCAGGAGCTGCGGCGAGTTGAAGGTGCCGCCGGCAAGGATCAGCTCACGCGCGCTCAGCGCTTCGCAATCCGTTCCGGCCCGGCGGTAGGCGACGCCCGCAGCGCGATTGCCCTGGATCAGCGCGCGCTTCACCTTCGCGCCAGTCTCGACCGTCAGGTTGGGGCGGCCGCTGGCGCCGCGCAGATAGGCATGCGCCGACGACGCCCGCACGCCGTGATCGATGTTCGTCTGGAAGGCGCCGAACCCTTCCGGCACCGCGCCGTTCAGATCGGCGGAGACGGCGTGGCCCGCTTCGCGCCCGGCTTCCAGGAACACGGCGTAGAGAGGCTCCCTGCAGTCGGGCGTGACGACCTTCACCGGGCCGTCGCCGCCGCGATAGGCATTCGCGCCGCCGTCCCAGCTCTCCGAGCGGCGGAAGTAGGGCAGCACTTCGCGATAAGACCAGCCGTCCGCGCCTCCCTCGGCCCAGCGCTCGAAATCGTAAGGATGGCCGCGGATGAAGCCGAGCCCGTTGATGCTGGATGAGCCGCCGAGCACCTTGCCGCGCGGCTGGTACATCGTGCGGCCGCCGAGAGCCGGCTCGGGCTCGCCTTGGTAGCACCAGTTGAACTTCGGGTTCTTGAACAGATAGTCGTAGGCGGACGGCATGCGGACCTTCCAGCTGCGGTCCGCTCCACCCGCCTCAAGGAGAAGCACGCTGACGGCCGGATCTTCCGACAGACGCGCTGCGAGGATGCAGCCCGCCGTGCCGCCTCCGACGATCACGTAGTCGTACTCCCGTCGCTCCATCCGCTCCTGCCTGGAAAGCTCGGCGCGCCGGGTCGCTCATGGACCCGGCGCTTTGTCAGATCGGGTCTGCGCTCCGGCTCGATCGATCAGGCGACCTGGCGCATGGTCTCCGCGAGTGGAGCGAGCGCCTTCTTGAGCTCCGCCAGCTCAGCGTCCTTCAGCGGAAGCTGCGGCTTGCGGCACTCGCCGATCGCACGGCCGGCCAATGCCGTCGCCGCCTTGATCGAGGGATTGTAGTCGTGCGTCCAGAAGAAGAGCTGCGCCGGCAGCATCTTCTCCCAAAGCGCGGCTGCCTCGGTGAGCTTGCGCTCGGCGACGAGGTTGTAGAGCGTGACCGCTTCCTTCGGCATTGCATTGGCCGCGCCCCAGATGGCGCCGACCGCGCCGGCGAGCATGCCCTGGAAGGCGATCGGGTCGCCGCCGTTGAACACGCCGCCGCCCGTCGCCACCAGCTCCTGGATGCGCACGAGGCTCGCCGTGCTGTCCTTGATGTACTGGATGTTGTCGATCTCCAGGAGCTTGGAGAAGAGCGCCGGCGTGATGTCGATGTTGGAGTGCTGGGGGATGTTGTAGACGACGATCGGAATGTCGACCGATGTCGCGATCTTCTCATAGTGCCACAGCACGCCGTCCGTGCTCGGCCCCTCGAAGTAGGGCGGCAGCACCATGATGGCGTCGGCGCCCATGTCCTTGGCAGCCTTGGAGTTCTCGATCACGTCGGCGGTGTTGATCGCCGAGGTCTGGACGAAGACGTCAGCGCGTCCGGCGGACTGCTTCGCGGTGATCTCGGAGATGCGACGACGCTCCGCGTCGCGCAGATACGCGAACTCGCCGGTCCCGCCGCAGGCAAGGATGATGTGAATGCCGTTTTCGATCATCCAGTCGATGTGAGCCTTGAGGGCGCCTTCGTCGAGCGACTCGCCTCCTTCGACAAACGGCGTGCAGATCGGCACGCACATCCCCTTGAACGTCTTCATCGTGGTCTCCTTTGGTCTTGAGAGTTCGTCATGCCCGGGCAAGCGCGCCCTGGGCGCAATTCGTCATTGGCCGATCTTCGCGGCTTTCAGGTCCTTGTAGAGCTGGCGGAAATTCGCCTCTTCGTCGGCGGTGAGCCCTCCCATCGGCGGGCGCATCTTTCCGACCGGAATGCCGGCGAGCTCGCATCCGAGCTTCACGTACTGGATGTATTTCCCGCCGTTCTCCAAGAGGTAGATCATCGGCATCATCGTCGCCATGATCTCCTTTCCGCGCTTCCAGTCGCCCTCCACGACGCAGGCTTCGTAAAGCGCGACGTGCTCCGCCGGCAGGAAGTTCGAAGCGCCGGCGATCCAGCTCTTCGCGCCCCACAGGAACTGGTCGAGCGCCTGATCGTCGAAGCCGCAGATGCGCTGGTAGCGCTTGTCGAAAAGCATCACGTGCTGGAGCATGCGGCCAAAGGAGCCGCTCGATTCCTTGATAGCGCAGATCGCTTCGACGTCGGCGACGCCGTTCAGGAAGGCGACATCCATGTCGACGGCCGTTGCGCCCTGGAAAATTGTAGAGGATGATGGGAAGGGACGTCTTCGCCGCGACATTGTGGAAGTGCCCGACCAGTTCCGGCCCGCTCGGGACCGCATAGGGCGGAGCCGCCAGCATGATCGCCTCGTAGCCGATCTCCTTGGCGTAGTTCGACAGCTCCACGATCTCGTCGACCCGCATGCTGTTCGTGCCCGCGTAGAGCGGCAGCCGGCCCTTCGCCTTTTCAGCGACGAAGGAGAGGACCTGCCGCCGCTCCTCGGTCGACTGCGCGTAATATTCTCCGGTCGAGCCGCCCGGCAGGATGGCGTGGACGCCGTTCTCGATCAGGAACTCGAGGTGTTTCCCGAGCGTCGCGTAGTCGATGCTTCCGTCCTTGCCGAACGGCGTGACGATCACCGCGATGATGCCCTCGAACTGCGGAATCTTCATTTCTTTCGCTCCTCAGGTCCCGCCGCCAAGCGGCGGATTCTCATGTCGACCTCCCCTCGGATGTTGCCCGGGGAGAGCAGTTCGTTGTCGCGCCGACGCTTCCTTCGAGTGCGTGCTATGCGCGGTAATAGGGCACCGGATCAGGCGGCAAAGGCGGCCTTCCACCGATCGTGTCGGCGAGCTTCTCGGCGATCATGATCACCGGCGCGTTTAGGTTGCCGCTCACGATCTCAGGAAGGATCGAAGCGTCGACCACGCGAAGATTGTCGAGCCCGTGAACGCGAGCGTTCTGGTCGACAACGGACATGTCGTCGGAACCCATCCGGCAGGTGCAGCAGGGATGGTAGTTGGTTCCCGCCTGCCGCCGCAGGAAGGCGACGATCTCTGCGTCCGATTGGACTGCAGCGCCCGGCGTCACTTCCTCCCCGCGGAACTCGTCCCAGGCGCGCTGGGCAACCATTGCCCGAACGGCGCGGACGGCGGCGACGGCTTGTTTCCGGTCTTCCTCGGTCTCCAGGTAATTGAAGACGAATTTCGGCGGCGCCGACGGATCGGCACTGCCGATACGGACACGTCCCGTGCTCGTCGGCCGCATGAGGCTCAGGAAATATTGGAACCCGTTCTCGAGCGTGACGCCTCCGTGCTGCAACTCGCCCAGCAGCGGCACGAACTCGATCTGGACGTTGGGAACCTTGATGCCGTCGTCCGTTCGGAAGAAGGCGCCCACCTCGAAGAAGTTGGTGGCGCCGAGGCCCTTCTTCGAAAGGAGCCACTGCAAGGCGAGCATGTAGCGGCCGATGCGCGAAAGGTCGCGCGCCGCCGAGACATTCTTCGTCGCCCGGTACTGGACCGGCGCCGCGACGTGATCCTTGAGCCCGCGCCCGACGCCCGGCAGATGCTCCACCAGCGGAATCGAAAGCGGGCGGAGCTCGTCCGCATCGCCAACCCCCGAAAGAAGCAGCAATTGCGGCGAATTCAGCGCGCCGGCGGCGAGGATGAGCTCCCTGCCGATCTCGACCTCGATCGGCCGCTCGCCAAGGAGTAATTGAAGACGGACGGCCCGCTTGCCGCGGAAGACGATCCTTGTCACCCGCGCGCTGGTCGCCACGTCGAGGTTCGGACGCGGCGCCGCGGCATGCAGATAGGCCTGCGACGTGCTCCAGCGGATGCCGTCGCCGACATTGCGCTGCGTGATGTGGACGCCTTCTTGGCGGAAGGCGTTGTGATCTTCGATATATTCGTGGCCGGCCTCGACGCCGGCCTTGAGAAAGGCGCCGTAGAGCGGGTTCTCGGCGCGGCACGTTTCGATCCGCATCGGGCCATCGCCGCCGCGATAGAGGCTCTCGCCCCGGTCGAACGTCTCGGCGCGGCGGAAGTAGGGAAGGCAATCGGCGTAGCTCCAGCCGGCCATCCCGGCCGCCGCCCAGTTGTCGTAGTCTGAGGGATTGCCGCGCACCCAGTTCATGCCGTTGATGGACGAGGAACCGCCGAGCACGCGACCGCGCGCTTCGACGACCTCGCGGCCGTCGAGAAAAGGCTCCGGCTCCGACCGATAGTCCCAGTTGAACCGGTCATCCATCAGCGGCATGCCAAAAGCCGCCGGCATGCGGATATAGATGTGCTGGTCGGAAGGACCGGCTTCGAGGAGCAGGATGCTGTCGCCGTTAGCCTCGGCCAGGCGTCCGGCGAGGACGCTGCCGGCCGAGCCCGATCCGACGATCACATAGTCATAGCCGGATCGCAGCGAAGCGGAGGCCGCGCGACCGTCTACGATGCGGCTAGCCATGGCGCGCGCTCTCGCGGATGCGGCCCTTGCGGACGGCGCGCGTGCGAGGGACGCGGTGCTGTGTCCGGGAGGCTAGCCTCGTTAGAGATAACCGATTGGCAGTCGGAGATGGAATAGGATACGCCCCTCGACGGTGGGCATCGGGGCCGCAAATGCGCAGCTTTTAGCCCTTTTCGAAACAGCACTATCACAATTGTCGACATAGTGTCGCCCAAAATGGTGTCCGAACACAAGACGGATTTTCGATGCCTGACAGCGCAGCGCGGACCGCGGGTAGGGCTTCGGCCGTTCCCCCCGAGCAGATCATTTTCGACTTCGATGGCGTCATCCTCGATTCCGCCGACCTGAAGGTGGACGCCTTCGCCAAGGTCTATGCGGGCGAGGCGGAGGAGCCGATCGCCGCGATCATGGAATACCAGCAGGCGCATGGCGGCGTCGGGCGGCGCGAGAAATTCGTGTATTTCGAGCGTGAGGTCTTCGGACGCGCCGGCGACGCTCGGTCCGTTCAGAATCTTTGCGACCAGTACGCAGCGACGATCTCCGAAGGCATGCGCAACGCCGTGTTCATCCCCGGCGCGGAGGCGCTGCTTCAAGCCTGCCTCGGCCGCGCGCGGATGCATGTGGTTTCAGGGATGCCGCAGGAGGAGCTTGAAGAGATCGTCGTGGAGCGCGATCTCGGCCGCTTCTTCGAAAGCCTCTACGGTGCGCCGACCACGAAGACGGTAGCCTTTCGGGCCATCCTTCAAGCGACTCCGATCGCGCCCGACCGTTCGATCGCGATCGGCGACTCAACGACCGAGTTCGACGCGGCGATGGAAACGGGCGTGCCCTTCCTTGCGGTCGTGCCGCGCGGTCGTAGGAACCGCTTTCCGATCTCGGTGCCGGTTGTCGAAGACCTGGTTCAAGCCGCAGCGCATATCGGAATTGCGACGGCAAGATAACGAGGAGCCGGCCCTCACTCCGCGTGCAGCGCTGCGGCGAGCTCCTTGAAGGCCTCTTCGCTGACTGACGTCGGCGTCTGCTGCATGGCCCGGTAGATCTTGGGGACGAAGGTCACCGCCTTGTCGAGCTCCGGGTCCTGTCCCGCGTGATAGCCGCCGATGAGCCGAAGATCGCGCGTATCCTCGAAGCGCGCGATCATGGCGCGAAGCTTCAGTACCAGCTCGCGCTCCTCCCGGCTCCACGCGCGCTCGGCGAGCCGCGAGACGGACATGAGCACGTTGACGGCAGGAAAGCGCCCCTGATCGGCGATGGCGCGGTCGAGCACGATGTGGCCGTCGAGCGTTCCGCGGATCGCATCGGCGACCGGGTCGTTGTGGTCGTCACCGTCGACGAGAACTGCAAAGACGCCGGTGATCGAGCCGGCGCCCTCCGCGCCGGGGCCGGCGCGTTCCAGAAGTTTTGGGAGATCGCTGAAGACGCTCGGCGCATAGCCCCGTGCGACAGGCGGCTCGCCGGCCGTCAGCGCCACCTCGCGCGCCGCATGCGCGAAGCGCGTCACCGAGTTGAGAATGAGCAGCACCGAATCGCCGCGGTCGCGGAAATACTCCGCGACCGTCATCGCGGTCTTCGGAGCGAGGCGGCGCATCGCGGCGCTTTCGTCGCCGGTCGAGACGACCGCGACTGCCTTGGAGCGGTCTTGGCCGAGCGTGTCCTCGAGAAATTCGCGAACCTCGCGTCCACGCTCGCCGACAAGCGCAAGCACCACCGTGTCGAAGCCGCGGGCGCGGCTCAGCATCGCAAGCAGCGTCGACTTGCCGACGCCTGACCCTGCGAAAATGCCGATCCGCTGCCCCTGGCAAAGCGGCGTGAACGTGTCGATCACGCGCACGCTGGTTCTGACGGGTTTGCCCACCCGCGAGCGCTGCATCGCGGTGACCGGCGACCGGTCAACCGGCAGCCCGCTGTCGCCCAGCGTCAGCGGACCGAGATCGTCGAGCGGCTTGCAGAGCGCGTCGATGACGCGTCCCTTCCAGCTCGCGTCGGGATAGACGAGCAGCGGGCCGGTGCGAAACGCAAGCATGCCGATGCCACCGCTGACCGCCGGTTCGAACGGCTTCACCGTCACCGTCGCGTCGTCGATGCGCACGACCTCGCCGATCTGCGGGCCGGTGTCGGCCGCGAGCGTCACGATCTCCCCGATATTGACGAAGCGCGAGAGCCCGGAGACGCGATAGAGAGAAGGTCCGATTTCCGTGACGGAGCCGCTCACGCGGACGAAGGGCACGTCCTGCCGCGCATGCGTGACGTTTCGCCGAAGGGTCTCAAGCGCCGGCATGGCGGACGCGACTCAATTCAGGGCGGCCGGACATCCGCAACTCACGCGGTGTCGCCCAGGACTTTGATCGCCTCCTGCGAGGTCGATTCCGACTTCTCCGCCATCGCGTTCGCCGCTTCGAAGGCGCGCGTGACCGTGATCAGGCGGGAGATTTCCATGACCGGCTGCACATTGGAGCCCTCGACAAATCCCTGCACCACGCCGTTGGTCGCGAAGTCGAGCACCTCGTTCGCCGCCCCCTTCGGGATGACCGCCGAGTTCTCGTAGCGCTCGAGCGGCGTCGCCGGGTCGATCATGAAGAGCCCGATTGCACCGAGCTGGTGGCCGTCCTGCGTGATCATGCCGTCGCGCGTGATGATCGGTTGGCCGGCGGCGGGATCGACGGAAAGTGGCGCGCGGCCGACGTCGAGAATGGGGTGGCCTCCAAGCGTGGTGAGCGAGCCGTCAGACTGCATCTGCAGCCGTCCGTCGCGCGTATAGGCCACGCCGCCAGGCGTGTTGATGGCGAACCAGGCGTCGCCCTGCACCGCGACGTCGAGGGGATTGTCGGTCTTGTCGAGCGGTCCGGATTGCCGCGACAGATAGCTGCCGCCTTCGGACACGAAAGCGGTCTGGTCCTTGCCGGTGTTGGCCAGGACCGTATCGAACTTCATTTCTTCGGCGCGATAGCCGGCGGTGGCGAGGTTCGCTACGTTCTGCGCTATCGTATCGAGCCTGCGCTCAAGCGCGACCTGTGCCGAAAGCGCGACGTACATGGACGAATCCATGGCCTATGAGCCTCCGAGCTTCAGGTTTTGCAGGCTGAGAAGCAGGTCCGCCCCGATGCCCGATTTGGTCGGGCTCGCGAAGATCGCGAGCGCCGGAGAGGTGCTCGCCGCCGAATTATTGTCGACGTCCCAAAGGCTCGTGAAGCGCGCCAGGAACTTTTCCAGCTTGTCGGGGTCCTGGAGGTCGGCGACGTCGAGGCGCTTCGTTATCAGAGCCGCCTGCTTGTCGATGTCCTGCGTCCCGGTTGCCTCCGGAATCCCGAGCGCCGTCTGTACGACCTTCAAGAGCGCGGAATCGGCAAGAATATTGTAGGCGTTGCTGATATCGGGCGCCTTTCGCTGAAAATAGAGCGCCAGCCGAACACCCTCGTTGTCCGCCCCCGCGGTCTCCTCCAGCGTCTGGCGCACATAATTGTCGACGGTGCCTTGCCGCGCGCGGTCGAAGATTGTCGTGTCCTTGCCAAAGTCGACGAAGTTGAAGGTGTTGACGAAGTCGCGGTAGCGCGAGTTGTTGAGCTGGTTCGCGAAGCTGTCGTTTGAGTCGATGCCGCCTTCGAGGACCTTGCGCATGAAGGCCTTGGCATAAGTCATGTCGCTCAGACCGAACGCCTTCATGGCGTATCTGTAGAGCCGGTCGTTGCCGAGGAAGTCGTCGATCGACGTGACTTTCTCGATGTTCGCCAGGTAATAGGCCGAATCCCGCTCGACCTGTGGAGAGGACGCAGTGCGCTGAAGCGAGCGCGTCATGTCGCTCGACAACAGGCGATACGAAGCGAATGTTGTGAGCAAGATCGGACTCCGCCACGCTTTCCATGGATCATGGCGCAGCGAACTTGCCTGAAACTGGTGAAGAAAATTCAGTTTGGCGCAAGCCTCGGAGCCTACTCCCGAAAAGGTGGATTCGCTTAGGACACCTCGGCGTTGAATTTCGTCATCGGCCTTGTCGTCGCTGTCGCCTCCCTGCTCGGGGGCTTCGCCGCGCTCGGCGGCCACCTTAGCGTCATCTGGCAGCCGTGGGAGTTCGTCATCATCGGCGGCGCTGCGCTCGGCACCTTCATTATCGCCAATCCGATGTCGACCGTGCGCGACACCGGCAAGGCCGTCGTGCAGGCGATCCTCGGCGGCGCGCCGAAGCAGGACAAGTACCTTCAAGTGCTTGGCGTGCTTTATGCGCTGATGCGGGAGCTGCGCGGCAAATCGCGGAGCGAAGCCGAGGCGCATGTCGACAACCCGACGGAATCGGAGGTCTTCAAGCGCTTCGACAAGGTGCTTGCGGACAAGGAACTGACCGATTTCATCTGCGATTACGGTCGCCTGATCATCATCGGCAACGCCAGGCCGCATGAGATCGAGGCGCTGATGGACGAAGAGATCCAGACCGCCGCCCGCGACCAGCTGAAGCCCTATTATGCGCTCTCCTCGGTGGCGGAGTGCCTTCCGGCGCTCGGCATCTGCGCGGCGGTGCTCGGCGTCATCAAGGCGATGGGCGCGCTCGACCAGTCGCCCGACCTGCTCGGCCACCTGATCGGCGCGGCGCTGGTCGGCACCTTCGCCGGCATCTTCTTCTCCTATGGCGTCGCCTCGCCGCTCGCCAACAAGATCAAGGTCGTGCGCGAGAAGCATTGCCGCCTCCTCGTCGTCGTGAAGCAGACGCTCCTCGCTTTCATGAACGGCGCCATGCCGCAAATCGCGCTCGAATACGGCCGCAAGACCATTTCGGCGCATGACCGCCCGTCGATCGACGAGGTCGAGAATGCGACGCTCGCCGGCGGGGCGCCGAAGGGCGCCGAGCCCGCGCAGCAGATGGCCGCCTGATGCAGGCCGAGCAGCAGCACGAGGGCGGCGCTTCGGTTATCCGGCTCTTCGACAAGGCGGCCTTCGCTGCGGCGCGCTATCCGCGCCTGCAGGCCGTCTTCGAGCGGATGGTCGCAACGAGCCTCGACAGTCTGCGCGAAGTCTGCACGGTGCCCCCGCAATACACCTTCAAGGACGTGCAGACCGAGCCGCTCGGCGATGTTCTGGACTTTGTTGCCGACAACGCGATCGTCGCGCTCTTCCAGGTGCGCGAATGGGAGTCCCGTATCCTTCTCGCCGTCGACCGCGACTATGTCGACGCCATCACCGAGGTGCTTTTCGGCGGTGACGGCTCTGAGCCGGTATCCGGTGAGAAGCGAAAGTTCTCGCAGATCGAAAAGAACGTCGCGCGCGCCGCGATGGTGTCCGCCGCAAAGGCCTTGCAGGCCTCGCTCGCGCCCGTCGCCCAGCTGAACATCGCGTTCGAGCGTATCGAGACGAATACCGATCTGATCGTGCTCGACGACCGCAAGAGCCAGGCGGTTGTCGCGAAGTTCGAGTTCCGCGCCGTCGGCCGCACCGGCGAGTTGCGCGTCGTCATCCCGCACGCGACCATTCGCGCGGCGCGCACGGAGACGCCCGAGGCCAGCGAAAAGAACGCCGCGGCGCAGGGCGCCATGGCGCGCCAGATGCAGGACAAGATCCAGAACACGGACGTGCGCTTGAGCGCAGTCCTGGAGGAGCGACGGATGACGCTCGCCGAGCTGGCGTCGCTCCGCGTCGGTCAGCTCCTGCCGCTCGACGCGCACGTCGACGGACGCATCAAGCTCATCTGCAACAACGAGCCTTTGCTGCTTTGTGAGATCGGGCAGTCGGAAGGCACGTTTGCGCTACGCGTCGACCAGGTTCTCGAACGCCAAGGGAGGATCGGAGCGTGATATCCTATCTCGTTGACGTTGTTCTTCTGGCTGCGTTGGTCTTCACCAGCCTGCGCGTTGGCGCCATGCACCGCGAGCTGCGCAAGCTGCGTGGCTACCAGACGCAATATGTCGAGGTGTTCGGCGAGACGAGCCGTGCGGCCGACAATATCGGCGTCGCCATGCGCGAGATCGGCGGTGAGGGCAAAGAGGTTCTGCGGCGGCTCGAAGCAGCGATCGACAGGGCCGGTGCGCTCGCCAGGCGCCTCGAAGGCATGGCGCGCGCCGGCGAACCGCGGACCTCCGCGACACAGTCGGATGAGATCGGGCTCTATTCGCGCAAGCCCGCGACGGGCGCGGTCGCCGTCGCGGAGACCGCGTCCTCCGATTTCAGGGCTGATCTCAGGCACGATCCGAGGAATGAAATCTTAAAGTTCGACGGAGATAGTCGCCGTCTTCTGGAGCGGCGGACGGAAGCGCCTCAGGAGCCGAAGTTTTCGCCATTGCAGCCGGATCGCGAAATTCGTCTTGCGCCGAGCGTGAAGACGTTGCGAGCGGCCGGCGGCAACGGTTGATGCGAGCGATGGCGGGGCCGTCCGCTAAAGGGGTTGCACCGGCGTATCCGCCGGCAAGGGAGCGCCCGGCTCACGCCGGGTGCGCGTGGGCGACATGAGTGACACCATGGTTGAGGAGAAGCCGGCGGCCGAAGGTAAGGCGCCGCTCGGCATCGAGAATTTCGATCCCGCGGCTGCCCCTGCCGGGTCGCCGAAGGGCGACTCCTCCCTCAGCCTTGACGCTGTTATGCGCATTCCGGTGACCGTCCAGGTGGTCCTCGGTTCGACGACGATGCCGGTCGCCAGTTTGATGAAGCTTTCGCAAGGGTCGATCGTGGCGCTCGACAACAAGGTCGGCGAGCCGGTCGATGTTGTCGTGAACGGCCGCGTCGTAGCGCGCGGCGAGTTGGTCGTCATGGACGATGACAATACGCGCTTCGGCATCTCGCTGACGGAAGTCGTTGGCGCGCCGGCACAGGACCGGTCCGGCGGATAGCACGATGTCGGCAGCCGCTCCCTCTCCTGCCACAGCTCCCCTGCCTGCGCAGCGGAAGCTGCACGGACCGGATCGCGCCGCAGCACTGCTTCTCGCCATGGGAAAGCCGGTCGCAAGCCGGCTCTTGAAGCGTTTCGATTCCGCCGAGCTCAAGGAAGTCGCCCGCGCCGCCTCGGCGCTCGGAACCCTCTCGGCTTCCGATCTCGAATCCCTGATCGAGGAATTTGCCGGCGAGTTCTCGGCGGGAATGAGCCTCATGGGGACGGCCGACGAAGTCGAGAAGCTGCTGACCGGTATTCTTCCGGGCGAACAGATTTCCGACATCATGGCCGACGTACTCGGTCAGAAGCAGACCACCACCACCAGCGGCGTTTGGGAACGGGCGTCGCAGGTTTCCGATGTCCAGCTCGCCGAGTTTCTTGCCCACGAGCACCCGCAGACGGCGGCGCTGATCCTCTCGAAGATGCGCTCCGAGGCAGCTGCGAACGTGCTCAGCCGCATGCCGCCGGAACTCCGCAACGGGCTCATGGGCCGGATGACGACCCTGAAGCCGGTGACGTCCGCCGCCCTTCGCCTTCTCGAAAGCAGCATGCATGACGCGCTGCTCACGACGCTTGGGCGAAGCGCCGTCAGCGACGCCTATCTGAGGATGGCCGATATCCTGAACCGCATGGAGCCCGAGCAGACGGACGGAATTCTTGCGGCCATCGAGGAAGGGCGGCCGGATGTCGCCAAGGCGCTTCGGCAGCTGCTCTTCCGTTTCGACGATCTGGCGAAGCTCGCGCCGAAGGCGTTGGCGACGATCTTCGATCAGATCCCCGCCGAGCAGGTCGTGCTGGCCTTGCGCGGTATCCAAGGCGAGCTCCTGGAGATGGTCCTGTCGTCGATCGCCTCGCGCTCGCGGCGCATGGTGGAGCACGAGCTGCAAACGGAAGGCGAAGTCGATCAGCGCGCGGTGAGCGATGCCCGTCGCAAGGTCGCCGACCGCGCGATGGAACTTATCTCCAAGGGAGAGATTCAGCTTAACTCTTCCGAAAACGAGCAAGCCTAGTCTCCGCCCGGTCTTTCCATGGCGGAGACAGCCGACAAAGACAGCAAAACTGAAGAGCCGACCGAACGGCGCATCCGAGAGTCCGTCGAGAAAGGGAACATCCCGGTCTCGCGCGAGGCTTCGATCTTCGCGTCTATCGTCGGGATACTGGCCATCGCCGCATTTTTCCTCGCCGACAGGTCGCAGCAGCTGGCCTTGGCGCTTCGGCAACTGCTCGATGACCCCGGAGGATGGTCGCTCGCTAATGGTTCCGATGCCAGTCAGCTCGCTTCGACGATCGGCTCGGAGGTGGCCAGTTTCCTGGTCCCCGTCATCGCCACGCTTACGCTTGCCGGCCTCATGGCGTCGCTCCTCCAGAACGCGCCGTCCTTCGCGCTCGACCGCATCAAGCCGCAATTGTCTCGGATCTCGATCCGCGAGGGCGCTAAGCGGACATTCGGCATCCGCGGCCAGATGGAGTTCCTCAAGGCGGTCGCGAAATTCATCGCCGTCGCCATCGTTGTGCTGGTCATCCTGCGTTCGGAACAGCTGCGCGTCATGAGCGCGATCTATACCGATCCGGTGGCGGTGCCGGCGCTGATTCTGGCGCTGGCGATGAAGCTGCTGGCCGCCGTCAGCGTCGCCACCATCGTGATCGTGGCCGCCGACCTGGTGTGGTCACGCCTCCAGTGGAAGCGTGAGCTGCGCATGACGCGGCAGGAGCTGAAGGACGAGTTCAAGCAGTCCGAGGGCGATCCGCTCGTCAAGTCGAGGTTGCGCTCGCTGGCGCGCGACCGCGCCCGCCGGCGCATGATCGCGGCCGTGCCGCGCGCCACGCTCGTCGTCGTCAATCCGACGCACTATGCCGTGGCGCTCAGCTACCTTCGTGAAAAGGGCGGCGCCCCTGTCGTCGTTGCCAAGGGCCAGGATCTGATCGCCCTCAAGATTCGCGAGGTGGCCGAAGATCACGACGTGCCGGTGGTGGAAGACAAGCTTCTCGCAAGGTCCCTGTACGATGCTGTCGAAGTGGACCAGATGATTCCGCCCGAATTCTACAAGGCCGTGGCGGAGATCATCTACTTCCTGCAGAATCTTGGGAAGCCGAAGGTGGCAGTGCGATGAAGATCGATCTCGCGGCGAACAGAAGTGAAGACACGTCGGAAGGCGAAAGAGCGCTTGCGCTGGCGGCGAAGGAGTTCGCGGCGGAGCTTCGGCTCACCGACGTCGTCGATCTCATCGCCTTCATCCGCACGGAGAATCACGCGAATCTAAACGATCTCGTGAATTCCTCCGCCGAGCTCTATTTCAAGCCGGGAACGCTGTCCTACGGCTGGGCAGCCAACGTCGATATGCGATGGCAGGGGAGCCCGACCGTCAGCCTCGACCTGGAGTTCCGGAACCAGCATGTGACGGCTTTCTTCGATCTGGTCCTTGAGCCGCGGCAGGCCGGAATCCGGCTGAAGCACATCGCGCACGAAATGCCGGCGTCCGCGCCGTCGGAGCATTCGCGCCGTTTCATCGAGGCGATCGCCGACGCCAGGCTGCCGAATCGCCTCGCCAACGATCTTCGCAAGAGCGCCTAGAGCCACGCTCCCGGCGCTCTGCCGCCGCGCCAGCTTCACGCAAGATTCTTCCTTTAGATTTCCGGCCGAAACGCTGTGGGTTCGGCCGTGCAACCTGTCTACCTGTTCGATCTCGCGTTCCAGCGCGCGCAATGGCTCTCCACCCGCCAGACGACGATCGCCGAGAACGTCGTCAATGCCAACACGCCCGGCTACAAGGCGCGCGACATTGAGGGTTTCGAGGCGACGCTCGATCGTACCGAGCTCACGATGTCGACCACCGACGCGCGACACATCGCTTTCACTCCGTCGCCGGCGCACATCTCCGCATTCGGGGACAAGACCTCGAAGGGAAATGACGTGAAGCTCGAAACGGAGCTCATCAAATCGGGCGAGGTGTCGCGCGACTATGCGCTCGACGTAAGCCTCGTGAAGACCTTTCACCGCATGTGGATGGCGAGCATAAAATGATCGATCCGCTGACCGCTGCCCTGAAGGTGG
Source organism: uncultured Alphaproteobacteria bacterium (assembly GCA_963805325.1). GTDB lineage: Bacteria > Pseudomonadota > Alphaproteobacteria > Rhizobiales > Afifellaceae > DASWJZ01. The sequence continues at coordinate 330,672 of CAWDTS010000001.1, read as the reverse complement.
CCGCTTCCGGCCTCGATGCGCAGGCGATGCGCATGCGCGTCGTCTCCGAGAATCTCGCCAATGCGCAGTCGACGGGCCAGACGGCCGGCTCCGATCCCTACCAGCGCAAGACGATATCCTTCAGCTCCGAGCTCGATCGCGTCTCCGGCGCGACGATGATGAAGGTGGACCGGATCGGCCACGACAAGTCGCCGTTCCGGGTTGAATACGAGCCCGACCATCCGGCCGCCGACAAGGCCGGCTACGTCAAGATGCCGAACGTGAACATGATGATCGAGATGGCCGACATGCGCGAGGCCGACCGCTCCTACGAGGCGGATCTGCAGATCGTGAAGCAAAGCCGCCAGATGATTTCCATGACCATTGACCTTCTGAAGAGCTCCTGATGATCGACCCGATGTCCGCGCTCCGTGCGCTCAATCTGACGGGCCCCGCCGCCGCCGCGCCCGCTGCACCGGTGGCCGACACCGCCATCGCAGGCGGAGGCGGAGACTTCGCCTCGGTGCTTGCCGACGTGGCCGCCTCGGGAATGAAGGCGGTCGAGACCGGTGAAGCGGCCGCGCTTGCCGGGATACAGGGGAAGGCATCCGTGCAGAAGGTGACCGAGGCGGTCATGTCTGCGGAGCAGACGCTGCAGACCGCGATTGCGATCCGCGACAAGGTCATCGGCGCCTATCAGGAAATCACCCGGATGGCGATTTAGTCAGGACGGCGACTTAGGAGTAAGCGTATGAGAGCTTTGGCCATCGCCGCGACCGGAATGGACGCGCAGCAGACTAATCTTGAGGTCATCGCGAACAACATCGCGAACATCAACACGACCGGGTTCAAGCGCGCTCGGGCGGAGTTCACCGACCTTCTCTATCAGGCGGAGCGTCTGCAGGGCGTGCCGACGCGCGGCGGAGAAAATCCCGTGCCGGAAGGCGCGCAGATCGGCCTCGGCGTGCGCACCGCCGCGATTCGCAATCTCCATATGCAGGGTGCGCTTGCGCAAACCGGCAACCGCCTGGATCTCGCCCTCAATGGCCGTGGCTGGTTTCAGGTGACCGGCGCCGACGGCGAGACGCTCTACACGCGCGATGGCGCCTTCAACACGGACGCCAACGGGGCGCTCGTCACGCTCGATGGCTATCAGGTCGAGCCATCGATCACTGTCCCGGCGGAAGCCGTCGACGTCATCGTCAACGAATCCGGCCAAGTCTACGCGCGCGTGGAGCCGAATTCGGACTTGCAGCTCCTCGGGCAACTGACCCTCGCAACCTTCGCCAACGATGCCGGCCTGGAGCCGCTCGGCGGCAATCTCTACCGCGAGACGACGGCCTCCGGCTCGCCCACGATCGGCGTCCCGGCGGACCCGGGCATCGCCAAGATCAATCAAGGCTATCTCGAATTGTCGAACGTCGATCCGGTGAAGGAGATAACCCAGCTTATCGCCGCGCAACGCGCCTACGAGATGAACTCGAAGGTCATCCAGGCGGCCGACGAGATGGCCGGCACCGTATCGAAGGGCATGCGCTAGCCGTGCGCCCGTCCGTCGCTCGATATATCCTCGCGCTGCTTCTCGCCGCGGTCTCGGCGGTCGGCATCGCGGCGAGCGCGGACGCGCAATCGATCACGCTTCCCGTTCCGCTGTCGACGATCTATCCGGGCGACCCGATCAACGCCAGCGCGCTTGGCGAGCGAACGTTCGACCAGTCGCGCGTAGGAACCGGCTTCGTCGATTCGAGAAGCCATCTCGTCGGCAAGATCGCGCGCCGCACGCTCCTCCCCGATCATCCGATCGCGATCAACGCGATCGCGGACATCAGCCTCGTCAACCGCGGCACGCCTGTGCAACTCGTCTTCAAGCAGGCGGGTCTTTTGATCACGGCCTATGCATCGCCGCTTCAGGACGGCAGCGTCGGCGACCTGATCCATGTGCGCAACGAAGACAGCGGGGCGATCGTAATCGGCGTGGTGCAGCCGGACGGAACTGTCCGGGTCGGCCAGCAATGACCGCGCTGCGGCTCGTCATCGTCGCCTGCTCTTTCGCCTTCTGTCTTCTCGGGAGCGCGCATGCGGCGACGCGCATCAAGGACATCGCCACGCTGCAGGGCGTTCGCGACAACCAGCTCGTCGGCTACGGGCTGGTGATCGGATTGAAGGGCACCGGTGACAGCCTCAGGAATTCTCCCTTCTCCGAGCAGTCGCTGCAGTCGATGCTGGACAGCATGGGGATCAACGTCCGCGGCTCGTCGCTCAGGACGAGGAACGTCGCCGGGGTTGTGGTGACGGCGGAGCTTCCGCCCTTCATAGGAAAAGGCGCGCGCATCGACATCACCGTCTCGTCGCTCGGCGATGCGAGTTCGCTCCTCGGCGGAACGCTCGTCATGACGTCGCTGATGGGTGCCGACGGCCAAATCTATGCCGTCGGCCAGGGTCCGGTCGCCGTCTCCGGCTTCTCGTCGCAGGGCGACGCCGAGAGCCTGACGGAGGGCGTGCCGACGACCGGCCGAATCCCGAACGGCGCGCTGATCGAGAAGGAAGTCGAAGGGGGGTTCCTGGAGATGAGGGACCTGGTCCTCGAACTCAAGAACCCCGACTTCAACACGGTCATCCGGATGGTCGACGCCATCAACGCCTACGCGGCCCGCCGCTACGGACGGAAGGTCGCTATCGAGCGCGACTATCGCACCATCGTGCTCGACAAGCCGGAAGGCACCTCCGCGCCGCGGTTCATGGCGGATCTCGGCGAGATCACGGTGGAGCCCGACACGCCGGCGCGCGTCGTCATCGACGAGCGCACCGGGACCGTGGTGATCGGGCGCGACGTGCAGATTTCGACGGTCGCCGTCACCCACGGCAATCTCACCGTTCGCGTGACGGAGACGCCGAACGTGTCGCAGCCCGCGCCGCTGTCGCGCGGCGAGACCACCGTCACGCCGCAAACCTTCGTCGATGCCTCGCAGGACGGCGGCAACCTGTCGATCGTCGGCGGCGCCGACCTGCAGACGCTCGTCGCCGGCCTGAACCAGATCGGGCTGAAGCCGACCGGCATCATCGCCATCCTGCAGGCGATCAAGTCTGCGGGCGCGCTGCAGGCCGAGTTGGTCATTCAATAGATTCTCCGGCGGAGCCCGCTTAAGCCCGGCGCAAGCTTGCGGGTCCACGCTCCTGCAGTAAGACCGGCGACGAAGACGGATTTCCCTCATGCTTCTTGCGATCTCGAGCGGACGATCGCACCGGCTTGTTGCGTGTTTCGCGACTGCCGCACTTCTCGGCTTGAGCCGCGCGGCGATCGCCGAGGACGCCGCGCCGTCGGGCGATGCCGAGAAGTTCTGCGCCAATGTCGGCGACGTTGCGACAGACGCGCGGATCGCCTGGCAGGCGCGAACCCTGAACGAGCTCAAGGCCCAGGTCGAGGCGGAGACCGGAGCGCTCGACGCGAAACGGGCGGAGCTGGAGAAATGGGTGGCGCGCCGCGAAGAGTTCCGCAAGCTCGCGGAAGCGACGATCGTCGATATCTACGCCAAGATGCGCCCGGAGGCCGCTGCCACGCAGCTTGCCGGGCTCGATCCGGAAACGGCGGCGGCCGTCCTTGTCAAGCTGAACGCCCGCGTCGCCGGCGCGATCCTGGCCGAGATGGACACACCGCGCGCGGTCAATCTTGCAACCCTGATATCGGCCGGCGCCCCGCCGGAATTGGCGCAGCCATGAAACAGGCCCTTATCCTCCTCGCGCTCGTTTGCAGCGGATGCACGAGCGTCCGCGATTTCGGCCGTGAGCCGGAGATGAGCCCCGTCGGCACGGGGATCTATGCCTACCGGACGCCGCTTCCAGCCGAAGCCTTTCCTGGTCCCAAGAGCCCGAGCTACCACTCGCTCTGGGATGACACGCGCGCCGACCTTTATCAGGATCCGCGCGCCGCGAAGATCGGCGACATCCTGACCGTCAAGATCCGCATCAACGACAAGGCGACGCTGGACAATTCGTCCTCCCGCAAGCGCACGTCGGGTACCGGTCTCTCAGGCGACTACGGTTTCAGCGTCAATAACATGCGCCAGGACCCGAAAGCGGGGCAGGGCCAGGGGAGCCTGAACCTTGGCGCAACGTCGTCCGCCGACGGAACCGGCAGCATCGACCGTTCGGAGAAGATCGATCTCTCTGTCGCAGCCGTCGTCACGGAGGTTCTGCCAAACGGCAACCTCCTCGTGAGCGGCTCGCAGGAGGTGCGCGTGAACTTCGAACTCAGGCTGCTCACCGTGACGGGAATTGTCCGGCCGCGCGACATCTCGACGACCAACACCATCGACTACGAGAAGATCGCCGAGGCGCGCATCTCTTACGGCGGTCGCGGACGGATCACCGAAGTGCAGCAGCCGCGTTGGGGGCAGCAGGCGCTTGACGCCATCGCGCCGTTCTGAGGACGCCTGATGTCGGTCACCGAGGCCCCCGCCGAGCTTCCCGCCCCGGAGGAGTCCAAGAAGGGTCGCGCGGCTCTGCTCAAGCTGATCGCCGCGATGCTCCTGATGACGATCATCGCCGCCGGGCTCGGAGGCGGTCTCGGCATCAAGCTCGCGGATCAGGTCGAAGATGCGGTTCGCGCCAAGGAATCGGCGGAGGAGAAGCCGACCGCGCTCCTGAACTATACCGGCGCTACTCACCTCAAGGCTCTCGCTCCGATCGTCACCAACCTTGCCGAGCCGCACGACACCTGGATCAGGCTCGAGGCGTCGATCGTGTTCGACGACGAGGCGATCGCGACGGACGACGTCCTCGCCGGCAGGATCACCGACGATTTCCTGGCCTACCTGCGCACCGTCGCCCTATCGCAGGTCGATGGGCCAAGCGGCATGCAGCACCTGCGCGAGGATCTGACGGATCGCGCCCGTATCCGCTCCGATGGGCGCGTGCGTGAGGTCGTGATCCAGACGCTGGTTTTCCAGTGAAGCGGATCGCGCTCGCGGCGCTGGCCCTGCTGCTGCTTGTCGGCGTGGCAGGAGCACAAGCTGGCGATGCGGCGCAGCTTCCAAATTTCGACCTGAACGCATTGCTGCCCGCCGGCGAGGGAGCCTTCACCGGCAGGATCGTGCAGATCGTCCTGCTCTTGACGGTGCTTTCCATCGCGCCGGGCCTGCTCATCATGGTGACGAGCTTCACGCGCTTCGTGGTGGCGCTCTCGTTCCTGCGCGCCGGGCTTGGCATGCAGAGCACGCCTGCGAACCTGATCCTGATCAGCCTGGCTCTGTTCATGACCTTCTTCGTCATGCAGCCGACCTTCGAGCGCGCCTATCAGAATGGGCTGCAGCCGCTCCTCGAGAACAAGATCGACCAAGCCGCGGCGTTCACGGCCGTCACGCAGCCGTTCCGCGAGTTCATGCTGGCAAATGTCCGCGAGCGCGATCTCGCCCTCTTTCGCGACCTCGCCGCAAAAACCACCCAGCCCGTTTCGCCCACAACCGAGGATGGTGCGCAGGTGGAGCTTCGCATCCTCATTCCGGCCTATATGATCTCGGAGCTCCGCCGCGGATTCGAGATCGGTTTTCTGGTCGTATTGCCGTTCCTGGTGATCGACCTGATCGTCGCCACTCTCACCATGTCCATGGGCATGATGATGCTGCCGCCGACGGTGATTTCCCTGCCTTTCAAGATACTCTTCTTCGTCCTTATCGACGGCTGGAACATGCTGGTCGGAGGCCTGGTGCGCTCATATTTTTAACCGTGTCGGCGCCTCCCTTCGAGCAATCTTTGAGCATTAATTATCGCGAAAGCTTTGACGACTAGGTTACCCCCTATGGCAGGTTGAGCACCGCACGTTGCTCATAGGCATGAAGCCGCTCTGTCATACCGGTTTCGGTCCGGTATGTCCTTTGGAGCAATGAGGGTGCGGGAGCAAACCAATGTCGAGTATCATCACAAACACTTCAGCAATGACTGCGCTGCAGTCATTGACTACGACCAACAAGCAGCTGGAGCAGACGCAGGCGCGGATCTCCACGGGCTACAAGGTCGCCACAGCGACCGACAACGCGGCCTACTGGTCGATCGCCACCACCATGCGGTCGGACAACAAGTCGCTTGGCACGGTTCAGGACGCGCTCGGGCTCGGCGCCGCGATGGTCGATGTCGCCTATACCGGCCTCACCAAGAGCGTGGACGTCCTTGACGAGATCAAGTCGAAGCTCGTCGCCGCCCGTCAGCCGGGTGTTGACCGCGGCAAGATCCAGAGTGAAATTTCTGCCCTTCAGGATCAGTTGACGTCGCATCGCGGACTCGGCCGTGTTCTCCGGTGAGAGCTGGCTGAAGGTCGACACCACAAGCAGTCCGACGAGCGTCGACAAGTCAATCGTGTCGTCGTTCTCGCGTTCGAGCAGCGGCATTTCGATCGGCACGATCACGGTCAACCTCTACACCGCCGGCACGGCCGCTGTACCGGGCGTCGACGCGAACTCCGACGGCGACTTCCTTGATCCCGGTGACACGGCGCCGGTGGCGGCGGTCGCCGCCAGGACCGTCGCGCTCTTCGACGACAATGCCACGGCCGCCAGCAAGTCTGGTCTGCTCGATCAGCAGCAGACGACAACGTCCGCGAACGCGCGGGTATTCACGGTGGCATCGCTGGACATATCCGCGCTCACCGACTCGGCCGACGATACCACCGACCTTAACGACATGGTCACGGCGGTCGATACGGCGATCGGCTCGATCACCACTGCGGCCTCCGATCTCGGTGCAGTTAAGACGCGCGTCGGCCTGCAACAGGATTTCGTGTCCAGCATGATGGACGCGATCGACCGCGGTATCGGCCAGCTCGTCGATGCGGACATGACCAAGGAATTGACCCGCCTCCAGGCGCTGCAGGTCCAGCAGCAGCTCGGCATCCAGGCGCTGTCGATCGCCAACACCAACAGCCAGAACATCCTCCGGCTCTTCCAATAGGAACCGCCGAAGCTGGTTCTCTGAGCCACGCCCTTCGGGGCGTGGCTTTTTTGTTGCAATCCTCGCACAAGGTTTAGGCCCGACACTGCTTCCGACGCGACGCGGAGCGGTGAAGGGTGCCGATGAACGGCTGGGGACAATTGGACCGGCTGGCGAAGAGCCTGCTCGATCTCGGTCCAAGACGCTTGGCGGCGCTCGCCATCATGGGCGTCACGATTTTCGCCGTCGTCATTTTGGGTGGCGTCTACCTGAGTTGCCCACAGCTCGACGTTCTCTATTCCGGCCTCGACCGGGAGGACGTGACGAGAATCGGCGCGGCCTTGAACGAGGCCGGCATCCCCTTCGACGTCAACGCCGACGGCAGCGCCGTGCTGGTCCGCTATGGGCAGACCGCCGCCGCCAGAATGCTGCTTGCGGAGAAGGGCCTGCCGCAGAGCGCCAATGCCGGCTACGAGCTTTTCGACCGCATGGGGTCGTTCGGCCTCACCTCCTTCATGCAGGAAGTGACCCGCGTCCGCGTTCTCGAGGGCGAGATTGCCCGCACCATCCAGTCGCTGAACGGGGTCAAGGCGGCGCGCGTCCACATCGTCGTCTCCGACGAAGGCTCATTCCGGCAGGCGCAGCATCCGCCCTCCGCCTCGGTCGTCATCCGCACGGAATCGCCCGACGATTCCGCCACCGCCCAGGCGATCCGTCATCTCGTCGCCGCCGCGGTTCCCGGCATGACGCCGAACGAGGTCACGGTTTTGAACACCGACGGCATTCTCCTCGCCTCCGGCGACGATACGGCAACCGCCGTGCCGGGGAGGCTGATGAGCCTCGAGAAATCGGTCGGCGACGAGATCGAGAACAAGGTGCGCGAGAGCCTGACGCCTTATCTCGGGCTTGAGAATTTTCAGGTGAGCGTCACCGCGCGCCTCAACACCGACCGCAAGCAGATCACCGAGACGACATACGATCCGGAATCGCGCGTCGAGCGCTCGGTCCGCGTGGTGAAAGAGAACGAATTGTCGAACAATTCGAGCCAGAGCGTCGCCACTAGCGTGCAGCAGAATTTGCCGCAGGATAAGAGCGGCTCCGATGGCGGCGACAACTCCAGCGCCTCGAACGACAAGCGCGAGGAGATCACCAACTACGAGCTTTCCTCCAAGACCGTGAACACCGTCAGCGACGGCTTCCAGATCGCGAATCTCTCGATCGCGGTCCTCGTCAATCGGGCGCAGGTCGCGGGCGGCGATAACGCGACGCAGCAAGACGTCGACGGAAAGCTTGCGGAAATTCAGCAGCTCGTGGCGACGGCCGCGGATTTGCGCGCCGACCGTGGCGATCAAATCAAGGTCCTGGCTGTGAATTTTGCCGATGCGGCGCGCCAGCTTGAGCCGGTGCCGCCTGTCGGCATGATGGAGCTCGTCGTTCGGCAGCTCGGAACCTTCGTCAACGCCGCGACAATTCTCGTGGTGGCGCTTCTCCTCATCTGGTTCGGGCTCAGGCCGGCGACGCGCGCGATCCTGACACGGCCGGCCGCGGTCGCCGAGGCGCCGGCATTACCGCGCGGCGGGGGCGGCGAGAATGCCGCGGCGGTGGAGCACGAGGAGACGGGAGAGATCGCCTACGACGAGGGAAGCCTAATCGACGACCTGACCACGCAGTACAAGCGCACGCCGCGTAAGCGGCTGGAGCAGATGGTCCGCTTCAACGACGAGCAGTCGGCGGCGATCCTCAAACGCTGGATTTACGAAGGGGCGCGGAGCTGATGCCGATCCCCGCGACCGCCCTTCTGGTCGAGTTCCCGATCCCGGTCGCTGGCGGCACGGCTGCGCGGCCGCCGCGAGGCATGCGCCCGTCCGATCCTGCCGTCGATCCAGCGGAGCGCGAGAAGGCCGCATTCGAGCGCGGCCGCGCGGACGGTCTTGCCGCCGGAAAAGAAGAGCTTGCCGCGAAGCTCGAACAGGCTAGCGCCGAGTTTGAGGTGCGCCTCGCTGAGGAGCGTAACGCGTGGGCGTCAGAGGAAGGCGCTCATCTGGCCGAGAATATCCGCTCGGCGTTCGCGGCTCTCGAAAGCGGAATCCGCGAGGCCGTTGCAGGAATTCTTGGACCCTTCGTCGAAGAGTCGGTGCGCACGCGCTCCGTCGAGGAACTGGCGCAGGCGCTGTCGCCGCTGCTTTCCGGCGGAGAGCAGACGAATTTCCAGGTTCGTGGTCCGGAGGACCTGCTTAAGGCGCTTCGCGAGAAGCTCGGCCCGGCCGCGGCGGCCCTGACCTTCGAGGTCAGCGAGGATGTCGATGTTCGCGTGGTCGCAGACCGCACTTTGATCGAAACGCAGCTCCAATCCTGGCTGTCGCGGATCAGCGGCCGAAGCGCGTAATCGGCAATGGCCGAAGATCCGGGCGTCCAGGACCTGATCATCATCAAGCGCCACTCCGGTGGCGACCACGATTTCGTGCATGGCGGCGTCTGGAAGATCGCCTTCGCCGATTTCATGACTGCGATGATGTGCTTCTTCCTGGTCATGTGGCTGATCAACGCCGCGAACCAGGACACGCGCCAGGCGGTCGCCAGCTACTTCAATCCCGTGCGGCTTGCGGAATTGAATCGCAAAGGCCTGGCCGATCCGCATCTCTCGGAGCAGAAGGCCCCCGAGAAGGGCGAGGTAACGCTCGACAAAACCACCCCGTCAGATCAGCCGGAGCCGGACAAAGCCCAGGCGACGGGGAACTATTCACGCGACGCCCTGTTCAGAGACCCTTACCGCGTCCTTTCCGAGATCGCGGGCGAGGCCCAGGGCGCCGGAGGTGCTGCTTCAGGCGAGGGGCAGGGTGGTGGCGAATCGGCGGCCGCCCCACCGGCTCCGACCTTCCGCGATCCCTTTGCACCGGAAGTCGGCCATGCGCTGGCGCCGCCGGCTGCAAGCCCAACCGAAGGAGACGCGGCGACGGCGGGTTCCTCAGGCCCAGCCTCGCCGTCGACGGAAAAGCAGGTTGCTGAAGCGCAGGTTGCGTCCGTCGACGCCAATGCGTCGGACGCCGCGAAAAATGCTGCGCCGGATGACCAGGCGGCGGCCGCCGCGAAAAATGCGGCATCCGAGAATCAGACGGCGGACACCACCGCTCAGCAGCAAGCCGAAACGCCCACCGCCGAAGCGGCTCAGCTCGCGCTTTCGACCGCGGAGCCGGCCCCTGCGGCGCCCGGCGATGGCGCCCCGATGTCGCTGCCGCCCGGCGCGCCGGCGCATGCGCAGATCGCGATTCCGACCAGCCAGGGTCCGGGGCCGGAAGCGCCGCAGTCGCAACCGGACAACGCGAATCTTGGGGCGGAGATCGCCAAGGCGGTCAATGACGGACCGCCGGGCGACAAACGGCCCGGTGTCGTCGTTGAGAGTACCGAAGGAAGGCACGCTGATCAGCCTGACCGACGGCGTCGATTTCGGCATGTTCGGAATTGGATCGGCGGAGCCGAAGCCGGAGACCGTGCGCATCATGGAGCGGATCGCCGCGATCCTGAAGGCCCGCGGCGGAAAGATCACCATTCGCGGTCATACCGACGCGCGCCCGTTCAAGAACGGCAACTACGACAATTGGCGGCTGTCGACCGACCGTGCTCAGATCGCCTACTACATGCTGGTCCGTGGCGGGCTCGACGAAAGTCGGGTTGCGGCGATCGAAGGTTACGCCGATCGCCAGCTCAAGGTCCCGGACAATCCCGACGCCGCCGAGAATCGTCGCATAGAGATTCTGCTTCGCGAGGACGGCGAATGAGCCGAGCCCTTCATCCGTTCGTCGCGGTGTTCTTCCTTGTCTGGACGCTTGGCGGGCTCGCCGCCGCGGAAGACGACACGAGCGATCCCGTCAAGCTGGTGAGGACGCTGCAGTTTCTGCAGGACTCGATCGCGCACGGCACTGTCGCGTCCGACGATGCGCGTCGCAAGCTGATCGATATCGTCGGTAAGCGCTTCATCGAAGCGGACACGGAGATCTGGCGTGACCAGCACAATGCCGACGCTGCTTTGCTCTATGTGCTGAATGGCGGCAATCCGGCGGTGCTGAATCGACTGCCGAAAGCCGAAGACGACGCGCGGCGCGCGCAGCTCATCGCAGCGGTCGCCGCTTACGCCGGCGGGTCGCAGGCGGAAGCCAAGGCGCTGTGGGCGGATATCGACCTCGATTCGCTTCCACCCGGCCTTGTCGGCCCGGCGGCGCTCGTAAAGGCGAATCTTCTCCTGAATGACGATCCGGCCCAGGCTCTGCGATTCGCCGACCTTGCGCGCCTCGAATCGCCCGGCACGCTCGTCGAGGAGGCTGCGATCCGGCGCAGCATCGAGATCGCGGCGAAGCTCGGCGATTCGGCGCGCTTCGAGTTCTACGCGACCCGCTACGCGATCCGCTTCCCTCGCTCCATGTATGGCGGCGCGTTCCGCCAGCGCTTTTCGGAGTCCTATCTCGCGATAGCGTCGAAGCCAGGCTCCGAAAACCCGCCGCGGCTCGACGAGATTCTCGCGCCGCTTGGCGCGGATGACAGGCGCGAGATCTTTCTCGAAGTGGCGCGCCGCGCGGTGGTCGAGGCGCGAATGCCTCTGGCGAAGACCGCTGCCGAAGACGCCGCGGCCCTCTCGAAGCCGGGTACGAACGAGATGCACCGCGCAACGTTCTACCGCGCCACGGCGCAGGCGATCTCCGCGGATCCGGGTGATGCGCTCCACGACCTCGACACGCTTCCTGTCGCCGAGATGCAGCCGACGGATCAGGAGCTCTTGAAAGCCGTACGCTCCGTCGTCGATCAGATCCAGCGCTGGCCGACGCTTCCTAAAGATTACGCGCCGCCGGCCGATGCGCCGCCTGAGAACGCGCCCGCCGATGGGCAGCCGACAGTCAAAGAGATCGCCCTGAAAGCGCAGGGCGCCCTGGACGCCGCGGCGAAGGCGATGCAGGGGGCGGAGGAATGAAGACCGGCGCGCCGCTCAACCCGGAAGGCCCTGCCGTTCGCCATATGCCGGCAACGAAGGCCGCGACGAAGGAGACCAATACTGAGTCTGGAGCGGAAACGGATACGTCTCACCGTTTCTCCGGCCTGCTCCTAGGGCTCTTCGAAGCCGCGGTCGAAAAAGGCAAGCTGTCGGCCGAGACCGCGAGAAGTGCACAAGACCCGAGCGACGAAGCGCATCCTGAAGACACCACCTCGCAGCAGCATCGGCGCAGGGATCGAGCCCACGAGACCGGGGCAAAGGACGGTGCCGAGGCCGTCTCTGCGTCCGCTCCCCTTCTGTGGCGCACGCTCTGGCTCGCTTCACACGGCGAGGGGTCCCCGCACCGCGACGACGTCGTCGTCGATTCCACCGCTCACCGCGAACACGCACGAGACGTCCCGACGAGGTCGATCGTGCCGACTGCGGACGACGCGCCCGAACAAGCCGAGAGCGGCAAGGCTACGAAGGCCGAAATCGCCCTTCCCGACAAAATTCCGACGCCGCGTGCTGAACCGCACTCTGCGCTGCGTGATGATCTACGCCCTCCGTCGCAGGCCGAGTTCGAGCCGACACAGAGCGCCGCGCGCCACGGCGCACGACGGCCCGAACGTCACCCGCTGAGCGCGACGCCGGACCTTGCCGAGGACCGCGCCTCGAACCGTCGAAGCCGGATGGCGCGCCGGTCGTCGTTGCGCGCGAGCGTCACCTGCTGCCCGTCCGGACCGGCGCACTGCCACGACAGGAGACCGCGGCACTGGGCGATCCGGTGCGCGACGCACAGAAGCCGACCGGCGCTTCAGGCGCGGAAGGCAACCGCACGTCTTCCGCCGCCAAGGCATCCGCAAAAACTGCTTTTGTCCAGCCGGTCCAACCGGCGGCTGCGCATGCGGCTGGCGAACACGCTCCGACGTCCGGCGCCGCTCCGATGCTGCCACCCGCGCAGCAGGTCGCGACGGCGATCGCCGGGGCGCTCGGAAGACTGGAGAACGCGTCGGCGGCGGCTCCTGCGGCACCGGCGGACGGCGCCCAAACGCCGCCGAAGCTCCTCAGGATCGCGCTTGAGCCGGATCATCTCGGCAGCGTCACCGTAGAACTGAGGCAGACCGCCGGCGGCATCCACGTGGTCGTCGCGGCCGATCTCATCGAGACCTCGGCCCACCTGGAGGGCGACCGCCAGATCCTTTTGAAGGCGCTCGACGCCACCGGGCTGAAAATCGAAAGCGTGACGATCCGTCATTCCGCGGGTTCCGTCGCCGTGACACCGGCGTCCGATCCAACGGGGCCCCAATCGGCAAACCAGTCGGCCAACCAATCGGCAAATCAGTCGGCTGCGCAACTCGGCGCTGGCGGCGGCGCGGCGGGCGAGCGCCAGCAGACCTATCGGCCCGGTCGCAATGCCGCGCGCGGCGGCGAGGAGAAGAGCGATGAGGCGACTGGCGATACTCGCCGTCCTCGCGGCGGCCTTTACGTCTAGCGGCTCCGCGTCGGCCGCTGCCTTGAATGCCTGCGAGCGCGAAATGATGCGCGCCGCGCAGCAGTACAAGGTGCCAATCGGCGTTCTCTACGCGGTCGGCCTGACGGAGACCGGAAAGAAGGGCTCGCTCCAGCCCTACGCGATGAATGTTGAGGGTCGCGCCCAATACTCCAACTCGATCGCCGAGGCGCTCCGCGCATTCGAGGATGCCCGCAAGCAAGGTGCGGTGCTCATCGACGTCGGCTGCATGCAGATCAACCACCATTACCATGCGACTGCTTTTGCGTCGGTCGCGGAGATGTTCGATCCCCACAAGAACGTCGACTACGCCGCGCAGTTTCTGACGCGCCTCAGGGCGCGCGAAGGAAGCTGGACGATGGCGGTGGCGCGCTACCACGCCGGCCCCAACAACGACCCCGCGCAGAAGCGCTATGTCTGCGCCGTGATCGCCAACATGGTGGCGACGGGATTCGGCACGCTCACGCCGAATGCGCGAACTTTCTGCGGGTAGGAACCTGCGACATTTTCACAAGTTCGACCCTCGGAAAAGTAGTGAACCCCCCCCGCGGGGCCGCGACTGGTCGTGTGCAGAGAAAAGGTCAACGTCTCTGTCTTTCAACAGTAGAAATAATAGTTAACCATTGGTTAAACCAAAGGAGACGCTTAAGATCTCTGGTGTGGGTTGGTTAACGGAAAACACGCAAAAGCTTGCGCTACAGACCCTCTCAATAATAGTTCTACGGTGTTCGATGATCGTCTTGTGCATGAAGGGGAGATATCTCTATTATTATTTGTAATGATGCGACATCGATTGTCATATTGCAGGATTGGCATGGGTAGAACTTGACGAAAGAGGCGCCCCAAGGCACTACTTAGTAGGGAAAACGAATCGGGGGCCGGCTTTTCGGCCGGGCAGCTGGGGGGGGCGACGATGTTCGTCATCGTTGATGATCGCGTGGGCGTGACGGAGGGCTTCTCCTCGTGCTTTCAGCGTGAGGGAGTCTCGTCCACCGGGTTCGATCCGCAGGATTTCCGCGAATGGGTGGAGACCGCAGCCGAGAGCGATCTTTCGGCGGTCGAAGCTTTCCTGATCGGTGACTGCATGGGGCGGGAGGCGTTGCCGCGCGTCATTCGCGGACGCTCCCAGGCGCCGATGATTGTCCTGAACGACAAGCCCGGACTCGAGCAGACGCTGGAGCTGTTCGCCGCGGGTGTCGACGACGTCGGTACGCAAGCCGATCCACGTGCGCGAGATTCTCGCCCGCGTTGGCGCCATCCGCCGCCGGCTCGGCGAAGGGAGGAAGAGCTCCGCCGCCGGCGAGCTCGAAGTCTTTTCCGACGGCCGCGATCCGATGGTGCGCGGCGAGGTGCTTCCGTTACCGCGTCGTGAGCGGCGGATTCTCGAATACCTTGTCGCGCATCGCGGCAAGCGCGTGACGAAGACCCAGATATTCAACGCGGTCTACGGCATCTTCGACGAGGACGTCGAAGAGGATGTGGTCGAGAGCCACGTCAGCAAGCTGCGCAAGAAGCTTCGTCATCGGCTCGGCTACGATCCGATCAATTCCAAGCGCTATCTCGGCTATTGCCTCGACGAGATCTGACGGCTTCCGCGCCGCGTCTCTGGCGGAGCGGCAGAAAGATCGCCCCGCCAGCCAACCCAGACCAGCTTCGCACAAGCAAGACGTGCTTCCGTAAGCCGACTAGGCATACGGCGGGGGAGTAGCTCCATGAGCCTCTACGGAGTAATGCGTACCGGCGTTTCCGGTATGAACGCGCAATCGAGCAAGCTGTCCACCGTCGCAGACAACATCGCGAACTCGAGCACCACCGGCTACAAGCGCGCTTCCACCGAGTTCGCTTCGATGATCCTCAATTCCGGCACCGAAAGTTATACCTCGGGCGGCGTCAATACCCACGTTCGTCACAACGTCAGCGAACAGGGGAACCTCTCCTACACGTCCTCCGTCACCGACCTCGCGGTGACCGGCAATGGCTTCATGGTCGTCACCGATTCGGACGGCACGCCCTTTCTGACGCGCGCTGGATCGTTCGTGCCTGACGGCTCCGGAAACCTCGTCAATGCCGCCGGTTTCTACCTGATGGGCTTCAAATACGCCGACGGCGACCCCGCGCCGGTCGCCGGCGGTCTCTCCGGCCTGGCGGTCGTCAACGTCACGCGGACTGAACTGCAGGCGATCGCCTCGACGGAAGGCAAGTTCTCCGCAAACCTGCCCGACCAGGCCGATATCGTCGCCGCAGCCGACCTGCCGTCCACCAACGCCGCCACTGCGACCTATACCGGCAAGAGCTCGTTCCTGACCTACGACTATCTCGGAAACGAGGTCATCCTCGACTTCTACATGTCGAAGACCGCCGACAATGAATGGGAATTCTCCGTCTACAATCAGGCGGATGCGGCGACCGGCGGCGGCTTCCCGTATGCGACCGCGGCACTCGCGACGGACACGCTGACGTTCGATCCGACCACCGGCTCTCTCACCGCAGCGAGCCCGTCGGCGATTACGGTCAACGTTCCGGGCGGCGGGCCGGTCGACATCGACCTTTCGAGCATGGTCCAGCTCAGCACCGACTATCGCGTGCTTGACGCTTCCGTTAACGGCAACGCGCCGAGCCCCATCGACCGCATCGAGATCGACCCCGACGGAACGCTCTACGCGATCTACGAAAGCGGCGCGCGCGTTGCGACCTACAAGATTCCGCTTGCCGACGTGCCGAGCCCCGACAATCTGACTGCACGGCCGGGCAACGTCTATGCGCCGACGACCGCCTCGGGCGCGGTGCAGGTGGGCTTCTCCACGTCCGGTGGTCTCGGCACGATCGTCTCCGGCGCACTTGAAGTCCTCGACCGTCGATCTCGCGTCGGAGCTTACCGCCATGATCGAGTCGCAGCGCAGCTATACCGCCAACTCGAAGGTCTTCCAGACCGGCTCCGAGCTGCTTGACGTGCTTGTGAACTTGAAGCGCTAGGCGCGGAGGCGATGCGAGGGCGCTTGCCATGAGCCTGACCGCCGCCATTCGGACTGCGCAGGGTTCGCTCAGCACGACATCCGCGCAGACCGCGATAACCTCGCGCAACGTAGCCGGCGCGAGCGATCCTGGCTATTCGCGCAAGATCGCGCTCGTGACCAGCAGCTCCAGCGGCGCCCAGACCCTTGCCATCAAGCGCGCCGCCGACGACGCCCTCTATCGGAATATGCTCGACGCCACGTCGCGGGCGGCGGGCAAGCAGGCGCTCGCGGACGGGCTGGACGCGCTCGACGAGACCGTGGGCGACCCCGAAAACGACCGTTCGCCGGCCGCGCTGCTCGGGGCCCTGAACAACTCCATCCAGACCTATGCTTCTCTTCCGAGCGACGTCAGCCTCGCGCAGAATGTGATTGCCAAGGCGCAGGACCTCACGGCTGCGCTGAACGATTCCTCCACGATCGTGCAGGACGTCCGCCGCCAGGCCGACAGCGACATGGCGGCCTCCGTTTCCGACCTGAACGACCTTCTGGACCAATTCCAGTCGGCGAACGCGGCGGTCGTTATCGGCACGCATTCCGGGGCGGACGTCACCGACAAGCTCGACGCGCGCGACAAGATCCTTTCGCAGATATCGGAGCTGATCGGCGTCAGGACGGTCACGCGCGCGTCGAACGATGTCGCGATCTATACCGACAGCGGTGTGACGCTCTTCGACGGCGTCGCGCGTTCCGTCACGTTCGCAGCGACGCCGGGTCTCGGCGCAGCGCAGAGCGGAAACGCGGTAATCGTCGACGGCGTGCCGGTCACCGGAAGCTCGGCCGTGATGCCGATCAAGTCGGGCCGGTTACAGGGGCTCTCGCAGCTCCGCGACGAGGTGGCGGTCACCTATCAGAACCAGCTCGACGAGATGGCACGCGGACTGATCGAAGCCTTCGCCGAGTCCGATCAGGGTGTCCCGGCGACGCTTCCCGATCAGCCCGGGCTCTTTACCTATCCGGGCGCACCGGCGATGCCCGGAAGCTCCCTGGTTCCCGGCCTTGCCGGAACCATCTCCGTCAACGCCAACGTCGATCCGACCCAGGGCGGAAGCCTGACGCGGCTGCGCGACGGCGGCATCTCCGACCCAGGGAACTCCGCCTACGTCTATAATGGCACGGGCGCGGCGTCGTATTCCGATCGGCTGAACGACTACATCGGAAAGCTGCAGTCGGCTGCAAGCTTCGACCCTGCCGCCTCGCTCGAGACGTCGGCTACCCTTAGCGCGTTCGCCGCCAACTCCGCCGGATGGCTGGAAGCGACGCGGCAGGACGCCTCCAACGACGCCGACTACCAGACCACGCTTCTGGGGCGCGCTTCCGACGCGCTCTCGGCGGCGACCGGCGTCAATCTCGACGACGAGATGAGTCTGCTTCTCGAATTGGAAAGGTCCTATCAGGCATCCTCGAAGCTGCTGGCGACGGTCGACGACATGCTCGCGAGTTTCATCGCGGGAATCTGAGCGGATGAAGACCACCTACATATCGACCTTCGGCCTCGCGAATGCGACGCGGCGCTCTGTCCTGGAGATGCAGGCGGAGCTCGCCGACCGCCAGAAGGAGGTCAGCTCCGGCCGCGTCGCCGACACCGGGCTGGCGCTCGGTTCGCGAACAGGGCAATCGGTGGCGCTCCGGCAGGAGCACGCAAGCATCGAGACGCTGGTCGCCTCGAACGCCGTCGCGGGCTCGCGGCTCGACGCCACGCAGGGCGCGCTGAGCTCCATCGCGGACGACGCCACCAGCTTTCTCGGCATATTGGTGCAGGCGAAAAGCAATCCCGCCAGTGCAGGCGTGACCCAGACGCGGGCGCAGGAGAAGCTCGCTTCGTTCACCGGCCAGCTGAACACCGCGCACAACGGCGAGTATCTGTTCGCCGGCATCAACTCCGACGTGGCGCCCATCGCGGACTATTTCGCGCCGGGCTCGGCGGGCAAGCAGGCTGTCGACGACGCCTTCCTAGCGCATTTCGGCTTCTCCCAGTCCGATCCGGCGGTCGCCAACATCGACGCCGCCGACATGCAGGACTTTCTCGACAACGATTTCAGCGCTCTTTTCGACAGCGGTCCATGGTCGACGGCCTGGTCCTCCGCCTCCGACACCGTGAGCAGCGGCCGGATCGCGTCGGGAACCACGATCGCCACGGGCACGACAGCCAACACCGCGGCGATGCGGAATCTGGCGATGGGCTACACGATGGTCGCCGACCTTGGGTTGGCCCAGCTTTCCGACGCGACCTACAGCGTACTGATGGACAAGGCGGCGAACGCCGTCGGCGACGGACTTCAGGGCGTCAACGACACGCGGACGCAACTCGGAGCGACACAGCAGGCGGTCACGAACGCCACCGACCGCATGTCTTTGCAACTCGATGTGATCGACAAGCACATCAGCTCACTCGAGGGAGTCGATCCCTACGAGGCATCGACCCGCATCACGACTTTGCAGACCCAAATCGAAACGTCCTACGCGATGACGTCACGTATCCAGCAGCTCAGTCTGATTAATTACCTGTGACCGGCACGCGCCGGTAAGCGAGGCAAGAAAAATGCATGCGTTCTCGTACGCAGAGGTGGTGGAGGAACTCCGGCCCGAACGCGCGTGCGCGCGACGGGGAAGCGCTCGATGTCGCAATCTCGCTTTTGACGCGCGCCGAGGAATGCGGGCTCGACAGCTTCGAATCGGCGGAAGCGCTCTACTACAGCACCCGCCTCTGGTCCGCCTTCATCGAGGATCTCGGCAGGCCGGAGAACGGCCTGGCCCGCGAGCTGCGCGCGGCGCTCATCTCCGTGGGCATTTCGCTGCTCCGCGAGGTGGAGCGGATTCGCACCGGCGAATCCACGAGCTTCAGGCACTTGATCGAAATCAGCTCGATTGTCCGGGAGGGACTGCGGTGAGCAATCCGATGCGCATCTCGCTGCGTGCCGGAGAACGCCTCTATATCAACGGCGCAGTGCTGCGCGCCAGCCAGCGGACGACGATCGAGCTCCTGAACGACGCGACCTTTCTGCTTGAGGCGCACGTCATTCAGCCGGAAGAGGCCACCACGCCGCTCCGCCAGCTTTATTTCGCGCTGCAGACCCTACTGATCGAGACGGCGAGCGAGTCGGCCATGGACGCCTATATGCGGATTCATGCGGACACGAGCCAGTCATTCTCCACGACTGACGTCGTCGTCGGCCTGCGGCTCGTCGGGAAGCTTGTGGAGGCCGGCCGCGTGTTCGAGGCCTTGAAGGCCATCCGCAGCCTCTTTCCGATCGAGGAAAGCATACTCAATTCGGCGATTGCACCGTCAAAGGTGGCCTGACCAAGGAGAAGACGATGGACGTCGGAAGCACGACCCAGGCGGGGGCTTCAACAGCTGCCACGACACAGGCGTCGAAGACCACGGTCGACTACGACACGTTCCTGCAGCTTCTCATCGCGGAAATGAAGAACCAGGACCCGACCGATCCGATGAAGTCGACGGACTACATGGCGCAGCTTGCGTCGTTCTCCTCCGTCGAGCAGGGCGTTCAGACTAACTCGAAGCTCGACTCGCTGCTGACGATGTCTGCGCTCACGCAGGCGGACGCTGCAATCGGGCGCACCGTAACCTCGGCAGACGGAAGCGTGACGGGGATTGTGGAATCGCTCAAGCTCAGCAACGGTGCGCTTGTCGCCACTCTCAAGGACGGCACGACCCTGACGCTCGGCGACGGTGTATCGATCAGCTGAGATGAATGAAGCCGACGCACTCGACATCGTCCAATCGGCGATCTGGACCGTTATCATAGCCTCGTCGCCCGCCGTCGGGGCGGCCATGGTCGTTGGCGTGGCGATTGCCCTCTTGCAGGCGCTGACCCAGATCCAGGAAATCACACTGACCTTCATCCCGAAGATTGTCGTGATTCTGATCGTGGTCGCGCTGACCGGCCCCTTCATCGGCGCAGAAATCTTCTCGTTCACCAGCCAAGTCTACGGGCACATCGAGAAGGGATTCTAGCCCGCTCTCCGGCTTCATCCCCACGCAAGCTTCATCCTCCAGGGTTCTCGCGCAAAAGCCGGGACCAATCATGGCCATAACGGCCCATTCTGGAACTGAGATCGTAGCGCCGACCGGCTCCCGCGACATCGCGTTCGCGGTCGGCATCGTTCTCCTTCTCACGATCCTCTTCCTGCCGATCCCGGCGGCGCTCATCGACTACGGGCTGGCGCTTTCGATCGCGCTCTCCGTTCTGATCCTGATGGTGGCGCTGTGGATTCAGCGGCCGCTCGATTTCTCCGCTTTCCCGACCGTGCTCCTCATCGCGACGATGCTGCGCCTGTCGCTGAACATCGCCTCGACGCGGCTGATCCTGACGCACGGCTCCGAAGGTCCGACGGCCGCCGGCCACATCATCGGCGGCTTCTCACGCTTCGTCATGAGCGGCGACTTCGTGATCGGCCTCATCGTCTTCACAATTCTCGTCACCGTGAATTTCCTGGTCATCACCAAAGGTGCCACGCGTATCGCAGAGGTCGGCGCGCGGTTTACCCTCGACGCCATCCCCGGCAAGCAGATGGCGATCGACGCGGACCTGTCGTCCGGGCTGATCAACGAGAAGCAGGCGCAGCACCGGCGGCGTGAACTGGAGGAGGAGAGCTCCTTCTTCGGGTCGATGGACGGCGCCTCGAAGTTCGTCCGCGGCGACGCGATCGCTGGCCTCATCATCACCGCCGTCAATATCTTCGGCGGGATCGTGATCGGCGTGACGCGTCACGGCATGACGCTGCAGAGCGCCTCCGATGTCTTCACCAAGTTGTCCGTCGGCGACGGCCTCGTCTCGCAGATTCCGGCGCTGATCGTTTCGCTCGCCGCCGGTCTGCTCGTCTCCAAGGGTGGCACACGCGGAACGGCGGACCAGGCCGTGCTCGGCCAGCTCGGCGCCTATCCGCGGGCGCTCTTCGTGGCGGCCTTCCTGATGGGCGTGCTGGCCATCGTGCCCGGCCTTCCGCTGCTCCCGTTCAGCTTCCTCGGCGGCTTGATGGCCTTCGTCGGCTTCGTCATCCCCCGTCGCCTGGCCGCAAAGGACGCCGCCGAGCGCGCGAAGGTGGACGAAGCGGCGGCGAACGCGGAGATCGAGGCCCGCGACTCGATCAAAGAGACGCTGAAGGTCCCCGAGATCGAGCTGAGCCTCGGCAAGCAGCTCGCAACGCAGCTTCTCGCCATCCACGGCGAGTTTGCGCATCGCGTCGCCAAGATGCGCCGCAAGTTCGCGAAGCAGTATGGCTTCGTCGTGCCCGAGATAAAGCTCTCCGACGATCTCGCGATACCGCCGAAGACCTATCAGGTCCGCATCCACGGCACGACCGTTGCGACGCAGCAGCTTCGGCTCGGCGAGGTTCTCGTCGTGACCGGCGAAGGTAAGAAGCCCGATATGCCGGGAGAAGAGGTGAGGGAGCCTGCCTTCGGATTGAAGGCGATGTGGGTCTCCGATGCTTTCGCGTCGGAACTGGCGCGCGAAGGCTTCACGCCCGTCGATAATATGTCGGTGCTGCTCACGCATCTGAGCGAGGTGATCCGCAACAACCTCTCGCAGCTCCTTTCCTACAAGGACATGCGCGCGCTGCTCGACCGGCTCGACCCCGAATACAAGCGGCTGATCGACGACATCTGCCCCTCGCAGATCTCCTATTCCGGCCTGCAGGCCGTGTTGAAGTTGCTTCTGGGCGAGCGCGTCTCGATCCGCAGCCTGCATCTCATCCTTGAAGCGATCGCTGAGATCGCGCCGCATGTCCGCCGCTCCGAGCAGGTCGTGGAGCACGTGCGCGTACGCATCGCGCAGCAGATCTGCGGCGATCTTTCGGAGGACGGCGCGCTGAAGGTGCTGCGCCTCGGCAACCGGTGGGACCTCGCCTTCCACCAGGGAATCAAGCGCGACTCCAAAGGCGACGTTGTCGATTTCGACATCGATCCGCGGACGGTGGAACAGTTCGGGTCGGAATTGTCGTCCGCAGTGCGCGAGCGTCTGGATCAGGGGCACAGCTTCGCGCTTGTCACCGCGCCGGACGCACGGCCCTATGTGCGCATGATCGTGGAGCGGCTCTTCCCGACGCTGCCGGTCCTCTCCCATGTCGAGATCGCGCGCGGTGTGGAGGTGCGGTCCCTCGGGACGGTCTCCTGATGGCGCTCGGCCCCGAGACGGTCCTGACGGTCTTCATTCTCTTCTGCCGGATAGGCACGTGTCTGATGCTGATGCCGGGACTGTCGAGCACGCGCGTGCCGGCGCGGATGCGGCTGTTTCTGGCTTTCGCCGTCACGCTGGTCCTGACGCCCTTGCTCTTCGATCCGGTCAGGGCGGCGCTGGTCAACATATCGCCGCAGGGGCTCGTGGGGCTCATCGTCTCGGAGCTTCTGATCGGCGCCATGATCGGCGTTCTCGCGCGGCTCTTCTTCCTCGCGTTGGAGGCGCTTGCGAACGCGGCGACCATGGCGGTCGGATTCGGTGCCCTGCCGGGAACGCCGATCGAGGAAGCGGAGCCGCAGCCGACGCTCGTTTCGCTGATCATGGTGGCGGCGGTCACGCTGCTCTTCATAACCAACCAGCACTGGGAGATCCTGCGCGGCCTCTCCGCCTCCTATAAGGCGCTGCCGGTGACGCAGAATTTCGAGGCGCGACTGGCGCTGACGCGGCTGACCGACGCGCTGAGCGGGTCCTTCCTCGTGGCCCTCAGGATCACCAGCCCGTTCATCGTCTATGCCGTCATCGTCAACTTCTCGATCGGGCTCACCAACAAGCTGACGCCGCAGATTCCGGTCTACTTCATCTCGCTTCCCTTCGTGCTCTTCGGAGGGCTGACGCTCCTCTATTTCATCGCGCCGGAGCTTCTGCATCTGTTCATCGACGGCTTCGCGAACTGGCTTGCGAACGGCTGACATGAAGCAGCGCCTCGAAAATCTCCGGCGGCTCGTCGCCATCAAGGAGCAGCAGCGCCAGTCGGCGCAATGGAGGCTCGCCCGCCTCGAGGTCGACGAGCGCGCCGCGCTTGCCGACGAGGACGCCATCATCGCCGCGCTCAATGCCGAGCAGCCGCTTCATGGCCTTTTCGTCGGGATGATGGCGCGCCACCTACGCGCGGTCTCCGAAAGGGTCGGCGTGATTCGCTCCGCCAAGGAGGCGGAGACCTTGCGGCTGCAGAAGGAGACCGGTCAGTTGCGGCACTCGGAGCGCCTGCTGGGCGCCGCGGAACGCAGGCACGACCGGATCGTCGAGGGAAAGGAGTTGACGGAACTGATCGAAGCGTCCGCCTCAGGCGGCGCCGCAAGCTTCCCGAAAGCTTAGGAGGCGATGCTCAGGCGATCCTGACCGCCCGCGAGGACTCATTTGGCCATCAGTCCGCCTTCCGACATCGTACTCGATGTCGCCAAAGCCGCTGATCCGCCGCAATACCGCGCGGCCGTCGAGAAGCTTTCACAGCTTTCTGACGTGGAAGCGAGCGCCGCATCGAGCTTCGACACGCTGCTCGGCTCGTTCGCGTCCGACGGCGCGGCGCCGGCAGACGCCGCGAACGCGTTCCGCGCCGACCTGCGCAGCCGCCTCGCGCCGCTCGAATCCGCCGCGACGACAGCGAAGGAGCCGTATCGGAAATTCGAGGCTTTTGTACCTGCAGACCTTCGTTCAGGAGATGCTCCCCAAGGACGCGAGCCATGTCTTCGGACAGGGGCTGGCGGGCAGCTTCTGGAGCTCGATGCTGGCCGAGCAGATCGCCGGCCAGATGTCGAAATCCGGCGGTCTCGGGATCGCGGACCTGATGGCATCGCGCGCCGGGGCGAGCGCACGGCCCGCGGCCCTGCCGGGATACCTAAGCTCGCTTGAGTTCCGCTTCGCCGACTCGGTGCTGCCCACCGGCGACAAGAACGACACCGGCCTCCTGGCAGCGGACGAAAGCTGACGCATGTCCACGAAATCCTTACGATCAGGCCGTTGGTGGGCGCGAGCTCGCGCTGCCGCAAACGCGCCGCGATCCGGCCGCCGTCGAAGCATGCCTTCGCGCGATCGAGCGCATCGAGCAGGTGGTCGAACAGGAGACGCTCGCCCTGAAGGGCAACAAGGCGATCGATCTCGCCGACTTCAGCCGCCGGAAAAGTCATGGGCTGCTGGACCTGACGCGCGGATTGCGCGGGCTTGATGCGTCCACGGCGAAAGGTCTCATTGAGAAGCGTCTTCGCCCGCTTCGCGTGAAGCTCGCCGATAACAGCGCCGCGCTTCGCAGGCATCTCGACGCGGTGCAGGAAGTCTCCGCGATCCTCGCCCGCGCGATCCGCGACGGCGAATCCGACGGGACCTATTCCGCCGCGATCCGCTATAACGGCGGCGGCCGATGATCAGGCTGATCGTCAGCGTCGTCTGGATCTGCCTGATAACGCTGGTCTCGAGCTACACCGCGGCATCCTGGAAGGCGCACGGTACGCTTGCGCCAAGCAGTCAGGACGCGCTGACTGGCCTAAACTACACGAAGACCGATCCGATCAACGTGCCGATGCTCGTCGACGGGGCCGTCGCGGGATACGTCGTTGCGCAGTTCGTCTACACCTCCGATGCGGCCACGCAGAACCAGCTTTCGGTGCCGCCCGATCCCTTCATTCTGGACGAGGCGTTCCGTTCCATCTTTTCCGACGACCACATCGACGTCACGCATCTCGAGCACTTCGACATCGCCGCGCTGACCGAGAAGATCCGCACCGACGTCAACGCGCGGTTCGGCGGCGACCTGATCCAGGACATGCTCGTCCAGCAGTTCACCTTCGTCACGAAGGACGAGGTGCGCGCACAGGCCGGCGCGACGGCGGATATCCCTGTCGTATCTGCGAGCGACACACCGCCGGAGGAACCGGCCAAGGACAAGCCGAAGGCGGAAGCCGCTCCTTAGCCTAGCCGCCCTAACCAGGAGCGCTCGGCATCGACGCGGCCTCGGCGTCCCGCTGCCCTCCAATCCGCGTTCCCCGACCGCATCTTCGCCGGAGCGTTCACCAGGTTCCTGAGCCGGTTTTCGCGAAGATAGAGCATCGCGGTCTCGACCGAGAGCCGGCGCGAGTCACGGACGCTCTCCTTGCTCGACCACGCGGCATGCGGCGTCACGATCAGGCGCTCGCCGACGATCGGATCGGCGCCGCCCCGATAGGCAATAGCGATGGCATCGCCCGCGCGCGGCGGCTCGACCGGCAGCACGTCGATACCCGCTCCGGCGATGATGCCATCACGCAGCGCCTGGATCAGCGCGGGAATATCGACGATAGCGCCGCGCGCAGTGTTGATCAGGATCGCCTCGTTGTTCATCAGGGCGAGCTCTGCAGCGCCGATCATGTCGCGCGTCTCCGGCGTCAGCGGGCAGTGCAGGCTGACGACATCGCTCGCGGCGAGCAGCTCTTTCAGCGTCTCGACGCGGTCGACGCCGAGAGCGATCTCCGTGCCGCGCGAAACATAGGGATCGTAGGCGACGACGCTCATCCCGAATGCCTTGGCGCGGAGCGCGGCCGCCGTGCCGATGCGGCCGAGCCCGACGACGCCGAACGCGCGCCCACGCAGGCGGCGAACGAGCGGCATGCGGCTATAGTCGAAGCCGGCACACGGATCGGCGATCAGGCGCTGGTGATAGGTGACGATGCCGCGGCGAAGCGCGAGCATGAGGCCAATCGCATGGTCGGCCACCTCGCTGGTGCCGTAGTCCGGGGTGTTGCAGACTGGTATCCCGACCTCCGCCGCGGCGTCGAGGTCGATGTGGTCAAAGCCGACCCCGGCGCGAACGATGATGCGGCAGCGCTTGAGAGCCGCAACGAAGGCGCGATCGATATCCACCTCGTGCCACGCCACCACTGCGTCGCATGCGGCA
Source organism: uncultured Alphaproteobacteria bacterium (assembly GCA_963805325.1). Taxonomy (GTDB): domain Bacteria; phylum Pseudomonadota; class Alphaproteobacteria; order Rhizobiales; family Afifellaceae; genus DASWJZ01. Next base: position 304,445 of record CAWDTS010000001.1, on the reverse strand, counting down.
AGCGCTTCGGCCGGAATCTCGCTGAGCGTGCCGGCGCGAAGAATATCCCATCTGACGTCCGCGCCAGCGGCGCTCCGCTCGATCAGGCCGTCGTCGGAATACTGCGCGTCCGGCGTCAGAATGCGAAATTGAGCCATGGCGATCCTTGCGTTGGCCGAAGCCGGTCAGAAGCGGCTCCCATCGTGCTGACCCCCCTTGTGGCGGTCTCATGCCGGGTCATCTACACCTTTTGGAATTCTAGGACATCGACGGTGCTAGGTCGCTGCGGCGGCTGGCGCTACCCGACCTGAAGGCTGCCGTAGAGCCTTTGTCACAAGCCCTTGCCGGGGGCGGCAAAATCGGCGTTATGGTCCCGCGATGAACGAAGCGCTCCGCCCCGAGGTCGACCCCATCCGCTTTCGCCGTGTGATGGGGCGCTTTGCGACTGGTGTTACGGTCATCACCGCCGGGCACGAGGGTGAAGCGCGCGGGATGACGGCGAACGCCTTCATGTCCGGCTCGCTTGAGCCGCCGCTTTGCGTGGTTTCGGTCGCCAAGCGCGCGCATATGCATCAGGTGATGGTGGCGGCTAGCCATTTCGGCGTGAACATTCTTGCCGAAAACCAGGTCGAATTGAGCGAGCATTTCGCCGGGCGGCGAAATCCGCGTCTTGCCGTGGATTTCGAGCGCTTCGGGCCTGCGATGGTGCTTTCGAGCGCCTGCGCGCGGATTGCGGCGGAGAGCGTGGCCAGCCACGATTGCGGCGATCACACGATCTTTATCGGCCACATTCTCAAGCTCGACTCCGACGATCGCGCCCCGCTCCTCTATCATGCCGGCCGTTATCACGGCCTCGACGGCGGCGGTCTGAACCCCGATGTCGGAGTCCCCGAATTCTGGTGAGGATTTCGCCTGCCGCTCTGCGGTGAACTCACACCGCGACGGGTGGAACCAGCGCAAGGCTGCCTCGTTTGGTGCATTGAGGGGCGAACTTCGAGCATCGGTGGGGGGCAGGGAGAAATCCAATATGAAACAGCGATGGATGATATCCGCTACCGCCATCGCGGCGGCATTTGCAGTTTCGGGTGCGGCCCACGCGGCAGACACGCAAAGCTCTGCCGCCAAGATACTTAAGGGCGCCGCGGCGTTCGGAAGCTGGGAGGACAGCAATCCCGGAACGATCCGCCTGATCACGCCGTCCGATCTGCCGGCGCCTTATGCGACGAAATCGGCGAGCAATGCCCCCGCGCCGGTCGCCATGCCCGAGGGCGCCAAGCCGAAAGTGCCGGATGGCTTCACTGTCACGGAATTCGCGAGCGGTATGCAGCAGCCGCGCGTGATCGAGATTGCGCCAAACGGCGACGTGTTCGTGGTCGACAGCGGCGCCGCCGAGGTCGACGTCTTTCGTCCGGGCGACAACGGCACCGTCGCCCAGAAGGACGTGTTCGCGGCCGGCCTCGATCAGCCCTACGGCATCGCCTTCTATCCGAAGGACGACCCGCAATACGTCTATGTGGCGAACACGGGCAGCGTCGTCCGCTATCCCTATAAGAGCGGCGACATGAAAGCCTCGGGCGCTGCCGAGACGGTCATCCCCACGCTTCCGACCGGTCACCATTGGACGCGCGATCTTGCGTTCTCGCCTGACGGCAAGACGCTCTACATCTCGGTCGGCTCCGGTTCGAACGTTGGTGAGGGGACCATGGAAGGTCCGGCCCCCGGGCCGTTCATCGCGAACCATCCGCTCGGAGCAACGTGGGGGGAGGAGAACAATCGCGCCGACGTCCTCGCCTTCGATCCCGACGGCAAGAACGAGCGCATCTACGCGACCGGCCTCAGGAACTGCTCCGGCATGACCGTGCAGCCGGCGACGGGGGACCTCTGGTGCGTCGTCAACGAGCGCGACGCGCTCGGCGACAACCTGCCGCCGGACTACGCCACGCATGTCCAGGAAGGCGCGTTCTACGGCTGGCCCTGGTATTATATCGGCGGCAACGAGGATCCGCGGCACAAGGGCGAGCGGCCGGATCTCGCGAGCAAGGTCACCGTGCCCGACGTGCTCTTCCAGGCGCATTCCGCCCCGCTCGGCATCGCCTTCTACAATGCCGCCGCGTTCCCCGCCGAATACAAGGGTGACGCCTTCGTCGCGATGCACGGCTCGTGGAACCGCGACCATCGCACCGGCTACAAGGTGGTGCGTCTGCTGTTCGACCAGTCCGGCAAGCCGACCGGCGCGTATCAGGACTTCATGACCGGCTTCGTCATGGACGATCAGTCGGTGTGGGGTCGCCCCGTCGACGTGCAGGTTGCCAAGGAAGGCTCGCTTCTCGTCAGCGAGGATTCGAGCGGCACGATCTGGCGCGTCGCTGCTGACAAGCAGGCGGCGTCGAACGCGAACTGAGCCCCGTGCTCCGGTCGCTGATCGCTTTCTCGCGCGCCGATTATGCGCGCGAGAAAGCGCGCGTCGGCGACAGGATGAAGGGCGGCAGATAGCCGGCGAGGTTGGAGAACGGCAGCACCTCCGGCTTGACCCGGATGCCGAGGACGTCCGCCATGAAGGCGCGCCGCGCCTCGATGCGCCGCCACGCTTCCGGATAGCGATCGGAGAATGCAGCGCGGCCATTCGCATCGAGAAGCGCGATGCCGTCCTCGATGTTGCTGGTGAAATACGGTGTGCCAGTCGCCGGGATGATGTCGAGCTGGAGCGCCTGGCTGGATTTTAGAGTCTCACGCGAGCCGGGATAGATCGGCGTGTTCATCCATTCTTCGAGATGGATCAGGTGGCCAGGATTGAGCGCCAGTTTGAAGAGCGGATCGCCGAGATGGCGCTTTACCAGCGCGTCGACCTCGCCGCCTTCAACGCCGATGCCGATCGTCTCGTACCAATCGGCGGCGCAGGCGAAGTAGGGACCGGCGAGACGCTCCGCATAGTCACGAATGCCTTCCGCAAGCTCCGACGCGTCGGCAACCATGAAGCCGGCGCGGCTCGATAGCGCGCCCCATATCCCGAACGCGACCGTAAACGGATCGCCGCGCTCGATGACACGGTCTGACGGGCTGCCGAGCCCCTGAAACGCACGCGGCCCGGCGGAAAGCATCGTATGGCAGGACAGCGCAAAGCCCTCCTGCCTGAGCAGCGTCGCGGCCTCAAACTCGCGCATTCCCGGCTTTACGCCGAAGACGACGCGCTTCACCGCCTCCGACACATGGCTTGCCGCGAACTCGAAGGCGGCGAGTTGCTCGATCTCGTTGACGGCGCGAAGCCCGGCGGAGGCATCCATCAGGAGCGCCGTGGCGTTCACGACGCGGCCCGACTTGCCGACCAGACCGCGTAACGTGTCCGCGATGAAAGAGGGAATTTCGAGCCACGTCTCGGGGTCCGGCGTCTCGGCCCGCGAGTAGTATTTCCAGCCGATCGTGCCGACCGTCGCGCCTGGCTTGACGCCCGCGTCGGCGAGGAGATCGGCGAGGACGGGCGTGCGGCTGCGGTCCTGCCCGAGCAGGCCGAAGGGCGGATAGAGCCTGACATCGAGGTCGAGCGCAGCCGTGCCCGCCGGGCCGAGGTTCTCCGGTCCGGCGAGAAGCACCGGCTCGCGGCCCGGCACGAAGATCATCAGCGCTTCCTCGAAGCGCGGATCGAACCCCGTCAGCCAGGCGAGATTGGCGAAGTGCTCGCGGTCGGCATAGATCGCGACCGCCGAAAGACCCGCCGTGCCCACACGCTCGGCGAACGTCGCGAAACGCGCCGCGTAGAGGCTCCTCGGCAGCTCCGGACGGATGTCGGGAACACCGAAGTCGGGAAGCTTGACGTCGGTCAGGCGCACGGCCTGGATTGCGCTGGACACGCGCTACTGCGTGGGTGCCGCCGGCGGGCGCGGCAGCCAGTATTCGGCGTCCGGCTTGCCGCGCTCGATGCGCACGAAATTATTGGCGAAGACCCGGTAGGAACCGCTCCACTGGCCGTCGGGCCAGCGCACGCGGATTTCGGCACGCTCGGCTGTTCCGAGGCCGACATGCACGAAGCCCGACTGCCCGGATGCGTGGCCCCCGCCAACGTGGACGGTGCGATCCATGACGTTGTTGCCGGCTTTCACGTTGATGCGCGCGCCGACCGCATTGCGATTGGCAGTCGGCTGGGCAAGCTCGATCTCGAGCCAGTTTCCGAGCGGCTGATCGCCACCCCATGCCGCCTTAGTGCCGAGATTGCGGAACAGGCTCACCGGCGCCTCGCGGTTGACCACGACGAGATCGAGCATGCCGTCCATGTTGAGGTCGATCGCTGCGCCGCCGCGGCCCTTGCGTGGCAGCGCAATGCCGGCGGCCTTGCCGACTTCGGTGAAAGTCCGGTCCCACTGGCCGAGCAGTAGGTTGTCGGGATCGTCGGCGGCGAAGTCGGGCATCGCGTCGACGTTGCCCTTGGCGATGAAAAGGTCGAGCAGGCCGTCATTATTGAAGTCGTCGAACTGGCTGTGCCAGCCGGTCGAAGGGCGCACGTCGCTGCCCGTATAGGGGCGTGCGGCGGTAACCCCCATGGGATAGGCAATATCCTTGTAGACCGGGCGATCGGTGTCCGCCTCCTCCGAGAGCTCCTGCAGCTTGGTGTCGCCCATCGAAGTCAACGCATAGACCGGATAGCCGTTGCCGTAGAGGTTGGCCTGCGCGATGCCCATGCCGTAGATCGACAGGTGCTGCCAGCCCTCGGACGTCGTGTAGAGGCGAGGCGGCTTGCCGGGATCGACGTGCCACATCTGCTCCTCGCCGCCGCGGTAATACTGGCGGTCGTTGGTCACCCTGAGCGACGGTACGCCCGACTGGTTCCAGTCGGTGAAGAGCATGGACAGCGAGCAATAGCTCGGCGACAGCGCAACAGGGTCGCTGTAGTCGGGCTTGTCGCGCGAGGCCGAACGGTCGAGGTAGCTGTCAGCGCAGGTGCCCCACGGCGCGCCGGGCGCCATGCGGTCGACATAGTTGCCGATGGCGAGCGTCGGAAACGTCTGGTCCTGTTCCCAGGTTGCCGAGAAGGCCGTCGTCCAGTCCCGGCCGCCGTCGAAGGCAAAGGCCTTGTTGGCGACCTCGAACCGGCAGTTGGGCTGGCCCTTGAGGATGAGGTTGCGGCCGAGGCGCAGCACGACGAGGTCCATCAGGCCGTCATTGTCGATGTCGAGCGGATAGGCGCCTGTGACGTTCTGGAGGTCTTCGGGCGGAATGCCCATGTCGACCTTCGTGAACTTAAGCGCGCCGCCGGTCGGGCTGTCGTTGCGGTAGAACTCGGCCGGGCTGGTGCCGCCGGCGAAGAAGAGGTCCGGCTTACGATCGCCATTGCAGTCGAACGCCGCGACGCCGCCGCCGACGAAGAACTCCCAGCCGCCGGTATATTTATGGTCGATGCCGGCGGCCAACGCCTCCTCGTGCAAATCGGGGATGTCGTTCGGCACCGGCTTCATCATGTCGTCGGCACGGGCCGCGACGGCGGCGCACAGGCCGACCGTAAGCAGCGTTGCTGCGAACAGGCTCCGGGTCACTGTGGTATCACCAGCGTTTTCAGAAACGCGATGAGCGCTGACCGGTCGGCGGCGCTGGCGTCGATATAGCTCTGGCGGGCCTCACGCCCCTCGCCGCCGTGCGCGCGGATGACTCCGTCGAGCGTGGTGATGTCGTTGCGATGGCCGTAGGGCGCGGTGGAGCCGACGCCCCACAGCTCGGCGGTTATGAACACGTCGCGCTCGACGAAACGCTGCGCCAGGAGCTCGTTGCCGAGCCGACTCACTTCGCTGTCGGAGATGTGGTGGCGCTTCAAATCGCCGAACAGTGGCACGAGGATCTGGCCCTGGTCGTTTCGCGGCAGGGTTTTTGCCCAGTCGAGCATGCCGAGGTCATAGGAGATCGGTTTGGCGACCTCGCTGGAGCGCAAGGTCCCGGCGGTGTCGTAAGGAGCCGGATCGACGAAGGTCAGGCTGTTCAGCGGCAGATAGGGTTTATGGCACACCGCGCAGCCCATCGTGGCGAACAGCTTCTCGCCTGTCGCGGCGGCGTCGCGCCAGGCCGGATCGTCGGGCGCCATCCGGCCCGGCGCCGGCAGGGTCGCCTGGAAGGCGACCAGCCCTGAGATGTCGCCTGGCGACAGCTCGTCGGGACGGCCGTCACCGTCAAAATCGTCGGTTCCGGTCCAGCGCTTGCCCCAGCGCTCGCTTGCCTCCAGGCCGAGGTGGATGTTGCCGGCGTTGACGGTGAACTGACGCAACGAGGCGAAGACGCCCTTCTGGCCGAAGGGACGCACGGTGATATCCGAATCGATTCCCTGAAGCCCGGAGAAATCGACCAGGCCGTCCGGCATCACGGTAAGCTTGCCGAAGTCGACGCCCTTCGATGCCAGCCTGACGGTTTCCGGCTTGCCGCTCTCGCGTGCCGCGGCAACGGCGTTATCACGCTCGGCGCGTAGATCGGCCGTCATCTCTCGGGCGAGCAGCTCGATCAGGCCGTCACCGAACAAACCGACAGAGCCGCGCTCATTGGAGAACTGCGGATCGAGCGTATCGAAGTCGGCGCTCTCGAAGCCCTCGGAGATGAAGGCGTTGGCGGTAAAATCTCCCGATCCGCCAAGCACCGGGACATTGTGGCACGACTGGCAGTTATTTGAGTCGAGCCCTGCGGTGCGCCGGAACGCGGCGTCGACCGGATGCTTGCGCGCGGTCGGGATGATCGCCTGCGTCGCCATCGGGCGGCCGAGCCCGTCGGCATCTGTGAAGCGCGCAGTGAAGAGATGCTTGCCCGCCTCGACCAGCCGCTTCAACTGGTCGGCCGACAGCGTGCCTTCGAGCGTAGTGAAATCGACGTGGTCGCGGATCGCCTTTTCCGACCACGGGACCGCGTCGTCCGCGAAGGCCTGTCCGGGCAGCAACGCCACGCAAACGGCAAGCACCTTTACGAGAGAATGCCGGCGATCTCGGTACTCGCGAGAACCAAGCTTCATACGCGCCCCTGCGGGGTTACACCCTCGCCTCTGAATAGGCGTTGGTGATGGGCACCCCCTCGGGCAGCGTGCCGCCGATGATCATGGCGAGCACCTCGTCGGTCGTCACGTCGTCCTTGCTCACAGTGCCGACCATGCGCGCGGTCTTCATCACGGCGATGCGGTCGGCGAGATCGAAGACGTCGTGGATCTCGTGGCTGATCAGGAAGATGCCGATGCCTTCCTTCTTGAGCTGCTTCACGAGATCGCGCACCTGCGCGGTCTCCGCCGGCCCGAGCGCCGCTGTCGGCTCGTCCATGATCAGGATGCGGGCGTTGAAATGGATGGCGCGGGCGATCGCCACCGACTGTCGCTGGCCGCCGGAGAGGGCCTTCACCGGCGTCTTGAAGCCCTTGAAGACAGGATTGAGTCGGCCCATCACCTTGCGGGACGCTGCCTCCATGGCGACGTCGTCGAGCGTCCCCCAGCGGGTCATCAGCTCGCGCCCGAGGAACATGTTCGCCGGTGCGTCGACGTTGTCGGCGAGCGCCAGCGTTTGGTAGATGGTCTCGATGCCGAGCGCCTTGGCGTCACGCGGATTGTTGATCGTGACCGCCTTGCCGTCGATCAGGATTTGCCCCGAGTCGGCACGACAGGCGCCGGATAGCACTTTCATCAGCGTGGATTTTCCGGCGCCGTTGCCGCCGACGAGCCCCACCACTTCGCCTGGGTAGAGGGTGATCGTCGCGTTATCGACGGCATGCACGCCGCCGAACGAAACGTAGATGTTGCGCATCTCGACCAGCGGCGTGCGGTTCTCGGACATTCGTCGCGCTCCCGTCGTCGGCCTAAGTTGTCCGCTTGCGATAAGCGGTGTCGATGCCGACCGCGATCACCAGAACGACGCCGGACACGATGTTCTGCAGCGGCGACTCGATGCCCATGAGTTGCATGCCCGATTGCAGCGACTGCATCACGAGGGCGCCGAGCATGGCGCCGGGCACCGTCCCGATGCCGCCGGCAAACGACGCGCCCCCGATGACCGCCGCGGCAATAACATAGAGCTCGTCAAGCGTGCCGAGCGCGTTCGTCGCCGCATTCAGCCGAGCGGAGGCCACCGCACCGGCGATAGCGCAGAGGACCCCCATCAGGATGAACACCTTCATGATGATCCAGCGCGTATTGATGCCGCCGAGCTCGGCCGCTTCCGGATTGCCGCCGAGTGCAAAGACGTAGCGGCCGAAACGTGTCCGGTTGGCTATGAAGGTCATGACAATCGCGGCAGCGATCGCCATCAACACCGGGGTTGCTATGCCAAGCGAGATTAAGAGACCGCCGTCCGGCCAGGGAATGTTGTGCTCGGCTGCGTATTGGCGCGCGAGCCCGACCGGCATCGGGTAGGCGTTGATGACAGCGATTGCACCGAGGACAGCAAAGCAGCCGACGAGCGCAAGAAAAATTTCCGCCCAGACCGGCCGCAGGGGAAAATTGAAGCGCTGCCTCTGACGGCGGCCGTTGAGGATTCCGACAAGAATCCCGATGCAGGTGATGACACCGATGACCCAGCTTGCCGTCGCGCCAATCGTCGCGTGCCCGCCCCCACCCATCATGCCGAAGGTGGAATCGAGCGGAGCCAGCGTCTTGCCGCTTGCCACCCACCAGGCGGCGCCGCGCCACACAAGCAATCCGCCGAGCGTCACGATGAACGACGGCACGCCAAGATAGGCGATGACAAATCCTTGCAGGGCGCCGATCAGGGCGCCGAGCACGATGCCCGCGGCAAGCGTGATGATCCAGGTCGCGGAGAAGTCGTAGCCCACGTAGTGGGGAAGAATCTCGGTCTGGATCGCCCCCATGAACATCGCCAGGAAGCCGAGCAGCGACCCGACCGAGAGGTCGATGTTGCGCGAGACGATGACAAGCACCATCCCGGTCGCCATGATCGCGACAGTCGACGTCTGAACCGAAAGGTTCCACAGGTTGCGCGGCGTCAGGAAAACGCCGCCGGACATGATGTGAAAGCCGATCCAGACGATGCCGAGCGCCGCGATCATGCCCAGCATCCGGGCATCGATCTCCGTGGCTCGCATGAAGGCACGCACCGGTCCAAACCGGTGCTGCGCCAGACCGCCGGTCCCCCGGTCCGGCACCCCGGTGGCTTCAGCCATTTCGATCCGTCACGTTACTTTTGATGGATGAAAACTTGCGCCGCGGATTTCCGCGGCGCAAGACCTGATTGGCTCGAAGGAACCTAGCCGCAGACGGCGACGCTACCGGCCGGCACGCCCTTGCAGACTTCGTCCTTCGTGATCCACCCGGCGTCGATCACGAGGTTCAGATTGTCCTTCGTGATCGGGATCGGCTTCAGGAACATCGAGTTCATGTTGACGCCCTTCGGGCCGCCGCTGAACATCATCGAACCCTCGACCTTGTCCATCATCGTGCCGGAAGCGAGCTGCAGCGCAACTTCGCCCGCTGCCTTGCCGAGCGCCCGCGCGTCCTTCCACACCGACACGGTCTGCGTGCCGAGCGCGACGCGGTTCAGAGCGGCATGGTCGCCGTCCTGGCCGGAGACCGGAACCTGACCCGCAAGGCCCTGCGCCGCCAGCGCCGCGACGACGCCGCCGGCCATGCCGTCGTTCTCGGAGAGAACGGCGTCGACCTTGTTGTTGTTGACCGTCAGGAACTGCTCCATCTCCTTCTGCGCGTTCGACGGATCCCAGTTGTCGGTGTAGGACTCGCCGACGATCTTGATGTCGCCGCTCTTCACCGCCGGGCCGATGACCTCTTCCATGCCGGAACGCAGGAAGTCCGCGTTCGGGTCGGCCGAGTTGCCCTTGATGACGACATAGTTGCCCTTGGGCTGGACGGCGTAGACCGCCTTCGCCTGCAGCACGCCGACTTCCTTGTTGTCGAAGGTGATGTAGAACGCCTTCGGGTTCTCGATCAGGCGGTCATAGCCGATGACCGGGATACCTTCGTCAACCGCCTTTTGGATGGCGGGCTGGATGGCGTCGGTGTCCTGGGCGAGAACGATCAGGACATTGGCGCCCTGCGAGATCAGGTTCTCGATGTCGGTCAGCTGCTTGGTGGCCGACGACTGGGCGTCGGTGGAGATGTATTTCGCGCCGCCGGCGTCAAGCACGCCCTTGATGGCCGCTTCGTCGGTCTTCCAACGCTCTTCCTGGAAGTTGTTCCAGGAAACGCCGACCACGACTTGCGCCGAGGCCACGGTAGCGGTCAGGGCAAGCCCGCCCGCTGCCAACATAGATAAAAGGATTTTCCTCATGTCTCCCTCCCGTTTGAACGGTAGCTACGATTAACTTCCAGAACAGCAGAAATCCAACCCGTTTTAGCACCGGAGGTTGTTCTGCACGTTCCAGGGTTAGCGCGAATTTATCATAGAGAATCGCGCGCAGACAGCCAATTCGCCAGACGGTCGGAAAAATGCCGCACCACCTCTTCGTCGAGGAATAATACGTCCTCTGCGAGAGGCTCTCCAATTTCCGGCCTGCCAAGCGCCGCGATGGCGATTGCGCAAAACGCGGATCAGGCCGGGAAATTGGGCGCGCTTCGGCTATCGGCCGTCGGCGCCTGAGCCCTGCCATTCGGCGCCTCGTCGGCGGAGAGCCGGTTCTCGCGCGTGCCGGAGACGATGATCTGCAGAACTTCCTGCTCGGTCGTCTTCTTGATGTAGCGGTCGCCGACATTCTCGCCCCGCTTCAGGACCATGACTCGGTCGCCGACCGCAAAGATGTCCTGCAGGCGATGCGAGATGATGATCTGCGCAACCCCTTGCTTCTTCAGTTCCAGCATCGTCTCGAGCAGCCGCTCGGTGGCCATCACGGAGAGGTTCGCCGTCGGCTCGTCGAGGATGACGACGCGGGGATTGAACGAGATGGCGCGCGCGATCGCCACCGACTGCTGGCGACCGCCGGAAAGGCTCTCCACCTTCTGATAGACCGAGTTGACGTTGACCTTGAGCCGCTGCAGCACGTCGTCCGCCTCCGCGTACATCTTCTTGCGGTCGACAAAGAGCCATCTGCGCGGCCAGCGGCCGAGGAAGATGTTCTGCCCGACGTCCATGTTCCCGCAAAGCGCGAAGTCCTGATAGATCATCTCGATGCCGCGATCGCGGCTCTCATGCGGGCTCCTGAAATGCACCGCCTCGCCGGCGACGAGGATATCGCCGCTGTCGCGGCTGTAGGCGCCGGTCATGATCTTCATCAAAGTGGACTTGCCGGCGGAGTTGTCGCCGACGAGGCCGAGGATTTCGCCCGGAAAAAGGGTCAGATCGACATCGGCGAGCGCCTGTACGGCGCCGAAAGCCTTGTTGATTCCCTGCATCTCGACGATGGGCTGTTGTGGCACGCCATTCTCGGGCACACGGGGCTCAGGCACACGGGGCTCAGGCATTGACGGCCTCGGCTTGCATGTCTCGACGTTTGGCGAACTTTTCACGCAGGCTGCCAAAAATGTTCGCTTGGCGCACCCAGATGTCAATCAGCACCGCCGCGATCAGGATTCCCCCGATGAAGACGTTGATCCAATGCTGCGGCATGGTGAAGCCCTCGACGTTGAGCTGCAGCAGCGCGCGCACGAGCGTGATGACCGCAGCGCCCGCCAGTGCTCCGATGACGGTGCCATAGCCGCCGAAGATCGAGCCGCCGCCGATGATCACCGCGGCGATGCCGTCGAGCTCGCGGAACTGGCCGGCGACGGGATTGAAGCTGCGGAAATAGGCGATGTTGATCAGTCCGGCCATGGTCGCGCAAAGAGCGCAGAAGACCATGGCCACGAAGCGGATTCTCCGCGTGTTAATGCCCGCATAGGCGGCGGCGCGTATGTTGCCGCCGGTCGCGTAGATGCGCTGGCCGAACGGCATGTAGCCGAGCACGATTCCGGCGATGACCGCGACCAGGATCATCCACAGCGTCTGCACGCTGACGACGTCTGCAAGCGCGCCGAGGATTCCGGCCGGCCGCGGCACGCCAAAGTGGGAAAGAATATCGCCGACCTTGCGGCCGATCAGGTTGTAACCCTCGTTGAAGCCGGTGAGCTGCTGACCGGCGACAAGCCAGGACGCAAGCCCGCGCGCAATGTAGAACATGCCAAGCGTGGCAACGAATGCGGGAAGCCGGAAGGCGACCGTCATCAACCCGTTGAACGCTCCGGCGAGGAACCCGGCGGCAAGCCCGATTCCGATCGCCTCGACCGGGGAGGCGCCCATCACCTTCAACGCATAGGCGGCAGCGCTGCCGGCAAGTGCCAGCACGGCCCCGACGGAGAGGTCGATGTCACCGGCGGCGATGACGTAGGTCAGGCCAATCGCGATCAGCGCCAGCTCGGTGTAGTTCAGGAGGATCGCGAACGTATTTGGCAGCAGCGCCCAATAGTCGGGCCTGAGATAAAGGCCGACCAGCCAGAGAACCACGGCGAGCATGATTGCCAGCGCGTCCCGCCGCGCCAGGAATTTGCCCAAGCCGCGCGCGGCAAGCGCATTGTCGGCGGCCATTGAGCCCTTGGTCTGCGCGCCCTCGATGGCCACGCCGCCGCTCTCCAGAAGCTTTGGCGGCGGCCGCCCTCTGAGCCAGGCCCAGAGTCGGGCCGGCACGCGCTGGCGAATGATGAGCGGCTCGATCAGCACGGCAACGAGGAGCAGCAGGCCAATGAAGGCCGGCACGGCACCCGCCGGCAACGAGAAATGCGCCTGCACCGCGGTCGGCTCGCCGTTGATCATCAGCGTGCGCGTGATGGGCACGCCCTCGCGCAGCACCTTATTGACGAGGACAGTCAGAAGCGCGCCGAGGAAGCTGCCGAGGACACGACCGCGGCCGCCGAGAATGGAGGCGCCGCCGATGATGACGGCAGCAATCACGATCAGTTCGGCGCTGAGGCCGCCCTGCGGCGAGGCGCCCTTGTCCTGCGCGACGGCCATGATCCCGGCGACCGTCGCGCACAGCGACGAAAGCAGGTACGAGCGCACGCGCACCCAGCGTGTCGGAATACCTGCATAGATCGCCGCCTGCTCGTTGCCGCCGGTAGCAAGCGTCTCGTAGCCCCAGCGCGTCTTGGCGAGCACGACGGCGCCGATTGCGACAGCTACGAGCGCGAGCGTGATCTGGTTGTTGAAGCCCCAGGCGTTGAATTCGCCGAGCTGGAAGAACCAGTGATAGTCGCGCGCCTTGATCGGATAAAGGATCGATTGACCGCCGGTCAGGCCGAGGACGAAGCCGCGGCCTATGAAGAGCATGGTCAAGGTGGCGATGAACGCCGGGACGCGCAAAACGGTGACGAGGAGACCGTTGGCGAAGCCGATGAAGGTGCCGAGCGCCAGGCACGCGAGGATCGCCGGCACGACGCCCATGTCGTAGTGGTTGGGGTCGAACATGTAGGCAAAGACAACGCCGACCAGGCCGTAGGTCGAGCCGACCGAGAGATCGAGATCCTTGTTGGCGATGACGAACGTCATGCCGATGGCCATCACGGCGAAGCGGGAGGCGTCGCGCAAAAGCGCCTGAAACGCGTCGAGGGAGAAGAAGAAGTTCGGGTTGATGAAGGCGCCGGCGATGTAGAGGAGCGCCATCATGGCGAGGAGGCCGACCTCCCAACCGCCAACGAACTGCGCCGGACGTCGGCCCATCGCTGCAAGAGATGACGTCATTGCGACGTGGCGTTCCCGAATGTCGAGGCGTCAAGCGCAGTCGCGAGAGAGCATAGCCCTCTCGCGACCGGTGCAGAACAGACGATTTCGGCTAGTTCTCGAAGCGCTTGCCGACGTTGCCGACCGAGTCCTTCGTCACGAGCTGCGCGCGCGTGTCGAGGTTGGCGGCGGCGATGCCACGGTCGATCTGCAGGTAGAGCTGCATCACCGGCCAGAAGCCCTGCAGGAAGGGCTGTTGGCCAAGCGCGCCGGTCAGGTCGCCGCTCTTCAGCGCCTGCTGCTGGGCGGGGCCGAGATCGAAGCCGTAGGCGCAGATCTTGCCGGTCATCCCGGTTTGCGCGACCGCCTTGGCGAGCGCCGGGGTGAACACGTTGTTACCGGCGAACGCACCGACCACGTCACCGCGCGACTCGAAGAGCGACACGATGGCGTTGACCGGGTCGTTCGGGTCGGCGTCGACGCCAACGCCTTCCGGACCGGCGTCGACCTTGAAGGCGTCGAGCTTGCCGGCTGCCTTCAGCGCCGCGACGGTGGCGTTGTAGGCGGAGGAAACGCGGTTGTTCACCTCGATGTTGCCGAGCGCCGTGCTGCTCGGGAAGACGATCGAGCCGCCGGTGACGCCCTTGTCGATCAGACACTGGACGAGCGCGTTGCCGGCGATGGCGGCGGCCGAAGCATCCTGCCCGGTGTGGCTGATGCTGAGGCGGTGATAGATGCCGCCGTCGAAGGAGTTCGTTGTGGCGACCGGAATGCCGTTCTTCTCCGCGGCCTTGACGATGTCGTCATAGGCGCCCGCCTGCGGCGTCGTCATGATGATGCCGTCGATCGTCGGGTCCTGAATGATCTGGTTCAGGATCTCGATTTCACGCGCCGGATCGTCGACCGGATTCTCCGAGCCGAGCAGCAGGATCTTGGCGCCGATCATGTTCCCGGCGACCGTCGCGCCGACATAGACCGGATCGAAGAACCCGTTGCCGGCTGTGTGGGTCACGATGGCGAAAGTCAGATGTCCGTCGGCGGAATGGAAATTCTTCGTGCCGTCGGCTTCCTTCGCCGCGTCGTCCCACGAATAGCCGCCGACCGCCTTGTCGACGCCGCCGGACTGCGCGTAGGCGCCGGTGGCGGCAAAAGAAAGCGCTGCGGCGCAAGCCGCGAGCGAAATCACGAGCTTCATGTTTACCTCCCTTGGTCGTCCAATCCTGGACGCGCCCCGCGCCTCTGCGTGCGTTCGGGGACCGCGAATTCATAAGTCATACTTTTGTACAAGGCAAGGCAGCGGAGTTTGGAAGACCCTCTTAAGAAACGTTCAGGCCATAGATTTCCGGTTTAGCGAATGAATTGCTCGACATAGGCCGCACCCAGTCCGATCGCTTCGAAATGCCGCTTGCACATCTCGATCTTGGTGAAGACGTCCTCGTAGCCCTGCACCTTCCCGTCAGGGTCGACGTAGAGCATTGTCGCCGTTCACCTGGAACATCGTGATCATCTCCGGGACATGGTCTTCGACGACCAGCGTATGGGTCTCGCCGGGCGCCTCGTAGACATAGGCCCCTTCGGTCGCGATCCAGTCGTGCTCCAGATAGTGCCACTCGCCCTTGATGACGTAGCCGTGCACCGGCTCAGGATGCCGATGACGCGAAAGCACACCGGACTTCGTCACCTTGAGGAGGTTCTGCCAGTAGCCGCGCGAGGCGCAGAGGCAGAGCGGGCGGAACCAGACGTTCTCCGCCTGCGGCACCCACATCCGCTCGTCGGTCGGCACCGCGTCGGGGATGACGATCTCCGGCGGCGAATATTCGGGCTGCGGATGGCGATAGGGCACGCGCCGTTCGTCGGCGCTTTCCTTGAGCCCCTCGCGGTTCGGCATCTTGTCGTGGATGTTCATCTGTCGCGTCCTTTCAGGTGACCAGATACCCCCCGTCGATCGGGAGCACCGTGCCGGTGATGAAGCGCGCCGCGTCCGACAGCAGGAAGAGCACGACGCCGGCGACGTCCTCCGGCGCTCCCCAGCGCGCCATCGGCGTGCGCGCGACGATAGCCTCCGCGCGCGACACGTCGGCGATCGCCGGCGCCGTCAAGGCGGTGTCGATCCAGCCCGGCGCGATGGCGTTGGCGCGGATGCCGTCCGCCGCCCAGGCGACGGCGATCGATTTTGTGAGCTGCGCGACGCCGCCCTTCGACGCCGCATAGCCCGGCGCGTGCGGTGCGCCGAAGAAGGAATACATCGACGCGGTGTTGACGATCGCGCCCTTCGCCGCCGCGAGCTTCGGCTTGGCCGCGGTGCACATGCGCATGGTGCCGACGAGGTTCACTTCGAGCACCTTGCGGAAGTTCTCCACCTCCCACTCGCCGCCCTGGCGGATCAGCATGCCGGCGCAGTTCACCAGCGCATCGATCCTCGGGGCACGCGCGACGAGCGCCGCGACGGAGCCGTCGTCGGTCACGTCGAGCCGCACCGCGTCGATCATCGGGTCGTGCTTGAAGGCCGCGATCTCGTCCTCGCCGAGCCCGCCGGCGATGACCCGCCAGCCTTCCGCGGCGAGGGCGCGGGAAACGCCTTCCCCGATGCCGCGCGTCCCGCCGGTGACGACGGCAAGCCGCCCCTCCGCCGGCTCTGGCTTTGCGGCCTTGGACATCGTGGTTCCCCGCGGGCTTCCTGCAAGCGCGCGGAGACTATTCCGCGATGCGGCGGAAGGCCAAGGCCGCTTTCCGCCGTTTACGCGGCCTTAGCCCGCACACCCTTAGAAAAAGCGGGGAAAGGCACGCGGAAATTGCGCAAAGAGCTCAAAATCGTCCACGTCACCCGGGCGCCCGTCGGCGGCGTCTTCCGGCACGTGTCCGATCTCGTCTCGGCGCAACACGCGGCCGGACACGCCGTCGGCCTGGTCTGCGATTCCACGACCGGCAGCGCACTCGACGAGGAACGGCTCGCCGCGCTTCGCCCGGCGCTCCCTCTCGGCCTCGAGCGCATTGCGATGGCCCGATCGATCGCCCCCACAGACATTCCCTCCACCCTTGCCGTAACCCGCGCGGTCGCCGGCATGCGCCCGGACGTCGTCCATTCGCACGGCGCCAAAGGCGGCGTCTACGGACGGCTTGCCGCCGCCTTCGAGCGCCGCCGCGGCGTGACGGTTGCTTCGTTCTATGCGCCGCACGGCGGCAGCCTGCACTACGATACGCATTCGCTCACGGGACGCCTCTATTTCGGGGTGGAACGCGCGCTTGAGCGCCTGACCGACGGGCTGATCCACGTCTCCGCCTACGAGGCGCGCATGTATCGGGAGAAGGTCGGCCCGCCGCGCTGCCCCGCGCACATCGTCCGCAACGGCCTGAAGCCGGAGGACTTTGAGCCGATCGTCATGGACCCCGATGCCGCTGATTTCATCTTCATCGGCGAGTTGCGCGATCTGAAGGGGGTCGATCTCTTCATCGAGGCGCTGGGGCTGCTTGAGCGGGAAGGGAACCCGGCGCGCGCCCTGATCGTCGGACCTTCGACGCCCGACGACGCACAGCGCTACCGCGATCTCGCGAACGCCAAGGTCACGCAGCATCGCGTGGCCTTCATGCCGCCGATGCCCGCGCGCAAGGCCTTCGCGCTGGCGCGCACGGTCGTGCTGCCCTCGCGCGCAGAATCGCTCCCCTATGTCGTTCTGGAGGCGGCCGCGGCCGGTATGCCGCTGATTGCGACCGATGTCGGGGGCGTTCCGGAGATATTCGAAGGCGAGGCCAACCGGCTGGTTGCGCCGGGCGATGCGACGGCCCTTGCCGCCGCGATGCGCGCCGCGCTCCTGGCGCCCGAACGCATCGCCGCGGAGGCCATGCTGCGGCGCGGCAGAGTAGAGCAAAATTTTTCCCTGACAGTCAGCCGCGCGGCGCATCGAAGATATCTACCGGGCGGCGCTGGAAGCGCGCTATAGCCTTCTGCGCGTGGGCCGGATGGCTGAAGCCGGCCCTTCGCGCTGACCGGCGCCGGCCGATCGACTAAGATCGCCCTCGCGCTTTCTTGCACTCGAAGCGGCCTGTCGCTGGCCTGGTCCGATGTCCGATCGCCTGTCTCATATTGAGCGTCTCGAAGCCGAGAGCATCCACATCATGCGTGAGGTCGCGGCCGAGTCGCGCCATCCGGTGATGCTCTATTCGATCGGCAAGGACTCGTCCGTCATGCTGCATCTGGCGCGCAAGGCCTTCTTTCCCGCGCCGCCGCCGTTCCCGCTGATGCACATCGACACGACGTGGAAGTTCCGCGAGATGATCGCCTTCCGCGACCGCGCTGCGGCCGATGCCGGCATGCAGTTGATCGTCCACACCAACGCCGACGGCGTGAAGGCGGGGATGAACCCGTTCGAGCAGCGGCCCGAGCTACACGCGCGTCATGAAGACGGAGGCGCTGAAGCAGGCGCTCGATCTTAACAAGTTCGACGCCGCCTTCGGCGGCGCGCGGCGCGATGAGGAGAAGAGCCGCGCCAAGGAGCGCATCTTCTCGTTCCGCTCGGCAAGCCACGTCTGGGACCCGAAGAGCCAGCGGCCGGAACTCTGGCGCCTCTACAACACGCGCGTCCATGACGGCGAGTTGATGCGCGTCTTTCCACTGTCGAATTGGACCGAGCTCGACATCTGGGCCTACATCCTGCGTGAGCAGATCCCGATCGTGCCGCTTTATTTCGCCAAGGAGCGACCGACCGTCGTCCGCAACGGCCAGCTCATCATGGTCGACGACGAGCGCCTGCCGCTCGGCAGCGGCGAGACGCCGGAGATGCGGCTCGTCCGCTTCCGCACGCTCGGCTGCTATCCGCTGACCGCCGCCGTCGAATCGAACGCCGCGACGCTTGAGGCGATCGTGGCGGAGATGCTTGCGGCGCGCACGTCGGAGCGCGGCGGCCGGCTGATCGACAGGGAATCCTCCGCTTCGATGGAGAAGAAGAAGCGCGAGGGCTATTTCTGATGAACGGTCTTACCCCTCCGATGTCATCCTCGGACGCGCGAAGCGCGATCCGAGGACCCAGAGATCGCGATCCTCTTATTGTTCTGGGTTCTCGGGTCGGCGCACGGCGCCGCCCGAGAATGACGGTTATGGGTTCGGCGTTCGTTCGGGTGCCCACATGAACAAGGAAGCGCTCTCGCTCGAAGCCGTCAGCGCGGCGGAGACCGCCGACACGCTGCGGCTTCTGACCTGCGGCAGTGTCGACGACGGCAAGTCCACCTTGATCGGACGGCTCCTCTACGATTCCCATCTCCTGATGGAGGATCAACTCGCCGACCTTGAGGCGGATTCCTTGAAGCACGGCACGGCGGGCGACGCCGTCGACTTCGCGCTTCTCGTCGACGGGCTTGAGGCGGAGCGCGAGCAGGGCATCACCATCGATGTCGCCTACCGCTTCTTCGCAACGCCGCACCGCCGCTTCATCGTCGCCGACACGCCGGGCCACGTTCAGTACACGCGCAACATGGCGACCGGCGCCTCGACCGCCGATCTTGCGATCCTTCTTGTCGACGCCACGAAGGGGCTGCTGACGCAGACGCGGCGCCACGCGGCGATCGTCTCGCTGCTCGGCATCCGCGATGTCGTGCTCGCGGTGAACAAGATGGATCTCGTCGGCTTCGACGAAAGCCGCTTCCGCGAGATCACCGCGGCCTTCGAGGCTCTCGCCGCGAAGCTCGGCATCGCGACCGTCGCCGCGATTCCGATCTCGGCGCGCGAAGGCGACAACGTGACCGTCAAAAGCGCCCGCACGCCGTACTATTCCGGACCGGCGCTGCTTGAGCATCTGGAGCGCGCGGCTCCGTCGCACAGCGCGGAGAGCGGGCCGTTCCGCCTGCCCGTCCAGTGGGTCTGCCGCCCGAACCAGGATTTTCGCGGCTTTGCCGGGCCGGTGCTCTCCGGCCGCGTCGCCGTTGGCGACGAGATCGCCGTCGCCGCCTCCGGCCGGACGAGCCGCGTGACGAAGCTCCTCGTCGGCGCGGCCGAAGAGGAAAGCGCCGTCGCTGGCCAGTCGATCATGCTGACGCTCGCCGACGAGGTCGACATCAGTCGCGGCGACGTGCTTTCGCATGCCGACGCCCGCCCCTCGCTCTCCGATCAGTTCGCCGCCGACATCGTGTGGCTCGACCAGGAGGACTTGCTGCCCGGCCGCCAATATCTCCTGAAGTCGATGACGCGCACCGTGCCGGCGCAGGTGACGGACCTCAAATACCGCTTCGACGTGGATTCGCTGGAGCACAACGCCGCGAAGATTCTGGAGCTGAACGAGATCGGCATGGTCAATATCTCGACCGCCGAGCCGATCGTTTTCGACGCCTATGCTGCGAACCGCGATTCGGGCGGCTTCATCCTGATCGACCGCTTCACCAACCAGACCGTCGCGGCGGGCATGATCCGCTTCGCGCTTCGCCGCGCTTCGAACATCCATTGGCAGGCGCTCGACATCGACCGCGCGGCGCGCGCGCGTCTCAAGCATCAGAAGCCGTCGGTGCTGTGGTTTACCGGGCTTTCCGGTTCCGGCAAGTCGACCGTCGCAAATCTCGTCGAGAAGCAGCTTTATGCGCGTGGGCGGCACACCACGATCCTCGACGGCGACAATGTGCGGCACGGGCTGAACCGCGATCTCGGCTTCACCGACGCCGACCGCGTGGAGAATATCCGCCGCGTCGCGGAAGCCGCGAAGCTGATGGCCGATGCCGGGCTGATCGTGCTCGTCTCCTTCATCTCTCCCTTCCGCTCGGAGCGCGACATGGCGCGCGGGCTGATGGGGGAAGGGGAGTTCGTCGAGATCTTCGTCGACACGCCGCTCGCGCTTGCGGAGTCGCGCGACCCGAAGGGCCTCTACGCGCGGGCGCGGGCCGGCGAGATCAAGAATTTTACCGGCGTCGACTCGCCCTACGAGCCGCCCGCCGCGCCTGAAATCCATCTGCGGACGGCCGCCACCGAGCCGGAAGCGCTCGCCGATCAAGTGATCGCCTATCTCGACGCCGCGGGGCGTCTGTCTGGAGACTAGTCCGCGCCGTTCAGCGGCTTCGTTCCGATGCCGAGAATCTTCCTGTCGACCTTGCCGATCGCGTGCTTGTCGCGCTCCGGATAGTCGATGCTGAGCAGCGCGTGGCGGATCAACGCCAGATGCGCGCGCCGCTTGTCGTTGGCCTTCACGATGATCCAGGGCGCATATTTCGAGTGCGTCGCCGCGACCATGCGATCGCGCGCTTCGGAAAACGCGTCCCAGCGACCGATCGCCGCCAGATCCACGGGCGAGATCTTCCATGTCTTGAGCGGATCGTGCCGCCGCTGGTGGAAGCGCTTCAGCTGCATCTCGCGCCCGATCTCGAGCCAGAACTTGAAGAGGCGGATGCCGCCGCTCGTGAACATACGTTCGAAGGCGGGAGCTTCCTGAAGAAAGCGGTCGGTCTGTGCCGGCGTGCAGAAGCCCATGACCGGTTCGACCACGCCGCGATTGTACCAGGAGCGGTCGAAGAGGACCATCTCGGCCGCTGCTGGAAGCTCCGCCGCATAACGCTGGAAATACCATTGCCCGGTTTCCCGGTCGGAGGGCTTTGCCAGCGCCACGATGCGCGCCTGGCGCGGGTTGAGATGCTCGCGCACCACCTTGATCGATCCGCCCTTGCCCGCTGCATCGCGCCCCTCAAAGGCGAGGATGCTGCGCGAGCCGGTCGCCGACTGCCATGCGAGCAGCTTGACGAGCTCCACCTGAAGCGTCTCGAGTTGCTTCTCGTAAACCTTGCGGCCGAGCTTCTTGGCGTAAGGATAGCCGCCCGACGTGAGCGCGTTGTCGGCGATCCACCCCGGCAATACCGGATCGTCGAGATCGAAGGCGTGGAATCGGTCTAGACTGCGCTGCATATCCGTTCACCGTAAGACGCTATCGTTGCGCGGCAACGTCCGCGAGTGACCCCCACGACAAGCTAGAGGCCCGATGGCCGACTCGCCATATGAATCCTTAACAAATGAGCGCCCGGAGGCGACGACGCCGGGCGAACGACTGCGCGCTTCCACGCATGTGCTCGTTGCGGCAGCGGTGGCATTGATCGCCGGCGTGATGTTTTTCGGCCTGCCGCTCGCCTACGCGGCGGGCGCCTTCGCCGTGCTTCTGGTCGTCGCCGCGACCGGCCCGCGGCGATCGGCGGCGCGGCGCGCGGCCAGCGAGGCCCGCGGCCATTCGCGGGTCTGGCCCGACACGGCCATGAAGGCGACCGTCGCAGCTTTTCCGAAGCCGGCTCTGCTGCTCGATGCCGCCGGCACGGTACGCTTTGCGAACGAGCTGGCGGCGCAGCTCTTTCCTGCCACGCGGCCGGGCGACGCGTTCACCTTGACCTTTCGGCGGCCGGAATTTTCCGAGGCGCTCGAGATCGCCGGCGCCGGGCAGCAGACTTCGGTGGAGTTCCGCGATCCGGGCGAGACCTCGACCACCTATTCGGTGACGATCGGTCCGCTGCACTCGCCAGGCGGCTCCGTCAATTTTCTCCTGGTGACCTTCGACGACGTCTCCGATCGCCTCGCGGTCGCGCGCATGCGCGCCGACTTCGTCGCCAATGCAAGCCATGAGCTGCGCACGCCGCTCGCCTCGCTGACGGGCTTCATCGAGACGCTGCTCGGCTCGGCGCGCAATGATCCGGTCGCCTCGGAGAAATTCCTTCATGTCATGCTCGACCAGGCGCGGCGCATGCGGCGGCTGATCGACGACCTTCTCTCGCTCTCGCGCGTCGAGATGCGAGTGCACAGGCGACCGACGGAGCGCGTCGACCTCGTCGGCGTGATACGTCACGTCGCCGACGCCATGCAGCCGCTCGCCGCCGAGCATTCCGTGGAGCTCTCCGTGACGACGCCACCGGAGCCGGTCGAGGTGATCGGCGACCGCGACGAGCTTGTGCAACTCGTGCAGAACCTGACGGAGAACGCCGTCCGCTACGGCGCATCCGGCGAGCGTGTCGAAATAACCCTCGACCTCTCCTCGGGCGAGCGCCCGCGCGCCGCGATCAGCGTGCGCGACTACGGTCCGGGAATCGCGGCTGAGCACATCCCACGTCTGACGGAGCGCTTCTATCGCGCCGATGTCGGCGCCAGCCGCGCGATGAAGGGAACCGGCCTCGGGCTCGCCATCGTCAAGCACATCGTCACGCGCCACAGAGGGCGTCTGGAGATCGACAGCAAGCCCGCTGAGGGCGCGCGCTTCACTGTTACGCTTCCGTGCGCGGACGTTTCGGAAGAAAGTAAGGATTAGCCAGTTATTTCAATAGCTTACTGCGTCATTATACTGTTGCGAAGAGTTCATAGAACCATAGCAGCGCGGGCCTACGGTCTGCACGCCTGAGCGACCGGGGCGGTCGTTCGGATCACCCACGATTACCATGAACTCCAATCAGGGAGAGGCCAGGTGAGAATTTCCAACCTCGCACTCGCGATCGGGCTCGCCGTTTCGACGAGCATCGGCGCGGCAGCTGCCGCCGACATTTCAGGTGCCGGCGCTACGTTCCCGTATCCGGTCTACGCCAAATGGGCGGATGCTTATAAGAAGGAGACCGGCAACGGGCTGAACTACCAGTCGATCGGCTCCGGCGGCGGCATCAAGCAGATCAAGGCAAAGACCGTCACGTTCGGTGCTTCCGACGCGCCGCTGACGGGCGCGGAGCTCGACGAGATCGGTCTCGCGCAGTTTCCGATGGTCATGGGCGGCATCGTGCCGGTCGTGAATCTTGAAGGTGTCGAGCCCGGCGCTCTCGTTCTCGACGGCACGACGCTTGCCAAGATCTTCCTTGGCGAAATCACCAAATGGAACGATCCGGCGATCGCGAGTCTCAATCCGAACGCCAAGCTGCCTGACCAGGCGATCGCGGTCGTGCATCGTTCGGACGGCTCGGGCACGACGTTCAACTTCACCTACTATCTGTCCGACGTCAGCGCCGACTGGAAGGCAAAGGTCGGTGTTGAGAAGGCCGTCGAGTGGCCGGTCGGCATCGGCGCCAAGGGCAACGAAGGTGTCGCCAACAATGTCGCCAACACTGCGGGTTCGATCGGCTACGTCGAGTACGCCTACGCCCTGCAGAACAAGCTGACCTATACCGACATGATGAACAAGGCCGGCAAGGCCGTCGCTCCGACGTCGGATGCCTTCTCGGCCGCCGCCGCCAATGCCGACTGGTCGTCCCAGCCCGGCTACGGCGTCATCCTCGCCAACCAGCCTGGCGACCAGTCCTGGCCGATGACCGCTGCAACCTGGATCCTGATGTACAAGGAGCCCGTGGATGCGGACGCGTCGGCCGAGGCGCTCAAGTTCTTCGCCTGGTGCTACAAGAAGGGCGGCGATATGGCCGCTGAGCTCGACTACGTCCCGATGCCCGCCAACGTGGTGACCAACATCGAGGACTACTGGATGAAAGAGATCAAGGACTCGAGCGGCAAGCCCGTCTTCGCGGCCATGTAATCATCCTCCCTGCAAATTGGAGAGGGCGCCGGCGGCGCCCTCTCCTTGTCCACCGGTGTTCACAGCCTAGCAGCTTGTCTTGCGGCGTCGCTGCCGCTTCAGTGGGCCTTGGTCCCAGGCCAGGGGGAGAGAGCCCGATGCAGATTCAGCGGGAGGCGGCCTGTGGTTGATACAGCGTTGCAGGGCAGGGCTATGCAGGCGAGCCAACAGGTCGAACGGGCCAAGATTTTGCGGCGTCTCAGGTACGGGGACACCGCGTTCCGCTGGATCACGCGTTCCGCGGCGATCATTGTCCTCCTCATCCTGAGCGGCATCATCATTTCCCTCATCCGTGGCTCGTGGCCGGCGCTGAGCACCTTCGGGTTCTCGTTCGTCTACCAGGAGGTCTGGAACCCGGTGACGGAGCGGTTCGGCGCCATTGCACCGATCTACGGCACCGTCGTCACCTCGGTCGTTGCCATGCTGATCGCCGTCCCGATCGGCCTGTTTATCGCGCTGTTCCTGACCGAGCTGTGCCCGATGTGGCTGCGCCGCCCGATCGGCATCGCCATCGAGCTGCTGGCCGGCATTCCGTCGATCATCTACGGCATCTGGGGCCTGTTCGTATTCGCGCCGTTTCTGCAGAAGACGGTGCAGCCGTTCCTGATCACGGTCTTTGGCCCGATCCCCGGATTGTCGACGCTCTTTGCCGGCCCACCCTACGGCATCGGCATTCTGACCGCCGGTCTGATCCTCGCGGTGATGGTGCTGCCGTTCATCACCTCCATTACGCGCGACGTGTTCGACGCGGTGCCGCCGGTGCTGAAGGAAGCCGCCTACGGGATTGGCTCCACGACCTGGGAGGTGGTGCGCTACGTCGTGCTCCCCTATGCGCGTGTCGGCGTCATCGGCGGCGTGATGTTGGCGCTCGGCCGCGCGCTCGGCGAGACCATGGCGGTGACCTTCGTCATCGGCAACGCACACCGCATCTCCGGCTCGATCCTGGCTCCGGGCACGACCATATCCGCTACGATCGCCAACGAGTTCACCGAGGCCGACGGCGTGCTCTACACGTCCTCGCTGGTCGCGCTTGGCCTGATCCTGTTCGTAATCACGTTCTTCGTGCTGGCCGCGGCGCGTCTCATGCTGATGCGGCTCAACGCGCGAATTGGAGCCTGAGCATGGCGATCTACGACACGCGCCGCCGCCGCAATCATGTTGCCATCGGGCTTGCCTACGCCGCCACGGCATTCGGACTGACGTGGCTGGTCCTCATTCTCGCTGTGCTCCTGTGGAAGGGCTTCAGCGGCCTCAACCTGGCGGTCTTCACCGAGATGACGCCGCCGCCCGGTTCCGCCGGAGGGCTGCTCAACCCGATCGTCGGCAGTCTGGTGATGACCTCCATAGCCGTTCTGATCGGCACGCCGCTCGGCGTCCTCGCGGGCACCTACCTGGCCGAGTATGGCCGCTACGAAAAACTGAGCATGGTGGTGCGCTTCATCAACGACATTCTGTTGAGCGCGCCGTCGATCGTGGTCGGCCTGTTCATCTATGAGATCATGGTCGCCCGGATGGGCCACTTCTCCGGCTGGGCCGGCTCCGTGGCGCTGGCGGTGATCGTGATACCGGTGGTGGTGCGCACGACCGAGGACATGCTGAGCTTGCTGCCCGACACGATGCGCGAGGCAGCGGCGTCGATCGGGTTGCCGCGTTCGCTGATGATCCAGAAGGTCGCTTATCGCGCTGCCCGCGCCGGCATGATCACCGGTGTGCTTCTCGCGGTCGCCCGCATCAGCGGAGAGACGGCGCCGTTGCTGTTCACTGCGCTCAACAACCAGTTCTGGAGCACGAATATGAACGCGCCGGTCTCGAGCCTGCCGGTCGTCATCTTCCAGTTCGCGCTGAGTCCCTATGAGGACTGGCAGCAGCTTGCCTGGACCGGCGCTCTTCTCATCACGATGGCGGTGTTGGCGCTCAGCATCGGGGCGCGCGTCTTCTCATCAAGGGGAAAAACGTCATGAACGTAGCAAGCGCCAGCGTCCCCACGCCGAGCGCCGCGAGGGCGGCGACGGGCACCGAAGGTCTCAAGGAAAAGATCTCGATCCGCGACCTGGATTTCTACTATGGCGAAGCCCGCGCGCTGAAAAGCATCAACGTGCCGCTCTATCTGCACAAGGTGACGGCCTTCATCGGCCCGTCGGGCTGCGGCAAGTCCACGCTGCTGCGCATCCTCAACCGGATGTACGACCTCTATCCCGGCCAACGCGCGGAAGGCCATGTCAGGATGGACGACACGGACATCCTCTCGCCTTCGCAGGACCTGAACCTGCTGCGAGCAAAGGTCGGCATGGTGTTTCAGAAGCCGACGCCGTTCCCGATGACGATCTACGAGAACATCGCCTTCGGCATCCGCCTCTACGAGCGGACTTCGAAGTCGGAGATCGACGACCGGGTCAAGCACTGCCTGCAGCGCGCGGCGCTGTGGGAAGAGGTGAAGGACAAGCTCAACGCCAACGGCCTGAGCCTGTCGGGCGGTCAGCAGCAGCGCCTGTGCATCGCGCGCACCGTAGCGGTGCGCCCGGAAGTCATTCTGTTCGACGAACCCTGCTCGGCGCTCGATCCGATCTCCACGTCAAAGATCGAGGAGCTGATCGACGAGCTGAAGAACGAGTACACAATCTGCATCGTCACCCACAACATGCAGCAGGCGGCACGTGTCTCCGACTTCACCGCCTTCATGTATCTCGGTGAGATGGTCGAGTTCGACGAGACCTCGAAGATCTTCACCGCTCCGCGCGACAGCCGCACGCAAGACTACATCACCGGCCGTTTCGGCTAGCCGGGCTGCTGAGGGACGCAAGGAATGACACAACACATAGTCACCTCGTTCGAAGACGAGCTTCAGGCTCTCTCCCGCTCCATCGCCGAGATGGGCGGCCGCGCCGAGCAGATCGTCGAGCACTCAATCAGCGCACTTCTGCGCTCTGATGTCAGCCTCGCGCACGAGGTCATCGAGGCGGACAAGAAGGTCGATGCGATGCATCGCCAGATCGAGGAGGACGCGATCGTGTTGATCGCGCGCCGACAGCCGATGGCGCAGGATTTGCGCGAGACGATCGCCGCGATCCGTATCGCCAACGACCTGGAGCGCGTTGGCGACCTCGGCAAGAACATCGCCAAGCGCGCCGTCGTGATTCAGAAGGAGACGTTCTCCAACAAGCTGCGCGTCGGCGTGGAGCACATTTCCGACCTGGCGCTTCGCCAGGTGAAGCGCGTGCTCGACGCCTATGCGACTCGCGATGTGGAGAAGGCGCGCGACGTGTGCACGCAGGATCAGGAGATCGACGCAGTCTACACGTCGCTCTTCCGCGAGCTCCTCACCTACATGATGGAGGATCCGCGCAACATCACGATGTGCACGCATCTTTTGTTCTGCGCCAAGAACATCGAGCGCATCGGGGACCATGCCACCAACATCGCCGAGACGGTCTTCTACCTGATCACCGGCGAGCAATGGGAAGGCCCCCGGCAATCGAGCACGCAGATCGACGAATAGGCAGGGCGACGGAGGAACAGCGGCCATGGCAAAGCCACTTATCCTCATCGTGGAGGACGAGGAGCCGCTGACGCTGCTCCTTCGCTACAACCTCGAGGCCGAGGGCTACGAGGTGGAGGTTGCCGCGCGCGGCGACGAGGCGGAGGTCAGGCTGCGCGAGCGCATGCCGGACCTCCTGATCCTCGACTGGATGCTTCCCGGCCTTTCCGGAATCGAGCTTTGCCGGCGTCTGCGGACGCGCGACGACACGGCGGCGCTTCCGATCCTGATGCTGACGGCGCGCGGCGAGGAGGATGAGAGAATCCGCGGACTCGCGACCGGCGCCGACGATTACGTCGTGAAACCGTTCTCGGTGCCGGAGCTGATGGCGCGCGTGAAGGCGCTCTTAAGGCGCGCGCGACCGGAGGCGATCTCCTCGGTGCTTCGCGCCGGCGATCTTGAACTCGACCGCGAGACGTTCCGCGTGCGGCGCGCCGGGCGCGAGGTGCATCTCGGCCCCACGGAATTCCGCCTGCTCGAATTCTTGATGAAGACTCCGGGCCGCGTCTTCTCCCGCGAGCAGCTCCTCGACGGTGTGTGGGGTCACGACGTCTATGTCGACGAGCGCACGGTCGACGTTCATATCGGCCGACTGCGCCGCGCGCTGAACCGCGGCAGAAGCCGTGACCCGATCCGCACCGTCCGCGGCGCCGGCTACGCCTTCAACGAGCAGTTCGAGCGCGCGTAAGCGTTAAGCCGTCTCCAGACGGAGAAAGGGCGGGGCAAGCCCCGCCATTTTGGTACGCCCTTTCTTCGGGAGGAAGGAGGCTGCGCGAGCCGCTCAGCCGGCGCGTTTGGCGCGCCGCCGCGGATCGGGGGCCTGATACGCAACCCCTGCGTGATACTCGCAGTAGGGGAGACTTTCCAGCGAATCGTGCCCGCAGAAGTGGAAATCTTCCTGGCCGGGATCGCCGATCGGCCATTTGCAGGTGTGCTCGTTGAGTTGATAGAGCGTGAGCTTTCGCGCGATCGGCACAACGACGTTGCGGCGTGGCTGTAGGTCCGCGTCGGGCAGGTATTCGAGGTTTGTCTTCAGGGCGAGGTTGCCGACCGAAACCGTGCGCGTCCTGCGGATGCCGCTCGGATGCGTGCGCCTTTGGCGCTTGATGGAAGAGGTCGGCTGCCCGCGGCCCGAAAGCCCCAGACGGTGAACCTTGCCGATCACCGCGTTGCGGGTCACGCCGCCAAGCTCACCGGCGATCTGGCTGGCCGAGAGGCCGTCCTGCCAGAGTTTCTTCAACAATTCGACGCGTTCGTCGGTCCAGGACATCTCTTCTCCTCGGGGCCGATTTCTCGCAGAATCCAGGCGCGTTCACGGAACATACGCGCCCGCGCTCAACGCAAGTCCTAGATGGAAGTCTGGCCCGCCGCACAACATATCGTGCGTTTCTGAGGCTGAACGTATAGTCGGCCGGAATCGCCGACAAGAGTTGGCCAGGCTTTTCCAACGGCATTATCTGTGAATTGAAGAAGGTGAGTCGCGAATGTCACACCCGCCGGAATTGCAAGAGGTCTGGCGGCTTTACGAGGCCTCCGCCGCTTCCTTCGACCGCGACCGCAACCGAAACGCCGGCGAGGAGGCCTATCTCGGCCTGATTGCCGCTCGCCTGCCGACGAGGGCCGCCGTGCTCGATCTGGGCTGCGGAATGGGCGAGCCGATCGCCGGCTTCTTCATCGCGCGGGGTCACGCCGTCACGGGTGTCGATGCGGCGCCGGCCATGGTGGCGCTTTGCCGCTCACGCTTTCCGGATGAGACGTGGGTCGTCGCCGACATGCGGCGCCTGGGGCTTGGCCGGCGTTTCGACGCGATCGTCGCTTGGGACAGCTTCTTCCACCTCTCGCAGGACGCGCAACGCGCGATGTTCCCGGTTTTTGGCGCGCATGCCGCGCCCGGCGCGTCGCTCCTCTTTACCTCCGGGCCGGCCGCGGGCGAGGCGATCGGTGACCTCTATGGCCAGGCTCTCTTCCACGCGAGCCTCGACGCCGAGGAATACCGGACGCTCCTCGAAGCGAACGGGTTCGGCGTCGTCGCGCATCGCGTTGAGGATCCGCAATGCGGCGGGCACACGGTGTGGCTGGCGGAACGCCGGCCCTGAGCCGCTTGCGAGCCCGGCGTTTCAGCCCGCCTTCGCGTTTGCGCGCGTTACCTGGGCCGTGGTAAGCGAGATTTGGCGGCCGCCCTCGGGCGGCCTTTGATTTTCTGAAACCCCGGCCGGCCGCGATGGCGACAAAACCGCAGACGGATTCTCCGCTGTTCTCAACCTATCAGCGGATCGACCTTGCCTTCGAGCGAGGCGAGGGCGCCTGGCTCGTTGCGGGCGACGGCACGCGCTACCTCGACTTCATGGGCGGCATCGCGGTGAATGTGCTCGGCCATGCCGCACCCGCACCTTGTCGCGGCGCTGAAGGCCCAGGCCGAGAAGCTCTGGCACGTCTCCAACATTTTCGAGATTCCCGGGCCAGCGCGCGCTCGGCGAGCGGCTTGTTGCGGCGACCTTTGCCGACTGCGTGTTCTTCGGCAATTCCGGCGCCGAGGCGAACGAAGCCGCGATCAAGACGGCGCGGCGCTATCATTACGTGAACGGCGCGCCGGAGCGCTTCCGCATCATCACTTTCGAGGGCGCGTTCCACGGCCGCACGCTCGCCACCATCGCCGCCGGGGGGCAGAAGAAATACCTGGAGGGCTTCGGACCGAAGGTCGATGGCTTCGACCAGGTTCCCTTCGGCGACCGCAAGGCGCTGGAAGCCGCGATCACGCCGGAGACCGCCGCGATCCTGATCGAGCCGATCCAGGGCGAGGGGGGCATCCGCCCCGTGCCGCTCGACGATCTTCGCTACCTCCGGACGCTTTGCGACGAGCGCGGCCTGCTTCTGATCTTCGACGAGATCCAGACCGGCATGGGCCGCACGGGCCGCTTCCTGGCGCACGAGTGGGCGGGGATCGCGCCCGACATCGCGACGCTTGCCAAGGGGCTCGGCGGCGGCTTTCCGGTCGGCGTTTGCCTTGCGACGCGCGAGGCGGCCGCCGGCATGACGGCAGGCACGCACGGCACGACGTTCGGCGGCAATCCGCTCGCGATGGCCGTGGGCGCGGCCGTGCTCGATGTGATCCTCGGTGACGGCTTCCTTGAGCACGTCCGGCAGACGGGTATCCGGCTCAAGCAGAAGCTCGCCGCCGTGGTCGACTCCCATCCCGACGTGGTGGAAGGCATCCGCGGCGAGGGGCTGATGCTCGGCATAAAGTGCCGCGTCCCGAACGGCGATGTCGTTGCCGCCGCGCGCGGCGAGGGACTGCTACTCGTTGCGGCCGGCGACAATGTCGTGCGCCTGCTGCCGCCGCTCATCATCAGCGAGGCGGACGTGGACGAAGCTGTTGAGCGTCTCGACGCGGCGCTCGCAGGGTTGACGCGCCGCGCCGCCGCCGAGTGAAGGCGCGAGCGCGATGGACGCCCCGCGGCATTTTCTTGACCTGTCCGACCTTCCGTCAGAGACGCTGCGCGGCATCATCGACGACAGCCGGCGGATAAAGGCCGACGAGCGCGACAGCCGCGAGCGTCCGCTCGACGGCCGTGTCCTTGCGATGATCTTCGACAAGCCGTCGACGCGCACGCGCGTCTCCTTCGACGTCGCAATGCGCCAGCTCGGCGGCGACACCGTGGTGCTTTCCGGCAAGGAGATGCAGCTTGGCCGTGGCGAGACGCTCGCCGACACGGCGCGCGTGCTCTCCCGCTACGTCGATGCGATCATGATCCGCATTCTCGACCACGATGCGCTTCTGGAGCTCGCCTCATACGCCACCGTGCCGGTCATCAACGGGCTGACACGGCGCTCGCATCCTTGCCAGATCATGGCCGACCTGATGACTTTCGAGGAGCATCGCGGCCCGGTCGCCGGCAAGAAAATTGCTTGGTCGGGTGACGTGAACAACGTGCTTGCCTCGCTCGTCCACGCCTCGACGCGCTTTTCGTTCAAGCTCGACGTCGCCGCCCCGGCGGAGCTTGAGCCGCCCCCGGCGCTGCGCGAATGGATCGCCGAGAACCGGGCCGAAGTCCGCTTTCTGAGCGACCCGGAGGAGGCGGTCGTCGACGCGGATTGCGTGATGACGGACACCTGGGTCTCCATGGGCGACAAGGAGAGCGAGCGCCGCCACAATCTCCTGAAACGCTATCAGGTCAACGCCCGGCTTTTGGAGAAAGCCAAGCCCGACACCATATTCATGCATTGCCTCCCCGCCCACCGCGGCGAGGAGGTGACGGCGGACGTGATCGACGGACCCCAATCCGTTGTGTTCGACGAGGCGGAGAACCGCCTGCATGCCCAGAAGGGCATCCTTGCCTGGTGTCTTGGAACGGGAGCGTGACGGTGAGCGAGACCGGCTTTTTCGCGATTGAGCCCTCGGGTGGCGACGATCGGGCTCTACCTTTTCAGGTCGAGGGACTCGACGTGCGCGGTCGCGTCGTGACGCTTGGCGCATCGATCGATGCCATCCTGCAGCGTCACGACTTCCCGCCGCCGGTGAAGCGGCTCGTCGGAGAGGCGGCGGTGCTCGCCTCTCTGCTTGCAACGTCGCTGAAGGATGTCGGGCGCTTCATCCTGCAGACGCAGACCGACGGCCCCGTATCGCTCGTCGTGGTCGACGTGCGCACGCCGGGCCAGATCCGCGCGACCGCCACGTTCGATGCGGACGCGGTCAGCGCGGCGACGCTCGACGGCGAGTGGGATACGAGCGTTCTGCTCGGCACCGGCACGTTGGCCATGACGGTCGAGCAGGGCCAGACGCAGCAGCGCTATCAGGGCTACGTGCCGCTTGAGGACGAAACGCTCGAGGCGGCGGCGCATACCTATTTCCGCCAGTCGGAGCAGATTCCGACCCGCATCCGTCTTGCCGTCGCGGAGATGTACGACCGTGACGCCGATGGCGCCGCGCGGCAAACCTGGCGCGCAGGCGGCATCATCGGGCAGTTCCTGCCCGACGCGGGCGAGCGCATCCGCCACCGCGATCTTCCGGCGGGTGATGCCCCGGAAGGAGCGCTGGTGGAGGACGACGACCGGGAGGACGACGATGCTTGGGTCGAAGCGCAGGCGCTGATCGACACAGTCGAGGATCACGAACTGACCGACCCGTCGATCGTCGCCGAGCGGCTACTCTACCGCCTCTTCCACGAACGCGGCGTGCGCGTCTTCGAACCGATCTCGATCGAGGAGAACTGCTCGTGCTCGCGCGATCGGATCGGCGAGGTGTTGCAGCAGATGGACGAGGCCGAGATCGATGAGGCGGCTGCGCTCTCCGGGGCAGTAGAAGTGCGCTGCGAGTTCTGCGGCGCGAACTACAGCTTCGATCCGGCGGAGATCGCCGCCAAGCGATCGTAGGTCCGCACCGAAACACGCATCGACTGCCGGACTTGATCCGGCAGTCGATCGCGGCTCAGTTCAACACGCGCTTCTGGCCGGGAATGTCGAGCGAGAAGGCGGGGATTTCGACGGAGAAGACCTCGCCGTCATCGCCGACGGCCTGGTAGGTGCCGACCATGGTACCGGACGGCGTCGGCAAGGGGCAGCCACTCGTATACGTATAGGATGCCCCTGGATCAATCACCGGTTGTTCACCGACGACGCCGATGCCGCGCACGTCCTCGCGTCGCCCGAACTGGTCCGTGATGACCCAGTGGCGCGCAAGAATCTGGACCGGCGCAGCGCCGCCATTGGCGATCTCCACCGTGTACGACCAGAAGAACCGACCTTCGGCCGGGTCGGACCGGTCCGCCATGTAGCGAGGCTCGACGCTGACGCTGATCCGGTTTGTAGTCGCCGTGTACATCGATCGCCCGAATCGAGAATAACCCGCGGCTGCTGGCGGGAGTCTCGAATTTCTAAGTTACCGGAGCGGAAACGCAAGCGCGTCGGAGGCTCACGAGCCATCAACAAAGCATCAAAAAAAAGCCCGGGCTCGCCCGGGCTTTTTTCTTCGTAGAAGGGATAAGGTCAGGCGGTCTTAGCGGCGCTCATGGCCTTCTCGATCATCGCCTTGGCGGGAGCCGCAGCTTCCGTGCTGGCCTTCGTGACGGTCGCCTGCACGTCCTTCGAGTAGTCGACCATGGCCTCGAAGCGTTCGCGCGCAAACGTGGTCTGCAGTTGCATCGCATCCGCGACGGAGGTCGTCGCGAGCAGCTTCCGCATCAGCTCGAAAGCGGCGTCGGAGTTCGACTTCACGATGTCGAGCGCCTTGAACTGAACCTCGCGCATACCCTCGCGCGCGGTCTCCAGGCTGTCCTCAAGAACGTCGGTCGCCTCTTCGGCGGCGCTCTTCATGCGGGCATAACTCTCGCGGGTCTGGCTCAGGCCCTGCTCGGTGAAGGACCGGAAAATCTCGGGAATCTCGAAATCCGGGAACGAAAAGGCGGCCATCATGTCTTTCGCCGCCGATTTTTCCGCCGCCACAGTCTTAGTCACGGCATCGCCCGCTGCGGCTTTGGCAGCGCGGGCCTTGCTTTCTGTGCTCGCCATAGGAAGGTCTCCATCTCATTCGCGTCCTGATGAAGCGAAAATAGGGAAGGTTATTGTGCATTGCAACATAATTTTGCACCGCACAAACCCTAAAGGCGCTAAGTCACTCTTCCGTTAACCAGAATCGTCGTTAACCAGGATTGGTGATTAGCGGGGAGCAGAGGAGCGCGGGCACTGGCCCACGTCCTCATCTCTGCCATAACGTTTCATTAACCAAGCGGCGCGCGGGGGGAGAAAGCCGTTGATGGAAGGCTGGCGGGAGACCGCCCTGGCGTTTGCTTCCGTGCCCGAGCTCGGCGCGCTTCTGCTTTCCGCCGAGCCGGCGCTCGTCTTCGCGCGTGATGGGAGCCGCGTGCTTTGGGCGAACCCTGCTGCAGGGAAGATGCTCGGGGCGGGTTTCGCGCGGCTGGCGGAGCGCGGGGCGGCAGTTGGCCTGCGGCGCACGGTTGCGAGCTTGGCGCGCGCCATCCCGGAGAGCGGCACGCTCGCACGGCTGAGGCTCGCCGACGATCTTGCCGCGCTTCCGGTGCTTTGCCGTTGCCGGCTGGTGCGCGCCGCGGGCGAGCGGGGGCTTCTGGTGGTTGCCCCGGAGGGCCATGCGAAGCCCACGCCGGAAGACCTTGCCGCCTTCTTCACGGGCGGCGGTTTCGCGGCGGCGATCGTCGGCGCGACCGGCGAGACGCTCGCCGAAGGCGCGCCTGGGATTTCGGAACTGATCGGCGCCTCAACTGGCGCGGCCGAATTTTTGGAGGGCGGTCGCGCGCTCCGGCTCTGCCTCGTGGAGCGGAGACCGGAGCCTGTCGCACCGCTGCGCGAGAAGGTGACGGTAAGGCGGCCGGAGGTGGATGGGCCCGGGCTGAGCATGCTCGCGGCCGCACTCCGCGAAGAAGCGGCGCGTCCGACGTTCCCGCAACCGCCTGCGCCGACGCCCGCTGCCGAGGTCAAGGCGGATGGCGGCAGGGCCGAGGAACTGCCGCACGAAGAACAGCCGCCGGCGAAGCCGGTTGCCGCGCCACCGCCCAAGCCCGCTCCGCCCGTCGAGGGTCGGGCTTCGGCCGAGCGCCCGCCGCCGCGCACGGTCTCTGCGGGAAGGGTGCCGCAGACTCTCTCACGCGCGCCGGTTCGCTTTCTCTGGCAGACCGATGCCGCCGACCGTTTCCTTTTTCTCTCGCCGGGCCTCGCGCAGGTCGTCGGCCGCAACGCCGAGATCATCGGCGAGCGCTGGCAGGAAGCGTCGGTGCGGCTCCGGCTCGATCCGGGCGGGCGGATCGCGCGCGCGCTTCGCCAGCGCGACACCTGGAGCGGGCTGACCGCCTGGTGGCCGATCGAAGGCTCGAACGTTCGCGTGCCGGTCGAGCTTACGGCGCTTCCCGTCTTCGGCGGCGACCAGTCTTTCCAGGGCTTTCGCGGCTTCGGCATATTGCGGCCGGCGGAGGCGCTGATGCCGGCGACGTTCGAGGCACGTTTCGCTCCGGTGGCTCCGCTGGGCGATCCGCAGCCGCCTTACGAGGAATTGCTCGCCGCGAACGTCGTACCGATCCGCGCCGATCTCGAGCGCCTGGCCGACAGCGCGCGCCTCACGACACAGGAGCGCAGTGCCTTCGAGGAGATCGCGGCCGTGCTCCGCGATCGGATCGTGGACGGCTTCGCGGCCAAGCAGGAAGCCTCGGAGGAATTCGCCGACGACGGCGAGGCGGCGCTCTCTCAAGAGCCTCCTGCCGCCAATGCACCGCCTCCGGTAGTCGAAGAGCAGCCGCCGGATACGACGGAACCGCGAGAGCGGGAGACAGCGCCGGCCCAACCTGAGAAAACCCAGCCGGAGAAAAAGGACACGGCGCGAGCCGCTACGCCTCCGGCCACGGACGCCCGCCTCTCCGCCTTGTCGGAACAGCTCGCCGAGGCCCGTCGGCGGCTTCGCGAGATGACTGCGATCCTCGACACCGCGACGGACGGCGTCGTCGTCCTCGATGCGTCCGGCGCGATCGAAAGCGTCAACGCGAGCGCCGAAGCCCTCTTCGGGCTCGATGCCGCCGAAATGGTCGGCCGGCAGTTCGACGACCTCCTGACGCCAGATAGCCAGAAGGCTGCGCTCGATTATCTCTCGGGGCTTCGCGACAATGGAGTCGCCAGCCTTCTGAACGAAGGGCGCGAGGTCGAGGCGGCGGCCGGCGCCGGCTCGATTCCGCTGTTCATGACCATGGGGCGGATTTCGAGCGAGGAGGGGCAGCGTTTCTGCGCCGTGCTTCGCGACATCACGCACTGGAAGCGGATCGAGGCGGATCTGACCGCGGCGAAGCGCGCGGCGGAAGACGCCTCCACCCAAAAGTCTGAGTTCCTCGCCCGCGTCAGCGACGAGATCCGCACGCCGCTGAACGGCATCATCGGCAACGCCGAAGCGATGATCGAAGAGCGCTTCGGCCCGGTCGAGAACGAGCGCTACCGCGAATATCTGCGCACGATCCGCTCCTCCGGCGAGCATGTCGTGAACCTCGTCAACGACCTCCTCGACATCTCGCGAATTGAGGCCGGCAGGCTCGCTCTCGAATTCGCCGCCGTGCCCTTGAACGAAATCGTGCACGAGGCGATCGGCCTAATGCAGGCGCAGGCCGGCCGCGCGCGGGTCGTCCTCCGCTCCAGCCTCGCGCGAGAGGTCCCGGCGATCGTCGCCGACGAGCGCACGCTCCGCCAGATCGTGATGAATCTCCTCTCGCATTCCGTGCGCCATGCCGGGCCGGGCGGACAGGTGATCGTCTCGACCAGCCTCAGCGAGAACGGCGAGGCGCTGCTTCGCATCCGCGACACCGGCCACGGAATGTCGGAAGCGGAACTTGCGCGCGCACTTGAGCCGTTCCGCGACCTTTCGATCGCAAGCCTCGCGGACCGCGCCGGCACCGGGCTTGGCTTGCCGCTTACGAAAGCGCTGGTGGAAGCAAACCGCGCGTCGCTCTCGATCAGGAGCGCGCGCGGCGAAGGCACGGTGATGACAGTGACGATCCCGCCGACGCGGGTGCTCTCCGAGTAGAGCTGCGCGCTCAGCCCCGCTTGCGCGTCAGCACGAGCACGTTTCCGGCCGCGACCAGCACCAGGCCGCACACCGCCAGCGCCGACCACCTGTAGTCCTCGGCGAAGGTCGAGACGAGGAGCGCCAACACCGGCGCCGCGACAGCCGTGTAACCGGCCCGGTCGGCGCCGATCCGCCCAAGCATCGCCAGGTACATCCAGAAGACCAGGACCGAGCCCGGAACGGCAAGCCAGAGAAGCGCGATCAGATAGCTCGGCGTCGGCTCGATGATGAAGGCGCTGCCGGCGACGAGCGCCACGATCACGTTGACGACGACGCCGTAGGTGAGCCCCCAGGCGTTCGCCGAGAGGGCGGGGATGCCGTCAGCCTGCCCCCGTGCTGCGATCACGTTGCCTGTCGAGAACGACAGGCAACCGAGGAATCCAAGGCCGAGGCCGATCAGCGGGCCAGCCCCAAGATGGCCGTCGATCTCGGGCCAGAACAGCAGCGAAATTCCGCTGAGGCCGAGAAGCGCGCCGAGCACCACGCGAGGTCTGAGCGGCTCGCCGAGAAAGATCGCGGCAAGCGCGATATTCGTCAGCGAGGCAAGCGAGAAGACGACCGCGAGAAGGCCAGACACCACGTACTGTCCGGCATTGTAGAAGAGAATGAAGTTGGTCGAGTAGAAGAAAAGGCCGAGCGCCGCGAAGCGGAGATGCGTCCTGAGCGGAAACGCGATGCGCGCGCCCGCCAGCTTGCAGACGAGGAACATCAGCGGCGCGGCGATCAGAAAGCGCCAGACCAGCGAGACCTGCGGGTCGACCACGCCGAGCTGGAATTTCAGCGCCAGCCAGGTCGTGCTCCACACGAGCACGGTTCCGCCGAAGAGCCCAAGATCGCCGGCGGCGAGGGGTTTGCGCGAGAGCGGCGCCGAAAGTGTCGTGGAGGCCAACGGAAGCTTCGAGCTGGAGAGGCGACACGATATGCGCCAGATAGCCGCGCGCTTCCAGCCAAACCTTCTGATGCGACCAGTCAGCGCGGTCGATGGTTTCCTAGTAGGCCTGCGCTTCGAAAAGCGGCTCGACCGAACGGCCCCAGAGCGTCTGATATTGCCAGATGAGGTTTTCCGCGGGGGTCTTACCGAGCGCCAGCGTCTCCTCCAGCGGGTGGAGATAGGGGACTTCGTCGGCCGCGCCGTTGCCGGCCATCGCGCGGCGCGCGAGCCCGCCGCGTGCGAGCGCCACGACCTCGCGCGCGATGTCGAGGACGGTGCGGTTGCGGAAGGGCGTCGCGAGTGCCGTCTTTGGCACCGCGTCGCGCAGAGCCTGCCGCTCCTCCGCCGTCCAGTCGGCGATAAGCGCCTTGGCGCCGTCGAGCGAGGCCTGGTCGTAGAGCAGCCCGACCCAGAGTGCCGGCAGCGCGCAGAGCCGCCGCCACGGCACGCCGTCGGCGCCGCGCATCTCGAGATAGGTCTTCAGCCGGACTTCGGGGAAGAGTGTTGAGAGATGGTTCTTCCAGTCGCCCATCGTCGGTTGCGGGTGGGGGACATCGTCGGGCGCCATCCCCTCAAGGAATTGGCGGAAGGTGAAGCGCGTCATGTCATGATAGCGTCCGTCGCGAACGACGAAATACATCGGCACGTCGAGCGCCCAGTCGACGTATTTTTCGAAGCCGAATCCGTCGAGGAAGGCGAAGGGCAGCATGCCGGTGCGGTTCGGATCGGTGTCGCGCCAGATCTCGGCGCGGCAGGAGAGAAAGCCGTTCGGCCGATTCTCGGTGAAGGGAGAGTTCGCGAAGAGCGCAGTTGCGATCGGCTGCAGCGCGAGCCCGACGCGCATCTTGTCGCGCATGTCCGCTTCGTCGGAAAAATCTAGGTTCACCTGCACCGTACAGGTGCGAAACATCATGTCGAGCCCGCGGCTGCCCACCTTCGGCATGTAGTTCGCCATGATCTTGTAGCGCGACTTCGGCATGACCGGCGTCTCGGAAAGCTTCCACTTCGGGCTCATGCCGAGGCCGAGGAAGCCGATGCCGAGCGGGTCGGCAATCTCACGCACCTGGGCAAGGTGCGCGTTCACCTCGCGGCAGGTCTGGTGCAGCGAGCGCAAGGGCGCGCCGGAAAGCTCGAACTGCCCACCGGGCTCAAGCGAGATCGCCCCGCCGCCGACCGGGTCGGCGAGCCCGATGATGTTCTCGCCGTCGTGGATCGGCTCCCACCCGAGGAGTCCCTGCATACCCTCAAGCAGCGCCTTGATGCCGCGAGGCCCGTGGTAAGGAACCGGCGTGTGGCCGTCCTTGTAGAAGCCGAACTTCTCATGCTCGGTGCCGATGCGCCATTCGGCGCGCGGCTTTCCGCCCAATTCAAGGTGGGCGGCGAGCTGGTCGCGGCTTTCGATCGGCGTGTCGTCGGCTGTGTCGCGCGCCATGTCTTCCCCGGGAAAGGCGCCGGACCATAATCGCGCCCTCGGCGGGCGCAAGCCTTTTATCGCCAATCGCCGATGAATGATTGGACAAGCGCCAGCGCGGCGACGGCCGCGGTGTCGGCGCGCAGGATGCGCGGCCCAAGCGACAGCGCCGTGATGAAGGGCCGGGCCATGAGATCGGCGCGTTCCTTCTCCGAGAACCCGCCCTCCGGGCCGATCAGCAGCGCGGCGGGACCGCGCGGCAAATCGCGAAGCGCTTCCGAGGAATTCGCCACCTGTGCCGCCTCGTCGCAGAAGATCAGCCGCCGCGCGGGGTCCCAGCCGGCCAGAATCTCCGCGAGCTTCCTCGGCGGGTCGATCGCGGGCAAAGCGATAACGCCGCATTGCTCCGCCGCCTCCACGACATTCGCCTGGATGCGCTGAACGTTCACGCGGGCGACCTGGGTGAACTCGCTCAGCACCGGCGAGAGCCTGCCGGCGCCCATCTCCACGGCCTTCTGCACCATGTAGTCGAGCCGCGCGTGTTTGAGCGGCGCGAAGAGATAGTAGAGGTCGGGGAGCGGCGTCTGCTTGCGAACTATCTCTTCGACGAGAAGCGCGCAGCTCTTCCGCTTCGCCTCCGCGATCCGCGCCCGCCATTCGCCGTCGCGCCCGTTGAAGAGCAGGATTGCGTCGCCCTCCTTGAGCCGCAGCACGTTGAGCAGGTAGTTCGCCTGCCCCTGATCGGCCGCAACACGCGCGCCGACGGAAAGATCGCTCTCGACAAACAGGCGCGGGCTCTTGAAATCGTAAGGCATGGCCCAGGCTTGAAGAGCGGGCCCGATCTCGTCAAGAGTGCGCCGCATGAATGAGACCCCCACCAACGTCGCGGAATACACCGTCTCGGAGCTCTCCTTCGCCTTGCGGCGGATCGTGGAGAACGAGTTCGAGTTGGTACGCGTGCGCGGCGAGGTCTCCGGCTTCAAGGGCGCATCCGGCTCCGGGCATTGTTATTTCACCCTGAAGGATTCCGGCGCGGCGCTCGAGGCCGTGGTCT
Organism: uncultured Alphaproteobacteria bacterium; assembly: GCA_963805325.1. GTDB lineage: Bacteria > Pseudomonadota > Alphaproteobacteria > Rhizobiales > Afifellaceae > DASWJZ01. Next base: position 263,888 of record CAWDTS010000001.1, on the reverse strand, counting down.
GGAAAACGACGTTCCAGCGCCTGAAGTTCAAGCCCGAGGAAGGGCTGGAGATGGTGGCGACGGGTCGGCTCACCACCTATCCGAGCCGCTCACGCTATCAGCTCGTCATCGATTATCTGGAGCCGGCCGGCGCCGGCGCTCTGATGGCGCTTCTGGAGGAGCGCCGCAAAAAGCTCGCGGCGGAGGGTCTCTTCGATGCCGCGCGCAAGAAGCCGATCCCCTATCTGCCGTCGGTGATCGGTGTCGTGACCTCGCCGACCGGCGCCGTCATCCGCGACATCCTGCACCGCCTGCGCGACCGCTTTCCGCGTCGCGTGCTCGTCTGGCCGGTCCGCGTGCAAGGCGAGGGCGCGGCGGAGGAGGTGGCGGCGGCGATCCGTGGCTTCAACGCGATCGCCGCGGGTGGCGCGCTCCCGCGCCCCGACCTCCTGATCGTCGCGCGCGGCGGCGGCTCGATTGAGGACCTTTGGGCCTTCAACGAGGAGGTCGCGGTGCGCGCCGTCGCGGCGAGCGTGATCCCCGTCATCTCCGCTGTCGGCCACGAGACTGATACGACATTGGTCGACCACGCCGCGGATCTGCGTGCGCCGACGCCGACCGGCGCGGCGGAAATGGCGGTGCCGGTGCGCGCCGAGCTCCTCGCGCAGACGCGCGAGCTTGCGAGTCGCCACGAGCTTTCGCTGCGCCGAGGCATGGAACATCGCCGCCGCGAATACCTCGCGCTCTGCCGCGCGCTCCCGTCGCTTGCCGATCTGCTCGCGCTGCCACGGCAGAAGCTCGATGATGTCGGCGGCCGGCTCGGCCGCTCGCTCGTGACCGAGGTCGCGAAGAAACGCGAGCGCTATTTCATCATTCGCGACCGCCACGGTCCCGCGATCCTGCGCCGCGCAGATACTCAGCGTCGCGAACGCATGACGCAGATGATGGGGCGCATGGCGTCAGCGCACGGCAACCTTGTGCGCCGGGCGCGCCGCGATCTCTCCCGTGCGGCTGCGCGCCACGACGTCGCCAGCCTGGCCCGCGCGCTCGCCCGCCATCGTGAGCGCTACGTGCAGGTCTCGCGTCTCTTCCAGACGCTGCGGGAGACCGTGTCGCCGGACGCAATCCTCGCACGCGGCTTCGCGATCGTGCTCGATTCAAGCGGCGGAACGGTGCGCTCGCCCGAACAGGTCGCGACCGGCGACCCGCTTCTGATCAAGGTCGCGCAGGGTTCGGTGACCGCGACAGTGACGGACGGTCTCAAGGGCAGGGCGAAACGCTCGCCGCGCGGCGGGAGCGACTCTATGGGCGGCCAGGGCTCGCTTCTTTAGATGGCGAAGACGCCAACCGACCGGCTCCGCACGATCTGCCTTGCGCTGCCCGAAGCGGTGGAGAAAGAAGCGTGGGGCGATCCGACATTTCGCGTGCGCGAAAAGATCTTTGCCATGGAGAAGGGCGGCGACGGCCGCGTCTCGGTCTGGTGCAAAGCGCCGGAAGGGAGCCAGATGGTTCTGGTCGGCGCCGATCCTGAACGCTTCTTCGTGCCGCCCTATGTCGGGCACAAGGGCTGGGTCGGCGTCCGGCTGGACACCGAGCCCGACTGGGATGAAGTCGCGAAGGTTGTCAGACGCAGCTACAGGCTGATCGCACCGCGGAAGCTGGCGGACTCCATTCCATAGGCTTCAGTCCTTCCCGGCCTTCTTCTTCTCTTCGTCTTTAAGGTCCCAACCCGTCACGCCGGGCTGCGTCGATTCTGGCGGATCGCTTGCAGGGAAGCTTTCCTTGAGGGCCTCGTCGAGCTTCTCGTTCTCGTTTGCCAGGTCCGGCTGTTTTGGCCGCCTGTCTTTGCGTGGGCTTTCGTGCATTGCGGCGCTCCTGGGTCTCCGATCCAGTGAAAACGCACGCCGCTCGAATGGAGTTCCGGTGACCAACGCCGAAGCACATGCTAATCGATCTGTTCGGAGGCAGGAAATGCGCGTCCTTGTCATCGAGAACTATCCAAAGACGACGCTCGGCCTCGTCGGCGAGGCGCTGGCCGAGGCCGGCGCGGAGTCCGAAATCCTTCGCACCCATCTCGGCGAGGCGCTCCCCGCATCGCCCGACGGCTTCGATGCCTTGATCATGCTCGGCGGCGCGCAGGACGCGCTCGACGACGAGAATCATCCCTATCTGAAGCACGAGGCGGCGCTCGCCCGTGCCTTCGGTGATGCCGACAAGGGCGTTCTCGGAATCTGCCTCGGCGCGCAGATCCTGGCGCGCGGCTACGGTGCGAGGAATATCCTCGGGCGACCGATCGAGTTCGGATGGCATGAGGTGCGCGCGACGGAAGCGGGCCGCGCCGACCCGGTGGTTGCGGCGATGGGAGAGGCGGCGCCGATCTTCCACTGGCACGTCGACACGTTCACGCTGCCGCCCGGCGCCGTGCATCTTGCGACGAGCGCCATGACGCCGATCCAGGCGTTCCGCGTCGGCCGCGCGGCCTATGGCATCCAGTTCCATTTCGAGGCTGGCACCGAGCTCGTCGCAAGCTGGACGCGCGATTTCGCGGGCGAGATCGAGCCCTACGCGCCGGACTGGTTCGCGCGCCATCCCGCCGAAGCGGCGCGGCATGGCGGCGCGGCTGACGCCACCGGACGCGCGCTCGCCCGCGCCTGGATCGCGTGCGTCGCCTCCCCAAGCGGCGCAAAGCCGGCTAAAACGAAGCGGAGCGAATTCGTGTCGGAGTCCCAAGCATGAGCAGGTTCAAGATTGCCGTCGCCGCCGCGCTGCTTCTCGCCACGTCGCCCGCGGCTGCGCTTCCCGATCTCGGCGGCCGCACCGTGAAGGCGGTGACGGAGAACGCCTACGTTCCGCTCAATTTCGCCGACCCGAAGAGCGGCCAGGGGATCGGCTGGGAATACGACGCGGTGAACGAGATCGCCAAGCGACTCAATCTGAAGGTCGAATGGAACCTGTCGAGCTGGGACACGATGATCCAGGCGGTGCGCGAGGGCCAGTTCGACATCGGCATGGACGGCATCACGATCAACGACGAGCGCAAGGCGCAGGTCGACTTCTCAGACCCCTACATGATTTCCGAGCAGTACATGCTGGTGCGCGCCGACGAGAGCCGGTTCTCCGACGCGGCGAGCTTCGGCAAGGACGCCGAATCTGCTGGTCGGCGCGCAGGCCGGCACCACGAATTTCTACACCGCCGTCTACAACGTGCTCGACGGCGACGAGGCCAATCCGCGCATCAAGCTGTTCGACACGTTCGGCGCCTGCGTGCAGGCCCTGAAGTCGGGCGACGTCGATCTGGTGCTGATGGATAAGACTTCGGCGGCCGGCTACATCGGCGCCTCGCCGGGCTCCTTCAAGGTCGTCGGCGAGCCGCTCGGTCACGAAGAATTCGGCTTCATCTTCACGCCCGCCTCCGACCTCGTGGCGCCGGTCGACGCTGCGCTTGCCGAGATGCAAGCGGACGGCACGATCGACAAGCTGAACCAGAAGTGGTTCTTCGACTACCAGTCGAAGCAGTGACGCGAGGGCCCTGCGTCGAAGGACCGTCGTCATCCCGTGGCTTGACCGTGGCATGGCTTGACCGTGGGGCCATCCTCCGGAGCGCAGCGTCGACCCGCGACGCCGCATGACGGCCAGGCCCGGTAAGCCTGAATCGCCGCGCGATCCGGATTCTCCCCCGCGTAGACGTGAGAAGGGTCGCGAGTTTCCGTTCTGGCTGCTCGCTGCGATTCTCCTTGCGGTTCTCTTCTTCTGGCTGATCGTCGCCGACTACGACTACCACACGATCTTCTCCGCGCTCCGCAAGGGTGTGTTCGTCACGCTCTGGGTCACGGTCGTCGCCTTTGCGCTCGCCGCGGCGCTTGGTCTTCTGGTCGCGCTCGGCCGCGTCTCGCGCTTGCGCGTCGTGCGCGAGGTCGCGACTTTCTACGTCGAGATCCTGCGCGGCATCCCGATCCTTGTGCTTCTCTTCTACGTCGCCTTCGTCGGCGCGCCTGAGCTCGTCCGCCTCTGGAACCGGGTCTTCGACTGGCCAATCCATGCCGGGATCTTTCCGGCGCTGAGCGTCCGCGATTTCAATTTCACCTGGCGCGCCATCATGGCGCTGATGGTGAGCTATTCCGCCTATCTCGCCGAGATATTCCGCGCCGGAATCGAGGCCGTCCCGAAGGGGCATCTCGAAGCCGCCTGGTCGCTTGGCCTCTCCCGCTGGCACACCTTCCGCTTCATCGTGCTGCCGCAGGCGATCCGCGTCGTGCTCCCGCCGCTCGGCAACGATTTCATCGCCATGATCAAGGACTCCGCCCTCGTCTCGGCGCTCGGCGTCCAGGACATCACGCAACTCGGGAAGGTTTATTCTGCATCAACCTTCCTATTCTTCGAGACCTATAACGTCGTCGCCTTCCTCTATCTGGTGATGACGCTGTCTCTGTCGCTTCTGGTGCGTGGGCTGGAGCAGCGATTGAAGAGCAAGGGCAGGGCCGGAGGATGAGTGCGATGCGGCATTACGGTTGCTGCTCGCGGCGTTACGCCTGATTATAGAATTCGGCTCGGGCGGCAGGGGCGGCCTTGCGAAGAGGGGCAGATGAACAGCGTCGTCTCGTTTCTTGGAAGCCTTTTCCTGCGTTACGGAAAGGGCGCGCTCCCGATCCTCGTTCTTGCAGCCTACTCTCTTGCGACGCCGGATGAGCGGATTTTCGGCAGCGAGAATCTGGAGCATCTGCTCGATTTCACCGCTCTCGCCGTGGTGCTCCTCGGCCTGACCGTTCGCGCCGTCGCGATCGGCGGCGCCGGCCCCGGCATCGTCGATAGCGGCCTTTACAGTCTGTCGCGAAACCCGCGCTACATCGGCAGCCTGCTTGTCCTTGTCGGCATCTTTCTGATGCACGGGACGCTTGCGGTCGTGCTCGTCGGGACGGTGGCCTGCGTGCTCGTCTACGCCGCGATGGTTCACGTCGAGGAGGGGCAACTTCGCACCCGCTACGGCAAGGCCTATGACGCCTATCAGAGGGAGGTGCCGCGCTGGCTTCCCCGCCTCTCGCGCCTTCGCCGCGCGCATCTCGGTGTCGACTTTAGCGTCGGCCGCGCGCTTGCCAACGACTGGCTGACGATTGTCGCGACGGCCGTGGCGCTTGTCTTCACGGAGGTGCATGAATCTCTGCCGCCTGCGCTCGCGGCGTCGTCGCAGACAATCCTGATCGCGGTGACCGCCAGCCTCGCGATCTCTCACGTCTGTTGCGATTGCCCTTCGCACGATGGGCGTCGGCTCGACGGCTTCGGGCGGCGCTGCCGGAGCGTTGGCGACGCCGCTCGGTTTCACCGAACCGCGCACGCGCGGCATCCTCGTCAGCGGGCGCGTAAGGCAGGTCGACCTTCTGGAGAACCTGATCAGCGGAGGCCAGCAGGAGGCGATCCTTCATTCGACGCTGGAAGCCGCCGCGCTCAAGCCGGGCGAGACTTCTCGTCGACATCGGCTGTGGCACCGGCAAGCTCGCGGTCGCCGCGGCCGCGATGCTCGGCGACAGGCATGGCGGCGAGAGCCATGTGCTCGGCATCGACGCCACGCCCGGCATGATCGATCTCGCGCTTCAGCGCGCGCACGACGCGGGCGTAGCGGCCAACTTCCAGGTCGGCATCGCCGAAGCCCTGCCGCTGCCCGATGCGGCTGCGGACGCCGTGACCTCCTCCTATTTCTTCCACCACCTCCCCTCCGAGGTGAAGCCGTTCGCGTTGCGCGAAATGTGGCGGGTGCTGGCGCCCGGCGGCCGGCTCGTCATCACCGACTATGCTCGCGCCCGCGGCCTCTACGGCCTGATCGCATCATTCCCGATGCGCATGAATTTCTACGAATATGTGCGTCCGCAGCTCGGCGGGGAGCTTGAGCGGATCATTGCTGCGGAGGGGCTCGGCGAGCCCGAGACCTGCGCCGTCTACATCGGCTACATCACCGTCATGCGGCTCACCAAGCCCCACTGAAAGAGAGCGGATATTTCGCCATGCCCGAGATCGTAGTCCACCTCGTCGAAGGCCGTGCGCCGGAAAAGAAGCGCGCGCTGATGAAGGACATCACCGACGCGGTGGTGAAGCATTTCGGCGTCGACCCGGAGGCGGTCGTGGTTCAGATCGTCGAATCCTCGAAGTCCGACAAGATGAAGGGCGGCAAGCTCTTTTCGGAACGGACGCCCGCGAAGCCCTGAAAAGCGCCTAAGCGACGGCGCGTCTTTTGGTATTGGCGGAGATCGTCGCGACCAGATCCATGAGCTCTGCCGCTGGCACCGGCGTCGAAAAGAGGAAGCCCTGCGCGATCGGGCAGCCGATTTCGCGCAGGAACGCGGCTTCGCGCTCTGTCTCGACGCCCTCCGCTATCGTCGGCACGCCGAGGCTTCGCCCAAGGCTCACGATGGCGTTCACGACCTTGGCGCTCTCAGTGCGCTCATGCACCGTCTTGATGAAGGACCGGTCGATCTTGATCTTGTCGAAGGGAAGCTCCGACAGATAGCAGAGGCTCGAATAGCCGGTGCCGAAATCGTCAAGCGCGATCTTGATGCCGACGCTCTTCAAGGACGAGATCACACGCTTCGCCGAAGCGAGATCGGTGACGAGCGCGTGCTCGGTCAGCTCCACTTCGAGACGGTGCGGCGGATAGCCGGTCTCGTTCAGGATGGCGAGGATGCTTGGCGCCAGCCATTCGTCCTGGATCTGCTGCGGCGCGACGTTGACGGCGATCGAAAGATCGTCGGGCAGCGGAAGGGCGGCCGTGCAGGCCGCCCGCAGGATCGTCATCGTCAGCGTGCCGATCTGCCCGGACGATTCGGCGAGCGGGATGAAATCCGCCGGCTGCACCAATCCGCGCGTTGGATGGTCCCAGCGGCTCAGCACCTCGAAGCCGCGCAGCTCGCCGGTGACAAGGTCGATGAGCGGCTGGAAATAGGGCACGACCTCGCCCGAGCCGATCGCCTCGCGCAGCTCTTCTTCGAGTCGCGCACGCGCTTCGATCTCCGTGACCATGCTCGAATCGTAGAAGCGCACCGCGCCGCGGCCTTCCTCCTTGGCGCGGTAGAGCGCGATGTCGGCCTTGCGGATCAAATCCTCCTCGGTGCGCGCGTCCGTCGGGTAGACGGCAAGGCCGACGCTGGCGCCGATCTGCACGGTGATGCTCTCGAAGGACATCGGCTCCGACAGCTCTTCGATGAGCCGCTTGCCGACTACGCGCGGAATCTCGTCGTCGCTCGGATACTCCACGACCGCCACGAACTCGTCGCCGCCGTAGCGCGCCCGGATCTCGCCGCGTCTCAGAACCCGCGACATGCGGTGTGCAACGGCTTTCAGGACCAGGTCGCCGACCAGATGGCCGTAGCGGTCGTTGATCGGCTTGAATCGGTCCAGGTCGATGATCAGCACCGCGAGCTTGCTGCGGTTGCGATCGCTGCGGCCGAGCGCGGCATGCAGCGCTTCACGCAGCGAGGCGCGATTGGCGAGCCCCGTCAGGAGATCGTTCATGGCAAGCGTCTGGATCTTCTGCTCCGCCTCGAAGAGCGCCGCCTCCGATCGTCCGAGCGTCGTGTTGAGGACGCGCCACAGGATCGCCGCGCCGGCGACCGAGAGCAGGACCACGACCAGGATCGCGAGGATCGCTCGCTGCTGCACAATGCTGCGCTCCGCAGTGATCGATTCGATCATGTCCTTGACGAAGGTAGCGGTTCCGGCCCTCAGAATCTCTTTGTAGCGCGCATAAGTCTGCCCATCGAGGATGGCGCGTGCAGCGGCGGTGTCGCCTTTTCTGACGGCGTCGAAGGACTCGCGCTCAATCGCCACCAGCTTGTCGCTGGCGCTCCGCGTCTCCGCGTCAAAACGCTTAGCGATGGCGGGCGGGGCGAGCGCGACCGCCTCTGCGATGGCGTCGGATATCATCGGGAGATTGGCTTCGTAGCGGTCGATCCAGCGCTCCTCGCCGGTGGCCGCGGCCATGTTCGCCGACATCGTCAGCTGCTGGTCGGCGAGCAGGATGCGGTCGGCGGCGTCGTGCGCCTCGACCTGCCTCCCGGTCGTCGCCAGGATGCGGCCCTGGTAATAGGCCCGCTCGGCGAGGAATCCGCCGACGATCACCGCCGCGCCCATGAGCGCAACGAGAGCCGCGCGTCGTGCGCTTGCCGCTGCTTGTTTGAAAATCGAGCCGGTGTGCATCGGCCACTCGCGCAAAGAGAAAGTTATCAAGGCCCCAGTGCGCTAACATTGTGTGAAATTCCAACAGGCAGGGTAAACCGGACGTTTGCCGCGTTGCCGAACCCGCGCGGGCGCGGTTGCTTGGCGCGGACGGGATTTCGGGCCATGCTCCGCGTCCCGCATCTCAACCGGCTGGAAAGTATGATTGACGATCCCCCGCTTCTCACCGTGCGCCGTCGTTTTCCGCGGCCGAGCGCCAAACAGCTCGCCGCCTTCAAGGGCGCGCTGACCGGCCACGTGGTCGATGCGATGGAAGGGCGCGGCGCGCTCAACTACCGCATCAAGCCGGTCGGAGGACCGACGACGTTCTGCGGCACGGCCCTGACCTGCGAGGCCGGGCCGGGGGACTGCCTCGCGGTCTTCGGCGTGCTCGACGTCGCCCAGCCCGGCGACGTCGTGCTCTGCGCGACGGATTCCTTTTCCGGCACCGCCGTGATCGGCGACCTCGTGATGGGGATGATGAAGAATTGCGGCGTCGCCGCCTTCGTCACCGACGGTCTGGTGCGCGACACGCCCGGCATCCGGGCGGTCGGGCTGCCGTGCTTCGCGGCGGGCGTCACGCCCAACTCGCCGACGAAGACCGGACCGGGCACCGTCGGCTTCCCGCAGGTCGTGGGCGGCGTCGCGATCTCACCCGGTGACATCGTCGTGGCCGACGAGGATGGCGTGGTGATCGTGCCGTTCGCCACGATCGACGAGACGATCGAGCGGCTTGCCGGCGTTCGCGCCATGGAGGCGGATCTCGAGGCGAAGGTGAAGGGGGGCCTGATAAAGCCCGACTTCATGGCGAAGATGATTCCGCCCGGCCGCGTCCGCGAGGTCGATTGAGGCTCAGACCCGCCGCCTAGCGGCGGGGCGCGCTGCGGAGCAGGTCGGGGCCGATGTCGGCGATGCTGCGCAGGCCAGAAAGCCCCATGACGCGGTCGATCTCGCTTCTGTAGATGTCGAGCACGCGCGCGACGCCCTGTTCTCCCGCGACCGCGAGCCCCCAAAGCTGCGGCCGCGCGATCAGGCAGGCGCGCGCGCCGAGCGCCAGCGCCTTCACCACGTCCGCGCCGCGCCGCACACCGCCATCGAGCAGCACCGGGATGCGCCCGTCGACGGCGTCGACGACCTCCGGCAACGCTTCGATCGAGGAGACCGCGCCGTCGAGCTGCCGGCCGCCGTGGTTCGACACGATGATCCCGTCGATGCCGTGCGCAAGCGCCTCGCGCGCCTCGACCGGGCTCAGCACGCTCTTCAGGATCAGCGGCCCGTTCCAGACGCGCCTGAGCTCGTCCACGTCGCGCCAAGCCATGGACGGGTCGAGCATCTCCGCCACGCGCCCGGCGAGCCGCGTCAGCCCGGATGTGTCGCCGGGGCGGGCGTAGTTGGCGAAGGTGATGCGCTTCAGCTCCTTGCGCATGCGCAGAAGCCAGGGGAGCTTCGTCACCATCGCCGCGACATCGAGTGGCGCCAGCCGCGGCGGGATGGTGAAGCCGTTGCGGATGTCGCGCTCGCGGTTGCCGGTGAGCTGGTTGTCGATGGTCAGGACTAGCGCGTCGTAATTGGCCGCCTGCGCACGCTCGGCAAGCTCGCGCGTGAAGCCACGGTCGCGATAGATGAAGACCTGCATCCAGCGCGGTCCGACGCCGGTCGCGGCGAGCTCCTCGATCGTGCAGACGGACGCGTGGCTGAGGCAGAACGCGGTCCCGGCGGCGGCGGCGGCGCGCGCGGCGGAAATCTCTCCGTTCGGCCAGAACAGGCCGGATAGGCCGGTCGGGCCGATCATCACCGGCAGCGCCAGTTTCTTTCCGAAAAGGTCGACGGAAAGGTCGCGTTCGGCGGCGCCGCGAAGCGTCTGCGGGACGAGTTGCAGATTGTCGAACGCCGATTCGTTGCGGCGCAGCGTCCATTCGTCCTCCGCGCCGCCGTCGGCGAAATCGAAGACCGGCTTCGGGAGCACGCGCTCCGCCTGTCGCCGCATCTCCGCGATATTGTAGATGCGGCGCTTCATGGCCTCGGCATCCATGGTGGCGCTCAGCGGTTGAGGCGATAAAAGCGGACGGCGTTGTCGTGGAAGAGCTTGCGCTTCTCCTCTGCGCTCGCGCCTTCCGTGACCCAGTCGACGATGGACACCCATTCCGGATAGCGGATGGCAAGCTCCATCACGTGCCAGTCGCCGCCATAGAAGGAGCGGTCGAAGCCGAAGCACTCGATGGCATGCGCGATGTAGGGTTTAAGCTGCTCGCGCGTCCACGTCTTGTGATCCGCCTCGTTGGCGACGCCGGAGATCTTGCAATAGACGTTCTCATGCGCGGCGAGCGCCTTCATGTGCTCGCGCCACGGATCGATCCGCCCGTATTTGATCGCCGGCTTGCCGATGTGGTCGAGCACGAAGCGCACGTCCGGGCAGGCTTCCACCATCTTGATGACGTTTGGCAGATGATGGTGGAAGACGCAGATGTCGAAGGCGAGGTCGTGCGGCGCAAGCAGCTTCAACCCTTCGATGAACTCGGGCCGGATGCAGAAGTCCGGGTCCTTCTGGTTCTGGATAAGCCGCCTGATCCCGCGCAGGATCCTGTGCTTGAGCAGCGCATCGAGATCCTTCTCGATCGCCTTGCCTCGCTCGAGCGGCAGCGCGGCGACAATGCCGGTCACGTGCCGCTGCGTCCGCGCCAGCTCCGCGACCCACGCGGCTTCGGCGAGGTGCTGCGGATAGTCGACGTCGACCTCGACGAACACGATCTGCTCGATCTTTACCGGCTTCGCAGCGGCATCGAGGTCGGCGGGGAGCTTCCTCGCCTTCAGCGACGGCGCGCCCTCGGTCCAGGCATAGCCGAAGCGGCTTGGGTCGAGCAGATGCACATGGCTGTCGACGATCGGAAAATCTGGCAACGGAAGTCCTCCCAAAACAAGCTTCAGCCGCGCTTGCCGGCCGGCCGGCGACGTCTTTTCATTCAGGTTAGCGTGCCGGCACTGCGGGGTGGAAGGACAATTCGGGCGGGACCCGTCGGCGCAGCTTCCGGGTGTGCCGGCTCAGGAGTGCATCCGCTGCTTCTTCAGGAACAGCTCGCGGTCGCTCGACGTGATGCTGGCTTCGATGGTCTCGCCGTCGCGGCTGACGACGATGGGCACCGCGACGCCGGCCGGCCCGAGTGACCAGACCTTGCGGAATAGGCCCGCGAGGCCCGTCACCGGTTCCCCGGCGACGGACTGGATCAGGTCGCCGGGCCTCAGGCCGGCCCGGTCCGCGGGCGCGCCGCCATAGACGCCGACGACGAACACCTTGCTCTCAAGATCGGTGGCGAAGAGCCCGAGCCAGGCTTTCGGCAGGCCCGGCGGTCGCCCAGTCGCCATGAGGTCGTCGAGGATCGGCTTCAGGAGATCGATCGGCACTGCCATGTTGAGCTGGCCGCCGTCGCCGCTCGACGTGCGCTGCTCGACCTGCAGCGAGCCGATTCCGAGCAGCGCGCCGGTGGCGCTGATCAGCGCCGCCCCGCCCCAATAAGGATGTGCCGGGGCGGTGAAGATCGCCTCGTCGAGCACATATTCCCAGTAGCCGGCGAATTCCTGCTTCGCCACGATCTGCGCGGCGAGCGAATGGCGGCGTCCGCCGGCGCCCGCCATCACGACGCGGCTTCCCGGCTGCGCCGCGCTCGAATGTCCGAGCGGCAGCGAAGGGAGGTCGAGCGCGCCGAGCGCGCGTACCAACCCGAAGCCGGTGGCCTGGTCGTAGCCGATCGGATGGCCGGGCATGACCCGGTCGTCGGGGAGGCCGATCCACACCTCGTCCGCCTCGGTGATGAGGTAGCCGATCGTCAGCACCAGATTGTCGCGGATGACGACGCCGTGTCCGCCGCGCTCGGTCCCTAGCACCTCGGCGGTGAAGGCGTCGTCGGGCACCTTGGTGCGCAGCCTGACGATCGAACTCAGCGCGCGCTCAAGGTCGAAATCGTATTCGCCGGGCTTCGGTTGCCGCGCGGGCGAGATTTGCCAGTCGCTCAGGCTCGGCATCTGGACTCCGTGTTCTCGTGCTCCCTGCCGTCGCGCCCCACTACGGTACTATATTGCCTTAAACGCGCGCGGCGCGACACCGGCTTCATTACCAATGCGTCATGTGGGTCGGACGAAAGCGCGACGCTCCTTTTCGGCTTCGGCCCTTGAACCGCAGCCCTCCAGGTGATCGTTGACGAGCCCCATCGCCTGCATGAAGGCATAGACCGTCGTCGGTCCGACGAACGACCATCCGCGTTTCCTGAGCGCCTTCGAAAGCGCCACCGATTCGGGCGAGGTCGACATCCCGGCGAGCGATGCGCGGTCGATTCGCTTCGGACGGCTCTTCGGCTCCGGCTCGTAGCGCCAGACGAAGGCGGCAAGCGAGCCTGCCTCGTCCACAAGCTCTCTCGCGCGCTTGGCGTTGTTGATGACCGATTCGATCTTGCCGCGATGGCGCACGATGCCGGAATCGGCGAGGCAGCGCTCTATCTCGCGCGGCCCGAACTTGGCGACCTTCTCGATATCGAATCCGGCGAAGGCGGCGCGAAAGTTCTCACGTTTCCGAAGGATCGTGATCCACGACAGTCCGGCCTGAAAGCCTTCCAGGCAGAGCTTCTCGAAGAGGCGATTGTCGTCGGCGACCGGCCGGCCCCATTCGCTGTCGTGATAGCCGAGGTAAAGCGCATCGGCGCCCGGCCACCAGCAGCGGGCATGTCCATCGGCGCCTTCGATCAGCCCGTCCGCAAGACGCTTCATGCCACCGGCCTCAACGCGTCGTCGCTTACCACTATGAAAGACATGCAAAGCATAGTGCCGCTCATGTTGTCCCTTTGGGCCCCGATCGTCATGCGCCCTTCTCCGCTTCGTGTCGCAATCGCACTTCTCCTCTGCCTCGCCTCGACGCCAGGCCTGGCGTTTACGGATGCGGAGCTCGTCGATGGTTTTCGGCGCACGGTCTTCGGCTCGGAATATCCGAGCTGGGGCTGGCAGTCCAATATCGTCAAGAAGTTCGTGAAGCCCGTGAGCGTCTATGTGGACGATCGCTCGCGCGAGCGGCGCGGCGATGAGGTTGCGGGCTTCGTGCGCTCGCTTCCCACTCTTGTCGGAGGACTGAAGATACACGTCGTCGCCAGGCCGGCGGAAGCCAACTTCCGGGTCTTTGTAGTCGATCGCAAAGATTACCGCAGCGTCGTCGCGCGCGAGGTTTACAATCGCCCGACGTCGTCCTTCGCGCCGGGGCGATGCCTGGTGCGCGTGTTGTCGACCTCGAACGGCATCATTCGTTCCGATGCGGTGATTGTCGCCGATGAAGGCGACTTCCTCTTCCGCCGCTGTACGGTCGAGGAGGTGCTACAGGGCCTCGGGCCGGTCAACGACGACCGCACGCTGTCACAGAGCGTCTTCAACGACAGCTCGCGCCACGCGACGTTCACCAGCTTCGACCGGCACCTCGTCAACATGCTCTACGATCCGCGCGTGCATCCGGGGATGAGCGTGACGGAGGTGGAGCGCGTGCTCCCGACCGTGGCGGAGGAAGTGCGCGCCCGACTTAAGTGAGTGACCGGCAACGCTTTCTTAGGCATAATGGAAAATTGCAGGCGGCAGCCATCCCGCCGTTGCCGGCTGTTCACCGAAGCGCAGCGATTTCCCGGCTAACGCTTCGTTATCGTTATCGACGACGAGTAGTGAGTACGTCATGCAGCGCACCATCCTTTCCGTCCTCTTCCTTTTGATTGCGTCCGTCTTCTCGTTCGCCTCGGCGGGCTCCGTCCCGCAGACGAGCGGCGATCCGGCGATCGACGCGCAGTGGATCCAGCTTGCGAGCAGCGCGTTCGGCTCGACTCCGTATAATCCGAACGCCGCTCCGGCGACCGGCATCTTCCGGGGCTTCGGCGGCGCGCGGAGCACGCCTCCTCCCGCTGCCCGCACACGAAACGCGCCCGCCACGACGGCACGGGCGCAGATTCGCGCCCCACGCCCCACGATCGACCCTGCCTTCCTGCCCAGGGTCGTCAGCTATCAGACCAACGAGAGCCCCGGCACCATCGTGATCGATACCCCCAGCCGCTACCTCTACGTGGTGCTGGCGGACGGTAAGGCGCAGCGCTACGGCGTCGGAGTCGGGCGCGAGGGCTTCGGCTGGAGCGGAAGCGTGCATGTCGGCCGCAAGTCCGAATGGCCGACCTGGACTCCTCCGGCGGAGATGCTTCAGCGCCAGCCCTATCTTCCGGTCTCCATGCCGGGAGGGCCCGGCAATCCGCTCGGCGCCCGCGCCCTCTACCTCTATGACGGCGGGCGCGACACGCTCTTCCGAATCCACGGCTCGAACGAGCCCTGGACCATCGGCCACGCTGTGTCCTCGGGCTGCATCCGCATGCGTAACGAAGACGTGATGGCGCTCTACGAGCGCACGAGTGTCGGCACGAAAGTCGTTGTCCGGCAATAGGAAAACCAAGTGTGCCGGCCGGTCTTCCGGCCGGCCGATGCGCGGATGCAACGATTGCGTCAAAGCGTCGGCAGGATGGTGGCGAGCGTCGCCGAAATTCAGTATGTAGCGAGCGAGTCTCGGGGAACGGGCTTGGAGGATCGAATGAGATTTCCGCATGCGGCTGGGGTTGCGGGTCCTGAGCGTGGTCTTCGGACTCGCGGGATTTGCGGCGGTTGCGACGCCGCGTACCGTCTACGATCCGTCAAGTCACCGCTACATGACCTACGATCCGGACAGGCTGCGCGAGCAGGCGCACGCGGTCCCGCGCGGCGGGCCCGCGACGATGGCGCCCCATGTCTATGGCAAGCCTGACAAGAAGTTCGATCGGCAGGTCGTCGACTACAATACAGACGAGGCGCCCGGGACGATCGTCATCGATACCCAGAATAAGTTCCTCTACTACGTGCTCGAAGACGGGCGGGCGTTGCGCATGGGCGTCGGCGTCGGGCGCGAGGGCTTCGGCTGGTCCGGCACCGTGCATGTCGGCAACAAGCAGGAGAACCCGAAGTGGTTTCCCCCCTCCGACATGGTGCAGCGGCAGCCCGAGCTCGCCAAGTACCAGGCTGAAGGCATGCCCGGCGGTGACGGCAATCCGCTCGGCGTGCGCGCCCTCTACCTCTATGACGAAAAGGGCAAGGACACGCTCTACCGCATCCACGGGACAATCGAGCCCAATTCGATCGGCCTGAATGTCTCCTCCGGCTGCATCCGCATGCTGAACGAGAACGTCACCGAGCTCTACGATTTGGTGAAGGTTGGCACCAAGGTCATCGTGATGTAATCGCGCGCATCGTGAATTCGAAAGGGCGGCCACCGGCCGCCCTTTTTCATTTCCGCGGACCCGCCGTCATCCTGCGGGGGCGCGCCTTCGCCTCCCGACGCCGGGCGTGAAGGATCGGCTCGGTATAGCCGTTGGGCTGCTCGCGACCCTTGAAGACGAGGTCGGATGCCGCCTGGAAGGCGACGCTCGCGTCGAAGTTCGGCGCCATCGGCCGGTAGAGCGGGTCGCCCGCATTTTGCTTGTCGACCACCGCTGCCATGCGCTTCAGCGTCTCCGTCACCTGCTCCTTGGTGGCGATGCCGTGATAGAGCCAGTTGGCGATGTGCTGGCTTGAGATTCGAAGCGTCGCGCGATCCTCCATCAGCCCGACATTGTTGATGTCGGGGACCTTCGAGCAGCCGACCCCCTGGTCGATCCAGCGCACGACGTAGCCAAGAATCCCCTGCGCGTTGTTGTCGAGCTCCTTCTGGATATCCTCTTTCGGCCAGTTCGGCCGCTCGGCGACCGGGATCGCCAGGATGTCGTCGATCGCGGCGCGCGGCCTCCCCCGCAACGCCTTCTGCCGCGCGTCAACGTCGACCTGTTGATAGTGGAGGGCGTGCAGCACCGCGGCGGTGGGTGAGGGGACCCAAGCCGTGTTGGCGCCGGCTTTCGGGTGTGCGATCTTCTGCTTCAGCATGTCGGCCATCAGATCGGGCATCGCCCACATGCCCTTGCCGATCTGCGCGCGGCCGGGAAGCGCGCAGAGCAGTCCGACGTCGACGTTGGAATCCTCGTAGGCCTGGATCCAGGTCGACGCCTTCATGTCGCCCTTGCGGATCATCGGCCCGGCTTCCATCGAGGTATGGATCTCGTCGCCCGTGCGGTCGAGGAAGCCAGTGTTGATGAAGAAGATCCGGTCCTTTGCCGCGCGGATCGATTCCTTGAGGTTCAGCGTCGTGCGCCGCTCCTCGTCCATGATCCCGACCTTGAGCGTGAAGCGCTTCAGCCCCAGCACCTCCTCGACCCGCCCGAAGAGCGCATCGGTGAAGGCGACCTCCTCCGGCCCGTGCATCTTCGGCTTGACGATGTAGACCGAGCCGGCACGGCTGTTCGCGCGACGTCCGCTCTGCCCGATGTCGTGAAGCGCGATCGCTGAGGTCACCATGGCGTCGAGGATGCCCTCTGGGATCGGCGCACCGTCTTTCGTGGTGACGGCGTCGATCGTCATCAGGTGCCCGACATTGCGGACCAGCATCAAGCTCCGCCCATGCAGCGTCAGGGTTCCGCCGGCGGGGCTCTTGAAAGTCCGGTCGGCGTTGAGCGCGCGCTCGACGGAGTTGCCGCCCTTGTCGAAGCTCGCGGTCAGATCGCCCTTCATCAGACCGAGCCAGTTGCGGTAAGCCGCGACCTTGTCCTCCGCATCGACCGCGGCGATCGAATCCTCGAAATCCATGATCGTCGTCATCGCTGCCTCGACGACGATGTCGGCGATGCCCGCCTGATCACCCTTGCCGATCGGATTGTTGCGGTCGATCAGGATTTCGAGATGCAGGCCGTGATGGCGAAGAAGCACGGCGCTCGGGCTCGCATCCGCGCCGTCGTAGCCGACGAAGCGCGACGCGTCCTTGAGCGCGGCCGTGCCGCTCTTTGTCGCCACCGCGAGCTTTCCGTCCTTCACCGAAAGGCTTGTCGCGTCGCGCCACGAAGCGCCGTCGAGCGGCGCGGCTTCGTCAAGAACGCCGCGTGCGAAATCGATGACGCGTTGGCCGCGCACCGGATTGTAGCCCTTGCCACGCTCGGCGCCGTCGGAATCGGGGATCGCGTCGGTGCCATAAAGCGCGTCGTAGAGGCTCCCCCAGCGCGCGTTGGCCGCGTTCAGGGCGTAGCGTGCATTCATCACTGGCACGACGAGCTGCGGCCCGGCGACCTCGGAGATCTCCGGGTCGACATTCGCCGTCGCGATCGAGAAGTCAGGCCCCTCCGGAAGCAGGTAGCCGATCTTCCCGAGGAAGCTCTTGTATTCGGCGAGGTCGAAGTTCCTGCCGCGACGGTCGCGGTGCCATTGGTCGATCTCAGCCTGCAGGCGGTCGCGCTTTTCAAGTAGCGCGCGGTTCTGCGGCGCAAGATCACGCACGATCGCTTCGAGCCCGGCCCAGAACGCGTCGGGCGCGACGCCCGTTCCCGGAAGCGCTTCCTCGTTCACGAAGTCGTAGAGGCTCCGTGCAACGGCGATCCCCCCGACCGCGACCCGATCCGTCATTCCAATCTCCTTGTTGCGCTTGAGCTTAGTATTCCCGATAGGCCGCCGCTACGAAGTCCCTTCGCCGAAGGGCGAACCGCCGCGGGTCAGGAAGTCGGGTTCGTCGTCGCCATAGGCCCAGTCGAGGAGCTCCACCGTGTGCAGCACCGGGATATGCGTGGCGGACGCGATCTGTGCAATGCACCCGATATTGCCCGTGGCAATCACGTCAGGCGCGACCGCGGCGATGTTTTTCACCTTGCGGTCGCGGAGCCGCGCGGCGATCTCGGGCTGCAGAATATTGTAGGTGCCGGCCGAGCCGCAGCAGATGTGGCCTTCCGGCACGTCGCGCACCTCGAAGCCGGCGTTTTTCAGAAGCGCCTTCGGCTGCGATGTGATGCCCTGGCCGTGTTGCAGCGAGCAGGCGGCGTGGTAGGCGACCACGAGGCCGGCGCCGCGCTTGCTTGCCGGCGGCTTCAGCCATGCGAGGAACTCTGAGATGTCGGCGGCAAGCTCCGCGACGCGCGCCGCACTCTCGGCGTAGGCGTCGTCGTCGCGGAAGAGATGCGCATAGTCCTTGATCGTCGTCCCGCAGCCCGACGTCGTGGTGAGGATCGCGTCGAGCCCTTCGCCCTCGATCTCTTCCATCCACGCATCGATGTTGGCGCGCGCCAGGTGCCGCGCCTGCTGCGAGCGCCCCATGTGATGGACGATCGAGCCGCAGCAGCCTTCGCCCTTGGCGAACACCACCTCGACGCCGAAGCGGCTGAGGAGCCGAAGCGCCGCGAGATTGATGTCGGGATCGAGCACTGCCTGGGCGCAGCCATTGAGAAGCGCGACGCGCGCGCGCCGCTTGCCCTCTGGCGTGAAGCTGACGCCGGGCTTGATCGAAGAGCGCGCCGGAAGACGCGCAGGCGCGAGGCCGAGCATCGCCTCGAGCCGCTTTCCCGCCACGCCAAACCCCTTCAGGAGCGGCACGAAGGATCGCGCCAGCCCGGCGAGCCGAAGCGCCAGGCGGAAGCGGCCGCGGTAGGGAAGCACTGACGCGAGGAGATAGCGGATCAGCCGGTCGAGGAGGGGACGACGATAGGTCTTTTCAATTCTGACCCGCGCCTGGTCGACGAGGCGCATGTAGTTCACGCCGGACGGGCAGGTGGTCATGCAGGAGAGGCAGGAGAGGCAGCGGTCGATATGCGTCGCGACTTCCGCCGATGCCGGCTTGTCGTTCTCCAGCATGTCCTTGATCAGGTAGATTCTTCCGCGCGGCGAATCCAGCTCGTTGCCGAGCTCGAGGTAGGTCGGGCAGGTCGCGAGGCAGAAGCCGCAATGCACGCAGCGCCGGAGAACCGAATCCGCTTCCTGGATATCGGGATCGGCGAGCTGCTCCAGCGTGAAAGCAGTCTGCACGTCAGTTCCCCGCCGTCATGCGTCCGGGATTCAGGATCCCGCGCGGATCGAACTGCTCCTTCAGCCGCTTCGACAGCGCCGCAAGCGCCCAGGGCTGCGGCTCGAACGGGGCGATCGCGGTGCGAAGCGCCACGCTGCCGCGCATCAATGTCGCGTGTCCTCCGCCCGCCGTTGCGATCGCGCTTCGGATTGCACCCTCCAGCCCGTCGGGCGCTGCCTCCTCGACCTCGATCCACACAAGCCCGCCCGACCAGTCGTAGAAGTGGCGAATGGCGTGGCCGGCGTCGAGCAGCGTCGCGACCAGGGTCGGTCCGGCGCTCGGTGCGACGCTGACGCGCCATACCGGGCTCGGAGACGTGCCGAGCACCGAGACGTCGCGCACCGCGCGCCACGTCGCTTCCGATTGCGCGTCCTCAAGCACGGCGATCTCGCCCAGCCTGCCGACCAGCGCGGTAAGCTTCTCCGCGCGATAGTCGACGGACGGGGCAATGCCTTCAAGCCGGATCAAGGTCGCCGCGCGGCCGCCGGAGGCGAACGCGGCGTCGGGAATCTCGGCCGCAAGCTTCTCCGGCAGATGCGCTGCGCCGGAGACGTCGAAGGGCGTCCCCATCGCCTTGCAGAGCGCGGTCACGGCCGTCAGGTCATCGAGCCCGGCGATGACGAGCGTCGCCGCGGCCTCCGGCTTCGGCAGCACCTTGAACGTCATCTCCGTGACGACGGCGAGCGTGCCCCACGACCCGGCAAGTCCCTTGGAAAGATCGTAGCCTGTGACATTCTTGACGACGCGTCCGCCCGACTTGAACGCCTCGCCCCGGCCGGACACGGCGGCGACGCCGAGCACATGGTCCCGCGCCGCGCCGGCTTTGACGCGCCGCGGCCCGCTGGAATTGGCGGCGAGCATCCCCCCCATCGTGCCGCGTCCGCGCGAGACGCCGTAGAGCGGCCCGAAATCCATCGGCTCGAAGGCGAGCATCTGGTTGTGGTCGGAAAGCAGCGTCTCGACGTCGGAGACCGGCGTTCCCGCCTTGACCGACAGCACCAGCTCTTCCGGCTCGTAGAGTGTGATGCCGGCGAGGTTGGAGAGATCGAGCCCGTATTCGGTCTGCACCGGGCGGCCGAGGCCGCGCTTCGAGCCGTGACCGAGAACCTCGAGCGGAATCTCCTCCGCCGCCGCCCAACGGACGGCGTTCAGCACGCCATCGGCATCGACGGGCTTGAGTGTCGTCTCCATGCTGCGGCGTCAAAACCTCGGCAGGTCAGGAAACGCTACCTTGCCCTTGTGAACATGCATGCGCCCAAGCTCGGCGCAGCGGTGAAGCTCGGGGAACATCTTCCCCGGGTTGAGCAGGTGTTTCGGGTCGAAGGCGCATTTCACGCGCTCCTGCTGCGCGAGATCGTCCTTCGAGAACATCACGGGCATCAGGTCGCGCTTCTCCACGCCGACCCCGTGCTCGCCCGTCAACACGCCGCCGACCTCGACGCAGAGCCGAAGAATGTCTGCGCCAAACGCCTCGGCGCGCTCCAACTCGTCGGTCTTGTTCGCGTCATAGAGGATCAGCGGATGCAGGTTTCCGTCGCCGGCATGGAAGACGTTGGCGACGCGGAGCCCATAATGCTCCGAGAGCTCGCGCGTGCGGTGAAGCACCTCCGGCAACGCCTTCCGCGGGATGGTGCCGTCCATGCAGTAGTAGTCGGGCGAGATGCGGCCCACCGCCGGGAACGCCGCCTTGCGGCCTGCCCAGAATTTCTGGCGCTCGGCTTCGCTGGTGGAGACTCGGAAGCTCGTCGCCTTGTTGGCGAGCGCGATCTGCTCGACGCGCGTCAGAAGCGCGCCGACCTCGCGCTGCGGCCCGTCGAGCTCCACGATCAGAAGCGCCTCGACGTCGCGCGGATAGCCGGCATGCACGAAATCCTCCGCCGCATGGATCGCCGGCCGGTCCATCATTTCCATGCCGCCCGGGATGATGCCGGCGCCGATAATCTCCGCGACGCATTGCCCGGCATCCTCGCTCGTCTCGAACCCGACAAGCGCGGCGCGCGCCGTCTCCGGCGAGCGCAGGATGCGGACCGTCACCTCGGTGACGACGCCGAGCAGGCCCTCCGACCCGGTCATCAGGCCGAGCAGGTCGTAGCCCTCGCTGTCGAGATGCTTGCCGCCGAGCCGGATGACCTCGCCGGTGATGAGCACCATCTCGATGCCGAGCACGTTGTTGGCGGTCATCCCGTATTTCAGGCAGTGCACGCCGCCGGAATTCTCCGCGACGTTGCCGCCGATCGAGCAGGCGATCTGCGAGGAGGGGTCGGGAGCGTAGTAGAATCCGTGGCGCGAAACGGCGTTGGTCACGCCGAGATTGGTCACGCCGGGCTGCACCACGACGGCGCGATTGTCGAAGTCGATGTTGAGCACCTTGTTGAACTTCGACATGACGAGAAGCACGCCGTCTTCAAGCGGCAGCGCGCCGCCGGAGAGCGAGGTGCCCGAGCCGCGCGGAACGACGCGGATGCCGTTCTCGTGGCAGTAGCGAAGCACGCGGCTCACCTGTTCGACCGTTTCCGGCAGGACCGCGAGCATCGGCTTCTGGCGATAGGCGGTGAGGCCGTCGGTCTCGAAGGGGCGGAGCGCGTCTTCCGTCTGGACCACGCCCTCGCCGGGGACGATGGCGCGGAGATCACGCGCAATCGCCTCCCGCTTGGCGATCACATCCGCCTTCGGCTTCGGCATGGAGAGCGTCATGGGCCCTTCACTAGGGCCTTTTCCCCGGCCTGTCGAATAGGCCGTTCAGCCGATTTCAGGCGTCATCGTTGCGGCGGCGGATGCGGCGGACGAGGAGCCAGATCGCAACCACGACGACAGGGACGGCAAGCGCCGCGAGAACCGCCGGATCGACCCCGCTCCCGGCCGCCTCAGCGCCGTGCGCCATATAGCTGATGAGCCCTAGGACGTAGTAGCTGATCGCCGCCACCGAGAGTCCTTCGACCGTCCGCTGCAGGCGAAGCTGCAGCTTGGCCCGCCGGTCCATGGAGCTCAGGAGATCGCGGTTTCCCCGTTCGAGCTCCACGTCGACGCGCGTGCGCAGGAGGTCGGCGGCGCGCGACAGCTTTCCCGACAGCGCCTCCTGCCGTTGCGACACGGTCTCGCAGGTGCGCATGGCCGGGCCGAGGCGGCGGCTCAGGAAATCGCGCCAGGTTTCAGAGCCCGGGACCGGCGTCTCGTGCAGCACCTCAAGGCGCTGGCGCACGATCTCGTAGTAGGCGCGGCTCGCACCGAAGCGATAGAGACTCGCGACCGAGTCGGCCTCCAGCGCTGCGGACAGCGCGATCAGCTCGTCGAGCAGCCTGGCGCTTTCGGTCGGGGTCCTGCTGAGCGCGGTGGTGATGCGCGCGAGCTCGCCCTCGATCCGCCCGAGCGACGGCGCCAGACGCTGCGCCTCGGGAAGCCCGAGAAGGGCGAGCGTGCGGTAGGTCTCGACCTCGACCAGCCGCTGCGTCAGCGCGCCGGCGCGCGCCGGGCCGAGCCCGCGGTCGAGCACGACGATGCGCGTGAAGCCCTCGCCGTCCTGCCGGAAGTCGGTCGCCGCAAGCGCCTGTCCGCCCTCCACCTCCGAATGGCAGAGGCTGGTCGGGTCGAAGATCGCGAGCGCCGCTTCCGTCCTCTCGGCCGCCACGAGGTCGAGCCGGATCGCGGCGATCAGCGGCCCGGGCTGGGCAAAACCCTCGCCGAAGGGGTGCGAGCGAAGTCTGGCGTTGAGCGTTTCCGCTGCCGGCGCGTCGAAGGTCCAGGTGGTGAATTCGGTATGGCGCTCCCAGCGCAGGCGGCCTCCTGCCACGTCCAGCGTGAGATGCCGGATATCGGCGGGCGGACGCGGCCTTCCGCCCCGTTCCTCAAGCTGCGCCAGCTCGCGGAGGTCTGCGGAAAAATCGCCGCCGTCGAGCAGGAAGGCGAGGCGGATTATCGTGCGCGGGGCCGTCACGAGCTGGAAAGGCCGTGCGTGGATCTCGCCGAGAAGCCGCGGCGTCAGCGGATGCTGCGCAAGCCCGAAGGGCCCGCGCGCCGGCTGTTCCGCGGCGTCTTTGGTCTCGTCCATCGCGTTCACCTTACATGGCCGGCAAAAGGCAAATGCATTTGACCGCGCCCGGACGCCCGTGCAATCCGTGCGCGGACACTGATTGATGGTCAAATCGTCGCCAATTCCGCCGATGAGCGAGCCCGCCCCAACCGGCCCGAGAGTCGGCCTCTTCGTGACCTGCCTCGTCGACCTGTTCCGTCCGACGGTCGGCTTTGCCGCGCTTAAGCTCCTCGCCGACGCCGGATGCCGGGTCGAGGTGCCGGAGGCGCAGACCTGCTGCGGGCAGCCCGCCTACAATTCCGGCGACCGCCGCGACGCCAAGGCGGTGGCGAAAGGCGTGATTGCCGCCTTCGAGAGCTATGACTACGTCGTTGCGCCCTCCGGGTCATGCGCCGGAATGCTCAAAAAGCACTACCCGCCGCTCTTCGCCGACGAGCCGGCGTGGAAGCCGCGCGCCGAAGCGCTTGCGGCGAAGACTTTCGAACTGATCAGCTTCCTCGCCGACGTCCGCGGCATTGAGACAGTGTCGGCGCGCCACGACGGCAGCGTTACCTATCACGATTCCTGCTCGGGGCTTCGCGAGCTCGGCATCCGGGCACAGCCGCGCCGGCTGCTTGGCTCGGTCGAGGGGCTGGAGCTCAAGGAACTGCCCGAGGCGGACGTCTGCTGCGGGTTCGGCGGCACCTTCTGCGTCAAGTATCCGGACATCTCGAATGCCATCGTCGAGAAGAAGACTGCGGCGATCGCGGGGACCGGGGCTGAGACGCTGTTGGCCGGCGACCTCGGCTGCCTCATGAACATGGCCGGCAAGCTGAAGCGCGAGGGGCATGCGACGAAGTCTCGCCACGTCGCAGAGGTGCTCGCCGGCATGGCCGACGGGCCGGCGATCGGCGAGGCGGGATGACGGCCGCGCTCGCTGCTGCGGATCGCCTCGACGTGCGCCTCGGCGAACGAGGCGACGCAGCCGGAATCTGCGCGATCTACAACGAGGGGATCGCGGACCGCATCGCCACCTTCGAGACTGAGCCGCGCGGCGAGGCCGATATTCTGGCGTGGTTCGAGCGCGACACGCCGATCGTCGTTGCTGAATCCGGCGGCAGGGTTCTCGGCTACGCAGCCGCTTTCCCATATCGCGCGCGACCCTGCTACGCCGGTGTCGCGGAGTTCTCCGTTTATGTCGGACGCGACGCGCGCGGGCGAGGGGTTGGCGAGGCCGTGCTGGCGGGGCTGATTGCGGAGACTGCAAGGCGGGGCACCTGGAAGCTCCTGTCGCGGATATTCCCCGAGAACACGGCGAGCCGGCGCCTCTGTGCGGCGCTCGGCTTTCGCGAAGTCGGCATCTACCGTCGACATGCGAAACTCGACGGCGAATGGCGCGACTGCGTCATCGTCGAGCGGCTTCTCGACGAAGGCGCTGCCTGATGCAGATCACCGCCAACCATTTCAAGGAGAACGCGCGCCACGCGCTTGCCGACCCGAAGCTTCAGCGGGCGCTGAGTCATGTCGGCGACAACTTCATCGGCAAGCGCGCCAAGGCCGTGGCGGCGCTTCCCGAATTCGAGCAGTTGCGCGCCGAAGCGCGCGCCATCAAGGACCACACGCTCAACCATCTCGACCTCTATCTGGAGGCCTACGAGGCGCGGGTGACGGCGCAGGGCGGGCACGTGCACTTCGCCGAGACGGCGGAGGATGCGCGCAAGGCGATCCTCGACATCTGCCGACGCGTCGGCGCGAGGACCGTGACCAAGGGCAAGTCGATGATCTCCGAGGAGATCGCGCCTGAACGATCACCTTGCAGAGAACGGCATTGCGGCGATCGAGACCGACCTCGGCGAATACATCATCCAGCTGCGCGGCGAGGTGCCGAGCCACATCATCGCGCCAGCCATCCACGTCAACAAGGACCAGGTCGAGGCCGATTTCCGCCGCGTGCACACGCACCTTGCGGCCGACCGCGATCTGACCGAGCCGAGAAGTCTTCTGACCGAAGCGCGCGGCGTCCTGCGCGATCGCTTTCTCGCCGCCGATGTCGGCGTCACCGGCGCAAATTTCCTTGTCGCCGAGACCGGAACCTCGATCATCGTCACGAACGAGGGGAACGGCGACCTGACGCAGGTCCTGCCGCGCGTCCATATCGTCGTCGCGTCGATCGAGAAGCTCGTGCCGACACTGAACGATGCGGCGACGGTCATGCGCCTTTTGGCGCGCTCCGCCACCGGGCAGGACATGTCGGTCTATACGACTCTCTCAACCGGCCCGCGTCGCCGGGAGGACCCAGACGGCCCGGAGGAATATCACGTCGTCCTCCTCGACAACGGGCGGACCGCGGTTCTCGGCACCGAGTACCAGGAAATGCTCCGCTGCATCCGCTGCGGCGCCTGCATGAACCACTGCCCAGTCTATCAGTCGATCGGCGGCCACGCTTACGGCGCCACCTATCCGGGGCCCATCGGACAGGTCCTCGACCCGACGATCTTCGGCCTGGAGAAGACGCACGAGCTGCCGAATGCCTCGACCTTCTGCGGTCGCTGTGAGAGCGTCTGTCCGATGCAGATTCCGCTTCCCGCCCTGATGCGCCATTGGCGTGACAGGGAATTCGAGCGCGGCCTGTCGCCGGCGACGCAGCGCTTCGGCATCCGCTTCTGGGCGTTCTTCGCGAAGCGCCCGGCGCTTTATCGCCTGGCCACGCGGATCGCCATGCGCGCGCTCGGCAATCTCGGACACGCGCACGGTCGCTTCAAGACGCTGCCGCTCGCCGGCGGCTGGACGAAGCATCGCGATCTGCCGGCCCCGGCCGGGCGCACCTTCATGGACCTCTACAAGTCCCGCGAGGGTCGCGCATGAGCGGCCGCGACGCTCTCCTCGCCAAGGTCCGGCGCTCGCTCGGCGTCTCCGCCGACGATGCGGCGCGGAGAGACGCCGTGAAAGCGCGCCTCGAACATCCGAAGCCGAACACGATTCCCGCTCGCGGACGGCTCGAGCGCGCCCAGCGTCTGGCTCTCTTCACCAAAATGGCGGAAGGCGTCTCGGCAAGCGTGGAGCGGCTGTCGTCGCCGGACGAGGTGCCGATTGCGGTCGCCCGCCATCTCCGCGGCCACAATCTCCCGCTCCAGATCCGCACCGGCGCGGACGCGGAGATTGCTGCGCTCCCCTGGGATCGCGAGCCGCACCTGGAACGCCTGGAAGGCGCTTCGGACGGTCGCGACGCTGTCTCGCTCAGCCACGCTTTCGCGGGCGTCGCCGAATCGGGAACGCTCGTCCTTCTCTCCGGACCCGACAATCCGACGACGCTGAATTTCCTGCCCGACACCCATATCGTCATGGTATCCGCCGACGACATTGCCGGCGATTACGAGGCTGTCTGGAGTCGCGTTCGTGAGCGCTACGGCGCCGGCGCGCTGCCGCGGACAGTGAACCTCGTCACCGGGCCCTCGCGCTCCGCCGATATTGAGCAGACGCTTCTCCTCGGCGCGCATGGGCCGCGTGCACTGCACATTTTGATCGTCGGCTAGGACGCACGCCTCGCGATAGACCCGCCGCAGGCTCGCGTCACTGGACAACGCTGTGAGACGCCCGTATCATTTCTGCAAATAAACAAACCGGCTTACAGCCAGCCGGATGGGAAACGTCTCGGGGTGGAATCGCGTGGCTGTTCTTCAGCTCAGCAAGATATCGAAGCATTTCGGTGCGATCACGGCGCTGACGGAAGTCGATCTGTCGCTTGAGCCGGGCGAAGTGCTCGGCCTCATGGGCGACAACGGCGCCGGCAAGTCGACGCTCGTGAAGATCATCGCCGGCAACTTCCCCCCGTCCTCTGGCAAGATTCTCGTGGAGGGGACCGAGGCGCATTTCCACCGGCCGGTCGAGGCGCGCGAGCAGGGGATCGAGATCGTCTATCAGGATCTGGCGCTGTGCGACAATCTGACGGCGGCGGCCAATGTCTTCCTCGGGCGCGAGATATCGACACGCGTCGGGCCGTTCAAGTTCATGGATTTCCGCGCGATGTATGCGCGCGCCGGCGAGCTCTTCGCCGAATTGAAATCGGAGACGCGGCCGCGCGACCTCGTGCGCAAGATGTCTGGCGGCCAGCGCCAGGCGGTGGCGATCGCTCGCACGCGGCTAGCAGATTCCAAGATCGTGCTGATGGACGAGCCGACTGCCGCGATCTCTGTGCGGCAGGTGGCGGAGGTGCTCGATCTCATCCGCCGCTTGCGCGACCAGGGTATCGCCATCGTGCTGATCAGCCACCGCATGCCTGATGTCTTCGCCGTCGCCAACCGGGTCTGCGTTCTGAGGCGCGGGCGCAAGGTGGCCGAGAAGGCGGTTGCCGATTCCAGTCCGGAAGAGGTGACCGGGCTCATCACGGGGGCGATCCATGCAGCCTGATGGGATGCCGGCGGGAGCCGCCGGCGCGGCGCCAGCCATGAGCGGCGTGGCCATCGAGGATATCGTCGGCATCAAGGAGCAGTCGCTCTTTGAGAAGGTGATCGCCAGTCAGCCGTTCTGGGTCAGTGTCGCCCTGCTCGCGATCGTCGTGCTGATGTGTGTTCTCCAGCCGCAGGCCTTCGCGTCATCTGAGAACTTCTACAACATCACGCGCAACTTCGCTTACATCGGCATCATGTCGGTGGGCATGGTCGCCGTCATTATCACGGGCGGCATCGACCTCTCGGTCGGCTCGACCATGGGCCTTGTCGGTGTCGTCTGCGGCGTCATCCTGCAGGCTGGGCAGCACTGGGCGCTCGCCATCGGCGCCGGATTGCTGTCGGGCATGGCAGTCGGCATGGTCAATGGGGCCCTCATCGCTTACGTCGGACTGTCGCCCTTCGTCGTCACCCTCGGCATGCTGTCCTTCGCGCGCTCGGTCGCGATCGTGCTGTCGCAGAACAAGATGATCTACAATTTCGGCCCCTATAAGCCGGGCTTCAAGGCGTTCGGCGGCGGCGAGTTCCTCTACATGTCGAACATGGTCTGGGCGCTGATCATCCTCGTCGTGGTGGTCGGGGTCGCGCTGAAGCTCACCACCTGGGGGCGGCATATCTTTTCGATCGGCGGCAACGAGCAGGCGGCGCGGCTGACCGGCGTCCCGGTCGATCGCGTGAAGATGCAGGCCTACATCTTGTCCGGCTTCACTGCCGCAGTCGCCGCCATCCTCGTCGTTGGCTGGCAGGGCTCCGCCATCAATGCGCTCGGCACCGGCTACGAATTGAAGGTGATCGCCTCGACCGTCATCGGCGGCGCCAACCTGATGGGCGGGGAGGGCACCACCTACGGCGCCTTCGTCGGTGCGGCGCTGCTTGAGGTCATCCGCAACTCGCTCCTGATGCAGGGCATCGATTCCAATTGGCAAGGCGCCTTCGTCGGCGTCTTCATCGTTCTCGCGGTTCTGCTTGAAAAGATCCGCGGGCGTCGGCGCGCATAAGCCCCGTTCCAGGGGCGCCAGCGCGTCAAAGTAGTAGGGTAAAGGGAGGAGAATACATGAGGAAATATCTGACAAGTGCTGCCTTCATCGCCGGAGCCGTCGTGGCCGGCTTTCTGTTCACCGGCCAGGCCAGTGCGCAGAAGCTGACCATCGCCGTCGTTCCGAAGAACCTGAACAACCCGTTCTTCGACCAGGCGAAGTTTGGCTGCGAGAAGGCCGTGAAGGAGATCGGCGCGGACAAGGTGGAGTGCTACTTCACCGGTCCCGGCGAGCACGGCGGTGGCGACGAGCAGGTGCAGATCGTGGCCGATCTGATCGCCAAGGGTGTCGACGGCATTGCGGTTTCAGCCGCAAACGCTGCGGCGATGGCGAGCGTTCTGCCCGACGCCAAGGCGAAGGGCATTCCGGTCCTCACGTGGGACTCCGACCTTCTGCCGGAGAACAAGGACCTGCGCGTCGCCTATATCGGCACGCACAACTACGACATCGGCGTCAACATCGCGAAGCTCGTGCAGAAGATTAAGCCGAAAGGCGGCACGATCTGCATTCAGTCGGGCGGTGCTGCGGCGGCGAACCACAACGAGCGCATGCAGGGCATCCGCGATACGCTTTCCGGCGAGACCGGCACGACCTCTCCCGGTAACCGCCTGACCGGCCAGAACGGCTGGACCGAGGTGGACGGCTGCCCGCTCTACACCAACGACGACTTCCCGCTGTCGGTGCAGCAGATGGAAGACATTTTGGGCAAGTATCCGGACCTCGACGCCTTCACGCCGACCGGCGGCTTCCCGCAGTTCGTGCCTGACGCCTATCGCGACGTGGCGTCGAAGTACAAGGACAAGATCGCCTCCGGCGCTCTCGCCCTCGTCGTCGCCGATACGCTGCCCGTTCAGATCGACCTGATGAAGGAAGGCCTTTCGTCCGGCCAGGTCGGCCAGCGGCCGTTCGAGATGGGCTATAAAGTCATTCATGCCATCTATGACATGAAGAACGGCAAGCCGGCGCCGGCCGACCCGACCTACACGGGCCTTGACGTCTGCACGCCCGAGACAGCCGACACCTGCATCGGCGGCTAGGTCGCTTCCGACAAAAGCATTGCGGGCGGGGCTTCGGTCCCGCCCGTTTCTCTTTAGGGCGAGAAAGCGCGTGCAAGGAGCGGCTGCTGTCCCGCGGGCGCGACGCCGAGCGCCGCTTCGACGCGAGCCAGGAAGTCGGCATAGTCGTCCCAGCGGAGCGTCGCTTCCTCCGCCATCCGCCCGGCGATGTAGATCGCCGCGCCGGTGAGTTCTGAGACGAAGAGAACGCTGTCGCGCTCCGCCTTCTTTGTGCGCGTCGTCCTGACCTGCCGACGCGCCACCTCCGCATAGTGGGCGCGCCCGCCCTCCACGAGCGCCTCGAGCACCTGGGCTCTTTCCGCCGGTTCGAGCTGCTGGAGGAAGTTGCCGATCACGCCGTCGCAAATCCTGAGCGCCGAGAGGGTGGGCTGGACGTTCGCCTCGAAATCGGCGCGGATCGTGGCCTTTAGCGTCGGGAAGTCATGGGCGAACTGCCGGCCGCGCGGATAGGCAAGGAGCAACGCTTCGAGGGTCTTCATCACCGCGTCGCGGTGGTTGAGCCGGCGGAAGAAGCGGCGCATCGGCGCGGACCTTAAGCGCTCTCGACCGAGCGCCGGCGCTTCGCGTCGGAGAGGATCGCGCGCGCGGCGTTGTGGCCCGGCGCGCCGGTGACGCCGCCGCCCGGATGCGTGCCGGAGCCGCAGAGATAGAGCCCGGGGATCGGCGCGCGGTAATCGGCGTGGCCGAGCGCCGGGCGGGCGGAGAAGATCTGGTCGAGCGAGAGCTGCCCATGAAAGATGTCGCCGCCGAGGAGCCCGAAGGTGCGCTCAAGATCGAGCGGCGAAAGCACCTGCCGCCCGATGACGGCGGACGCGAAGTTCGGCGCGTATTCGTTGACCGTTGCAATCATCAGGTCGGCGACCTCGTCCCTGTGGTCGTCCCACGACGAGCCGCTGGGGAAGTCCTCGGGCAACTCCGGCGCGACATGCTGGCAGAAGAGGCTCGCGACATGCTGGCCCGGCGGCGCGAGCGTGTCGTCGAGCGTCGAGGGGATCAGCATCTCCACGATTGGCGCTTTCGACCAGCCGCTCTGTCGCGCATCGAGATAGGCGCGATCCATGTAGGCAAGGCTCGGCGCGATGATGATTCCGGCGGTGTGATGGTCGGCGAGGGTCTTGCCCGGCGCCGCTGAAAAATCCGGCAGCTCGGAGAGCGCGACGTTCATGCGGAACGTGCCGGAGCCGGAGCGCCAGTGCGTCATCCGTCGCAAGAATTCCGCCGGCAGAGCCGCCGGGTCGACCATCCGAGTGAAGAAGAGCTTTGGGTTGAGGTTCGAGACCACGATCTTCGCACGGAACGTCTCGCCCGCTTCCGTGACGGCGCCGACAGCGCGACCCTCCTCAACGATCACCTCGCGCACCGAGCTATCGGTGCGGATATCGACGCTGCGCGCGGCACAGCTTTTCGCCATCGCCTGCGTGATCGCGCCCATGCCGCCGATGGCGTGGCCCCACGCGCCCTTTTTCCCGTTCACCTCGCCGAAGACGTGATGAAGGAGCACGTAGGCGGTGCCCTGCGCATAGGGGCTCTCGTAGGTGCCGACGATGCCGTCGAAGCCGAAGACCGCCTTGATCGGATCGCTCTCGAACCAGGAATCGAGAAAGTCGCC
Organism: uncultured Alphaproteobacteria bacterium; assembly: GCA_963805325.1. Classification (GTDB taxonomy): domain Bacteria; phylum Pseudomonadota; class Alphaproteobacteria; order Rhizobiales; family Afifellaceae; genus DASWJZ01. The sequence goes on along the minus strand of CAWDTS010000001.1, from coordinate 232,601 downwards.
GGCGGATTTCAGGAGCAGGTCGAAGAAGTCGCTGCGCGCTTCGGCGTCGAGCCCGCCGAGCCGCCGGCCGAGCGGCGCCGCTTTCAAAAGCTCGGGAACCACGCCCCAGCCCGCCGCCAAAACGTTCGGCGGCGCTTGCAGAACGAGGCTCTTCAAGACGTCGGCGACTCGGTCGAGCCGGGCCGAATATTGGTCGAGCCGCTCCGCGTCCTTCTCCGAGAACTTCGCGACCTCCGCCTTGGGTCTTGCCTGCGCCGACCTTGAGATGGCGGCCGTCGGGAAGCGGCAGGAAGTTCGCGAGCTTGCGCTCCACAATCCGAAGCCCGTGCGCCGGGAGGGCGAGGTCGCGGATGATCTTTGGGTTGAGCAGCGACACGGTGTAGGCCGCGACGGAGTTGCGGAACCCCGGATGGAATTCCTCCGTCACGGCCGCGCCGCCGACGACGTGCCGGCGCTCCAGCACGGTGACCTTCAGCCCGGCTTCTGCGAGGTAGGCGGCGCAGACGAGGCCGTTGTGCCCGCCCCCGATGATCACGACGTCGCTTTCGATCAAGTCCTGGCCCCGCGCCACGATTTTCATCACCCTTGTGGTGAGGGGACGCTGAGGTCAATCGGGCTCGACGCTGCGGCCGCGAATTCCCGACGCCTGCGATGCTCGTGTTGTCATCGGGTCTTCCAGATTCAGCGGTACACGCCCCGCACCCAAAGACGCCGGACGACAAAACCCAGATTCTCGCCCTGTTGCCGCGATCCCTTCATCCGGCTAGTAAACGTCCGTCCGCAAAGTGCCGGATTTGTTAACCATTGAGCCTTAAGCAATGGCCGCACCCGTGTCTCAGCGCATCCCCGCCATTCCCCGTATCGCGATCCTCGCGCTCATCTTCGCCGCGGCGCCGCCACTTGCGTCTCCGAGCGCCGCGCTCGAACCGGCCATCGTCCGGGGGTTGAAGGAACTCGATCTCGGAGCCAGGCTCGAGCAGCGCTGTGACATCGAGGCGATGAGCCGCATCGCGAAGGACAAGAAGGGCTATCGACCCGAGCGCGTCGTCGCCGGGGCGACGGCGGATGCGAAGGTCGAGGGCGATTCGATCAAGGGCGACGGCGCCGCCTTCCGTTCGAAGGGCAAGTGGTACCGGCTCTCCTACGTCTGCAAGACATCGCCCGACCACATGGACGTGCTCGATTTCAGCTACAAGGTCGGCGACCCCATCCCCGAGAGCGACTGGGAGAAATTCCAGCTCTGGGATTGACCGTCCGACCTGAGTGACCTTTGGCGGCGCGCGCCCCGCGCCGGTTGCCGCCATGCCGGCATCCCGCTACTAAGACGCCGCCCGCGCCCGGAGCCCGCCGAAGGGGCAGGCTCTCCGCTATTTGAGAAGAGCGTTCCGCCCAAATGGCCGACAAGAAGAACAGGCTTGAGCCGAAACTGCCGCGCGGCTTCGCCGACCGCGGGCCGGAGGATATTCGCGCCGTCGAGAAGATGATGGCGACGATCAAGGGCGTCTATGAGCGCTATGGCTTCGAGCCGGTGGAGACGCCCTTCGTCGAATACACCGAGGCGCTCGGGAAATTCCTGCCCGACCAGGACCGTCCGAACGAGGGCGTCTTCTCGTTCCAGGACGAGGACGAGCAGTGGCTCTCGCTGCGCTACGACCTGACCGCGCCGCTCGCGCGCTTCGTGGCGGAGAATTTCGAGCGCCTGCCCAAGCCCTATCGCAGCTACCGCGCCGGCTGGGTGTTCCGCAACGAGAAGCCGGGCCCGGGCCGCTTCCGCCAGTTCATGCAGTTCGATGCCGACACGGTCGGCTCGGCCTCGCCGGCCGCCGACGCCGAAATCTGCATGATGGCAGCGGACACGATGGAGGCGCTCGGCTTTGAGCGCGGGCAATACGTCATCAAGGTCAACAACCGGAAGGTCCTTGATGGTGTGATGGAAGCAATCGGGCTCGGCGGAGAAGAGAATGCCGGGCCACGGCTCACGGTGCTGCGGTCGATCGACAAGCTGGATCGGCTCGGCATCGAAGGCGTGGGCGAACTGCTTGGGGCAGGTCGCTGGGATGGCGGCAAAGAAGGTGAGGGTGACTTTACGAAGGGCGCGGGTCTCGATTCCTCAGCAACTGATCTGATCCTTAAGGTGCTCTTTGGTGCAATTCCGAGCGAGCTCGTTAATGCCTTCAGCAAAGGAAAAGAGACAGCGTGGACACCCGAAGAGCTTGCGCGAATGGCGCCGGGTGTCGGAATTGGAAACATTGCTCGTGTCGCCGAAATGAAGCGCCATTGCGATACCGAAGTATATATGCACGGACTGGATGAGCTGTATCAAATTGCCGACCTAGCTGCAGAGGCCGGCTATGGCGATGACAGAATTTCGGTGGACCCCTCCGTCGTTCGTGGCCTTGAGTACTACACCGGCCCCGTCTTCGAAGCGCAGCTCACCTTCGAAGTCCCGAACGAGAAGGGGCAGCCAGTCGTCTTCGGCTCGGTCGGTGGGGGCGGGCGCTACGATGGCCTTGTTGGCCGCTTCCGTGGCGAGGACGTGCCGGCGACCGGCTTCTCCGTCGGCGTTTCGCGTCTCGCCGCCGCGCTGAAGGCGGTCGGCAAGCTCGGCGACGAAGGCATGAACGGTCCCGTCGTCGTCACCGTGATGGATCGCGACAGGCTCGCCGATTACCAGAAGATCGTCGCCGACCTCCGCAATGCCGGCGTCGCGGCCGAGATGTATCTCGGTTCGTCCGGCATGAAGGCGCAGCTCAAATACGCCGACCGCAGAAATTCCCCCGCCGCCATCATCGCAGGGTCGCAGGAATTCGAGTCCGGCAAGCTGCAGATCAAGGACCTCGTCGCCGGCAAGGCGCAGGCCGCGGCGATCGGTGAGGATCACGCGGCTTGGAAGGAAGAGCGCCCCGGGCAATTCGAAGTGCCCGCGAGCGACGTCGTCGCGCAAATCAAAGAGCTGCTGAAGAAGCAGCGCTCTGGCTAATCCGATGTCGTCACCGGCGGCATTCGAGCGCCTTCGCGCGCTCTTCGATTGTGCCGGCGCGCGCTTCGTCGACGTGCCGGTGCTTGCACCCGGCCGACCCATTTCTGGAGACGGCGGGCGAGGACATCCGCAGACGCATGTTCGTGACGGAGGGGCCGCAGGGCGAGCGCCTGGCGCTCCGCCCGGACTTCACCATCCCCGTCTGCCTCGCGCATCTTCAGCGCGGCGACGGGCCGGCGCGCTATGCCTATCGCGGTCTCGTCTTCCGCCGCCATGACGAAGGCTCGCCCGAGCGGCTGGAGGCCGGCTACGAGGACATCGGCGGACGCGACAGCCTGAAGGCCGACGCCGAAGCGCTGTCGCTCGCGATCGCCTGCGCCGTCGAAGCCGCGCCCGGATCGATCGCTGTGCGCCTCGGCGACATCGCGCTCTTCTCTGCGCTTCTGCGCGCGCTCGGCCTGCCCGGCCGCTGGCGGCGGCGGCTTCGCCATTCCTTCGGCCTGCCCGGCGTGATGGCGGCGAACCTTGAGCGCATGGTCGCGCCGCGCGATGCAGAGGATCGGCGGCTCGACCCGGAGCTTCGCGCCGTTGCCGACGATCACGACGGCCTCGTCGCGCTTCTTTCCGAGCGCCACGCCGCGCACGGCCATCAGGAAGGCGCGGGGCGCTCGCCGCAGGAAATCGCCGAACGCTTCCTCTCGATGCGCGCCATCCCCGACGCGGCGGTCGCTGCGCGCGCCGCGAAGATCGTCGGCGAATATCTTGAGCTGAAGGCGGAGCTTTCCCAAGCGGCGGGCGCGGTCCGCACCTTTGCGGGGAAGCACGGCCTCGATCTTTCCGAAGCGCTCGCCTTCTTCGAGGCGCGCGCCGCCGCGATCGCGCCGCGCGCGTCTTCTGCCGATATGCGCTTCGAAGCCGGGTTCGGCCGCCCGCTCGACTATTACACCGGCCTCGTCTTCGAGGTTCGGGTCGCCGGCATGGCGGAGCCGCTGATCGGCGGCGGCCGCTACGACCGCATGATGGAGATGCTCGGCGCGCCCGAGCCGGTGCCCGCGGTCGGTTTCACCATGCGGCTCGACCAGGTGGAGGCGGGCGAATGAGCGGCGCGCTCGTCATCGCCCTTCCCTCGAAGGGCCGCCTCATGGAAGATTCGGAGGCGCTGCTGAAGCGCGCCGGCCTTCCGGTCGAGAAGCGCGATGCGCGCGGCTATCGCGGCCGCGTGATCGGAACCGATGACATCGAGGTCGTCTTCCTTTCCGCTTCCGAGATCGCGCGCGAGCTTGCCGAAGGGAACGCGCATCTCGGCATCACTGGCGCGGACCTGGTGCACGAGACGGTCGCCGAATGGCCGACAAAGATATCGCTCCTCGCCGGCCTCGGCTTCGGCAAGGCCGATGTCGTGGTGGCGGTGCCGGAGCTCTGGATCGATGTCTGGACGATGGAGGACCTCGACGACGTCGCCGCGTCCTTCCGCTCCCGCCATGACCGCCGTCTCAGGATCGCGACGAAATACTGGAACCTGACGCAGGGCTTCTTCGCGCGGCACGGCATCGCGCTCTACCGGGTCGTTGAAAGCCTCGGCGCGACGGAAGGCGCACCGGCTGCCGGCACGGCGGATCTGATCGTCGACATCACCACGACCGGCGCGACGCTGACGGCCAATCACCTGAAGGTGCTTGAGGACGGCGTCATCTTGAAGTCGGAGGCGAAGCTCGCGGCCTCGCGCGCCGCGCCCTGGGATGAAGCGACGCGGGCCGCTGCGGCGGTGCTTCTCACGCGCCTCTCAGCGGTTGGCGTGGCCGCAGATGCAAGGGAGGTTGCGGCCATCGCGCGCGGGCGCTGAGCGCTCCGCTAAATTGTGGTCAAGTTCGAACCGCATTCGAGATTTTTCGTCGGCCGGCGAAGTTTAAACCGTTTGAAACCCTGTGCCGATATCGGCAGGAACGGCCAGCGTCCGTGCGCCTTTTCGCTCCCATGCTTCGATCGCGAGGCGATCCAACAGGAGGCGAAGATGAACAAGCGCGAATTGATCTTGGCGGTCGGCATTCTTGCGGCGCTCGCCTGGACCCAGACTTCGGCGACGGCGCAGACGGTAGACGTCAGCGGCGTCGGCGGCGGCAATACGAGCGCCAGCACGGGCGGCACCGGCGGCACGTCCGGCTCCGTATCGACCGCTGGCGGCGGCGCCCTCGGCGGCTCCGGTCCGACGACCGCGAACGCCACGCTGGGCGGCGGCGGGACCGGCCCGGCGACAGCCGACGCGACCATCGGCAACGGCACGATAGCCGGCAATCCGAACGGTCAGGCCGTCGTCAACACCGGCCCGGCGGCCGGCAACGGTGCCTCGACGGCAGTCCTCACGCTGAACGGCGTCGACGCTCAGGGCAATCCGACCGGCTCGCTGGTCGTCGGCTCGGGAAGCAATCCCGCAAACGGCGGAACCACGAACACGATCGTCCTCAATCCGAACGGAACGATCGCTGGCGCCGACACCAACGGCGACGGCGTGGCCGACACGGCCATCGACGACCGGCAGGTCCAGACGGCGCTCGCCAGTCTCGACGACTCGGAACTTGCGAAGTTCAAGCGGAAATGCGCCGACGTTCTCGGCAATCCCACGGCCTTCGACCAGGCGACCGTAGCGGTCTGCGCGGTGCTGGCGACGATCTGAGGCTCTAGTCGCCGACGCACAAACAAGAACGGGGCCCAGGTGGGCCCCGTTCGATTCTGGAGGTGCGGACTTCCTTAGAAGTCCATGCCGCCCATGCCGCCGCCCGGCATTGCCGGCGGGTGGCCCGCGTCCTTCTTCGGCGCCTCGGCGATCATCGCCTCGGTCATCACCAGAAGGCCGGCGACCGAAGCGGCGTCCTGCAGCGCGACACGCACGACCTTGGTCGGGTCGATGATGCCGGCCTGCACGAGGTCCTTGTATTCCTCGGCCTGCGCATCGAAGCCGAAGGTGTTGGACTTGTTCTCAAGAACCTTGCCGACCACGATCGAAGCGTCGACGCCGGAATTGGTCGCGATCTGGCGGATCGGAGCCTCGAGCGCCTTCAGCACGATCTTGATGCCGGCCTGCACGTCGGGGTTCTCGCTGGAGAGCTTGTCGACCGCCTTGCGGGCACGCAGCAGAGCAACGCCGCCGCCCGGCACGACGCCTTCCTCGACCGCCGCACGCGTGGCGTTCAGGGCATCGTCGACGCGGTCCTTCTTCTCCTTCACCTCGACCTCGCTCGCACCGCCGACGCGGATCACCGCGACGCCGCCGGCGAGCTTCGCCAGCCGCTCCTGCAGCTTCTCCTTGTCGTAGTCCGACGTGGTCTCTTCGATCTGCGCCTTGATCTGGCTGATGCGGCCCTCGATGTCCTTCTTCTTGCCGGAGCCGTCGACGATCGTGGTCTCTTCCTTGGAGATCGAGACCTTCTTGGCGCGGCCGAGCATGTCGAGCGTCACGTTCTCAAGCTTGATGCCGAGATCTTCGGAGATCAGCTGCCCGCCGGTCAGGGTCGCGATGTCCTGCAGCATGGCCTTGCGGCGATCACCGAAGCCAGGCGCCTTGACGGCCGCGACCTTCAGGCCGCCGCGCAGCTTGTTGACGACGAGCGTCGCCAGAGCCTCGCCTTCCACGTCCTCGGCGATGATGAGGAGCGGACGGCCGGACTGCACCACGGCCTCGAGCACCGGGAGCATGGCCTGCAGGTTGGAGAGCTTCTTCTCGAAGAGCAGGATGTAGGGGTCTTCGAGATCGGCGATCATCTTCTCGGCGTTGGTGATGAAGTAGGGCGAGATGTAGCCGCGATCGAACTGCATGCCCTCGACGACTTCGAGCTCGGTCTCCAGCGACTTCGCTTCCTCGACCGTAATGACGCCCTCGTTGCCGACCTTCTGCATGGCCTCGGCGATCATGTTGCCGACGGTGGTGTCGCCGTTCGCCGAGATCGTGCCGACCTGCGCCACTTCGGCGGAGGTGTTGATCTTCTTCGACTGCTTGGCGAGTTCCTTGATCACCGAGGTGACCGCGAGATCGATACCGCGCTTCAGGTCCATCGGGTTCATGCCGGCGGCGACGTATTTGGCGCCTTCCTTCACGATGGCGTGGGCGAGCACGGTCGCGGTCGTGGTGCCGTCACCGGCGATGTCGTTGGTCTTCGACGCCACTTCGCGCACCATCTGCGCGCCCATGTTCTCGAACTTGTCCTCAAGCTCGATTTCCTTGGCGACCGTCACACCGTCCTTGGTGATGCGGGGCGCCCCGAAGGACTTCTCGATCACAACGTTGCGGCCCTTGGGGCCGAGGGTAATGCGCACCGCGTTCGCCAGGATGTCGACGCCGCGGAGCATCTTCTCGCGCGCGTCGGCGGAGAATTTTACTTCTTTCGCTGCCATTTGAATTCCTCGTGTTCAGAAATTTCGGGGGAGAGGGAGCCTCAGGCCGCCTTCTTCTTGGCGGCGGGCACGCCCTGGATGATGCCCATGACGTCGGACTCCTTCATGATCAGGAGCTCCTCGCCGTCGATCTTGACTTCGGTGCCGGACCACTTGCCGAAGAGAATGCGGTCACCGGCCTTCAGTTCGAGCGGCTGGACCTTGCCGGTCTCGTCGCGGGCGCCAGGGCCGACGGCGACGACTTCGCCTTCCTGCGGCTTCTCCTGGGCGGTGTCAGGAATGATGATGCCGCCTTTGGTCTTCTCTTCGGAAGCCAAGCGGCGGACGACGACTCGGTCGTGCAACGGACGGAAATGCATATGTTCCTCTTCCCATGTTCTTGGGGTCACATTCAGGGACGAACGCCCCCGGATTCTGGCTGTTAGCACTCACATATAGAGAGTGCTAACAGGTGTTGAGGACATAGGAAGAGGCAGGGATTCTGTCAATGGGAGAGGTAGGCCGGAGGCCCAAAAAAACCGCCCGGAGCGGCGGTCCGCCAGACACAGGCCGGCGGATGCCGCCGGGAGCGGGTCGCGATCTTAGGCGGCTAGGCGACCAGCTTTAGCCCCCCGTCGGGAGCGTGATCGTGAACGGCACCTCGAACGTCCCGCTCTTGTCGGAATTCTGGTCGTGGACCGTGAACATCGCCTTGTAGTCGCCCGGCCGCAGGAACGGCACGCCGAAGGAGAGGGTCATCGAGAATTCGCGCTTGGCCGGCGTGCTCGGCGTGGAAACGGAAAAGACGTCCTTGGCCTCTCCAAGCACCTGGCCCGTGGTGTTCTCGATCGAAAGGTCGGCGGTGAAGCCGATTGTCGTGGACGCGCCGGAGCCGCCGTGTCCGAAGCAGACCGGCTCGACATAGACCATCATCTTCTCATCCGGCTTGAAGGTCTTGTCGGCGCGTTCGGAATAAACCCCGTAGCCGCCGGAGGAATCGACCACCACCACCTTGCGGAAGGCCAGGGGGCTTGAGGCGCAAAGCGCGTCCATCGCCTCCGAAAGCGCGTCGAGCGCCTCGGCGGTCTTGCCCTCCGCCGCCAGCGCTTCGGCCCGGGTGGCCGCGTCGACGGCCGGCCCGGCCACCGCATACGTCGCAGACCCGATGACCAGAAGCGCCGAAAGCGACGCGGCCCAAAGCTTCATGATGCCCTCCAACCCCGAAAATCTCGGCCGGCATCGTGAGCAGAAGACGCACAAAGTGCAAGCCCCTGCGGCATTTGCGTTTTTACGGAGCGTGCGGCCTCAGGCCTGGCCCGGGCCCACCGTCACAACCGAAAGGGCGCTGCCCCACAGCTTTTGAGCCACGCGCTTGACGTCGGCGAGGGTGACGGCCCGGATCAGGTCATTGCGGCGCTCGACATAGTCGAGCCCGAGGCCGTCAAGCTGGAAGCTGAGCAGATTGCGCGCAATCTTCTGGGAGGAATCGAAGCGCAGCGCGAAATTGCCGATGAGGTAGTCTTTTGTGTCTGCGAGCTCCTTGGCGGTCGGGCCTTCGCTGCCATAGCGCGCGATCTGGTCGCGCATGATGGAGACCGTCTCGGCGACCTTTGTCGCGTCGACCGACGTGGCTGCGACAAAGGCGCCCGCGTGGTCGAGGGGGATCAGGCTCGAGCCGACCGAGTAGGCGAGCCCGCGATCTTCGCGCACGCTCTTGTATAGCCGCGAGGAGAAGGTGCCGCCGCCGAGGATCTCATTGGCGACGTAGGCCGTGATGAAATCCGGATCGTCGCGCTTCAGACCGGGTCCGCCGATGCGGATTGCAGTCTGTGGCACGCTCAGCGCGGTATGCGCGGTCTCGCCGGTGGCTGGCGCCGTGTCGGCGACCGGCAGAAGTGTCGCATGCGCCGGCAGTGCGCTGAACATCTTGTCGAGCGCCGCGCCAGCCGCCTTCGCGTCGATCGCGCCGACGAACACGACGTAGAGATTGTCGCGCGCCATGATTCGGGCGTGGAACGATTTCAGATCGTCGACCGAGATCTTGGAGACGCTCTCGACCGTCCCATCCGTCGGACGCCCGTAGGGATGCGCGCCGAAAAGCGTCTGCGAGAAAAGCTGGCGCGCGAGCTCGTTCGGATCGGACTCGTTCTGCCTGAGGGTCGCCGTCACCTGTCCGCGAATACGCTCCACCGGCTCCGCATCGAAACGCGGCTGATTGACCGCGAGACGGAAGAGATCGAACGCCTGGTCGGTATTCGTAGAGAGCGTGCGCAGGTTGCCGTAGAATGCATCCCTGTCGGCATCGAAGGACAGGTCGATGCTCAGGTCTTCCAGCTTTGCCTGGAAGGCGCGCGAATCGAGGTCGCCGGCGCCTTCGTCGAGAAGCCCCGACAGCATATTGGCGAGCCCGGCCTTGCCTTCCGGGTCCTGCGCCGCGCCGCCGCGGAACGCGACGTTCATGGCGACGATCGGGACCGTGTAGTCCTCCACCAGCCAGGCCTTGAGCCCGCCCGGGCTCGTCACTTCCTGGGCAGTGGCGGCGCGTGCCGGCGCGCTAACGAGTGCGAACGTCATTGTGGCTCCAAGTAGGGCAAGTGCGAGGGGTCGGATCGGCATGATGGTCAGCTCCGGCTCCCGTCGGAAGGTTCTAGATAGCCGGTCGCTGACGCTTCCGGCCGCAGATATTTCTGCGCAACGGCCTGGACGTCTTCCTTCGTGACGGCCTGCACGCGCTCCGGCCAGTCCTGCACGCTCTCCAGGCTTCGGCCGACGGCGAGCGCCTGCCCGACGATGTTGCCGAGCCGCGCCTGGCTGTCGAGCGAATAGATCGCCTGGGCGATCGCCGAGCGCTTCGCGCGGGCAAGCTCCTCGTCGGAGATACCGTTCTTGAGAAGGTTCGCGATGACCGCGTCCATGCGGCCTTCGAGGTCGCGAAGATCGACCCCCGGCTTCGGCAGGCCGTAGACAACGAAGCGGGCGCTGTCGAGGCCGTCCGGTCGATAGCCGGCGCCGGCATAGGTCGCGGCCCCGTCGCCACGCACCAGTCCGTCATAGAGGCGGCTGACCGCGCCCCCGCCAAGGATCTGCGCGAGCAGGTCCAGCGCTTCCGCTTCCCCAGGCGCCGCGGTGACCGCAGAGGGCACGACATAGATGCGCTGCAGCTGCGGCTCGCGCACCTTGTCGTCGCGCACCGTGATTGTGCGTGGACCAATTTCCGCCGGCTCCGACGGGCGCGGCGCGCGCTGCGCGTCGGCCCGCGCCGGAATCTTGCCGTAGGTCGCCTCCGCAAGCTTGCGGACCTCTTCCGGCGTGACGTCGCCCGCGACGACGAGGACCGCGTTCTCGGGCGTGTAGTAGCGATGATAGAAGTCCAGCGCAGTCTTGCGGTCGAGCGCCGTGATCTCGTGATTCCAGCCGATGATCGGCCGGCCGTAGGGATGATTGAAATAGAGGACCCTGAGCAGCCCCTCGCTGAGTACCCGCGTCGGGGTTCTTCTCGATCCTGTCGCGGCGCTCGTTCAAGACCACGTCGCGCTCCGTCCCGACCGTCTCGTCCGTCAGCACGAGGTTGGTCATGCGGTCGGATTCGAACGCCATCATCTCGCCGAGGTTTTCCTTGGCGACGCGCTGGAAGTAGGCGGTGTAGTCGTAGGAGGTGAAGGCGTTCTCGTCGCCGCCGATTGCCGCCACCCTCCGGCGGAATTCGTCGCCCGGATGCGTTGCCGTGCCCTTGAACATCAGATGTTCGAGGAAATGCGCGATGCCGGATTGTCCCGCCGTCTCGTCGGCCGATCCGACCTTGTACCAGATCATGTGCGTCACGACCGGCGCGCGGTGGTCCGGAATCACCGCGACCTGCATGCCGTTCGAAAGGCTGAACGAAACGGCATTCGGCGCCATGCGCGGGATTGCGGCCGTGGCGTCGGCTGGCGCGGGGCTCTCGGCAAAGGCTGGAACTGCGGACATCGTCACTCCGAACGAGAGGGCGAGGGATAAAAGAAGCTTCATATGGGGCGGGCCCTCCATGGGAGCGAGCTATAGCCCGCAATATAGGCGGCCCGCGAGGCGAGCGAGTGAACTTTCCTTCATATTGCCGGCATCGGTTTACGCCTTGGTTGACGATTGCGACCCGGTGAGGCTACGCGGCCGGGCCGGCGCCATGCGGGCGGGGGGGCAGGATCGAATGCGGCGGGTTGACGGGCTTATGGAACTCGCCAGCGGCTACGGCGCGCTTCTCTGTGACGTGTGGGGGGTGCTTCATAACGGCGTCACGGCCTTTCCGGCGGCCGTCGACGCGATCCGCCGCTTTCGCCATGCCGCCGGCCCCGTGATCCTGATCACCAACGCGCCACGCCCAAATCCTTCCGTGCGTCTCCAGCTTCGCCAGCTCGGCGTGCCCGACGATGCCTACGACGAACTCGTGACCTCGGGCGACGTGACGCGCGCCCTGATCGCCGAGCGTCCCGGTGTCCGGCTTCTCCACATCGGCCCGGAGCGCGACATGGCGTTCTACGAGGGGCTCGACGTGGCGCTGTCCTCCGAGGCGGACGCCGACCTTCTGTGCTGTACGGGCTTGACAGACGACACCGTCGAGACCCCGGACGACTATCGTGCGCTTCTTTCGCGTTGCCTCGACCGCGGCCTTCCGATGATCTGCGCCAATCCTGACCTCGTGGTGGAGCGCGGCGACCGGCTCATTTACTGCGCCGGAGCGCTGGCGCGTCTCTATGTGGAGCTTGGCGGCGAGGCGGTGCTCGTCGGCAAGCCCTATCCACCGATCTATGTCGCCGCGAAGCGTCAGCTCGAGGAACGCGGCGGAGCGCGACCGCTGGCCGTTGGCGACGGCCTCCCGACCGATATCCGTGGTGCAGTCGACAACGACCTTCCGGTGCTCTTCGTGACCGGCGGCATCCATGCGGCAGATTTCGGCCCTCCAACCGATCCCGATGGCGCGCGCGTCGAAGCGCGGCTCAAGGCCGAGGGGCTTTCCGCCGTCGCCTACGTCCCGGCTTTGCGCTGGGACGGCGCGGAGACGCGCGCATGACCGCTCGCGTGAAGCCCGTCCGTCTCGCGGACCTCGAAACGCTGCCGGACGAATGGCGAGGCGGCGTCGTCGCGATCGGGAACTTCGACGGTGTGCATCTCGGTCACCAGGCGGTGCTTCGCACCGCGCACGCCGAGGCCGAGCGCCTCGGCGCACCGAGCATCATGCTCACCTTCGAGCCGCATCCGCGCGCCTTCTTCTCCGGCCGGCCGATCTTCCGTTTGACGCCGGCGCCGCTCAAGGCCGTCCTGACCGCTGCGCTTGGCCTCGACGGCACGCTCGTCGTCCCGTTCGACCGCGCGCTCGCGGAGACGAGCGCCGAGGACTTCGTTGGAAAGATGCTGGTCGAGCGCCTCGCCGCACGTGCCGCCGTCACCGGTTACGACTTCCACTTCGGCAAGGCGCGGCGCGGAACGCCGGGCTTTCTCGCGGAGGAGGGCCGCCGCAAGGGCTTCGCGGTGACGATCGTCGACGCGAAGACCGAGGGCGAGGGCGCCGTTTCCGCGACCCGCGTTCGCGCGGCGCTTTCGCGCGGCGACATCGAAACGGCAAACCGTCTGCTCGGCTGGAGCTTCTCCGTCACCGGCGAGATAGCGCACGGCGACGGGCGCGGCCGCGATCTCGGCTATCCGACGGCGAACATGACGCTCGATCCGGCCTGCGAGCTCGCGCACGGCATCTATGCCGTCAGGTTCCTCGGCGCCGACGGCGTGCTTCGCGACGGCGTCGCAAGCTATGGCCGTCGTCCGACCTTCGGCGGCGGCGAACCGGTGCTTGAGACCTTCGTGTTCGATTTCTCCGGAGACCTTTACGGCGAGACCGCGCTCGTCTCCTTCCACGGCTACATCCGCACAGAAGAACGCTTCGACAGCGTCGCGGCGCTGGTCGCCCGCATGGACGAGGATTCGATCGATGCGCGCGCGATCCTCGAGCGCGCGTCGCCCGGCGCGCTCGACGAGAAGGTCATCGCGGCCTGGATCGAGTCTTCGCCGTCCGGCCGCCGGCCCTCGCGGTCCTAAAGGTAACGCAGCGCCAGGAATCCTGCGACAACGGCCGCCACGACGATCGTTGCGGTCAGGTAAAGCCGTTTCTCGACGACGGCCAGGATCGCGGGGCCGTAGCGCTTGAGCACGAACGCGACCAGGAAGAACCGCACGCCGCGCGTCGCGATCGACGCGACGACGAACACCGGAAAGTTGAATGCCGCGAGGCCGGAGGCGATCGTCACCAGCTTGTAGGGGATCGGTGTCGCGCCTTTGATGAGGATGACCCAAACCCCCCATTCCGCGTACCACGCGCGGAACGTCTCAAGGCCCCCGGCATGGCCCATCAGCGCCAGCAGGCTCTGACCGAAATCGCTCAGGTAGTAGCCGATCGCGTAGCCGAGAATGCCGCCGAGCACCGAGGCGACGGTGCAGATTCCGGCATAGGTGTAGGCCTTCTCCGGCCGCGCGAGCACCATCGGCGCGAGCACGATGTCGGGCGGGACGGGAAAGACCGAGCTTTCGAGGAACGAGACGACAGCGAGCGCACGCGTGGCATGGCGGCCTGCCGCAAGCCCCATGGTCCAGTCGTAGAGTGCCCTCAGCCAGGTGCTCGGTCCGCTCATCAAAGCGCCTCTATCTGCTTCGCGGGCGAAGCGCCAGTTGGGACTTGGGATCGCGGCGCTTCGGCGCTTCACTTGGCTGCCGCCCTCCGCTAAGAACCCGCCATGATGCGTTTTTCAGCGCTGCGTGTTCGAATTATCCGCCCGGCCTCGCTCTGACGGGGCCGGGACGGCCGATTTTCGGCCGGCGCCGCGCGAACCGGCGCGGCCCTCCATGAAAAAGCGAGTTTCGAGCCTTGAAGGCCAGACAATGAGCGACAAGAAGGCCGCCTCCGCACGTTCCGATGCCAAGTCGGGCTCCAAGCCGGCCCCGAATGCCCCGAAGTCGGCCCCGAAGTCGGAAGGAGGCCGCGACTATTCCGAGACGCTGTTCCTGCCGAAGACGGATTTCCCCATGCGCGCCGGCCTGCCCAAGCGCGAGCCCGAGATCCGCAAGCGCTGGGACGAGATCGATCTCTACCGCCGGCAGCGCGAAGCGGCGAAGGGGCGCGAGAAATACATCCTTCACGATGGGCCGCCCTACGCGAATGGCAACATCCATATCGGCACCGGGCTGAACAAGATCCTGAAGGACGTCGTCGTACGCTCCCACCAGATGCTTGGCTTCGATTCCAACTACGTGCCGGGCTGGGACTGTCACGGCCTCCCGATCGAATGGAAGATCGAGGAGGAGTACCGCGCCAAGGGCAAGAACAAGGACGACGTGCCGATCAACGAATTTCGCGAGGAGTGCCGCGCGTTCGCCAAGCATTGGATGGCCGTGCAGGCGGAGGAGTTCAAGCGCCTCGGCGTCATCGGCGATTTCGAGAACCCTTACACCACGATGTCGAACGACGCGGAGGCGACGATCGCCGCCGAGCTCATGAAGTTCGCGATGTCGGACCAGCTCTATCGCGGCTCGAAGCCGGTGATGTGGTCGGTGGTGGAGAAGACGGCGCTCGCGGAGGCCGAGGTCGAGTATCAGGACTACACGTCCGACACGGTCTGGGTGAAGTTCCCGGTTGCCTCCGGTCCGCGCACGCTGCGCGGTGCCTCGGTGGTGATCTGGACGACGACGCCGTGGACGATTCCGGGGAACCGCGCCGTCAGCTATTCGCCGAAGATCGCCTATGGGCTCTATGAGGTGACGGCCGCGCCGGAGGGGAACTGGGCGAATCCTGGCGACCGTTTCGTTCTCGCCGACTCGCTTGCCGCCGACGTTATGAAGCAGGCGCGCGTCGAAGGCTTCGAGCGGCTCGCGCCGGTCCCGGCCGACGACTTCGAGACGCTGGTGCTGACGCATCCGCTGAAGCAATCCGGCCTCGGCGGCTATCAGTTCGACGTGCCTCTTCTTCCCGGCGATCATGTCACCGACGAAGCCGGCACCGGCTTCGTGCACACCGCGCCCGGCCACGGCCGCGAGGACTTCGACATCTGGATGGAGCATCGGCGCGAGCTCGAGGCGAGCGGCGTCGACACGACGATTCCCTATACCGTCGACGCAGACGGTCGCTTCACGTCGGACTCGCCCGGCTTCGAGGGCCGTCAGGTCATCACCGATTCCGGCGAGAAGGGCGACGCGAACGCCGCGGTGATCGACGCGCTGGCGAAGGCGGAAATGCTGATCGCACGTGGGCGGCTGAAGCATCAGTACCCGCATTCGTGGCGCTCGAAGAAGCCCGTCATCTTCCGCAACACGCCGCAATGGTTCATCCACATGGACAGCAGCTGGGGTGCAAGCAGACTGACGGTTCGCAAATGGACCTCGGGATGCAGGCGACCACTGGCTTTTCGCCCCGAAGGCAAGGACCGCTCCGCTAGGGCTTTGAAGGCGATCGCCGACACGCGCTTCGTGCCGCCCGCCGGCCAGAACCGTCTGCGCGGCATGATCGAGAACCGTCCCGACTGGGTGGTCTCGCGGCAGCGCGCGTGGGGCGTGCCGATCGCCGTCTTCGTCAAGCGCGACACCGGCGAGGTGTTGAAGGACGAGGCCGTCAACAAGCGCATCGTCAGCGCCTTCCGCGAAGAAGGGGCTGACGCCTGGTTCAAGGGCGGAGCGAAGGAGCGCTTCCTCGGCAACGCCTTCGACGCGGCCGAGTGGGAGAAGGTCGACGACATTCTCGACGTGTGGTTCGATTCCGGCTCGACCCATGCCTTCGTGCTTGAGGAGCGGGCGGATCTGAAATGGCCGGCCTCGCTCTATCTCGAAGGCTCCGACCAGCACCGCGGCTGGTTCCATTCCTCGCTGCTTGAAAGCTGCGGCACGCGTGGGCGCGCGCCCTATGACGCGGTGCTGACGCACGGCTTCGTCATGGCCGAGGACGGCCGCAAGATGTCGAAGTCGCTCGGCAATCAGGTGACGCCGCAGCAGGTGATCGAGCAGTCCGGCGCCGACATCCTGCGGCTCTGGGTGGTCTCCTCCGATTATGCCGAGGACCTTCGGATCGGCCCGGAGATCATCAAGACCAACGTCGATTCCTACCGCAAGCTTCGGAACACGGTGCGCTGGATGCTCGGCTCGCTGGCGCATTTCCGCCCGGAACTTCGCGTCGCGGAAGCCGAGATGCCGGAGCTTGAGCGGCTCATGCTATCTGAGCTCGCGCGGCTCGATGGCGTGGTGCGCGATGCCTACGAGGCGTTCGACTTCAAGCGCATCTATTTTGCGCTCTTCACCTTCATGACCAACGATCTGTCGGCGTTCTATTTCGACGTTCGCAAGGATCGCCTCTACTGTGACCCCGCCTCGTCGAAGGCGCGGCACGCCGCGCTGACGGTCGTCGACATCCTGTTCGACTACCTGGTGCGCTGGCTCGCCCCGATGATCCCCTTCACCTGTGACGAAGCCTGGGCCGAGCGCCACGGCTCTTCCGGCACGGTGCATCTGGAGCTCTTCCGCGATGTGCCGGCAAAGTGGCGCAACGAGGCGCTCGAGGCGAAATGGGAGAAGGTGCTGCGGCTTCGCCGCGTCGTGCTCGGGGCGCTTGAGGAGGCGCGGGTCAGGAAGGAGATCGGCGCCTCGCTCGAAGCGCGTGCCGTGCTCTTCCTCTCCGATCCGGAGCTTCTTGCCGCGCTCGAAGGGGTCGACATGGCCGAGGTGGCGATCACCAGCGGCTTTGAAGTGAGGCCGCTTGAATCTGCGCCGGAGACCGCCTTCGGGCTCCCGCAGGAAGTCGGCCGCGGCCGTCGTGATCGAGCCGGCGGTCGGACAGAAATGCGCGCGTTCCTGGAAATACTCCAGGGAGGTCGGCATGGATCCCGACTATCCCGACGTCACGCTTCGCGATGCGGCGGCACTGCGCGAATTCGACGCCGCCAGGCAGGCCGCCGAATGAGGAGCCCGGGTCGCGCCCGTGCCGCCGGTTTCGGCATCGCGCTCCTCGGCCTTCTGATCGACCAGGGGTTCAAGCTCTGGATGCTCGGGCCGTTCGATATCGAGGCGCGCGGCCATGTCGCGCTGAGCCCCTTTCTCGACCTCGTGCTCGTGTGGAACCGCGGCGTGAGCTATGGGCTCTTCACGCAGGACAGCGACGCCGGCCGTTGGCTTCTGATCGGGCTCGGCGTCGTCGGCGCGGCGCTGTTTTCGTGGTGGCTCTGGGCCACGCGGGGCAGGCTCGCAGCGGTTTCGCTCGGTCTTGTCGTTGGCGGCGCCATTTCCAACGTGATCGACCGCGTCGCCTACGGGGCGGTCGCGGATTTCTTCCTTTTCCATGTCGGCGGCTTCGAATGGTATGTGTTTAACCTTGCCGACGTCTGGATCGTGGCCGGGGCGGTCGGCTTGGTCCTCGCCTGGGCGGTGGAGCGCCCCGAAATAGCCACGGAAGCATGAGAATCGCGGATTTGAGCGGCTCCCACGGAGGAGGTCGCGATCCCCGATCGATGATGCTATAGAGTGCGGGATTCGAAGGAATTGGTTATGGGGCGCCGGGGAGTTTCTCGTTCGCTGATCTTTGCTGCCGCGGCAGCGCCGCTGGCGCTCGGCGGCTGCGCCATGACGTCCACCTATGGGACCGGCGAGGCGCCAGAGGTCGCGCTTTTGCGCGAGATGTCCGGCGGTCTGCTCTCAAGCAAACAGAAACCGATCGAATATCAGCCGCGCGCTCCGCTGGTGATGCCGCAAAACGATCAGCTTCCACCGCCCTCCGACACCGCCGCGGTCACGTCTCCGGACTGGCCGGTGGACCCGAAAGATACCGCAGTGGCGTCTGCCGCCAAGGACGACAATCCTTACGACGACGTCACAGTTGCCGACTATCAGCGGACGCGCCCGCTGGCGGAACTGCAACCGAAGAAGAAGCTGACGCCGCCGAAGAACGACCGGATGTCCGACCGCCAGGAGTACTATCGGCTGGCCCGTCAGGGCAGAGGCGAGGGCGAAGCCTTTGGCAAGGCGCTGGCCGACTCGAAGGGCTATTCCAACAGTCAGGAGCGGCGCTATCTGACCGATCCGCCGTTGACTTACCGCGCGCCCGCAGACACCGCCCCGTCGGGCGCTGCCACTGGCGTCAAGAAGCGGCATTTCTGGAGCTTCCTGTTCTCGCCCTCCTGACGGGCTTTCTTCCTCCGCGGCTCCTTGCGAGAGTCTGACGGGATTCGCTTTGCGCGAGGCCTGATCGTGACGATACGCCGACTGCCCGACCACGTGATCAACCGCATCGCCGCCGGCGAGGTGGTGGAGCGGCCCGCGAGCGTCGTGAAGGAACTCGTGGAGAATGCGCTCGACGCCGGCGCGAGGCGCATCGAGATCGTGACCGCCGGCGGCGGCAAGAGCCTGATCCGGGTGACCGACGACGGCGGGGGAATGCGCCGCGGCGACCTGGCGCTTGCCGTCGCGAGACACTGCACCTCGAAGCTCCCTGGCGACGATCTCGCGGACATCGCCACGCTCGGGTTCCGTGGCGAGGCGCTCGCCTCGATCGGCGCCGTGGCGCGCCTTGTCGTCGAATCGCGGCACCGCGACGAAGAGCATGCTTGGGCAATCGAAGTGGAAGGCGGGGGGGTCGGCGAGGCGCGCCCCGCGAGCCGCGAAATGGGGACGCAGATCGAGGTCCGCGACCTCTTCTTCGCGGTTCCCGCGCGGCTGAAATTCCTGCGCTCCGACCGCGCCGAGGCGAATGCAGTGACGGAAGTCGTGCGGCGGCTGGCGCTCGCGCATCCCGCGATCCGCTTTACGCTCGCCGGCCCCGACCGCCTGCCGCTCGACCTCGTGCCGCAGCAAGGCCAGGGCGCGGCGGAAGCGCGGATGGCCGAAATCGTGGGCGCGGCGTTCCTGGCGGATTCCATGCCGATCGACGCGGAGCGGGAGGGTCTACGGCTTGTCGGTCGAGCCGGGCTCCCGACCTTCAACCGCGCCAACTCACTGCATCAGTTCATGTTCGTGAACGGGCGGCCGCTCCGCGACCCGCTGCTGACCGGCGCGCTTCGCGCCGCCTATGCCGACGTGCTGGCGCGCGACCGCTTCCCCGTCGCCGTTCTATTTCTCGACATCGACGCGGCGGAGTTCGACGTCAACGTGCATCCGGCGAAGCTCGAAGTGCGCTTCCGCGATCCCGGCCTGATCCGCGGTCTTGTCATCGGCGCGCTGCGCGACGCGCTGGCCGCACATGGCTTCCGCGCCGCGCGCCGTGTCGGCGACGAGACGCTGGCCGCTTTTCGGCCGGAGGCGCATGCCGGGCCGTACCACCAAAACGGCAGTGGCGGCGGCTGGCAGGGCTGGGCGGCGCCCGCGGGATTCGGCGAGGCGGCGCAGGCCGGGTTCGCCGTCGTCGACCGGCCCTCGGCGGACGCGCGCGCGACACTCGCTGCGCCCGACGAAAGCGTTGTTGCCCGACCGCTCGGCGCTGCCCGGGCGCAGCTTCACGCCAACTACATCGTTGCGCAGACCAATGACGGGCTCGTCATCGTCGACCAGCACGCCGCGCACGAGCGGATCGTCTATGAGCGGCTCAAGGCGGGACTCGCCGGCCGCACCGGTACCGCGCCAGATGCTTCTCATTCCCGAGGTGGTCGAGCTTCCTGCCGACGACGTAAAGCGGCTCCTTGCGCGCGCCGAGGAGCTGCAATCCGTCGGGCTCGCGATCGAGCCCTTCGGCCCCGGCGCCATCGCCGTCACCGAGACGCCGGCAATGCTCGGCGAGATCGATGCCGCCGCGCTGATCCGCGACATCGCCGACGACTTCGCCGAATGGGATGCCTCCACTAGGCTTGCCGAACGCCTCGACCACGTCGCGGCGACCATGGCCTGCTACGGCTCGGTCCGCTCCGGCCGCAAGCTGAAGCCGGAGGAGATGGACGCGCTTCTGCGCGAGATGGAAGCGACACCGCAATCCGGCCAGTGCAACCACGGCCGCCCGACCTACGTCGAACTGAAGCTCGCCGACGTCGAACGCCTGTTCGGACGCCGCTGACCCGCAGAGCCCTCCGTTTCGCAATATTCGCGCTCGCCGCCGGGTGCTAGGCTCCACGCAATTGGAGCCTGCCTCGGGGGAGGGGGATGGGCCATGACAGCGATTAACGAAAAGCTGCTCGACGAGCGCCTCGGAGCGCTTGAATCGGCGCGGACGTGGAGCCCGCGCGTCGTCTCCAAGCTTGAGAGCCACATCCGTTCCGCCGGGGACGCCGAGCTTCTGCGCATCAACCCGATCAGTTTCGCCGCGGCAAAGGGCCTCGCGGAAGAAGAGGCGATCGATCTCTTCCTGCATGCTTCGTCGCTTGGCCTCTTCGACATGAACTGGATTCTGATCTGCCCGATCTGCTCGTGCGTGATCGACAGCTTCCGGGCGCTCAAGAATCTCCAGAGCCATTGCCGCTGCACCAATTGCCACGCCGATATGGTGGCGGCGCTCGACGACATGATCGCCGTGACCTTCACGGTGAACCCGGCGATCCGCCGTATCGCCTACCACGATCCGGAGACGCTTTCGGTGGAGGATTATCGCTTCCGCTACCGGTCGGCGGAGGAGGGGATGGTGCCCGACGGCACGCCCTTCGTCAGGATAAAGGAAGCGCTGAATCGGGGCCTCGCGTTCATCGCGCCCGGCGAAACCGTCACGATGCAGGTCGATGTGGATGCGGGTGCGCTGCGCGGTTCGAGCTTCGATATCGACGCCGGGTTTCTGTTCATCATTGACCCGGCGCTTCCTGCCGCAGAGCAGCGGATCGAATTGCGCTGCGACGAGAATTCGTGCGCACCGGAAGGCGGCAACATCCCGCCCGGCAAGATCACGTTTGTGATCGAGAGCGCGGCCGCGAAACGCTTCGAATTCGGGATCATCCAGATGCCGCCGGGCGTCGACCGCCCGCCGCCGCTTCACTTCGCGCCGTTCCTCTCCGGCAAGCGGCTCCTCACGACGCAGACGTTCCGCGATCTTTTCCGCGCCGAGGTCATCGGCGCGAACGAAGGGATCGGCGTCAAGGACATCGCGCTCCTCTTCACCGACCTGAAAGGCTCCACCGCGCTCTACGATCGCATCGGCGATCTGAATGCCTTTGCGCTGGTGCAGCAGCATTTCGAGCAGCTGCAGAGCGTGACGGCGCGCCACCATGGCGCGATCATCAAGACGATCGGCGATGCGATCATGGCGGCCTTTCTCGATCCCTCCGACGCTGTGGCGGCGGCGCTCGACATGCGCAAGGAAATCGCGGCTTTCAACGAGCGCCAGCCCGACAAGGGACTGATCCTGAAGATC
Organism: uncultured Alphaproteobacteria bacterium; assembly: GCA_963805325.1. Lineage (GTDB taxonomy): Bacteria > Pseudomonadota > Alphaproteobacteria > Rhizobiales > Afifellaceae > DASWJZ01. Next base: position 210,942 of record CAWDTS010000001.1, on the reverse strand, counting down.
GGCGTCCACAAGGGCGCGGCGATCGCGGTCACGCTCAACGACCGGCTCGACTATTTCGGCCAGACGGTGAACATCGCCGCGCGCGTGCAGGGCCTCGCGGACGCCGACGAGATTTTTGTCAGCGAGGACGTTTACGATTCGGCGGGCGTGCGCGACGAGCTGGCCCCCTTCGGCGTCGAGCCGCAGAACGCGCAGCTCCGCGGCATTCAGCAGGACATGAAGGTCTTCCGCGTTTCGCCGGCCGCGATGCCGCCCTGACGCGCGGCTCAGCCGGCGTAACGCAGGAAGACGAGCTGGCTGTCGCCGGCCTCGCGCCGGTCTATCGTTTCGAACCCGACAGGCGTCTCGACAGAGGCGTCGGCGCGCTCCTCAAGCACGCAAAGCGCCCCGCGCATGAGCCAGTCGCCTTTCGCGGCGCTTTCAAGCGCTTTCTCGCCGAGCCCTTTCCCGTAGGGCGGATCGAGGAACACGAGGTCGAAAGGCTGGATCGTCCCCGTTTTGCCGAGATCGGTCGCGTCGCGGCGCAGGATGCGGGTGACGCCGGTCAGCCCCAGCGTCTCGATATTCTGGCGCAGCAGTCCGCGGCCCTCGACGCTCGTCTCGACGAAGAGCGCATGCGCAGCGCCGCGCGAGATCGCCTCCAATCCGAGCGCCCCGGTTCCCGCGAAGAGGTCGAGCGCGCGGGTCGCTTCGTTCGGCAGGCCGTGGCCGTGCGCGAGGATGTTGAAAAGCGACTCACGCAGCCGATCGCTTGTCGGGCGGATGGCGCCCGGTCCGGTCAGCGAGGTGCGCGGCCCGGCAAGGCTGCGCCCTCTAAGCCGGCCGCCGACGATGCGCATGCGGCTTGCCGTGCTTTGGACGCGGCTTCGGTTCTTCCGGCTTCGGGAGGCGGATCGGCGCTTCGAAATCCGCGTTCGCCGCCTTCATCAGTTTCTCCCCAAGCTGATCGCGGAGCACGCGCCCGCGCACTTCCTCGACCTCGCCGGACTTCAACTCGCCAAGCTGGAACGGGCCGTAGGAAATGCGGATCAGCCGGCTCACCGAGAGCCCGAGATGCTCGAGCACACGGCGCACCTCGCGATTCTTGCCTTCGCGCAAGCCCAGGAGCAGCCAGACATTCGTGCCCTGCACGCGATCGATCGCCGCCTCGATGCCGCCATAGACCATGCCGCCGATGGTGACGCCGCGGCGCAACCTGTCGAGCGCCTCCTGTTCGACTTTCCCGTGCGCGCGCACACGATAGCGGCGAAGCCAGCCGGTCGCCGGAAGCTCAAGCACCCGCGCAAGGCCGCCATCGTTGGTGAGGAGCAACAGGCCCTCCGTGTTGATGTCGAGGCGCCCGATCGTCATCACACGCGGCAGATCCTTCGGGAGAGCGGAGAAGATTGTCGGCCGGCCCTCCGGGTCGCGGTTGGTGGTAACGAGTCCCTTCGACTTGTGGAAAAGCCAGAGTCGCGTCCGCTCGCGCTCGGCAAGCGGTGTGTCGTCCACCGCGACCACATCACGCAGACCGACGATTGTCGCGGGGGTTTCGACAAGCGTTCCGTTGAGCTTGACGCGGCCCGCCGCGATCATCCGCTCCGCGTCGCGTCGCGAGGCGACGCCGGCGCGCGCGATGCGCTTCGCGATGCGCTCGCCCTTCCCGGTCGTCTCGACTTGTTTTTCTGGTCCGCGGCCACCACTCATGGGGGTCTCTTATCACAACGATAGCGAAGGGCGATGAGCCGGGTTGCCGAAAGCTTCATGGATCATGCGCTGCGCGAGGCGAGGGCCGCCGGCGAGCGCGGAGAGATTCCGGTCGGCGCCGTCGTCGTCAGGGGCGGCGAGATCATCGCCGCCGCCGGCAACCGCACGCGCGAGCGCTCCGACGTCACTGCACACGCCGAGGTGCTGGCGATCCGCGCCGCGGCCGAGCAACTCGGCACGGAGCGGCTTACCGAGTGCGATCTTTATGTGACGCTTGAGCCGTGCACCTTATGCGCTGCGGCCATTTCCCTTGCGCGTATCCGCCGGCTCTATTACGGCGCCGGCGACCCCAAAGGCGGCGCTGTCGAGCATGGCGTGCGCTTCTTTGCCGCCTCCACCTGCCACCATGCGCCAGAGGTTTACTCCGGTTTCGGCGAGACCGCGTCGTCCACCCTTCTTCGCCGTTTCTTTCGCCGCCTTCGTTGAGGGGAGCGGCAGCTCGAACGGCGTGTTGATAATGTGCTCGAGCCGCCGCTTCAGGTCGTCCTTGAAGTCGGCGTTCATGTCGAGGATTGCCTGCGTTTTCAGGAAGTCGAGGATGAAGACGCCGTTGATCTCCGGGCGGAGCAGCACATCCGGCTGATGCCATTTCAGCTTCTCGCGGATCACCGATTGCATGGAGATCTGCGCGGCGCCGGCCACGCATTCGAGCAGCCCGGGATTGCGACCCGGCGTTTCCGCTGGCCCGCCCGCCACGTCGCATGCAACCGTGATGTCGCAATCCGCGATATGGTCGAAGGGGAGCGGATTGGTGGCGCCGCCGTCGATCAGCACGCGTCCGCCGAGATTTACCGGGCGGAAGAGCGCCGGAATGGCGATCGAGGCGGCGATCGCCGGCCTGAGTTCGCCTTCATCGAGGATGACCTCGCACCAGGCATAGAAATCGCAGGCGATGATCTTCATCGGGATCTTCAGATCCTCGATGCGTTCCGGCAGATGCTCGAGGCCAGGAACGAACGCTTCGAGGATCACCCGGGCGTCGAACTGCGGCGTCACCGAGCGGCCGCGCAGGAGATCGGTGAAAGCCAACGGGCGGGCGCGCCAAAGCCGAGCCAGAACTTCGCGGCGCTTGGCATAGAATTCGACCGCGGCCTCGCGCATGTCCTTGCCGGAAAAGCCGGCCGCGTAGCCCGAGCCGATGATCGCGCCGATCGAGGTCCCGGCGATCAGCGCCGGCTTGATGCCGAGCTCGTCGAACGCCTCGCAGACGAGGACATGCACCATGCCGCGGGCGCCACCGCCACCCAACGCAAGACCGATACGCGACTCTATCGACATGACTTTCCCCTGAACGAGGAACTTGGCGAGCCGAAGGCGGTCCGCCAACTAACTTTTATGAAATAGATTGAAAGTCTCGGTTAACTCGCCGGCTGAATTCGCCTGCCCGCCCCGGCGTCATCAAGCCCGGTTTCCCGGGCGATTGCGCGCCAGCCGATGTCGCGGCGGCAGAACCCTTCTGGCCACTCGATCAGGTCGACCGCCTCGTAGGCGAGTTGCTGCGCCGCAGCGACCGTTGGCCCGAGCGCGGCGACACCGAGCACGCGTCCCCCGTCCGCCACGATTTTGTCGCCTTCGCGCCGCGTTCCGGCATGGAAGATTTCCACGTCGATGAGCGCCCCCGCCGCGTCAAGAGCGCGGATCTCGGAGCCCCTGCCGTAAGCGCCCGGATATCCCTTGGTCGCCAGCACGACGCACAAGGCGGCGTCGTCGAACCAGCGCACGCTCGACCGGTCGAGCTGCCCGTCGACGGCCGCGGCGAGAATGGTCAGGAGATCATCCTTGAGCCGCACCATGAGGGCCTGGCATTCGGGGTCGCCGAAGCGGACGTTGTACTCGATGAGTTTCGGCCCCTCGGCGTCGATCATCAGCCCGGCATAGAGCACACCGCGATAGCTGATCCCGCGCCTGGCGAGCGCGGCGACGGTCGGCTTCACGATTTCCGCCATCACGCGCTCGCACATCGCGTCGGTCAGGATAGGGGCCGGCGAGTAGGCGCCCATGCCGCCGGTGTTCGGGCCCTCGTCGCTGTCGAAGGCACGCTTGTGATCCTGTGCGGTGCCGAACGGGATCACGGTCTTGCCGTCGCAGAGCGCGAAGAAGCTCGCCTCCTCGCCGTCGAGGAATTCCTCGACGACGGCGGACGCGCCCGGTTCGGAGAAGATCGCGTCGAGCGCCGAAAGCGCCGCTGCGCGCTCCGTCGCCACGGTGACGCCCTTGCCAGCGGCGAGCCCGTCCGCCTTCACGACGACCGGGAGCGCGAGGCCTTCGACATAGGCGCGCGCTTCGTCGCGGTCCGTGAAGCGCCGGTAGCCAGCGGTCGGAATGCCGGCTTCGCGGCAGAGATCCTTGGTGAAACCTTTTGAGCCCTCGAGCTGCGACGCCGCTCTCGTCGGCCCGAAGGCGCGAATGTCTGCGGCCTCAAGGTCATCGACCAGCCCGGCGACGAGCGGCGCTTCCGGGCCGATGACCACAAGGTCGATCCGCTCGCGCCGGCAGAACGAGACGACGGCGGCATGGTCGGCTGGATCGAGCGCAACGCATTCGGCGATATCGCAGATGCCGGCATTTCCGGGTGCCGCGAAAAGCTTGCTGAGAAGCGGCGAAGCGTGAAGCGACCATGCAAGCGCATGCTCGCGCCCGCCCGACCCGATCAGAAGTAGCCGCATCGCTGCCCGTCCGCTCGCATAGTCGCTCCTATCACGCTGCCGCGCGCAGACAAAACCTCGCCTTGACGCAAGCCCGCTCCCGCGCGAGCAGGAGGAATGCCCGCACCCTCGCTCGTGCTCCCTGACGCGCCGCCGAAGAACTGGCTCGACCGATTCGCGCCAGACTGGCTGAAGCCGTATGGACGCTTGGCGCGCTGGGACCGGCCGATCGGCTGGTGGCTGCTCCTTTGGCCGTGCTGGTGGTCGGCGGCGCTTGCGGCGGTCGCCGGTGAGCGCGGGGCGCCGAATGTCTGGCATCTCTTCCTGTTCTTGGTAGGCGCCATCGCCATGCGCGGCGCCGGCTGCACCTACAACGATCTGATCGACCGCGATTTCGACGCGCAGGTAGAGCGCACGCGCATGCGCCCGCTGCCGTCAGGCCAGGTGACGCCGTTTCAGGCACTCGTGTTCCTGGCGCTGCAGGCGCTGGTCGGCGCGCTCGTATTGTTTCAGTTCAACCGCTTCACGATCGTCCTCGGCCTCGCTTCGCTTCTCGTCGTCTTCCTCTATCCCTTTGCGAAGCGTGTGACCGACTGGCCGCAATTCTGGTACTCGGCCTCGCCTTTTCGTGGGGCGCGCTCGTCGGCTGGTCGGCGATCTTCAGGAGCCTCGCGGTCGCGCCGGTCCTGCTCTATTTGGGCGCGGTGCTCTGGACGATCGGCTACGACACGATTTACGCGCTGCAGGACAAGGAGGACGACGCGCTGATTGGCGTCCGTTCGACCGCGCGCCTCTTCGGCCGCCGCTCGCGCGCCGGAATCGCCGCTTTCTATGTCGCGGCGTTCGTGCTTTTCGGGGTTGCTTTCGTGTTCGCTGACGCCGGGATCTTCGCCTTCGCCGCGCTCGGCGCCGGGCTCCTTCACGCCGCCTATCTGATCGCGACGCTCGATCCCGATGACCCGGCGAACTGCCTGAAGCGGTTCAGGGCGAACAGCACGACGGGGTGGATCGTGTTCGCCGGCCTTGTGGCCGACGCGGCCCTGCGGTTCTAAGGACCGCGAGGCTCAGTTGCGGGCGATGATCTCGCGCCCTTCAATTCTGCGGATGGTGACTGCGCCACCCGTGCGCCGACGCGTCAGGAAGCGGGGGCGCTGCGCCCGTGCCGAGCGGGTGCGCCGCTCGCGCGGCAGGTCGTCGCCGCGCTCCGCGTCGGGCGTGGCCGACACGATCACCGGCGGAAGATTGAGGAAACCGGCGAGCCGGTCGCGATATTCCTCCGCGGTATCGAAGCTGTCGAACGACTCCACGTCGAGCGACAGGCCGACATCGCGGTGCATCAGCCGCACGACATTGCTGTCGCCGCGGACGACCAGGGCGACGGCCTGGTATTGGCGAACGGGCACACGCACCCGGCAGGCAAGCCCGGCAAGGGGTCGCGACATTAGAACGGTCCTCCGATCAAACGTTACAAGACAATCTGCGCCATCTCCAGTAATGCACCTGTATAGGAGCACATCCGGAAAAGGGGTGGGCTGTCCCAAGGAACAGCCCACCAGATTTGACTGGAACTGACCCATATCTGCTCAACGCCAATTCTTTTTTGTGGGCCGTTTTTGGCCTCGTGTTATGCTGGAGATTAGGCTCGATTTTTCCTAAACTGCTTAATGTCCGTGGTTAATGTATTTTCACGCCAATTCACGGTAATCGAATGCTAAATCGGCCTGCGGGAGAGCTGTTAGGAGAGAGCGTGGAGTCGACCGAATTGGACTTGCAGCTTCTGAAAAGGGCGGCCCTCGATGCGGGCCGCCTGGCCATGCGCTTCTTCGGGCGCAATCCGAGCACGTGGACGAAGGCGGGCGACTCTCCGGTCACCGAGGCTGACATCGCAGTCGACGAGTTCCTGCGCACCACGCTCCTTGCCGAGCGGCCCGGCTACGGATGGCTCTCGGAGGAGACGGCCGACGATCCGGCGCGCGAGGCGCTTTCGACGATCTTCGTGGTCGATCCGATCGACGGCACGCGCGGCTTCATTGAGGGCGGCGACGTCTGGTGCGTGAGCCTGGCGGTGGTGAGGGATGGCCGGCCGGTTGCCGCCGTGCTGAACGCCCCAGCCCGCGGGGAGGTCTACGAGGCGCTTGACGGCGGCGGGGCCTCGATGGGCGGAAAACGGTTATCGGTCTCCGGCCGGCGCGATGTCGCAGGCGCGCGGCTGGCAGGGCCGCGGGGCTGGCTCCGCACCCCGGCCGTGCAGCAAAGCGGTGCGGAGCCGAGCCCTCCCATCTCCTCGCTCGCCTACCGCTTTGCGCAGGTTGCGGCGGGCCGCCTCGACGCGGCATTCGCGAGCCCCAGGGCGCACGACTGGGACCTTGCGGCCTCCGACCTTTTGGTGCACGAAGCGGGCGGTCGGCTCACTGGGCTTGACGGGAATCCACCGCGCTACAATCTGCCGGTCCCGCGCCACGGTGTGCTTGTGGCCGCGAATGCGCGGCTCCACACCGAAATATTGGAAATGGTCGAGAAAGCGGGTCGGGAGGTGGCGCATGGGCGAAGAGCATGAGCGCTGCCGGGGGCCGAAATGAGCAAGACGCCAGCAGAAACGAAGCAGCTTCTTCACCTGGTTTTTGGCGGGGAGCTGGAATTGCTTGAGAAGGTGCGCTTTCGCGATCTCGCGGCGCTCGACGTCGTCGGCATCTATCCGAACTATGCCGAAGCCTATCGCGCCTGGAAGGAAAAGGCGCAGATGACGGTGGACAACGCGCAGATGCGCTATTTCATCGTGCATCTGCATCGGCTCCTCGAGCCCGAAATGAGCGATGAAAAAGGCTAATCTGTCGGCCGGCGCTCCGCGGCCGGGCTTCAGCTTCGACAAGCTTCTCGATTCGGACCACTCGCGTTGGCCGGTCTTCGTTCGCGTCGTGCGCGAATGCCTGATGCCGCATTGGAAGACGCTGTCGATCGTCATTGCCGCGATGGTGGTGAACTCGGCGACCGCGGGCGTGATGCCGTTCTTGCTGAAACACGTCGGCGACGACGTTTTTGTCGCGAAGAACGAGGCGCTTGTTTTCATCCTGCCGGCCCTGATCGTGGTTGCGGTCATGATCCGCGCTCTCTCCGACTGGGTCTCAGACGTCGCCGACGGTTCGCTCAGCACCAAGATGGTCGCCGAGATCAGGATACGCATGTTCGACACGATCGCGACCGGCGATCTCGCCTGGGTCCAGGGCGTTCATTCCGGCCGCTTCCTGGCGGTGATGCTGAACGATTCCGCCGCGATCGACCGCGCCACTTCGCGTGTCCTCATCGGCATCTTCAGGAACGGCGCGAGCATGGTCTTCCTAATTGGCGCCATGTTCTACATGGACTGGCTTCTCAGCATCATTGTCCTGCTCGGGGCGCCGTTCGCGGTCATCAATCTCGGACGCCAGCGCAAGCGTCTCAGAAAATATGCCGGCCGCGCGATCCGCGAATCCGGCGATTTGAGCAGCACGCTGACGCAAACGTTGCAGAGCATGCGTGTCGTCAAGGCTTACGGCCAGGAGGCGAACGAGATGCTGCGGCTGCGCGGCATCATCCGCAAGCTGCGCAAGTACTACATGAAGTCGACGCGCACGCGCGCTGCGGTCGGTCCGCTTTGGGAGGTCTTGACCGGTCTCGGCTTTGCGGCTGCCGTGCTTTATGGTGGATGGCGCGGCGTCCGCGGCGACGTCACACTCGGCGAGTTCATGGGATTCATGACGGCGGCGCTCTTGACCCTCCAGCCCATGAAGGCGCTCGCCTCGATCCAGGCGTCGCTCGGCGAAGGACTGCTCTCGGCCGAGCGTGTCTTCGCGCTAATCGACTACACATCGCACGTGACGGAAAAGCGCGATGCCGCGCCGCTCAGGATCAGGGGCGGCTCGATCAGTTTCAAGGGCGTGGATTTTGCCTATGACGGCAGCGGCCCCATCCTCTCGCAGTTCGACCTTGAAGTCGCCGCCGGCAGCAAGGTCGCCCTCGTCGGTCCAAGCGGGGCTGGCAAGAGCACGGTCCTCAATCTCATTCTGCGGCTTTACGATCCGCTCGGCGGGAGGGTGCTGATCGACGGTCAGGATCTGCGCGACACGACGATCGCAAGCGTGCGCGGGGCTTCCGCATTGCTGACGCAGGACCCTGTGATCTTCGACGAGTTGATCGCCGCCAATATCGCCTACGGGTCGGAGGACGCCGATGACGAGGCGATCGTCGACGCCGCTAGGGCGGCCGCGGCGCATGATTTCATCACGAAGCTGCCGCACCAATACCAGTCGCGCGTCGGCGAAACCGGCAACCGGCTTTCCGGGGGCGAGCGCCAGCGCATCGCCTTCGCCCGCGCCATGCTGCGCAATACGCCCATCGTGCTCCTCGACGAGCCGACCAGCGCCCTCGACGCGGAATCGGAGGCCAAGGTGCAGGAGGCCATGCACCGGCTCCTGGAGGGGCGCACTGTCGTCATGATCGCCCACCGTCTGTCGACGGTGCAGAAGGCCGATCGCATCTTCTACATGGAGGCTGGCCGCATTCTTGAATCCGGTACCCATCTGGAGCTTGTGGCGCGCCGCGGCAAATATGCCCGCATGGTCAAGACACAGCTCCTTGACGAAGAGCCGCAGCCCGTCCTTGTCGGAGGCTGAGATCACGCACGGCCGGAACCCCGGCGGACTCCTCGGCGAGGCTGCACTGACCCTCTACGGCGCCGCTGGCCGGCTCGCGGCGCCATTGGTCAATGCGGCGCTTCGCTTGCGCGAGCGCGACGGCAAGGAGGACGGCACCCGGCGCGGCGAGCGCTTCGGCGTCGCTGGTCGCGAGCGCCCGGCCGGCCCGCTCGTCTGGGTGCATGCGGCGAGCGTCGGCGAGACAGTCGCGGCCGTGCCCCTCGTCGACCGCCTGATCGGTGTCGGCTCCGCCGTGCTTCTGACGACGGGCACCGTCACAGCCGCCGAGGTCGCCAAGCAGCGGCTTCCGGCCGGCGCGATCCACCAGTTCGTGCCGATCGACACGCCGACCTCGGTCAGCCGCTTCCTCGATTATTGGCATCCGGGCCTCGTGCTCTTCGCCGAGTTCGGAGCTTTGGCCGACGATGCTTCGCTCGCTACGGCGGCGCTCGCTACCGCTCGCCGTCGTCAACGCGCGCATGTCGGAGCGCTCGTTCAAGGCATGGAGTGCGGTGGCGCCGCTGGCACGCGCCGTGATCGGGCGGGCGGAGCTCTTCCTGGCGCAGACACTTGCCGATGCCGAACGGCTTCGCGCGCTCGGTGCGAGCCGCGTCGTCGTCTGCGGCAATCTGAAGTTCGACGCCCCGCCGCCACCCGCAGACGAGCGGGCGGTCGCAGCACTTCGAACGGCGATTGGCGACCGTCCGGTGCTTGTCGCCGCGAGCACGCATCGCGGCGAGGAGACCGCGGTGATCGCCGCCCACGCCAAGCTTGCGGGCGAGGGGACGCGGCTCCTCACCATCCTGGCGCCACGCCATCCCGAGCGCGGAGACGCGGTCGCCGAGGAGATCGCTGCGGCGGGCCTCGCGTTCAGCCGCCGGTCGAAGGACGAGCCGCTCGGCCTCGCAACCGAGATCTATCTGGCCGACACGATCGGTGAGATGGGGCTCTGGTACCGGCTCGCCGACTTTGCCTTCCTCGGCGGCTCCATGGTTCCGCACGGCGGCCAGAATCCGATCGAGCCCGCGAAGCTCATGGTGCCGATTCTGCACGGCGGACATGTCGGCAATTTCCGCGATGTCTACGATGCGCTCGTAGCTGCCGGCGCCGTCACGCCGGTTGAGGATGCCGAGACGCTTGCCGACACGGTGAGGCGCCTGATCGCCAATCCGCAGGAACGCGATCGCCTGGCGCGCGAAGCGCGTGCTTGCGTCGAACGGTTCGGCGGCGCATTGGATCGAACGCTCGGCGCACTCCAGCCATACCTCGCGCAGCTCGGTCTCCCGGATGAAGCTCCCCCGCGCGCCTGACTTCTGGTGGCAACGCCACGCGCCCGCCGGCTATGCACTGGCGCCGATCGGCGCCGTCTATGGCAAGATCAGCGGACATTTGATGGCAAGGCCGGGGGTGACGCTCGATATCCCGATCATCTGCGTCGGAAACCTTGTCGTCGGCGGCGCCGGCAAGACTCCGACCGCGCTCGAGGTGGCGAGCATCTGCCGCAAGCTGAACCTCAATCCGGGCTTTCTGACGCGCGGCTATGGCGGAACGGAGCGCGGGCCGCTTTGCGTCTCGGTCGGCATCCACACCGCCGCGGAGGTGGGCGACGAGGCGCTGCTTCTCGCGCAATTCGCTCCGACCGTCGTCGCTGCAGACAGGCCGAGCGGCGCCAAGCTTCTGGCTCAGCTCGGCACCGACGTGGTGGTGATGGACGACGGTTTCCAGAATGCGTCGCTGCACAAGGATCTTTCGCTTGTCGTGTTGGATTCGGAGCGCGGCATCGGCAATGGGCTGGTGCTGCCCGCCGGACCGTTGCGCGCGCCGCTCGCCGCGCAGATCCGCATGGCCGATGCGCTCGTCGTGCTCGGCGAGGGGAGCGGCGGCCGGGCCGTCCGCGTCGCCGCACGTGCCGGACGGCCGACGCTCCGCGCCCTCTCAGCCCCGGCGCGCAAGCGCGGACTGAAGCGCCGTCCCTATCTGGCCTTCTCAGGCATTGCCGATCCGGCGAAGTTCTATAAGGCGCTCTCCGGCGCAGGGGCGACGGTGGGGCACACGATGAGTTTCCCCGACCACCATCTCTTCACGCCGGTCGACTGCGAGGCGATCCTGAAGGAGGCGAAAGGCCGCGATCTCGTGCCGATCACAACGGAGAAGGACCGCGTACGCCTGAACGGCGGCGGGGAGGCGGCGGCGCGGCTCGCCGCCGCGACGGAGACTTTCCCGGTTCGCGTCCGCTTTGAGGAGCCGCGGCGGCTGATCACGCTGATCACCGACGCGGTCGCGGCCCACGCGAGCACCTATCGGTTGAAACCGGTCATTTCTCGCGACGCAGAGCGAGTTCCCGCTTGAGCGAGGCGGCGGCGTCCAGATATGCCTCCTGCCGGTCGACGCTCCAGTAGCGAAGCTCCGAAAGCGGGATGCGCTTGCCGGTGACCGCGCAGGTCACGTAGGCGCCGGGGGCGACCACCTGGAAGTCGCTGTCGAGATAGCGAAGCCGTGCCTCGCCGTCGCGTCCGAAGAATTCGTGCCTGTTCATCCGAGTCTTTTAGACAGAGCATCGCCCGCGGCCAAGGCGTCTGCTCCTCATTCCGCCGGGGCCTGGGCTGCGCTTTCGCGCCGCGCCGGCGGCGTGAGCGGCTCTGGCGTGACTTCGGGCCGCGCCGCCACGGTTCCGGACGCGTCGCTGCGGCCGAGTTGCAATTCGAGACGCTCGTTGTCGCGGCGGCGGACCTCTTCCGCGATCGTATCGGCTTCGTCGGCCGCGAGCCCCAGTCCGCGCAGCGTCTCGGTGCCGAAGGCAAGCGCCGACTCGAAGGTCTCGCGGATCTCGTAATCGATATTCTTGGCGCGGAGCTCGAGCGTGTGCGCGCGGTCGTAGGAGCGCACGAAGACGCGGGCATTGGGAAACTCCGACCTGACCAGATCGACGATGCGGTTCGACACGGCCGGCTTCGCCACGCAGACGCAGATGATCGTGGCCTGTTCGGCGCCCGCCGCCTTCAGAACGTCGCGCCTCGTCCCATCGCCGAAATAGATGCGGAATCCGAAGCGCGACGCCTGGCGCACCCGCTCGGCGCTCAGATCGATGAGGGTCGTGTCGACATGCTGCGCCAACACCACCTGACTCACGATCTGCCCGAAACGGCCGAAGCCGATTATGAGCACCTGCCCGCCGGCGCCCTCGAAATCCTCCTCCAGCGTCTCTTCCTCCTCCTGGCGAAGCAGGAACGGTTCGAGCATGGCGGAAAGCGGCGTCAGCGCCATGGTCACCGTCACGATGCCGGCCACGAAGGCGGTTTCCGACGGCCACAGGGCCCTGACCGCCGACGCCGAGGCGAAGAGCACGAAGGCGAATTCGCCCGCCTGCGGCAGTAGCAGCGCGATCCGGACGGCGTCGTTGTGGGTGGCGCGGAAGAGCCGCGCGAGACCGTAGAAGATAGCCGCCTTGACGCTCATCACCACGATCACGGCAAGCCCGACCTGCCACCAGCTGTGCAGCAGAAAATCCGGGTTAATCGCCATGCCGACGGCGATGAAGAACAGACCGAAGAGGATGCCGCGGAAGGGCTCGATGTCGGCCTCGAGCTCGTGGCGGAAGGAGGAATCCGCCAGAATCAGTCCGGCGAGGAAGGCGCCCATGGCCATGGAGAGGCCGGCGAACTCCATGAGCGCCGCGGCGCCGAGCACGACGAGCAGCGCCGCCGCCGTCATCACCTCGCGCGCACGGGTGAGCGCGAGCACGCGGAAGAACGGGTTGAGCAGGTAGCGTCCGCCGAGAAGCAGCACGGCGAGCGCCGCAATGGGCTCCACGAAATCGCGCAGGCCGCCCGTGCCGAATCGCGTGCCGCCCGGCGCAAGCATCGGCACGATGGCGAGCAGCGGCACGATGGCGAGGTCCTGGAACAGGAGCACCGCCGTCGCCTTCTGCCCGTAGGGAGTGACGAGATCGCTGCGCTCCGCCAGCACCTGCATGCCGAAGGCCGTCGACGACATCGCGAGGCCGAAGCCGATGATGATGGCCGGCTCGATTCGCCAGCCCGCGAGGTGGAAGATTCCGGTCAGGATCGCGCCGGTCAGGAGGACCTGCGCCAGCCCGAACCCGAAAATGTCGGTTCGCATGGCCCAAAGCCGGGCCGGCTTCAGCTCCAGCCCGACGATGAACAGGAACATCACGATGCCAAGCTCGGCGACCTGCATGATCTGCTGGGAGCCGGTGATGAGTCGCGCAACCGGCCCGATCACGACGCCTGCGGCGAGATAGCCGATCACCGAGCCGAGCCCGAGCCGCCGCGAGATCGCGACGCCGACGACCGCCGCAAGGAGCAGGATCAGCGGCTCGGCAAAGATGAAGCCGGTGTCGTCGGGGGCATCAAGCATGCTTCACGCCGTCCTCAACGCCGGGCGCGCCGTCCGACGGAAGCCGGAGGGCTAGGGAAGAGCGTCGAACCCGTCACCAAATCCGGCAAGCGAAATCGGCACGCCGATCCCTTCTTCGGGCGTCTGGAAAATGATGAACATCGCCTGCTTGCCCTTTCTGAGCTGCTGGATGAGCGCGTCGTCCATCAGCACCTCGGAGACGCAGCCATTCGGCAGGCAGCGGATGAAGCCGGTCGTCCCCATGTCGGTGTCGTCGATCCTGAGACCGAGCCCGCGCGGCAGGAGAACGCCCAGCGGGGCGAGCACGCGCAGGATGCGCGCCTGCTTGTCCGCGGTTTTCATGACCACAACGGATAGCCCGACATTCTGGCGGTCCTTGGCGGTCACGAACTGCATGATCACGCATTGCTGCGTTGTCGCGCCGGCCGGCGTGTCGCAGCGAAGGTCCCAGTCGCCGTGTTTGGATTTGACCTCGCCCTGTGCCGCGGCCTGGGCGGGAATGAGAAGTACGAGCAGGAGCAATAAAAAGAAACGATGCACGGTTGCCTCCGGAAGCGGTCGGCGCGCCGCGGCGTGAACGCCGGTTGCAGGCATGTGGAGCCGTAGCAGAGCGGCCCCAAGTGTCAAGAAAAGGGCCGGAGGCGCTTTCTGCCGCCGTTCCGGCGCGCAATTTGCCGCATAATCGCGCCGGCTTGCGCGTTGCGTGGCGGGGCCGACTGTGGTTACTCGGGCGAAAGCGGGCGGCGCACGGGCGACCCGGCATCGAAGGCTCGGTGGCTTGGCCCGGGGCGCGGGGGCCGCAAGGCGGAGTTACTGAATCCATGGCGGTTGCGACGAGACTGATCGCGGCTCTTGCGTGGCTTGGGGCGGGTATCGGCCTTGCCTTCGCGCAGGGGCGGCCCGACGGCGCCTTCGACTGGCAGATGAGCTTCCAGAATCCCGCGACCTTGGTGATGGACTACATCGAGTGGTTCGGCAACTACACGCTGATCATCGTCACCGTGATCGTGATCTTCGTCGTAGGACTGATGGGCTGGTGCGTCTTGCGCTTTAACGAGCGCGCCAATCCCGTTCCTTCGCGCGTCACTCACAACACGACGGTCGAGGTCCTGTGGACCGTGTTGCCGGTCTTCATCCTGGTGGCGATCGCGATTCCCTCCTTCAAGCTTCTTTACGGCGAGTACGACCCCTCGAAGCTCTATGCCAATTTCGATCCGAAGACCGACAAGTTCCTGACGGTGAAGTTCACCGGCGTGCAGTGGGCCTGGGACGTCAGCTACGCGAACGATGCCGACAATACCGAGATGGGTGTCGCCCAGCCGATCGACGTCTTCATGCTGCCGCTGCCGGATGACCAGCTCAAGGAAGGCGACCTCCGCAACTTGACCGTCGACAATCCGATCATCGTGCCGGTTGACACCTTCGTGCGCGTGCAGGTGACCGCCGAGGGCGATGCCATCCACTCCTTCGCCATGCCCGCTTTCGGCCTGAAGGAGGACGCCGTCCCCGGACGCCTGAACGAGACCTATTTCAAGGCCGATCGCGAGGGCACTTTCTACGGCCAGTGCTCGGAACTCTGCGGCAAGGATCACGCCTTCATGCCGATCGAGATCAAGGTCGTCTCCAGCGATCAGTTCAAGGCTTGGGCGGCTGCGGCGGCATCCGATCTTCCGACCGCCTACAAGACGCTCGCGCGTGCGATCGACAAAGCAAACAATGAACAAGAGATTGCCGCCCGCTGATGGCGGCGAAGAAATAAAGCGCAGGAGCTGACGACGATGGCCCACGCAGCAGTTCACGAGGCGCATGCCGCTCATCCGACCGGATGGAAGCGCTACGTCTACGCGACGAACCACAAGGACATCGGCACGATGTATCTCGTCTTCGCGGTCATCGCGGGGATCATCGGCGCGTCGCTCTCGATCGCCATGCGGATGGAATTGCAGGAGCCGGGTATCCAGATTTTCCGCGGTCTTGCGCAGATGGTCTACGGCGTTTCGCCCGACCAGGCGCTCGATTACGGCAAGCACATGTACAACGTGTTCACGACGGCGCACGGCCTGATCATGATCTTCTTCATGGTCATGCCGGCAATGATCGGCGGCTTCGGCAACTGGTTCGTTCCGATTCAGATTGGCGCGCCGGACATGGCCTTCCCGCGCATGAACAACATCTCGTTCTGGCTGTTGCCGCCGGCCTTCCTGCTGCTTCTGATGTCGATGTTCATGGAGGGTCCGGCTGGCGGCTACGGCACCGGCGGCGGCTGGACGCTCTATCCGCCGTTCTCCACCTCCGGCCAGCCCGGCCCGGCGATGGATTTCGCCATCCTGGCGATCCACCTTGCCGGCGCGTCCTCGATTCTCGGCGCCATCAACTTCATCACCACGATCTTCAACATGCGCGCGCCCGGCATGACGCTGCACAAGATGCCGCTCTTCGTGTGGTCGATCCTGGTGACCGCGTTCCTGCTGCTTCTCTCGCTGCCGGTTCTGGCAGGTGGCATCACCATGCTGCTGACCGACCGCAACTTCGGCACGACGTTCTTCAATCCGGCAGGCGGCGGTGATCCGATCCTCTTCCAGCACCTCTTCTGGTTCTTCGGACATCCGGAAGTCTACATCCTGATCCTGCCGGGCTTCGGCATGATCAGCCACATCATCTCCACCTTCTCCAAGAAGCCGGTGTTCGGCTATCTCGGCATGGCCTACGCGATGGTTTCGATCGGCGTGATCGGCTTCATCGTCTGGGCCCACCATATGTTCACGACCGGCATCGACGTCGACACGCAGGCCTATTTCACCTTCGCGACGATGGTGATCGCCGTGCCGACCGGCGTGAAGATATTCTCCTGGATCGCCACCATGTGGGGCGGATCGATCTCGTTCCGCACCCCGATGCTGTGGGCTATCGGCTTCATCTTCCTGTTCACGATCGGCGGCGTGACCGGCATCCAGCTGGCGAATGCCGGCCTCGACCGCTCCATGCACGACACCTATTTCGTGGTCGCGCACTTCCACTACGTGCTGTCGCTCGGCGCCGTCTTTGCGATCTTCGCGGGCTGGTACTACTGGTTCCCGAAGATGACCGGCTACATGTACAACGAGACCATCGGGAAGGCGCATTTCTGGGTCACGTTCATCGGCGTGAATCTGATCTTTTTCCCGCAGCACTTCCTCGGCGTTGCCGGCATGCCGCGCCGTTACATCGACTATCCGGATGCGTTCGCCGGCTGGAACATGATCTCCTCGTATGGCTCCTACATTTCCGGCGTCGGCGCGCTGATCTTCCTCTACGGGATATTCGAGGCGTTCAGCCGCAAGCGCATCGCCGGCGCGAACCCCTGGGGCGCGGGCGCCACGACGCTCGAATGGCAGTTGCCTTCGCCGCCGCCTTTCCATCAGTGGGAGGAGCTGCCCATCATCCGCTAAGCGGATGCCGGCCACCAGATGACAGCAGCTGCCAACGAGACCGAAGCCGAGCTTCTCTTAGAGAGCTGGAACGGCGCCGACGTCGAGGATTATTTCGCGCTCCTGAAGCCGCGCGTGATGTCGCTCGTCGTCTTCACCGCGCTGGTCGGGATGGTCGCGGCCCCGACGTCGATCAACCTGGCGCAAGCCGCAATCGCGCTTCTTGCGATCGCCGCCGGCGCGGGCGCCGCCGGCGCGCTCAACATGTGGTTCGACGCGGACATCGACGGTTTGATGCGGCGCACGCAGAAGCGCCCGATCCCGGCCGGCCGCATGACCCGCGCCGAGTGCCTCGCATTCGGCATCGTGCTCGCCGCCTTTTCCGTCGCGATTCTCGGCCTCGCCGCCAACTGGCTTGCTGCGGCGCTTCTCGCCTTTACGATCTTCTTCTACATCGCGGTCTACACGGCATGGCTGAAGCGCTGGACCGCGCAGAACATCGTCATCGGCGGCGCCGCGGGGGCGCTCCCGCCCCTGATCGGATGGGCCGCCATGACAGGCGGCGTTTCACTCGAGCCGCTGATCTACTTCCTCATCATCTTCATGTGGACGCCGCCGCACTTCTGGGCGCTGGCGCTCTTTACGCGCGACGACTACGCGAGCGCCGGCATCCCGATGCTGCCCAACGTCGTCGGCGACGTCGTGACGCGCCGCCACATCCTTGCCTATGCGGCGCTCCTTGCGCCGATCGGGGTCCTGCCCTTCCTTCTCAGCCACGCAGGTCCGCTCTACGGGGTCGCCGCGATTGGTCTCGGCGCGGAGTTCCTGCGCCGCGCCTTCAATCTCTGGCGCCGCGGCGACGCTGCCAACAACGCCGCCGCCAAGGGCCTCTTCGGCTTTTCCATCCTCTATCTCTTCGCCCTTTTCTCCGTACGGCTCGTCGAGATCGGGCTCGCTGGGCCCCTCGGTGGCTGACCGCGATGTGCGGCGGGCACTCACTCCGGAGCAGGCGAGGCGACGGCGCCGGCGATCGGTGGCGCTCGCGCTTCTGCTTGGCGTTCTCGTGGTGCTCTTCTACGTGCTCGCGGTCGTGCGCGGCCCCGGCGTCCTGCACAACTGACCGGCCCGTCCGGCAGGCCGCATGACAAAGCCAAGGAAATCCGCCGGCAATTTCGCCCTCGCGGTCGGGCTCTTCTCGCTGTCGCTCGCGATGGTCGGGGCGTCCTTCGCGGCCGTTCCGCTCTATCGCATCTTCTGCGCCGCGACCGGCTTCGCCGGCACGCCGCGCCGCGCCGACACCGGCGCCGACCGCAGCCTCGAACAGACGGTGGTCGTGCGCTTCGATGGCAACGTTGCCGGGCTGCCCTGGTCGTTCGAGCCGGAGGAGCGGCAGGTGACCGTGAAGCTCGGCGAGACCAAGCTCATCAACTTCGTCGCCACCAATGAGGGCAGCACGGAAACGGTCGGCACGGCGACCTTCAACGTGCAACCCGACATCGCCGGGGCCTATTTCAATAAGCTCCAGTGCTTCTGCTTCACGAAGCAGGCGCTAAAGCCCGGTGAGCGCCAGGAGATGGCGGTGCAGTTCTTCGTGTCGCCGGAGTTCGCGGCCGACCGTGAGCTCGCCGGTACGCGCGCGATCACGCTTTCCTATACGTTCTTCCCGGCCGCCGATGAGGTGGCAGGACAACCGGTCGCGCGGGCAGACGGCGACTCGGACGAGAAAAACCTGTAACAAAGCGCGAGGACCGGCACCGGATGCCGGATCCCGCGAAGCGGATGGAACGGGACGACCATGGCTGAGGCGCACGCGAAGCACCACGACTACCACTTGGTTGATCCGAGCCCGTGGCCGATCATCGGAGCCGTCTCGGCGCTGGCTCTGGCGCTCGGCTTCATCTCCGCGATGCATGGCGCCAGCTATTGGTGGACGCTGCCCGGTGTGCTCGGCGTGCTCTACACGATGTTCGGCTGGTGGACGGACGTTGTGCGCGAAGCCAACCGCGGCGACCATACGCCGGTCGTGCAACTGCATCTCCGCTACGGCATGATCATGTTCATCGCCTCGGAGGTGATGTTCTTCGTCGCGTGGTTCTGGGCCTTCTTCGACGCCAGCCTGTATTCTGGCGAGGCGATCCAGTATTCGCGCGTCGCGGCGACAGGCGGGCACTGGCCGCCGGCCGGCCTTGAGGTGCTCGATCCCTGGCACCTGCCGCTCGTCAACACGCTGATCCTGTTGACGTCAGGCACGACGGTCACCTGGGCTCACCACGCGCTTCTGCAGAACGACCGCAAGGGGCTGAAATGGGGGCTGGCGCTCACCATCATTCTCGGCCTGATGTTCACGTCCATTCAGGCCTACGAGTACATCCACGCTCCGTTCGCCTTCAAGGGCAGCATCTACGGCGCCACCTTCTTCATGGCGACCGGCTTCCACGGCTTCCACGTCATCATCGGCACGATCTTCCTGTGCGTCTGTCTGGTGCGGGCGTACCTCGGGCAGTTCACGCCGCAGCAGCATTTCGGCTTCGAGGCGGCGGCCTGGTACTGGCATTTCGTCGACGTCGTCTGGCTGTTCCTCTTCACCTGCATCTACGTCTGGGGAAATGCCGGCGGCACGTATGCCGGATGAGGACCGGCGCGCGCCTCTTGGAGGCCGCGGCGCCTAGCGCGGGCGCCTGCACGTGAGCGAGGACAAGGCGCTTTACGCGCCGCAGAATCCATTTTCGGTGGGATTGCGCGGACGCTGCCCGCGTTGCGGCGAGGGTCGGCTGTTCGCCGGCTTCCTCACGCTTGTCCCGCGCTGCTCGGCATGTGGGCTCGATTTCAGTTTCGCCGATGCGGGCGATGGCCCGGCCCAGTTTGTGATCCTTATCGTCGGCTTCATCGTTGCGGGCGCCGCGCTCCTCGTGGAGGTGGCCTACAGCCCGCCGCTCTGGGTGCATTTCGTGCTTTGGGTGCCTCTGGTGCTGATCCTTTGCCTCGGCATGCTGCGGCCGCTGAAGGGCGTGCTCGTCGCGCTCCAATACCACCACAAGGCGGAACAAGGCCGCATCGACGACGGTGGCTGAGACCCGTCTGCGCAGCGTCATTCTGCCGGCAATCCTGATTCTCGTCGGCGTCGGCATCCTCGTCTCGCTCGGCAACTGGCAGCTTCGTCGGCTGGCCTGGAAAGAGGATCTGATCGCCGCCGCGACCGAGCGCCCCAAGCAGGCGGTGCGCGATCTGCCGTCTCCTTCGGCCTGGGCCGGCCTCGATCCGACGGGTAACGACGGCTACCGGCCGTTCAGGCTCTCCGGCCGCTTCCTGAACGACAAGGAGGCGCGCGTTTTCACCAGCATTCCCGATCCGCGCGGCCCTTACGGCGGGCCGGGATATTGGGTGGTGACGCCGTTCGCGCTGTCGGATGGCGGGACGGTCCTCGTCAATCGTGGCTTCGCACCTGTGGATAAGAGTCTTCCCTCGGAGCGCGGCGAGACGCTTTCGGACGAGCCTGTGGTGGTGACGGGGCTGATGCGCCCGGACGAAAGCCGCAACTACTTCACACCCGGAGACCGGCCGGACGAGAACATGTTCTTTGCGCGAAACGTCGCCGCGCTGGCCGCCGCTAAGCAGCTTTCCGGGCCGGTTGCGCCCTTCACCATCGATCTGATCGCGTCCGAGACGCCGCCCGGCGGCCTGCCGCAGAGCGGCGAAACGCGCATGGCGTTTACCAACAACCACCTTCAATATGCGTTGACGTGGTACGGCCTAGCCGCCGCACTTCTGGCGGTTTTCGGCGTTTTCGGTTGGCGGCGTGTGGGCGGGCGTCGAGATGTACGCTTGACGCCACCTAGGCGCGCTCCCTAACTGCGAGACAGAGATGCCCGGTCCCAAACTTCATATTCTGCTCTGCGCCCCGCGCGGCTTCTGCGCCGGGGTGGAGCGTGCCATCCAGGTCGTCGAGGAGGCGCTGGAGCGCTTCGGCGCGCCCGTCTACGTGCGTCACGAGATCGTCCACAACCGCTACGTGGTGGAGAGTCTGAAGGCGAAAGGTGCTGTCTTCGTCGAGGAACTGGAGGAGATTCCGGAATCCGACCGTCCGGTGGTCTTCTCCGCCCACGGCGTTTCCAAGAAGGTGCGTGAGGACGCGGCGTCGCGGAACATCTCCGTGCTCGACGCGACCTGCCCGCTCGTCTCCAAGGTCCACAAGGAGGCGATCCTGCATGCCCGCCGCGGGCACGAGATCGTGCTTGTCGGGCACGCCGGCCACCCGGAGGTGGAAGGCACGATGGGCCAGCTCCCGTCCGGCATGATCAACCTCGTCGAGACCGCCGAGGATGCGCGCACCTTTCAGCCGCGCGAGCCCGACAATCTCGCCTGGATCACGCAGACGACGCTCTCTGTCGACGACACCTCCGAGATCGTTGCCGTCTTGAAGGAGCGTTTCCCGAACATCATCGGGCCGCACAAGGACGACATCTGCTACGCGACGACCAATCGGCAGGAGGCGGTGAAGCGCATCGCGCCGGTGGTCGACCGCATGCTCGTCGTCGGCGCGCCGAACTCCTCCAATTCGCAGCGGCTGGTCGAGGTCGCCGAGCGTGCCGGCTGTCCGCGGGCTTTCCTGATCCAGCGCGCTTCCGAGATCGACTGGTCGGTGTTCGAGGGCGCCGAGCGGATCGGCGTGACCGCGGGCGCTTCCGCGCCGGAGGTCATCGTGGAGGAGGTGCTCGACGCCTTCGCCGCGCGCTTCGACATCAACGTCGAGCTCGTTCGCACGGCTGAAGAGAACATCGTCTTCAGCCTTCCGAGGCAGCTTCGCGAGGCGGCAGCCTAGAACGGGCTCTTTTCATGGCCGTCTACACCGATGTCGGCGACGCCGACCTCGAAGCGCTGCTCAAGGCCTACGATCTCGGAACCATCCTTGCCTTCAAGGGGATCGCCGAGGGCGTCGAGAACTCGAACTTCCTGCTGCGCGCCGAATCCGGCACCTACATCCTGACGCTCTACGAGAAGCGGGTGGCGGAATCCGACCTCCCGTTCTTTCTCGGCCTGATGGAGCATCTCGCAGAGCGCGGCATTCGCTGCCCGCTGCCCGTGCACGGGCGCGACGGCAAGATCTCCCGCCGTATCGCCGGCCGGCCGGCCGCCTTGATCACCTTCCTGGAGGGGATGTGGGTGCGCCGCCCGCAGGCGCAGCATTGCGCCGCGGTCGGTCAGGCGCTGGCGGCGATGCACGAGGCTGGTCGCGACTTCCCGCTGCGCCGCGAGAATGCGCTTTCCTGCGCCAGCTGGCGTCCGCTCTTCGAAATGTC
This sequence comes from uncultured Alphaproteobacteria bacterium, assembly GCA_963805325.1. Taxonomy (GTDB): domain Bacteria; phylum Pseudomonadota; class Alphaproteobacteria; order Rhizobiales; family Afifellaceae; genus DASWJZ01. Next base: position 188,800 of record CAWDTS010000001.1, on the reverse strand, counting down.
GCGCGCGCGGGCCGATACGGTCGAGCCCGGCCTCGCCGCGTTCATCGAGGCGGAGCTGGCCGCCCTTGAGGCGGCGTGGCCCGAGAACCTCCCGAACGGGGTGATCCATGCCGATCTCTTCCCCGACAACGTCTTCTTCCTGAAGGGGCGGCTTTCCGGGCTGATCGACTTCTATTTCGCCTGCAACGACCTTCTCGCATACGACCTCGCGGTCTGTCTCAACGCCTGGTGCTTCGAGCCCGACAACTCCTTCAACGTCACCAAGGGCCGCGCACTGATCCAGGCCTATGCCGGCGTTCGCCCGCTTGAGCCGGCCGAGCTTCAGGCGCTCCCGATGCTGTCGCGCGGTGCGGCTCTGCGCTTCCTGCTGACCCGCCTCTACGACTGGTTGGAAGTGCCCCCTGGCGCGCTCGTCACGCCGAAGGACCCGCGCGAATACCTGCGCAAGCTGCGCTTCCATCAGAAGGTGACGAGCGCCGCCGATTACGGAGTGGCGATGTGACGAAGGGCGATGCAAGGCGGGTCGTCATTCACACCGACGGCTCCTGTTCCGGCAATCCCGGGCCGGGCGGCTGGGCGGCGATCCTCGAATATGACGGGCGCGAGAAGGAGCTTTTCGGCGGCGCGCCCGACACGACCAACAACCGCATGGAGCTGACCGCCGCCATCGAGGCGCTGAAGGCGCTCAAGGGCTCGCTCGTCGTCGAGCTTCATACCGATTCGGAATATCTGAAAAACGGGATCACCAAGTGGATCCACGGCTGGAAGCGGAACGGCTGGAAGACCTCCGACAGGAAGCCGGTGAAGAACGCCGACCTCTGGATGGAGCTTGAGCGGCTTGCCGAGGGCCATGACGTCGACTGGCGCTGGGTGCGTGGCCACGCGGGTCACGACCTGAACGAGCGCGCCGACGTGCTCGCCCGGGAGGGCATGGCCCCGTTCCTGAAGAAGGGGCGGTGAGGGGCTATCTGGCGGTTAAAGCCGCTCCAGGATCTGCGCGGCCGAGCTGACGGCCGTCTGGCCCGGCGTATCTTCGACCGCGACCGTCGTCACCACGCCGTCGTCGACGATCATCGCGAAGCGGCGCGCCCGTATGCCCATGCCCGTCCCCGAGCCGTCGAAGGAGAGGCCGGTCTGCGTGATGAGCTCGAGATTGCCGTCTGAGACGAAGCGAACCTTGCCTTTGCCGCCGCTCGCTTCCGCCCAGGCACGCAGCACATGCGTGTCGTTGGTGGCGATGACGACGATCTCGTCAACCCCCTTCGCGAGGATCGCGTCGCGGTTCTCGATGAAGCCCGGGAGGTGCCGCTGATGACAGGTAGGCGTGAAAGCGCCGGGCATGCCCACCAGCACGACTTTGCGTCCCTTGAAGAGATCGTCGGTGGAAAGCTTGTCGGGCCCGCCTTCGCCGGGCTCGAAGAGGATGGCCTTCGGCATCTTTTCGCCGACGGAAATGCTCATTGAAGTCTCCATTCTGGGGGCAATGCTGGTGAGAGGTCGTACTCGAAGTGGCAGTCAGGGTATCTCGACAGCTTCCTCTATCGCTTCTCCGCCTGAGACGGCGACGAAGGTGAAGGTCTGTCCGCTGAGCGGCGCGTCGGCCGGACGGCCGGCGAGCGGTAGCCGGTAACGCGATACGCCGTCTGAGCGCTCGACGAAAGATGGCTGACCGATGAACCATCCCTGTGGCGGATCGGCGAAGAGGTCCATGTAAGTGGAATCCGGCATGCGCACGTCGATCAGCAGCGCGTTCTCTTCAGGCTTCACGGCGTCGATGTCGAAGCGACCGGGCTCCGCCGCGCGCGGCACGCGTGGCGTGAAGCTCGCGATGCGCGCGTCTGAGAGTGGATCGGGCGCCGCCGAGGACGCCACTTCTGCGTTGCGCGGGTCGGTACGCAGACGTCTTTGCACACCCCGAAACTCGCCTGCAGGCGCAGCGTCACAGGTTGATTGGGATCGCGCGGCTCGACCGCGAGCGGGAAGACGACCTGATCGGTATAGACGAGCGAGACGGTTGCGCCGTCATCGTGGCGCGAAGGGGTAGGGTAGCGCACATCGACGCTTGCGACATTTTCCGAGCCTGAAAAATCGAACAACGGCGGAACGCCGGCCTCGCCTGGATTACGCCAGTATGTGTACCAGCCGGGTTCGAGCACGATCTCAATTCCGCCCGCGATGGCGTCGCCCGCCGGCGTGGCGAGGAGCAGGCGGAGTTGCGCCACGTCTGCATCGGTCCACGCCGAATGGGCCGCCAAGGCTGCGTTCGGCAGCGAAAACGCGGCGAGAAGGGCGATGCGGATCGCTGTTGCGGACATGGATTCGGCCCTGGTTTCAGTCTGCGCCGGCGTCGCGAGCAGTGTGGCCCTCAACGCCTATCCAACTTCGGACGGGATTGGTAGCATCTGTGGCATGACGAAGCACACGCGACCGCAAGGCTTCCTCGACGGGCAGCTTCTGATCGCCATGCCCAGCATGGCCGACAAGCGGTTCGCCCGCTCCGTCGTCTACATGTGCGCGCATTCCGGGGACGGAGCCATGGGCATCGTCATCAACAAACTGGCAGATGACGTGAGCTTCCGCGAGCTCCTTGTCCAGCTCGACGTTGTGCAGGCGAGCAACGAGCCGGATCTGCCGGGCGGGGTCGACAATGTGCGCGTTCATCGCGGCGGACCGGTCGAGACCGGGCGCGGCTTCGTGCTTCACTCTTCGGATTTCTTCCTTGAGAACGCCACGCTGCCGATCGCCGAGGGTGTCTGCCTGACGGCGACGCTGGAGATTCTGCGCGCCATCGCCGATGGGCGGGGGCCGGACCGCGCGCTGCTTGCTCTGGGCTACGCCGGCTGGCGGCCGGGACAACTCGAACTCGAGATCCAGGCGAACGGATGGCTGCACAGCCAGGCCGATTGCGACATCCTTTTCGACGACGACATTGACGCGAAATACAGCCGCGCGCTCGCCAAGATCGGGATCGAGCCGGCCATGCTGTCGGACGAGGCCGGCCACGCCTAGCGCATGATCCCGAGAAACGGGAGCTGTCGTCGGACAGGTCATGAACCAGAAAGTGATCAGGCGAGACACGCAGTCGAACGGCGACTGACCGCGTCAGCTGGCGCGCGCGACCGCCGGGCGTTTTCGCACCATCTGCTGCACCATTTGCGCCGACATCGGCCGCCCATAGACGAAGCCCTGCGCGTATTCGCATCCGGCCTCGGTGAGTTCCGCGACCTCCGCCTCCGTCTCCGCGCCCTCCGCCACGACTTCCATGCCGAGGTCGTGCGCGAGCGTCACGATGGAGCGCAAGAGAATGGCGCGCGCTGGCGAGCCGTTTGGCCGCACGAAGCTCTTGTCGATCTTGATCGTGTCGAAGGGGAAGCGCTGCAGGTAGGAGAGCGCCGAATAGCCCGTCCCGAAATCGTCGAGCGCGAGTCCTGCGCCAAGCTCCCGCAGCCGCGTGAGCACCTTGGCGGAATATTCCGGGTTCTGCATGACCAGGGATTCGGTGATCTCCAGCTTCAGCGTCTCCGGCGCGACGCCGGTCCGCGCGATCACGGCCTTGACGTCGTTCAGAAGGTCGTGGCGCAGGAGCTGCCGGCTCGACACGTTGATCGACACGAAGGGAAGCGGCGAGGTGGCGAGCGCGTTCTGCCACGAGGCCAGCTCGCGCGCCGCATGTTCGAGCACATAGAGGCCGAGCTGCACAATCAGCCCGCTCTCCTCCGCCGCTGCGATGAATTCGCTCGGCGGGATGCGTCCGTGCAGCGGATGCTCCCAGCGCGTCAGCGCCTCGAAGCCGGCGATCGAGTTGTCTTCGAGCCGCACGATCGGCTGGTAGACGATGTCGATGTTGCCTGCTTCGAGCGCTTTCCGAAGCTCGCCTTCGAGGTCGATGCGGCGGCTGCGCATGCCGAAGGCCGGCTCGTAGAACTGCATGTAGTCGCCGCCATAGCGCTTCGCCTGATAGACTGCGGCCTCCGCATGCCGCACCTGCTCCTCCGCCGTTCCCTCATTGGTGGACGGAGCGATCCCGACGGAAGCCGTCAGGAAGACATCGTGGTCGCCGATTGAGATCGCCGCCTTGATGGTGCGCACGAGCTCGCGTGTGAACTGCTCGAGCGCCGGTTGCTCGGTCTCCGAAAGAACCAGGAGCGCGAACGAATCGCCGTGAAGACGCGCCAGGGTGTCCTGCAGGGGAAGCAGCCTGACCACCCGCCGCGACAGCGCGAGCAAAACCGAATCGCCGACCGAATGGCCGAACCCGGCGTTCACTTCCTTGAAATTGTCGAGGTCGAAGACGATGACGGTCGGCGCGGCGATGTGCTCGATCCGCGCCCGGGTCAGCGCAAACTCCAAGCGGTCGAGCAGAATCTGCCGGTTCGGCAGGCCGGTCAGATTGTCGTGCACGGCGTCGTGCAGCAGCCGCTCTTCGGCAAGCTTCTGGTCGGTGATGTCGGCGATCGTGCCGGAGCAGCGCATGACCTCGCCATCGGAGCCGACGATCGGGCGGGCGCGGATGGCGAACCACAGGAAGTGGCCATCCTCCGCGCGCATGCGGAAATCGAGGTTGATGCGGCCGCGCCGCTGGTTGACGACGGCGTCGAGCATGGCGCGGAAGAGGTCGCGCTCGCTCGGATGGATGATGCCGAGCCAGTTGCGCGCCGGCCCGTCGAGCGCGCCGCGCTTGAAACCGAGCGCGTGCTCGATCTCGCGACCCGTCTCGATGCGGTCACGCGCCGCGTCCCAGTCCCAGATCGAATGTCCGGCCCCGACCAGCGCCAGCGCTTTCTGCTCCGCGTCGCTGATCAGCCCTTGCGCGATCGCGCCGCCGGCGAAGGCGTGCTGCATGATCGTGAACGCGATCAGCATCACGATCAGAACCAGACCGCCCGCCAGCGCCGGCTGCACGACGGAATGATCGATGCGGCCAGTTACCGCGAGCCATGCCGCCGCTACCCAGAAGACGAGCACGATCCACGTGGGGATCAGCATGATCGCGCGGTCGAAGCCGCGGATCGCGAGCCACAGTATGACACCGATGCCGACGGCCGCCGTCAGTCCGAGCGAAAGCCGTGCGATCCCGGCGGCGACGCTTGGATCGATCGCGATCACGCCAACGAGGAGCGCCAGCCCGACGAGCCACAGCACGGCGACGTGGCTGTAGCGGACATGCCAGCGGTGGAGATGCAGGTAGGTGTAGAGGAAGACCACAAGCGCGCCGGCAAGCACCACCTCGGTGCCTGCACGCGACGTCGCCATGTGGCCGCTGGTGCTTTGAAAGACCCGGCTCCAGAAGCCGAAGTCGATGGAGATGTAGGCGAAGACCGCCCAGGCGAGCGCCGCGGTAGCCGGGAACATCGCCGTTCCCTTGACCACGAAGAGAACGCTCAGAAAGAGCGCCAGCAGTCCCGAGATTCCGAGCACCACGCCGCGATAGAGCGTGTAGCTGTTGACCATGTTCTCGTAGGCGTCGGGGCGCCAGAGATGGATCTCCGGAAGCGACGGGTCGCTGAGCTCGGCGACGTAGGTGACAATGGCGCCGGGGTCGAGCGTGATGCGGAAGATGTCGGCCTCGCTGCTCGGCACGCGCTCCGGCGCGAAGCCTTCGCTCGGCGTCACCGCGCGAACCCGGTCCCACCCGAGGTCCGGCCAGATCAGTCCCGATCCGACCAGCCTGTAATGCGGCACGACGATCAGGCGTTCGAGCTGCTCGTCCGACGGATTGGCAAGCGCGAAGACGATCCAGTCCGAAGCACCTTCGGGGCTCTCCGCCGGCACCTCGATGCGTCGCACGATGCCGTCGGCGCCGGGCGCCGTCGACACTTGGATGCGGTCGCCCTGATTCTGATATCGATCGAAGGAGCCACCGAGATCGACGACTGGGTCATCGACCTGGAGCGAGACGGCGTCGAGCGCGTAAGCGCGGCCAACAATGAAAATCGCGGCGACGGCGAGGAGAATGCGCGTGAGAATGTGTCCAGCGCGCAACGCGCCACCTCCGGATCGAACCGAATGCCAAGCTGTAATGCCCACCGCAACTGTTCACAAGCCGACAAAATGGGGCGGAGACAGGGCGAACTAGGCGGAATTCCGGGGAAAAACGCCCCTCACGACAACCTGTCGTCAGAGAGCAGCGCAAAGACGATATGGTCCTGCCAGCGGCCACTTATGCAGACCAGTCCGCGCGCCAGCCCCTCGCGCTGGAAGCCGACGTTCTCCAGTAGCCGCATCGACGCCCCGTTATGCGGCAGGCAGGCCGCCTCTAGGCGGTGCAGGCGAAGCGCGCCGAAGGCGAAGGGGGCGACCGCACGAACGGCCGCCGTCATGTGGCCGCGCCCCGCGTAACGCTCGCCCATCCAGTAGCCGAGCGTCGCCGTTTGCGTCATGCCGCGTGTGACGTTCGAGATGGTGAGGCCGCCGAGAAGTACGTAGTCGTTCTGGCGGAAGATGAAGAACGGGTAGGCGCGGTCTTCCCGCACCTCGGCGTGGTAGCGGCGGATGCGGCGGCGGAACGCGGTGCGCGTCAGGTCGTCGGCCGGCCACGTCGGCTCCCAGGGCGTCAAAAAGGCGCGGCTTTCGGCGCGAAGCGCCGCCCAGGACGGGTAGTCGGCGAGGCTCGGCATGCGCAGGAAGAGCCCATCACCGGGAATGACCGGCGTATCGAGCGCCGTCGTCGCGCGCAGGAAAGCCATCGCTACCAGCCCACCGCGCTCTTCTGCCCGGCCATCGTGGCGGCGATCGCATCGACGTCGGGCAGCCGCTTCAACGGGCCGATGGCGGCGAGTGTCGGCGTGCTGGCGAGGAGGCGCTTGGCGACTTCAGCGAGACCGGCTTCGTTCACCGCATCGACGCGCGCGATCATCTCTTCGAGCGAAAGCGGGCGGCCATGGACGAGGATATGCCTCGCCATCTGGCCGGCGCGGGTGATCGGACTTTCGAGCGTCATCAGAAGACCGGCGCGAATCTGCGCCTTGGCGCGCGCAAGTTCGACTGCCGTCACCCCGTAGGTCATCTTGCGCAGCTCATCAAGCACCACGCTCACAAGCTCTGCGACGTCGTCCTCCGAGGTAGCCGCCTGGATGCCGAAGACGCCGCTATCGAGGAAGGGCCAATAGAAGGAATAGATGGAATAGCAAAGGCCGCGTTCCTCGCGCACCTCCTGGAAGAGGCGTGATGCCATGCCGCCGCCGAGGATGGCGGAGAAGAGGTGCTCGGTCGTGAAGGAATCGTCGAGATAGCTCGGTGCTGGGAAGCCGAGCAGAAGCTGGGCCTCCTTCAGCGCACGCCCCTCTTTCCGCTCGCCGCCCTTGTAGCGGGCGGGCTCCACCGGCCCCGGCTTGCGATCCGGGAGCTTCCCGAGATGCTCCTCACCGCGCCGCACGACCTCGGCGTGATCGAGATTTCCAGCCGCCGCGATCACGATCTGCGGCCCGCAATAATGCGTGTCGAGGAAATGCTTCAAATCGTCCGGGGTATGCGAACGAACCGAGTCCGGCGTGCCGAGCACGCTGCGGCCGATCGGCTGGCCGGGAAAGGCCGCCTCCTGGAAAAGATCGAACACCCATTCTTCCGGCACGTCGTGCGCGGCGCCGATCTCCTGCAGGATGACATGCTGCTCAAGCTCCAGCTCCTCCGCGTCGAGAAGCGGATCGGAGATGACGTCGCCAAGCACGTCGAGGCCGAGCGGCAGATCGTCCTTCAGGAGGCGAAGATGGTAGCTGGTATGGTCGACGCCCGTCTCCGCGTTCATCTCGCCGCCGACCGCTTCGACCGTCTCGGCGATGTCGCGGGCGCTGCGCCGCGTCGTGCCTTTGAAGGCCATGTGCTCGAGAAGATGCGAGATGCCGTGCTCGCGCTCCGTCTCCGAACGCGCGCCGGCGCCGACCCAAAGGCCGAGCGCCAGGCTCTCCAGATGTGGCATGTGATGCGTGACGACGGTGATGCCGTTCTTCAAGTCGGGAGAGTTCGACGCTCATCAGGCCTGCTCGGTTGCGACGATTCCCGCCTCGACCGCCTGCTCGACCGTGGCAAGGTCGGCGGCAAGCGTGCGGTAGGATTCTTTGCGGGTCATGATGGCGTTCGCCCAGTCGGGAAGCGCCGGTCGGATGCCGGCCGCCGCCTCGACGGCGTCGGGGAACTTCGCCGGATGCGCGGTCGCGAGCGTCACCATCGGAGCCGTGCCGAGATGGCGCTCCGCTACAGCGACGCCGACGGCGCTATGCGGGTCGATGAGGATACCGTCCTCGCCGAAGAGGCGCTTGATGGCGGCCGCTGTCTGAGCCTCGTCGGCCGAGTCCGATGCGAAGGCCGTGGCGAGCTTCTGCTTCGCCCCCGGGCCGAGCGTGAAGGCACCCGACTGGTTCAGCCCCGCCATCAGGCCGCGCACGGATTCGGCGTCGCGATCCTCCACCTCGAACAGAAGCCGCTCGAAATTCGACGACACCTGGATGTCCATCGAGGGCGAGGAGGTCGCCGTTACGCCGCGCACCTCGTAGCGGCCGGTCTTCAGCGTGCGGTCGAGGATGTCGTTGACGTTCGTCGCGACGACCAGCCGCTCGATTGGAAGGCCCATCTGCTTCGCCGCATAGCCGGCGAAGATATTGCCGAAATTGCCGGTCGGCACGGTGAAGGAGACGGGACGATGCGGCGCGCCGAGCGAGACCGCGGCGGTGAAGTAGTAGACGATCTGCGCGACGATGCGGCCCCAGTTGATGGAGTTCACGCCGGAGAGCTTTACGCGCTCGCGGAAGCGGGAGTCGCCGAACATCGCCTTCACCAGCGCCTGGCAGTCGTCGAAATTGCCTTCGATGGCGATCGCCTGGACGTTCTTTTCGCGCGCCGTCGTCATCTGCCGCCGCTGCACCGGCGACACGCGCCCGTCGGGGAAGAGGATCGCGATGTCGGTGCGGCCTCGTCCGCGGAACGCCTCGATCGCCGCGCCTCCGGTGTCGCCCGACGTCGCACCGACGATCGTTGCGCGCTCGCCGCGCTCGGCAAGTACGTGGTCCATCAAACGGGCGAGGAACTGCATCGCCAGGTCCTTGAAGGCGAGCGTCGGCCCGTGAAAGAGCTCAAGCAGGAAATGGTTCGGCCCGATCTGTACGAGCGGCGCGACCGCAGCGTGGCGGAAGGTCGCGTAGGCTTCCGCGATCATCCGCTTCAGCGCCGCGTCGGAAATCTCGCCGCCGGAAAAGAGGCTGATGATACGAAACGCCGCATCTGGGTAGGAGAGGCCGGCGAGCGCCGAGATCTCGCGCTTTGTGAGCGTCGGCCACGTCTCGGGGAGGTAGAGCCCGCCATCGCGCGCCAGCCCCGCGAGCACGACGTCGCGAAATCCGAGCGCCGGCGCTTCGCCCCGGGTCGACACATAACGCACGCTTTGGAACTCCGTCCCTAGAAGGGATCGAGCGTATAGTCCCGGATGGAGCCGGGCAAGCGCGCCGCCGCCCTTGCCGCAGTGCGAAAGCCTGCTAAATGGGCGGCATGCTTATTATTTTCGACTGCGACGGCGTGCTCATCGATTCCGAGATTCTCTCGGCCCAGGTGGATGCCGCGATTCTCGCCGAATATGGCTACGAGATCTCCGCGGCGGAGCTCGCGCACCGCTTTGCCGGCATCACCACCGGCGGGATTTTCCGGCTGATCGGCGAAGAGATCGGCCGCGAGTTTCCCGACAAGGTTCTCGAACGCGCCAAGCGCGAGACCGACCTGAAGCTCAAAAACGCGGTCGAGCCGATCCCCGGCGTGCATGAGATGCTCGACGCGCTCGACGATCCGCGCTGCATCTGCTCGAACTCGCGCTCCGAGCGGCTCGAGCTCTCGCTGAGCAAGGTGGGCCTTTGGGATCGCTTCCGGCCTTATGTCTTCTCCGCCCAGGAGGTCGGCACGAAGCGCGGCAAGCCGGCGCCTGACGTGTTCCTTCACGCTGCGAACGTGTTCGAGACCGATCCGGCCGATACGATCGTTGTGGAGGATTCCGTTACCGGCATCACCGGCGCCGTCGCGGCGGGCATGCGCGTCATCGGCTTCACCGGCGCTTCGCATTCGTGGCCGGGTCACGCCGATGCGCTGACGGATGCCGGCGCAGCGACCGTGGTGCGCCGGCTCGCCGACGTGCCGCCGACGCTTGAGGCGCTGCGCGAATGGCGCCAGCCGATCAGCTGAGAAGTGCATCGGCGCCGTTCGTCCTGACGCTCGAGATGGACGGCGAGGCCTTCGCCGCCTTTGAGGCGCTGCGCCGCCGCCACTATGCGCCGGAGCGCAATCTCGTGCCCGCCCATGTGACGCTGTTTCACAAGCTTCCCGGCGAACGCGCGCGCGAGATCAAGGCCTACCTTCGCGCGGTCGCGGCCGCGGAGAAGCCGATCGAGGTCGAGGTCGGCGAGGCGAGGGGGCTTGAGCGTGGCGTCGCCGTGTTCCTGAATTCGCCGCGGCTCCATGCGCTGCGCGAGCGGCTGGCTGCCGAATGGCATCCGTGGTTGGAGCGTCAGGACCAGATCGGCTTCCGCCCGCACGTCACGATCCAGACCACGGAGAACGAGGCCGAGGCGCGGCGCACGGTGGCGAGCCTTGCACGTGGCGCAATCCCACGCCGCATGCGCGGCGTCGGACTACATCTTTGGCGCTACCGCGACGGCCCTTGGGAAAGCGACGCGCTTTTCCGCTTCCGCTAGCGCTCCGCGAGCGCCGGCTCTTCGGCCGCCGGCAATTTCAGCCGCTGCTCGCGCCAGAAGATGAAGATGCCCGAAGCGATGATGATCGCAGCGCCGATCAGCGTATGCGGCTTGGGGATGTCGCCGAAGACGAGATAGCCAAAGATGACCGCCCAGATGATCAGCGAATACTGGTAGGGCACGACGACCGACGCAGGCGCGATCCTGAGCGACTGGTTGACGAGCACGATCGCAACGATGGCGACGACGCCGAGCAGGAGAAGCAGCAGCAAGTCGGTGCCGGTGATCGCATTCCAGGCGAAGGGCGCGGCGATCGCGCCGAAAAAAATCGCGGCGACGACCTGTGTCGAGGCAAGGACGACGTTCGACGTTTCTCTGAGATGCCGCGTCGCGACCATCAGCAACGCGTAGCAAAGGCTGCCGCCAAGCGCGATGAGCGAGCCCGGCCCGAGCGAGGCGGCGGACGGGTTAAGCGCGATAACGACGCCGACGAAACCCACGACGATTGCGCTCCAGCGATAGATGCCCACCCGCTCGCGCAGGAGAATCGCCGAGAGCGCCGTCACGTAGATCGGTCCGGCAAGGTAGAACGTCACCGCGTCGACGAGCGGTATGTACCAGACGGAGAGGTAGAAGAGGGCAGTCTCCGTTGTCGCGAGCACTGCGCGCAGCACCTGCAGGCCCGGCCTTGGCGCCTCGCGGAATGCGCCGGCCCCGGCCTTCACCACAAAGGGCGCAAGCATCAGCGCTGCGGCGATCGAGCGAATGAGCAGGATCTGCGCCACCGTGCAGCTCACGATGAGCCACTTGCCGAGCGTGTCGTTCAGCGAGAAGAGCAGCATCGCGAGCAGCATCAGGCCGACGCCGGCGAGGGGGGCGGAGCGTTCTGGCAAGGATGTCGGCGGCGGGCGTCTTGCGACGTTCTCCTATTCCGCCGCCTCCTCGTAGGGCGCGGGCGGCACCCATTTCAGCACTGGCTGGCGCGCCGCGCGCGTCTCGTCGAGGCGGCGGCGCGGGGCGAAGCGCGGCGCTTCGGTGAAGCGCTCGGTCTTGCCCGCCTTGACCGCGAAGACGAGGTCGCGGAGCGCCGCCACGAAGACGTCGAGGCTGGCGCGCGACTCCGATTCCGTCGGCTCGATCAGCATCGCGCCATGCACCACGAGCGGGAAATAGATAGTCATCGGGTGGAAGCCCTCGTCGATCATCGCCTTGGCGAAATCGAGCGTGGTGACGCCCGTCTCCTTCAGGAAGCGGTCGTCGAAAAGCGCCTCGTGCATCGCCGGATGGTCGGGGAAGGAGACGCTCATCACGTCCTTCAGGCAGGCGCGCACATAGTTGGCGTTCAAGACGGCGTCCTCGGAAGCCTGCTTCATGCCGTCCGAGCCGTGCGAGAGCATCCAGGCGAAGGCGCGCACGAACATGCCCATCTGGCCGTGGAAAGCGGTCATGCGGCCGAACGGCTTCCTGTCGCCGGCGGCGTCGCTGTGCTCGACCAGGCCGAATTTCTGGCCGTCGCGCACGAAGTAGGGAAGCGGCGCGAACGGAGCGAGCGCCTTTGAAAGCACGACCGGGCCGGCGCCGGGTCCGCCGCCGCCATGCGGCGTAGAGAAGGTCTTGTGCAGGTTGATGTGCATGGCGTCGACGCCGAGATCGCCCGGCTTCGCCTTGCCCATGATGGCGTTCAGGTTGGCGCCGTCGCAGTAGAAATAGCCGCCCGCCTCGTGCACCGCTTCGGCGATCTCGACCACCTCCGGCTCGAAGATGCCGCAGGTGTTCGGATTGGTCAGCATCAGCGCCGCAACCTGACCTTCGTTCTCCTTGAGCTTGGCGCGCACATCCTCTGCGGCGACTGTTCCGTCTGGCCGCGCCGGGACGGTGACGACAGCGTATCCGAGAAGCGCCGCGGTCGCCGGATTGGTGCCATGCGCCGATTCCGGCACGAGCACCTTGGCGCGCGTCTCGCCGCGGTCGGTGAGCGCGGCCTTGATCGCCATCATGCCGCAGAGCTCGCCATGCGCGCCGGCCTTGGGGCTCATCGCGACCGAATGCATGCCGGTGATCTCAAGCAGCCAGCGGCCGAGCTCGTGAACCAGCGCCAGCGCGCCCGGCACGCTTGCCGGCGGCTGCAGCGGATGGATGTCTGCGAAACCCGGATAGCGCGCCGCCGCTTCGTTCAGTCGCGGATTGTATTTCATTGTGCATGAGCCGAGCGGATAGATGCCCATGTCGATCGCGTAGTTCTTCTGGCTGAGCCTCACATAGTGGCGCATCGCCTCCGGCTCGGAGAGCGCGGGAAGTGCGATCGGCGTCTTGCGCCGATGCTTGCCGAGGCGTTCCGGAACGGCTTCCGGCAGATCGACATCGACGCCGGAGATTTCCGCGCGGCCGATCTCGAAAAGTAGCGGCTCCTCGATGGCGAGCGCGTGATTCCCGGTAAAGGTCTCGCGCTTCGCTTCGAGCGGCTCAGCGCGGGTCGGGCGGGTCTGGTCGTTCATTGCACGGCCTCCGTCAACGCGGTCGCGAACATCTCGATATCCGATTCCGTCACAGTTTCGGTCGCGGCGACAAGAACCAGGTCGTCGAGTCCCTCCTCAGGCAGGAGCCGCGCGACCGGCACGCCGGCCATGATCCCGGCCTTCGCCATCGCGTCGACCAGCGGCACGGCACGCTTCGGCAGCTTCACGGTGAATTCGTTGAAGAAGCTCTCGTTCAACACCGTGACCCCCGGCACGTCGGACAGAGCCGTCGCGAGCTGGCAGGCGCGTGCATGGTTCGCCTGCGCGAGGCGGCTCAGGCCGGTCTCGCCGAGAAGCGTCATGTGCGCCGTGAAGGCGAGCGCGCAAAGTCCTGAATTCGTGCAGATGTTGGAGGTCGCCTTCTCGCGGCGGATGTGCTGTTCGCGGGTGGAAAGCGTCAGCACGAAGCCGCGTTTGCCGGCAGCATCCACTGTCATTCCGGAAAGCCGCCCCGGCATCTGGCGGATATATTTCTGCTTCGTCGCGAAGAGTCCGACATAGGGGCCGCCGAAATTCAGGGCATTGCCGATGCCCTGGCCCTCGCCGCAGACGATGTCGGCGCCCTGCGCGCCGGGCGGCTCCAAGAGCCCGAGCGAGACGACCTCGGTGAAGACAGCGACCAGCAGCGCGCCGTGCGCATGCGCCTTCTCCGCGATCGGAGCGAGATCGATGAGCTGACCGAAGAAGGACGGCGACTGCACGACGACGCAGGATGTCTCGTCGTCGATCGCTGCGAGCACATCCTCGGTTCCCTGCGGATCGGGGCTGAGCGCAACGACTTCGTCGCCTGCCATGCGCGACAGCGTTTCCACCACCTCGCGGTAATGCGGGTGCAGCCCGCCGGAGAGAACGGCCTTCCGGCGTCGCGTGACACGGTGCGCCATCAGCACCGCCTCGCCGGTCGCCGTCGAGCCGTCGTACATCGAGGCGTTTGCGACCTCCATGCCGGTCAGGTTCGCGACCTGCGTCTGGAACTCGAAGAGATATTGCAGCGTGCCTTGCGCAATCTCCGGCTGATAGGGCGTGTAGGAGGTCAGGAACTCCGAGCGCTGGATCAGATGGTCGACGGCCGCCGGCACGTGGTGGCGATAGGCGCCGGCGCCGACGAAGAACGGTCCGTCGCCGGCCGCGCGGTTCATTCCCGAAAGCGCCCGCATCAGCCGCGCCACGTCGATCTCGCTGCGCTGGCCCGGCAGGTCGAGCGGCGGCGTCAGCCGTTTCGCCGCGGGGATGTCGGAAAAGAGGTCGTCGATGGAGCCGACGCCGATCCTGGCAAGCATGTCGGCGCGGTCTTGCGGCGTATGGGGCAGATAGCGCATCGGTCTCTCGCTTATTCGGCGGGCTCGATCGTGATTTTCGACGTCACGGAATTGGCGATGAAGCAGATCTCGTGCGCCTCGTGGTGAAGCGCGTCGAGCTTGGCCTTGTCGGGCGGCGTGCCGCCGAAGACGATCTTCGGCCGAAGCGTCACCTTGGTGACTGCCTTCCTCTTCGGCGCGATCTCTTCCATCACGCCGACGGCCTCGTCGACGTAGGATTCGACGATCAACCCGGCATGCCGCGCGAGGTCGATGAAGGTCAGCATGTGGCAGCTCGAAAGCGCTGCTACGAGCGCCTCCTCCGGATCGACGGCGTCCTCGCGGATGAACTGCGCCGGCACGACGCCGGGCGAGGCGGACGCCGGCACGACGAGCCCGCCGTCGAAGTGCCATTCATGGGCGCGGGTGTAGCGGCCTTTGGCGAAGTCGTCGCCGATCTGCTTCCACACGATCGTTGCGCGATAGTCATGGGCCATTGCAAAAACCTCAGAGCGTCTCGACGAAGGTGCGGTAGCCCGATTCGTCGAGCAGTGCATCGACCTCGCTGGTGTCGGAGAGCTTGAGCTTCATGAACCAGCCGTCGGCTTCCGGCGCCTTGTTCACCGCCGCGGGATCGTCGACGAGCGCCGCGTTGGTCTCCACCACCTCGCCGGAGATCGGTGCGTAGACGTCGCTCGCCGCCTTGACCGATTCCACCACCGCAGTGCCTTCGCCCTTCTTCACCGAGCGTCCGACTTCGGGAAGCTCGACGAAGACGATGTCGCCGAGCTGATCTGCGGCGTAGGCGGTGATGCCGATCGTGGCGGTGTCGCCATCGAGGCGCACCCATTCATGGTCTTTGGTGTAGCGCGTGTTGGACATTTCAACTCCAGTCAGCGTTTGTCTCGGAAATAGCGGTGCGGGACGAAGGGAAGGCGGGCGATCTCGGCCGGCTCGTCGCCGCGCCGGCCGCGGGTCGCCACTTTCGTGCCGGGTTCTGCGAATTGCGTCTTCACATAGCCCATCGCGACCGGCGCGTTCACGGTGCAGCCGAAGCCGCCCGACGTGACCGTTCCGATCACCGCGCCGCTCTCGCTGATAACCTCCGCGCCTTCGCGCACCGGTGCGCGGCCCGATGGCTGGATGCCCACGCGCTTGCGCGAAGGGCCCTCGGTGAGCTCTTTCAGGATGCGCTTCGCGCCGGGGAAGCCGCCCTCGGTGCGCCGCCGCTTGGCGATGGCAAAGATCAGGCTAGCCTCCACCGGCGAAGTCGTCTCGTCGAGATCATGTCCATAGAGCGGCAGTCCCGCTTCCAGCCGCAGGGAATCGCGCGCGCCGAGCCCGACCGGCTTTACCTCCGGCTCGGACAGGAGCGCACGCGCCACGCGCTCCACATCGTTCACAGACACGGAAATCTCGTATCCGTCCTCGCCGGTGTAGCCAGAGCGCGAGACGTGGCACTCGATGCCGTCGAATTCGGTTTCCGTCACGCCCATGAAGGAAAGAGCCGCGTCGCAATGGCGGGCGAGCGCCGCGGCCGCATCGGGGCCTTGCAGCGCAAGCAGCGCACGGTCGTCCGCGGTGTGCAGCGTCACGTCGTCCGGCAGGCGGTCGCAGAAATAGACATCGTCGATCTCCTTGCGGCCCGCGTTGAAGACCAGACCGATCGCGCCATCTTCATTCTCGGAGTTCGACCGGGTGACCATGAGGTCGTCGATGATGCCGCCGCTGTCATTGAGAAGCAGCGTGTAGCGCATGCTCCCGAGACCGAGCGACTGGAAGTCGCCGGGCGTCAGCCGCTCAAGCGCGGCCGCGGTCGTTGCATGGTCCGGTCCGATCAGGAAGCGCTGGCCCATATGCGAGACGTCGAAAAGACCGGCGTGCTCGCGCGTCCAGCGATGCTCGGCGAGGATGCCTTCATACTGCACCGGCATCTCGTAGCCGGCGAACGGCACCATGCGCGCGCCGAGCGCGACATGCAGATCGTAAAGCGCCGTTCGGCGGAGTGTTTCGGGGGTGTCTGCGGCCATCGCGTCCTGCGCCAGTGGTTGCACGTGAACGCGGACACCGCGCCCTTTCGTGCCCCCTCTGTCACGTGACCTGAGAGATTCCCGGGCGAAACGTCCGCCGGTTACTCCTTCGGTGGGTGGCTCGACGCTACGCGGCCACCGCTTTCCAGAGCGTCGCTCGCCTTTGCGCGGTCCTGTCGCCTGAGAGTTTCCGGGGCGGTTGCTCCTTCGGCGCTCCGCCGAGCCCAGAAACCGGAATCGACGGAAGCTCTCCCGCGCAGCGTAGTACATTGCGGGCCGCGACATGACCCGCGCGGCAAGTCATGGGCGTAAACAAGGGCCCCGTCAACCGGGCAAGAAGCGCGGTCTGGCTACTGTCCAAGGACAAATCCGCCGGCCGGCACGGGGAGCTCGTTCGGCGTCGGTTTTGCCGGCGCCGCTCGGGCCGGAGGCGGCGGTGGCGCGGCGGCAGCAGGGGGCGGCGGCGCCGCCGGAGCGGGCGGCTCGTCGACGGCCGCGATCGCTTGGCCGGTCGGGTGCATCGGATCCCAGTTGCCGACATCGAAGCCGACATAGATCAGATAGTTGCGCTCGTTGCCGGGCGACGGCACGGTGATCTCCTTCACCTCGCTGAAGACCGTCGAGCCTTGCGCGGGAATGGTGATCGACAACGGGAAGCGCTCCGTCGCGAGCACCGAATCCTTGAACTTGAGGACCGCGATCTTGATCGGGACCGAGACCGGGTCCGTGCCCGCCTTTGGCCCCGCAACGACGCGGCCGGCGACACCGACCTTGATCGTCAGGTTGCCCTGCGCGTCGTAAAGGCAATCGCGTGCGGTCTTTCCGAACGATGCCTGCCAAGTGACGTAGTCCTGGTCGCCCTGATGGCCGCGCTGATAGGTGCGGATTAGCTGCGCGCCTTCGAAGATGCGAAGCTCGGGGCAGTAATTGGGGCCGAGATAGCGGCGCACGTCGACCTGGTCGGCGCTGGCCGTGCTCTTTTCCGTTGAAGCTTTGGAGCCCGGCATGAGGTGGCTCATGACCGAGCAGCCGCCGAGGGCGGAGAAGGTCAAAAATCCGACAGCAACGACTGACACCGCGGCCGGCGGCACCGTCCGAAATAACCGCATAGACGAAAACATCCTTCCCCCCAGCCTCGTCTATAACAGCCGGAAGCCGGCAATTTAAGGGGTTACGGGCCGGAAAGACGCCGGATTTACCCTTCTTTCACCACATTCTCTAACGCCGGCTTCACCTTGATCCGCCACGCTTTTCGGAGCGTTGCGGAGGACTGTGATGGGTGTGCGTACGGCGCGGGCGAGGGCTGAAGCCCCGCAGCGCGATGTGATTCTCGTCGGCGATTGCGTCGAGGAACTGAGCCGGCTTCCGTCCGGAAGCGTCGATCTGGTCTTCGCCGATCCGCCCTATAATCTTCAGCTTTCCGGCGAGCTTCACCGCCCCGACCAGTCGCGTGTCGACGGGGTCGATGACGCCTGGGACCACTTCGCGACCTTCGCCGCCTACGACGCCTTCACCCGCGCCTGGCTCTCCGAATGCCAGCGCGTTCTGAAGCCGACCGGCGCGCTGTGGGTGATCGGCTCCTATCACAACATCTTCCGCGTCGGTGCGCTGCTGCAGGACCTAGGCTTCTGGATCCTGAACGACGTTGTCTGGCGCAAGACGAACCCGATGCCGAATTTCCGCGGCCGGCGTTTCGCCAACGCGCACGAGACGCTGATCTGGGCGGCCCCTGCGCCGGCAGCCAAGTCCTACACGTTCAATTACGACGCGCTGAAGGTCTTCAACGACGATCTGCAGATGCGCTCCGACTGGTTCCTGCCGATCTGCACCGGCGAGGAGCGGCTGAAGGACGCAAACGGCGACAAGGTGCATCCGACGCAGAAGCCGGAGGCGCTGCTCTATCGCGTGCTTCTCGCTTCGACGAAGCCGGGCGACCTGGTGCTCGATCCGTTCTTCGGCACCGGCACGACCGGAGCGGTGGCGAAGAAGCTCGGCCGCCACTTCATCGGCATCGAGCGCGAGCCTGCCTACGTCGAAGCGGCGCACAATCGGATCGACGCGACACCGGAAGCCGCCGGCGCGGTGCTGAAAGTCTTCGAAGGCAAGCGCGCCGAGCCGCGCGTCCCCTTCGGCGCGCTGATCGAGGCGGGGCTTGTGTCGGCGGGCGACGTGCTGACCGATTCCCGCCGCCGCTTTCTGGCGACGGTGCGCGCCGACGCCTCGCTCTTCTGCGAGGCGGAAGGCCGTCAGCACGTCGGCTCGATCCACCGCGTTGGAGCTGCCGTCCAGGGTCTCGAAGCCTGTAACGGTTGGACCTTCTGGCACCGCCAGACGGCGGGCGCGCTCCAGCCGATCGACGTGCTGCGGACGGAGATCAGGCAGCAGCTCGCCATCTGAGGAGAGGCGCGCCTAAACAGCTACGCAGTAGCGCTTCAAGTCCTCGCGCATCGTCTCGGCGCTCGTGAAAAGCTCCGCATTCCAGCCTGCGGCGCGGGCGCCTTCGATATTCGCGGGCGAATTGTCGAAGAAGAGCGTCGCCTCCGGCTCGAGATCGAATGCCTGCGTGTGATGTGTGTAGATCGCCGGGTCGGGCTTGATCAGCCCGATGTCCCCGGAGACCGTCACGCCGCGGCCCTCCTTCAGGATGGGGAAACGCCGCTGCGCTTCGCGGAAGGTATCGGATGCGAAGTTGGTGAGGAGCGTCACGTCGTGGCCGTTCGCCAGGAGCGAACGGAAGAGCGCTACGCTTTCCGGATATTCGTGCGACACCATCAGGTGCCAGTTCTTGCGGAAGGCGCGGATCAGATCGGCTTTGCCGGGATGGCGCGCGATCGCTTCCGCTTCCGCCTCTTCCCATCCGCGGCCGCGGTCCTGCTCGATGTTCCATGCGCTCGAGCAGACTTCGGTCAGGAACGCCGTACGCTTGGCCGGGTCGGGAATGAGATCGAAATAGCCCTGGTGTGGGTCGTAGTGGACGAGCACGCGACCGACGTCGAGGACGATGTGGCGGATGTCGTTCAAGGTCGTGCTCGCATTCATGTTGCTCGGGCTTTGGTGGCGCCTGGATAGGCGGCTTCGATTGCTTTTTTCATGACGCTCGGAAGCGCTTCCTCCGAGGGCGTCGTCGCCCACCAATGACCGGGCGGGGCGGGCGTGTCGAGGCCGACAGATGCGCGTTCGACTCTCAGCCGCAATGCGAAATGCGTGAAGACGTGATCGACCGGCGTCGGAAGCGCGCTCCACGTCGCGGCGAGCGGATGCTCTCCGCGCGGCGTCGGCGCTTCCGACCACTCGCTGCCGGGCACCTCGCTCATGCCGCCGAGAAGCCCGGTCGGCGGCCGGCGGCGAAGCAGGATCGCCCCGTCCTCGCGGCGCGCGACGAAGGCAATGCCATGCCGCGTTGGACGCGGCTTCTTTTGCGCCTTTATCGGAAGAACGCGCCTCCAACCCCCTCTGGCGGCCCAGGCATTCCTCCGCCCAGGGGCAGAGCGCGCAGGCCGGCTTGCGCGGCGTGCAGAGCGTCGCGCCGAGGTCCATCAGCGCCTCGGCGAATTCTCCCGCACGCTCCCTTGGCACCAGCGGCTGAAGCTTCTCTTTGATCAGCGGCTTTGCGGCGGGAAGCGGCGTTTCGATCGCAAAGAGCCGTGCGATGACGCGCTCCACGTTGCCGTCGACGACTGCGGCCGGCTCGCCGAAGGCGATCGCCGCGATCGCCGCCGACGTGTAGGCGCCGATGCCGGGAAGCGCCGCAAGCTCCGTCGCGCTTTCTGGAAAAACCGCGCCAGGCAGCGCTGCGACCGTGCGCGCACATTCGATGAGCTTCCGCGCCCGCGCGTAGTAGCCGAGCCCCGCCCAGGCGGCCATGACGTCACGCTCGTCGGCAGCGGCAAGCGCGCCGATCGTTGGCCAGCGCTCGACGAAGCGAAGAAAGTAGGGTGCGACAGCCTTTACCGTCGTTTGCTGCAGCATCACTTCGGAGAGCCACACGCGGTAGGTATCGGGCCTTTCGCCCCGCGCCCGCGCCTTCGGGCCGACGCGCCAGGGCAGGGCGCGCGCGTGCCTTTCGTACCAGGCAAGAAGCGCCGCTGCGGGGGGTTCATGATTTCGCCTTGTGGGCGCGGCAGGCTTCGCTAGCTTGACTGGCATCTGCCGCATGTGTGGCGCTGCCGCCCTCAAACGCAAGGGCCGAAGGAGGCCGTTCAACAGTGACGTACCCCTCGCGGCCCAACGCAAAACCCGTTGCCGAGCTTATTGGGAAAACGCTCGACCCGATCGTGCGCAAGCGCGGCCTCGCGCGTGTCGAGATGATCTCCTGGTGGCCGGATATCGTCGGCGCGGCCTACGCCCGTGTCACGTCGCCCGAGCGCATCCGTTGGCCGCGCGACGGTCGGGCCGCGACGCTCGTTGTCCGCTGCGATCCCGCGGTGGCGCTGCAGTTTGCGCACGAGGCCGGGCAGGTGCGCGAGCGCCTCAACGCCTACTTCGGCTATCCGGCTGTGGGCGCGGTGAAAATCGTGCAGCAGAGGCTGCAGATCGTCGAAAAGCCCGCACCAAAGCCCACGCCCGAGCGGGAGGTTTCCGCCGAAATGGCGGAGAAGCTCGACGCGTTCGACGGACCGCTCAAGGAATCGCTGAGCGCGCTCGGCCGCCGGATTCTCGCACGAACGTGACGACTTGCCCGTTTGCCGCGCCGCGGGCTTGCCTCTATCTGAGTCGGCGAAAAAGCGCCGTTCAGCCTCCGTTCAAGGGGCTTCCGGCCATTGTCGCGGCAAAAGTCCGGGAAGGCCGGCAGTCCTGGAAGGATGGTGAGATGGTGAAGAATCAGTCGCCGCATTTTCGTGGTGCTTTCATTGGCCGGCGCGCTTGCCTTTGGCTCTTCTGTTGCCTCTGCGCAGGACGAGCAGGTCAATGTCGCGGACCTGCTCACTCCGGGCTCGCTCGGCGAAAAGGTGATGGGCCCGGCCGACGCGAAGGTCAGCGTCGTCGAGTACGCCTCGATGAGCTGCCCGCACTGCGCGCACTTCGACGCCACCACCTTCGGCGACTTCAAGGTCAAGTACATCGACAGCGGCAAGGTGCGCTACGTGTTCCGCGAATTCCCGCTGAACGCGCCCGCTCTGGCGGTTGCGATGCTCGCCCGCTGCGCTCCGGCGGATAAATACTTCGATATCGTCCACACCTTCTTCCGCACGCAGGACCAATGGCTCTATGTCGACGATGTGAAGGCAGGTATCCTGAAAGAAGCCGCGCAGTTCGGGTTCACCGAGCAAAGTTTTGATGCATGCGTCAAGAATCAGTCACTATTCGCAGCGTTGAAGGCCGTTCAGGATCGTGGCTCCGCATTTGGCGTGCATGCCACGCCGACGTTCTTCATCAACGGCAAGAAGTATGAAGGGGCGTTGTCGCTTGATGAATTGGACAAGGCGATCGAGCCGCTGCTCAATTAGCCTCGCCGGCGGGCCCTCTTCGGCAGCCGGGGCTCGCATCGGATGAAAGTGACCCGCCTGCGTCTGCATGGCTTCAAGTCCTTCGCCGACGCCATAGAAGTTCCGGTCGAGCCTGGAATAACCGGCATTGTCGGGCCGAACGGCTGCGGCAAGTCGAACCTTGTCGAGGCGCTGCGCTTCGTCATGGGCGAAAGCTCCTACAAGGCGATGCGCGGCGGCGGCATGGAGGATGTGATCTTCTCCGGCTCCGGTTCGCGCCCCTCGCGTAACATGGCCGAGGTGACGCTCGGCGCGGAGCGCGACGAGGGGACGGGCAACGGTCCGGAGCCCGTCGAGATCAGCCGCCGCATCGAGCGCGATTCTGGTTCGAGTTACCGAATCAACGGTCGCGAAGCGCGCGCCCGCGACGTGCAGATCCTCTTCGCCGACGCGGCGACCGGGCGCGCATTCCTCGGCGCTCGTCCGCCAGGGCCAGGTGGCGGAGCTGATCGCCGCAAAGCCTGTTGCGCGCCGTAGCATCCTGGAAGACGCGGCCGGCATTTCCGGCCTGCATGCGCGCCGCAACGAGGCCGAACAGAAGCTTCGCGCGGCGGAGAACAATCTCTCCCGCGTCAGCGACATCATGGCCGAGGTCGACGGTCAGCTAGACGGTCTGAAGCGCCAGGCGCGGCAGGCTGTGCGCTATCGCAAGATTTCCGAGGAGATACGCCGCTCCGAAGCGATCCTCTACGTCATCAACTGGGAAAGCGCGCTTGCGCGCTTGGCTGAGGCCGAGGCCGAGCTTGCGGCCGCCGGCGCACATTTCGCCGAGATCACCGCCGCCAAGACTGCAGCGGGCCAGGCCGAATCGGATGCCGCCGAGAAGCTCCCCGGACTTCGCGACAAGGCGGCGGCAGCGGCGGCGAAGCTTGAGCGACTGAAGGCCGCCGCCGCCGAGATCGAACGCGAGGAGACGCTGCGCAAGGCGCGGCGCGAGGAACTGATCGCGCGGCGCTCTCAGGCGGCAGCCGACTTGCGCCACGAAAGCGAGATCGGCCACGACGCGAACACTGCATCCGAGCGGCTCGACACTGAAGAAGCGAAGCTCAAGGCGGAGACGGAGGAGGCGGAAGGCCAGATCGCGGCGGCGACCGCCGCTGCGGAGAACGCCGCCGCTTCGGTTCACACATGGGAGCTGGAGTTTTCCGCTGCCGCCGGCGCGCTTGCCGCGGCGGAGGCGGAGCGCGCGGCGCGCGAGCGTGCGATCCGTGAGGCGCAGTCGAAGCTACGCCGGCTTGAGGAGGAGCGTGCGACGGCACTCAGCCAGCGCGACCGAATTCTGGCCAACGAGGGCGCCGAGGCCGAAATCAGCGCCGGGGCCGCAGCGCTTGCGGATGCGGAAGCACTGCTGGCGGAGCGCCAGAGGGAGGCTGAGGCGGCGGAGGCGACTTGTGCCACGGCGCGCGAGGCCGAGCGCCGGGCGCGTGGTCCCTATGACGCCGCCGAGCGCGCCTTTGGAGCGCTCGACGCGGAAGCGCGCATGCTCGCCGAGGTTCTCGATGCCACCGACACGAGGCGCTTTCCGCCGCTGATCGATTCGCTCGACGTCGCGCCGGGCTACGAGCAGGCGCTCGCCGCCGCGCTCGGTGACGATCTCGACGCCTCGCTCGACGCGGAAGCGCCGGTCCATTGGGGGGCGTCGACGCCGGCCGACGGCGATCCCGCGTTGCCCGAGGGCACGTCGCCGCTCGTCGACTACGTGCGCGGGCCGCAGAACCTGATGCGCCGGCTGCGTCAGATCGGTGTCGTCGAGACGTTCGATACGGGCTGCGTTCCAGGCGCGGCTTGCCCCCGGTCAGCGGCTCGTGACTAAGGACGGGCGGCTGTTGCGCTGGGATGGGCTGGAGGCCAAGGCCGGGGCTGCCGCGGCGCGCGCGCGCCGGCTTGAACAGCGCACCCGCATGACCGCACTGGCGCAGGAACTGAAGGGCGCCCGCACGGATGTCGAGAGAGCGCTCGATGTTTTCGGCACCGCCACGCAGCTCCGCGCTGAAGCTGAGCACGTCGACGCCGCGGCGCGTCAAGCGCTGAACGACGTGCGCCAGGCGCTGGAGGCGACGCGCCGCTCGCTGGCCGACGCCGAGAAGCGACAAGCACGCGTCGTTGAGCGCGTCTCGGCTTTTGCCGGCGCGCTGACGCGCATCGAGTCCGACGCCGAGACCTGCCACGCGGAGTTTCGCGCCGCCGAGGACGCGCTTGCCGGACTTCCCGCTGCGGCGGAGCTTGAGCAGCGCCGCGACGATGTGCAGGCCGAGCTTTCCGGGGAGCGCACGCGCGCCGCCGAGGCTCGGCTTGAGGCGGAGCGCGCGACGCACGGGCAGACAGTGCGAGAGCGACGCCTTTCCGATATCGCCACGGAGCGCGAGCGCTGGACCGCGCGCCTCGAGCGCGCCGGCGAGCGCATTGCAGAGCTGACGGAGCGCCAGACGGCGCTCGACGCTGAGATCGCCGCAACCCCGGACGACCCGGAGCTTTTTGCCGAGCGGCGCCGCGCGCTCTCAGGCGAAACTGCAGCGGCGACCGGCGAGCAAACTGCGGCGGAAGCTGAGCTTGGCGAGGCCGAGGCCGCGTACCGCCTGGCCCAGGAAACCGCGCGCGCGGCACTCGACGCGCTCGCCGAAGCCCGCGAGCGGCGCGGTCGCGACGAGGAGCGCGTGATCGCGGCGGGCGCACGCAAGACCGAGCTTGCCGCGCAGATCGCAGAGCATTTCGACTGGCAGATCGAAGACCTCCGCAGCCTCGCCGGCCTTGCCGACGACGCGGAGGTGCCGGAAGCCGGCGTAGTCGAAGCGCGGCTTCACAAGCTGAAGGCGGAACGCGAGCGTCTCGGCGGCGTCAATCTCCGCGCCGAGGAGGAAGCACAGGAGCTTGAGACGCGGCTCGGCGAGATGCGGGTGGAGAAGGAGGATCTCGAGGAGGCGATCAAGCGCCTGCGCCTTGGCATCCAGAACCTGAACCGCGAGGGCCGCCAGCGGCTCGTCGCCGCCTTCGAGACGGTGAACGGCCATTTCCAGAGCCTTTTCAAGCATCTCTTCGGTGGCGGCACCGCGGAGCTTGCGCTCGTCGGCTCCGACGATCCGCTGGAAGCCGGCCTCGAGATCGTCGCGCGGCCGCCGGGCAAGCGCCCGCAGTCGATTACGCTTCTTTCTGGCGGCGAGCAGGCGCTGACGGCGATGGCGCTGATCTTCGCGGTCTTTTTGACCAATCCTTCGCCGATCTGCGTGCTCGACGAGGTCGACGCGCCGCTCGACGATTCCAACGTCGACCGTTTCTGCAAGCTCCTCGACGACATGCGCCGCCGCACCGACACGCGCTTCATCGTCGTCACGCACAACCCAATCACTATGGCGCAGATGGACCGGCTCCTCGGCGTGACCATGGCCGAGCGCGGTGTCTCGCAGGTGGTGTCCGTCGATCTCGCCGCAGCCGAGCGCTTCCGCGAAGCGAGCTGACACGCCCCCGCACGTCGCGTGAAGAGAAAAATAGAGGCCTTACAACAGGTTACGCCTCTTCTTGGCCGCCTTGACACCCATTAGGGCCAAAACTAAGGTGCGCGCGGTTTCGGAGGGGTCCGCCTCTACCGACACTCGTTTGCGCGCTGTCTGAAGGGCGGGATTCCGGACACTCAGATGGCAGCGGAAGACGGGAAATCGGGAAGGAGGGACGGCAGCGGATCCGATGCCGATCTCGCCCGCCGGCTTGACCGACTTTCGCATGCGCTCGATGCTGAAAAGCGCGAACGTGCGGAGGCGGAGCGGCCAACGCGCTCGAGCAGCACGGATTTCGCGTATGCGTTCCGGCTGGCGAGCGAGTTCATTGCCGGCATTCTGGTCGGCGTTGCCTTGGGCTGGGGGCTTGACCGCGTGGCGGGTACGTCGCCATGGGGTCTGATCGGCTTCCTGCTGCTCGGCTTCGCGGCTGGCGTGCTGAACGTGGTGCGCTCGTCGTCGCGAATAACGAGCGGCGCGGCGCGCGGCGACGGCGGATCGAATTGAGGTCGTTGCCCGCGGGCTCGGGTGCGAAAGGGGACTAGGCGTGGAACAGACAGCGGCCGCCGACAAGGTCGACCCGATCCATCAGTTCGGCATCCACAGCATCGTCGACTTCGGCACGATCGGCGGCGTCCATATCGCCTTCACCAATTCCGCGCTCTTCATGTTCATCGCGGTCGCGCTGATCTCGGCGCTTCTGATCCTTGGCACGTCGAGCCGCGCGGTCGTCCCCGGCCGCATTCAGGCGCTCGCCGAGATTTCCTACGAGTTCGTCGCGAACATGCTGCGCGAGAGCGCCGGCAAGGAGGGGATGCGCTTCTTCCCGTTCGTGTTCTCGATCTTCATGTTCGTGCTGTTCTGCAACGTGATCGGGCTTGTGCCCTACTTCTTCACGGTGACGAGCCATCTCGTCGTCACCGCGGCACTTGCCGTGATGATCATCCTGCTCGTCATCATCTACGGCTTCTACAAGAACGGGGTGAAGTTCCTCGGCCTCTTCGTGCCGCATGGTGTGCCGGGTTATCTTTTGCCGCTCGTGGTCGCGATCGAGATACTCTCGTTCCTGTCGCGGCCGATCAGCCTCTCCGTCCGTCTTTTCGCCAACATGCTTGCGGGCCACATCACGCTGAAGGTGTTCGCAAGCTTCATCCTGATGCTCGGCGCCTGGGGATTCTTCGGCTGGCTCGGCGCGGTGATCCCCTTCGCGATGACCGTGGCGCTGACCGCGCTCGAAATCCTCGTCGCTTTCCTGCAGGCCTATGTGTTCGCCATCCTGACCTGCATGTATCTGAACGACGCGCTTCACCCGACACACTGAAATCACACCAACGAGACTGAAGGAGTTCATCATGGAAGCGGATGCTGCAAAGCTGATTGGCGCCGGTATCGCCTGCGTCGGCATGGGCGGGGCGGGCATCGGCCTTGGCTCGCTCTTCGGCCTTTACCTGCAGAGCGCGATTCGCAACCCCGCCGCCGCGGACGGCCAGTTCGGCCGCCTGATCTTCGGCTTCGCGGTGACGGAAGCGCTGGGCATCTTCTCGCTGCTGATCGCGCTCCTGCTGATCTTCGCCGTCTAAGACGCGGGCGGGCGGCTTCGGCCGTCCGAAGGGGAGGGCATCGGCCCGTGAGCTTCGTTTCATCCGCATTCGCGCAAACGGATCAGCCGGCAATGCCGGCGGCCGGAGCCGTCCACGCGACGACCGGTGCGCCGGGCGGCGCGCATGGCGGCGGGCACGAGACGTTCCCGCCCTTCGACCCTTCGACCTTCGGCTCGCAGCTCTTCTGGCTCGTGATCGCCTTCGGAGGGCTCTTCCTCTTGATGAAGCGCGTGGCGGTGCCGCGCATCGCTGGCATTCTGGAGGAGCGCGCCGGCCGCGTCTCAAGCGACCTGGCAGAGGCCGGTCGCATGAAGACCGAATCGGAGGCGGCGGTCGCCGCCTACGAGGAGGCGCTCGCCGCCGCTCGCCAGAACGCCCACCAGATCGGGCAGAAGGCGCGCGATGTGGCGAAAGCGGAGGTCGATGCGGACCGCGCCAGGACCGAAGCTGGGCTGAATGACAAGCTCGCCGCCGCCGAGGCGGAGATCAACAAGGTCAAGCAGCAGGCGCTCTCCGGCGTAGACGCGATCGCCAAGGATGCCGTCGAGACGATCGTCGAGGTGCTGGTCGGCGCCAAGGTCGGCAAGGCCGAGATTGCACGCGCCGTCGAGGCGGTGATCTCGGAGGGGGCATCGCTATGAACGCCACGCAATGGGCCACGCTCTGGGTCTTCCTCGGGCTGCTCGTCATCCTCGGTGTCATGGTCTACCTGAAGGTGCCCAGGATGCTGACCAAGGCGCTCGATGACCGCGCCGCCAAGATCCGCTCCGAGCTCGACGAGGCGCGTCGCCTTCGCGAGGAGGCCGCGGCGCTTCTGAAGGAATATCAGAAGAAGCGCGGCGAGGCCGAGGGCGAAGCGCAGGCGATCATTGAGCAGGCGAAGCGCGAGGCGGCGGCGCTCGCCTCAGAATCGCGCGCCCGTATCGAGGATTACGTCGTGCGCCGCACCAAGGCGGTGGAGGCGCGCATCGCCCAGGCCGAGAGCCAAGCGATCGCCGACGTCCGCAGCCGCGCCATCGACGTTGCCACCGCCGCCGCCGGGCGCATCCTCTCCGAGGAAGCCAAGGGCAAGACCGGCGAGGAACTGATCGAGCGCTCGATCGAGACGGTCAGGAAAAGCCTGAACTAGGCTGCCACCTTGTAGCGGTCGTCACCGCGGTCCTGAAGCCTGGCCCGGCAGGTCGTCGTCCCACGCTTCTGACAAGTCGCCCTGCGTGGGCTCATAGAACGCCGCGATGCGCCAGAAGCTGCGCCGGTGCAAACGGCACGGGCCGAGCGCGGCAAGCGCCGTCTGGTGCGCCTTGGTCGAATAGCCCTTGTGCGCGGCGAGACCGTAGCCCTCGAAGGCGCCGTCGCAGCGCGCCATCAGCCGGTCGCGCATGACCTTCGCGACGATCGAGGCGGCGGCGATCGAAAGACATGTTGCGTCGCCGTCGATGATCGGCCGCGCCTCGCACGGCATCTCCTGCGGCACCATGTTGCCGTCGATCAGAACGGCATCGACCGGAACCGAGAGGCTCCGCACCGCGCGCCGCATCGCAAGCAGCGTCGCCTGCAGGATGTTGACGCGGTCGATCTCGGCCACCGAGCCGAAGGCGACGGAGATCTCCGCGTGCTTGCACAGTGCGGCGAAGAGCTCTTCGCGCCGCTCGGCCGTCAGCACCTTGGAATCGGCAATGCCCTTCGGGAGCTTCTTCGGATCGAGCACGACGGCCGCCGCGACGACCGGCCCGGCGAGCGGTCCACGCCCGGCTTCGTCGACGCCGGCGACGCGCAGGAAACCCTCGCGAAAGAGCTTCCGCTCCGCACGGAAAGTTCGCCCGGACGGCAGGAGCCCGAACCTTTCCGTCCACGAATTCGGCAAGTGCCA
Source organism: uncultured Alphaproteobacteria bacterium (assembly GCA_963805325.1). Lineage (GTDB taxonomy): Bacteria > Pseudomonadota > Alphaproteobacteria > Rhizobiales > Afifellaceae > DASWJZ01. Next base: position 159,844 of record CAWDTS010000001.1, on the reverse strand, counting down.
TGGCCCCCGATAGGCCGGCAGGCCAAAAGGCGCAATCGCGCTGCTCAGATGAGCTTCAGTTGTCCACCGAGAGGCACCGGCGGCGTGAAAAGATCGGTCCGCAGCTTCCTGCGCTCGACATTCAGGCCAAGCCGCTTGGTCGCCGTCTCGAAGCGGCGCCCGATCATCCAGGCATAAGGGCCGCGCCCGCGCTGGCGGACGCCCCATTCGGATTCGTAGTCCTTGCCGCCGCGCATCTGCTGCATCACGGACATGACGTGATTGTAGCGGTCCGGGTAATTGGCGATCAGCCATTCGCGGAAGACCGGCGCGACCTCGAGCGGCAAGCGCAAGAGCACGTAGCCCGCTTCGCGCGCGCCGGCTTCGCGACCCGCTTCGAGCAGCCGCTCAAGCTCCATATCGTTCAACGCCGGCACGATCGGCGCCGTCATCACCGTCACAGGAATGCCGGCGGCGGCGAGCTTCGCTATCGTCTCAAGACGCTTCGGCGGCGTTGCCGCGCGCGGCTCCATGGCGCGCGCGAGCTTGCGGTCGAGCGTGGTCAGGGACAGCGCCACCTTGGCGAGCCCGCGCTCCGCCATCGGCGCGAGGATGTCGATGTCGCGCGCCACGAGCGCCGACTTCGTGACGATGCCGACGGGATGATTCGCTTTCGACAGCACTTCGAGGATCTGCCGCATCACGCGCCACTCGCGCTCGATCGGCTGATAGGGATCGGTGTTGGTGCCGATAGCGATTGTGCGCGGCTCGTAGCCTGGCGCCGCGAGCTCCTTCTCAAGGAGCTGCGCCGCGTCGGGCTTCACGAAAAGCTTCGTCTCGAAATCGAGCCCCGGCGACAGCCCCATGTTGGCGTGCGTCGGGCGCGCGAAGCAGTAGGCGCAGCCATGCTCGCAGCCGCGATACGGATTGATCGAACGATCGAACGAGATGTCCGGCGACTGATTGCGCGTGATGATCTTGCGCGCGCGTTCGATCTGCACTTCGGTCTTGAGAGCGGGCAGCTCTTCGAGCGTGCCCCAATCGTCGTCGAAGGCTTCGACGGTCTTTGATTCGTAGCGGCCGGAGACGTTGGTCTGAGAGCCCCGGCCCCGTCTTCGTTCGGCGAGGACATCTGATTCGGACGGCCCCGCCGGCCGACGCCCGCGGAAGCGGACGCCGGCCTTTGGGACGGGGTCGGGGAGACCACGTGACTCGATATTGGAGCGCGGCTCGGTGCGATTCAACATGCGATGATAATTACTTTAAGGCCATGAACGTTGCAAGAACATCTGGGAATATTTTCCATGAGAACGCAAAATGCGCGGCGCACTTTCTGCACTCTTGGATTCAGAAGGCCCCGCGGAATAGCCGGCGAAGCAGCCAGAAACGGCGGCCTGGAGGGGTTTCTGGAGGGTCGCGCGGCCCGTTTTGAGCCGGGCGACGGTTGCCGTTTATGGCGAGCGGAATGGTGCTCGCACGTCATCGTTGCACGGCTTTGATTCGATCCCAATTTCGAGCCCTGTCGCGGCGCCCCTGGCCACAACCGATGCGCTTGCGGCCACAGGAAATGCTCGCGTGAACGTGTGCGCCGCCGCCCTGGCAGGCAAACTGCGGGCCGCTGCCCAAGTTTCGGTGACAGACCGTGCGGGGCTTTGATAAGGCATCGGCCCCAAGAGGTTCCGATGCCCGATCTTCTGCTTGAGCTTTTCTCCGAGGAAATTCCGGCGCGCATGCAGCGGCAGGCGGCGGAGGATCTGCGCCGCCTGGTGACGGATGGGCTGGTGGAGGCCGGGCTCACCTACGAGGGCGCCAAGGCCTTCGCGACGCCGCGGCGGCTCGCGCTGACCGTGCATGGCGTGACGGCCCGCTCGCCTGACTTGCGCGAGGAGCGCAAAGGCCCGCGCGTCGGCGCGCCGGAAAAGGCCGTCGAGGGCTTCCTGCGCGGCGCCGGGCTCGCCTCGATCGGCGAGGCGAAAATCGAGAAGGACCCGAAGAAGGGCGATTTCTACGTGGCGGTTGTGGTGCGGCCCGGCCGCGCTGCTGAGGAGATCGTGGCGGACCTGGTGCCGGCGGCGATTCGCGCCTTCCCCTGGCCGAAGTCGATGCGCTGGGGGGCGCGCTCCGCGCCGGCCGATTCGCCCTTCGCCGGGCCCGATGCGGAGGGCACGTCGAGCCTCAGATGGGTGCGCCCGCTCCGCTCGATCCTCTGCACCTTCGGGCCGGAGACGGAGGAGCCGATCGTCGTCGATTTCTCCATCGGCGGGATCACCAGCGGCAACGTCACCTACGGCCATCGCTTCATGACCAGGAGCGCGCCGATCAAGGTACGCCGCTTCGACGATTACGAGCCGGCGCTGACCGCCGCCAAAGTGGTGCTCGATCCCGAGCGCCGCAGAGCCATCGTCGAGGCGGAAGCGAAGCACCTCGCCTTCGCGCAAGGACTCGACGTCGTGGAGGATCCCGGCCTGCTCGACGAGGTCGCCGGCATCGTCGAATGGCCGGTCGTGCTGATGGGCTCCTTCGACGAGGATTTTCTAGACATCCCCGACGAGGTGATCCGCCTCACGATCCGCCAGAACCAGAAATGCTTCGTGCTACGTGCTGCTGGAGCCCTCGACCCTTCGAGGCCGCCTCTGGCGGCACCTCAGGGTGAGGGTGTAGGGCGCGCTCCACACTCCCCTCATCCTGAGGCGCGAGCGGAGCGAGCCTCGAAGGACGAGGGGAGTTCCAATGGTCGCCTCACCAATCGCTTCATCCTTGTTGCCAACATTGAGGCGTCGGACGGCGGCAAGGCGATCGTCGCCGGCAACGAGCGGGTGATCGCGGCGCGGCTTTCCGATGCGCGCTTCTTCTGGGATCAGGATCGGAAGGTGCCGCTCGAGGAGCACGGCGAGAAGCTTAAGGCCATCACCTTCCACGAGAAGCTCGGCTCGCAGGCGGAGCGCGTGGAGCGCATCGCGCGATTGGCGAGCGAATTGGCGCCGCTCGTCGGCGCCGACCCGAAAGACGCGGAACGCGCCGCAAGACTCGCCAAGGCCGACCTCACGACCGCGATGGTCGGAGAATTCCCCGAGCTACAGGGGGTCATCGGCCGCTACTACGCGCTCGAATGGAAAGAGAAGCCCGCGGTCGCGGACGCCGTTCGCGATCACTACAAGCCGCAGGGCCCGACCGATTCCGTTCCGGGCGAGCCCGTGTCGATCGCCGTCGCGCTTGCCGATAAGCTCGATACTTTGGTCGGCTTTTGGTTTGAGGAGGAGAAGCCGACAGGCTCGAAGGATCCATTCGCACTTCGAAGAGCCGCGCTCGGAGTTGTGCGCGGAATTCTCTCAAACAACCTCGGTCTACCGCTTGCCGAGATCATCGCCTTTTGTTGGCGTCAACACGCTGCGCGGGGAACCGGCATTACGGCGGCCGCGAAGAAAGACGCGCTCACCGCCGATTTGCTCGCCTTCTTCGCCGATCGCCTCAAAGTCCATCTGCGCGAGACCGGTGCGCGGCACGATCTGATCGACGCGGTCTTCGCGCTTCCCGGTCAGGACGATCTCCTGATGATCGTCCGCCGCGTCGAGGCGCTCGGGAAATTCCTCGACACCGACGATGGCGCGAACCTTCTTGTCGGCTATCGCCGCGCCGCCAACATCCTCCGCGCCGAGGAGAAAAAGGACGGCGAGGGCGCTTTCGACGAGGCGCCCGACCATCACTTGATCGAGGCGAAGGGCGAGCCGGAGGAGAAGGCGCTCTTCCACGTCATGCAGGCGGCCGAGTTGCACGCGCGCATGCATGTCGAGCGCGAGGAGTTCGAAGCCGCGATGCGCGCGCTCGCCGAGCTCCGCCCCGCCGTCGATGCGTTCTTCGAGAAGGTCACGGTGAATGCCGACGACCCAGCGCTTCGCGCCAATCGCCTGAAACTCCTGAACATGCTCCGCCGCGCCACGCTCACCGTCGCGGATTTCTCCCGGATCGAGGGCTAGCGCGCCCTCCCCCGCAAGGAGGGAGGGGAAAACGAAAGCGCGCCCGAAGGCGCGCTTTCGTTCCGTCAGGAGCAGGACGGAGAAATCAGGACCAGCCGCCGTTCCTGGTGCGGTAGAAGATGTGCTCGCCGAGGCGATCCTTCTGGATCATCCGGTGGCCCCAGCGCGGGTTCACGTAGCCGGCGTGGTAGTGGGTCGAATCGCCGACCTCGTCGATCCATGTTTTTCCGCTGGTGACGTCGAGCGCCACCTGTTGCGCGGCCTTCCAGGCGGCCTGTTCGGAGATGCGCTCCGGGCGGCCGTCGCAGGCGAAGGAGAATTGGCAGTGGTTGCGCATCTTCTGATTCTGGAAGACGACGCCGCAGATCGTGTCCGGATAAGCGGGATTGCGCACGCGGTTCAGGATCACCTGCGCGACCGCGGCTTGGCCTTCCGCCGACTCGCCGCGCGCCTCGAAGTAGACGCCTTCGGCGAGACAATGCTGCTGTTTGTCGTTGAACACGCTCTCCGGCAGCGGGTTCTGCACCCAGTCGTGCTGGCCCGGCGCGAACTGTCCGAGCGCGCGCCCGTCGAGCCAGCCGAGCACGATGTTCGGATCGGGGCGCGGACGCGGGCGGCGCAGGCCGTCGCTGTCCGTGTCGTCGGGAACTGCAGCGACGCGCGGCCCGCCCATCACCGCCGAGAAGGGCGCTTCGATGTCGGGCGTCGGCGCCGCATAGGCGAGCACGGACGAGTTCGCCTCGACCGCGCCGTCGGGGCCGATCGAGAAGACCTCGCCCGGCTTTGAGTGCGGCATACGCGCGAGCGCGGTGCGAACCGCCGCGCGATGCGGATGTGCGAAGGTGGAATAGGTGATGTCGAGAGCGATCTGCCTGGTTGAGCGGACCATGAAGCGGAGCGGCTGAAGCGCCGGATCGTGCGGCGCGGTCAGCGCCTGCATGTCAACGGGCGACAGCGCCGCGACGTTTGTCTGGTTGCGTGGACGATTCGATGCAACCGGATCTAGCGTGAAGGTTCCGCGGCTTTCGGCGAAAGACAAGGGCTCGCTCGCGGGATGAACGGCGGCAGAGGCCAAGTCCGTGATATTACTGATGACTCCCGGCAGCGCGGTAGCGATCGCTGCGATTGAGATGCTGGTGGCGGCGGCGAATTTCAGGACGCTTACGCGTGACGTCGCTTGATACACAGCGCTAATACCCTTCCGACCCGCGACCCCTGTTGCGCAGCTGCAACAGGCGAACGCTGCCTTTTCACGGTCCCATTAAAAGCAAGTTGAGGTTGACGTGCGGTTAACCGCTGTGTTCCCCCCCGGAAAACCCGCCCGCCGAGCGCGGACGTAAGAGTTTTCTAGTGTTAATCGGGCGATAATGCGGCCGTCGAGCGTCAACGCCCGGGTAACCTTATCGGGGCGTTCAGGCGGTCTGGCCCTGGGCGGTGTTGAGCGCGGCCTGCGCGGCTGCGAGGCGTGCGATCGGCACGCGGAAGGGTGAGCAGGAGACGTAGTCCAACCCGACCGCATCGCAGAAGCGGATCGAGTTCGGATCGCCTCCGTGCTCACCGCAGATGCCGAGCTTCAGATCCGGCCGCGCCTTGCGTCCTTCATTCGCGGCAACACGCACGAGCACGCCGACACCTTCCGTGTCGAGCGTGACGAAGGGGTCCTTCTCGATCAGGCCGAGCTCCTGATAGCGGCCGATGAAGCCATGCGCGTCGTCGCGCGAGATTCCGAACGTCGTCTGCGTCAGATCGTTGGTGCCGAAGGAGAAGAAGTCGGCGCCCTCTGCGATCTCCTGTGCGCGAAGCGCCGCCCGCGGCAATTCGATCATGGTCCCGACCGTATACTGGATCGCCGAGCCGTTGCCGGCGATCGACTTCGCGGTCCGGTCGATCGTTGCGCGCACATGGTCGAGCTCGCTGCGCATTCCGACGAGCGGCACCATGATCTCCGGCGTCACCGGCTCGCCCGTCGCCTGCGCCGCCTCAGCCGCGGCCTCAAGGATCGCGCGTGTCTGCATCTCGGCGATTTCCGGGTAGGTGATGAGCAGCCGGCAGCCGCGGTGGCCGAGCATCGGATTCGATTCGGTCAGCGCGATCACGCGGTCGCGCAGCACCGCCGGATCGACCCCCATGGAGGTCGCGACCTCACCGATCTCCTCGTCCGACTTCGGCAGGAATTCGTGCAGCGGCGGATCGAGCAGCCGGATCGTCACCGGCAGGCCGTGCATGATCTTGAACAGCTCGACGAAGTCCTTGCGCTGCATCGGCAGGAGCTTTTCGAGCGCCGCGCGGCGACCTTCGGAATCCTTCGCGAGAATCATCTCGCGCACGACGAGGATGCGATCACCCTCGAAGAACATGTGCTCGGTGCGGCAGAGCCCGATGCCCTCCGCGCCGAATTCGCGCGCCACGCGCGCGTCGTTCGGCGTTTCGGCATTGGCGCGGACCTTCATGCGGCGCACCGCGTCGGCCCAGCCCATCAGCGTGCCGAAGTCGCCGGTCATCTCGGGTTTCAGCGTCGGCACGCGCCCTTCGAAGACCTCGCCCGACGCGCCGTCGATGGTAACGACGTCGCCGGCCCGCCAGGACCTTCCGGCGATGGACATCGTTTTGGCCTTGGTGTCGATCTTGAGCGCGCCGGCCCCGCAGACGCAGGGCTTGCCCATGCCGCGGGCGACGACGGCCGCATGGCTCGTCATGCCGCCGCGCGCCGTCAGGACGCCAAGCGCGGCGACCATGCCATTGATGTCTTCCGGGCTTGTTTCGCTGCGGACCAGGATCAGCTCGCGGCCTTCGGTCTTGAGCTTCTCCGCCTCCTCGGCGGTGAACACGATCTCCCCGGTCGCGGCGCCCGGGGAGGCCGGGAGGCCACGTGCGATCAGCGTCCGCTCCGCAGCCGGGTCGAGCGTCGGATGGAGAAGCTGATTCAGCGCCTCAGGTTCGACGCGGCCGACCGCCTCCTCGCGCGTGATCAGCCCCTCGTTGGCCATGTCGACAGCGACCTTGATCGCTGCATTCGCGGTACGCTTGCCGGAGCGTGTCTGCAGGACCCAGAACGCGCCGCGCTCGACGGTGAATTCCATATCCTGCATGTCGCGATAGTGCGCCTCAAGCCGCGCGGCCGTCTGACCGAGCTCGGCGAAGGCGTCGGGCATCACCGTCTCAAGCGAAGGAAGCTTCGAGCCAGTCGCCTGCCGCGCGGCTTCCGTGATGTCCTGCGGCGTGCGGATGCCGGCGACCACGTCCTCGCCCTGCGCGTTGACCAGGAACTCGCCATAAAGCCCCTTGTCGCCGGTCGCCGGATTGCGGGTGAAGGCGACCCCCGTCGCCGAGGTCTCACCCATGTTGCCGAAGACCATGGCCTGCACGTTGACCGCCGTCCCCCAACTCGCTGGGATGTCGTGGAGCCTGCGATAGGAATCCGCGCGCGGATTGATCCACGACCCGAAGACGGCGCCGACCGCACCCCAGAGCTGGTCGGCGGCCGTCTGCGGGAACGGCGTATCGAGCGTGTCCTCGATGAGCTTTTTGTATTGCGTGACAATCGATCGCCAGGCGTCGGCGTCGAGATCGGTGTCGTGGACGTGGCCCCGCTTCTCGCGCTCAAGCTCCAGAATCGACTCGAACTCGTGATGCTCCACGCCGAGCACCACGCTTCCGTACATCTGGATGAAGCGGCGATAGGTGTCCCAGGCGAAGCGCTCGTCGGCGAGGCCGGCGATGGCGTTCACGGTCTCATCGTTGAGCCCGAGATTGAGAACCGTATCCATCATGCCCGGCATGGAAGCGCGCGCGCCCGAGCGCACCGAGACGAGGAGCGGCTCCGCACGGTCGCCGAAAATCTTGCCGGTCCGGTCCGCGATCGCGCCGAGCGCTGCCTCCACCTCACCCTTGAGCTCGGGCGGATAAGTGCGGTTGTTGGCGTAGAAATAGCTGCAGACTTCGGTCGTGATCGTGAAGCCCGGCGGCACCGGGAGATTCAGGCTCGCCATCTCGGCGAGGTTGGCGCCCTTGCCGCCAAGCAGCTCACGCATGGCGGCGGACCCCTCCGCCTGGCCACCGCCGAAGCTGTACACCCATTTCGCCATCCGACGCCCCTCACGCGTTGTGATGCATGAACGCTGCTAGCTTGATCTGCCGCAGCGCACAATCGCCAACCGGCCTCGCAGTTCCAGGACTGACGACCCTTCCACCGTTTCTCCGGGTTTTAGACGCGAATATCGATGTCCAGCCCGAGATCGAGCGCATGGGCGGAATGGGTGAGCGCGCCCGAAGAGATGAAGTCGACCCCGCTCTCGGCGACGGCGGCGACGGTCTCGAGCGTGATGCCGCCAGAGGCCTCAAGCACCGCATTTCCCGCCGTGATGGCGACCGCTTCGCTGAGCGTCGCCGGCGGCATGTTGTCGAGGAGGATGACATCGGCGCCGGCTGCAAGCGCCTCGCGCAGCTGATCGAGCGTGTCGACCTCCACCTCGATCTTCACGAGATGGCCGCAAAACGCCTGGGCGCGACGGATCGCCTCAGCAACCCCGCTGGCCACGGCGATGTGGTTGTCCTTGATCAGGATGGCGTCGTCGAGGCCGAAGCGGTGGTTGGAGCCGCCGCCGCAGCGCACCGCATATTTCTCGAAGGCGCGAAGGCCGGGGATGGTCTTGCGCGTGCAGGTGATGCGCGCCTTCGTGTGTGCGACGGCGTCGGCGTAGCGCCGCGTCAAAGTTGCAATGCCGGAGAGGTGGCAGAGATAGTTGAGCGCAACGCGCTCCGCCGAGAGGATCGCGCGCGCGTTTCCGCCGATCCGCGCGACGACCACGCCGCGCTTGACACTCGCGCCGTCCGCGACGGTTGGCTCGAACGCGATGGAAGCATCCATCTGGCGAAACGCCTCTTTCGCGAGGGCGAGGCCGGCGATCACGCCCGCCTCGCGCGCCGCCATGACCGCGGACGCAGTGGCGCTTTCGGGAATTGTCGCGGCCGACGTTATGTCGCCGGCGCGTCCGAGATCCTCGGCGAGCGCGCGGCTTACCGCCTCTGCCACCAGCGGAGGCGGGAGCACGGGAAGCGCTGCGTTCATGACGCCAAGTCGAGCGGCGTCGTCGCCTGCTCGGCGATCCGGTCCGCCTGTTCGAGCGTCATGAAGGTCCGCTTCGCAAGATCCGGGTTCGGTTCGGGGAAGTCCGAGCGGAAGTGTCCGCCGCGGCTTTCCTCGCGGTTGAATGCGCCTGCGGCGACGAGCTTCGCAGCGACGAGCGCATTCATGACCTGCGGGTTGTGCCGGTGCTCGGAAAGCTCCTCGATGGTGGCGAGCGCCTGGCTCAGCCCCGCGCGGTCGCGCACCACGCCGACGTGCCGGCTCATCGTGACTCGCAGTCTCTGGATCGCCTCCACGTCCTCTTCCGCCGGGGTCAAGGCATCACCCTCCGAAGAACCGGTCCAGTGCGTCACCTTGTGGCTGGGCAGAAGCCCGTGGATGTCCTCCGCGACGCGCGCCGCGAACACGACCGCTTCAAGCAGCGAGTTGGAAGCGAGCCGGTTGGCGCCGTGCGCACCGGTCGACGTGACCTCGCCGCAGGCCCACAAGCCGTCGAGGGTCGTGCGCCCGACGCTGTCAACGTGCACGCCGCCCATGTGGTAGTGCGCGGCGGGCGCGATCGGGATGGGCTGCCGCGTCGGGTCGAGACCGGCGTCCATGCACGCGGCATAGACGGTCGGAAAGCGTTCGGGAAAATCCTTGCCGATCGCTTCCCGGCAATCGAGGAATGCGCCGCGCCCGGAGACCTTCGCCTCGTGCACGGCGCGCGCGACGATGTCGCGCGGGGCGAGCTCGCCGTCGGGATGCACGTCGAGCATGAAGCGATGTCCGGCCTTGTCGACGATGATCGCGCCGTCGCCGCGCAGCGCTTCCGTCGCGAGCGGCGCGGGATCGCGCCCAATGTCGACGGCCGTCGGGTGGAACTGCACGAACTCCGGATCGGCGACGAGCGCGCCCGCGCGCGCCGCCATCGCGAGGCCTTCGCCGCGCGCCTCCGGCGGATTGGTGGTGACGGCGTAGAGATGGCCGATGCCGCCTGACGCGAGGACCACGGCGCGGGTGGAAAGATGGATGCGGTCGGAGAGCCCGCCACGCCGGTCCCGCGCAACGAGCCCCGTCACGTAGTAGCCCTCGGCGCGCAGCTGCTCGGCGACGTAGCCTTCAAGCACGCGGATCGAAGGCGTGCGCCTGACTGCGGCGACGAGCGCCGACATGATCGCCGCGCCCGCCATGTCGCCGCGTACGCGCACGATTCGGCGCTGCGAGTGCGCCGCCTCGCGCGAGAGCTTGAGCGCCCCGTCGAGCTCGCGGTCGAAGGCGACTCCATAGCCGAGGAGATCGTGGATGCGATCCGCAGCCTCCGTCGCCATGGCGCGCGCGACGCGCTCGTCGACGAGGCCGGCGCCGGCCGCGATCGTGTCGGCGACATGGCTTTCGATGGTGTCGCCGGTGCCGATCGCCGCTGCGATTCCGCCCTGCGCCCAGGCCGAGGAGGCGCCTTCGCCGATCGGTGCGCCGGAGATGATGGTCGCCGGCCGCGGCGAAAGCTTAAGCGCGCAGAAGAGTCCTGCGAGCCCACCGCCGACGATGACGACGTCGTCGATGCCTTCCCAGGATTCCGGGTGGAAGGGGGAGGCCACCTCAGCTCTTCAGGTTGACCATGCGCTCGACGCTCCGCCGCGCCTTCGACGCGACGATCGGGTCGAGCAGAACCTCTTCCTGCATGAAGAGAAGCGAATCGAGGATCTTCGGCAGCTGGATGCGCTTCATGTGCGGGCAGAGATTGCACGGCCGCACAAACTCGACCGAGGGCGCTTCCGAAGCGATATTGTCGGCCATCGAGCATTCGGTGACCATCAGCACCTTCGCCGGATGCCTGGTCTTCACCCAGTCGATCATCTTTGCCGTGGAACCGGTGAAATCCGCCTCCGCGATCACGTCGGGCGGGCACTCGGGGTGCGCGATGATCTTTATCGACGGGTCCGCCTCGCGATAGGCGCGAAGCTCCTCGCCTGTGAAGCGCTCGTGCACTTCGCAGGCGCCGTGCCAGGCGATGATGTCGACGTCGGTCTGCGAGGCGACCCACTTTGCGAGATAGCGGTCGGGCAGGAAGATCACGCGCTTCGCGTTAAGCGACTCCACCACTTCGACCGCGTTCGACGAGGTGCAGCAGATGTCGACCTCGGCCTTCACCTCGGCGCTCGTGTTGACGTAGGCGACGACCGGCACGCCCGGATAGGCCGCGCGCAGGCGGCGAACATCCTCGCCGGTGATCGAAGCGGCGAGCGAGCAGCCGGCGCGGCTGTCGGGGATCAGCACCGTCTTCTCCGGGCAGAGGATCTTCGAGGTCTCCGCCATGAAGTGGACGCCGCACTGGACGATCACCTCCGCGTCGGTGCGCGCCGCCTCCTGGGCGAGCTGCAGCGAGTCGCCGACGATGTCGGCAACGCAGTGGTAGATTTCCGGGGTCTGATAATTGTGGGCGAGGATGACCGCGTTCCGCTCGCGCTTCAGCGCGTTGATGGCATGGATCGTCGGCGCGAAGGCCGGCCATTCGATCGCCGGGATGACGTGGCGGACCTTCTCGTAAAGCGGCGCCGTCGCCGCCGCGATCTCGGCGGTGTAGGTGAGATCGGGGCGCGGCAGCACGGGGAAGCGCTCGCGCTTCTCCGCTGTGCTCCGGCCGTTCGGGCGGCCATCCGCCTCAACATTCTGCAGGAAACTCATCGCGTCCTCCCGCATCTCACTGTTTATACTCAAACTGAGTATAAGTGGAACCAAAGAAAGCCGGCCAAAGCCGGTCAGGAGCTACATAAAGCTGTCATACCGGCATTTCAAGCGCCGTTAACGATTCGCCGGTGCGGTATTTGGGTCAGCCACACTGAAGGGATTGATCAGAAAGATGAATTTTATCAATCGAAAGAAGCTGCGCTAGAAGGGCCGGGGCTCGTAACCGAGATTCGTCGTGGCTCTCTCTACGCAAACCGCCAATCGTTCGCTGACGGTCGCCTTGCCGACGTTCGTCGTCGCCGGCTGTCTGATTGCGCTGCTCTCGTTCGGCCCGCGCACGATCATGGGCCTTTTCCTCGCGCCGATGACAGAGGCGCGCGGCTGGAGCCGCGAGGCCTTCGCGCTTTCGATCGCCATCCAGAACATCATGTGGGGGATCGGGCAGCCTTTCGCGGGGGCTGTCGCCGACCGCTACGGCTCCGGCCGCGTGCTTGCCGTGGGCGGCCTCATTTATGCCGCCGGTCTTGTCTTGATGGCCTGGGCGCCGAATCCGCTTTGGCTCGATCTCTCCGCCGGCGTGATGGTCGGGCTCGGCATGGCGGCCGCCTCCTTCTCCATCGTGCTCGCCGCTTTCGGTCGTCGCGTTCCGGCGGCGCGCCAGCCGTTGATGTTCGGGATCGGCACGGCCGCCGGCTCCCTCGGCCAGTTCGTCTTCGCGCCGCTCGGGCAGGGCCTGATCTCGACCTACGGATGGGCGCAGGCTTTGCTCGTTTTGGCGGCCGTTATGCTTGCAATACCCTTCCTCGCCGTCGCGCTTGCCGGAAGCCCGACCGCGACCGACATCGCAGTGCGCGAGCAGAGCCTGCGTCAGGCGCTCGCCGAAGCGTTCGGGCATCGCAGTTTCAATCTTCTCGTCGCCGGCTTCTTCGTCTGCGGGTTTCAGCTCGCCTTCGTGACGACGCATCTGCCGCCCTACCTCATCGACCGGGGGCTCGACGTGAGGCTGGCCGCCTGGGCGCTTGCCCTGATCGGACTCTTCAACGTCGCCGGCTCGCTTGCCTCCGGCTGGCTCGGCCAGACCTTTTCCAAGCCGATCGTGCTCGCCGTCATCTATCTCGCCCGCGCCGCGATCATTATCTTCCTGATCACGACGCCGCCGAGCGCTGTGACGGTGCTGATCTTCGCCGCCGGGATGGGTCTGCTCTGGCTCGCCACCGTGCCGCTCACCATGGGCCTCGTCGCCGTGATGTTCGGCCCGCGCTTTCTTGCGACGCTTTCCGGCATGGTGTTCCTCTCCCATCAGGTCGGCGCGTTCCTCGGCGTATGGCTCGGCGGCTACCTCTACGACCGCACCGGGTCCTACGATATCGTCTGGTGGATCGCGGTGGGGCTCGCCGTCTTCGCCGCCATCGTGCACTGGCCGATCCGCGACGCGCCTGCCTATCAGACCGCATCCGCCTAGGGTTGCGGCTTCCTGTTTCCCGCGCCATGAAGGCGCTGACAGGAGGTCGCAATGTCCGCCGCTGAAACTTTCAAAGCCCTCGTCGTCGACCGCGACGCGGAGAAGCATCAGTTCGTCGAGGTGCGCGAGCTTAAGCTCGCCGATCTGATGGAGGGCGACGTCGTCGTCCGCGTCAGCCACTCGACCGTCAACTACAAGGACGGGCTGGCGCTGACCGGCAAGCTGCCGGTGGTGCGCAGCTTCCCGATGATCCCCGGCATCGACTTCGTGGGCGAGGTCGTCTCCTCCGAAAACCCCGACTTCAAGCCGGGCGACGCTGTGATCCTGAACGGCTGGGGCGTCGGGGAGGGGCACTACGGCGCCTACGCGAAATATGCGCGCGTGAAAGGCGACTGGCTGATCAAGAAGCCGAAGGAGATCTCGGCCGCCGACACGATGGCGATCGGCACCGCCGGCTACACGGCGATGCTTTGCGTGATCGCGCTTGAGCGGCATGGCATCGGGCCGAAGAGCGGGTCGGTCGTCGTGACGGGCGCCGCGGGCGGCGTCGGCTCGGTCGCCGTCGCGATCCTGAAGAAGCTCGGCTACCGCGTCATCGCAGTGACCGGGCGCGCTGCCGAAGCGGATTACCTGAAGAGCCTCGGCGCTGCCGAGATCATCGACCGCGAAGAGCTCGTCAATCCCGCCAAGCTGCTCGACAAGGAGCGCTGGGTGGCAGCGATCGACACGGTCGGCTCGAACGTGCTCGCCAACGTCATCGCCATGACGCAGGCGGGCGGCGTGGTCGCTGCCTGCGGCAATGCCGGCGGCATGGGTCTTCCGACCTCGGTCGCGCCCTTCATCCTGCGCGGCGTGTCGCTGATCGGCATCAACTCGGTCACGCAGCCGCGCGCGGCGCGCGAGGAAGCGTGGGCGCGGCTCGTGAAGGACCTCGACCGCGACAAGCTCGAAGCGATGATGACCGTCATCGGCTTCGACCAGATCCGCGACATCGCGGAGGAGATCGTCGAAGGCAAGGTGCGCGGCCGCGTTGTCGTGGAAATAAACTAGGGCGCCGCTTCTTCCGTCTGCGCCTGCCCGCGCTGCAGAAGCCGCTGATAGAGGCGGCCGATCACGATGAGCGTCGCGCCGAGCCCTAGGAACGAGGCGGCGCGCAGCGCACCGGTCAGCGCCGCCATGTCGAACAGGAACACCTTGAAGACGACGACGGCGATGACGAGGCCGGAGGCCGCGCGCACCATGGTCGATCTGAGGAAGATGCCGGCCGCAAGAAGCGCGATGCCGAAGACGAGCCACACTGCCGAATAGCTCCAGTTCTCCGCGTCCATCATCCCGAAGCTGTCGAGGTATTCGCCCTGGAAGGCGTGCCTGACCATCAGCGTCACGTAGGCGAAGCCGAGGAGGAGGGCGAGCGCCGCGATCAGGAGCACGTACCAGCGCGGCCTGACCGGTCGGGCCGCGGCCGCCACCCACGCCGCGCCGAGCGCCGGGAGCAGATAACCAGGCAGAAGCAGGTTGAAGAAGCGGCCAGTGCCGACACTCTCTCCCGTTTGTAGAGGGTTGGCGGTGAAGAAGTGCGCGACCGCGATGGCGAGAGCGCCGATCAGGCCGGCGACGAGCGATCCGACCGCATAGACCTTGCTCTTCGTGCGCGCCGCGATCCGCTGCAGGCCGAGCGCGAAGGCGAGCGCGGCGAGTGTCAGAGCGCTCTGCTCGCCGAGCCCAGGCAGGCCCGAGGCGATCACGCCGCCGGTTGAGTAATGCCGGATTTCGAGCACCACGAAGATGGCGGAAAGCACGAGGCCGATCGTCTGCAGGATCTGCGCTTCCAGTCCGTCGCGATGCCGGCGGAGCGTCTCGCCCGCAAAGAGCACGGCGGCGGCCGGAAGGCCGAGCCGCAGGATCAGGCCGTTCAGGATCGGCCGCGTACCGAGCTCTTCCGGCGTAAACGGCGGGCCGAAAACGATCGCGAGGCAGGCGAGGGCGGCAACGGCGACCGCGAGCCAGGAAAGGATTCTGACCGGCCGGTAAAGGCTGACCCAAACGACGCCCGCCGCGCCGAGCGACAGCGAGATCGGGATGAAGCGCGTCGCAAGCCCGACCGCGAACGCGAACGAAAGGGTGAGCACAGCACCGGCCGCATAGAGCGCCGGTGCGAGCGCCTTGTCGTCTTCAGGTCGGCGCGCGATCAGCCGCTCCGTCAGCGTGGCGAAGATTGCTGCCATGACGAGCGCCGCGATCCCGACCGCCGGCCGCGTCTCGAAAGGTGTGTGGCGGAGATAGACGACGATCAGGATCACGAGCGGTGCAACGGCGCCCGCGCCCGCAAAATAGCCGGCGGTGTTCGGCGCGCGCGCCGCCGCGCGGTCGGCACTTGCGAAGCAGCCGATACCGACGACGAAACCGATCGCCGCCGCCTTCAGCGCAAAGCGCCCGAGGCCGGCTTCGCTGACGATCGACCAATGGAACGCGCCGACCTGCATTGTGCCGGTGTAGATCGGGAGCCACGGAGGCATCAGCATCACTGTGACGACCGCGACAACGCCGGCAATGAGCGCAGCGCCTGCGACACCCGTCCAGCGGCTCGCGACCGCTCCGAGAGCGCCGGCAAGCACAATGCCGGCGACGAGCGGCGGATAGTCTGCGTCGATGTTGGCGTAGTACAGCGAGAGCGCGGAGACACCGGCAAGCGCAACGAGGGCGTAGAAATCCGGTAGGCGGTCGCGCAGCGTTGTCGGCGCTTCGCCGGCAAGGAACCCGCCGACATAGATCGCGAAGAGCCCAGCGATGAGCAGAAGCTCGGCGGGGATCGCCGCCGGGTCGTGGATCTCGCCGATGAGGAGTTCCCAGGCAAGGCTCGCCGCGATGCCTCCGATCGCAAGCCAGCGCCAATGGCGGATGCGCGCCATGCCGATGACGGCAGCCGTCACGGCGAGGATGTGGAAGACGACGGGGAGGGGCGCCGGCGTGTTGCTTGAGACGAGAAGCGGCGCCGCATAGCTGCCGAGCGCGCCGAGCGCCGCGAGCCCCGGCCCGTGGATGACCGAAAGGAAGAGCGTGACGAGACCGGCGACGGTCAGAAGCACGAAGGCGGCGGCAGGGCCGATGAAGCCATAGAGCGCGTGCGCTGCGTAGATCGTCGCGAAGAGCGCGATGCCGGCGGCGCCGGTCAGGATCGCCGGCACGTCGGCCTTGGCGAAGGCCTGCGGCAGGGCGAGCGCGCGGTCGCGGCGTCTGAGCCATTCGCCCGCCGCGAAGAGCACGATGGCGAGCAGGAAGCCGAGCGCGATCCGCGCCCCCGGCCCGAGCAGCCCCTGCTCGATCGAATAGCGCACCAGGAAGACAGCGCCGAGCGCCAGCGCGAGACCGCCGACAAGCACCGTCCAGCGCGCGCCGATCTTCGATTCGAGCGATTCCTTTGGACGCGGCGGCGTCGGCGGTGGGGCTTCGGCCGGTGCTTCGGGGACAAACTCTTCCGCTAGCGGCTCCGCCGGTTCGGGCTCCTTGGCCGTGGCGACGGGCTCCGCCAGCGGCTCAAGTTCGGGCGGCGCTTCCGCCTCCGCTTCTGCCGCCGAAGTTGCAGCTGGCGGCGCAAAAGGCGAGATCGCGGGACGCGCGACAACCGCCGCCGCGGCCCTCGCGGCTTCCACAGAATCGATCCCCGCTCGGCCTTCCAGCGTTTCAAGGCGTTTCAGAAGCTCGTTTGCGCGACGGTTGGCGCGGGCGGCGCTCCTCAACGCGAAGATCGGCGCGACGACCACCCAGATGACGACCAGGACCAGAAGTCCCCACACGCCCGCGTCTCCTCACCGATCGGTTGCGATCTATAGCTGAATCCGGGGGACTTAGAGAGCGCCGAATCGGAGGCGCTTCCGTCCCGGGCGGATGGGAACCGACCCGCGCTCGGGGCTAGTCCTTGTGGATGACCGTCGCGATGTCGGGGGCGTCGACCGCCTTCATCCCGACGACGTGGTAACCGGCGTCGACGTGGACGACCTCGCCGGTCACCCCGCTCGAAAGGTCGGAGAGCAGGAAAAGCGCCGCGCGCCCGACGTCGTCGATGGTGACGGTGCGGCGCAGCGGGGCGTTGAGCTCGTTCCACTTCAGAATGTAGCGGAAGTCGCCGATGCCCCCGGCGGCGGCGAGCGTCTTGATCGGGCCGGAGGAAATGGCGTTGACGCGGATGCGCTGCTTGCCGAGATCGGCCGCGAGGTATCGGATCGACGCCTCGAGCGCCGCCTTGGCGACGCCCATCACGTTGTAATGCGGCATCACCTTCTCGGCGCCGTAATAGGTGAGGGTCAGGATCGAGCCGCCCTCCGGCATCAGCTTCTCCGCCCGCTGCGTGAGCGCCGTCAGCGAGTAGCAGGAGATCAGCATCGTCTTGGAGAAATTCTCCGCCGTCGTGTCGACATAGCGGCCGGTCAGCTCATCCTTGTCGGAGAACGCGACCGCGTGGACCATGAAGTCGAGCCCACCCCAAAGCGCCTCGATGTCCTGAAAGACCGCATCGATCGTCGCCGGATCGGTGACGTCGCAATGGCCGGCGACATGCGCCTGCAACTCCGCGGCGAGCGGCTCGACGCGCTTCTTGAGCGCGTCCCCCTGATAGGTGAGGGCGAGCTCCGCACCCGCGGCGCGCATCGTGGACGCGATACCCCAGGCCAGCGAGCGGTTGTTGGCGACGCCCATGATCAGGCCCCGCTTGCCGCGCATGACACCCGCCCCCAACGCTTCCATCCCGTTTTGCCCGCTTCTTTGTGACATGCGGCAAGGACCCCCGCACCGGGGGTAATGGCATGGGGATTCCCGCCCATCAAGCCGCCTCGACGCCCGGCCACGTGTCGCGTAAGGGAGGCCATGGTCGAGATTTCCGTCGAAAACGCCGTGCTTGAGCGGCTCGCAGCGATCGTGGGCGGCGCGCATGTGCTGATCACGGACGCCGACAAGGCGCCCTACCTCACGGAGTGGCGCGGCTACTACCAGGGCGCCACGGCGGCCGTCGTCCGCCCCCGCTCGGCGGAAGAGATATCGGCGATCCTGAAGCTGGCGAACGAGACCGGCACGCCGATCGTGCCGCAGGGCGGAAACACCGGATTGGTCGGCGCGCAGATTCCTGACGAGAGCGGGCACGAGATCGTGCTGTCGCTCGAGCGCCTCGACAAGATTCGCGGCGTCGATGCCGTCGGCGCGACGCTCGTCGCCGAGGCCGGCGTGGTGCTTGAGCGCCTGCACGAGGCGGCGGATCGGGAGGGAATGCTCTTCCCCCTGACGCTCGGCTCGCAGGGCTCGTGCCGGATCGGCGGCAATATCTCCACCAATGCCGGCGGCACGCAGGTGCTCGCCTACGGCAACACGCGCAGCCTCGTGCTCGGGCTCGAAGTGGTGCTTCCGACCGGCGAGATCTGGAATGGTCTCCGCGGTCTCATCAAGGACAATTCGGGCTACGACCTGAAACAGCTTTTCATCGGCTCGGAGGGGACGCTCGGCGTCGTGACGGCCGCGGTGCTGAAGCTCTTTCCGCACCCCGGCGGGCAGACGGTCGCCCTTGCCGCGGTCGCCGGTCCGAAGGAGGCGCTGGCGCTCCTGAGGCATGCGCGGCAGGTCGCCGGGCCGAGCCTCACTGCCTTCGAGCTGATGCCGCGGATCGCGATCGAGATGCTGGTGAAGCATCTCCCCGGTGCGCGCGATCCGCTCGCCGCGCCGCATCCTTGGTACGTGCTGATGGAGGTGTCGTCGGGCGAGGAATCGGGCTCCCACGAGCTGGCGCTGCGCTCGCTCGCTTCCGCGCTTTCCGAAGGTACCGTTGCCGATGCGGCGATCGCCTCATCGATCGCGCAGGCGCAGGAGTTCTGGCGCATGCGTCATGGCCTGAGCGAGATCCAGAAGCACGAAGGCGGCTCCATCAAACACGACGTCTCGGTGCCGATCGAGCGGGTGCCGGAGCTGATCAAGCGCGGCGTCGCTGCGGTCGAGCAATTGGTGCCCGGCATCCGGCCGGTTCCCTTCGGGCATCTCGGCGACGGCAATATTCACTTCAACTTCTCGCAGCCCGTCGGCATGGACCGGAAGGCCTTCATGGCGAACGCGGCGGAAGTGCACCGGATCGTGCACGAGATCGTCACGGAGATGGGCGGCTCGATCGCTGCCGAGCACGGCATCGGCCGCTACAAGCGCGAGCTCCTGAAGGGCGTGAAGAGCGAGGTCGAGCTCCAGATGATGCGCAAGCTGAAGCGGACCTTCGACCCGAACAACATCCTGAACCCCGGCCGCGTGATCTAGGGGTGCTTGACTCACTCATAGCCAATTGGTTATGGGTCAATCAATAACCAGAGGGTTATTGATTGTGACGCCAGACCCCAGCACACTTTTCCGATCGCTGGCCGATCCGACCCGCAGGGCGATTTTCGAGCGCCTGTGCCGGGAGGGGGAGCAGACTGTCGGCGCCCTGACGGCTCGGGCGGGAGTTCTCGCAGCCGGCCGTGTCGAAGCACCTGGCGGTGCTGAAGCGGGCGGGACTGGTGCGCGATCGGAACGAGGGCCGCCAGACGCACTACCGCGCCGAGATAGGCGCGCTTGCACCGCTGGTCGACTGGACAAGCCGCATGACCGGGTTCTGGCACGGCCGCTTCGACGATCTCGAAAATCTGCTCAGAAGGATGGACCAGTGAGTGAGACCATGACCGAAACCCGTACCGTCGTCGTCGAGCGCGAGATCGCGCATCCCCCTGAAAAGATCTGGCGCGCGCTGACGCAACCGCATCTGATCGAGGAATGGCTGATGAAGAACGATTTCGCGCTGGAGGTCGGCCACGCATTCCGTTTCACCGGAGACTGGGGCTCCGTCGATTGCAAGGTCCTGAACGTCGAGCCGCAGAAGACGCTGTCCTACACGTGGGAGGCCATGGGGCTTGAGAGCGTCGTGACATGGACGCTTACCCCGACGCCCACCGGGACGCATTTGCGCATGGAGCAGACCGGCTTCCGCCCCGATCAGGAGCAGGCCTACCGCGGCGCGCAGTTCGGCTGGCAGAAGTTCCTTGCCGCCCTTGAAGAGGTGGTGGCGCGGAGCGACTGAAGCGACGCGGGTCGGACGCCCGGCCCGCGGCGTTCCGCTTCGTCGTTTTGAGAAGGGGGAGAACGTTGAGCACTCTGGTTCGTCAGGCTCACCGCTGGCTGTCGATCATCTTCACCGCGACGGTCATCGCGAACTTCGTCACCATGGCGCTCGGGACGCCACCGTCCTGGGTGTCTATTCGCCGCTCCCGCCGCTTTTCCTCCTTCTCTTCACGGGCCTCTACATGTTCGTGCTGCCCTACGCCGTGAGGTGGCGGAGCAGGCAGTTAGCCGCTCCGCGAAACAGCCTCTAGAACAGGCTGCGCTGGCGCGGATCGGGGGCGGCGCGTTTCGCGGGAGCGCGTTTTGGAGCTTCCTCCGGATCGACCGTCGCTGCCTCGATCAGCCCCGGATCGTCATTGTCGGCCGAGTTGACGCGCGTGGAGACGGGCGTCAGCAAGAAGAGATCGTCCGGCGCGGGCTTCAGAAGCTCTGCCGCATCGGCCGGCTTCGTCTCCAGCGAGAGCCACGCTTCAAAATCCTTTGGCGCGATGACCACGGGCATGCGCGCGTGGATTTCCGCGAGCGGCGCGTTCGCGTCGGTGGTCACGATCGTCGCCGTGTCGATCTCGCTGCCGTCGGCGCTGTGCCAGGTCTCCCAGAGGCCGGCAAAGGCGATGAGGCCGTCGCCGTCGGGCCGACCGGGGCTCGCGAGAAACGGCTGCTTCGGTCCTTTCGATTTGGGCGTCTGCCATTCGTAGAACCCGGAGGCCGGCACAAGGCAGCGGCGGTATTTGAACGGATCGCGATAGGCGGGCTTTTCCGCGATGCCTTCCGCGCGCGCGTTGATCATCAGCGGCAGCGTCTTCGGGTCCTTCGCCCACCACGGGATCAGCCCCCAGCGCACCGGCACCAGCTCGGGCCCCTTCGGTCCGTTGCGCACCACCACGATCGGCTGCGTCGGCGCGATGTTGTAGCGCGGCACGACGAGCCGCTCGTCGAAGGCCGGCACCTCGAAGAGAAGCCGGATCGCCTCGGCGTTGGCGATCAATGTGTAGCGGCCGCACATGGTCCTTCCCTTAAATCGCGATTTGAGCGAGGGCGAAAGCGCCCTATTGATCGCAGATGGTTGCGGCAAGCGAGACCGGCAACGCGACGAACGGCGCGAGCGTCATCGTGCTGGCGGTGGGCCGCGTATTGATGGTGGAGCGTGCGCGCGCGCCCTTCGCCGGGCTCTGGAGCTTTCCGGGCGGCCGCACGGAGCCGGGCGAGGGGCCGGAGGAGACGGCCCGGCGCGAGCTCCTGGAGGAAACGGGACTGAACGTCGGCAAGCTCGTCAGGCTCGGCACGGAGCTGCCGCAGCCGGGCTCTGCGTTCCGGCTCGCCGTCTTTGCGGCGCGCGCCGGAGAGGGTGTTCCGCTCGCCGCCGACGACGCGCGCGCCGCGACGTTTGTCCCGCTCGCCGCCGTGCTCGAGCGCCGCACCACGTCGCGAACGCCAGGCTGGATCGCGCGCGCCATTGTGGCGCTTGCGGAGGAGTCATTCGCGTGAGAGACCGCGATGCCCTTGCGGTCGCTTCGCCCACCGCCCAGAATCGTTGGCCATGACTCGTCTCTGCCGGCTGCTCTGCGCCTCCACCCTTCTGCTCGCGGTTTGCGGGGCGGCGCTTGCGCAGGACGATGTCCCCGCCGACGCTCCTCAGAAGAAGGGAGCGGCGGCGAGCAGCGGCAGCGCTGGCTCGAACGAGCCGCCTGCGCCGATCTACGAGGAGAAGCTTCTCAGGCTTTCGGAGATTCTCGGCTCGCTGTCGTTCCTGCGCGACCTTTGCGGCGATTCCGACGGCTCCGACTGGCGCGCCGAGATGACGTCGCTGCTGGCCGCGGAGGATCCCCCGCCGCAGCGACGTGCGCGGCTCATCGGGCGCTTTAACCATGGCTTCGAGACCTACAACGCCGTCTATCGCACCTGCACGCCGTCGGCGCGCCTGGCGATCGAGAAATATCTGGCGGAAGGGCAATCGCTGGCGAGCGACGTTCGCGGGCGCTACAGCCAGTAGTCGGCGAATTAATAATCCTTTTACATTGCCGCGTGGTTCCGCATAGCTGCGTGCTAGCGGTGACGTGAAGCCCAAGCGGGGGGAAGTATGCACGATCTTGGCGAGCCCGAAAACGAAGAACTCCGGCTCCAGAAACGTGAGGCATATCAAAGGTTTTCAGCGGTCTGGGAAGACGCGCTGGGTGCTGGAATCGAGCCTGACGTGTTGGCCCACGTGGCGCTTTTCGCCGCCCTTGGCGACCTCGTGTCGACCTACGGCGAGGCGGCGGTGGCCGACTTCGCTGAACGCCTGCCGGAGCGTATCGCAGCCGGCGAATTCTCCATCTCCCGCTCCATGCACTGACGCGCACCGGCTGTAGCACCACGAAACGCTGAAGGCGGCGGTTGCGCTCAGGCGCCGCCGCCTCCTATCGTCGGCGCATGAAATTCTCCGCCCGCTTTGGGATCTTCGGAATGGCGCTGGCACTCGCCGTCGCCGGGATGGGCGCGGGGATGCGCGTGGCGCAGGCCGCTGCACCCGGCGACGCGAGCAGCGATGCGTCGCAGCCTGGAACGTCTGCCCCCGACGCCAGCGTCGATGCGCCGCTCCCCACGATCCTGCGCTCCGAAGCTGATCTTCCCGATGCCGTCCGCGAGATGCGCCAGAAGTTGATCGACGCGGCGAAGTCGGGCGACATCGAGCAGCTGCGTCCGCTGATGCAGGCGCAGCCGGAGCCGCCGGCCGTCGCATTCGGCGATCCCGGCGATCCGATAGAGTATCTGAAGGCGCTCGCCGCCGATGCCGAGGGGCGCGAGATTCTCGCAATCCTCCTCGAAGTGCTTCAGTCAGGCTTCGTGCATGTTGGGGAGGGCACCGATGACGATCAGTATGTCTGGCCCTATTTCGCGAACTATCCGCTGAACGCGCTGACGCCGCAGCAGCTTGTCGAACTCTTCACGCTGCTGACCGCCGCCGACTACGAGGACATGAAATCCTACGGCGCCTATACGTTCTTCCGCGTCGGGATCGCCAAGGACGGGCGCTGGCTCTTCTTCCTCGCCGGCGACTGAGCGGGCTATTCCGCCGGCGTGCGAAGCGCTGAGCCGCGCGCGGCAAGGCCCGCGAAGCCCGCGGCGGCGATGACGGCGAGGATCGAGGTGCGGATGCCGAGCTTCCTCCAGACCGCGTAGGAGAGCCAGAGCGCGCGAAGCATCAACGCAATGGCGCTCGCCACCGCCGCGCCGTTCAGGCCGAACGGGATGACCAGGGCGACGGCGAGCGGCACGTTCACTGCGACGATCGCGAGATAGGTGGAGGCGGAGACGCGGCTGTTCCCGGTCATGTTCAGCATGTCTTCGGCGGGGCCCGCGGAGACGCGTGCGAACACGCCCATTCCAAGGATCACGAGCGGCACGTAGCCGGCCTCGAAGCCGTGGCCGAACATGCCGAGCAGCCAGTGTCCGCCGCCGATCATCGCGGCGACGGCCAGTCCGGCGATGACGAAGGTCGTCGCCGCGACCGAGCGGCAGAGCCGCTGCAATTCGGCGTGGTCGCCGAGCGTGAAGCTTGCGGAGAAAAGATGTGCGGTGCCGACCGTCGCCGCATAGGGCACGAGGTTCACCACCTGGATGATCCGCGTTGCGGCGAAATAGATGGCGATCTCGGCAGGGCTCACGAAGAAGGAGAGGACCAGCACGTCGGCGAAGGACGAAAGATGCTGCGCGCCGTAAAGCACGGCGAAGGGCGCCGAGCCTTTGACCCATTCACGCGGCCGATAAGCCTTCGGGCCCGGCGGCAACACGCGTCGCAGACGAAGCAGGATCGTCGTCGCCTGGTAGGCGATCGAGATCGTCAAGGTAAGGAACAGGCAGATGTAGCCGGTGCGCGCCGTCGCCGCGAAGCCGAACCACACGGCTGCCGCCATCAGGATCAGGAGCAGGCCGTGGCGCATGATGTAGATCGGGAAGAGCGCCGGGATTGTCCAATCGTAACTGCGTCCGAGGCCTTCGAAATAGGATTGCAGGCAGGCGAACGGGATCGACAGCGCCATGACGCGCCATCGGCACGAGATAGGCGTCCTCGATCAATCCATGAGCGAGCGGAAGAAGCGCGATGAGAAGCGCGCCGAACGCAACCGACGTAACGAGCATGGTGAGCGGCGCGAAGCGGATGAAGCCGCGCAGATAGTCGTCCTCGCCGCGCGCGCGGAGCTGCGCCACATAGCGCACGGGGGAATCGCCGAAGCCGAGCGTTGCGACGGCGGCGAAGACCAGGAACCAGACCCAAGTGTAGGCGAAGACGCCGTATTCGTACTGCCCCATCAGGCGGGCAAAGACGACCTGCGCAAGATAAGCGAGCGCGGCGCTCGTGAGCCGGATCGTGAGCGCGATTGCGGCCGAGCGTCGCGCCAACCCCGCTTTGTCGTCGCGGGTGGCGAAATCGCGGGCGCGCGAAAAAAGTCCGCGCAGTCGCCCGCCTGAAAATTCGCTCGTGAGACTCAATTCCCGCTCCAGGCCGCTTCTCGGAGGGTTAGCCCTTCTCTAACAGGCGCGGCTTAAGGGAGCGTAGCGCCCTCGTCAGGCTTGGTTACCGAGCGTCGACTGGAAGCGGACGGGCCGGCCTTTTCCGCGGGCCAGAAGCTCGCCCTCCCACATGACGCGGCGGCCGCGGATGATGGTGCCGACTGGCCAGCCGGTGACCTCCATCCCGGCATAAGGCGTCCAGCCGGCGCGCGAGGCGCTCCATTCGTTCGTGATCGTCTCCCGCCGCTTCAGGTCGACGACGGAGAAATCAGCGTCGTAGCCGACCGCGATCCTCCCTTTTCCGGCAATCCCGAAGAGCCGCGCCGGCCCGGCGCTCGTCATGTCCACGAGCCGCAGGAGCGAAAGGCGCCCCTTCGCGACGTGATCCAGCATGGCTGGCAGGAGCGTCTGCACGCCGGGCATGCCGGAGGGCGAGGCAGGGTAGGGCTTCGCCTTCTCTTCCAGCGTGTGCGGCGCGTGGTCAGAGCCGAGGATGTCGGCGGTGCCGTCGGCGACGCCCGCCCACACGCCCTCGCGGTGCGCCGCGTCGCGGACCGGCGGGTTCATCTGCAGAAGCGTACCGAGACGCGCATAGTCGTCGGCCGAGAACGTCAGGTGGTGCGGAGTGACTTCGACGGAGGCAATGTCCTTGTGATCGCCGAGGAAGCGCATCTCGTCCGCCGTCGAGATATGCAGCACATGGATCAGCGCGCCGCTTTCGCGCGCGATCGAAACGAGTCGCCGCGTGGAAGAGAGCGCCGCCTCCGCGTCGCGCCACACGGGATGGCTCGCCGGATCGTTCTCGCGCCGCTCGCCGAGGCGATCGCGAAGCCGGAACTCGTC
Source organism: uncultured Alphaproteobacteria bacterium (assembly GCA_963805325.1). Classification (GTDB taxonomy): domain Bacteria; phylum Pseudomonadota; class Alphaproteobacteria; order Rhizobiales; family Afifellaceae; genus DASWJZ01. Next base: position 134,217 of record CAWDTS010000001.1, on the reverse strand, counting down.
CTCGGAGTGGAATGCTGCGCGGCGGCGCGTCTTCTGAAGGATCGCGCGGACACCGGCGTCGTCGGGGACGAGCAGATCGCCGGTTGATGCCCCCATGAAGACCTTGATGCCGGCAGCACCCGGCAACCGTTCAAGCTCCGGTATCTCGGCGGAATTCTCCGCCGTGCCGCCGACCCAGAATGCGTGATCGCAATGCATGCGGCCCTTCGCGCGGGCGAGCTTGTCGGCAAGCGCCGCCGCGTCGGTCGTGAGCGGATTGGTGTTCGGCATCTCGAAGACGGCGGTGACGCCGCCCATCACCGCGGCGAGCGATCCGGTCTCAAGGTCCTCCTTCTGCTCCGCCCCCGGCTCGCGGAAGTGCACCTGGGTATCCATGACGCCGGGGAGGACGGTAAGCCCTTCCGCGTCGATCACCTCTCCGGCATCGGCGGACGAAAGCGCGCCGAGCGCCGCAATCCGCCCGTTCCTGACGCCGATGTCGCGCACGCCAACTCCGTCGTGGTTCACGACATTTGCGCGGCGGATGAGGAGATCGAAGGTCGCTGGCATCCTCGGCTTTCTTCTCCCACTTGTGGGAAGGGGCTGGGGAAGGGTAACTCCACGGGATTGCAGGCAATCCTCCCGAAGCGCAAGCACTAGAGCCGCCGAAGCAACAGAAATGCCCACCGCTCACCTCGATGACCGTGCCGTGGTCCGCATCGCCGGGCCGGATGCGAAGACGCTGCTCCAAAACGTGCTGACGCTCGACATGGACGGCGTCGACGGCCACGGCAGCGGCTACGGCGCGCTGCTGACACCGCAGGGGAAGATCCTGTGGGACTTCGTGCTCCACAAGGAGCCCGATGGCTACGCAGCGGATGTTCGCGCAAACGAGGCGGAAGCCTTCGCGAAGCGCCTCAAGCTCTACAAGCTCCGAGCCAAGGTAGAGATCGCGCTCGCTCCGGAACTCGACGTCTTCGCGGCGTGGGACGTCTCCGACGAATCCCACCCCGCCGATCCGCGGCTGGCGTCGCTCGGCACGCGCTGGCTCGCGGCGAAAGGCTCGGCCGCGACAGACGCCTCCGCGTCCGACTGGCACCGCCGCAGAATCGCGCTGGCGATTCCCGAAGGCGGCGTCGACTTTGTCTTCGGCGATGCCTTTCCCTTCGACGCCGGCATGGACTCGCTGCATGGCGTCGCCTTCGACAAGGGCTGCTACATCGGGCAGGAGGTGGTGAGCCGCATGCGCCATCGCGGCACCGCGCGCAGGCGCATTGTGGCGCTGGACGCCGAGACCGCGCTGCCCGCGCCCGGCGCCGATATCGTTGCCGGCGAGCGTCCGCTCGGCCGGCTCGGCTCGTCGGCCGGCCGCCACGCGATCGGTCTCGTCCGGCTGGACCGGATGCGCGCAGCGCTCGACGAGCACCTTTCGATCCGCGCGGGAGGGGAGGAGGTGGCCGTCGCGCTTCCCGAATGGGCCACTTACGGCTGGCCGCAGACGGCGAGCGCGGGGGAGGACTGATGCCCGATCGCCCCGGCGCGCCGCCCCGCGCCTGGCAGCGCATGCTGTCGGGCCGGCGCCTCGATCTCCTCGACCCGTCGCCGCTCGATGTCGAGATCGAGGACATTGCGCATGGCCTTGCGCGCGTCGCGCGCTGGAACGGACAGACGTTTGGCGACAACGCCTTCTCGGTCGCGCAGCACTCGCTGCTCGTCGACCGCGTGCATCGCCTGCAGCATCCCGATACGACGCCGCGTGAAACGCTGGCGACGCTTCTCCACGACGCACCCGAATACGTGATCGGCGACCTGATCTCGCCGTTCAAGGCGGTGATCGACATGGCCTACCGCGAAGTCGAGGAGCGTCTGCATCGCGCGATCAGGCTCCGTTTCGGCCTTCCCGCGGCACTGCCGCAGCCGATGCTGGCCCGCATCAAGAAGGCCGACCAGACTGCCGCCTATTTCGAGGCCGTGAAGCTCGCGGGCTTTGCCGACAAGGAAGCGGAGCGCTTTTTCGGCCGCCCCGGCGCGATCGGGCCGGCCGAGGTCGCGATGATGCTTGAGCCATGGTCTGCGAAGAAGGCAGAATCGCTCTATCTGAAGAGCTTCAAGGCGGCGTCGAAGGCCGCCTTGGCGGAGGCATGACATGAGTGCGATCGTCGTCTGCCCGCTCTCGTCCCTCGCCGAGACGGTCGCGGCCTATCACGCCAGTCACATCGTGAGTCTGGTGAACACCGGCACGCTGTTCTCGCGCCCGCCGGTGGTTGAAGCGGCGAACCATCTGCATGTCGCCATCCATGACATCTCCGAGCCGGCCGAGGGCATGGTCTGTCCGGCCGAGGCGCATGTGAACGAATATCTGGAGTTCATCGGGCGTTGGGACCGGGCCGCGCCGATCGTCGTTCACTGCTACGCCGGGATCAGCCGTTCGACGGCGGCGGCCTTCTCCGCACTCTGCGCCGCGCGTCCCGACCTCGACGAGGAGAGGATTGCGCTGCGCCTTCGCGAGCGCTCGCCCGAGGCGACGCCGAACGAGCGCTTCGTTGCGCTCGCCGATGAAATCCTCGGGCGCTCCGGCCGCATGGTGCAGGCGGTGGAGAAGATCGGCCGCGGCGCGGAGGCATTCGAAGGAACGGTGTTCGCGCTTCCGATCGATGAGTGATGCACCGGCCACCGGCGCTGCGATCGAGGTCGGGCTCAACGCCGCGATTGTCGCGGTGGAGAACGGCGCCCCGCTGATCCTCGTCGTGGAGGCGGGGCGCGTTGCACGCGACAGCCTGCCTTTCGGCCCGTTCGATCCGGTCGGCCATCGCACGCTCGAGATCGGGCTGCGCGGCTGGGTGGAGGCGCAGACACACCTGAAGCTCGGCTATGTCGAGCAGCTTTACACGTTCGGCGACCGCGGCCGTTACGCCGGCCCGGCGGCGCAGGATCCGCGCGTCATGTCGGTCGGCTATCTGGCGCTCACCCGCCGCTCGCCGGAATCCGACGACGTGCTGGCGCGTTCCGGCGCTGCATGGCGACCCTGGTATGGCTATTTCCCCTGGGAGGACTGGCGCGGCGGAAGACCGACGCAGCTTGACGCGATCCTTCCGCTCCTCACCGAATGGTCGGCGCAGAAGCCTGACAAGAATGCACCGGCGCGGCCGATCTCGCGGCGCGACCGCGTGCGTCTCGCCTTCGGTGTCGGAGACGTGCCGTGGGACGACGAGCGCGTGCTTGAGCGCTTCGAGCTCCTCTACGAAGCGGGGCTTGTCGAGGAGACGCGGCGTGACGGCCGTCGCGCGGCGCTTGAACGCCGGCACATCCCGGCGCTCGGGCTCTCGATGCGACACGATCACCGCCGCATTCTGGCGACGGCGATTTCGCGATTGCGCGGCAAGCTGAAATATCGTCCGGTCGTGTTCGAGCTGATGCCGGAGGCCTTCACCCTGACCGAGCTGCAACGCACCGTCGAGGCGATTTCCGGCCAGCATCTCCACAAGCAGAATTTCCGCCGCCTCGTCGAGAACGGTCAACTCGTCGAGCCGACCGGCGTGACGGCGACCGCGACCGGCGGCCGCCCGGCCGCGCTGTTTCGCTTTCGCCGTGAGGTGCTGCAGGAGCGGCCGGCTCCCGGCTTCCGGCTCGGAGGCCGCGCATGACGGAACTGCCAATCGTTTTCATCCGCCACGGCGAGACCGCATGGAACCGCGAGTTCAGGTTCCAGGGCCAGCGCGATATTCCCATGAATGAGCTCGGCCGCCGGCAGGCGGCGCGGAACGGGCGTGCCGTCGCCGGCATTTTGCGCGAGGGCCAATGGCAGCTCGTTGCCTCGCCGCTCGGCCGCGCGCTGGAGACGATGCGGATCGTGCTTGAGGCGGCGGGCGAAAGTGGGCGGAGCTTCGCCACCGAGGCGTGTCTGATGGAAGCGAACTATGGCGACTGGGAGGGCCTGACGCTTGACGACATCGTTGAGCGCTTCCCGGAGGGGGCAAGGGCGCGCGATGCTGACAAGTGGGGCTACGCGCCGCCGAACGGCGAGAGCTACAAGATGGTGTCGGAGCGGGTCTCAGCCTGGCTCGGGACTCTGACCGCGCCGACCTTCGTCGTCGCGCACGGCGGCATCCTGCGCGCGCTTCTCTATCTTCTCGCCGGCCTCTCCGCCCACGAGGCGCCGCACCTCGACGTGCCGCAGGACCGGGTGATCCTCTTCACCCAAGGCTCGGTGCTGACGATCTGAGTTTGACCCCTTTCCGCCGTGCGCCTAGAGGTCCCGTCGAGAAAGCTTGATGTCGCACAACACGTTTGGCCATCTTTTCCGCGTCACCACCTGGGGCGAAAGCCATGGGCCCGCGATCGGCTGCGTTGTGGACGGCTGCCCGCCGAGAATCCCGATCTCCGAGGCGGAGATCCAGACTTATCTCGACAAGCGGCGGCCGGGACAGTCGCGCTTCACCACGCAGCGCCGCGAGCCGGATCAGGTGAAGATTCTCTCCGGCGTGTTCGAGGACGAGACGACCGACGGTCTCGTGACGACCGGGGCGCCGATCTCGCTGATGATCGAGAACGTCGACCAGCGGTCGAAGGACTACTCGGAAATCCGCGAGAGCTATCGCCCCGGCCACGCCGACTACACCTACGAGGCGAAATACGGCATCCGCGACTATCGCGGTGGTGGGCGCTCATCCGCGCGCGAGACGGCGATGCGCGTTGCCGCGGGCGCGATTGCGCGCAAGGTGGTGCCGGGCCTTTCGGTACGCGGCGCGCTGGTCCAGATCGGCGAGATCGCGATCGACCGCGCGCGCTGGGACTGGAACGAGGTCGACAACAATCCCTTCTTCTCGCCCGACGCGGAGACCGCGAAGGAGTGGGAGGATTATCTCGACGATATCCGCAAGGCCGGCTCCTCGGTCGGCGCGGTGGTCGAGGTGGTTGCCGACGGCGTTCCGGTCGGTCTAGGCGCGCCGGTCTATGGCAAGCTCGATCAGGACATCGCCGGCGCGATGATGTCGATCAACGCGGTGAAGGGTGTCGAGATCGGCAACGGATTTCAGGCCGCAAAAATTCGCGGCGAAGAGAACGCCGACGAGATGCGCGTCGGCAACGACGGCAAGCCTGTGTTCCTGTCGAACAACGCCGGAGGCATGCTCGGCGGAATCTCGACCGGGCAGCCCGTCGTCTGCCGCTTCGCGGTGAAGCCGACCTCGTCGATCCTGAGTGCCGTCAAGGGCATCACCCGCTCCGGTGAGAACATCGACCTCGTGACCAAGGGCCGTCACGACCCTTGCGTCGGCATTCGCGCCGTGCCGGTCGGCGAAGCGATGCTCGCCATCGTGCTCGCCGACCATTACCTGAGGCACCGCGCGCAGGTGGGAGCGGTCTCCGGGTGATGGGCTTACGCTTTCGCAGCCCGGCCGCGCGTCTGGCCCTGATCGTCTTTCCGTTGTTGGTGGGCCGCGGCCACGCGCAGGATCAGGGCTTCGATGCCCTGATCCAAGGCATACTGAACCAGCATCAGGATCAGACGCCGCCCGCGCAGCCGCCGCCCCTCCCGCCACCCGACACGCAGCCGCAGACGGCGCCCGACACGCCGCCTTCCGGCGTGCCGGTGCCGCCGGGCGTCACCGCTCCGCCCGCCATCGTTCCTGTCGAGCCCGGCCCACGCCCCTACACGCCGCCCAAGGTGGACCACCCGGTCGGGGCGAAGCCGCCGAGCCACACGCCGGTCACGCCGTCCGCTTCAAGCACCGCGCCGGCGCCGGGCGCCACCATTCCGACGCCCGAGGCTCCGCCGGGCTCTCTGCCTCCCGCTGATCAGAACGCCATTCCGGGCGCCACGGGGCCTGACGTGGAGCGGACGCGCGAAAGCCTGACCGTCGAGGAAGTGAATGCGGCGGTGCTTCCGGCCGAGCTTCCGCCGTTCAAGGGCGCGAGCCCGCTCGTTCTGAAGGCGCAGGTGCTGCTCGACCGCGCCGGGGCGTCGCCGGGCGTGATCGACGCCTATGCGGGCGGCAATCTTCAAAAGGCGATAGCGGCAGTCGAAACCGTTCTGGGGCTGCCGGCCGACGGGGTGTTGGGCCAGGCGGTGTGGGACGCGCTCGGCGGCGACGCCGCCCCGCCGGTCCTTGTGCAATATACGATCACGCCGGAGGACGCCGCCTATCCCTACGTGGCGTCGATTCCAGCCGACGCGATGGAACAATCACGGCTTCCGAGCCTTGGCTATAGCAGTCCGGAAGAGATGCTCGGCGAGCGGTTCCACATGGATACGAAGCTGTTGCGCGCGCTGAACCCGACCGCCGATCTCAGGCAGGCCGGAACGGCGATTTGGGTCGCCGGAATCGATGCGACGCCTGTCACCGAGAAGGTTGCGCGCGTCGTAGCCGACAGGGCCTTGGGCCAATTGCGGGGCTACGATTCCGGCAATCGTCTCATCGTCGCCTATCCCGCGACGGTCGGAAGCGACGAGAACCCGTCGCCTATCGGCGAGCATCAGGTTAGCGCGGTGACGCGCGATCCCACGTACGAGTTCACCGCGACGGACGGGAGCGGCAGCGTGGTCACGCTTCCGCCCGGACCGAACAATCCGGTCGGCACGGTCTCCATCGCCCTGACCGATCCGGGCTACAGCATCCACGGCGCCGCCGACCCAGCGAAGGTCGGCAAGCCGGCGGCGAGCGGCGGCGTGCAACTCACCAATTGGGACGTCGAGGAGCTTGCGGGGCTGGTCGAGCCCGGTGTCGTCGTGTCCTTCCAATGACCCCGCGCAGCGTCGCCGGGGCGCTGCTCATCCTGGGGCTGCTGGCCGCGGGAAATGCGTCCGCCGCACAAAGCGGAATAGCGCGGCTGCCAAAGCCTCGTCCGGCTACGACACCGCCGACAGAGACGGTTGGTTGGGCGAATACGGCCGAGGCCCGCTTTCAGGAAGCACTCTCGGTGAGTGATGGCTTGGCGCGCCTTCCGCGGCCGCGCCCATCCGCGCCTGAACTGGCGATGGTCGCGCCCGACGAACCGGCTCCGCCGCCTGCTCCGCACGTCGCGCCGCCGCCCGACCAGGAGAACGACGCCGATTTTGCGGCCTGCGCCGCCGCGCTGCGCGGACTCGGCGTCGATTTCGAAGCCATGCCGCCGATCCACGACAGCGAGGACTGCGACATCGCCCATCCGCTTCGTGTCACGGCGCTCGGATCGGGCGTCTCCATCGCGCCGGAGACGGTCCTGAACTGCGCCACCACCCGCGCGCTCGCGACTTGGGTGCGCGACGCCCTCGTGCCCGAGAGCGTACGGACACTGGGCGTGAAGCCCGATGCGATCCGGCAGGATTCCGCTTACGTCTGCCGCAATCGCTATGATGACCCCTCCGCGAAGATCTCCGAGCACGCGCGCGCCAATGCCATCGACATCGCCGACTTCGCATTTGCCGATCGCAACGCTGTCGGAATAGGCGTGAACGCTGCAGGCTCAGCGGAGACGCGCTTCGAATCGGCCGTCCGCGCCGATGCGTGCCGCTATTTCACGACCGTGCTGGGGCCTGGATCGAACGCCGCGCACGCCACGCATTTCCATTTCGACATGGCGCAGCGCAGCGGCGGCTATCGTCTCTGCGAGTTGGGCGCTCCGCCGGCAATCGCGCGCGCGCTGGAGAAGACGACGCGCGAATAGCCGGCATACGCGAATGCCATCGCCGAGCCGGCGCCGATGACGAGCGCGGCGATCGGCGGCACATGACGCCAGACGAGCAGTACGAGCGCGTAGACGCCGTAGTTCACCGCGGCCGCGATAGCCGCGACGGTTGCGTAGCGCACGCCCTCATGCGCCTGGCTTCTGTTCGAGGCGGCGAAGGTGTGCGTTCGGTTGAGCCGCCAGGTGGTAAAGGTCGCCGCTGACATGGAGACGACGCGCGCCGAGAACGGGTCGAGCCCCATGACGTAATGGAGGAGCGAGAGCACGAGGGCGTCGACCGCGAAGCCTGTGCCGCCCACGAGTGCGAAGCGGAGGAACGTCGGTGCCTCCGCCTTGACGAACTTCAGCATGCTTTATTGCGCCCCGAGCCCCGGGACGGTCTGGAAGAGGATGCGCTTCTGCTCGATGCGCGAACGGCCAAGCGCTTCCAAGACGAGCCCGCAGCCTGCCATGACGAAGCCCGCGACGAACATGCTCATGCCGATCAGCGCATTGGAGAAGGAAGCGAGGATCTCGCCGTCAAGCCGCGCCGTCAGGATTGGCAGCATCAGCGACAGCCCGATAACCCAGAAGACGACGGCGAAGACCGCATAGAACGCGAAGGGCCGTATTTCCTTCACCAGCATGCCGAGCGTGGCGATGGCGCGGGCGGCGCTGGCGACACCCGCGGTGTTGTTTGCGGCCGTCGCAGGCTGGGTCCTCCCGTCGCTGAGCTCGATCTCCGCGACCGGGATCATCAGCTGGCTTGCATGCATGGAAAGCTCGACCGCGATGTCGAAGCCCGTGGAAATCGCCGGAAAGCTCTTCACGAAGCGGCGGGTGAACGCGCGGTAGCCGGAGACAATGTCGGACGATGCGCCGGCGAAGAAGCGGCGGTAGAGCCATTCGAAGGCGGTCTCACCGAAGCTCGGAGGCGCGCGTCGGCCCGCGCGGTGGCGCTGCCTGCCGACGACCATGTCGACGTGTTCGGTGACGAGCGCGTTGACGAGCGACGGGGCGTCGGCCGGATCGTAGCTGCCGTCGCCTTCGGCGAGCACATAGATGTCGGCGTCGATGTCGGCAAACATGCGCCTGACGACGTTGCCTTTGCCCTGCCGCGCCTCGCGGTAGACGCGCGCGCCCTCGCGCGTCGCGACGCGCGCCGTGTCGTCGGTGGAGTTGTTGTCGAAGACGAAGATGCGCGCCGAGGGCAGCGCCTCGCGGAAGCCGCTGACGATCCCGCCGATCGTCTCGGCCTGGTTGTAGCAGGGAATGAGCACGGCGATCTTGAAGCCGTCCTCGATCGCAGTCGCGCTCATGGCTCGGTCCGTAAAGGTCAAGGCAAAGGCCGGTTTAGCGCGCGATCGGTTAACGGCTGGTAAGATTCTGGAAGCCAAAAACCCGACGTTCATCTTTCTCGCGTATTGGCGCGGGCGACCCGGCCCTCCAGATCCCCCGGACGTGCTCGTGAAAGCCGAAGCCGACACTTTGCCGAACAGTGCCGCGCGCGCTGCCACGCGCGAGCCCTCGCTCCCCGCGATCGTCCTGATCTTCTGGGCCGCCTTCGCCGTGGCGATCGTCGCGGCCCGCGTCACGAATCCCGCGCTGTTCCAGAGACAGGACCCGGACAGCTTCCTGCGGCTCGTCGAGGTGCGCGATCTCCTCGGCGGGCAGGGCTGGTTCGACCTGATGCAGCACCGCATGGACCCGCCTGCCGGCGCGCTCATGCAATGGTCGCGGCTGATCGATGCGCCTCTCGCTCTCCTTGTCCTGGTCGGCAAGGCGCTCGGGCTCGGCGAGAACCTCGCGCTGACAGGCTGGCCGACGCTGCTTCTGCTTGGGCTGATGGGCGCCGCGGCGGCGGTCGCTTCGGCGCTTGCAGGGCGTGCGGCGGCCATTGCGACTTTGGTGCTCGCGCTTTTTTTCCTCGACCCGCTGGTCATCTATCTCCCCGGCGACATCGATCACCACAACGCACAGGTCGCCCTGATGCTGGCGACGGTCGCTTGCGCGTTGAGACTCCGCGACGGCGCGCTCTTCGGACTGCTCGCCGGCGCCGGCTCGGCGGTGACGCTTGCCATCGGCCTCGAGATGCTGCCGCACATCGCGCTCCTCGGCGTCGCGATCGCGCTTCGCTTCGCCTGGACCGGCAACAGTCCACGCGCCATTGCCGCCTATGGCGCCGCGATCGGTCTCTTGCCGGCCGCGCTCTATTTCCTCACTGACTCGCCGGACGCGCCGATGGCCTGCGACGCGCTCTCCTATGCCTTCGCCGTGCCGATATCGATCGCGGGTCTCGGACTCGCAGCGCTCGCGCTTATCGCCGGCGAGCGGGGAAGGGGCGTGAGGCTTGCCGGTGTTCTCGTCGTCGGCGCCGCGGCGGCCGCATGTTTCGCCGGCGTCACGCCGCAATGCCTTGGGGGACCTTATGGCCAGCTCGCGCCGGAGGTGAAGACGGCGTTTCTCGACACGGTGACCGAGGCGCAGCCGATCTGGGCCTACGCGGAGCGCGAGCCGGTCGGCGCTATCGGCTCTATCGGACCGCTCCTCGTCGCGCTGTTCGTGGCATTCCGGCATGCGCGACGCGAGGCCATCTGGATCTTTCCGGCGACGCTGCTCGTGCTTGCCGTGGCGCTTTCCTTCTACCAGGTACGCACGCTTCCCTTTGCAAGCGCGCTCGCGATCCCCGTGCTCGGCGTCTGGCTCGCCGAGATTTACGCCCGCACCAAGGCGCGCTCACAGGGCCGCGTGCGGCGCGCGCTTCCCGTGATCACAGCATTCGTCGCGGCGATCCCCTTCACCTACCTTCTGGTCGGCTGGAGTGGCGAAAAAGCCCTGGCCGCGCTCTCCGATGGCCGCATCGCACTGCACGTTACGGCACAACCCGACCCTCAGCTGGTCAAGGGCCTGACGACTGCCGAGCGGAACTGCTTCGACCCGACGAGCGCGGCACTCCTCGCGGAAGTGCCCCCCGGGCTCCTGCTCTCGCCGCTGTTCTACGGCTCAACCGTGTTGAAGATCTCCGACCACTCCGTGGTCGCCGGTCCCTATCACCGCATTGGTCAGGCGATCCTCGACGCGATCAACGCGATGCAACGCCCGCCCGACGGCGCCAAGTCGATCATCGACGCGCGCGGCGTCGACTACGTGGCGATTTGTTCGGTGTCGAAGGAATCGGCGATCACGGTGCACAAGGCGCCGGACGGGCTGCTCGCGACGCTGCTTTCGGGTGAGACGCCGGGATGGCTTCAGCCTGTGCCGGCAAAGGTGGCGACGAAGCTCAAATTGTGGCGGGTGGTGAAGTAGTCTGTGATTTAAGCTCGTCGCCGCGCCGTGCTATCGTGGCGCATGCTCCGACTTCTGTTGATTCTGTCGTTTCTCGCCGCCGCGCCGGCTTTCGCCGAGCCGTCTGCAAAGCAGCTCTTTGGCGCGCAGCCGCTGCCGGCGGCGATGCCGTCAGCGCCGATCGGCTTCTATGCGCGCGGCTGCATGGCGGGCGCGGTTCAGCTTCCGCCTGACGGGCCGTACTGGCAGGCGATGCGGCTTTCGCGCAATCGCCAGTGGGGCCTTCCGGTGCTGGTCGATTTCATCGAGACCCTCGCCAAGAACGCCGCGACGCTCGACGGCTGGCCCGGTCTTCTCATCGGCGATATGTCGCAGCCGCGCGGCGGCCCGATGGTGTCCGGCCACGCCTCGCACCAGATCGGCCTCGACGTCGACATCTGGTTCACGCCGATGCCCGCGAAGAAGTTTTCCGAGAAGGAGCGCGAGGACACGTCCGCGATCGCCGTCGCCGAGGCGGGGCCGCACAACATCTATCCGAACCGCTGGACGGCGGCGCATGGCCGCGTCGTCCGCCGCGCCGCGCTCGACCCGCGCGTCGAGCGTATCTTCGTCGCGCCGGGGATCAAGAAAGAGCTCTGCCGCACGGCCGGAACCGACCGCGACTGGTTGCAGAAGGTGCGCCCCTATTACGGGCACGATGACCATTTCCACATCCGGCTTTCGTGCCCGCCCGGCACGAACTGCCGCAAGCAGGACCCGCCGCCTGCCGGCGACGGCTGCGGCGCGCCGCTCGACTGGTGGTTCACGGCCGCGCCCTACAAGCCCGCGCCGAAGCCGACCAAGCCGCCGAAGCCTGCCAGGCAGGTGATGCTGTCCGACTTGCCGAAGGCCTGCGCGGCGGTGCTCGCGGCGCCGCCGGAGAAAGGCGCGCTGACCATGCGTCAGGCTTTCGCGGTCGAAACGGGAGAAACGCCGCCGCCCGCGGACGCCGATGTGCCTGTCCTGGCTTCGGCGCCCGCTCCCGGGTCAACGGCCGCGCCGCTGCCGCGACCGCGGCCAGCGACACCCTAGAGGCGGAGGCGGCTAGGCCGCCGCCTCTTCCTTGAAGATCGGGCAGGAGACGCCAGTGCCGCCGAGCCCGCAATAGCCGGCAGGATTCTTCGCCAGGTATTGCTGGTGATAATCCTCGGCGAAGTAGAATTCGGGCGCCTCGCGGATCTCCGTCGTGATCGCGCCGTGCGACTTGCCGAGCGCGCTTTGATAGGCATCGCGTGACGCCTCCGCCTGCTTTCGCTGCTCGTCGCCGAACACATAGACGGCGGAGCGGTATTGCGTGCCCACGTCGTTGCCCTGGCGCATGCCCTGCGTCGGATTGTGCGCTTCCCAGAAGCGGCGCAGAAGCTCCGCGTAGGAGACTTGCTTCGGATCGAACACGACGAGCACGACCTCGGTGTGACCGGTGCGGCCGGAGCAGACCTCTTCGTAGGTCGGGTTCGGCGTCGAGCCCCCCGCATAACCGACGGCCGTCACATAGACGCCGGGCGTCTTCCAGAAGATGCGCTCCGCGCCCCAGAAGCAGCCGAGCCCGAAGAGCGCCGTCTGCAGACCCTCGGGGTAGGGGCCCTTGAGCTTGTGCCCGTTGACGTAATGGGTCTCGGCCGTCGCCAGCGGCTGCGGCCGGCCGGGGAGCGCCTCGCCCGGCGCGGGCATGGTGGATTTCCGAGAGAGAGTACCGAAGAGCATGGGAGCCTCCGAGGGTCTTGTTTGTTGCTTCAGGCCGCGAATTCGCGGCTCAGGAATGGGCGGCGGCGGCGTGCGCCGAGCACCAGGAAGACGACGCCGAGCGCCGCGAGCACCACCGCCGTGGGCGCCGCCATCAGCCAGGCGAGCGGCATGTCGAACGGCCAAGGCGCGCTCGGCATGACGACTTCGACGCCGTCCGGCTGGCCGATCGCGGCGAGCGTCATATAGGTGTCGGTGACCGGTGTCAGCACCAGCGCCGAGGCGGCAATCGACTTCGCCCCGTCGACGACGGCTGCAACGAGCGCGGCGGCTACCAGCCAGAAGCCGAGGAAGCGGGCGATGAAGCGAAGCATGACCTATAAGTAAGAGGCTTCGGCCCGTCGGGCAATCGCCGCACACTCGCCTGTGATTGGCGGCTTTCGCGTCGAAGCGGCGGCCCGCCGCCTTGCGGTTCTGCGGCGCGGCCGATACATGAGGCGCTCCCGGACGCTGGCCCTTCGCGGCCCGCGTCCCGAGGAGGGGTGGCCGAGTGGCTGAAGGCGCACGCTTGGAAAGCGTGTTTACGGGAAACCGTAACGCGGGTTCGAAATCCCGCTCCCTCCGCCAGCGATCTGTTTATCTATTTGTGTTTATTATGTTTTCTTATCAGCACGTAAGGAATTACCACATCCGTTCCCAAAGTAGAGTAGGCGCTGTGCGGTGCGTGCCTTACGTCGCGAACCTTCAAAAATCTAGATTGCCATCTGCTTGAGCGAGGCCGTCTGGCGATTATAACGATAGCCCGTGATCGTTCCGTTCTTGATCCGCTCGACGGCCTCGTCGATGACGAATATCGGGACGAGGAACCATTCACGCGGGACGACCGGATTGCCGAACTTCAAGCCGCGCCGGCTCGAATGTGCGGTGGATTCAAGTGTTGGAATAGCGGAAATCAGTCTTGAGCTTGCCGCAGACGATGGCGATCCAAACAAGATGCGGCGCGACGCGATCAGCGCCATGTTCCAGATAGGGGCGTCATAAAGGGCGAAGGCGTTGTCGGACACGATAGAGTGTGAAGAAAGTAAGCCTACGGGGAGATAGGGGCGTGTCTCTGACGTGACCTTGGGACGACGATCGCATGTTCTTTACTACGCCCCTGGAACGTCCTGCATAAACCGTTCCGCCTTAGACCTTATTAGGCCGGCGTAAGCGCGAGAGCAGATGGCGCGTGGAGTCCTGTGCGGACCTGCCACCGCAGCAACCTGCCTGAACGCATCGGCAGCGCTTATCCACTCATCCGGCATGCAGAGACGCTATCGCCCGCACGTCAGTTCGCGCAAGCAGGCACTAGAGAGCGCGGCGGCGCTCCTGATCGCAAGACCCAGAGAATGTCATTCAGAACGCGCGGAAGCGAAGCAGCGTTGGTGCGATGTCCGCTTCTTAGCCCAGACCGGACCTTGACCTTCTATGACCGGACCCCTTCCGCGATCGCTCGCACGGCGGCGCGGTAGCCGGCCGGACCGAGGCCGGCGATCACCGCAGTTGCAACAAGCGACACGTAGGAGCGGTGATAGTGGGCTTCCCGCTTGTGGATGTTCGAGATGTGCACCTCGACGATCGGGCCGGGAAACATCTTGAGGGAATCGAGAAGCGCAATCGAGGTGAAGGAATAGCCGGCGGGGTTGATCACGATCCCGCACGCGCTCTCGATCGCCTCCTGAACCCACTCGACCAGCTCGCCCTCGAAGTTCGTCTGGCGGAAGTCGATGGCCTGGCCCGGAACTTCGGCGCGGCACATCGCTTCGATGTCCGCCAGCTTCGTCGTCCCGTAGATTTCCGGCTCGCGGGTGCCGAGGCGGTTCAGATTCGGTCCATTCAGCACGAAAATCGGCTTTGACATCGGTCTCTCCTATCCGGCGTAGCCGAGCAGCCGCGGCAGCCACAGGACGACTTCGGGAACAAAGGTGATGAGCGCGAGCGCAGCGAGCAACGCGACGAGGAACGGGAGCACGTCCCGGACGATCTCCAAAAGACCGGCGCGGGCGATGTTCGCGACGATGAAAAGAAGCAGCCCGTAAGGCGGCGTGATCAGCCCGATCATCAGATTGACGACCACGACGACCCCGAAATGCACCATGTCGATTCCAAGCGCCCGCGCGGTCGGAATGAAGATCGGCACGATGACGAGGAGGATCGTCGTACCCTCGAGCACGCAGCCGAGGACGAGGAGCGTCAGGTTGACGAGGATAAGAAACGACGTCGGCGAGAGCTGCATCCCGTCGAGCATCGCGGCGAGACTGTTCGGAATGTTCTCGATGGTGACGACGTAATTGAAGACGAGCGCGCCGCCGATCAGAAGTCCGATGGACGCGCTCGACCGCGCGCTTGCAAGGATGGCGCCGTAGAGCTGCCGCGCGGAGACGTCGCGATAAAGCACGATGGAGATGAGCAGCGCGTAGGCCGCCGCCACGGCCGCCGCCTCGGTCGGAGTGGTGACGCCACCGTAGATTCCGCCGAGCAAGATAACCGGCATCAGCAGGGCGGGCAGTGCGCGGAACGTGGTGGCGGGGAGCTCTCTCATCTCCACCGGCGGCTCGACCGGGAAATTCCGCCGGCGCGCGATCACGGCGTTCATCGCCATCAGTGCGACGGCCATCAGCAGCCCCGGCACGGCGCCGCCGAGAAAGAGGTAGCCGATCGATGCATCCGAAACGAGCGCGAAGAGCACCATCGGAATCGATGGCGGGATGATCGGGCCGATGACGGCGCCGGCAGCGGTGATGGCCGCCGCGTAGCTCCTCGGATAGCGGCCGTCGCGCACCATCATTTGGATGATGAGCCGGCCGATGCCGACAGCGTCGGCGATCGCAGACCCGGACATGCCGGCAAAGATCACGCTCTGGACCACGTTGACGTGCCCGAGACCACCACGGAACCGGCCGACGATGGCATTGCAGAAGTCGAGCAGTCGATTGGAGAGGCTGCCGACGTTCATCAACTCGGCGGAGAGGATGAAGAGCGGGATGGCGAGGAGCACGAAACTGCCCCGCAGGCCCTGCAGCAACTGCTCCGCCGCGATGCTCATGTCCTGCCCGGCGGAGATCAGGTAGACGATCGATCCCGCGATCATGGCGTAGCCGATCGGCAGGCCGAGGATCGCAAGGCCGGTGATCACAAAAAGGCAGATCGAAAACGGGCTCGCGAAGCTCATTCTTCCCTCAGCAAAGAGGGGTCGGTCACTTCGACCGGCTCGCCGCGCAGCGCCTTGAAGCCAAGCCAGAGATAGCGTGCGATGGCCGCGACGGCGAACAGGAGATAGACAGAGAAAAGATAGTCCAAGCGTATGCCGATGTAGGACGCGCGCTCCACCTTCATAAAGGTCACGTAGTCGAATACGGCGGGCAGCGACCACACGAACAGGATGACGATGATGAGCGCGGTCACGATCGTGAAGCGGCGGCGCATCCGCTCGCTGACCGCGCCATAGAGGATATCGAAGCGGATTTCGTCGCGCTCTGTCACGACGAAGGCGCCGCCCCAGAGCACCAGCCACATCCAGGCGAGCGTGCTGACCTCAAGCGTCCAGCCGACCGGCCAGCCGAGTACGTAGCGGAACAGGATCTGCAGGAGAAACGAGACGAAGACGGCGCCGAGCAGCGCGACGGCCACGACCTCGGCCAGCCGTCGCATCCACCGAACGATCGCGGAGAGGACAGCCATCGGCGGAGCGCCCCGTTGCTGATGTAAATCCGCGGGATTGTGCCGCGCAGCGCGGTCTCCGGCCGCAAGGCCGGAGACCGGTGTCAGGAAGGAAATTACATCGCGTTGATCTTGTCGAGCATGCCGGCCGGCCAGTCTTTGGCGAGGTCCGACTCAAGGTACTTCTTCTGGGCGTAGTCGCGGAAGGCGGCGAGGTCGGGCTCGTAAACCTTCAGGCCCTTGTCCTTGAAGAATTGCACGAGCTCTGCCTCGCGGGCGACGTGCTTGCCGGTGCTCCAGTCAATTGCTTTGTTGACCTCGGTCTCAAGCTTCTGCTGCTGGTCGGCGCTGAGCGAATCCCAAGTCTTCTTCGACACGACGAAGAGGTCGAAGCCAATGAGGTGGCTGGTCAGCACGATCTGCGACGTAACCTCGTAGAACTTCATGTTGTAGTCGTTGGGGAGCGGGTTGTCCTGACCGTCGATCGCGCCGGTCTGCAGCCCGGTATAGACCTCAGCGTAAGCCATCGGCGTGGGATTGGCGCCGAGAGCGGTGCCGAGGAACTGCCATGCGTCGCCGCCCGGCATGCGGAGCTTGATGCCGGCCATATCCGCTGGCGTCTTGATCTCCTTGTCGGGCTTAAGGTTCACCTGACGGGCGCCGAAATAGACGGGCGCGACGATGTGAATGCCGAGCTGATCCTCGGCCATCTTCACCATCTCCTTTCCAGCATCGCTCGCGAAGAACTTCTTCAGATGATCGGCGTCGCGGAAGAGGTAGGCGGCCGTCAGAAGCGACCATGCCGGAAGCTGGTTCGCGATGTCCTGCGGCGCGACGATGCCGGTCTCCAGGTTGCCGCGCTGGAGCGCGACGAGTTCCGTGCCCTGCTTGAAGAGCGTGGCGCCGAAATGCGGTTCGAAGGTAAAGTCGTTCTTCAGCGCGTCGCCGAGCTGACGCATCGCGTCGGCACGGATGTCGGTATCGCTAAAGACGGCGGAGAATTTCAGCGTCGGCTTGTCCTGCGCAAGCGCCCCGCCGGCGATGCCGACGGCGGCAAGCATCGCGCTTCCCAGGATCGCGGCACGACGGGTTGTCGAGAATTCCATGATCGTCCTCCCTTGGCGGAGCAGGCTTCGTCCCGGCCTGCACTTGGATTTACGACAAATATGGACGAAATAGTTCGTTTATGTCAACGCGCGGAAATGCGCCTTTCCCGACGCTCACTCTCCGACGAAGTGGCGGGCCATCTGCTCCCGATCGGGCACGTGGCCGGTGATGAGTTCAAAAGCCTTTACCGCCTGAAACACAGCCATGCCGGCGCCCGGGAGCGTCTGACATCCCGCCGCCCTGGCGCGCCGAAGAAGCTCCGTCTCCGCCGGGAAATAGACGATGTCCGCGACCCACATTTCGGGGCGCAGCCAGTCTGCATCCACGGGCATGCCGGGATATTTTGCCATGCCCACCGGCGTCGCGTTCACCATACCGTCGGCGTCGGCCAACCCTGCCCTGATGTCGACGATCCTCGATGCGCGCACCTCCGCCGAGCGCTTTGGCGAGTCGAACCGCTTTGCCGGGATCCGTATCGAAGATGGAAACCCGTTGCGCGCCGAGATCGAAAAGTGACTTCGCAACTGCTCGGCCAGCCCCGCCCGCGCCGAGCAGCGCGACATGATCAACCCGCGGCGTCTTAAGCCCCTGTCGGAAACTTTCGGCGAAGCCCCAGCAGTCGGTGTTGTGGCCGACGAGATCTTCGCCCTCGACGACAACGGTGTTGACCGCGCCGACGGCTGCGGCGTCCTCGGACAGGCGATCGAGGGTTGCGATCACGCGCTCCTTGAAGGGATGCGTGACGTTGAACCCGGTGTAGCCGGCGAGCTTCAGCTTCCCGATGAGGCGCCGGAGCTCGGAGTCCTGGAGTTCGAGACGATCAAAATCGAAGAGCCGATATTCGTAGCGAAGGCCGAGACGTGCGCCCTCGGCTTCATGCATCCGCGGCGAAAGCGACTCTTGAATCCCGCGGCCGAGCAGGCCCGCGCGCAGCACCGCACGCACGTCCTTGTCGGCAGGGCGATCGCCCAGCACGGTGAGGTCGCTCTCAATGTCGCCGAGGTCTGACCGCCGTGCTTCGCCGACCACCTGTCGCTCCCGTTTCGTGCGCTATAAGGATCGTGGGGTGAAAGACAAAGAGTGGACGAACCAGTTCGTATAGTCAATTATGCGGTTCGCGAAGGAGGACCATGGCAAGAATGGACGTCCAGGTTGCCAAGGCGGCAGCGCCGGGTCGCGTGAACGACCCCGAAGGCACGAAGCGCAACATCATCGAAGTCGCCATGAAGGAGTTCGCTGAGAACGGCCTATCGGGCGCCCGCATCGACGAGATCGCCGCGAAGACGAAATCCAGCAAGCGGATGATCTATTACTATTTCGGCGACAAGGAGGGGCTCTATCTCAAGGTCCTCGAGGAGGCCTACAGCCGGATGCGCGCGACCGAGTCGACGCTCGATCTGCAGGATCTTCCGCCGCTCGACGCGCTCAAGAAGCTCGCTGGCTTCACCTTCGACCATCACAACAGCCACGAAGCCTTCATCCGCCTCGTGATGATCGAGAACATCCACCACGGCGTGTTCCTGGCAAAGTCACAGGTCATCCAGAAGCTCAACGTCACGGCCATCGACACCGTTGGGGAGCTTTACGATCGCGGCGTGAAAGCGGGAATTTTCCGCGCCGGCCTCGATCCCGTCGATCTGCACTGGCAGATCAGCGCGCTCTGCTTCTTCAACGTCTCCAACCGGGCGACGTTCTCGAAGATATTCAAGCGCGACCTCGGATCGAAGAAGTCGCTCGCCTCGCTGCGCGAGGCCGTCGTCGAGATGATCGTCCGCCACGTCCGCAAGGACTGAAATGTGAAGACATCGATCGCGACCGTTTCGATCAGCGGCGACCTTCGCGAAAAGCTCGCGGCGATCGCGGCGGCGGGGTTTGACGGGGTCGAGATCTTTGAGAGCGACTTCCTTGCGTTCGACGGCTCGCCGGCGGAGGTCGGCCGGCTCGTACGCGATCACGGGCTGGAGATCATCGTCTTTCAGCCATTCCGTGACTTCGAGGGCATGCCCGAGCCGCAGCGGGCCCGCACCTTCGACCGCGCCGAGCGCAAATTCGACCTGATGCAGCAACTCGGCACCGACCTGATCCTGATCTGCTCGAACGTGTCACCGCTCGCGCTCGGCGGCATCGACCGCGCCGCCGAGGATTTTCGCGAACTCGGTGAGCGAGCGGCCAAGCGCGGGCTTCGAGTCGGCTACGAGGCGCTCGCCTGGGGACGCCACATCAATGACCACCGCGATGCGTGGGAGACCGTGCGGCGCGCCGATCATCCGAACATCGGGCTGATCCTCGATTCCTTTCATACGCTTGCCCGCAAGATCGATGTCGGCTCGATCCGCGCCATCCCTGGCGATCGAATCTTCCTGGTGCAACTCGCCGATGCGCCGCTGATTGACATGGATCTGCTCTACTGGAGCCGCCATTTCCGCAACATGCCCGGACAGGGCGATCTGCCGGTCGTGGACTTCATGCGAGCCGTCGCCGCAACGGGTTATGCAGGACCGTTATCACTCGAAATCTTCAACGACCAGTTCCGCGGCGGCTCGCCGAAGTCGATCTCCGTTGATGGCCGACGCTCGCTCGTTTATCTCATGGACAGGGTCGTCCGCGCCGAGCCTCAAATCGCGATCGACGTGCCGCAAATGCCGGATCGCGTGGGCGCGAACGGCGTCGAGTTCATCGAGTTCGCCGCCAACGAAAGCGAGGCGGAAGAACTCGCCGGACTTCTCCTGAGGCTCGGATTTGCCCGCACGGCGCGCCACAAGAACAAGGACGTAACACTCTACCGCCAGGGCGGAATCAACATCGTGATCAACACGGAGAAGGAGGGGCTCGCACATTCCTCCTACCTGATGCACGGCGCATCCGCTTACGCGATCGGGCTCAAGGTCGACGACGCGGCGGCGACGGTCACGCGGGCGAAGATGCTCGGCGCCGATCCCTTCGAGCAGCCGCGGGGGCCTGGCGAACTGGCGATCCCCGCGATCCGTGGCGTCGGCGGCGGCATCATCTATTTCCTTGATGACAAGAGCGAGCTCCGCCGGGTCTGGGACATCGAGTTTGATACCGTCAACGAGCGGGTACAAAAGACGGCCGGGTTGACGCGGATCGACCATGTCGCGCAGACGATGAGCTACGAAGAGATGCTCACATGGCTGCTCTTCTACACGTCGATTTTCCGGGCACGGAAACTGCCGATGGTCGACGTCATCGATCCGTTGGCGGAGGACCGTTGATGACCCAAGGCGGGACATCCAGTTCCCGCGTGTTATCGCTATTGTGAGTTCATTCCGGCGGTGTTGTTCCGCCCAAGCGTTGGGGCGCGCAGGCTATCGGTTCATCCGGGCTGGCGCGAACAGTAGCAACGAACTACCAGATGCGCATGACCGAGGCTCGAACCAATCGCAGGCTCGCGGCAATCCTTGCCGCCGATGTTGTCGGATACTCCCGCCTAATGGCCAATGATGAGGCGGGGACGCTCGCTGCCTTGAAGCGCTACCGCGAAACGACCTTTGATCCTGCTGTCGCAGAACACGGGGGCCGCATCTTCAAGCTGATCGGCGACGGGACGCTGGTGGAGTTCGCCAGCGTGGTCGACGCGGTCAAGTGCGCCGTGGCAATCCAGACCGGCGTG
Source organism: uncultured Alphaproteobacteria bacterium (assembly GCA_963805325.1). Lineage (GTDB taxonomy): Bacteria > Pseudomonadota > Alphaproteobacteria > Rhizobiales > Afifellaceae > DASWJZ01. The sequence goes on along the minus strand of CAWDTS010000001.1, from coordinate 113,150 downwards.
CCGGCTGCTCAACCGGCCGGGGAATGCATCAAGCTGCGGATCGGGATCAATCTCGGCGACGTCATCGTCGAAGGCGACGATATCTACGGCGACGGCGTCAACATTGCCTCGCGACTTGAGCCGCTGGCGGAGTTGGGCGGCATCTGTGTCAGCTCGATCGTCAATGAGAGCGTCGGAAACCGGCTCGACATCTCGTTCAACGACAGCGGCGAGGTCCAGGTCAAGAATGTCGATCGCCCGATCCGGGTATGGAAGTGGCATCGGGATAGTAACGAAGCCGGAGAGGGCGATCCGGCACGACCGCCGCCCGGTCCTGCGAAGGAAGTGCCGTCGATTGCCGTGCTGCCGTTCGACAACATGTCCGGCGATCCCGAACAGGACTATTTCTCCAACGGGATGACCGAGGACATCATTACAGATCTGTCGAAAGTCCCTGGACTTCTGGTCATCGCGCGGAACTCGAGCTTCGCCTACAAGGGCAAGAGCGTCGATATTCGCAACGTCGGGCGCGAGCTTGGCGTTCGTTCGGTTCTGGAAGGCAGCGTCCGTCGCGCCGCGGGGCGCGTGCGGATCAATGCCCAGCTCATTGACGCCACCAACGGTGCGCATTTGTGGGCCGAACGCTTCGATCGCCAATTGACGGATGTTTTCGCGGTCCAGGACGAGGTGACCAGTCAGATCGTCGCCGCTCTCAAGGTCAAGCTCACCCCGACGGAGACGAGCCTGCTCGCGGTCAGCGGGCCGAAGAGCGTCGACGCTCACGACCTCCTCCTACGCGCCCGCGCAATCGTGAACGGGACGATCCGCAATCGCGGGATGTTCGAGCAAACCAGAACGTTACTCCGGCAAGCCATCGAACTCGATCCCACCTATGCCGAAGCCTATGCGACACTTTCGGTGCTGTACGCCATCGATTACCAGAATCATTGGAGCGAGAATCACAACCGCTCGGCCACAGAAGCCCTGCACTTTGCAGATCGGGCGATCGCCATGAACGAAAACGAGCCGATGGCCCACTATGCCGCGGCTGTTGCATCCAACCTCAACAGAAACCTGGAACGCGCCCGCACCGAGGCGGAAGCCACGCTGGCGCTGAACCCGAACCTGGCCCTGGCCCACGACAGCCTTGGCGTGGTCGCCATGCTGGCGGGGGAGCCGCTGCAAGCCATACCGCATTTTGAACGTGCCATGCGCCTCGATCCGGCCTACAGCCAGCAACTCGTCCACTTCCTCGGAATGGCGTACCTGATCGCCGGAAAGTACGCGACGGCGGCCGCCTATTTCAGGGAGCGCATTGTTCTTGTTCCGGAAACGGACTTTTCACGTGCATACCTCGCGGCGGCACTGGGGCAAATGGGCGAAACCGATGAAGCCCAACGGGTCTGGCGAGAACTCAAGGAAATCAATCCGAACTATTCGTTCGAGGAGCATGTCGGCCGGTTTCCTTTCAAGGTCCAGGCGGATGTCGACCGGATCAGGGAGGGGCTCGTAAAGGCTCGACTGCTCTGAACCGGGACGCCGGCAATCGCGTCCATCTGCTCGGGGGCGCTAATCAGAAGTCGCCGCGTCCGGAATGCATGTCCGAGTTTGGCGCCTTTCAGAAGTCGATGTGGGCGTCGACCATGTCAGAGTTCGGACGCTTGGCGGATTATGACGCAAACGGCCGCTCACTTCGCAGATTGACCCTGAGCCGACGTCCGCCATGCCCCGACAGCCTGGCGCGGCGCGAACGTCGGCCCTCAGAAGGCGTTTGAATATTCAGGCGACGGACCTGGCTGCCTCCGCCCGGTAGGGCTCTGGCTGCGAAGCAGGGCAAAAAAATCATCGGATGCGAGTGGCCTGGCGAAGTAGTAGCCTTGCATCTGGGGACAGCCCCAAGCTTTCAGCATGTTGAACTGTTCTTCGGTCTCGACGCCTTCGGCAATGGCCACCAGACCCAGTTCTCGGGCTAGCGAGATAGTCGCCCTCACAATGGCCGCGCTGCCCGGCTCGGACGTGATCCTTCCGACAAAGACCTGCGCAATTTTGATCCGATCGACCGGGAAGCGACGCAGGTAGTCAAGCGAAGAATATCCGGTGCCGAAGTCGTCGATCGCGAGATTGACACCAGACTGACGCAAGCGGACCAGCACATCGCGCTGGTCTTGCGACGCCTCCATCAGCACTGTTTCAGTCAGCTCAAGTTCGAGCAGTCGTGGCGGCAGCCCCGACCTCGCGAGGACAATGGCCACATCCTTTTCCAGCTCAAGTGCTCTCTTGAACTGCGCGCCCGACACGTTCACCGACATCACAATGGATTCAGTGCCAGCATCGCTCCAAGCCTTGGCCTGTCGACAAGCCTCCCGCTTTACCCAGCGATCTAGCGCCACGATCAGGCCGGTCTTTTCGGCAACAGAAATGAATTCGGCCGGGTGCAATACGCCGCGCGTCGGATGGTGCCAGCGCACCAGCGCTTCCACACCAACGATACGCGGGGTTTCGGTGTCGATCTGTGGCTGATACTCCAGAAACAGCTGTCCGGTGGCGAGCGCCTCGCGAAGCTCAGTCGTCAACGTGACCCGGTTTCGGACCTCAGCTTCCATCGAAGGCGTGAAAAAACTATAGCTGGCTCGGCCGTCGGCCTTTGCCTGGTAGAGCGCCACGTCAGCTTGGGACAGGAGTGTCTCAGGTGTGGCGTGGTCCCGCTCATAGATGGCAATGCCGACGCTCGCGCCGCTTCGGATGTCGTTCCCCTCGACCGAAAACGGCTTGCCGACGGTTGCTATCAATTTCTCGGCCAGAATCGCTGCATCGGCTGGCTCGTCAATGACGTCGGCAAGCACCGCGAATTCGTCGCCACCGAAGCGGGACGCCAGATCAGTGGCGCGGATAGTGGCCTGGAGCCGCGCGGCGACGACGCGAAGCAGCTCATCGCCCGCGGGGTGACCGAGGGTATCGTTGACGTCCTTGAAATGGTCGAGGTCGAGAAACAGGACGGCGAACGCCTTGTCGCCTCGCTCAGCCCGGTTGATTGCCTGCTGGACGGCTTCCATGAATACCTGACGATTGACGAGCCCGGTCAGCGCGTCCAACCGCGCCATGCGCAGCACTTCGGCTTCGCTCGCCCGAACGCGTCTTTCGGCATCGCGCGTCTCTGTCTCGTCAAGCCCGATCGCGAGAAAGATGGTGTGCCCATCGCGCATGAAAGTGCGACCGCTCCAACGAGTGGGGAGCACGTTATCGCTCTTCGTCCGGAGGCCGAGTTGGACATCAGCGCGGCCGGTAGCGAACGCTCTGTCAACTTCGCGTCGTACGGCCTCGCGGTCGGTCTCGACGGCCATCGCCGTCGCGTCGGACCCGAACAGCTCTTTATCGGGAATGCCGGTTACGACCGACAGGTTTTCGTTCCAGCGCATCAGACGACCGGCGTCATCGATCAAAACAAAGAAGCCGGGCAGGCTGGCTATCAACGTTGCCGAGAAGTCGCGCTCTTGTTTCAGTGTTGCCTCGGAGAGCCTTGCTTCGCTGACATCCTGAACAGTGCCGGTGGTTCGCTGCGCCGTCCCGTCAGCCGCATAAAAATTCTGCCATCGCTGATGGACAGTGCGGATGGTTCCGTCGTCGAGTACGATGCGCTGGTCGAGGCTGCCGGTCGTATGATCCGCAAGTGTCTTCTGATAAGCAGCAATCAGGTCAGCGCGATCGTCGGGGTGAATGCGCGTCAGGAATAAATCAAAGGACGGAGTGTCGTTCGTGGGATCGACTCCGAGTATCCGGCAAAATTCGTCTGACCAAGTCGCGCTGTTGCCGTGCAGATCGACCTGCCAGCTGCCCAGATGCGCGACCGCCTGGGCCTCGACGAGCGCGGCCTCGGACTCAGCTAGTTCAGTACGCAACAGCTTCTGTGCATTGATGTCGCGTACGATGGCCACGACGGCGGGGCTCTTGTCGAATTCGGTGTGGCGGAGGGAGATATCAATCCAAAATAAGCCTCCGTCTTTGGTCTTGCCGCGCCATTCGAATGACTGCGGGCCTTCCGAGGCGGCCTTTTTCAGCCCTTCTATCGCCTCGCGCTGCGTATAGGGATGAACGCCGCTCGAGAGCAATTCGATATCGCGACCGATAAGCTCTTCGCGCTCGTAGCCAAACATGCGGCATCCGGGTCCATTGATTTCAATGAACTTTCCTGTGGCCGGATCGGAAATGAAGACTCCGTCGTTGATTGCTTCGAAAATGATCTCGAAGCGGTTGTCGGGCAGGGCGGGACCCGAACGCGTGCTGTTATTTCGATCGCGAATGGGTTTACTCATAGCGCAAGCGCCTCTGCTCCCCGATCCGTGCTCCCCTATCGGTGGATGTGCAGTCTAGAAGCGTCGACTATCCGGCCTCAGGCCTAAAGAACTTGGTTCCTTGCGCAGACAATTGTCGGGATTGCCTTCGCTGATCGTTGGGCGGCCGCCGAAGCGTCGCCCCGACGAAAATCCCTGGCGCACAGGGAGCGCTCAATATCTTGCCTGAGATTTGTATGTCTGTTTCATACCTGCGGATGGTCATCTGAAGCGGCGACCGGCCCGCGCAAATACGGGAAAATGACGGAAAGAGACAGGTGAGTGACGCGTCCGACAGCCATGGCCACAGGGATGTGGCGTCGCCCCCGAAGCTGTGTCTAGCGGAATTCGACGCGGCGATCTTCGACCTCGACGGCGTGATCACCCGCACGGCGCGCGTGCATGCCGAGGCCTGGAAGCGTCTGTTCGACGACTTTCTGCGTGACCGCTCCAGGCAGTCGGGGGTGCCGTTTCGTCCCTTCGACGCCACCGACAACTACCTGCGCTATGTCGACGGCAAGCCTCGCTTGGAGGGCATCGTCAGCTTCCTGCAGTCGCGCGGCATCGAGCTGCCGTGGGGCGAGTCGGACGACGGCGAGGACAAGGCCACGATCTACGGCCTGGGCAATCGCAAGAACCGTTATTTCAACGAGCATCTCAGGCGCGAGGGCGTGGAGGTCTTCGATTCGTCGGTGCGTTTCCTGCACGAGCTGCGCACGTCGGGGATCAGGACGGCTCTCGTTTCGTCGAGCCGCAACGCGGCCGCCGTGCTCAAGACAGCTGGCCTCGCAGACCTCTTCGACGTGCGCATCGACGGCAACGACCTGGCGCGGCTGGGGCTCAAGGGAAAGCCCGCGCCCGATCTCTTCGTGACTGCGGCCAAGAGGTTGGGCGTCGAGCCATCGCGCTCTATTGTGTTCGAGGACGCGATCAGCGGCGTCGAGGCCGGACGGGCAGGGGGCTTCGGCCATGTCGTCGGCATCGACCGCCGCGGCGCACCGGAGGCGTTGCTTGAGGCGGGCGCGGATATCGTCGTGCCTGACCTCGCCATGCTGGACGTGGAGGGGAGGATGTCGAAGGAAGCGCCGGTCAGTAACGCCCTTCAGCGCTTCGACGAAATTGGCGCTCAGCTCGCCGGCAGGCACCCGAGCGTGTTCCTCGACTATGACGGCACGCTGACGCCCATCGTCGCACGCCCCGACCTCGCAGTGCTCGGCGAGGCGATGCGCTCGACCCTGCGCGACCTTGCCGCGCGATGCACGGTGGCGATCGTCAGCGGGCGCGATCTGGCGGACGTGCGAAAGCTCGTCGGGCTCGATATCCTCGTCTATGCGGGCAGCCACGGGTTCGATATCGCCGGGCCCGGCGGGCTACGCATTCAGCACGAAGAGAGCGCAGCGTTCACGGCCGCGGTCGAGCGTGCCACCGAGCGGCTCAAGCCGGCGCTTGTCGGTATCGAGGGTGCGCTCGTCGAGCCCAAGCGCTTCGCCGTCGCGGTGCATTATCGTCAGGTTGCCGACGATAAGGTTCGGGATGTCGAAGCGGCGGTCGACCGGGTGCTCAAGACGGTGCCGGAGCTTAGGAAATCGGGAGGCAAGAAAGTCTTCGAGCTCCGCCCACGCTTCGATTGGGACAAGGGCAAGGCGGTGTTGTGGATGCTCGACGCGCTCGGACAGACGGGCGCCGATGTGCTGCCCTTCTATATCGGCGATGACCTCACCGATGAGGACGCCTTCCGCGCGCTCAAGGATTGCGGCATCACCATCTATGTCGGCCGGCCCGAGCAGACGGCGGCGCACTACGCGCTCGATGATACGGAGCAGGTCGGCGCGTTCCTCACGAAACTGACGAGCGTACGATGATCACCGCCGCCGACTGGAAACTTGCCTATGAGGGATTCGACCCGGAAGAAGAGAGCCTGCGGGAGGCTTTGTGCACGCTCGGCAACGGCTACTTCGCAACACGCGGCGCGGCGGCGGAGGCGAGCGCCGACGAGGTCCACTATCCCGGCACCTACCTCGCCGGCGGCTTCAACCGGCTGCAGACTGAGATCGCCGGCCGGGTAATCGAGAACGAGGATCTGGTCAACCTGCCGAACTGGCTGCCGCTCTCCTTCCGGCCGACGGGAGGCGACTGGCTCAACCTGCAACGCGACGAGGTGATCAGCTACCGGCAGGAGCTCGATCTGCGCTCCGGCCTTTTGCGCCGCCGGTTCAAGCTGCGCGACAAGACCGGCCGCGAGACGTCGATCGAGACGCGCCGGCTGGTGCACATGCACAATCCGCATCTGGCGGCGGTGCAGATGACCATCAAGCCGGAGAACTGGTCCGGCGATGTCGAGGTCATGTCGGCGCTCGACGGCCGCGTCATCAATTTCGGCGTCGCGCGCTACCGCTCGCTCAACAGCAAGCACCTGGAACCGCAGGAGACCCGCGCGTTAGGCGAGGACGGCATGCTCCTGGTCGTGGAGACCAACCAGTCGCGGATCAGGATCGCCGAAGCGGCGCGGACGCGGCTCTTCAAGAAGGGCGAGCGGGTTGCGGTCAAGCTCGAGACCAACGCGGAGGAAGGCTACATCGCGCAGCACGCGACGGTGGCGCTTTCCGAAGGTGAATCGCTCACACTCGAGAAGGTTGTCGCCCTTCATACCGGCCGAGACGCGGCGATCTCCGAGCCGGCGCTCGCCGCCGTCCAGTCGGCCACGGCGGCGGGCGACTTCGAGGCTTTGTTTCAGGAGCACGAGCGTGCCTGGCGGCGGCTCTGGGATCGCTGCGACATCAAGCTCGGGGACTCGCATCGCATCCAGATGATCCTGCGCCTGCACATCTTCCACCTGCTGCAGACGGTGTCGCCGCACTCCTGCGAGCTCGACGTCGGCGTGCCGGCGCGCGGCCTGCATGGCGAAGCCTATCGCGGCCACATCTTCTGGGACGAAGTGTTCATCCTGCCGTTCTTGAACTTCCGCATGCCGGAGATCTCGCGGTCGCTGTTGCTCTATCGGTATCGGCGCCTGCCGGCGGCCCGCGCCGCGGCCGAAAAGAGCGGGCTGAAGGGTGCGCTGTTCCCTTGGCAGAGCGGCAGCAGTGGACGCGAGGAGAGCCAGGTCCTGCACCTGAACCCGCGCTCCGGCCGCTGGACGCCCGACAACAGCCATCTCCAGCGCCACGCCAACGCGGCGATAGCCTTCAACGTCTGGCGCTATTACGAGGCGACCGGCGACCGCAGTTTTCTGGCCTCGCATGGCGCGGAGATGCTGATTGAGATCGCACGCCTGTGGGCGAGCCTCACGCGATGGGATGAAGCCAAAGGGCGCTACGTCGTCGAGGGCGTCATGGGGCCCGACGAGTTCCACGACGCATACCCATCGCGCGGAACGCCCGGCCTCGACAACAACGCCTACAGCAACGTGATGGCGGCCTGGGTGCTGACGCAGGCGCGGGAGGTCCTGGAGATCATCCCGTCGGCGCGGCGGCGCGAGCTTCAGGAGGTGCTGGGTCTCAGCGCCGAGGAGCTGGCGCAGTGGGACGAGATGAGCCGCAAGCTCTTCGTGCCGTTCCACGGTGGCGGCGTGATCAGCCAGTTCGAGGGCTACGATCAGCTGAAGGAGCTGGACTGGGACGCCTATCGCGCGAAATACGGCGACATTCAGCGCCTCGACCGCATTCTCGAGGCGGAAGGCGACAGCGTGAACGGCTACAAGGCCTCCAAGCAGGCCGACGTCCTGATGCTGTTCTACCTGTTCTCGATGGCGGAGCTGCGCAAACTCTTCAGGCAGCTCGGATACGACTTCAGCGCTAAGACCATCCGCAAGTGCATCGCCTATTATCTGCCGCGCACCTCCGACGGCTCGACCTTGAGCCGCCTCGTGCATTCCTGGGTGCTGGCGCGCAGCGACCGCACCAAATCGTGGGAACTGCTTCAGGAGGCGCTTGAGAGCGACGTCAGGGACGTGCAGGGCGGCACGACGGCGGAAGGCATCCACCTCGGGGCGATGGCGGGGACCGTCGATCTCGTGCAGCGCGGACAAACCGCGGTTGAGATCGTTAGAGGCGTGCTGCACCTGAGCCCTTGCATGCCGCCCGAGCTTCAAGGGATGCGGCTGCGGCTTCTTTATCAGGGCTCGCCGCTCGAGGCCGTCGTCTCGCGCGACAAGGTCACCCTCAGCGCTCCCGAGGACTGGACCGGCCCCAACAGGATCGGCGTGCGCAACCGGGTGCACGCGTTCAAGGCAGGCGACCAGCTGGAATTCGATTGCCATTTGGCTGGCGGGGCTTGGCGCCCGCTCACGCACAAAGTGACGCGCAAGACCAAGAAAAAGGCCGTCAGCCCGAAGCCTGGCGCGCAAACGCGCCGCCAGGGCGCGACGAGGGTGTCGGACTCCGAAGAGGCTGCCCCGAAGCGCTGACGAGTTCCGAAAAGCTCGCCGGCCACATCTGGCCGTTGCGACCGCTTTGCAGAACAACAATGTCCGTTCTTGGCGCATATGCGACGCTGGTAGATTCGCCTCTCAGGGCGGAGGTCGAGAGGCTGCGGGCGATCCAGTCGGTGGGGTCTGTGCGAGGGAGGAAGGTAATCGGGCTACCCCTGCGTTCCTCCGAGGCTGATCAAACGACCGCGCAAGTCGGGAATGCCGACGAAGCGGACCTTCCAAGCAGCACCCGGCCTCAAACGGTCTTGCGTCGAATGAGGAAGATATCCGCAAGTACCAGGATAATGATTGCAGCCAGCGACATTCCGAACAACGGAACCTGAAGTGTCTGGTACGTCGTCAGCTTGTCATTGGCAGCCAACGCCTGGACGACACCGAAGACGGCAAGGAAGTTGTGAAACACGGCGGTCGCGTAGACATCCCGGGACAGGAAGAAAAAGGCGCTGGTCATCAATCCGACCACCGCAAGGAGACTAACCATTTCGAGGGTGTTGAACGGTGGACTATGAGCGAAGTGATAGAGGCCGAACAGTGCGCTCGCAACAATAGCTGCCAAAGGAATCGAAACCCATTTTGCGAGCGTTGTCGCCTGAGCGAGGACCCCTGCGACCACAGCCCAGCAGACGAGCACTTCAGCGATCGAGACGACCAGGACCTGCGCATAGATATTGATGATGACTATCGGATCTTTCGATGGGGCTCCCTGGCCGAAGTAGAGCGCGAAGCCGAGCGCCACGCCAACGGGAACCCAGATCAGCGTTCGAACCGGAGACCCGAAGCCCAGGCGATCTCTTTGCATCTGGCTTCGCCGTACCATCCGGCCGACAAGGACGGCGGCGCCAACAATTCCGATACCGATGTTCGCCACTCCTATGTACAGAAGGCGGTCCACCAACGCATCGGGTCGTAGAAGTGCTTCCACACGGCCTTCGAATACCCAAGTGGCCAGCGTCCAGATCACCCACAGTCCGAAGGCAGTCAGCACCAGTTTGCTTCGATCAGTCCACATAACCGGCCGCCCACCAAAATCCACGTGTCTTCATAGCACCTGACAATTCTCACGTATTATTCTGTGTCAGCTATCTCAAATCGAGGAGTGGCCTGGCCTTACTGTTTTCAGTGACCAGGAACGTCCACCTACATCCACTCAATTGGCCGGGACGAAAACCGGGGCCAAAGCTGCGAATGGGCTTAAGCCCCTTGCGCTTCCTGGGCCGTTCGGCTTCCGCTCCCTCCGCCAGCCGGCTTCAGTCCCCTATCGCTGCGACGAAGCCGAGCGGCGTTTCCAGCAAGAAGCTGTTCCCCGGACGCCGCGAGAACACCAATCCCCGTCGCGAGAAGAGCCTGGGCATCGGTCGCTGGAGGTCATCCGGCATCACCTATGGGCAATTCCTCCGCGCCGGGGGTCGACGGGTGGATTTGGCTTGGACATCAATCATGGGAACGCGGAGGCGGGAGGCTGAAGCCTTTTCGATCAGCGACGGAGGTTGTTAGCTCCCCGGTCGATGGCCGGGGGATCTTTTTGTGCGCTTCGAGGCACCGCCGGTGGCGACCGCGCAGGGTTGCCAAGACTCGCCTGCGGCAGCAATATCAGACCATCAGGCGATGCCGGCAAAAGTCTCAAAGGACCTGCCTTTCGGCGGATATCCGGTATGGAAAGGACGCGCGCATGAACGAGCATTCCGCAAACCTGCAGCGCGCGGCATTATCCGATCAGACGTTGGTCCCGAAGATGACGCGTTCGCTTCTCGGCAGATACGCGCGGCAATTCGACAGTTCTCCCGTATCGTTCAAGGTCATTCTCCCCGACGGTTCCGTTCAGCTTTTCGGAAGGGACGCGCCGCGCTTCGAGGTTACGCTGAAGAACGCTCAAGGCATTGCGCGCGGTGAGCAGCATGGACGAGGGACGCATCGCCGATGCCTACGTCGCCGGCGATGTCGATATCGAGGGAGACATGCTGGCCCCTTATGCCTTGCGGGGCGCGATGAAGGATTTTCATCCCCTGACCACGATCTGGCGCTTCCTGCAGCCGCTGCTTTTTGGCCAGGTTCGCACCAACAAGCAGGCGATCACCGGCCACTACGAGATTGACCCAGACTTCTTCCTAGGCTTCCTCGATCCAAAAACGCCCTGCTACACGCAGGGCATGTACGAGACGGCGGACGAGCCTCTCGATGTGGCGACGCTTAGGAAGTTCGACTACTGCTTTGAGAAATGCGGTCTGAAGCCTGGCGACCATATCCTTGAGATCGGACCCGGCTGGGGCGCGTGGTTCGAATATGCCTCGCGCCGCGGCGTGAAATGCACGGGCATCTCCATTTCCCAGGTTTCGATCGACTATCTCGCGGAGCGGGCGAAAGCTCTCGGGTTGGACTGGGAACTGATCAATATCGACCTGCTGGAATACCAGACCGACCGCACATATGACGCCGTCGTCATCATGGGCGTGATCGAACACCTGCCCGACTACAAGAAGGTCCTCGATAAATTCGCGACGCTGGTGAAACCGGGCGGCAAGATCTTTCTCGATGGGAGCGCCGACAAGGAGAAATACGCCCAATCCTCCTATATCGTGAAATACATCTACCCTGGCAATCACAGCTACCTGGTTCTGCATGACTTTCTCGAGCAGCTTTCTAAGACGCCGCTCGAAGTGCTGGAGCTGCTCAACGACCGCGTCAGCTATTTCCTGACGGCCAAGCAATGGGCGGTCAACTTCGACAACAATCGCGAGGCGATCATCGACCGCTTCGGCGAGTTCAATTATCGTCGTTTCCGACTTTACCTCTGGGGCGCGGCCTACGAGTTTCTCTCAGGCGGCATGTCCTGCTACCGCATGATCCTTCAATCGCCCGAGGCCCTTGAGACCTGATCCGAGGGCGCGCGTCGGCGAAGAGTTTTCAATTCGGATTGACGGCGGAGCCCGCCGCAGCCGTGCTCCTGCGGGCGGCACCGGAACTGACGTTGACGCGATTTCGGTCGCGGGCCTTGGCTGCATACAGCGCTCCATCGGCGACAGCGATCAGTTCGTCCCCGGTCTAGCCATCGCGCGGAGAGGTTGCGACGCCGAATAAGGCGGTCACCGCGATTTGCCGTGCGCCGAGCACTGCTCCATCATCGGACTCCGATCCGCCGCGAAAGCGGACGCTATCGCTGCCTTCCTCACGCCGCTGCGAGGGTCAGTCGTGGTCGCCGTGGCGGAGACCCGATCCGTTTTCTGCGAGCGGTGTGATGTTCCGGTCGCCATCGGCGTCTCTGCTTATATGCGGGTCATCGAGCAGGACGACGTTCAGCAGTGAGCTGTGGACTTCCAAATGACCATTGTAGTCGATGAACCCCAATCTCCGGAACTTGTTCATGAAGTGGCTGACGCGGGATCGTGTGGTTCCGATCATCTCCGCCAGCGTCTCCTGACTGATCTTTGTAAGGATCGGTTCGGGTTTGCCGTCCTTGCCAAAGTTGGCCAAGAGCAGAAGTGCCCGAGCCAAGCGCTTTTCACTGGAATTGAAAAGCTGATCGACTAAGTCCGCTTCCACGCGAACTGTTCGCTCCAATAGGTGCTGTACGAACATTTCGGAGAACGTTCGCTCGTTGTGTAGCACGCTGACCAAAGCTGCCTTCTCGATCCGCATCACCTCGCATTCAGTGAGTGCTCTGGCCGTCGCCAAGCGCGATGATTGGCCTACGAGGCATCCCTCACCGAAGAATTCATCTGTCCCTGGCAGGGCGACGACGGCTTCCTTGCCGTGCTCGGAAACGACGCTAATTTTGATCTTGCCTTCGATGAGTAGAACACCGCGTCAGCTACGTCGCCTTGCGAGAAGATGATTTGGTTTTCCAGATACCGGGAGACCGTCCTCCCCACATCGGCTCTGGCAAGAAAAGCTTTGGGATTGAATGGCCGAGGGACTTTCCGATTCTTGTCGGCGATTAGCGGCGTCTTATCCGGCATGGCTGTCTAATGCCCCCGTCTTTACGAGCTCGGCCAAGTTCCCGCTTACTTGTTCAAGTTCTGACCGGTCGCGGTTTGTCAGAAGGCGCTTGGCTCTCTCGAGGTCTCAGCGCCTTTCGTCAGACCACAAAGAAGGCGGAGCTTTCCCGAGCCATTCGAGAGATGGCTTCTATTTCCCGATCCGACGGCCGCGTGTCTTCTGACATCGCGTCTCCCACTCCCCTTTGGGGGACAGCGGGGATTATGCGCCGGTTTGCCGTTTGGAACTGTCCAATAGTGCTCACAACCGGCCCGCTTCGACCCACCTGAAGCGGCTATGTAGTGTGGTCGGGAGAGGTTTTTCACCGCTCGGCGCGTTGGAGCGGGGAACGCTCGACTCACATCCTCGCCGCTCCCTGCGGCCGGAAACGGTGTGCCGGAACCCACCGCGTCTGCAGCTATCACCTCCGAACAATCCTTCGCGCCAGGGACGCCGCGTCGCCCCGCTTGGGACGTTAGTCATGGAAACGTGGAGGCGAAGGGCTGACGCTTTCAGGGATCAGCGACGAAGATTGCGAGCCTCGAAGCGACGTTACCGAGCAATGCACTTAAAGGGCGGGCGTCCTGAAGTAGCCTATGCGCTTTCGCGCCCACTCTCGTCGCCTCTTCAGCAGATGGGGATCACCGTGCAGGACGACGTTTATCAATGATCTGTGCGCTTCAATATTGCCACTGTACGTGAGCAATTTAGCTCAGACGCCATCGTTTGGTACTCCGCAAAAGGAAAGGTGCAGGAAGGTGCGAGCAAACCCCAGGAGCGAATTCAGTCGGCTTGAGGATGCGAAGCCGCCCGATCGTGGGACAATATGGCCATGCCCAAAGCTCATAAAAGTGATGCGCGGCACAACCGGTTGCTGGCTGCTCTGGAGCCTGCCAGTCGCCGCCGCATCGACCCGCATCTGGAGCCCGTCATACTCAAACTCGGGGCCGTTGTCTGCGACGCGGGTGGCCTTCTGAAGCACGCCTATTTCCCCGAGGGTACTGTCCTCTCGCTGCTCACCGTTTTGGACAACGGTTCGGCCATCGAGACCGCAAACATCGGGCGCGAAGGAGCATTCGGCCTCTTCGCGGCTATGTACAGCCGCGTCTCCTTTAATAGATGTCTTGTGCAACTCGATGGCGCCATGGTTCGTTGCCCGATCGAATTGTTGCAATCTGAGTTTAAGCGCAGCGAGCATGTGCGCGATCTTTTCGTCAGCTATTCGGAGACGCTGCTGTCTCAGGTTCAGCAGACTGTCGCCTGCAATTCCATGCATACGGTGGAAGAGAGAATATGCCGATGGCTCCTCATGATGCATGACCGGGCTGAAGGTGAAGCCCTCCCATATACGCACGAGTTCCTCTCACACATGCTGGGCGCCAATCGTAAGTCGGTGACGCTCGCAGCGCAGTCGCTGCAGACTGCCGGCCTGATCAGCTATCGTCGCGGGAGAATCCAGATCATCGATCGCACCGGTCTCGAAAAGGCATCGTGCGAGTGCTACGCGGTCGTCCGGGAGCGGTTCGACGCATTCCTGACACCGCCCTCGACTGCGGTTCAAGGCAATACGAAAGGGCGAACCCGAAGCTAGGAAGCCGGGCGCCGACGATCAGTCGCCGGAGGCGTTCAAGAGCTGTCGCGAAATCAGCGCGTGCGCTGCATAGATCTGTTTGGTCGAAGTCGCGGGCTCTATATTGGCGCTAGGGTCTTGTATCGCCCAGGAGGTCCATACTTCCGCCATCTGAAGGAAATGCCGCTGCAGGGCAGGGTCTTGAACGTCGCCCGCCAACTCCATGCACTCTGCAGCCAAGCGCGCGCATTCGAGTGCCTGCTTTCCCCAAGTGTTCGGTTCGGACAAAGCGCATCTCCGTTAAGACGCCGATGCCCAATCATGCACAGCATCGCGTGTCCCGTCGGTGGTCCACGCCACTGAAACAGAGGAATTTTCCAGCCGGACGCGGTCCAAGGTTGGGCATGATCACAACCGCCGAGGCTCTATCGTAGCTGGCTGAACGTGTGGCAGATCAGAACCCATTTCGAGCCGTCTACCGGCCGAGAGCCGCCGGAGTTGATCGAGCTGACACTGCTGATATCTGCTATTTGCCGCGATACGGACGGGCAGTCTCTTCCGGAACTGACCAAAGACGCCGTCCGTCGCGTGGCGCAAAGCTGGTTACGCTAGGGGCACGTGGTGTTTCGCGCCAAATCCCCCCATTTTGAAACGGGCATCGCGATGTTGAACATCCGTTTCGCGCTGCCCAGCATGATGGCCGCCAGCTTGTAGTTTCCGTCCTCTTCGACGAACAGCGGGCCGCCGGAACTTCCGACGTGCGTGTCGCAGTCGTTGAGCCAAAGCGGTTCCTTCGGGTCAGATCGCAGAAGGTGGCAGTTGAAGTCCGCCCAGGGCAGAAAGCGGTGATCCGCCGGATAGGCGACGTGCACCAGTCGCAGTCCCGGCTCGGGCGATATCGATTCGGCCAAAGGCGCCGGATCGACCGTGAGCGCACCCTTCAGGACAATGGCCACCGCATCGGTTTGGAAAGCCTGCGCCGGCACCGGCCGCGCCGGCATCGTGGGCAGGATCTTGTCGGGGCCGATGTAGCTGTAGTCTTCAGGGAAATGCAGGCACTCGGCCGTCTCGTGCCCCAAATTGTCCGATCCTCGCACGCCGGCGAGAAAGTGGATATCGTGCAATGGGAAGGGCTTTTTCTTGAACGGATCGATGATGCAATGGGCGGCCGTGATGACGACGTTCGGCGCCACCAGAGTTCCTGTGCACTGACCCGCCATCCGGTAGGTGCTGACGTTGACCTGGCCAACGGCGTCCCACGGGGGGCCTTGCTGGTCGAGCCGAACCCGATCGTCGTCACCGATGATCCCAGGGGACAAGCCCTGACTCACGGCGGGCCGGGATGGCACGAGCACGGCGGCGGCGAGCAACGCTAAAAGCGCGAAATGTTGTTTCATGCCCAACCAAATCATGTCAGTTCGGATCAGGCATAAACCGCTTGCTCGTGTAATCGAGGGGGAAATGAGCAAGGTCGCAATCGTCGGATCGGGATTCATCGGCCGCGCCTGGGCGATCACTTTCGCGCGCGGCGGCCATGCGGTCGTCCTTTGGGACAATGATTCAACGGCGCCTCAAAAGGCGCTCGAGTTTATCCGCGGCATGCTGCCGGATCTCGCCGAACACGATCTGCTCGGTGGGATCGGCCCGGAGGCGCTGCTCGCGAATATCACGACCGAGCGCGATCTGGCCGCAGCGCTTGCCGGCGCTTCGCACGTGCAGGAGAATACGCCCGAAGAGCTTCCGGTGAAGATCGCGATCTTCAAGGAGCTCGACGCGCTCGCCCCGCCCGACGCGGTGATCGCAAGCTCAAGCTCGGCGATCCTGCCGTCGCTCTTCACGGAAAAGCTTGCCGGCCGCGAGCGCTGCCTCGTCGTGCATCCGATCAATCCGCCCTATCTCATTCCCGCAGCGGAGGTCGTGCCGGCGCCCTGGACGTCGCCGGCCGTGATCGAGCGCACGCGCGACCTTCTCACCGCAATAGGGCAGGCGCCGATCGTCATGAAGCGCGAGCTCGACGGCTTCATCATGAACCGCATGCAGGGCGCGCTCCTTGAAGAGGCCTTCCGCCTCGTCGCCGACGGCTATGCCTCGGTTGAGGACATCGACGTCGGCATTCGCGAGGGGCTGGCGCTCCGCTGGTCCTTCATGGGCCCGTTCGAGACCATCGACCTGAACGCGCCCGGCGGCGTGCGCGACTATGTCACCCGCTATCAGGGCATCTACGAGAAGCTCTTCCCGCAGATGCAGCGCCGTGTCGACTGGGCCGGCGACGTTTTGGCAACCGTCGAGAGCGAGCGCCGCGGCCGGTTGCCGGAATCCGACCTTTCGAAGCGGCAGGCCTGGCGCGACCGGCGGCTGATGGCGCTTGCCGCACACAAGCGCGCGGCCGACAAGAAGATCGGCAAGTAGGGAGAAGGACGGATGGCGGTCAACGGAAAGGTCATCATCACCTGCGCTGTCACCGGCGCGATCCATACGCCGACGATGTCGCCCTACCTTCCGATCACCGCGGACGACATCGCGCGCGAGGCGATCGCGGCCGCCGAAGCCGGCGCCGCCATCCTGCATCTTCATGCCCGCGACGAGAAAACCGGAAAGCCCGACCAGACGCCGGAAGCGTTCGCGCGCTTCCTGCCGCGCATCAAGCAGGGCACGAATGCCGCCATCAACATCACCACCGGCGGCAGCCCCTATATGCGCGTTGAGGAGCGCGTACTGCCGGCGGCGACGTTCAAGCCGGAGGTCGCCTCCCTCAACATGGGCTCGATGAACTTCGGCCTCTATCACCTTCTCGCCAAATACAAGGATTTCAAGTTCGACTGGGAGAAGCCGCACCTCGAAGCCACCCGCGACCTCGTCTTCCGCAACAGCTTCAAGGACATCGAGTACATCCTGGAGACCTGTTACGACAACGGCACGCGCTTCGAGTTCGAGTGCTACGACATCGCGCATCTCTACAACCTGAACCACTTCGCGGAGCGCGGCCTCGTCAAGCCGCCGTTCTTCGTGCAATCGGTGTTCGGGCTCCTTGGCGGCATCGGCAGCCACCCGGAAGACGTCGCGCACATGAAGCGCACTGCGGATCGTCTCTTCGGCGATTCCTATCGCTGGTCGGTGCTCGGCGCCGGCGCCGCGCAGCTCCGCATCGCGGCACAGTCGGCGGCGCTCGGCGGCAATATTCGCGTCGGGCTTGAGGACAGCCTGTGGGCCGGCAAGGGCCATCTCGCGAAATCCAATGCCGATCAGGTGACGCTGGCGCGGAAGATCGTCGAAGGGCTCGGCATGCAGGTCGCGACGCCCGACGAGGCGCGCGGCATCCTGGAGCTGAAGGGCGGCGACCGGGTCGCGTTCTGAGCGCGCCTGTGTCTCCGGCATAGTCAGACGGCCGTTAGCCTATTGCTTTGCCGCAGCGAGCGCTTGCTCGAGATAATCGCTGAAGGCACGCGCTTTCTGCGAAGGGCGATGGCCGGCTGGAAAGACCAGATAGGCGTCGGTTGGCTCAAGCCTGTAGTCCGCGAGGATCTCCACCAGCTTGCCTTGAGCGACCTCCTCGTCGCACATCCATGTCGATGCAATGGCGACGCCGAGGCCGGCGACTGCCGACGCGATGATGCCTCCGGGCGAGTGCGTGAGGATGCGCGGATTGACCGTCTGGGCTTCAGTCTTTCCGCGACGGCGCGCGACCCAGCGCTGATCGCCGAAATCGCGTGGACCGCCGATGACGTCGTGCTGGGCAAGCGCGGCGAGGCTTGTAGGCGTGCCGCGGCGCGCGAGGTAGGTTGGGGAGGCGACGAACAGACGCCGTGTGCTCGCGAGCTTGCGCGCGACAAAACTGGAATCCTGGAGCTTGCCCAGACGCAGCGCCACGTCGGCGCCCTCGGCGACAAGATTCTCGTAGCGGTCCGACATCATCAGATCGATCTTGAGAAGCGGCTGTCTTTCGAGGAAGGCAGGGAGCAGGGGTACGATCTGCCGAACGCCGAAGGTGGTCGGCAGCGCAACGCGCAGGATGCCGGAGAGGCTGTCGGCGCCGCGCGCCGCGCTTTCCGCGTCGTCGACCCCGGCCAAGGCCTCGCGGGCCCGCGGCAACAGCGCCTCGCCTGCGTCAGTCACAGAGAGCTGGCGTGTCGTCCGGGTGAGCAGCTTGACCCCGAGCCGGTCTTCGAGCGCCGCGATTGTCCGCGACACGGACGGCTGCGACATGCCGAACTCGCGGGCCGTCTTCGAAAAGCTGCCGGTTTCGACAGTGCGCACGAAAAGCGCCAGTTGCTGCAACCGATCACTCATTTGGTGAGTGTATATATGTTATCGAAAAAGAGCCAATACCGTCTCCGAGCCGTATGAGCCAGTTTCTCCTCACCCCGCCGCGTTCGGCGAAATCAGAAGGAGAAGGGTCATGAACGAGCTCGCAGGCAAGGTCGCGATTGTCACCGGCGCGTCGAAGGGCATAGGCGCGGCCATCGCAAGGCAGTTTGCCAAGGCCGGCGCCGCTGTAGTGGTCAACTATGCGTCGAGCCGGGTCGACGCCGACCGGGTGGTCGGCGAAATCATCCGCGACGGCGGCAAGGCGGTCGCGATCCAGGCCGACGTGGGCAAGAGCGCCGACGTGAAGCGCCTCTTCGCCGAGACCAGGAACGCGCTCGGCACGCCGAGCATCCTCGTCAACAACGCCGGAGTGTTCAGCTTCGGGCCGATCGAGGCGGTGACGGAGGATGAGTTCCATCGTCAGTTCGACACCAATGTGCTGGGCAGCATTCTCGCGACTCAGGAAGCTGTCGAAGCCTTTGGGGACGGAGGTGGCAGCGTGATCAACTTCAGCTCCATTTCGAGCGCGAATCCGGTGCCAAACTCGGTGGTCTATTCCGCTTCGAAGAGCGCCGTTGACGCTATCACCAAGGCGCTTGCGAATGAGCTCGCTGGCCGCAAGATCCGCGTCAACGCCATCGCTCCGGGCATGACCGTAGACCGAAGGCCTGACGGCGATGGGCGTCAACAAGGAGGCCGAAAAGCAGCTCGGGGCGAACGTGCCGATGGGCCGGCTCGGGCAGCCCGACGACATTGCTCGCGTCGCTCTGTTCCTGGCCTCCGATCAATCCGCTTGGTTGACGGGCGAGCGCATCACCGCTTCCGGCGGACAGCGCTAGGCTTCCGGCGTCAAACACTGCTCGGAGCCCGGCGGACGGTCGTCCGCTCCGGCGCCGCTATTCGAGCGGCTTCAGGCCTTCGAGCAGCGTCGGGATCAGCTCGCTCACGGTCGGGTGGATGTGCATGGCGCGCGTGATGACGGTGTAGGGCGCGCCGGCGTACATCACGTCGAGGATGGAATGGACCGCCTCGTCGCCCTCTATCCCGAGGATCGATGCGCCAAGGATCTTTTTCGTTTCCGCGTCGACCAGAATCTTCATGAAGCCGTCGGTCTCGCTCCGCTCGCGGGCGCGGCCAACGCGCGTCATCTGCATTGTCGCGATCAGCGCTTTCTTGCCCGACTTTCGTACCTCGCGTTCGCTCATGCCCACATGGCCAAGCGGCGGGTCGATGAAGAGGGCATAGGCGGTGATCCGGTCGGAGATCTTGCGGTCGTCGCTGTCGAACATGTTGGCGACCAGAATCTCGTACTCGTTATAGGAAGTGTGCGTGAAAGCGCCGCGTCCGTTCACGTCGCCGACCGCGAAAATGCCGTCGACATTGGTGTGGAGCTTGTCGTCGACGATGATGTAGCCCCTGTCGTCGGTCGCGACGCCGGCCTTGTCGAGGCCGAGGTCGTGCGTGTTCGGGCGGCGGCCGACGGCAAGCAGAAGATGGCTGCCGGCAACCTCCTTCGGCCCCACGCTGCATTTCAGGCCGACCGCGACACCGTTCCCGCGCTTCTCGTAGGCGATGCACTCGGCCTTCAGGCGGATATCCACGCCTTCCTTCTCAAGGATCGCCTTCACCGTTTCGGAAACGTCCGCATCCTCGCGTCCGATCAGCCGATCGGCCATCTCCACGACCGTTACGCGGCTGCCGAAGCGCCGGTACATCTGCGCGAATTCAAGCCCGATATAGGAACCGCCAACGATGACGAGATGCTCCGGCAGGAAATCCACGTCCATCATCGACGAACTCGTCAGGTAATCGATGTCCTCGAACTCAGGCGTATCCGGCACGAAGGCATGCCCGCCGACATTGATGACGATCTTCGGAGCTTCGAGCAGCCGTCCGTTGACGCTGACGGTATTCGGGCTTTCGAAGCGGCCGTGGCCATGGATCACCGTCAGGTCGGGATTCGACTTCAGCCACGTCTCAACGTTCCGGCTCGAAGTGCCGGAGACGCCGTCCTTGCGCGCCTTGACGCGCTTCATGTCGACCGTCACGTCGCCGCCGATCATCACGCCGAAATCCGCAGCGCGCCGGGCGACATGCGCGGCGCGGGCACTCGCGACGAGCGTCTTGGTCGGGATGCAGCCGACATTGACGCATGTGCCGCCGAAGAGATTGCGCTCGAGGATGGCGACCTTCATGCCTTCCCTGGTCATGCGCTGGGCGATCGACGGCCCGGATTGACCCGTGCCGATGACGATCGCGTCGAATTTTTCAGCCATGATCCGCTCCATCCCGCTCTGGAAACGCTGCGTCAGCGCGCCGCCGAGGTGATCGACTCGATCACCATGGTCGCCATCTTGAACTGCGCGTCGCGGTCGGTGATGCCGTGCCGGTGCGCGACCCACGTGAAATCGTTGTAGGCCATCTTCACGCTTCCGTCCGCGTCTTCAAAGACGAGCAGCCTGACGGGCCAGTCGAGCCCGGAGACCGGATTGGAGGTGAGGAACTGGGTGCCGAGAGGCGGGTTCCCGAAGATCAGGAGATGCGAGGGCCGAAGCGTGATGTCAGCGCCCGCCGCGAGCTTCGCCTGGTCCACGTCCATGAAGAACACGATGCCCTTGTCGGCAATGTCCTTCTTCACGCGCGCAATGGTCTCGTCGACGTTGTAGGCGCTGCCGAGAACGACGACGCCGTTGTCTTTGCTTCTCGCGTCGCCGAGCGCGGCACAGGATACCGTGACGGCGGATGCGACAAGCACGGCGGAAAACATCTTCACGAAATTCGGGAACATGGTTCGCTCCTCCAGAGTTTGAATGCGCACGAGGGTGTCTGTGCGCGTTGGAGCCACCGATAGGAGGATGCGCATTTCCGCGGAAATGCCGAGGCGCTGTGAAGTCGATAACGCAGCGCTATTGCGACAGGAAATCCGCATCGGAACGATAGGGAGACGGCATTGGATCGCGAAGGCGGCGGGCGCTAGCGTGCATCTATTCCGCGGCCGATTCGAACGCGCCGCGGTCCGGCCAAGAGCGCCGTGAGACCGATCCCGTCCCCCGGACTTGAAACAAATGAAGGGCAAGGGAGCCATCTCGCGGCGCTATTTCCGTCCGGCCGCATGCGATCAGACTCCCTCATCCTGAAGCGCAACGCCGACATCATCGGCGTTGCCTCGAAGGACCATTCCAGAAAGCACGGGCAACGCAGTGTGTGCTTCGAGGCTCCATTCCGCCCTCATCCTGAGGTGCGACCCCGGACTTGATCCGGCGGAGCCTCGAAGGGGCGGAATGGAGCACCTCAGCATGAGGGGCGTGGGGAGGGCAGGCCGGCTGCGCGTGCGACGTCACCGCCTAGTGGCTGACCGCCAGCCGCTCCGAATAGTGCGGCGCGGGTGACATCCTGAGGAGCCCGGCGAGGAACGCCGCCACCACCAGCGACGCACCGATCCCGGCGACGCAGGCCGCCCAGCCGAGGCGGTCGAAGAGCTGGCCGAGCACGGCGCTGCCCACCAGGCCCCCGAAGAAATACGAGGCGAGGTAGATGCCGCTCGCGGAGGCGCGGTCGCTCGCCGCCGCGCGGCTCACGAACCCGGTCGCCGTCGCCTGTGCGAAGAAGGTGCCGACGCCGACGAGGGCCAGGCCGGCGAGCACGGCGGGAAGGTTCGACAAGAGAAGCAGCGGCAGTCCGATGACGGCGAGCGCGAGCGAGGCGCGAAGCGTCGCTTGCGTGCCGAAGCGATGCGCCACGCTGCCGGCGATCGGTGTCGTCACGATCGAAGGAAGGAACACGAAGTAGACGAAGCCGATGCCCATCATGCTGAGCGAGAGGGGCGCGCGCACCAGCACGAAGTTCACATAGGTGAACGTGCCGATGAAGGCGAAGAGGATGCAGAAGCCGATTCCGAACGCGGCACGGAGTTCGGGCGTGCGGAAATGCATGACGAGCGCCGCAAGCGGCGAATGCTTCTGGCCGGCGCCCATGTCTGCCATATGCGGTGTCCGCGCCAGCCAGAAATAAACAAGGACGGCGCCGGATAGATTGAGCGCGGCGAGGATCAGGAAGCTCGCCGGAAGCCCCAGATGGTCGGCGACCGCGGCGGCGAGGAGCCGGCCGAAGAGATTACTCGCGACGTTTCCGGTGATGTAGGCGGCCGAGGCCGCAGCGGCGTCTGAAGCGCTGCACTGCTCGCCGAGATAGGCGAGCGTCAGCGCGAACGCCGTCGACATGCAAAGGCCCTGCACGACGCGAAGCGCCGTGAAAACAGAGAGATCCGGCGCGACCGCAAGCAGCGAGGTCGGGATCGAGAGCAGGGCGAGGCTCAGGAGCACGCCGAGTCGCCGGTTGATCTTGCGGCTGAAGAAGGCGACTGCCAGCCCGCCCGCCGCCATGCCGAACGTGGAGGCGTTGACGGCGAGCCCCATCGCTGCCGGCGTCACGCCATAGGCGCGTGCCAGCGACGGCAGGATGGCCTGCGCCGCGAAGAGGTCGATGACGGTCAGGAAGGCGACCAGGCCGATCACACACGAGCGGCGGAAGGCGGGTCCCACGATGGAACGGCTCTGCATTGTCTTGCCTCGAGACCGGCGTGTTCGGGTGAGGGGGAGAAGGCGCGGCACCCTTTGTGGGGCTTGGGGCTGGACGCCGCGCCTTCCAGGGCGTGACCGTTCGGTCACATCGCGTGATCGTTCTCGTCGTGCATGATGTCGAACGAGAGCAGCGTCACGGTTCCGTTGCTGAGGTTCTTCCACCAGTGCGAAACGTCGTGCGACTCGACGGCCACGTCGCCGGGCCCGTGGGTGATCGGCGCGGCGCAGTTGCTGGCGTATTCGTTGATCTCACCCTCGATGATGTAGATCAGCGCAGGCCGGTCGCCGTGGCTGTGCCAGGGCACCACACCGCCCGACTCGATCGTGAGCTTGCGGACGCGCATCTTGCGGTCCTTGAGCATCGGCCCCTCTTCGGCGAGGGGGAGCATGGCAAGCACGGTATCGGTGACGCCGACGGCCTCTTCTTTGACGGGCTCGCGCGCGTTCGCCATCATCTTGTCCGCCGGGCACTCGCCGGCGAAGGCCGCTCCCGCGAACACGACGCCGGCAAGCAATCCGACGGCGACGAGCGCGGAGGTCTTCATTCCTCTCAACATTGCTGTCTCCCAATTTCGTGCCGCGACGGGGGTGCCCGGCATGGGGAGAAGCATCGGGAATGCGCGGGCCGAACGGAAATACCCAGTACGAGCGGATTTGATAGAACGCCGCTATCGGGTGCGGCTTCCGCGAGCTCCGCTGGGCTGCCCGCGGCCAAAAAAAATGCCCGGACGGGGTCCGGGCGAGGCCTACAGGCAAGGCGAAGCTAAACCGAAAGCGCGGAAAGATCAAAGAAAGATCAAAAGTAGCGCGCGCGGATATCGACAGTCGATTGCCGGCCGAGCTTGTCGAAGCTCGCTTCGAGCCAGGCTTCGGCGCGCTCGCGGCCGATCGGGTGAAGCTTCCGTGCCCCCTTGATCAGGCGGGCTTTGTCGCCTCGAAACTCGGCACTTTCGCCGCGAAATCGTCGAGCCAGGCGACGAGCTTCGGATGGCTCTTGCGCCATTCGCCCGCGAAACGGAGATCCTGATAGCCGAGTGCGCAGGCGACCGCGATCTGCCCGATATTCGGAGTGCCCGAGAATTTCGGCGGCGCCGCTTCGAGCGCCGCAAGGCCGCGCGACAGCTTGCCTTTTTGATGCTCGACCCAACGGTCGTTGTGCTGCTCTGGCGTGCGCCAGCGGCCCTCGTATACGAGAAGCACCGAGGCATCCATGATGCCGTCGGCGAGCGCCTGCAGGACAAGCACCTGAAATCGCGCCGCGCCCGCGGCGGGCAGGATCACGCCGCCTCCGGCTTCTGTGTCGAAGAACTCCGCAATCACGCGGGAATCGTAGAGCGTTGTCCCGTCTTCCAGGATCAGCGCGGGGATCTTTCCAAGCGGATTCTCACGGCGCAGCGGGCTCGATGCGTCGGATGTGTCCGTCGCCTGCTCGTCGATGCGATTTGCGAGCCCGCAGACTTCGGCGGCAATCCTGACCTTTCTGACAAAAGGCGAAGCCGACGCGCTTCGAAGCGTCCACATATCGTCACACCCTGTTTGGCGGAGAGAACTGCGGGGAAAGGCGCGGGCGATTTGCCGCGCCTTGGGTCTTTACGCGGCTTGCGTCACCTGACGGTGCGGCAGTCGCCGTCGTAGATGTGCCAGGGGTCGAGGCCGGGCACGCAGAAATCGACGTTCCGCCCGACGCCGGCGAAGCCGAGCGTGTGCTCGATCACATAGAAGACCGGATAGGGCCGGCCGTCGGTCATCACCGAATCCGCCCGGCAATAGTCCCGCTTGACGACGCCCGGCTCGGCATAGGGGTGGCCGCTCGGACGCGGGTTGTCGAGCGACGCGATGAGGAAGCCGCGGTGCCAGGTGTGCCGCTCCCCGTAGGCGAAGTGGCCCTTGATACGGCCGAGGACGCCGGAATCGCTGCACGCGCTGTCTGCATAGGCCGTGGTAGGCGGCGCCATTACCACCCCGACATCCGCCGCCTGGGCGGAGCCTAGTCCGAGGAGAAGCGCGAGCGCCGCAAGTGATCGAGCTGCCGACATGGCCAAACCCCCTAGCCGATTCGATGCCGGACCGCATCGCTATTCCCGTGCTTTCACGGGTTTCGCCCGGCCCTTGCCAAACTCTATCCCGCCTGAGACGATCATGAAAGCCGGCTCCGGAAGCGGGGCGAGAATTCGTGGCGGACCTTGTCGTCGAAGGCTCATTTTAGGGCCAGGGCGTGAGGCGTGAATTGGCGATCTGCTTCCCCTCAAGGGCCGCGATCGGGGCTTATGACGACCCCGGAGAGGCAGGGAGAAGACATGAGCGACAATGGACGCAAGACCGGCCCCAGATGCTTTGCGATCGTGGGTCCGTTTGCGAGCGGCAAGACCAGCCTGCTTGAGGCCATCCTGGCGCGCAGCGGCGCCTTGGAGAAGCCTGGGGTTGTGGCGAACGGAAATACGATCGGCGATTCCTCGCCCGAGGCCCGCGCCCATTCGATGAGCGTGGAGCTGAACGTCGGCGAAGCGACCTTCATGGACGAGACCTTCACCTTCCTCGATTGCCCTGGCTCGGTAGAGTTCGACTACGAAAGCGAGCCGCTCGTCGCCGGCATCGACGCGGCGATCGTCGTCGCCGAGCCGGACGAGAAGAAGATACCGGCGTTGCAGGTCGTGCTCCGCCACCTCGAAGAGCGCGGCATCCCCCATTTTCTCTTCCTGAACAAGATCGACAAGGCGTCGATGGGCGTGCGCGACGCGCTTCAGTTGCTGCAGCCCGCTTCCGAGACGCCACTGGTGCTTCGCCAGATCCCGATCTGGAAGAACGAGATCGCCACCGGCTTCATCGACCTCGCGCTCGACCGCGCCTTCATCTACCGCGAGCACGCCGAAAGCCAGGTGATCGAGCTCGATCCCAACGAAGAGCCGCGCCGCGACGAAGCGCGCTTCACCATGCTTGAGCGTCTCGCCGACCATGACGACGCGCTGATGGAACAGCTTCTGGAGGACATCCAGCCGCCGCGCGACAAGGTGTTCACCGATCTCGCGGCGGAGCTTCGCGCCGGGCAGATCGTGCCGGTGCTGATCGGCTCGGCGCTGAACGGCAACGGCATCCTGCGGCTCCTGAAGGCGCTCCGCCATGAAGCGCCGAACATCGAGGATACGCGGGCGCGCCTTGGCATTTCAGACGCATCGAAGACGCTGCTCCAGGTTCTGAAGACGATCCATACGAGCCACGCCGGCAAGCTCTCGCTCATCCGCGTGCTCGCCGGGAAAGTGGACGACGGGATGGAGCTTCAGACCGTCCGGGGCGAGGTCGGGAAGGTCTCCGGCATCTACCGGCTTCTCGGCCAGAAATCGACGAAGCGCGGGGCTGCGGAAGCGGGCGAGACGGTCGCGCTCGGCAAGGTCGACCCGGCGCAAACTGGCGACACGCTCGGCGCCAAGGGCGCCGAGATCAAGCCGCTTGCGATACCGCCGGCGCCGCAGGCGGTGCTGCGGCAGGTCGTCAATCCGGCCGAGCGCAAGGACGAGGTGAAGCTCTCCTCCGCGTTGCAGCGGATGGTGGAGGAAGATCCGTCGCTCAGCGTCGACCACCGGCAGGACACCGGCGAGACGCTGCTCGGCGGGCAGGGCGAGATGCATCTTCGCGTCGCGGTCGAGCGGCTGACAAGCCGCTTTGGCCTGAGGTTGGAGACGCGGCGTGCACTCGTTCCCTATCTGGAGACGATCCGGGCCACGGTGACGAAGCGCGGCCGCCACAAGAAGCAGAGCGGCGGGCACGGGCAGTTCGGCGACGTTGTGCTTGAGGTGAAGCCGCTGCCGCGCGGCAGCGGCTTCGTCTTCGACGATACGATCACCGGCGGCGTCGTGCCGAAGAACTACATCCCGGCGGTTGAGGCTGGCGTGCGCGAGGCCTTGAAGAACGGGCCGCTCGGCGGCTTTCCGATCGTCGACATCGGCGTGACGCTGACAGACGGCTCCTACCACGACGTCGATTCCTCCGATCAGGCGTTCAAGATGGCGGGCATCCTCGGGATGCGCGAGGCGCTGCCTGAGGCGCGGCCGGTGCTGCTTGAGCCCGTGCTGCGGGTGAAGGTCGCCGTTCCGAGCGAAAATACCGCACGGGTGAACGCCATCGTGTCCGGTCGCCGCGGTCAGCTCATGGGGTTCGACGCGCGTCCCGGCTGGAACGGCTGGGACGTAGTGGAGGCGCTGATCCCGGAAGCGGAGATCGCCGACCTGATCATCGAGCTCCGCTCCGCGACCGCCGGCGTCGGTACCTTCACCGCCGAGTTCGACAAGATGGCCGAGGTTACCGGGCGGCTCGCCGACGACATCCTCGCTCACGCGAAGCCGGAGGCGGCATAGGGGAGCGAAGGGCGCAGAACCCGAAACCCATTCCCTGGAGGGAGAGGGGGGCGACGGAGCAGCGCGGTGCCTAGACCACTGCCATGATTACGTGTGCCTGAATTTTGGCAGCAACCTCGCCGCGGCCATGTCGGTCTGCAATCGCGGATTCGGCGTGGTCCGTTGCGGCTTCCAGTTTTCCCGCGTCTCTGGCCTCGATTTCGTTGCGAAGAAGAGTCCCCTGACAATAAGCAACGGCCGGAAGGCGCGGCGAGGATGCACGGCTTTGTTCGGCTCTCGTCTCGATCACCACACGGGAGAAACCTGCATCATCCAACTCGCTACGGATCAGTGCCGTATCGTGGTAGCCGTGCGGCGTGCGGGCCATAAAACGCGGCGGGTCGTTCGGAAATATCCTTGCGAGGGCATTCGTCACGTCGTCCGCAAAGTCATTCTCCTCGATGCGATCCCATACGTTGAATAAATAAGATCCTCCGGGCTTCAGGACCCGCTTTGCTTCGCGGTAGGCCGCCATGCGGTCGGGAAAGAACATCGCGCCGAACTGACAACAGACGAGATCGAACGCCGCATCTTCAAACGGCAGCGCCAGAGCATCCGCTTGGCGCCACGTGATGCGACTGTCGGGACCTTGTCGCAAAGCGGCGTAGTCGAGCATCGGCTGGTTGAGGTCGGTGACGGTATAGCTTGCGCCAGGGGACAGTTTTGGAGCCAGTGCGCGGGTGACAACGCCGGTGCCCGCAGCGATTTCCAAAACGGCGCTTGGCGACAAGGACGCTGCGCGTCGTGCAATATCCGCGGCGTACGGCTCGAAAATCAACGGCACCATATGGCGGTCGTAGTTTTCCGGAATCGAGCCGGCGAAGACCTTGTCCGATTCCAACATTGCTATCACCCGCCGTCCGTTCGATGGCTCGCGAGACTAGCATGCAATGGTCCGTTTTGGGACGTGGGTTGTCGGCCATCAGGCCGTTCCTGCCGAATAAGTCGCATGGCGTTCCACGCGTGAATGGCCGCCGTGTCCTCAATGGCATCCGCGCCCCTAATTCTCGATTTGTGAGACGGCCGGCGGCCCATCTCTCAGGGCATCCGCGAACTTCCGCATGAGGCGTGTCAGCTCGTCGATGTCGTGCGTATCCCACGTTTCGAGGATGGCCCGGCCAATCCTCTCGCGCGCGGCATCGACGCGGTCGGTCATGGCTTTGCCCTTCGGGCTGATGACGGCTTCGCGCACGCGGCGGTCGGCGGTGTTGTCCTGGCGCTTGATGAGAGCAAGGCGTTCGAGCTTTGCGACCTGACGGCTGACGGTGGTGTAGTCGCGCCCGACGCGGTCGGCCAGCTCCACGACGCCAATCGGCCCGAGCCGCTCGATTCCGACGAGTAGCGGGAACAGCGCCCGGTCGAGGGAAATTCCGGCCTCCGCAATGAGCCCCTCGTCGCGTTGCGGCCAATTCATGACGCTGACGATGTCGAGCAAAGCGCCGTGAAGCTCGCGAAGCTGGTCGCCAATATGTGTATTTTGCACTTTCTTTCTTGACGGCATCGAAGTTCCCTCATATGTGTGCATTTTACACACGTCATGATCAGAGCCGAAAGAGAAATCGTCATGAAAGCCGCTATCGTTCGAGGAGCGGGGCAAACGCCCGTCTACGCGGACTTTTCTGAGCCGGTGGCGTGCTCGGGCGAGAACCGCATCAAGGTTACGGCAGCTGCCATCAGCCACGTCGTGAAGAGTCGTGCCTCGGGCACGCATTACAGTTCGTCAGGCCAGTTCCCCTTCGTCGTCGGCGTCGATGGCGTTGGGCGGCTCGATAACGGAAGCAGGGTCTATTTCGCCTTGCCGAAGGCGCCTTACGGCGGCATGGCGGAGCGGACCGTAGTGCCTTCGGCGCGATGCGTGGCCTTGCCCGACGCGCTGGACGACGTCACCGCCGCCGCCATCGCCAACCCCGGCATGTCCAGTTGGGCCGCCTATACGGAACGCGCCAGGCTCAAGCCCGGCGAGACCGTGCTGGTCAACGGCGCCACCGGCGCGGCGGGCCGCCTCGCCGTGCAGATCGCCAAATATCTCGGCGCGAAAAAGGTCATCGCGACCGCCCGCAACGCCGCCGCATTGGAATCCGTCTCCGCACTTGGGGCGGATGTCACCATTCCGCTCGTCGAGAATGCGGATGCTCTGGAGGGCCGCTTCAAGCAGCAGTTCGCCGACGGAGTGGACGTGGTCATCGACTACCTCTGGGGCAGGAGCGCGGAACGCCTCCTGATTGCCGGCGCCAAGGCCGCAGCAGAGGCTGTGCCTATCCGATTTGTCCAAGTGGGCTCTGCGAGCGGATCGGACATCACGTTGCCGAGCGCTGTGCTGCGCTCGTCGGCGATCGAGCTGATGGGCAGCGGCATCGGCAGCATCCCTCTCGACCGATTCGTCGGCGCCATCGGCGCGCTGCTGCAAGCGACCGTGCCCGGCGGCTTTGGGATCGCGACCAGAACCGTGCCTTTGTCAGACGTCAAACAGGCATGGTCCGAGGAGGACGGCACGCGACGGACAGTGTTGATTATGGAGGCGCCGTCTTAGTGATTCAGAAACTCCAGCGCCGCGCGTTGGCGACCAGGAAGTCGCGGAACACGGTGACGCGCGCCGAATCCTTCAGCTCCGCCGGATAGACGAAGAAGCCGTCGAAGCTTGGCACCTCGTAGTCGGGGAGGATCTGCACCAGCTCCGACTGCGGGCCGACCAGATAGTCCGGCAGGAGCGCGATGCCGACGCCCTTTTCCACGGCGCGGCGAATGGCGACGACGTTGTTGACCGAGAACACGGGTGGGCGCGCATTGCCCGCATCGCGTCCGGCGGTGCACAGCCAGTTCATCGTCTTCAGATAGGTCGGCGCATTCTCGCCGAAGATGACGATGCGATGGTTGTCGATGTCATCGGTGGTCTTCGGCTCGCCGAAGCGCTCCAGATAGTCGCGCGACGCATAGACATGGAAGTGCAGCGTGAAGAGGCGGCGCTGAATCAGATCGGGCTGCGTGGGCGCGCGCAGGCGAATCGCAACGTCGGCCTGGCGCATCGCGACGTCGAGCTCCGAATCGTCGAGGATCAGCTCAAGCCTGATGCCGGGATAGAGGTCGATGAACTCGTTGATGCGCGACGTGAGCCAGGTGGAGCCGATTCCGACCGTCGTCGTCACGCGCAGCGTGCCGGTCGGCTGGCCGCGCGAATCGACGAGCTGCGCGCGCACGTTCTCAAGCTTCAGCACGATGTCGCGCGCCGCGCGCATCAGAAGCTCGCCCTCTTCGGTCAGGATCAGGCCGCGCGCGTGGCGGTGGAAAAGCGGCGTGCCGAGCTCCTGCTCAAGCGCGCTCACCTGGCGGCTGACCGCCGACTGGCTCATGCCGAGCAGCTCACCAGCGCGCGTAAAAGAGCCCTCCTGGGCGGCGGCGTGGAAGATACGCAGCTTGTCCCAGTCGATCTCGCCGCGTTGGACGGGCGGTCCCGGCTCCTGAATGTTCAAGCGGCTCTACTCCGCAGCTTCGCGCGTTGCCTCTACGCTGAACAGGTATTTCTCCGCCTGAAGTGCCGCCATGCAGCCCATACCCGCTGCAGTGACGGCCTGTCGGAACACCTCGTCAGTCACATCGCCGGCCGCGAATACGCCTGGAACGCTAGTCGTGGTCGAGCCCGGCGCCGTCAGGATATAGCCGCTCGGCTTCAACGCGAGCTGCTCCCTGAACAGCGAAACAGCCGGCTCATGACCTATAGCAATGAATATGCCGTCAACGGAAATGTCAGACTTTTCGCCGCTTTTCAGGTTCTTCAGCCGGGCGCCGGTGACGGAGGGGGGAAAGCCGCCCTTGCCCAACACCTCGTCGAGCTCCGTGTCCCAGATCACCTCGACATTGTCGCGCTTGAAGAGCCGGTCCTGCATGATCCGCTCGGCCCGGAAGGAATCCCGCCGGTGCACGACCGTTACCTTGCGGGCGAGATGCGCGAGATAGATCGCCTCTTCGACCGCCGTGTTGCCGCCGCCGACGACAAGCACGTCTTTGCCCTTGAAGAAGAACCCGTCGCAGGTGGCGCAGGCGGAGACACCAAACCCCTTGAAGCGCTCCTCGGAGGGGAGCCCGAGCCAGCGCGCCTGCGCACCTGTCGCAACGATCAGCACGTCGGCGGTCCAGACGTCGCCGCCGTCGAGCGTCAGGCGGAAGGGCCGGTGCTTGATATCGGCTTCGACCACAGTGTCGGAAACCATGCGCGTGCCGACATTGAGCGCCTGCGCGCGCATCTGCTCCATCAGCCACGGGCCCTGGATCGCGTCGGCGAAGCCTGGATAGTTCTCAACCTCCGTGGTGATGGTCATCTGTCCGCCCGGCTGCAGTCCGGCGATCAGCACTGGCTCCATAAGCGCCCGCGCTGCATAGATTGCAGCCGTGTATCCGGCCGGGCCGGAGCCGAGGATCAGAACGCGTGCGTGATGTTGGGCCATCGTCGTCCGCCTCAGCTTGCTTTGCGGAATGGGTTCAGCCGCTTGATCGTGGAGGAGAGCCGGTGGCGGCTCTGCTCGCGCGCGACGACCGACTTGTCGGTGACCCAGTTCATCTGCACCGCGCGGCGCATGCCGTCGAAGGGCAGATGCCCGTGCCAGGAATTCTCCGAGCGGCGGAACACGAGGAGCGTGCCGCCGTGCGGGGGAACCTCCTCCACGAAGTCGTTGACGTCGGTGCCGTTGCGAAGGATGCGGAGCCGCCCGCCATCCTTGTCCCACTTCTCGTTCATGTAGAGGAGGACGGTGATGATCTTTGTCGTGGAATCGGTGTGGATCTTGCCGTCCGTTGACCGGCATTCGCCGCGCACCGTGAACATGGTCGGGCGCCCCGAAAGGTCGAGGCCGAACTTCGCCTCGATTGCGCGGCGGAACTCCGGGCCGTCGAGCTCGTCGAGAAGCGCCTCGAAATGGCCGCTGACCTCGACCTCCGAAAGCGGATGCGAGCCCGGCCCCGGCACCGCCGGATAGTCGGTGACGACGCCGGGAAACTGGTCGGCCCGCACGAAATCCGGCACCACGAGATAGTCGTAGGGCTCGCGCTTCAGCGGCGTTTGTTCAAGTGCGGCAATGTCGAGATAGGCCATCGTCCCCGACCGGTTTGAGGCGCCGCGCGGAACATGCGGCTGGCCGCATGTGAGATAGTGGATGGCGGCTCAGGCTTCAAGAATGCCCGTGCCGGCGGCCCACAACAGCGCGTCGCGGCGCCGCGGCGCTGGACAGGCGGCGTGAGTGTCCTCTAGATCGGCGGGCAGGCGCGTTTTTCCGCGGGAAATGCCGGTGAGAGCAGGCGCTTTCGCGGGCCAGCGCCGGAAAATTTGAGGGGATACCGATGAGCACGCTCTCTGACGCCGTCAAGCAGAGCCTCACCGAGGCGGTCGATAGTGCGGAGGCGCATGCGGCGCCCTATCGCCACTGGATCTTGCGGGGGGTGCTCCCCAAGGTCGTTTATGACGAGCTGAAAGTCGATGCCGTTTCCGGTCGCCGATCTCGGTGGCGTTTCGGGGACGCGCGAAGCGCACAATGCCGACCGCATCTATTTTTCCGGCACGAACCTCGAGACGTTCGAAGGCGCGCGCGCCACGGCCGAGGCGTTCCAGGACCCGGAGACCGTCGCCCATATCGCGGAGACGTTCGGCGCGCCGGTCAAGAACACCTTTGTTCGCATCGAATATGCGCAGGACACAGACGGCTTCTGGCTGAAACCGCACACCGACATCGGCGTGAAGATGTTCACGATGCTGGTCTACATGTCGGACGATCCGCGCCATTCCGACCTCGGCACCGACATCTACGCCGACGAGAACACGCATGTCGGCCGCTCGCCGTTCGAGCCCAACTCCGCGATGATCTTCGTGCCCGCCAAGAACACCTGGCACGGCTTCGAGAAACGGCCGATCCACGGCGTCCGCCGCTCCATCATCGTCAACTACGTCACGAGCGACTGGCGCGCGCGCGAGCAGCTGGCTTTCCCGCAGGAGCCTGTCGCCGCTTAAGGCTATTCAGCTTCGAGCGCGGCTCTTCTTCGGGGCCGCGGCCTTTTCGAGGCCGAGGCCGGGCGCCACCAGATTCCAGACGCCTTCGAGGGCCGCGTCGCTTGCGGCCGCGTCGGCCCATTCCGCTGCGTGGACGGGGTTGTGGAAGCGCGCCATGGCGTCGAGAAGCGCGCGCGCCGTCGCGCGCGGATCGGCGGAGGAGAGCTCACCCTGCTCGACGCCGTCGCGAATGATCGTCTCGAGCTGCGTGATGAGACGGTCGACGTGCCGCATGACAACATCGCGCGAGTCGCGGGCTAGCGCCTGGTAGGTGGAGAAGAGCTCCGGCTCAGCGAGCACCTTCCTGCGCTTGGCGGCGACGAGCGTCTCGACCCAGCGGCGGAGACGCTTCGGGGCAGGACCGGGGGCCTCCGCGATCTTCGCCAGAGGAGTGGAAACGCGCGTCAGCCAACGCTCCGTCACCGCGTCGCGAAGCGCCGCCTTGCTCGGGAAATGCCGGTAGACGCTGCCGTGGCTGACGCCGAGCGCGCGCGCGACGTCTACCACGTTGGCCTTCTCCGGGCCGAAGCGCCGGAGGGCCTCCTCGGCGGCGTCGAGAATTTGCTCCGCTGTCAGCGGCTGGTCATTCACGCGGCCGTCCTTTTTCGCTCGCTATCGAGCATGGCCATCTGCTGGGCGTTATAGCGCTCGCCGGCGGCGGCACCCTTTGGCACGGCGCGCTCGATTCGCGCAATTTCGTCGGGGCCGACCTCAAAGTCCAGCGCGCCGAGCGCTTCCGTCAGGCGGTCGCGGCTGCGTGCGCCGATCAGCGGGACGATGTCGCCGCCCTTGGCAAGCACCCAGGCGATCGCCACCTGCGCAACGGTCGCGCCCTTCGCCTCCGCGATCGCCTTCAGCGCCTCGACGAGCTTGAGGTTGCGCTCGACGTTCTCCGCCTGGAAGCGCGGCGACATGTTGCGGAAGTCGCCGGGCGCGTTCGCGCGCTCCTTCGACCAATGGCCGCTGATCAGTCCGCGCGACAGCACGCCATAGGCGGTGATGCCGATGCCGAGCTCACGGCAGACCGGCAGGATCTCGTCCTCGATCCCACGCGAGATTAGCGAATACTCGATCTGCAGATCGGCGATCGGATGGACGGCATGGGCGCGGCGGATCGTCTCCGCGCCGACCTCCGAGAGGCCGATGTGGCGGACAAAGCCGGCCTTCACCATGTCGGCGATGGTG
Organism: uncultured Alphaproteobacteria bacterium; assembly: GCA_963805325.1. Classification (GTDB taxonomy): domain Bacteria; phylum Pseudomonadota; class Alphaproteobacteria; order Rhizobiales; family Afifellaceae; genus DASWJZ01. The sequence continues at coordinate 78,383 of CAWDTS010000001.1, read as the reverse complement.
CCGATCGTGTCCTCGATCGGCACGTTCGGATCGAGCCGCGCAGGACGGTAGATGTCGATGTGATCGGTGCCGAGGCGGTTCAGCGAATAGGCGAGGAAGTTCTTCACCGCGGCCGGCCGCCCGTCGAAGCCGCCCCAGGAATGGTCGGGGCCGCGCAGCGCGCCGAATTTTACGCTGATCACGACGTCGTCGCGGCGCCTGCCGTTCAACGCTTCGGCGATCAGGAGCTCGTTGTGCCCATTTCCGTAGAAGTCGCCGGTGTCGACGAGGTTGATGCCAGCGTCGAGGGCGGCGTGGAGCGTGGCGATGCTCTCGCCTCGATCTGCCGGCCCGTAGGCGCCCGACATCGCCATGCAGCCAAGCCCGATCCGGGAGACGTTGGGGCCGTGTTTTCCGAGCGGAAGCATATCCATGACGCACTCCATGATTGGCGGAATACGTCGTCTCTAGCATATAGACTGACAGATTTCAATATATGTCAGTCGATCCCTAACCCGAGCATGGCGCGAAGGCGCTGCGCGGGCCCCACCGTCGGATAGATCGGCGGCCCCCCGGCGAAACTCCAGTCGAGGTCGTCGCCCTCGATCGACGAGACAAGGCCATCGGCGACCACACGCTCAAGGAACGCTTCGTGCCGTACGCCGCGTCCTTCGAGCGGCAGCGCGTGAACCGGGCGTCCCGTGGCGAGGGCCTCGGAGACCATCGAGATCGACTCGGCGGTGACGATCAGCCGGTCGGCAAGCGCGAGGATTCCGTAATAGGGGTTGTCGCCGGATTCATCCCAAAGCGTTCCGAACGGCTCGGCGGCGAGCGCTTCGCGGATTGCTCGCTTCGCGGTTTCGCTCGTCCGCCGAGAGGGCGTGATGCCGGCGCGCATCCCGTGCTCGCGATGCGCCTTGCGCAGCACGTTGATCAGCCGGTCTACGACCGCTTCGCTCAGACGGTAGCTGCCGTTGTCGCCGCCGACGAGGACGCCAACGAGCGGCGCTTGATCGGTGCAGAACTGGCCGCGCCATCTTTCGCGCTCCTCCGCGAGCCGCTGCTGCGTGACCCGATGCAGCGCCGTCGGCACGGCGACGACATTCGTGCCACGCACGCGGTCGTGCGGCAGAGCAGCGACGAGATCGAATCGCGGCCGGCCGAATTCAGGGTTCTGCACATAGGCGGCAAGCGTGCGGCCGCCGGAGGAGCGCTTGACGGCGAGCGCCGGTCCGATGGAGCGGCGACCGCAGCCGACGATGAGCCGCGGCCAGGGCGGGTCGAGCCGGTCGCCGGAAGAATCGAGTGCCGAGAGCGGCATGGGAAGGAGCCCGCCCGGGAGCAGGGCCCACGGTCGCCGCACGACGATGCGCTTCTCTTCGATTGGCAGGCCGACCGCCTCTGCCAGCCCCAGGGCCTGGCTGCGCATGCCCGCCTCGCCCGTCGTCAGCACCCAGCAAACATCACTCATCGACCCGCCGCGTAGAGGGTCGATGCGAGGAAATCAACGAGAGTTCACGGCACGAGACGCACGACCGTGCCGCGCTCCGCCGGCGCCTTGTCTGAAAGCGGCTCGGAGTGCAGGCGCGTGGCGAGGCGGACAAGCGCCAGCGCAATTACGATGGCGTAGATGACGCGGCGAAGCGCCGCGGAGCGGAAGAACGACATCGCTTTGAATCCGGAGCGCCGGGCTCACGCCCGACGCTCCGTGGATATTTCTCTCTCTGCGGCCCTCAGGCGCCCAGTCAGCTATTCACGCTGGCGATCGCCTGTGCGAGCTCTCCGTAGGGGTCGCAGGTTGTGCCGCAGCGCTTCTCGATCTCGGAAAGCTGCTGCTTGGCGCGGATGACGTCGCCCTTCATGAGATAGGCCTCGCCGAGATATTCGCGCACCAGCGTGTAGTCAGGGTCGAGCGCCACCGACTTCAGATAATAGCCGATGCCTTCATCGACCCGCCCGAGCTTGCGCGTCGCGTAGCCGCGATAGTTGAGCGCTTCTGGGGTGTTCGGATTCTTCAGAAGGTCGAGCGTGTTGAGCGCCTCCTGGTAGTGTCCCTGCTTGGCGAGAACGTAGGCATAGGTGGTGAGCGACTTGTCGTCGAGCAGGTTCGACTGCGCGTCGATGCACATTTTCTTTTGCTGGCTGTAGACCTTGCCGCTTGGGCAAGACGGAGTAGCACCGCCGCTGCTGCTGTTGCCGCTGCCGGCCGCAAAAGCGGGTGCAGCAAGAACTCCGCAGGCGAGAAGGCTCGCCGAGATCAAGGTGAGAGTGCGTTTCATGGGGGCCTCTTCGAGAAGACAAGAGAATGCGGTCAATGCCGCCACGGAGGATCATATTCCGTTTCCCGGGTCACGGGACGTCACTCTGATGTGAGCCGACGAAGCGCACTCAGCGCTGCCGTGGGCCCTCGCTGTCGGTACACGTGTAAGAAGAAATTTCTTGAATACACGCTGTGCGTGTGTAAGGGTCGCGCCGGGATTTTCGGGGTTTGGGGCGATGACGGGGCTGCTCGCAAGGGTCGTCGAGTACGCCCTGGCCGGATGGCTGGGGCTCCTGGCGCTTGTGATCGCCATACGGATTTTGCGCGGCGACATCCCGCTGAATGGGCTCCTGTCGACTACCGATGCGGGCGGCATCAACCCCGAGCGCATTCAGAGCCTGCTCGTCGTTGGTTTCGTCTTCGGCGCCTACCTCATGGAGTTCTTCGGCGCTGGGAGTAGCACGCGGTCGCTGCCCGATGTGCCTGAAAGCCTGCTCGTGCTGCTTGCCGGCAGCAACGGGCTCTACCTGTCCGGAAAGATCGCTCGCAACATGTAGACAAAAAGAGCCGGCGAGGCGGTGCCAGGCAAGGCGTACGTCAGCCGGGGAGGGGGAGAGATGACACCTTCGGGAATCGCACTGATCGGCTTCGCCGTCCTGCTGATCATTCTGCTCGGCTTCGCCGCGATCGTGCTCCTCAAGATACTGACCGGCGCGATACCCCTCGATGGACTCATCGCAGAATCGGATGGGCGCAAGGCGAGTCTATCGCGCTTCCAGTTCCTGATCTTCACGTTCCTCGTCGCCGGCCTGTTCCTGATGCTGACGATCGAATCGGGCGGCTTCGTCCAGATTCCAGAGACTGTCCTCGGGCTGCTCGGCATCAGCGGCGGCAGCTACGTGGTGTCGAAGGCCGTCGGGTCGCAGGAGACGCAGAAGAGAGATCAGGCCAAGGCCGATGTGAAGAAGGCCGAGATCGCCGCGGATACGCAGCAGGCCCCTTCGTGACATGCCGCGCCCGCTCGCGTCCATGATTCTTCTCCTGTTTTGCGGAGCGGGACCGGCGCTCGCGCAGGGCGGTCCGAACGATCCGGAATCCTGTGCGGACTTGTGGCAGGCGATCGGCTTTCCGAGCATCGCCGAGGACGCTGATGTGGACTTCGTACCCGTGTGCCATCAAGGCTACGTGCTCGCTCACAATTCCCGCACGAAGACGCCCGACTGGGTGATCGAGCGCGTGACCCGCTCCATTGCCGAGGGGACGGCGACGCGCCCTAGCGTCAAGTTCCAGCAGGAGCCGAGCCTGCCGGCATCCGCGCCCGGCGCCGTCGACAAGGATTATCAGGGTAGCGGCTTCGACCGCGGTCACCAGGCCCCGTCGGCCGATTTCAAAAGCTCGGCGGACCTGATGGCCGACACGTTTTTTCTCTCGAACGCGGTGCCGCAGGAGGGCCGCGGTTTCAATCAGAGCATCTGGCGCAAGCTCGAAGACCTCGTGCGCAAGCTCGCGATCAACCGCGGCGAACTCTACGTCATCACCGGGCCGGTCTACCAGGAGCGGCACGCGATCCACGTCTCGGCCGACGTCGACGCCTGTAGCAATGCCATCGATCTGGAGCCGGTCGACAAAAAGGCAATCGGCGATGGCAACGTCGCTGTCCCGGCTGCTCTCTTCAAGATACTCTATGATCCCGAGCTCGGCAGGCTTAACGGCTATCTCTTGCCGAACGTCGATCACCGGGAACGGCAGGGTGCAAGGCGCGACCTGGATTACCTCGAAACCTATCGCGTCGGCCTCGACTCGATCGAGCAACTGACCGGCTGGCGGTTCTTCACGATGCTTGACGAGCAGATGCGGAACATCGAAACGGAGGAATGCGCCGCGACGATGCTGCATTGAGCCAGCACTCGTGGTCCTTGCTCGAATCCGCGTTGGCGCGCGGCCTCAGGGGAGCGCGCGACGTCGACTGCCGTCATCGCTCTTATCGGAGGCCGCCTGGAGGTATTCCCTGAACTTGTCTTCCGGCATCGGCTTGCCGAAGAGAAATCCCTGAAAGGCTTGGCATCCGAACTGCTTCAGGAGCATCGCCTGCAGATCCGTCTCGACGCCCTCTGCAACGACCGAGATCTTCAGGCTGCGCGCAATGTTCATGATCGTCTGAACGATCTCGCGATCGCTCACGTCGCTTTCGAGCTCGCTGACGAACGAGCGGTCGATCTTCAAGGTGTCGATCGGCAGCCGCTTCAGATAGGAAAGCGACGAATAGCCCGTGCCGAAATCGTCGAGCGCGAAATGCAGGCCAAACTTCTGGAGCCTTTGCATTACGGCGTTCACCGCGTCGAAGTCATCGAGCATCACGTGCTCGGTAATCTCAAGCGTCAGATGCTCGGGCCGGGCGCCGGACTGTGCAAACGTGCTCTCCACGATCTCGGCGAATTCCATGCGGCACACGCCGCGCGCGCTGACATTGACCCCGAGCATCAGGTCGCGGGTCAGGGGATCGTCCTCCCACGCCTTGAGTGTGGCGCACGCCGCTCTCAGAACCCATTCGTCGATCAAGGCCATGAAGCCGCTGCGCTCGGCGAGCACGATAAATTCGCCGGCGGAGATCAGGCCGCGCGTCGGATGGTTCCATCGGAGCAGAGCCTCCGCCCCGTAGCACTCGCCACGGGCGCCGACCAACGGTTGAAAGTGTAGAACCAGGCGGCCGTCCTCGGGCGCGCGGCGCAGCTCGGAGGTGAGAGCGAGCCGGTCGGTCACCGCGACCTGCATACCCTCCTCGAAGAATCGCACCGTACCGCGACCTGCTGCCTTCGCCTCATACATGGCGAGGTCGGCGTGCTTCAGAACCGCGTCCACATCGTGATCGGAGGCGGAGAACACGACGGCGCCGATGCTCGCAGTCGTCTGGAACGTGTCGCCAGCGTTCCGGAATGGCTGGTCGATTGCCGCGAGGATGCGCTGGCTGACCGCACGCGCGCGCGACTTGATGTCTGCCGGGTCGTCCGTTCGATCGAGCAGCACCACGAACTCGTCGCCGCCAAGCCGCGCCACGAGCGAACCCGGCTCGACGGACGCGTTGATCCGCTTGGCGATCTGGCAAAGCAGCAGATCGCCGACATGGTGGCCCTTGGTGTCGTTCAGCACCTTGAAATGATCGAGGTCGACGAACAGGAGCGCGCGCGGCTGCTCGCGGTCGGGCTCGAACGAGAGGAGCCGATGCAGACGGTTGTTCAAGTAGACGCGGTTCGGCAGATGCGTCAGTGTGTCGAAATAGGCGAGTTCGTAAATCTTCGCTTCCGAGCGCTTCTTCTCCGAGGCGTCGACGATGTATCCGTGCCATAGCGTCGAGCCGTCCGGCTCGCGCTCCGGCACCGAGTGGGCGAGCACCCACTTCTCGGTCCCGTCAGGAAGCAGCATGCGGTTTTCGCACATGAGCGGCGTCAGGGTGTCGCGAGAGTGCAGCACCGCGCGTGTCACTCGATCGAAGTCGTCGGGATGGATGAGGTCACGATAAGCCGAGGAGTTCTTCGGCAACGTCCTCCGGGCGAATCCCGAGCATGTGGTAGAGCCCGATGCTCGCATAGGGCATCGACGTCTTGCCATCCGCCGACATACGGTTTTGGTAGAGACAGCCCGACATGACCGATGCGATCTTGTCGTAGCGCTCCTGCAGTTTCAGGCGGCGCATAGTCTCGGTGACTTCGCGGACGTTGCCTTCGTAGTAGAGCGGTGCGCCCGATCTCTCGTCGCGGACCAGCCGTACGCTTTCCTCGATCCATATCCGCTCGCGCGTCTTGTGACGGTAGACTTCCGAAACGGCGCGGGTCACGCGGCCTTCGCGCAGGATCTCCTCGTTGATCTCGTCGCGTCGCTTCGGCTCGACGTACCATTCCGTTGCGATGTCGTTGCACGAGCGGATGAGCTCGCCTTCCGTCTCGTAGCCGTTCAGCCTGACCAGCGCCGGATTGGCGCTGATCATCCTGCCGTCGAGCGTGGAACGGAAGACGCCTTCGTTGCTGCCTTCGAAGAGATCGCGAATGTTGCGCTCTGAACGCAACGCAGCGGTGACAGCGCGCTGCCGATCGTAAACGAAAGCCGCGCAGCCGAGCGCGGTCAGTCCGCATCCGGCGAGCAGCCATCCGTGGAGCCAGGCGCTGTCGAAGCGGAGCGGGACGAATTGCAGAAGCGCGAGCGCGAGTACGAAGCCGCCGCAAACCGAAGCGGACACGATCACCAGCGACGCCGAAGCGCGCGGATTGGCGAAGCGGCCGGCCAATCTCTCGACCGGCGTTCCATCGGCGGTGGCCGGGCGCATCGCTGTCGTCGCTTCTCTCTTCGTAGTTGCGGCTGTTCGCACAACGCTCACAGCATTTTTGTCCGCACTCCGTGGCTACGGTTGCAGGAAATCGAAAAGAGAGACTTAATTCACTGACGTGGCTGTTCTTTTCTTGCGCACGCCCCGCGTGCATTGGGCCGCCGCGCACTACAACAGGTCGCGCCCAACACCGCAGGCGCGATACAACTTTAAGGTGGCGCAACACGATTTGTCAGGAGGCTGCGCCAAGCCCCCGGCAATCGCCTCGCCATTTGCTGCGGGGCGTCCCATATTGCGGCAATGCCGCAGAAACGCACTGATTCCGCGCGGTCGAAGAGCCGAAGCGACCGCCGCGCCGAAGGATTTTCCGAAGCGCCGCAGTCTCGTCTCGACGGTCAGCCGCTGCCGTCCGGGCCGATATCGGCCTGGGCCGACGAGATTTCCAAAGGCGCGGACGAAAAGCCGAAGCGGAGGTTGAAGGGGCGTGGCGACCCGACGCTCTCCGACCGCTCCATTCCGCTTGAGCCGGGCAAGGAAAAGCCCATCACGACTGCGCGCGGGACGTCGATGGGCGGTCGCGCCACGGCGAAGGAGCGCGCCGGCGCGGGCCTGATGCCGGTCGCCGGCCTCGACGTGACGCTGGAGCAGGCGGAAGCCACCCCGCAGGGCGCGGTGACCGCGACGGTTCAGGCGCTTTCCGACCTGATCGAGAAGGGCCGGCCGGAATTCCGCGACCACACCTGGGTGCCGCACCGCCCACCGCGGCCGGAGAAGAGCGAAGGCGGGGTCCCGCTCAGGATCGTCTCCGAATTCGAGCCGAAAGGCGATCAGCCGGGGGCGATCAAGGAGCTGGTGCAGGGCATCTCCGAAGCCGGCGAAAATACGCAGGTGCTCCTCGGCGTCACCGGCAGTGGCAAAACGTTCACCATGGCGAAGGTGATTGAGGCGACGCAGCGCCCGGCGCTCATCCTGGCGCCGAACAAGACGCTCGCGGCGCAACTCTACGGCGAGTTCAGGAGCTTCTTCCCGGAGAACGCCGTCGAGTATTTCGTCTCCTATTACGACTATTACCAGCCCGAGGCCTACGTGCCGCGGACGGACACCTACATCGAGAAGGAATCGTCGATCAACGAGCAGATCGACCGGATGCGCCACTCGGCGACGCGCACGTTGCTCGAGCGCGACGACGCGGTGATCGTCGCCTCCGTCTCCTGCATTTACGGCATCGGGTCGGTCGAGACCTATACGGCGATGACCTTTGGGCTGGAGGTCGGGCTCGCCATCGACCTGCGCCAGGTCGTCGCCGATCTCGTGGCGCTGCAATACAAGCGCACCGACATGAACTTCGTGCGCGGCTCCTTCCGGCTGCGCGGCGACACGCTGGAGCTTTTCCCAGCGCATCTGGAAGACCGCGCCTGGCGCGTCTCCTTCTTCGGCAACGAGATCGAATTGATCCAGGAATTCGATCCGCTGACCGGGCAGAAGAGCGGCGATCTGAAGAGCGTGAAAATCTACGCCAACTCGCATTACGTGACGCCGAAGCCGACCTTGCAGCAGGCGACCAAGGGCATCCGCGAGGAGCTGACGTGGCGGCTCGCGGAACTGGAGAAGGCCGGGCGGTTGCTTGAGGCGCAGCGGCTCGCGCAGCGCACGCAGTTCGACCTGGAAATGATCGAGGCGACAGGCGCCTGCGCCGGCATCGAGAACTATTCGCGCTATCTGACCGGCCGCAAGCCGGGCGAGCCGCCGCCGACGCTCTTCGAGTATCTTCCCGACAACGCGCTCGTCTTCGTCGACGAAAGCCACGTGACGATCCCGCAGATCGGCGGCATGTATCGCGGCGATTTTCGCCGCAAGGCGACGCTTGCCGAATACGGCTTCCGCCTGCCGTCCTGCATGGACAATCGACCGCTCCGCTTCGAGGAGTGGAACCTGATGCGTCCACAGACGGTCTGCGTTTCCGCGACCCCGGGCGGCTGGGAGCTGAACCAGACCGGCGGCATCTTCGCCGAGCAGGTGATCCGCCCGACCGGACTCATCGACCCGCCGGTGGAAATCCGCCCGGCGAAAAGCCAGGTCGACGATCTTCTGGGCGAAGTGCGCGAGGTGGCGGCGAAGGGCTATCGCTCGCTTGTGACCACGCTCACCAAGCGCATGGCGGAGGATCTGACCGAATATCTGCACGAGCAGGGCGTGCGCGTGCGCTACATGCATTCCGACGTGGAGACGCTGGAGCGGATCGAGATCATTCGCGATCTCCGCCTCGGCGCCTTCGACGTGCTGGTCGGCATCAACCTTCTGCGCGAGGGCCTCGACATCCCCGAATGCGCGCTGGTCGCGATCCTCGACGCCGACAAGGAAGGGTTTCTGCGCTCCGAGACGTCGCTGATCCAGACGATCGGCCGCGCCGCGCGCAACGTAGACGGCAAGGTCGTGCTTTACGCCGACTCCATCACCGGCTCGATGGAGCGCGCGATGGCCGAGACGGAGCGGCGGCGCGAGAAGCAGGTCGAGTACAATATTGAGCATGGCATCACGCCGGAGAGCATCAAGAGCTCCATCCACGACATTCTCGACAGCGTCTACGAGCGCGACCACGTGCGCGTCGACACCGGCCTCGCCGACGAAGGCATGATCGGCCACAATTTCGAGGCGCACATGGCCGACCTCCAGAAGCGCATGCTGGAAGCCGCCGGCAACCTGGAGTTCGAGGAGGCGGGACGGCTGCGCGACGAGATCAAGCGCCTGCGCGAAACCGAGCTCGCGATCTCCGACGATCCGCTGGCGCGGCAAAGCGAGGTGGAAGGACGGGCAGGGGCTTTCGGATCAGGTGGCAAGCCCGGCGCGCCGAAGGGTCGGAGGGGAGGTGCGGAGAGCACTGCCCCAACCCCCGGCCGCATCGCGGGCCCTGCCGGCCTCTCTCCGCGCAGCCTCGCGCGAAGGAACACGCTCGACGAGATGACGGTCGGCCGGACCGAGAAGCCGCTCGGCGGGCCGAAACCGATCAAGCCGGGCGACATTCCCGGCACGACATCGCGCGAAAAGATCGGCACGGGCTCCTACGAGGACGAAGGCGAAGAGCGCCGCCGCAAAGGCCGCATGAAGAAGAGTGGACGGCCGGGGCGGTAGCCGAAGATTCGATCAGGCGGCGCCGATCCGTCTGATTGAAAGACCAATCCGCATCTGCGATCCTGTATCATCGGTCGGTGTGGTTCTGAGGGCGGCGATGGGATCAATATCGCTGAACACAACCTGCTGCGTCGCTGGCGGCGGGCCGGCGGGCATGATGCTGGGCTTTCTGCTGGCGCGTGCCGGCGTGTCGGTGATCGTGCTCGAAAAGCATGCGGACTTCCTCCGCGATTTCCGCGGCGACATCGTGCATCCCTCGACGCTTGAGCTGATGTACGAGCTCGGCCTGCTCGACGAGTTCCTGAAGCTGCCGCGTGAGGATGTCGATCGCCTCGCCGGGAAGATCGGCGGTCAAAGCGTCGCCATGGCCGACTTCTCGCACCTGCCGACGCGATGCAAATTCCTCGCGCTCATGCCGCAGTGGGACTTTCTGAATTTCATGGCCGACCACGGCAGGCGCTACGCCACCTTCGATCTGCATATGCGAACGGAAGTGACCGACTTGATCGACGAGGGCGGCACGGTCGTCGGCGTGCGCGCCAGGTCGCCGGAAGGCGAGATCGAGGTCCGCGCCGATCTCGTCATCGGCTGCGACGGTCGTCACTCCACCGTGCGCAAACGCGCCGGGTTGCAGGTGGCGGATGTCGGGGCGCCGATCGACGTGCTCTGGTTCCGCATATCCCGCAAGCCCGATGACGCCACTGATCTGTTCGGTCACATCGAGGCCGGCAAGATGATGGTGATGCTGGACCGCGGTGACTACTGGCAATGCGCCTACGTCATCCCGAAGGGCGGTATCGAAAGCGTGAAGGCGAAAGGCTTGCCGGCGTTTCGCGACGCCATCGTCTACATGACGCCCTTCTTCAAGGACCGCATCGGAGAGATCAGGGACTGGGACGACGTGAAGCTCCTGACGGTGACGATCGACCGGCTGCGCAAATGGCACAGACCGGGGCTGCTGTGCATCGGCGACGCGGCGCACGCGATGTCCCCGGTTGGCGGCGTCGGCATCAATCTGGCGGTGCAGGATGCCGTCGCCGCGGCGAACATCCTCGCCGGACCACTCAGCGACGGCACGCTCACCTCCGAGCATCTCGATGCGATCCAGCGGCGGCGCGCCCCCGCGGTTCGGATCATCCAGCGCATTCAGGTGATGGCGCAGAACTTGCTGCTGGCGCCGGCGCTGGCCAGCGCATCGCTGCCGAGCGTGCCGTTCCCGATCAAGCTGATGCAGGTGTTTCCAGTCCTGCAACGGATCCCGGCGCGAGTGATCGGCCTCGGATTCCGCCGCGAGCATATTCGGACGCCAAATCCCGCTTGACTCCACGATAGGAGATGAAATTCTCTTATCGTGGATCCCGACAATGCCCTTCTTCTCCTGATCGGGCGGCGCGTCGCTGAGCGGCGCGCAGCGCAGAAGCTCACGCTTGAAGAGATCGCGGAACGAACCGGCGTCAGCCGCGCCATGGTCTCGCGCATCGAGCGAGGCGAGGTGCATGCGAGCGCCGTGGTGCTCGACAGGCTCTGCGCCGGGCTCGGCATGAGCCTTTCGGCGCTCTTCGCGCGCGACGCGGCGTCGCCGCTGCTGCGCCGCGCCGACCAGCCGGTGTGGCAGGATGCTTCGAGTGGATATCTGAGGCGCGAAGTTGCGCCGGCCGGAACCGGATCGCCGGTCCGCATCGTCGAAATCGATTTTCCCGCCGGCGCCGAGGTGAAGTTCGAACGCGCCCGGCAGCGCAGCATCGATCAGCATGTCTGGGTGCTGAAAGGCGCCATCGAGATCGCGTCCGCAGGGGAGGTGCATCGCCTCGCCGCCGGCGACTGCCTGCACATGCGCGCCGAGGGCGGCAACACGTTCCGCAACGTCAGCGGCAAGCCCGCCCGCTACGCCGTGATTCAGAGTTCGGAGGCGCTTAAATGATCGCGCATGCCATCTCTTTGCTGACTCTCGAAGAGGCGGAGGCGAAGCGCCCCGCGCTGGTCGATCTTCTGATCGACGCGGTTGAAAGCGGCGCCTCGGTGAATTTCGTCTGGCCGATGACGCGCGAGAAGGCGGAAAGATGGTGGGAGGGCGCGCTTTCGAGCCATGCGCGCGGCGAGCGTCTGATCTTTGCGGCGGAATCCGAAGGGAAGCTCGACGGGACTGTGCAGCTCATCCTGGCGCCACAGGAGAATCAGGCGTTTCGTGCCGATCTCGCCAAGCTTCTCGTGCATAGCCGCGCGCGGCGTCGCGGGCTGGGCGAAGCTCTCGTCTACGCCGCCGAGAACGAAGCGCGCCGCATCGGGCGCACGCTGCTCACCCTCGATACGGAAGTCGGCAGCGCCGCCGACCGCCTCTACAAGCGTCTCGGCTGGACAAAGTTTGGCGAGGTGCCGGGCTACGCGATGCGTGCGGACAAGAGCCGGCGCGAAGACGTGAGCTTCTTTTTTAAGCAGCTTTAGCCCGACGCTTAGACCTCGATCCCCGCTTCCTGCAGCGCGGTCAGATAGCGCTCCACGATGGTGGGATCGCGGTAGGGCAGGGCGCTTCCGATGTGCCGCGCGGAGAAGCTCGGATTGACCTCCATCAGCTCGCGCCATACGCGCTGTGCATCTTCTTTGCGGCCCGTGCGGGCGTAGACGCAGGCCAGATAGAAGCGTGACATGTCGGAATTGGGCGTGAAGCTCAGGCGCTTCTTCAGAACCTTTTCCGCCGGCTCAAATCGGTCGAGCGCAAGCAGTGCGCGCCCCATGAAATGCAGCGCCATGTCCCACTGCGGGTCGAGCCGGTAGGCGCGCTTGTAAAGCGCCACCGCCTCTTCGGCGTTGCCCTGGAACTCACGCACGTTGCCGAGCCCGGTGTAGCCGTCGGCGGAATTCGGATCGAGCGCGACCGCCCGCTCCACCGCCTGCTCCGCCTCGTCGAGCCGCCGCATCCAGGAGAGCACGAGCGCCAACGCGATATAGCCCTGCGGCTCCGACGGGTCGGTCGCGATGGCTTTCTCCGCCAGCGAGCGCGCGCGGGTGAGATTGTCGGGCGTCGCGCCGTTCCATCGATTGACATATTCTGCGAAGGTCGTAATGGCGATCCGCGCATAGGCGATCGCAACGGTGGGATCGAGCGCGACCACCCGCTCCAGCAAGGCGCGAGCCTGAAGCGCCGATTCGGGACGGAGCTGCAGCGCCATCTGCCGCGCCCTGACGATCATGTCATAGACCTCGGGGCTGACCTTGCCGCGGCCGCCGCGCTGCGCTCGCTCGCCTTCGGTGAGCGTCACCTTGAGCGCGCCGACGATGTTCCGCGTCACTTCGTCCTGCACCGCGAAGATGTCGGAGATGTCGCGGTCGTAGCGCTCCGCCCAAAGGTGGCCGCCGGTGGCGCCGTCGATCATCTGCGCCGTGATGCGGACGCGGCTCGCCGCACGCCTGACGCTCCCCTCGAGCACGTAGCGCACGCCGAGGTCGCGGCTCACCTGCCTGATGTCCGGCGCCGTTCCTTTGTAGGCAAAGGAAGAGTTGCGGGCGATGACGAAGAGCCCGGAGACCTTCGAGAGATCGGTGATGATGTCTTCGGTAATGCCGTCGGCGAAATACCCCTGCTCGGGGTCGCCCGACATGTTGTCAAAGGGAAGGACCGCGATCGACGGCTTGTCGGGAACGGGTGGCGGCGCATCCGTCGCGGGCAGGGCAATGTCCCCCGCTCCGTTCACACCGGGCGACCACGCCCAGACATGCACCGGCCGCGCCAGATTCTTCACTTCAAATCGGCCGCGGTCAACGAAATCGACGGCCACACGCCCATGCACATGTTCGTGCACGCTGTCGGAGATCGCCACGCCGCCCGGCGCGGCGAGCGATTCGAGCCGCGCCGCGATGTTCACGCCGTCGCCGTAAAGGTCCTCGCCCTCGATCACCACGTCGCCGAGATTGATGCCGATGCGCAGTACCATCCGCTGCGGCTCAGGCAGGGCGTCGTTGGCGGTGGCCATCGCCTGCTGCACGTCGGCGGCGCATTCGACGGCATTGACGGCGCTCCCGAACTCCACCAGCAGCGCGTCGCCGAGTTCCTTGAAGATGCGGCCGCGATGGCGGGCGACGAGCGGCTCCAGCACATCCTTGCGCCGCGTCTTCAGCGTCGCGAGAGTGCTCGCTTCGTTGCGCTCCATGAGGCGGCTGTAACCGACCACGTCGGCGGCCAGGATCGCCGCCAGGCGACGCTGAGTGGGTTGTTCGGACATCGGGCGCTCAAGTGTGCCTTCCAAGCGCTAACGTCAAATTCTAAAGAGCAGCCTGCTGACAATTCCATGCGGAGCTTGCCGCAGCGCCACGGCATGCCATATTTCTTGCGGTCCTCCGACCGCCTCCACCCCCTGCTTCCGACCTTCCGACCTCCCCGGAGCCTCAAAATGACCCCGCATCTCTTCTCGCCTATCGATATCGGCGGCCTTGACGTCAAGAACCGCATCGCCGTCGCGCCGATGTGCCAGTATTCGGCCGACGACGGCTCGGCCACTGACTGGCACATGCAGCACTGGATGACGCTCGCGATGTCGGGTGCCGGCATGGTCACAATCGAAGCGACGGGGGTGGAGCGGCGCGGGCGCATCACGCACGGCTGCCTCGGGCTTTATTCCGACGACAACGAGGCGGCGGCGCGGCGCACGCTTGACGCGGCGCGCCGCGTCGCGCTTGCGGGCACGCTTTTCGGTGTGCAGCTTGCGCACGCCGGCCGTAAGGCCTCCAACCGCCTACCGTGGGACGGCGGCGGGCCTCTCAAGCCGAATGAAGATCCTTGGCAGACGGTCGGTCCCTCGGCAGTGCCCTTCGACCAGGGCTGGAATGTGCCGGCCCCGCTCGACGCCGACGGCATCGCTCGGCTCATCGAGAGCTTCGTGCAGGCGGCGAAGCGCGCCGAGCGTGCCGGCTTCGACTATGTCGAGCTGCACGGCGCACACGGTTATTTGATGCACGAATTCCTCTCGCCCTTCTCAAACAAACGCGAGGACGAATACGGCGGTCCGCTCGAAAATCGCATGCGGCTCATTCTCGAAGTGGCGCGGGCCGTGCGCGCGGCGCTGCCGAAGCGTATGCTGGTCGGCGCTCGGCTTTCGGCAAGCGAATGGACCGATGGCGGCTTCACGCCCGACGAGGCTGTCGTCGTCGCGCGCGCTCTGAAGGAGGCAGGGGTCGGCTACATATGCGCCTCCTCCGGCGGCAATTTCGCCAAGGCGCAGATTCCGTTCGTGCCGCTCTATCAGGTGCCGTTCGCCGAGAAGATTCGCCGCGAGGCGGGGATCGTGACGCGTGCCGTCGGACTGATCACCGAGCCTGAGGAAGCCGAGGCGACCATTGCGGAGGGCAAGGCCGACATGGTGGCGCTGGCGCGCGCCGTCCTCGCCGATCCGCGCTGGCCCTGGCGGGCGGCCGCCGCGCTTGGGCATGCATTCGCGCCGCCGCCGCAATACGCCCGCGCCGAGGCGACGATGCGGCATTGGGTGGCGCCCGCTGAGCCAAAGCGGGCGAGCGCCGCCTAGATCGGCGCGCGTGTGGTATTTTGATCTTGCGCCACCGGTAACCGGTGCGAGCAGGAAGGCGATGAAAATCGTTGACACGCCGCCAAGGTAGCGGCGGTCGGAGGGACCCGAGCATGGCGAAGCCTGACGCCGGCACGATCCGAGTCGGTATCGGCGGCTGGACCTTTCCGCCGTGGCGCGGCCTCTTCTATCCGGAGAAGCTGCCGGCGAAGCGTGAGCTTGAGCACGCCAGCCGGCGGCTGTCCGCGATCGAAATCAACGGCACTTTCTATCGCAGCCAGGGCCCAAAGAGCTTCGGCAAGTGGTACGACGAGACGCCCGAAGATTTCGTCTTCTCGGTGAAGGGGCACCGCGCCGTCGTCAACGCCAAGAAGCTCGGCGAAGCGGGCGGCGCGATCGAGTGGTTCTACAAGTCGGGCATCGAGGAGCTGAAGGAGAAGCTCGGGCCGGTGCTCTGGCAACTCGCACCGTTCAAGAAGTTCGACGCGGAGGATCTCGGCGCGTTCCTCTCGCTCCTGCCGAAGGAACTCGGCGGCAGAAAGCTTCGCCACGCGATCGAGGTGCGCTCGAAGAGCTTTCTCGTGCCGGAATTCGTGGAGCTCGCCGAGCAGCATGGCGTCGCCATCGTCTTCGCCGAGTTCGAGACGCATCCGGCGATCGCCGACGTGACCGCGGACTTCGTTTATATGCGCCTGCAAAGATCGGTCGCGGACATCGAAACCGGATATGCGGCGGCCGATCTCGATAGATGGGCAGCACGCGCGAAAACCTGGGCGACGGGCGGTGCACCGGACGATCTTCCGAAGATCGTCGCGCGCACACCCAAGAAGACGACGCGCGACGTCTTCGTCTTCTTCATCGCCTCCGCAAAGGAGCGTAACCCCGCCGCCGCGGAGGCTCTTATCAAAAAGCTTGGGGACTAGGACGGACGCAAACCGCGAGAGCGAGCCTTAAGAAGAAGAAGGCCGGCGCGATGGCCGGCCTCAAGGCGGACAGGAGGTTGGGCGGATGCGGATGCCTAAGGCGGGAGGAATGCCTTGGCATCCGATGCGCGAGGTCAATCTGCCAATTTCGCGTGTCCGCATCGTTGCGCGAGGGGGACGATCGGGTTTCGTACGCACGCTGAAATGTTTCGCGCCGCCGCCCTCCCGACTTAAGGTAAACAAAGGGTTTCAATCGCGCCCCGCACTCAAGGGTGAGAGAACGAGAGCCGACCGGGCCACTTCGCAGAGAACGCGGGGGATGGCCTCTGGAGGCTTCACATGCAGCGTCTCATCCGGCGCTTCGCCGCCGACACGACCGGCGCCTCGGCCATCGAATACGCGATGGTCGCATCTTTGATCGCCGTCGCGATCATCGGCGTGCTCGGCACGCTCGGGATCAATCTCCGCGACAAGGCGAACGACATCGCCGTCAAGATCGGCGAAGCCAGGGGCTGATCGCGCCTGTGGGCGGCGAACCCGTCTTGCGCCACAAGCCGTGTCGCGGCATTGAAGCGCTGTGAGCCTCAAGCCGCCGCATATCCTCGCGCCGCGATCGGCGCTGCGCCCGCTCCCCGTGGTCAACACCCTCGAAGCCGAGATCTTCGAGGAAAAGGCTGCAGCGCTCGGGCGGCTGACGCGCGGCTTCGAGCAGGCGCTGGCTGCCTGGCGCGACGCAGAGACAGAAGCGGCGGGAGAGGATCGCGCAGGTGAACACGCGCGCCGCTGCACGCAGCTGTTCGACAAGGCGGCAGAGGCGCTGTGGCTGTTCGTCGTGCAGCGTGAAGCCTGCGGCCTCAGGAACACCGAAGCGGTGCTGCGCGAATATCGCGTGCCGGCGGCGATGCGGCTGCGGATGGGCGCGACCCGACGCGGCTGAGAGGCGGCCGCCGCTCCGCAGTGCGAACCCGGAGCCGCCCGCCGTTAAGAGGCTGTTTAGGTTGCGGTGACATGAATCCGAGGCGTCAGAGTGCACCGCCCGCGCCGGGCGTTGCGACGCAATCCCGGGTGACTGTCATGTTCAAGCGTAGTCTCGCCCTCCTTGTTCCGATCGCTCTTGTGCTTGGCGCCACCGCGCCCGCGAAGGCTGGAGGTGGCGACGCGGTGTTTGCGGGCGTTGCAGGTTTTGCCGTCGGCACGCTCTTCGGGAACGCCATTGCGCAGCCGCGCTACGCCCCGGCGCCGGTCTACGTCGCGCCGCCCCCGCCGCCGGTGGTTTATTATCAGCCGGTCCCGGTCTATTACGCGCCGGCTCCCTGGACGCCGGAATGGTATGCCTATTGCGGACGCAAGTATCAGAGCTTCGACCCCCGCTCCGGCACCTATTTCGGTTTCGACGGCTTCCGTCATCTTTGCGATTGAGCCGGCCGCCGGCTCTCGCGCGTTTGCGGGCGGGCCAATCGCCCGCCTTATTCTTGGCCAGAATGCGCTAAGACGCACCGCGCACGGCACTTTTTCCGTTCACGCTACAGACGACTGCGATCGACCAATATCAGTCGTTGGAAGCCGATCAGCATTGATCCGCAACTACCCCGCCCTTTTTCTTCAATCTAGAGACGGCGCTACGCGGCATGTCGCAATGACAGTTTCGCGGAGCCAGCGATGGACTGGGTCGGCATCCATGCGAGGGTGCCACATTGCAGAAATGGAAATTTCAGGTGTTTTGACCGGCAACTTAAACGCACTCAGCCCTTCCATCAGAGGGTCGACGACTTCGAAGCATGACCCTGGAACGAGCGCGATCAGCTCCGATTGGCGAGCGATGCGTAACGCGTCGGAGAAGGCGGGTACGACGACCACCGTCTCTCGCCGGAGCCCGAGTTCCGCAAGCGCGTCGTCGACTGGCCCCACGAAGGTCCCCCTGCGCGACGCCACAACATGTTTGCAGGCTGCGTAGCGTTCTGGCGTCACCTGCGCCGTCAGCAACGAATGACCGGTCCGAGCGGCCCCGATGAAGCGGTCCCGGAAAATCAGCTGCGTGCGGACCTCTGGCGCGAAGGCACCGAGCACGCCGATCTCAAGGTCGATCTGCCCCTCGCGGAGCGGATCGGCATTCTTGTCGGGCTTGGGCGCAAGGCGCAGGCGGGAACGCGGCGCTGATGATGTGAGGGCGGCCACCAAGGGTACTCGAAAACAACTCGACGAATCCCTCGCTGGCGCGGATCGTGAAGGTGCGTTCGATCGTCTCGATATCGATGTCGCCGGGCTGCGGGCTCAGGACGGCTCGGACGTCGCGAGCGAGTGCGTGAACCTGGTCACGAATGTCCGTCGCCCTTGGCGTCGGGACCAGCCCGCGCCCCGCGCGGACGAGGAGCGGATCGCCCGTTGCCGACCGCAGCCGTGTGAGCGCCCGGCTCATGGCGGAGGAACTCAGGCCGAGCTTTCGGGCGGCACCAGTCACGCTGCCCTCGGTCAAAAGAGCGTCCAGCGCCCCAAGAAGATTTAGGTCCAGATCGTCCATGAAACAGAACTAGCGGGTTTCGCGGCGCGACAACAGGCGCCCCATGCAACTATAGTGTGCGTCAAGTGCGTCTGGCGCCGGATTTCTATGGGCTCATATCCGTCGTCGACATCCAGAATAGAGGAACCCCCGGCTATGCCCCAAGTCTCTCAAGCCGACGTCGTTGGCACGATCCTGCTGGTCGGGGCCTCTCGAGGTCTCGGCCTCGCCATGGCGGACACATTCGCGAAAAGGCGGTGGCATGTCGTCGCTACGGCTCGGGGGACTGCCCGAACCAAGCTGCACGAACTGGCGGACAAGCAAGAGCACCGCATCGAGATCGAAAACCTCGACATAACGCAGCCGGATCAGATCACGGCACTGCACGACCGCCTGTTGGGCCGGACCTTCGACATCCTGTTTGTGAACGCTGGCACGGCGAACATGAAAGACGAGACCGTGGCGGATATACCGGCCGACGAGTTCGCCCGCGTACTGGTCACGAACGCGCTCAGTCCAATGCGGGTGATCGAAGGATTGCAGGATCTCGTCAGGGATGAAGGCCTGATCGGCGTGATGTCGTCGGGGCAGGGCAGCATCAGCGACAACACGAACGGCAGGCACGAAGTCTATCGCAGCAGCAAGTCCGCGCTGAACCAGCTCATGCGCAGCTACGCCGTCCGGCACGCCGACGGCAGGCGCGCACTGTTGCTGATGGCGCCGGGCTGGATTCGCACCGATCTGGGAGGGCCTAACGCGCCGTTCAGCGTCGAGGAGAGCATCCCGAAGGTGGTCGACGTTGTTGTCGCGCAACGGGGCAAGCCCGGATTGGAATATCTCGACCGGGACGGAAACACCGTCCGATGGTGACCGTGCGCTCGCAGCATCACCCGCAGGGTGTGCGACGCGGTCAAACAGAGACGAAGGGCCCTGTCGTATCAACGGCGCGTGTACGTCATGTATCAGAGCTTCCACCCGCGCTCCGGCACTTATCTCGGCTTCGACGGTTTCTGTCACCTCTGCGACTGAGCCGATACCCGGGTCTCGCGCCTTTGAAGGCGGGCCAGAGCGCCCGCCTTATTCTTGGCCAAGAATGCACTAAGACACACCGCGCACGGAACTTTTGCCGTTCATTAGGGGTTCAGGCGAAGGGGACGATATATGCCGGTGAGGAGCGCGAGTGCGCGCCCAAGCGCCGACAACCGGCGCACGAACGGAGACACGACCATGCGTTTTATGAAACCCACGGCGGCGGCGCTCGCTCTGGCGATCGGCGCGCTTTCTTTCTCGGGCGTCGCAGAGGCGCGCAATCGGCACCACCACGGTGGTGGGGACGCCGCCGCGGCCGGGATTTTCGGCTTCGCAGCCGGAGCCCTGATTGCCGGCGCGCTGGCACCGCCGCGCTACCCGGACTATTACTACGGACCGGCGCCAGTCTATGTCGCGCCGCCGCCCCCGCCGGTAGTCTATCAGCCCCAGTACCCAGTATCAGCCAGCGCCCGTCTATTATGCGAGCCCGCAGCCCTGGACACCGGGATGGTACGACTATTGCGACGCGCGCTACCGGTCGTTCGATTCACGCACGGGCTACTTCCTCGGCTTTGACGGGCAGTATCACTTCTGCCAGTGACGTCTTAACCAACTGACGCTCGCATTCGGAAATCAAAGGCCGGCCTCGCGCCGGCCTTTTTCATTGTACGCCGCCGTCGCAGCATTAGTTCTTGTGTCGTCAATGTGGCAAGCAGTCGAATCCTGCAATGCAGCCATGCTCTGAGGTAATGCCATATTCAACTGACAGAAGAGAGGCTAACACCGAGAATGGTGTGAGTCCGAAATTCGGACAGAAAACTGACGTCGTTCTTCATAACAAGGGATTGTAAAGCTCACAAAATCGTTGCGTCTCCGCCTGATTCTTTCGCTCCGGAGGCTAATTCTGGCCCTCTTTCACCCGATGTTCGGCCGTCGACGAAACATCGAAGGAGAAGAGGGCTGATGCCCCATTTGTTGAGAGGCTTTCTCGCCGCGGCGGTGCTCGCGGCCTCGTTTGCAGCAAGTCAGGGAAGCGCGAACGCCGAGACGGGGCGTGCCTCATGGTACGCGCTGACCTCGAAGACCGCCTCGGGCGAAAGATGCAATCCCGGCGCATTGACTGCTGCGCATCGCTCTCTTCCGTTTGGAACCAAGGTGAAGGTTGAGAACCTTCGCAATGGACGCTCCATCGTCGTCCGCATCAACGACCGCGGCCCCTACGTCGGTGGACGCATCATCGACCTGACCAAGGCCGCCGCAAGCCGGCTCGGATTCGTCGATTCCGGTGTTGCTCGCGTCCGCATAACCGTCATCGAACGCAGCTAAAAACCTGGGTTTCCCAGCGCCGGGCCCGCCGCTTCTGCGCGTGATTCGCGCTTGCCGAGGCGGCGGGCTTGTGCATAACTGCTCACGCGACGGCTTCGTTTGCGGAAGCCGGCGAGGTTGGATGGGCCCCGAGGATTTTTGGTTTCCCGGCCATAATGAATGACTCCTCTCCGAATACCGCACGCCCGCCCGCGTCGGCGCAGACCTTTTGCGTAAGGTCGAGCGCTGATTTTTCAGTAATTCTGCGAGAGGACTTCGAGTGATGAGCGAGAACGGCGGCGACGACGACGATTTTGAGCGTCGCGAGCAGCGTGACCGCGATCGTGGTCCCCGGCGTGGCGGACAGCGCGAATTCGGGGGCGAAAGAGATTTCGGCAGCGACACGCCATCTCCGCCGGGCGGCGGTTACGGCGACCGCGGCGGTGGCGGCTTCGGCGGTGGCGGCGGCTATCGTGGCAGCGGTGACCGCGAGGGTGGCGGCGGTTATCGTGGCGGTGGTGACCGCGGTGGCGGTGGCGGCGGCTATCGTGGTGGTGGTGACCGCGGCGGTGGCGGCGGTGGTTATCGCGGCGGCGGTGGCGCTGGCGGCGGCGGCGGGTATCGCGGCGGCGGCGACCGTGACGGCGGCGGTGGCGGAGGCTATCGCGGCGGTGGCGCTGGCGGCGGTGGTGGCGGCTTCCGCAGCGGCGGCGGTGGCGGCGGTGGTTTCCAGAGAGACAGCGAGCCACGCGAGCGCGGACCGCGTCAGAACGGCACTCTGAAATTCTTCAACAACGATCGCGGCTTCGGCTTTATTACGCCGGAGAGCGGCGGCAAGGACGTATTCGTCCATATTTCCGCGATCGAGCGTTCGGGCCTGCAGCAGCTCGCCGAAGGCACCAAGCTCTCCTTCGAAACCGAGGACGATCGTCGCGGCCGTGGCCCGCAGGCGGTGAACCTGCAGATCGTCGAAGAATAGCGCGGCCTCTTTCGGGAACGAATTCAGCGGCGGGGCATGCCCCGCCGCTTTCGTTTGTGTCGCTTCCGCTGGATCAGTTCAGCGTGTTGCAGAAGCGCTGAATGCGCGCGCACGCCTCTTCCAGAATCGTGGAGGACGTCGCGTAGGAGATGCGGAAGTTCGGCCCCATGCCAAAGGCCGTGCCATGCACCACGGCGACGCCCTCCGCCTCGAGAAGCTCGCTGCAGAAATCCTCGTCGTTCCCGATCGTCTTCCCTGATGGCGCCGTCTTGCCGATCGCGCCGGCACAGGAGGGATAGACATAGAACGCGCCCTCAGGCGTCGGGCACTTGATGCCGTTCGCCTGGTTCAGCATCGAAACGACGAGGTCGCGCCGCTCCTGGAAGACCTTGCTCCGCTCGGGGATGAAGTCCTGCGGCCCATTCAGCGCCTCGACCGATGCCCATTGCGCGATCGTGCAGGCGCCTGACGTCTGCTGGCTCTGGATCATGGTCATGGCCTTGATGAGCTGGTCCGGCCCGGCGGCATAGCCGATGCGCCAGCCCGTCATGGCATAGGCCTTCGACACGCCGTTCATGGTGAGCGTGCGGTCGTAGAGCCTCGGCTCCACCTCGGCGATCGTGGCGAAGCGCTCATCGGTGTAGAGCAGGTGCTCGTACATGTCGTCGGTCAGGATCCAGACCTGCGGGTGCTTAAGGAGCACGTCGGCGAGCGCCTTCAGCTCCTTTGCCGAATAGGCTGCGCCCGACGGATTCGACGGCGCATTGAAGATCAGCCACTTGGTGCGCTTGGTGATCGCCTTGTCGAGCGCCGCCGGCGTCAGCTTGAAGCCGGTCTCGATCGGACAATCGACGAAGCGCGGCTCGCCGCCATTGATGAGCACCATCTCCGGATAGCTCACCCAATAGGGCGCCGGGATCAGCACCTCGTCGCCCGGATTGAGCGTAGCGACGAAGGCGTTGTAGAGGATTTGCTTGCCGCCGGTGCCGACGATCACTTGGCTGGGCCTGTAGTCGAGGCGGTTCTCGCGCTTGAACTTCTTCGAGATCGCCTCCCGGAGCGGCACGATGCCTGGGACCGGAGGATACTTGGTCTCGCCGCGGCGGATGGCGGCGATGGCCGCCTCCTTGATGTTGTCGGGCGTGTCAAAATCCGGCTCGCCGGCACCCAGTCCGATCACATCCCGTCCCGCCGCTTTCAGATCGCGCGCCTTCTGGGTGACCGCGATCGTGGCGGACGGCTTGACCCGCGAAAGGCTGTCGGCAAGGAAGCTCATGGCTCGCTCCGGGACGTTCGAGGACGATGCGGAAAAACGCGGCGGACCCTATTGCCGTCCGCTTTCCCTCGCAAGCGCGAAAACACGCCGATTTGGGCGTGGGGCCGACCGGTCAGCGGCGTCAATCGCTGACGCCAAGCTTATTGGTTTGACGTTTCGCGCGGTCGCCGGAGAATTCGGCGCGTCCATGCTTGTGACGCCCGGCGGTGCGCATGCTTACCCTCTATTCGCAACAGATATCCGGCAATTCCTACAAGCCGCGCCTGCTCCTGGCGCTTCTCAAGATTCCGTTCCGCATCGTCGACGTCGACACCTATGACGGCACGACGCGGACGCCAGAGTTCCTGGCGAAGAACCCGATCGGGCGCGTCCCTCTGGTGGAGTTCGAGGACGGGCGCCGTCTCGCGGAGTCGAACGCCATCCTGCTCCATTTCGCCGAAGGCACGCGGTATCTGCCGGCCGATTCCTACGATCGCGCCAAGGCCTATGAGTGGCTGTTCTTCGAGCAGTACGAGCATGAGCCGACGATCGCGGTGCGCCGCTCGCTCCTGACGGCGCCGGAGCGCGCGCATCTGAGGACGCCGGAGCGCCTGACGCAGACTCTCGAAAAGGGCAACGCCGCGCTTTCCGTGATGGAGAAGCGGCTGTCGCAGGCCGATTGGCTGGCCGGAAATGCCTGTTCGGTCGCCGACATCGCGCTCTATGCCTATACGCACTGCGCCGGAGAGGGCGGCTACGACCTTTCCGCCTTTCCCGGCATCGAGGACTGGACCAAGCGCGTCGCCAGCCAGCCCGGCCATGTGCCGATCGAATGGCGGCCTTGAACCGCCGGGCGAGCGATGGGACTGCGCCCTTAACCTCGCTTTAGCGCGATGCCGCGATCCTCGCGGCCATGCTCCGCTCCGCCGACATTGCCGGATCGTTTCGCGACGCCGCATGGATCGATGTGGAGCGCGTGCGTGGCTACTCCATCCTCTTCCTCGTTCTTTTCGCGCTCGCGACCCTTGCGCTCTGGACGACGGGGCACGGTCTCCTCGACGTGTGGGGCCGGCCGATCGGGACGGATTTCGCCAATCCCTACGCCGCCGGGCGGCTCGCCCTGGAGGGTCGGGCGGCAGCCGCCTACGATTTTTCAAGCCTCTTCGCGAAGGAGGCTGAGGTCACCGGGCAGTCGGGGCACGTCTACGGCTGGCACTATCCGCCGATCTTCCTGCTCGTCGCCGCGCCGCTCGCCGCGCTCCCCTATGTCGCCGCGCTCATCGTCTGGCTCGCCGCCGGCCTGGCGCTTTATCTCGTCGCGATATGGGCGATCCTGCCACGCCCGCTGGCGCTGCTTGCTGCCGCAGCGTTTCCCGCCGTCTTTGTCACGATCGGCCACGGGCAGAACGCGTTTCTGACGGCCGGGCTTCTCGGGCTTGGGCTCGCACTGCTTGAGCGGCGTCCATGGCTTGGCGGATTTCTGCTCGGCTGCCTCTGCTACAAGCCGCATCTCGGGCTCGTGCTGCCCTTCGTGCTGATCGCGGGGCGACAGTGGAAGCCGTTCGCCGGCGCGGCGATCGCCGTCGTGCTTCTGTGTGCATTGAGCGTCGCCGCCTTCGGCCTTGAGCCCTGGCGCGCCTTTCTCGGAAGTGGGGAGGTAACGCGGACCGTGGTGCTCGAGCAGACGGCAACCGGCTGGTACAAGATCCAGAGCCTGTTCTCCGCCGTGCGTGGCTTGGGAGGATCGATTGCCGCGGCCTACCTCGCGCAGGGTATGCTTTCGCTTGCCGTGCTTGCGCTGCTGGTTCGCACGTGGATGCACGGCGGCGGGCGCTCAAGCAAGGCGGCGGTCGCGGTCGCCGCGCTGCTCGTCACGCCCTATGTGCTCGACTATGACATGCTGCTGATCGCGCCGGCCGTGGCGTTCCTGGTGGCGGACGGACTGGAAAAGGGCTTTCGCCCCTACGAGAAGGCGCTCCTCATGGCGACCTGGATCGTGCCGCTCGTGGCGCGACCGGCGGCAGAACATCTCGACCTGCCGCTCGGCCTTATCGTGATGCTGGCGTTGTTTGCGCTGGCATGCGCGGAGCGGACGCCCCGCGCATCGGTTCAGCCAAACGCGATGCGAAGAATCTCGTAGCTGCGCGCACCGCCAGGCGCGGTGACCTCGACCGTGTCGCCGACGCTCTTCCCGATCAGCGCACGCGCGATCGGCGAAGAAATGGAGATCCGCCCCTCCTTCACGTCGGCCTCGACGTCGCCGACGATCCGGTAGACCTTCTTCTCCTCGGTGTCCTCGTTGACCAGCGTCACCTTGGCGCCGAACTTGACGGTGTCGCCGGAAAGCTTGGAAACGTCGATCACCTCCGCGCGCGTGAGCTTGTCCTCGAGCTCCGCGATGCGGCCCTCGTTCAGGCTCTGCTGCTCCTTGGCGGCGTGGTATTCGGCGTTCTCCGAGAGATCGCCGTGCGAACGCGCGTCCGAGATTGCCTGAATGATGCGCGGGCGCTCTTCCGAAGTGAGGCGCTTCAGCTCCACTTCCAGGTTCGTATAGCCACTCGCCGTCATCGGCACCTTTTCCATCTCACCCTCCAGGACCGGCGAACCCGCCGGGCAATACGAAAACCGGGCGTCCCTCTCGGAACGCCCCGTGAGCTAAGTTGATCAGGCGGCCGTGAAATAGGATTGCAGCGGCCTGACTTCAAGCTGACCGCTCGACAGCGCCTCGATCCCGAGGGCTGCTGCACTCGCACCTGCCAGGGTCGTGAAATACGGAACCTTGTGCAGAAGCGCTTCGCGCCTGAGCGAACGGCTATCGGAAAGAGCTTGCGCTCCCTCCGTGGTGTTTATCACCAGTTGCACCTCGCCGTTCTTGATAGCATCCACGATATGCGGCCGGCCTTCAAGCACCTTGTTTATGCGCTCGCAGGGGATATTCCGGGCGGCGAGGAAGCGCTGCGTTCCAGCCGTGGCTATCAGACGAAAACCAAGCTTTGACAAGCGGTTAACCGTCTTGACCACGCGCTCCTTGTCGGCATCCTTGACCGACACGAAGGCGGTACCGCCGGCCGGCAGCATGGTCCCCGCGCCGATCTGGCTCTTGGCGAAAGCGAGCGGGAAGGCGGCATCGATTCCCATGACCTCGCCCGTCGACTTCATCTCCGGCCCAAGCAGCGTGTCGACGTTCGGGAAGCGGGCGAAGGGGAAAACCGCCTCCTTGACCGAGATTTGCTTCGGCCGCGGCGGCTTGAGCGCGAAGTCGGCGAGCTTTGCTCCGGCCATGATCTTGGCGGCGACTTTGGCGACCGGCGTGCCCGTCGCCTTGGCGACAAAGGGCACGGTGCGCGAGGCGCGCGGGTTTACCTCCAGCACGTAGATGTCGCCGTCCTTGACCGCGTATTGCACGTTCATCAGCCCGCTGACGTTCAGCCCCTTGGCGAGCGCCACTGTCTGCCGCTCGATCTCCGCGATCGTAGCCTTCGACAGCGAATGCGGCGGCAGAGAGCAGGCGGAATCGCCGGAATGGATGCCCGCCTCCTCGATGTGCTCCATCACCCCGCAGACGAAGACGTCGGTGCCGTCGGAAAGCGCATCGACGTCGACCTCGATCGCATCGGAGAGATAGCGGTCGAAGAGAAGCGGATGCCGCCCGATCACGGCGTCGATCTGGCGCGTCGTCTCGTTCGGGTATCTCGCCTTGATATGATGCGGCACCAGCTCTGGCAGCGTGCCGCGGAGATAGCTGTCGAGCGCGCCATCGTTTCGAATGACCTGCATGGCGCGGCCGCCGAGCACGTAGGACGGGCGCACCACGACCGGCAGGCCGATGCGGTGGGCGACGAGCCGCGCTTCGTCGACGGAGCGGGCTATGCCGTTATTGGGCTGCTTCAGTTCGAGCCGATCGAGCAGCGTCTTGAACCGCTCGCGATCCTCGGCAAGGTCGATCATGTCGGGCGAGGTGCCGAGGATCGGCACGTCCGCCGCCTGCAGGGCGTGGGCAAGCCCAAGCGGCGTCTGTCCGCCGAACTGCACGATGACGCCGAGGAGCTTGCCGCGCGATTTCTCGACGCGCACGATCTCAAGCACGTCCTCTGCCGTCAGCGGCTCGAAATAGAGGCGGTCGGAGGTGTCGTAATCGGTGGAGACGGTCTCCGGATTGCAGTTCACCATGATCGACTCGATGCCCAGCTCATCGAGGGCGAAGGCGGCGTGGCAGCAGCAATAGTCGAACTCGATGCCCTGGCCGATGCGGTTTGGCCCGCCGCCGAGGATGATGACCTTGTCGCGCTCCGACGGCCGCGCCTCGTCCTCGGGCTGCCCGCCGAACGCCGTCTCGTAAGTCGAATACATGTAGGCGGTGGGCGCTGCGAACTCCGCCGCGCAAGTGTCGACGCGCTTGAAGACCGGCGCGACGCCGAGCCGCGCGCGAAGCGCCTGCACCTCCGCCTCGCTCTTGTTGGAAAGCGACGCAAGCCGCGCGTCGGAGAAGCCCTGCGACTTCAGTTGCCGCAGAAGCCGCGCGCTTTCGGGGAGGCCATGCTCGCGCACACGCGCTTCCCAGCCCACGATTTTTTCGATCTCGCGCAGGAACCAGGGATCGACGCGGCAGGATTCGTGGATGAGCTCCAGGTCGAAGCCGAGACGCAGCGCCTGCGCGATTCTGAGCAGCCGGTCGGGTCGCGGCGTCGCAATCGCGGCGCGCACGGCGTTCTTGTCGTCGTCGACGCCGAGCCCGGGAATCTCCACCTCGTCGAGGCCGGTCAGCCCGGTCTCCAAGCCGCGCAGCGCCTTCTGCAGCGATTCCGCAAAAGTCCGGCCGATCGCCATCACCTCGCCGACCGATTTCATCGAGGTCGTCAGCACCGGGTCGGCGCCGGGAAATTTCTCGAAAGCGAAGCGCGGGATCTTGGTGACGACGTAGTCGATGGTCGGCTCGAAGGAGGCCGGCATCGCCCCGGCCGTGATGTCGTTCTCAAGCTCGTCGAGCGTGTAGCCAACGGCGAGCCGCGCCGCGACCTTGGCGATCGGAAAGCCGGTGGCTTTCGAGGCGAGCGCCGACGAGCGCGAAACACGCGGGTTCATCTCGATCACCACCATGCGACCGTCTTCGGGATTGACGGCGAACTGCACGTTCGAGCCGCCGGTCTCCACCCCGATCTCGCGCAGCACCGCGATCGAGGCGTCGCGCATCACCTGGTATTCCTTGTCGGTCAGGGTCAGCGCCGGGGCGACGGTGATGGAGTCGCCGGTATGGACGCCCATCGGGTCGACGTTCTCGATCGAGCAGACGATGATGCAGTTGTCGTCCTTGTCGCGGACGACCTCCATCTCGAACTCTTTCCAGCCGAGCACCGATTCCTCGATCAGCACCTCGTTGGTGGGCGAGGCGTCGAGGCCGCCGAGCACCAGCTCGTAGAGCTCGTCGAGGGTGTAGGCGATGCCGCCGCCGGTGCCGGCGAGCGTGAAGGAGGGGCGGATGATCGCCGGCAGCCCAGTCACGTTGAGCGCGTGCAGCGCCTGAAGCTGCGCGGTCAGACGGTGCTCGTCGCGCCGGAGGCGCTCGCCCGAATTCCACTCCGCCTCGAATGCGACGAGCGCTTTCGCGCGCGCCGCTCCGGCAGGAAGCTTCGCCTCGATCGCCGCGACCCGGCTCTCGCGTTCCTCGCGGAAGCGCTTCTTCAATTCCGAGGTGTTGACGAAGGCGGCCTTCGGCGTCTCAAGCCCGATGCGCTCCATCGCCTCCCGGAAAAGCTCGCGGTCCTCCGCCATGTCGATAGCGTCGGCGTCGGCGCCGATCATCTCGACGTCGAACTTTTCGAGCGTGCCCATCTTGCGGAGCGAGAGCGCGGTGTTGAGCGCCGTCTGTCCGCCCATGGTCGGGAGCAGCGCGAAGCCGCCGGGAAGGACGTGCCGCTCCTTTTCGATGATCTTCGCCACGATTTCCGGCGTGATCGGCTCGATATAGGTGGCGTCGGCGAGATCCGGATCGGTCATGATCGTCGCCGGATTGGAATTGACCAGCACGATCCGGTAGCCCTCGGCCTTTAGCGCCTTCACGGCCTGCGTTCCGGAATAGTCGAATTCGCAGGCCTGGCCGATGACGATCGGTCCGGCGCCAATAATGAGGATGGTGGAGATGTCGGTGCGTTTCGGCATCGCTAGGGCGCGGTTCGAACGAAGCCCCGGCACGGCGGCTCCGCCCGGGGCTGGTCAACGGAATCTGTCAGATTTCGGGGCGCTTATAGGCGCAATCGTTGCCCCGGGGAAGGGCACGCCGCCGGGCGCTCACAGAGGTTTCACAGGGCTTACGCCGCGTCGCGCCGGTCCATCGCCTCGATGAGGCCGGTGATATCGGGCTCGTCGTCTTCGGCGGCTTGCTCGCTATTGGCGAGTGCCCCGTCAAAGGCTTCGACCCCCACGGAAATCGCGTAGCAGGCAAGCTCGACCGTCTTCGGGATGACCACCTTCTTCGCGCCGCGATTTCCGGTCTCGTAGTATTGGATCATCCGCTTTTTGAGGCCGAGCTTCTCCGCCGCCTCCTTTTGCTTAAGGCCGCGCGACTTTCGCCAGGCCCTGAATTCGGCTGGGCTCATCTTCCCCTCCCGGCTTGGCGATAGGGCGCGATTGCGGCCTTGCGGCGACCAATGACGGGCAGAGTTCGGTCGGTTCTTCGTCACAATCAAGAGCACCGGCCAAAGGCGCCGCGGATTCCGCGGAAACTCGCGAAAAGGGTGGCCGATCGGCTATACGAAAAATGCTGCGCCGGCACGACCGGCACCAAGGAGCGGAGTTCGAACCATGGACCACAACGGGGACGCAATTCGCCAACTCGCCCAGCGCCTGCTCGACCTGGGCGTGGGGGACATGCCGCCCCGTGAGCGGAAGGTGCTGGAGCGGATGGCCAAGCGCCTGGCGGTCTCCCGCAACGTCAATCTCGAATTCGACAAGCAGCTTACCTTCGGCGATCGCGTGGCGGATCAGGTTGCCGAGATCGGCGGCTCGTGGAGCTTCATCATCGGCTTCGGTGTCCTCGTCGCCGTCTGGATGCTGGGCAATGCGGCACTGCTCGCCGGCATCGGCGGCGCCTTCGATCCTTATCCTTTTATCTTCCTGAATCTCATCCTTTCGCTTCTCGCCGCCATCCAGGCGCCTGTCATCATGATGTCGCAGAACCGTCAGGCGGCGAAGGATCGGATCGCTGCGGGGCACGATTACGAGGTGAACTTGAAGTCCGAGATCGAGATTGCGGCGCTGCACGACAAGCTCGACCAGATCCGCACGCAAGAGTTGGCGCTGCTGATCGAGCGCGTCGAAGCCGCGCTTGCGGAACAAGGGCAGAGCCGCTCAAGGTCACCTTGAGAAAGCGCCCCGAACCTGGGTGGCGTGGCCTGAAACCTGCCGCTGTTCTGGCGGCGTATGATTGGCGGCCCGGAGTTGGGCGCTCGAAATGGAGGCGATCGATGCGTTGGCAGGGCAGGCGGCAGAGCGAGAACATCCGCGACGTGCGGGGAGACGGGGGCACCGGCGGCGGCCTTGGTGGCGGATACGGAGGCGGCTTCGGCGGCCGCGGTCCTATCCGCGTGGGCCGCGCCGGCGGCGGCGGGATCGGCGTCATAATCGTCGTCCTCGTCGTCGCTTATTTTCTCGGCATCAACCCGCTGCAACTCCTCTCCGGTGATCTTTCGGGCGTCGGCACGCAGCAGAGCGGGCAACCGATACAAAGCGGTGCGAGCGACGAGATGCGCGACTTCGTGGCCACCGTGCTCGCCGACACGGAGGACGCTTGGACCGCGATCCTGCGGGACCAGAAGGGCAAGGATTACCCGAAGCCGACGCTCACGCTTTTCTCGGGCAGCGTGCAGTCGGCGTGTGGCGCCGCAAGCGCGTCGGCCGGGCCGTTCTATTGCCCGCGCGATCAGAACGTCTACATCGACCTCAACTTCTACAACGAGCTGCGCACCCGCTTCGGCGCGCCGGGCGACTTCGCCGAGGCGTATGTTCTGGCGCACGAGGTCGGGCACCACGTGCAGAACGTGCTCGGCACTCTGACGGACGTACATGCGCGCGAGGCGCGGCTCAGCGAGGCCGACGCGAACGCGCTCTCCGTGCGCACCGAGCTGCAGGCGGATTGCTTCGCCGGCATCTGGGCGAACCATACGAGCGGGGAGGGCATCCTTGAGCCAGGCGACATCGACGAGGCGCTGACCGCAGCCGCTGCCGTCGGCGACGACACGCTGCAGCAGCAGGCGCAGGGCTACGTCGTGCCGGACAGCTTCACGCACGGCACCTCGGAGCAGCGGGCAAGCTGGTTCCGCCGCGGCTACGAGAAGGGCAAGATCGACGCCTGCGATACGTTCTCAGGCAACATTTGAGCCGCGCCGGCAGTGCGGAAGAGGAGCGAAAGTCGATGGTGCACATCACCTACCAGATCGTCGAGCATGACAGCGGGTGGGCCTACAAGCTCGGCGACGTGTTCTCCGAGACCTTCCGCAGCCGTTCGGAAGCCGTAAGGGCGGCGCACCGCGCGGCGCGGGAGCAGCACGTGCCGGGCGAGACGCGGGCGATCCGGTACGAGGACGCGGCCGGCAACTGGCACGAGGAACTGTCGAGCGGCGGCGACCGCCCGGATGCGGACGTCGAGGAGTAGGATCAGGCGCCCGACGGGGCCTTCTCCTTCCGCTTCTGCATCAAATCCGAGAAGCGCTTGAAGAGGTAATGGCTGTCCATGGGGCCGGGCGAGGCCTCCGGGTGGTATTGCACCGAGAAGACTGGCCTGTCGGTCATGCGGATTCCGCAGTTCGAGCCGTCGAAGAGCGAGACGTGAGTCTCCTCCACATTTTCGGGCAGGCTCGCCTTGTCGAGCGCGAAGCCGTGATTCATCGAGACGATCTCGACCTTGCCGGTCGTAAAATCCTTCACCGGATGGTTCGCGCCGTGATGGCCCTTGGCGCATCTTCTCCGTCTTGCCGCCAAGCGCCAGGCCGAGCATCTGGTGGCCGAGACAGATACCGAAGGTCGGCACGCCGGACTCCACCACCGCCTTGATCGTCGGCACCGAATATTCGCCGGTCGCCGCGGGGTCGCCGGGGCCATTCGATAGGAACACGCCGTCGGGCTCGCTTAGAGAGCACATCTTCCGCCGTCGCCGTCGCCGGCAGCACGGTGACCTCGCAGCCCTGGTCGGCAAGAAGGCGCAGGATGTTGCGCTTGATGCCGTAGTCGATGGCGACGACGCGAAAGCGAGGGTGCCCCTCGCGGTGCCCGTAGCCCTTGCCGAGATGCCACGTCGTCTCGTCCCAGGAGAAGCTCTGCCCGGTGGTGACGCCGGGCACGAGGTCGAGACCTGCCATCGTCGGCAGCGCCGCCGCTTCCCTCTTCAACGTCTCGACATCGAAGACGCCGTCCGGCGCGTTGACGACGATGCCGTTCGGCATGCCCTTCTCGCGGATGCGGGCGGTCAACGCCCGCGTGTCGATGCCGGCGATCCCCACGATGCCGCGCGCCTTCAGCCACTGATCGAAGCGGCGCGTCGCGCGCCAGTTGGCGGGCTCGGTGACGTCGGTCTTCAGGACGCAGCCGGTGACGCCGGAACTCGCCGCCGCGTTCACCGTCTCGATGTCTTCCTCGTTGGTGCCGACGTTGCCGATATGCGGGAAGGTGAAGGTGACGATCTGGCCGGCGTAGGAGGGATCAGTCAGGATCTCCTCGTAGCCGGTCATGGCGGTGTTGAAGCAGACTTCGCCCGCCGCTTTGCCGAGCGCGCCCACGCCGACCCCCTCGATGACACTGCCGTCGTCGAGCACGAGGAGGGCGGTCGCCTTCGGTTCGCTCCAGCCAGGGGTGGTCATATCAGCTTCTCCGCCGCGGTCGTCGCGCCGGGAATTCCGGCGGCGCCATCGCTGCTATCGCTTTTTTCGCGTGTCGCCGCCATGTAGAGGCGGGCGGCGAACGGGTCAACGCGGCCGGAAGGATAAAGCCATGCGCGAAAAGGTGAACGAGGCGCTGAAGACGGCGATGAAGAGCCGCGACGCGGCCCGCCTGTCGGCGCTGCGCATGATCAGTGCGGCGTTGAAGGATCGCGACATCCTTGCCCGCGGCGCGGGGACCGGGTCCGCCTCCGAAGAGGAGCTCGTTTCGGTGCTCGCGAAGATGATCCGCCAGCGCGAGGAATTGGCGAAGGCCTTTGACGAGGGAAAGCGCCCGGAGCTTGCGGCGAAGGAGCGTGCCGAGATCGAGGTGATCCGCGGCTTCATGCCGGCGCAGATGTCGGAGGACGAGGTTCAGGCGGCGGTGAAGGCCGCGGTCGCGGAGACCGGCGCCGCATCGGCCCGCGACATGGGGAAGGTCATGGCGCTCCTGAAAGAGCGGCACGCGGGCAAGATGGATTTCGGCAAGGCGAGCGCGGCGGTGAAGGCGCTTCTCTCGTGAGCGCCGGGCGGCGCGAGGTCGCGCCGCCCAAGCCGAAGCTCTGCTACTTCATCATCTGCACGGTGCAACGTGCGTGCGCCGGCATGTGCATCATGTGGTCGCCGCCCATCATCGCGTAGTTTTGCGATTTCATGCCGCCCGGTGCCATCGCATCCATGAAGTGCACGTCGCCCTGCGCGACGCCGTTCATCATCCAGTGTGCGGTGGTGCCGGCGGGAATTGCTTCCTTACCCATGTTGTGGAACTCGACCATCATGCCGCCGCTCGGGCTCATGCCGGCCGGGCTGCAGGTGACCATGCTGTGCATCATCGGATGCATTTCTTCGCCCGCCATCATGTGGTCCTGGGCGAAGGCCGGGGCGAAAAAAAGCGGCGTGGCGGAAAACACGGCGGCCAAAGCGGCGCGACGCAAAGTTCTCATCGGTGAGTCCTCCAGGAGAAAAAGTCGACCCACCGACTATGCCCCGCGCGCATTCGCTCACAACTCAAGGCACTTCAAGAAAACGGTAGTTCATGCTCGCGACTGCTCACGGCGGCGCGATTGGAAGGCTGACCGAGTTCTAGCCCTGCGCGGCCGGCCGGGGCTCGCGATCGCGGAAGAGAAGTTCAAGGTAGTTGCGGAACTGACGCGATTGGCGCGCGAGGAGATGCGGGTCGCCGTAGCTTCGCGACAGGATGAGGCCGCCCTCGATGATCGCGACGATCATCTCGGCGAGTTCCGCGGCGCTGACCTCGGTGGCCGGCCGATAGCCGGCGAGGATTGCACCGAACCGCGCTTCATAGAGTGCCGTCCAGCGCTTCAGTGCGTCGGCGACGAGCAACTGCACGCCGTCGTCGAACTGTCGGCTCTGATACACGTAGGCGGCGTAGATGCAGCCGGCGAGCGGTGTGGTGCGCGCCTCGACGAACGCCTCGAAGCTCTTGATGAACGCCAGCGTCGCCTCGAGCGGGTCGTCGGAGATCGCGTCCGCCTCGGCAGCGAACGTCTCGAAGAGCGCCAGATGGTTGCCGCGATAATGCTCGGCGAGTGCGCGAGCGAAATCGGCCTTGCCGGTGAAATGGTGGAAGAAGGCGCCCTTCGTCAGGCCCGTCGCTTTGAGAAGCTCGTCGAGCGAAGTCCCGGCAAAGCCTTGACGGAGCACCATGGGTTCGGCCGCGGCGAGGATGCGTTCGCGCGTGCCGCGGCCTTTTGCCAAGGCTTTTCCCATACCGATCGGTCTCCTCGTTCTCGGAGGAACATACCGACCGGTCGGTTAAGAAAACACGAAGGCCCCGCTTTAGCTTGAGGCCCATACGCAAGGTCGTCATCCTCGGGGGTTGACCCGAGGATCCATCCGACGGTGCGGCGCGAATCCTGGGTTCTCGGGTCTTCGCTCCGCTTCGCCCGAGAATGACAGGTCAGCCGTCGAGTTCCGGATAGTGCCGGAAGATGCCGTCCTCATTGAACGGGATGCGCCGCTCGCTCTTCAGATACGCCTTGATGCGCGGCCGTGCGGCGACCCGCTCGCGCAGAGCGGCAACGTGCGGCGCGCTCTTGATCGCACGCGTCATCGCCTTCGGAAACGCGTAGGAGAGCCCCTCGACCGCCTGGAACAGCGACAGGTCGGCGGTAGTGAGCCGCGCGCCGACCAGATGCGCGTCGCCTTTCGGATTGTGCTCCAGGATCGTCTCGAACCAGTCGAGGAATTTCGGAATGCGGCTGTCGCGGAACATCTTCGCGCGGCGAAGCGCCTCCGGCTTCTGGTCCTCGTAGTAGAAATCGCCGCCGAGCGGATGGTGCGTGTCGTGCGCCTCGACCACGAGATCCGCGATGGTGAGCTGGATCTGATGCGTCCACAGCCGCCCCGCCTCGCTCTTCGGCGCCAACCCGAGCTTGTCGCCGAGATAGAGCAGGATGTTAGCCGTCTGCCCGATCACCTTCTTTCCGTCCTTGAGGTAGGGCGGGGCGAACGAGGGCGTCGCGCCGAAATCGGCGTCGCGCATCCCGCCCTCGCGCCAGACGTCGACATATTTGGCGCCGGCCTCCTCAAGCGCCAACCGAACGAATTCGCCGCGCCCCTGGATCGAGGGCCAGTAGTAGAACTCGTAAGGCATCTGCCGAACCTCAGATTTCGGATATCGGAACAGTGTCTCAGGTCGGACTGTTCCAGCCCAGCCAGGAAAGCGATTGCTGCTCTCTGGCAAAATATGGTGCCACCAACGCAGACATGGCGCTCGCGCCGCCGTCTGAATTTGTCAACACGATCATCGCAGTTTGGTCCGAGATCGATCCGATCGCGAATGCCTTGAAGCCAGGATTGTCACCCCATTGGAAGAAGGTTTGACGCGTCATATCGAGTCCCCAGCCAAGACCCCAAGCAAGACCGGTCTCAATGTCGAGAGGATTTGGATGGAGGCATTCTGCCGAATTGGAGCGTATCTCGACTTGCGGAAGAAGCCATGAGAGAGCGGTCTGGGACCCAAGCCCACCGCCGCTGACGACAGCTTGCAGGAATCGCGCGTAGTCTGCGGCAGTCGTGTGCAAGCTGAATGCAGCATTTGCTTGCGAGGGTCGATATTTCTCGCAGGAATGCAGCGTCCGGTCGTGGGGATCGGCGTGGTCAGCGTCGAAATCGGGCCGCCAGATATAGCTCGAACGGACCATCCGGAGAGGATCGAAGACGAAACGCCGGACGAACGCGTCAGTTGTTTCGCCAGTTATCTTCTCCACCACTCTTTGAAGATAGACAAATCCCTCGCCGGAATAGCTGAAGCGCGTCCCCGGACGGAAATATGTTTTGAGCGGATAGGCATCGCTTCGCCAGTTGGGGAGGCCAGTCGTGTGGCTAAGGACGTGTCGCGCCGTAATATCGGCAACATGCAGATCGCCTGACAAGAAATCCGGGACAACGTTCTTCAGCGGCTCATCAAGTGAAAAAGCGCTTTGCTCGGCGAGTTGCAACACAGCTCGGGCAAACACGGGCTTGCTGAGCGACGCAGCCTCGAAGATCGTATCGGAGCCGACAGGCTCTTGATTTGTGACATTACGGACCCCGCCTGCCACAACCGAAATGCCGTCCGAGTTGGCAGCTGCGATTGACCAGCCCGGAATCCTGTACCGGGATGCAATCTGCGCAAGTCTTTCCGGGAGACTGCCGAGCGGAGGCATGATGGCTTCCAGAAGTATCGCATGGCAGCCTCAATGCGAAGCTAGCCCTGTGATTTTCGGGCGCTTCGGACTGAACCGTCGAACCGCGCAATGCGCCCACCCGAATCACGTGTTAGACGCGGTGACGATGCGCTTTTCTCCGGCTTTCCTCGATGACATCCGCGCCCGCGTCCCGATCTCCGACGTGGTGGGGCGCAAAGTCACGTGGGACAAGCGGAAATCCAATCCGGGTCGGGGCGACTACTGGGCCTGTTGTCCCTTCCACGGCGAGAAGTCGCCCTCCTTCCACGCCGACAACCGCAAGGGGCGGTACCATTGCTTCGGCTGCGGCGCGTCGGGCGACCATTTCACCTTCCTGGTCGAGCAGGAGGGGTTGAGCTTCCCAGAAGCGGTCGCGCAGCTGGCGCAGGATGCCGGACTGCCGCTTCCCGACCGCGACCCCGACGCGGATAAACGCGAGGCGGCGCGCGCCTCGCTTCACGACGTGGTCGAAAAAGCGGCGCGCTTCTTCGAGGACATGCTGCACGGAGCGGACGGCGGCAAGGCGCGCGCCTATTTGCGTGAGCGCGGCCTCGGCCCGGAAATCCAGAAGCGCTTCCGCGTCGGCTATGCCCCGGCGAGCCGCAATGCACTGAAGGAGCATCTCGCCGCCGCCGATATCTCGCAGGAGCAGATGATCGAGGCTGGGCTTCTGATCGCAGGCGAGGACATCCCGGTCTCCTACGATCGCTTCCGCGATCGCATCATCTTCCCGATCACCGATTTCCGCGGGCGCGTGATAGCCTTCGGCGGACGCGCGCTTTCGCCCGACGCGCAGGCGAAATATCTGAACTCGCCCGAGACGCCGCTCTTCCATAAGAGCCACGTCCTCTACAACGGCCAGGCCGCGCGCGCCGTTTCGCGCAAGGGCGGGCACGTCGTCGCCGTCGAGGGCTATATCGACGTGATCGCCTGCGTCGCCGCCGGCTTCGAGGCAACCGTCGCGCCGCTCGGCACGGCGCTGACCGAAGACCAGCTCAGAATGCTCTGGCAGATGGCCGACGAGCCGGTCCTCTGCTTCGATGGCGACGAGGCGGGATTGAAGGCGGCCTTCCGCGCCGTGCATCTTGCGCTCGCCGAGCTGAAGCCCGGCAAAAGCGTGCGCTTTGCGCTGCTTCCCGGCGGGCAGGACCCTGACGATCTGATCCGCGCCGAGGGAACCGAGTCGTTCCGAAAGGTCCTCGACGCCGCAAAGCCGCTGGTCGACATGCTGTGGGTGAGCGCCACCTACGGGCTCGACCTTGCCACCCCCGAACGGCGGGCAGGCGTGCAGCAGGGGCTTCGCGCCGCCGTCGCGACGATCGCCGACATGGATGTGCGGCGGCACTATGAGACGGCGATCAAAGAGCGGCTCGCATCGCACTTCGGCGCAACGCGGCGGCCGGCGAATCAGCGCTACGAGAGGCGCCGGCCCGGCGAGCGCCGCTTTCCGCCCACACCGTCGGGCCCCTCGGAGAGCCTCCTCGCCAACCCTCTCGTTCGCGGCGCACGCGGCGCTGGCCTGAGCCTCAGCGACGCTGTGCTTGTCGGCGTGCCGCTTCTCTACCCGGAGATCGCAGCGGAGCGGCTGGAAATGCTGGCGACGGCGCAGTTTGCCGGCAAAGATCTGATGGGGCTTGCCGCTTCTCTGGCCGCCGAACTCGCAGAAAACCCGGAGATTTCGGCAGCGGAGCTCAGAATCTCCTTGGAGCGCGCCGGCCATGCCGCTGAAATCAATGCGGTTTTGGAAAAGCTGCGCGGCGCCGGTCTGGGCGCCCTCAGGGGGGTCGGCGCCGAGCACGCCGCGGCAGTCTTCGACGATGCTCACCACTTGCGTCTTCGCGCGGGCACGTTATCTATCGAGCGGCAGGCAGCGGCGACGGCGCTCGGCCGCGAGGCGAGCGACGTGCATTTGAGCCGACTGCGGGATATCCTGGAGCAAGATCAACGCAGCCTTCGTCCCGATCGAAATGACGAGACGGAAGGGGCGATGATCGTGCATCCGTTCAAGCGGCGCTGACGGCCGAAACCCCGAATTCGGGGTCGCCGCCGGACGCCGCGGGCGTAAGGCGAGGCAGCGGAAGCGGCGTGGTTAAGGCGACCTTTACGGGAACCGCCTTACGACCGCGTCATTCCATTCCGAGGTTGCGGCCCTGAGCGCACGGGGCCGTCGATACGCGAGACATGATGGCGACAACCACCCAGACCGCAGCTGAAACCAAAGAAGAGGCGCCGGAGGTCCAGACCCACGACGGGCCGCTTCTCGATCTCTCCGACGCCGCGGTCAAGAAGATGATCAAGGAGGCGAAGAAGCGCGGCTACGTCACCGTTGACGAGCTGAATTCCGTGCTTCCCTCCGAGGAAGTCACCTCCGAGCAGATCGAAGACACGATGGCGATGCTCTCCGATATGGGGATCAACGTCGTCGAATCCGACGAGCCGGACGAGGCCGAGGCCGAGGCCAGCGAGGAGGAGGCGGAGGAGGAGTCGGAGGGCCGCGAGCTGATGCCCTCGACGGGCACCGCCGTCGCCAAGAAGGCCAAGGGCCGCGAGGCCAACGACCGCACCGACGATCCGGTCCGCATGTACCTGCGCGAGATGGGCTCGGTGGAGCTTCTGTCGCGCGAGGGCGAGATCGCCATCGCCAAGCGCATCGAGGCCGGCCGCGAGGCCATGATTGCAGGACTTTGCGAGAACCCGCTCACCTTCCAGGCGATCATCATCTGGCGCGACGAGCTGAACGCCGGCAACGTACTTTTGCGCGACATCATCGACCTCGAGGCGACCTATGCCGGGCCCGATGCGAAGGCGCCGACGGTCGCCCCGCCGCCGGACGCGCCGGCGGTGGAGAACGGCGACGCGGCCAAGGCTGCCGCCGCCGCTCCGGCCAAGGCGCCGGCTCCCGCAAAGGCCGATGGCGATGGCGACGGCGAGGAGGAGCAGCCCCCCTCCGACTTGGATGCCGACGACGACGACGATTACGAGAACAACCTCTCGCTTGCCGCCATGGAGGCGGAGATCAAGCCGGCGGTTCTCGCGACCTTCGACAATATCGCCTCCAACTATAAGAAGCTCCGCCGCCTGCAGGACGCCGTCGTCGGCGGCGGCTCGAAGGCGCACGTGCTGACGCCGGCGCAGGAGCGCCGCGCCAAGAAGCTGACCGAGGAGATCGTCACCGACGTGAAGTCGCTGTCGCTCAATCAGGCGCGCATCGATTCCCTCGTCGAGCAGCTCTACGACATCAACAAGCGGCTGATCTCCTTCGACGCCAAGCTGATGCGCCTTGGCGAGAGCCACGGCGTCGACCGCTCGGAATTCCTCACCCACTATCGCGGTCACGAGCTCGACCCGCACTGGACGCGCCGCATCGCGCGCTTCTCCGCCAAGGGCTGGAAGTCCTTCTGCCAGAAGGAGAAGGACTCGATCGCCAAGATCCGCACCGACATCCGCCAGCTCGCGGCGGAGACCGGGCTGCAGATCGTCGAGTTCCGCGACATCGTCCACAAGGTGCAGAAGGGCGAGCGCGAGGCGCGTCAGGCGAAGAAGGAGATGGTGGAGGCGAACCTTCGGCTCGTCATCTCGATCGCGAAGAAATACACGAACCGCGGCCTGCAATTCCTTGATCTGATTCAGGAAGGCAACATCGGCCTGATGAAGGCGGTCGACAAGTTCGAGTACCGCCGCGGCTACAAGTTCTCCACCTACGCGACGTGGTGGATCAGGCAGGCGATCACCCGCTCGATCGCCGACCAGGCGCGCACCATCCGCATCCCCGTCCACATGATCGAGACGATCAACAAGATCGTCCGCACGAGCCGGCAGATGCTGCACGAGATCGGCCGCGAGCCGACGCCGGAGGAGCTGGCGGAAAAGCTGCAAATGCCGCTCGAGAAGGTGCGCAAAGTCCTGAAGATCGCCAAGGAGCCGATCAGCCTTGAGACGCCGATCGGCGACGAGGAGGATTCGCATCTCGGCGACTTCATCGAGGACAAGAACGCCATCCTGCCGATCGACGCGGCGATCCAGTCGAACCTGCGCGAGACGACCACGCGCGTGCTGGCCTCGCTGACGCCGCGCGAAGAACGCGTGCTGCGCATGCGCTTCGGCATCGGCATGAACACCGACCACACGCTCGAAGAAGTCGGCCAGCAGTTCTCGGTGACCCGCGAGCGCATCCGCCAGATCGAGGCGAAGGCGCTCAGGAAGCTCAAGCATCCGAGCCGGAGCACGGAAGCTCCGGAGCTTCCTCGATAGCTGAGCCCGAGCGCGAAGAACGAATGAAACGGCCGCCCTTGAGCGGCCGTTTTCTTTTTGGGCCTAAGGCTCCACCAGCTCCACGCGACGGTTCTTGGCGCGGCCGTCTTCGCTGGCGTTGGAGCCGACCGGCGCGAGGTAGCCGACGCCGGCCGTCTGCAGCCGCGCCGAGGCGATCTTGTAGGTCTTGGCGAGATCGGCGGCGACCGCCGCGGCGCGCTTCTTCGATAGCTCCATGTTGTAATCGTAACCGCCCTGGCTGTCGGTATGGCCGACAATGATGACCTTGAGGTCGGGCTGGTCCTTCAAAAGCTTGGCGATCTCATCGAGCGTCGGCCGGCTCTCCGGCTTGATGACCGCCTTGTCGGTGTCGAAATAGATGCCGTAGAGCGCGATGTGTCCACTTTCGCCGAGCCCTTTCGCCATTGCCGCGGCGTCGACCATCTTGTTGGCGATGGCGCCGACCTCGGTGACGACGAGCTCCGCGGTGATCTCGTCGTTGTTCTGGCTGACGAGCACCGCGGCGTAGGTCTCCGCCCCGTTCTCTCCCGCCCTGTGGCCGGCGTAGTAGCGGTAATTGAAGCCGTCGACCCACATCTCGGGCACCGGCAGCACGTCGAGCGCCTCGCTGAACGGGATGCCGCCGCAATCGTCGACGTTGCAGGCGAGGAGCGTCTCGAAGCCGGCCTTTTCGAGCTGCGTTTCGAAATTGCGCGAGACTTCGAGGATCGAGGGGCCGGCGCCGGTGCGGTAGGCGATTCGGGTGACCTTGCCCTCCGGCCGCTTCTCGCTGGTCGCCTGACCGTCCTTGAAAGGGGCGGTCTGCAGCCGCGTCGCGTCGAAATCTTTCGCGTCGTAGCCGGTGATCACGCTGCCGGCGAAGCGGCCGATGCCGGGATAATCGTGCGAGCCCGCAACGTCGCCGTCGTCGGCGCGCGCGATCGGGCCGGATGTCGCCGCCGCGAGCACAAGCAGGATGGCAAGCGAGACGAGGAAGGACCGCCGCATGGATTTGCCTCTTCACCAATGACGAAGCGGCGTTATCGCCTGCCGTGCGCGGCCAGGAAAGGGTCTGCAGATGTCGCGCGGCACAGCGCGCGCAACATCTGAGGTCCCTCGGTGGCTCAGTCGAGAGAGAAGCTTCACCGAACGGATAACTGCGTCGCGAAATTGCTACCAAAACGAGAAGGTGTTCTCTTAGAGGTGTCGCTATCGGCGCCCGGCGCATGGACCTCATGGGCAAAATCTGCGACGGTCGATCCTCCCTGCCGAGCCCCCGTGGAAGGACAAGAAGATGCCAGAGGCAGCCCAGGCGGCGGATGTCGACGCTCTCGGCGAGATCATGCTCCTGCAGGGTACGATGCAGCGGCAGTTCCTGCGCATCCTGATCCGCCGTATCACCAGTGACGTTTCAACCTTCAACGCGGAGCTTCTCCTGGCCGAGATCGACCTCCTGCGCGAGGGCCTGGAATCCGGCCGCGACCGCACCGCGCTTCATGCTTTCGCGTTGAAGGAATGGGAGCGGCTCTCTGAAATGGCGCTCGACGCCGTCGCCTCGACCCGCGTGCCTGGGGCGCACTGAGCGCGCTTTTTTCGCGTCCTTGCGCCGCAGCAGGGCATATCGCCGGCTTTCTGCCCCAACATCGCCTTCTCCCGATCTTCATTTTTCGTTAAGGATATGGCTGAACCCGCGTAGTCGAGGTTTTGTGTAGTGAGTATTCGGCCTCGTTACGGCCCGAGCAGCATGCGTGTGCGGTCGACGTACGGACAGCCGGCGACCGAAGCCGGGAGGCTGACTTGGCGCGATATGCGGCCCGTTCTTCTGAAGAGCGCGGGCATTGTCGGGTTGGCCGGCGCCATCATGGCAATTGTCTCCAGCAATGCGCTTTTCGTGGATCCGGGCGGTCCGGACCGGCCGTCGCAGTCCGCGGTGGGCGACGACTTGAA
Source organism: uncultured Alphaproteobacteria bacterium (assembly GCA_963805325.1). Taxonomy (GTDB): domain Bacteria; phylum Pseudomonadota; class Alphaproteobacteria; order Rhizobiales; family Afifellaceae; genus DASWJZ01. Next base: position 35,401 of record CAWDTS010000001.1, on the reverse strand, counting down.
CGCGCCGCCGCCGGCCATGATCGTGACGACCACGTCGTACAGGACGGGAGCGGCGGAAACGGAAACGGCGCCACCGCCTCAGGTTGAAGAGGTTGCGGCGGCCGAGGTTCTGCCCCCCGCCGGGGTTGCACAGCCGGAAACGACTGCCAGCGTTATTCCCGCCGAGCCGAGACCTGTGTCGCCACCACCGCCGCAGGTGTCGGAACCCGCCGCCTCGCCGGTGGAATTGCAGGCGGCTTCGGCAACGCCTGATGCACCGACCGCGGACGTCGCCGAGGCGGTGGCGATGCTGAGTCCGTCTCCCGTCGCCGACGACACCGCTCCGCGCTTGGCACCGGCTCCCGCACCTGCCGAACTGGCCGCGGGTCCGGCCGAGGAGGCGCGCGGGCAGGTTTCGGCATACTGGCCGAAGGATTCGATCGAATGCCCGCGCGATTGGGTAGCGACGCCGGCCGCTGACCACGGTGCCCGGGCGCCCGACGGCTGCGAGACCATCGCTTCTCTCGTCGGTTCGAACGAGGGGAATCTTGAGACGCTGCACAATGCGCTCTCCGAAGACGTGCTCGACCTTGTCGCGATGGCGCCTGCGATCCCCGTGCCGGGCGCAACTGCGCCGACCGACGCGAGCGCGGCGGAGCAACCGGCATCAGAGCCCGAGCCTCAGCCCAAGCCGACGCCCGTCCGCGCAAAGCGCAATGGCAGCTGGCCGGATGGGCCGCCGCCCGATTGCGGCGCCAAGCACGCTTATTGGCACTTCATCCAAGGCCACCACGGCGCGAAAGAGTGGTACTGCAAGTGAGGCGCAGCGCGCGATCCCGCGTGGCGCGCGACCCCGCTCCGACAAGACTTCGATAAGGCGGCGTCCGGTAGAACAACGGTCCTCTCGCAGCTTAGGCTCCGGCGCGGGAACGTCCCGGAGCCTTTGCCGGAAATTTGGCCGGAGCCTTGAATTGAATCGCACCGAACCGTCCGCGAAGGACATGGACTCCGCCGATGCCGCCGAGCGGCCGTTTCCGCTGGCCAGGAACTATCGTCGGCGTGTCCTGCCGATCATGGCGCTGTTCGTCGTCTCGCTTATCGTCCTGCTGGGGTTTTCGGTGCGGCAGGCGGTGCGCGAGATCCATCTCGAATTCGCGGCGCGCCTCGTGGATGAGATCGCGGCGGAAGTCGATAAGAGAGACCCCGGCCCGTGGGCGGCGCTGGTTGCCGGCGCGGCCGCGGCCGAGGAGCGCGCGAGTCTCGTCAAATCGTTTGACGAAGCCGTGTCGGAACGCAGCCTCGCGCAACTGAAGGTCTACGACACGAACAGGGAGACGATCTTCAGCACCGACGACGCCGAGATCGGGAAGGTGGAGACGAACGCGGCGATCGCGGCCGCCATCGGCGAGGGCGAGCGCACGCTCCTGCCGCATGTCGAGACGGACGGCACGCGCTACAATGAATTCTATGTCCCGATCCTGAGAGGCGACGGCGCGGTGGGGCTCGTGATGGAGCTCTACTGGCCGGCGGGTGAGCTCCGCTCCATCCTGGCGCGTTCGCTCCTGCTTCCGACTCTGGTGCCGGGACTGCTTCTCGCCGGTCTCCTCGCGGTGCTCGGCTATCTGATAAGGCGCGCGCAGGCGGGTATCGACTTCCGCGCCGCGCGGGTGCGCGAGCTTTCGGCGCGGCTCGAGAGCTTCATGTCGTCGAGCGCCGTCGGCGCTGTCCGCGCCGCGCAGCCGGGCGGCGACGTTCCGCTGAAGCGGATCGAGGTATCGCTCGTCTATTCCGACGTCCGCCGCTTCACCGATTTCTCCGAGACGGAGTCGCCGGAAGCCGTGGTGGCCTTCCTGAACCGCGTCATGACGCTGCAGATCGAATGCGTGGCGCGGCACGGCGGCGATGTCGACAAGCTGATCGGCGACGCGCTTCTCGTGCGCTTCGAGGGTGAGGGGAAGGAGAGCCGCGCGGTCCGCGCGGCCCGCGACATGCAGGCCGCGGTCGAAACGGCCGAGCTTCCCCGCGGTGTCGGAATCGGCGTCTACACGGGGCAGGCGATCTCCGGACCGATCGGACCTGAAGCGCGCCGCGACTACACCGTGATCGGAGATTCTGTGAACATCGCCGCACGGCTCTGCTCCGCGGCGGCGCGCGGCGAGATCGTTGTCGACGCGACGACGCTGGCGAGAAGCAGTGCGGCGGAGGGCTTCGGCCCCGCCGAGGCGATTCATGTGAAAGGCCGCGAGCACGCGGTTGAGATAAGGCGGTGGATCGCCGCCTGAGCCGCCCGCCGGCTCGCCTTAAGCGACAAGAGAGGTCTTCCTCAGGTTGCAAGTTGTGCGGTATTCTTGCCGTCTTCATTGAAGGAGAAGGCGATGATCAACCGTCCGTTCTTTTTTGACCGAACACGCCTCAATCTGTTTGGCGGCTCGCTCAACCAGTCGCAGGTCGAAGGCCTGAATGGAATCCTGGACGAGTGGGAGAAATCCAACGCAGGCAAGGATGACCGCTGGCTCGCCTATATGCTGGCGACCGCCCACCACGAGACCGACCACACGATGAAGCCGATCAAGGAATATGGCGGGGTCAGCTACTACACGAAGATGTACGACCCGGCCCCTAACGGCACGCGCCCTGCCATGGCGGTGAAGATGGGAAACACGACGCCGGGCGACGGGGCCAAGTATTGCGGGCGCGGATTCGTTCAGCTCACCTGGAAGAACAACTACGCAACGATGAGCAAGATCGCCGGCGTCGACCTCGTCGCGGACCCGGATCTCGCGATGGGCGTCCCGGCCGCCACCAAGGTCATGTTCTTCGGGATGATGAACGGGAGCTTCACCGGGAAGAAGCTCGGTGACTATTTCAACAAGACGACCGAGGACTGGAAGAACGCCAGGCGGATCATCAACGGCCTCGACATGGCCAACGCCATCGCCGACTACGGCAAGCGCTATTACAGCGCCATCAGCTACACGACGTGAGGGGATATGCTCCGATAATTCCTGTGCCGAATCAGGCAGACTGCCTTGCACGAATGTTCCTTGTATGTTCACTTGGGGCGTTTAGGAGGCCGGCGGCGTTATGAACGTTCATCCTGGTACGATTGTTGATCTGGCTCGGCTGACCGCCGGCAAGCGCTTCCATACAATTTTGGCCGACCCGCCGTGGCGTTTCACAAATCGAACCGGAAAGGTCGCGCCCGAACACCGTCGCCTGTCGCGCTATGAAACGATGACGACCGACGAGATCTGCACGCTCCCGGTATCCGATCTCGCGGTCGATCCCGCCCACCTTTACCTCTGGGTGCCGAACGCGCTTTTGCCGGATGGCATTAGAGTGATGCACGCGTGGGGCTTCGAGTACAAATCGAACATCGTCTGGCACAAGGTCCGTAAGGACGGTGGGTCGGACGGCCGAGGTGTCGGCTTCTATTTCCGCAACGTCACCGAGCTTCTGCTCTTCGGCGTGCGCGGGAAGAACGCGCGGACACTGCCGCCAGGGCGGAGCCAAGTGAACTACATGTCGTCGCGCAAGCGTGAGCACTCTCGGAAACCCGACGAGCAGTACGAGCTTATCGAGAGCTGTTCGCGCGGCCCGTACCTGGAGCTATTCGCACGCGGGGTAAGACCGCGTTGGGCCTATTGGGGCGCACAGGCCGACGAGTTTACCGGCCGACGTGGGGGACGTACGCCTACAACTCGTCTGTAGCATAACCCGCCATGGCTGACGGAGACTCGGACCGCGTCGAAGACGTTGCCGAAATCCGAACCGTTGGTGCTGATTCCGAAGATGCCGTTCGGAAGATCCTGCCGAGCGCGATATTTAGCAAGTTTCGGATTGCTAGCTATCGTAAGGCCGCAGCGATCTTGAACTATGGCCTCGCCGAAGAGTTTTCGGAGGTCGTCGAGGCGCTCTCGCGTTTCGAGATAACGACGGAGATGATCAGAAAGCCGGGCGGCAACGAATCTGATATTCCTCGGGTCATCTCGGCGCTTCTTCGTCATCGAGGGTGGCACGAAACGACGATCTCCGGGGATCTCACGATAACGAAGAGATGGCGCGAGTCGGTCGGCGTGAGTCGAAGAGGAAAGGACATCACGGAGGCCCGATCGCTAACGTACGTCCGTGAGAAGTATCTCGACGGGCACAAGATCGACTACGTAAAGAACAGGCTCGCTTTTGATTTTGAGTGGAATTCGAAGGACCAGACCTTCGATCGGGATCTTTATGCGTTTGCCGCTTTTGCGGAAGCCGGCGCTATCGACGCCGCCGTTATCGTAACCCGGGACACGTCGCTGAATGATGTCTTCCGCGAGCTCGGACAGACCTTAGACAAGGACGGGAGGCCCACCTTCCGCGAAGATGGAACGCCGGTACCCCTTATGCCTAAGTTCGGAGCGAGTACCACATGGTGGGGGAAGCTAATCTACAGACTGAACGCTGGCCGCAACGGCGGTTGTCCTGTTCTCGCACTTGGAATTAAACCCGCGTGCATCTCTGACTTGGAGGACTGGCGGGCACGGCAGTCGAGTTCCGCCTCAGCGTGAAAACGCCCGCGCCTTGATCAGGCCCTGCGGCGGCGGCGCATTACGAAACCGCCGACTCCCAAGGCCGACATGAAAAGCGGCAGCGCCGCTGGCAGGGGCACTTCCGATACGGCGGAGTAGGGCTCGAACGTCAGATGAATTGCCTGCTCACCCGGCAGGTTTATGGTGACAGCGGTCGGAACGATGCCGAGCGAGGCGAAGCTGCCGGCGAACGTGCCGGACCCGCTGATCAGAGTGCCCGACACATACTCGGTACGGCAGGTAGAGCTGATCGGCTTGGCTTCCATTGTCCGCGAATCCGAAGAGGTCGCCGCCGTTAAATGTTCCAAAAGAAAAGGAGCCGGATCCGAAATTCTGAAAAGGCTCGCCGCTAAGAAAGTATTGGGCAGTGCCAACAGACGCTGAAGGCGTGATCGTCAGCGTAGAAAATCCCGCTCCTACGGCGGTCCCGTTGTACAAGCTGATGTTGCTGACCTGTCCGAAATCGGACACATCGAGCGAGCCGGAAAAGCTGACGAGCACATCGTTTTCCTGCTCTGTAAAGAGCACATCGATGCTTCCGGCCTGCGCGTCGGTTGTGGTCATGATGGCGGCGACGCAGAGCGCGATAACGGGCGCGGGCGTCAGGCGCTTTGCGAGTTTGTCGATTGCCCAGGAAATCATAAGCAAACCCTCCCCCAAGCGGAGTCGCCTGTCATGGCGATCAGCGATCGGCACAAGTGTCGTGGCAAGCTTTCCCGGGGTTTCGGCGACGGGGCAACTGTGCCTGCCCGCGGATTCGGCAGATTGAGACGCCAGGCCGAAAGATTGAGACGAAACGTAGAGTTTGACGGCCCATCGCAGGCGATTTATTCGGAGGATTGAAGAGTTTCCGTGCGGGGGCGCGAGTAGAGATGCCCGAAGCGCAGACCAACGGACAGGGTCTTCCGCGGCTCGCGTTCAGCGTCCTTCCGGGCTCAGCCGAGGGGCTCGAGGCGTGGCGCTGGGCGGTCGCGCCCATGTTCGATTGCGAGCTTCCGGACCCGGAGGCGCGCAAATCTTACTGGACCGAGATCGCGAGCTATCATTTCGGCGGCATGCGGCTCGGCATGGCGGCCGGCTCCGCCTCAATCGTCCGCCGGCACGGCGGCGTCATCGCCCGCAGCGGCCTCGACGACATCCTGGTGCAGGTCTACCGCTCGTCAAGCTACAGGCTGACCGCCGACGGGGAAGAGACCGTGGTAGAAGCCGGCGACGTGGCGCTCATCGACCTGTCGCGCGAGATGACCATCGAAGCCGATCAAGTGTCGAATATCACCGCCGTGCTGCCGCGCAGGCTCGTGGAGCCGCTGGTCGCCGATCTCGACGGCATACACGGCCGGGTGCTGCGGAAGGAAACGCCGTTCTGCGAGCTGCTTTCGTCGCACGTCCTGGCGCTTGAGCGCGAAGCTGCATGGATGCCGCGCAGCCAGGGCGAAGCGGTTACCCTCGCCACTGCCGCCCTCACCGCCGCCGCCATCGGCGCATCGTCGGACGGCAGCAGCAAAGCAAGGGCCGGCACGCGGACCGCGCTGCTGCAGATGGCTCGCCGCGAGATCGACAGCCATCTCGCCGATCCGGCGCTCGGGCCGGAGTTCCTGATGCGGCGCCTCGGCCTGTCGCGCGCCGCTCTCTACCGGCTGTTCGAGCCTCTCGGCGGCGTCAGCCGTCATATCCGCCGGCGCCGTCTCTCGCGCGCTTTCCGCGAGATCACCAGTCCGAGCCACACGCATGAGCGCATCGGCGCGATTGCCTATCGCTGGGGCTTCACGAACCTCACGAGCCTCGGCCGCCTCTTCCGTCAGACCTACGGCATGACCCCACAGGAGGCGCGCCAGGCTGCGCTTGACGGCAACCGGCCGGACAGCACGGAGTACGCCGCCGCCGATGCCTTCAGCCTGCTCAACCGCTGGGTCTCGGAGGCGGGATAGCGCCCGCCCGCCGGACCGCGCCCGCGTCAGGCGCGGTATCTGGAAGGCAGTCTCGCCCTACCTCGAAAACGCCTTGTATTTGATCCGGTGCGGCTCGGTGGCCTCCGCACCCAGCCGCCGCTTCTTGTCTTCCTCGTACGCCTCGAAGTTCCCCTCGAACCACTCGACGTGGCTGTCGCCCTCGAAGGCGAGGATGTGGGTGGCGAGGCGGTCGAGGAACATGCGGTCGTGGGAGATCACGATGGCGCAGCCGGCGAAATCTTCGAGCGCCTCTTCGAGCGCCGCCAGAGTCTCCGTGTCGAGGTCGTTGGTCGGCTCGTCGAGGAGGAGCACGTTGGCGCCCGACTTCAGCATCTTGGCGAGATGCACGCGGTTGCGCTCGCCGCCCGAGAGCTTGCCCACCGGCTTCTGCTGGTCGCCGCCTTTGAAGTTGAAGGCGGAGACATAGGCGCGGGAATTCACCTCGCGCTTTCCGAGCGTGATGATCTCCTCGCCGCCGGAAATCTCCGCCCAGACGTTCTTCGCGCCGTCGAGCGTGCGGCTCTGGTCGACATAGCCGAGCACGGCCGTATCACCGACGCGGATTTCTCCGCTGTCCGGCTGCTCCTGGCCGGTCAGCATGCGCGCGAGCGTCGTCTTGCCGGCGCCGTTCGGCCCGATGATGCCGACGATGCCGCCGGGCGGCAGCTTGAAGGAGAGGCCGTCGATCAGGAGCTTTCCGTCGTAGCCCTTGGAGAGATTGTCCGCTTCGATCACCACGTCGCCAAGCCGCGGGCCGGGCGGGATGACGATCTGCGCGTCGCGGCTTTGCAGCCGCGCCTCGTTGGCCTTCAGAAGCTCGTCGTAGGCCTTGATGCGGGATTTCGATTTCGCGCGCCGCGCCTCGGGGCTGCGGCCCATCCACTCACGCTCGCGCTCGATGACCTTCTGCCGCGCCGAATCCTCCGCCTTCTCCTGCTGCAGCCGCTTCGCCTTCTTTTCCAGATAGGCGGTGTAGTTCCCCTCGTAGGGAACGCCGCGGCCGCGATCGAGCTCCAGAATCCAGCCCGTCACATTGTCGAGGAAATAGCGATCGTGCGTGACGATCAGGACGGCGCCGGGGAAAAGCTCCAGATGCTTCTCCAGCCACCCGACGGTCTCCGCGTCGAGATGGTTGGTCGGCTCGTCGAGGAGGAGCAGATCTGGCTCTTCGAGCAGCAGCTTGCAGAGCGCGACGCGGCGTTTTTCGCCGCCCGAGAGCGTCGGGACCTTGGCGTCGCCGGGCGGGCAGCCGAGCGCCTCCATCGACATCTCGACTTTCGATTCCAGGTCCCAGAGATTCTTGGAGTCGATCTCGTCCTGCAGCTTCGAAGCCTCCTCCGCCGTCTCGTCGGAGTAGTTCATCATCAGCTCGTTGTAGCGGTCGAGGACCGCCTGTTTTCCGGCGACGCCGAGCATGACGTTGCCCTTCACGTCGAGCGAAGGATCGAGCTGCGGTTCCTGCGGCAGATAGCCGACGCGCGCACCCTCCGCCGCCCAGGCCTCGCCTGAGAATTCCTTGTCGAGCCCGGCCATGATCTTGAGCAGCGTCGACTTGCCCGAGCCGTTCGGGCCGAGCACGCCGATCTTGGCGTCCGGATAGAAGGAGAGGTGGACGTTCTCCAGGACCTTCTTGCCGCCGGAGAAGACCTTGGTCAGGCCCTGCATGTGATAGATGAACTGGCGCGCCATTCGCTGCCGCTATCCGTTTCAAGCGTTTCGAGGGAAGTCGGCGCTACTTAGGAGATGCCGGGCTTTTCCACAAGACGGCGCGTGCCTGAGGCGGAGCGCTCAGGCCTTCTCTGCCACTTCTTTCAGCAACCGGCACGAGATCGGCCGCGGCCGCGATGCGGATTCGCGCGGCAACCGGCGGCGTGGGCAAGCGCGTCGGCGACCAAGTTGCTTTCAGCCGCCCCGCCCCGACAACTAGCCGCAGGAAGGAATGGTGGCGCGCGCCGCCGCTGCCGGCGCAGCCACGGCATAAACGTACCAGGTCTCCATTAGGAATTCGGCAGGAAAGGTCGCCTCGAGCGAAAGCTCAGATGTATTCGTGGCGTCGAATATGCCGTCGGTCAGGAGCAGCATTCGGCCGCCAGACGCCGAGGCGGCGCGCGCGAGGCGGTGGTCCAGCACGTTCGGATCGAGTGCTTCGCCTACGCCGGCATTCCACTTCTGGAACCAGGCCAGGCATTCTCTCCGCGGATCGTAGTATGGGCGTTTGAAGTTCGCGGCGAGATCAACTCCGAGCGCGGCCGGATAGGCTGCCCATTGCACGTCCGCGTCGTTGTGCGCTTTCACCCACGCGGTGATCGCCTTGATCGGCGTGAAGGGCGCGACAAAGGACCAGCCCGCGACCCAGAACGCCGATGCGACCAGGATCGCCGCCCAGGTCTTCGTGAGCACAGAGGGCCGACCCTCCCCGTCCTCGGCGAGCATCCACTCCAGTCCGATCAAGCAGAGAAAAAGCATCGCGGTGTGACGGGTCGCGGTCGGATACAGGCATGTGCCGAGCGCAAACATTGCGGCGAAGAAGAGGAGGTAGATCGCCGCGGCCCTTCGATTTCGGGAAAGCGCGAAGCAGCCGATGATCGGGACAAAGAGCCCGACGACGGCGCTCATCGGCGCGCCAAGTCCTGTCCAGTGCGGCGGCATGAAACGCGGATCGATCGGGATCAGTGCATAGGATATCGACTCAAGCGCGGAAAGCACCTTGAGCCTCAGCGACGGCGGAAGCCTCTCGACGGTCTCGACACCGCTCGCCGGTAACGCCGCCGCGACCGCGGCGATGCATCCGAGGAACCAAATCCCGATGCCGAGCGCCGAGGCGCGCCTTTCAAGTACGAACAGCATAAGGATGCAGATCGCGGAGAGAATCAGGAAATGCGCGGAGATGTTGGCCATCAGCGCGAGGATCACGTAGGCGACCCAGTGTCGCCTGAACGCGATGAAGGCGAAGAACAGGGTCACGCCAACGCCGTAGCTGCGCGAGATCGTGCCCCACTCGAAGAAGATCGGATAGCTCGCGAGGATGAGAAGCTTCGTCCAAGATCCGAACGGAGCGCGGGTCCAGACCAACGCGATCGTTGAAAGCGCGACGCAAAGCTGGACGATCTTCAAGGTCGTCGGAGCACTGCCGAGTGGCGATAGTGCGCGCAGCAACAGGTACCAAAGCGCGGGATGGCCTTCGTAGTGGAGGTTGGCAAAGAGCGCAGCGAGCGAGTGCGAATGCTGGGCAAGTAGCGCCGCCTGCAACTCGTCCCGCCACGCAACGTGGGTCAGGATCTGCGTGGTCTGCAGCGCCACCAGCGCGGCAAGCGCGATCAGCGGAAGAATGCCGGCGGCTTCGTCCGGGGACGAAGGCGGCTTGTCGTTCGTGTGCGCCGCGATTGACGCGGCGTTCAGGCGAGCGTGACAGAGACGGAATAGCGCTTGACGAGCTTGTCGCATCGTGTGGCTGCCGTAATTGCGGTCGGAGCGATAGAGCCGCTATGCTGCGCGGTCGCGGGCCGCCACTGCATCTGCTCGCCGATCCTCCGATCGTGGTGTTCTCAGAAGTCCGCGGCGGCTTTGAACATGTCCGAGTTCGGGTGGTTTGCAGACATGACGATGACGGCCACCCAATTTGCAGATTGACCCAATTCTGACGCTCGTCAACTCGCGCGCGCTCTTCGATGAGGCCCACGCTCGCCGCGGCGGTATCGGCATCGCGGTCGCCCGTCGAATACGCTAAGTGCTGCATTGTAACGCCGAGCCATCACGGCTCAAATGCAACCCGGACTCTATCCATCGCTGGATGGGCCGAGGGCCTCACGTCAGTCGCGGCGGCAATCTCACGGCCCGGTCCAGACTCGGCGAAGTCGGGGGACGTGGGCGTCGTCGAGATGACGTCGATAACCCGATGGTAAGCCAGACATGAGAAGAAGTGCCTTCTTCGAACGCGGATTCGCGGCTTGGCCTCCTCCGACACGATCACCGCGCACCCGATCCGCGCCGAAGCGGGCTCCGCCTGGGGTCAGGCGCTGATCCTGGCCCTTGCCGGCCTCTTCGTTTTCTTCTGGGCGACGCCGGCGGGCATCGCCGACGCGATGCGCCTTGCACTCCAAGACAGCGACGACGCGCTGCGCCTGATGAGCGTGCGCGACTTCCTTGCCGGCCAGTCGTGGTTCGACATGACCCAGTACCGCTACCTCCCGCCGGAGGGCGTTTCGCTGCACTGGTCGCGGCTGGTCGACCTGCCGATCGCGGGCTGGATCCTGGGGCTGACCCCCTTCCTCGGCGCCGACATGGCTGAGCGCGTGACCGTCGCCTATTGGCCGCTCGTCCTCTTCCTCGTTTATTGCGGCGTGATCGGGTGGGGCGCCTGGCGGCTCTTCGGCGCGCGCGCGGCCGGCTTCGCGATCTTCATCGCCGGACAGATCATCGTCTTCCACGATCTCTTCGGGCCGGCGCGCATCGACCACCATAATGTCCAGGTGATCCTGGTCACACTGACCGCGCTCGGCTTCGCGTTCGCGGGGGAAGCGCGCGCGCGGCAATCGCGAGCGGCATATTCGGCGCGCTGTCGCTCGCCGTCGGGCTCGAGACCCTTCCCTTCGTCGTGGTCGTCGGCACCGCTTTTGTGGTCGCGTGGATCGTGAGTGGAGAGAATTCGGCCGCGTGCATTGCTCCTCTTCGGTGCCAGCCTGGCGGTCGGGTCGTGCGCGCTCTTTATCGTGCAAACTGCGCCTGCGGCGTGGACCGCGCCGAAATGCGACGCAATGTCGAGCCCATGGCTGCTTTTGACGACGGGGGGAGCGGCCGCCGCCGCGCTTTTGACTTACGCGACGCCGCGGCTTGCGAGCGGGCCGCGACGGCTGATCGCGGCGGGCCTCGTCGGTACGATCCTGGTCGGGGCTTTCGTGGTTCTCTTCCCGGCATGCCTCGTCGGGCCCTACAACGTGATACCCGAGCCGTACCGCAGCCTGCTTCTCGACGTGACCGTCGAAGCGTCGCCGTTCACAAAATACATCGCGATCAATCCGAGCTCCGCGTTGCAGTCGGTCATGCCGATGCTTGTCGCGGCTCTCGCGGCGACGCTCGCCGCCTGGCGCGGGCGGGAGGCGCGCGCCGCGCTCGGGCTCTTCGCGGCGTTGCTCTGGCTTGGCGTGGCGATGTCGTTTTATCAAATTCGCGCGGTCTATATCGCGTCGGCCTTCATTCCGCCTGTCGCCGGCTGGTATCTTGATCGGTTGATCGGCGGGCGCCTATCGACCGGGCGGGCTTCCGTGCGGGTTCTTTCGGCAATCGGCGGTGTGGCGCTCTTCGGCATTGCCTGGGCGGCGCTCGTCGCCGGTGTGCAGGCAGCAGCGCCCGGTGAATTGAAGGCCGCGCCACCGCGCGCTGCCTGTTCCGATCCGCGCTACCTGAAGCCGCTCGACGCGCTGCCACCCGGACCCATTCTCGGACAGAACGACCTCGGCCCAAAGGTGCTACTCCACACCCACCATTCGATCATCGTCGGCGGCTACCACCGCGGCGTGGAGGGCGTGATCGCAGGCGTCGAAGCCTTCAACGGCGACGAGACGGCCATGCGGCGTCAGGTGGAGAAGTTCGGTGTGAGCTACGTCGCGATCTGCCCCAATTGGCTTGAGCTTCTTCGCCCCGGGCAAACGTCTTTTGCAAGCGAGCTCGCGGCCGGCCGAGTAAACGTACCGTGGCTTCAGCCGGTCGACCTTCCGACAGGTCCGCTCAAGGTCTGGCGCGTGGTTCGCTAGCTGCTGCCTGCGACGCGCCAGAGCTTCAGGCCACGTGTCTCGAGCGGAACCGGAGTCAGCCACGTGGGTGCGGCGTCGCCGCCCGCGAGCGCCTTGGCGAAAGGCCCGTAGCGATCGGGATAGGCCACGACCCAGGGAAGGCAGAGCGCGACGTAATCCGCGTGGTCGCGCGCGGCAAATCTCCGCATGTCGGCTTCCGAACCCTCGAACGCCTCGACCCCCGCGATGAGCCCCTCGATGTTTCGATGGTAGCCCGCGGCGATGATCGAGTGGTCGGTCAGGAATAGGATATGCACACCGAGGTCGAGCGGGCCGAGGATCACGCCCTCCGGGATCGCGCGAAGTCTCGGAACCTCTCTCAGGCACGCTCGCATCTCGGCTGGATCGTGGTGCACGTCGGGATGAACGAGGCCGAGCCGCTCGGCCGATGACGCCAGGGAAATCCAGGGAAGCTCGAAGAGCAGCGAGCCTGCGATGAGTAGCGCCAGGGCATGAGACACACGTGTTTGCGGTGCGGTCGCTTGGACCATGACGCGGTCGAGCGCTGCGCCCGCGGCAATCGGGATCAGCGCCGCACCGACATAGACCGCCCGGACCTCCACGAGCGTCAGGAGGACGGTCAGCGAGAGCAGCGCGGCGCAGGCAAAGAGCAGGCGTCGCGCTTCGCCTGTGCTCTTGGATGCGACGATCCAGGCTCCAATCGCTGCGGCAAGCGTCGGTCCGTAAACGATCGCAGCGAGCTCCGGATGGCGTGAGACCATCTCGCCGAAGGCGATGGAGTCGCCCGTCGCCTCCAGCCACTGGGCGCGCACGAAGTCCGGCATCACGCCGTAGGGTCCGTTCAGGCAGTTCGGGAAGGAAAGCGCGAACCCGCCGACGAGGATGACGCCGCCGACGGCGACTGATGCGAGGCGCGCCTGCCAGGACATGAAGCGCGCGCCGACCGCCGCCGCCGTCAGCGCCGCGGCGCCTGCGCCGACGGTGAGCAGGAGCCACGGCGTGGAAAGCAAGTCGCAGGTGGGCGTGAGCCAGAGCAATGGGTCGGTCTGCGCCGCGAACGCCGCAAGCGAGGCAAGTGCGAGCGACCCGGCGAACGAGAGAAAGCTCCGCGCGTGCTGCCGGTCGACAACGAACGCCGACGCGTAGCAGAGCCCGATCATGGCGACGAAGGGCAAACTCTCAAGTCCGACTGCCAGCGACAGCGCGGAAAGGATCCCGCCGACGATTGCCGGCTGCGGCCGTGAAAAAGCCTTCGCGAAGCTAACCACAGACGCCAGCAGCAGCACGACCTGGACGTTGTGGTGGTCGATCTCGCCGGCGCCGAAGTGGTTGCTGAGAGCGAGATAGCCCGGTGCGACGGCAATCGCGACAAGCGCCGCCCGGATGCCGAGGCTTCTCCGAAGTGCGACGAAGGCGAGCGCGCAGTAGATGGCGAAGAGAAGCGTCGGCCACGCGGTCAAAATGATCCGCTCCGCCAGCGCGGAGCCAAGCGCGGGCGTCAGCGCAAGAAGTCCGGCCGCAAGCGGCGCGTCGACGAACCGCGACCAGTGCATACGCGTGCCCTCCGGCGGGAGGTAGCGATACTGGTGCATGTCGAACCAGCTTTGCCCGCTGCGCGAGGTCGCGGACCTCCTCAAGGCGCATCCCGTTGTCGGCGCCGAGGGTCGAAAGATCGGCGAGTTGGCGAAACCCGAGCCACTGGCCATGCAGGTAGATCGCCGCGAAGAACAGCACGAGCGCCCAGAAGATCGCCGGCCGACCGAGCAGGCCGGGCCCGGAAATCCCCACCGAAATCTCGGATGCGAAACGATTTTCCGTCGCCGCCATCGGGTTTTCCGTGCGCGATTCACTTCGCGGCAAGCATCGCCGCGGTAGCTTACCGGCCGGTTATCGAGGTGAAATCGCCATGGACGCTGATTCGCCGGGCGAAAATCCGGTGCACGCGGCGCTGCTCGACGTCGAGAAGACTTTTGCCAAGGCCGGCGCGATCGAGCTTTCGATCGTCATGCCGTGCCTCGACGAGGCGGAGACGCTCGGCGTCTGCATCGACAAGGCGAAGTCCTTCCTCTGGCGCACCGGTATCGCGGGGGAGGTCGTCATCGCCGACAACGGCTCGACCGATGGCAGCCAGGCGATCGCGCGCGCACGCGAGGCGCGCGTCGTCGATGTCGAAAGCCGCGGTTACGGTGCGGCGCTCATCGCCGGTATCCGCGCGGCGCGTGGTCGTTTCGTCATCATGGGCGACAGCGACAATTCCTACGACTTCGCCAATCTCGATCTCTTCGTGGACAAGCTTCGCGCCGGCTACGACGTCGTGATGGGGAACCGCTTCCGCGGCGGCATCGCCGCTTCCGCGATGCCCAAGCTCCACCGCTATCTCGGCAATCCCGTGCTCTCCTTTGTCGGCAGACTCTTCTTCAGGAGTCCGATCGGCGACTTCCATTGTGGGCTTCGCGGATTTTCCCGCGAGGCGATCCTTGCCCTGAACCTCGACGCGCCGGGCATGGAATTCGCCTCGGAGATGGTGGTGAAGGCGACGCTCGCGGAGCTCAAGATCGCGGAGGTGCCGACGACGCTGCAGCAGGATGGGCGCTCGCGCCCGCCGCACCTGCGGAGCTGGCGCGACGGCTGGCGGCATCTGAAACTATTGCTGGAATTCGCGCCGCACTGGCTCTTTCTCTATCCGGGCGGGACGCTGGCAAGCATGGGTGCGCTGATCGCGGCGGCGCTGATCGCCGGGCCGCTCGACCTCGGTCCGATCACACTCGACGCCGCGACGCTTCTTTTGGCGGTCGCCGCGATCCTCGTCGGCACGCAGCTCGTGCTCTTCTTTGCCGTGGCGAAGACGGCTGCCGTCGCCGCCGGGCGTATGCCGGCGACGCCTCGCTTCGAGCAATTCGAGACGCTGCTGACGGTGGATTGCTTCTGCCTTGTAGGCGCAGCTTTCTTCGCGGTCGGCTTCGTGATTGCGGCGGTCTCGGCGCTGCATTGGATGATCACAGGCTTCGGCGACCTCGATCCCGGCATCAATGTGCGGCTCGCCGCGCTGGCGACGCTTGGGATGGCGCTCGGCGTCCAGAGCGCCACGGCCGGCTTCCTGATCGGGCTCGTCCGCCAGACGAAGCGGCCCGCCGAGGTCAAGAAGCTCGATTCCGAGGCGCCGTCATCCGGCGAACAGGAAGAGCGCTCGCGAACCGACGAAGCGGCCTGAAGCCGAAGCGCGCTCACCCGAGCGGCAGGGGAGCGAACCAGGCGAAGGCGTGCGCGGCCTCGTGGACCTCCCAGCCGCCGTCCCAGATCATGCGCGCTGCGACGTAGACGATCACGAGCAGGCCCACCCAGGCCAGCCAGCGGTAGCGGTCGAGCAGGCGCGCAATGAACGTCGCGGCGATGCCCATCAGCGCGACTGACAGGACAAGCCCGATCGCCATGATCATCGGATGCTCGCGCGCCGCACCCGCGATCGCGAGCACGTTGTCGAGCGACATCGAGACGTCGGCGACCAGGATCTGCCACATGGCCTCACCCACCGTCTTCGTGGACTCCGTGGCAGCGCCTTCGCCGCCCAACGCTTCGGTGCCGGCATGCTCCGCAGCGCTCCCGCGAATCTCGCGGAAGAGCTTCCACGAGACCCAGAGAAGCAGGATGCCCCCGGCCAGGAGAAGCCCGACGATCTGTAGAAACTGGACCGCAAGCAGCGACAGGATCACGCGCAGCACCACGGCGCCGGCAATGCCGTAGAAGATCACCTTCTTGCGGATGGCGGCCGGAGCGCCGGCCGCCGCCATGCCGACCACGATCGCGTTGTCGCCGGAGAGCACGACGTTGATGAAAATGACCTGCAGGATGGTCGAGACTTCGGCGGAAAGGTCCATCGCGCCCTCCTAGACCTGCGCCGCCGGCGCGAGGCACCAGGACGCTCGCGGGAGCTCGGCGATCTCAACGGATGATGGCGTGTCGGCGCCCAAAACGTCCGCGACGAGGTCGGGTCGGAGCGCCGCCCATAGCGCCCCGGGGTCGAGCGGCGACAACAGCGCTATTGCCTCGTGGATCTCGAACGCGCCCTCCCAGATCATCTTGAGAGCCACGTAGAGAATGATGGCGAGCCCGACGTAGGCGATCCAGGGGTAGCGACTGAGAAGCCGCGCGATGAACGTCGCGGCGAGGCCCATGAGCGCGATCGAAAGGCCGAGCCCGAAGACGAGCACGATCGGGTGTTCCCGCGCGGCGCCGGCAACGGCAAGCACGTTGTCGAGCGACATCGAGACGTCAGCGACGACGATCTGCCATACGGCCTGCCGGAAGGCTTTTTGCGCACCGCCGTTCGCGTCCTGGTCCGCGAGCGCGCCCGCAGCTGCGTCATGCGCGGTCGGCGACACGCGCAGCTCGCGCCACATCTTCCAGCACACCCAAAGGAGCAGGATGCCTCCGGCGAGAAGCAACCCGATGATGGCGAGGAGCCACGTCGCTATGCCGGCAAAGAGAATGCGCAGCAGAGTTGCCGCGGCAATCCCGAAGAGAATGGCTTTGCTCCTCTGCGCCCGCGGTAGTCCCGCCGAGGCGAGGGCGATCACGATGGCGTTGTCGCCGGCCAGAACAAGGTCGATCAGAACGACTTGCAGCAACGCTGACAAAGCGTCGGTCGAGACGAAATCAAGCATGCGGCGCACCCTTCACGTGTGGCGCCGCCGCTGCGTTTCTCTGTCAGATGAATGAGGTCGAGAGAACAGCTGGGCCACACTGTGGTCGTCCAGTCCGACATCGCAGCGGATTTCCGCTGCCAGAGGGGCCCGGCCTGGCGCTCGTTATTTAGCGATCGCCCGCCGCAAGATCAATCGCCCGGCGATCAAGGGTTAGCGCCGCATCAAGAAGCGGGCGAAGACGGCCTGTTGGCGCGGTCGACGCGCTTCCGGTGCCATCGCCAGGCGTCCTCTACGATCGTCGCGAGACCCGTGTCGGCGCGCCAGTTGAGCAGCACCTCGGCGCGGGAGGGATCTGCGACGAGAACCGGCGGATCACCCGCGCGCCGCGGCGCCTCCTTGACGGGTACAGGCCTGCCGGACACGGCTTCGACCGCCCCGATGATCTCGCGCACCGACGCGCCTCGCCCGGTCCCGAGATTGACCGCGGCGGAGGCTCCACCCCCGATCAGATGACGAAGCGCTGCCACATGCGCGGCGGCGAGGTCCATGACGTGGATGTAGTCGCGCACGGCTGTTCCGTCGGGGGTCGGATAGTCGGTGCCGAAGACCGAGATCGCACCCCGCAATCCGAGCGCGGCGTCGAGCACGAGCGGTATCAGATGCGTCTCCGGCTCGTGCCACTCGCCGATCTCGGCGGCCGGATCGGCTCCCGCGGCATTGAAATAGCGAAGCCGCACGGAACGAAGGGAATGGGCGCGGTCGAAATCCTCCATCATCCATTCGCATACAAGCTTGGTGGTGCCGTAGGTGTTGATCGGTCGTCGCGGGAGGTCCTCCGTGATCGGCACGCGCTCCGGTTCGCCGTAGACGGCGCAGGTGGAGGAGAAGACAAGGTTCGCGACGCCCTCGGCGCGCATCGCCTCGAGCAGGTTCAGCGTGCCACCGACATTGACGGCGTAGTAGCGTTCCGGATGCGCTGCCGATTCACCGACCAGCGTCAGCGCAGCGAAGTGGAGTACGGCCGCCGGCTGCGTTTCCCTTATCGCCGCATTGATCGCATCGGCGTCGCGCATGTCGCCCTTGATCAACGGGCCCCAGCGGACGGCGCTTTCATGACCCATCGAGAGGTCGTCGAAGACGACCGGCTCGAAGCCGGCCTCCGCCAGCCCCTTGCAGCAATGGCTCCCGACATAGCCGGCGCCGCCGGTGACAAGGATACGGGTCATCGGTCGGAAGCAGTCTGGAGGAAGCGCCGCGCCGCGCCTTCGAGAACAA
Source organism: uncultured Alphaproteobacteria bacterium (assembly GCA_963805325.1). Classification (GTDB taxonomy): domain Bacteria; phylum Pseudomonadota; class Alphaproteobacteria; order Rhizobiales; family Afifellaceae; genus DASWJZ01. The sequence continues at coordinate 17,234 of CAWDTS010000001.1, read as the reverse complement.
CGCAGGTGAGGTGGCCCGAGAAGACAGCGCCGGTGTCGATGTTGATGCGGTTGCTCCTGACGTCTGGCGCCGGCACAGGCGTGTGGCCGTGCACGACGATCTTGCCGAAGTCTGCAGTGGAATTCAGGAAACCGTCGCGAATCCAGATCAGGTCTTCCGGGTTCTGATCGCGCAACGCCCGGCCCGGACGCAGGCCGGCATGCACGAAGAGATAGCCGCCGAAGGTCGCCGTACGCGGCAGCGACGCGAGGAATGCGCGATGCTTTGCCGGGAACGCGTCGAGGAAGGCGGCGCGAAGTTGCCTCGACGTTGAGAAGGCGGGCCGTCCGTTGCCGTTACGCAGGTAGGACGCGGTCGTCTGGTCACCACCGTTAAAGAGCCAGTTCGGCATCGCTGCGGCGTCGTCGAGGGCCTTGAGAAGCATGTCTTCGTGGTTACCCATCAGGCAGGCCCGTTCCTTGCCGAGCGGCGGCGTCTCGATCAGCCACTCGACGACGTCGCGCGTGTCCGGCCCGCGATCGACATAGTCCCCGACATAGACTTCCACCACGCGCGCCGCCGGCACCTCTTTCATGTCGCGCTCGATCATTGCTGTAAGAGCCTGAAGCAGGTCGAAGCAGCCGTGAATATCGCCGATCGCATAGATGCGAAGGCCGTCGGGCAGCGTGCCCTTCGCCGCAGCGCCGGAAGACACAGTGTCCACCCTCGCTTCGCTTTTGCTCACGGCATCGGAATATCGGTTGTGAACTTCGGGACGTCGTAGCCTTTCTTGACGGCCGGGCGCGAAGCGATGTCGCGGTACCAGCGCTTCACGTTCGGAAAGTCGTTCATGTCGATTCCTTGCCATTCCCAGCGCGACAGCCACGGCCAGATCGCCATATCGGCGATCGAGTAGTCGTCGGCCACGAACGCGCGGCCCTCGAGCCGGCGGTCGAGCACGCCGTAGAGACGCTTTGCCTCGTTCCCGTAGCGCTCCTCCGCGTAGGGCGCCTTGCCCTTGTTGAACTGGAGAAAATGGTGCGCCTGCCCGAGCATCGGGCCGATGCCGCCCATCTGAAACATCAGCCATTCGAGCACGCGGTAGCGCGGCTCGCCTTCTTTCGGCAGGAAGCGCCCGGTCTTGTCGGCGAGGTAGATCATGATCGCGCCGGATTCCATCAGCGCCAGGCCGTTGTCGCGGTCGACGATCGCAGGAATCTTGTTGTTCGGGCTGATCTTCAGGAACTCGGGCTTGAACTGGTCGTCCTTGCCGATGTCGATAGCATGCGCCTCGTAGGGCATTCCGAGCTCCTCGAGGAGTATCGAGACCTTGCGCCCGTTGGGCGTCGTCCAGGTGTAGAGGTCGATCATGGCACTATCCGTCGCGGGGGAAAGCGACCGGGTGGCCGCCGGATGGACATGGCGCGAGACGCCCCGGAAGGCAAGGGCCACGGGCGCGTTCGCCAACCGCGTCCGCGCGCCAGCTTGCCTTCAAGAAATGGAGTCCGTATCGATCGGTTCGCAAATTGCGCAAGCGCTCGATAATCGAACAACGAAAAGACGCGTTGTCCTGACGAGGGAGGAAGGGATGGGCGATCCGGCGACTAAAGCGACCCCGCAGAAAAGCCCCGCCGGAGCTCACACGCCCGAAGCCACGGGAAGTGGAAACGTCGCTCGACCGATGAACGGCAAGGAGTTCCTCGAGTCGCTTCGCGACGATCGCGCGGTCTATATCTACGGCGAGCGCGTGAAGGACGTCACCGAGCATCCGGCCTTCCGCAACACCTCGCGCATGCTCGCGCGCTTCTACGATTCGCTCCACGATCCGGCCAGGAAGGACAAGCTGACGATCCCGACGGACACCGGGAACGGCAGCTTCACGCAGGCTTATTTCCGCGCGCCGAAGACGCTCGACGAGCTGGTGCGCGGACGCGACGCCATCGCCGAATGGGCAAGGATTGGTTACGGCTTCATCGGCCGCGCGCCGGACTACAAGGCAGCCTTCCTCGGCACGCTCGGCGCCAACGCCGACTTCTACGATCCCTATCAGGACAACGCCAAGCGCTGGTACAAATACAGCCAGGAGCGCGTTCCCTTCATCAATCACGCCATCATCCACCCGCCGGTGGATCGCGACCGGCCGCCGCACGAGGTGGCGGACATCTGCGTGCACATCGAGAAGGAGACGGACGCCGGCGTCATCGTGTCCGGCGCCAAGGTGGTGGCGACCGGCTCGGCGCTCACCAATTACACCTTCGTGGCGCACCACGGCCTGACGCCGCTTCAGGACAAGGACTTCGCCATTGTCTTCATGATCCCGACCAACGCGAAGGGCGTGAAGCTCATCTGCCGCACCTCCTTCGAGATGACGGCGACCGTGATGGGGAGCCCCTACGACTATCCGCTCTCCTCGCGGCTCGACGAGAACGACGCCGTGTTCATCCTCGACAAGGTGCTGGTCCCCTGGGAGAACGTCTTCGTCTACAAGGACATTGAGAAGGCCAACAACTTCTTCCCGCGCACCGGCTTCCTGCCGCGCGCACTGCTGCACGGCTGCACGCGGCTCGCCGTCAAGCTCGACTTCGTCGCGGGATTGCTTCTGAAGGCGGTCGAAGCCGGCGGCACCAAGGATTTCCGCGGCGTGCAGGCGAAGGTCGGCGAGGTGATCGGCTGGCGCAATCTCTTCTGGGGCCTTTCAGAGGCCATGTGCCGCAACCCGCAGCCGTGGATCGGCGACTATGTGCTGCCCGACCTGCAGCCGGGCTCCGCCTATCAGATCTTCTGCACCATGGCCTATTCCAAGGTGAAGTATCTGATCGAGGAGACGGTCGCCTCCGGTCTGATCTATCTGAACAGCTCGAGGCTCGACTTCGCCAATCCGGAAATCCGCCCCTATCTCGACCGCTACCTGCGCGGCTCGCACGGCTACAAGGCCGAGGAGCGCGTCAAGCTCCTGAAGCTCCTTTGGGATACGGTCGGCACGGAGTTCGGCGGCCGTTCCGAGCTCTACGAGATCAACTGGTCCGGTTCGACGGAGGAAATCCGCCGCTATTGCCTGTTCGGGGCGCAGGCTTCCGGCGCGACCGAGAAGATGGTCGGCTTCGCCGAGCAGTGCATGGCGGAATACGACATAGACGGCTGGCGTGTGCCAGACATGACCGATCCGGGCGAGCTCAGCTATCACACAATGCGGAAGGGCGGCTGAATGCCGCTTTTAGGCTCAAGCGGTGCGTGACGCAGGCCCGATCGAGCCCTTCATCTATGAGGGGCGTCCGCAGCGTGTTGTCTTCGGGGCAGGCCGGCTGGCGGAGGCGCGCGACGTGCTGCGCGCGCTCGGCGGCGAGCGAGCACTCGTGCTTTCCACGCCCGAGCAGAAGGATGCCGGCGAGCGTGCCGCCCGCATCCTGGGCGACCTTGCGGTCGGCCACTTCTTCGGCGCCACGATGCACACGCCCGTCGAGGTGACCGAGCAGGCGCTGGCGATCTTCGACGAGCATGACGCGAATTGCGTCGTCGCGATCGGGGGTGGCTCGACGACCGGTCTCGGCAAGGCAATCGCGCTTCGCACCGCCGCGCCGCAGCTTGTCATTCCAACGACTTATGCCGGCTCCGAGGTAACGCCGATTTTGGGCGAGACGGCGGACGGCGAGAAGAAGACCATCCGCTCCCCAGATGTCGTGCCGGAGGGCGTGATCTACGACGTGGAACTCACGCTTTCGCTGCCGCCTCGGCTTTCCGCGACGAGCGGCATGAACGCGATGGCACATGCCGTCGAGGCGCTTTACGCGCGCGACAGGAATCCGATCGTCGAGATGATGGCGGAGGAGGGGCTTCGCGCCTTCGCTGCGGCGCTTCCCGTCGTTATTGGCGCGCCGCGGGATCTTGAAGCGCGCACGCGCGCTCAGTACGGCGCCTGGCTTTGCGGGATGTGCCTCGCCTCCACCTCGATGGCGCTGCACCACAAGCTCTGCCATGTCCTGGGCGGTGCCTTCGACCTGCCGCACGCGGAGACGCACGCGATCGTCCTGCCATACGCGACGGCTTACAACGCCCCGGCTGCGCCCGATGCGATGCGGACGATCGCCGGCGCGCTCGGCGCGGCCGACGCCGCGTCAGGGCTCTACGCGCTCGCCAGGTCGCTCAAAATTCCGCTTGCGCTCAAGGACATCGGCATGCCGGAAGACGGAATCGATCACGTCGTCGCGCTGGCGACGAAAGACCCTTATTGGAACCCGCGGCCGCTTGAGGCCGATGCGATCCGGACGCTGGTCCGGCGCGCATACGAAGGAGCGGGGCCGAGCTAGCGGCGCGGCAAAAAGACACAGAACCGTCTCAAGCTCTCCTTCGCCGCCCCATGCCGAAGGGCCGCCGCCTCATGCCGAAGGGCCGGATTGTCACTTCTTCGCCACAGCTTTCTTCACAGCTTTCTTCGCCGCCGCCTTCTTTGGCTTCTTCGCCGCGGGTTTCTTGGCGATTGGGGCTACGCTGTCCTCCGCCTCCTTCGCCAGCCGGAGGGCGCGCAGACGGGCCGTCTTCTTGCGCAGGGCATCGTGCTCGATATCGATGATCGAGCGCGCTTCCTCAGTCGTCTTCCTGGCGCGATCGAACCGCTCTTCTGCCTGAGAGCGCCCCCCCTTCACGTCCCGGGCCATGCTTCAACCTCCAGCTGAGTCGAGTATCTCAGACTAAAGGTGCCCGGCCGATAGTTACATCCCCCATCTCAAGCCTGCCGTATGGACCGGCGCGTCCCACAGGCGCTTCAACTCCTCGTCGAGCATCGAGACGGTGAGCGAGCAGCCGGCCATATCGAGCGACGTCACGTAGTTGCCGACCAGCGAGCGCGCGATCTTGAGTCCATGCTTCTCGGCCAGTTTTCGGGCCGAGTTGTAGACGAGATAGAGTTCCATCGCCGGCGTGCCCCCGAAGCCGTTGACGAGAAGCAGCGCCTCGCCGCTCTTCGCGCCAAGGTCGCCGAGGATCGCGCCCATCATCTCTTCCACGATTGCGTCGGCCGATCTGAGCTTCACGCGGCGGCGGCCCGGCTCGCCGTGAATGCCGACGCCCATCTCCATCTCGTCGTCGCCGATGTCGAAGGTCGGCTTGCCGGCGGCGGGCACGGTGCAGCTCGTCAGCGCCACGCCCATCGAGCGCGTGCGGCCATTGACGCTGTCGCCGAGTGCCTTCAGCGACTGGAGGTCGCTGCCTTCTTCCTCGGCGGCGGCGCCGACGATCTTCTCCACGACCAGCGTACCGGCGACGCCGCGCCGCCCGGTCGTGAAGAGCGAGTCCTCCACCGCGACGTCGTCGTTGGTCTTGACCGACATAGTTTCGATCTCAAGCTCCGTCGCCATTTCCGCCGCCATGTCGAAGTTCATGACGTCGCCCTCGTAGTTTTTCACGATGAAGAGCACGCCGGCGCCGCCCGAGACCGCTTCGACAGCATCGACCATCTGGTCCGGCGTCGGCGAGGTGAAGACCTGACCGGGGCAGGCGGCGTCGAGCATGCCGTGGCCGACGAAGCCGGCGTGCAGAGGCTCGTGGCCGGAGCCGCCGCCTGAGATGAGCGCCACCTTGCCGGCCTTCGCCTCGCGGCGCTTGACGAATTTATGGTCGGCGCCGAGCGCGACGAGGTCCGCATGCGCCGCACAAAAGCCGTCGAGGCTTTCAGTCAGGATCGTGTCGACTTGATTGATGAGCTTCTTCACGGTTGCCCCCTCCTTGGCCGGGCGCGGACTCGCCGCCGGTTTCGCAGTCAGATTGAAACAGAATGCGCCACCGTGCCTTTGAGCGCGATCAAACGGTTCCGGCGTCTTCCGTTCACGCCCTAATCCTTCGCGCGCGCGCAGAGGACCGCGAGCTTTTCAACGAAATCGCTGATCAGCTGGTCGAGCTGGCGGTTCTTCGCGGTCGATCCGAGGTCCGGCAGGTGGACGATATGGGTGCGCATGCGCGGCTGATCGCGCGGCGGCGCCTGGCGGTTCGGATGCGCGCGAGCGTAAGCCGTGAGGAATGCCTTCCGCTCGCTCGGCGAGAAGTGGCAGATCTCGAGCACCAGGTCGACATGGCGTGCCGGGATCGGTGTGTCGTAGGCGGTCGACGTGATCTGCGTCACGAAGCTGCGGTTCTTGTCGAGCGCCGCGGCGATCCGCTGCCGCGTCCCGGACGGCCGCGATTCGAGCACGCGCTGCAGGATCGCCTTATACTCGGCCACGCCGGCGGTCGCGGCAGGCTCAGGATTGCGCGGGGCGCGTTCACTCATCGAGCCGCGTCCGCGCGATCGCGGCCTTGACCGGACCGAGCATCGCCGGCGCTACGGAGAGGCTGCGCAACCCCGCCTTGAGCAGATCCGGGACGAGCGCCGGATTGCCGGCCGCGTCGCCGCAGAGGCTGACCTCGATTCCGGCCATCTTGCCGAAGCCGGCGACGTCGGCGATGAGCTTCATCACTGCCGGGTTGGTGACATCGCATAGGTCTGCGACGCGGTGGCTGTCGCGCGCGGCCGCCGTCACGTATTGCGTCAGGTCGTTCGAGCCGATCGAGAAGAATTCAGCCGCCGCGTAGGCCTTGGGCTGAATGGCGACGGCCGGCACCTCCACCATGATGCCGAGCGAGGGACGCGCCGCCGCGATTCCTTCCGCCGCAAGCTCGGCGAGCACGGCGTCGAGATGACCGCCCGCGGCTTCGATCTCGGCGGGAACGGTGATCATCGGGAGCATGACTTTCAGATTGCCGCGGATTGCGGCGCGCGCCAGCGCGCGAAGCTGCACCCGGAAAATCTCCGGCCGCGACAGCGAGAGCCTGATACCACGCAGCCCGAGAAACGGGTTCGGCTCGTCGACCGTCAGACCCTTCACCGGCTTGTCGCCGCCCGCGTCGATGGTGCGGATCGTGACGGGGCGTCCGCCGGCCCATTCGAGCACTTTGACATAAGCGCGGTGCTGCGTCTCCTCGTCGGGCAGCCTGTCGCCGGAGAACAGGAACTCGGTGCGCATCAGCCCGACGCCGTCGCAGGTCGTCACGTCGATCTCGTTGACCTCCTCCGGCCGCGCGACATTCACCATCACGTCGATCGGGATGCCGTGGGCGGTGCGCGCGTCGGCATGAAGGAAGCGGGCGAAACGGTCGCTGTCCTTGGCCTTTGCGGCGTTCCGGGCCACGACGAATGCGCGCTCCGCGTCGCCGGGACTCAGCACAAGCGCGCCGCTATCGCCGTCCACCATTGCCTCACGATGATCGTCGACTGCGATCTCGCCGAGGCCGACCACCATCGGCACGCCGCGGGCGCGCGCCAGCATCGCGACGTGGCTTGTGGAGCTTCCCGCCGACAAGGCGACACCGCCGCCACGCGACCAGTCGGTCTCCAGGAAGCGCGTCGGAGTGACCTCGGAGCCGGTCAGGATGGCGCCCGGCGGCGCCGCCGCAAGGTCGGTGCCGGAAAGATTCCGCAGCACGCGGTCGCGAAGATCGGTGAGGTCGGCGGCGCGCGCGCGGAAATAGTCGTCCTCCGCTGTCTCGTAGCCGGCGATCTGATCGGAGAGCGCCGCGAGCCAGGCGGCTTCGGCGCTGTCGTTCTTCTCGATCAGAGCGAAAGCCGGGTCGGTCAGCTCGTCGTCGGACAGCATCGCCGCCTGGAACTCCAGAATGCCGCGCTCGTCCTCCGCGGCGGCGCTCATCAGGCCGGCGATCTGCTGGATCGAGCGCAGGACGGCAGCGTTCAGCGCCTCGCGTTCGCGCTTCGCGTCGCCGGTCGGCAGCCGCCGCGCGATCTCCGCGTCGAGTCGGAAAAGAGGGCCGGCGGCAATCCCCGGTGCGGCCGGTCGACCCTTGAGCTCAACCGGTTCCGGCATGTGCAACGTCTCCCGGCGCGTCCACGAAATCGCCCGTGACCAGCGCCAAAAGCGCGGCGACGGCGCGATCCGCGTCGTCGCCCTCGGCGCGGAAGTGGAGCACGGCGTTCTGCGGCGCCTTGGTGGCCATGACCTTCACGATGCTCTTGGCGTCGATCCACGGCCCCTCCATCGCCAGCGCCAGCTCCACGCGGCTCGAGAATGTCTTGGCGAGCTTGGTGAGCTTCACCGACGGACGCGCGTGGAGCCCCACCGCGTGCGTCAACAGCACCGACCCCGTCATGACTTTGCCGGACATTCGCAATCCTTCAACTCTAAGCCGGGGAAAGTTCTTCCGCCGTACGTTTCACCACGTCGAGCGGCGCGCCGCCCGAAGCTTCCGTCGCCGCGATTACCGCACCCTCAACGATCGGCGCGTTGCACACGACGACGCGTTGCGCCTTTTCGTCCGGCAGCATTTCGACCGCCATCTCGCTGTTCGTCTCCGCGCCGCCGAGATCAACGAGGATGGCGACGCCGGCTTCCGTCCAGGCGCTGTCGATGGCCTTCAGGATCGATTCGACGCTCGTCCCAAGCCCGCCTTCCGGGTTGCCGCCGCAATAGGCGACGCGCACCTCGTCGCCGACCATCTGGCGTACCATGTCGGCAGTGCCCTCCGCGACCAGCGGCGAATGCGACACGATGACGATCCCGACGTTTTTCATGGCGTCGGCGCTCACGCTTTCGCCACCAGCACCGCGGCGGCGGCATCGATCATCAGCGCGCTCGATCGCGCGCCGGGATCCATATGACCGACCGAACGCTCGCCGAGAAAGGAGGCGCGTCCGCGCGTCGCGAGCATGGGGATCGTCGCCTCGGCCGCCTGATGCGCTCGCCGTGCAACCTCGCTGATTGCGGCGTTGCCGGCGACCGCCTCCTGCACGGGAACGAGCACGTCGAGCATCGTCTTCTGGCCGACATCGGACTTGCCGCGCGCTTTGACCGCGTCGATCGCGGCCTTGAACGCCGCCGCAAAGGCCGCGCGGTCCGCAGCCTCCGGCAAGCTCTTGCCGAGCGTCATGAAAAGCGTGCCGTAGAGCGGCCCTGAGGCCCCGCCTATTTTCATCACGAGCTGCATCCCCGCCGCCCTCAGTGCCTCGGGGAGGGGTTTTCCGGCAAGCACATCGAGGTCGGCAAGCACCGCCTCGAAGCCGCGCTTCATGTTGGCGCCGTGGTCGCCGTCGCCGATGGCGCTGTCGAGCGCGGTCAACTCGTCGGCATGCGCAATCACCGTCGTGGCAACGGTCTCGATCAGCTTCTGCCGCGACGCTGCTTTTCCTCAAGCCATGGATCGCGCCCCTCCGATTCGCTTTGCCCGATGGTCGAAATAAAGCGGGTCCACCAGCTCGACCGTCACCGCGTCGCCGGACTTCAGCTCCGCGTGCGGGTCGGCAAGCGTCACCAGCTTGTGCTCGCCGATCGAGAGATGCAGGTGGCTCTGGTCGCCGAGATGCTCGATCCAGTCGACCTTCGCCTGGGCGTTGCCGTTCAGCGCCTTGGCGATTCTGAAATGCTCCGTGCGCGCACCGATCGTGCGCGTTCCGGCCGGGACGCCGCCGTCGGGGAGGATGCCGGCCGGAAGCAGGTTGATCGACGGCTGGCCGAGCCTCGCAGCGACATAAAGGCTCTGCGGGCTTTCGTAGATTTCGCGCGGCGTGCCGATCTGGATCAGCCGGCCCTCGTTGAGGATGCCGATCCGGTTCGCCATCGTCATCGCCTCGATCTGGTCGTGCGTGACGTAGAGGATGGTGGCGCCGAGACTATGCTGGATGTGCTTCAGCTCCAGTCTAAGGTCGGCGCGGAGCTTGGCGTCGAGCGAAGAAAGCGGCTCGTCCATCAGATAGACGGCAGGACGGCGGACGAGCGCACGGCCGATCGCGACGCGCTGCATCTCGCCGCCGGAAAGCTGCGTCGCGCGGTTCTGAAGCTTGCTCGCGATCCCGAGTACGCCAGCGATCTGCTCGATCCGCGACTTGATCTCGGTCTGCGGTAGCCGCCGTGCCGGCGAGCGGAGCGGGAAGGCGAGGTTCTCGTAAACGGAAAGATGCGGGTAGAGCGAATATTGCTGGAAGACGAACGTCACATCGCGCGCCGCCGGCTCGATCCGCGTCACGTCGCGCCCGCCGATCGAGACGCTGCCGGTCTCCGGCCGTTCGAGGCCGGCAACGAGACGGAGCGTCGTCGTCTTGCCCGCGCCAGTCGGCCCAAGGATCACGACGAACTCGCCGTCGGCGATCCTGAGATCGAGCGAATCGATGGCAAGCGTCTCGCCGAAGCGTTTGCTGACGTGGGAGAGCACGATCTCAGCCACGTGCGCCTCCCTGCCTGAGCGCCGTCTGGATCGCGCGTCCGCTTGCCTTCTCGAAAAGCGAGAGTAGCTCGCCGCGGAATGTCAGGCCGACCGTTTCGCCATCGGTGACCTGCACGTTGGCGGGCAGCCGCGCCTTAAGCTGCCCATGCTCCGTCGACACCGTCACGATCTGCGTCGTGCCGAGATACTCCGCCCCGAACACCGAGCCGCGGAGCGGCGAGGCGTCGTCGAAGCGGATGTGCTCCGGCCTGACCCCGAGCGCGAGCTCCGTCTCCTTCAGGTCTTCGCGCACCTCCGGCACATCGATCGTCGCGCCGTTGACGCGCAGCGTCTTCGCGCCCTTCGCGAGGCTCGCATGCACCGGAAGGAAGTTCATCGGCGGCGAGCCGATGAAATCGGCCACGAACATCGACTTCGGGCGATCGTAGATCTCCTGCGGCGTCGCGAACTGCTCGATCACGCCGCGGTTCATCACCGCGATCTTGTCGGCCATGGCCATGGCCTCGAGCTGGTCGTGCGTCACGTAGACGGTGGTCGCGCCGATGCGGTTGTGAAGCTCTCGCAACTCGCGCACCATCAATTCGCGGAACTCCGTATCGAGCGCGCCGAGCGGCTCGTCCATCAGGAACACTTTCGGCCGACGAACGATGGCGCGGCCGAGCGCGACGCGCTGGCGGTCTCCGCCGGAGAGGCCGGAGACCGAGCGGTCGAGGATGTGATCGATTCTGAGGAGGCGCGCCGTCTCCTCCACCCGCTTTTTGATCTCGGCGCGCGGCGTCCCCTGGGCAACGAGCGGGAAGCCGATGTTCTTCCTGACATTCATGTGGGAATAGAGTGCGTAGAGCTGGAACACGAAAGCGATGTCGCGTTCCGCCGCGCGCTTGAATGTCACGTCGTCGCCGTCGAGCAGGATGCGCCCCGAGGTCGGCAGCTCAAGGCCGGCGATCATCCTGAGCGTCGTCGTCTTGCCGCAGCCCGACGGCCCGAGCATGACGAAGAACTCGCCGTTCGCGACCGTGAGGTTGGAATCCTTCACGGCGACGAATTCGCCGAACTGCTTCCTCAGATTCTCGACCCTGATCTCAGCCATCGCGTCAATCCGGGAAGTGGCTGACGATGACGAACATCGCGGTGCCGGCGAGGATCGTGACGAAGGAGTAGGTGTAGAGCGGCAGCGCCAGCGGCTGCATCAGCATGATGATGCCGGCGGCGATGACGATCGTTGCGATCCCCTCCCAGGGGCCGCGACGCATGCGTAGGAGGCGCGTCAGGAGCGACTGCCGGTCCGGGCGGTGCACGCTTTCTTCCGGCATGCTCATTTGCGGACCGCCCCGAACGTGATGCCGCGCAGAAGGTGCTTCCTGAGCAGGATCGTGAAGACGCAGATCGGGATCAGGAAGAGCGTCGTCCCGGCGGCGACGGCCGGCCAGTCCTGCCCGCCCTCGCCGATGATGAAGGGGATGAAGGGAGGCATGGTCTGCGCCTCGCCGGACGTCAGCAGGACCGCGAAGGCATATTCGTTCCAGGCAAAGATCAGGCAGAAAATCGCGGTCGCAGCGATGCCGGTCGTCGCCTGCGGCAGCACCACCTTGATGAAGGCATGCAGGCGCGAATAGCCGTCGATCATCGCGGCTTCCTCGTATTCGCGCGGGATCTCGTCGATGAAGCCCTTCAGGAGCCAGACCGCGAGTGACACGTTCACGGCCGTATAGAGCAGGATCATGCCGATCTTGGAATCGGTCAGTCCGACCTCGCGGTACATGAGGTAGATCGGGATGGCGACCGCGATCGGCGGCATCATGCGCGTCGACAGGATGAAGAAGAGGAGGTCGTCCTTGAGCGGCACCTTGAAGCGCGAGAACCCATAGGCCGCGAGCACGCCGAGGAAGACGGCGAGGAAGGTGGAGCCGAAGGCGATGATGATGGAGTTGGTGAAGCGCCCGACGACGTTCGACGGCCCGGCGATCACCATGTTCCGCGAGCGCACCAGCTTGTCGTACCAGGCGGTCGGCGCCGGCAGGCTCGCCATATATTCCGGCGTCTGCCGCGTGCGTGTCGTGAACAGGTTGACGTATCCCTCGAGCGAGGGACTGAACAGGACCTTCGGCGGATAGGCGATCGAGTCGGGCGGCGTCTTGAAGCTCGTCGCGACGATCCAGAAGAGCGGGATGATGGTGATCAGCGCGTAGGCGACGACGATCACCGACGCGACGCGCTTGGCGAGCGGCGTCGGCTCGACGACCGAATGGGCGGCAGTCGCGGCGCTCATCGCTGGCCTCCAGCCCTCTCCCATAGGGAGAGGGTGCCCGCGAAGCGGGCGGGTGAGGGGATGCTGCCTCGGCGAACTCCTGCTGCGCTGCAACCCCTCATCCGGCTGCTTCGCAGCCACCTTCTCCCTCTGGGAGAAGGGACGCGCGGCGCTGCGGTCTCTTTCCTCATCGCTGCTTCACCCGGTTCAGCGCTTTTACGTAGATATTGGCGAGGCCGAAGACGGTGACGAAGAGAATAATGGCGAAGGCGGAGGAGTAGCCGGTCTTCCAGCTTTCGAACGCCTCGCGTTTCAGCGTGATGGATGCCAGCTCTGTGACGGAGCCTGGGCCGCCGCCGGTCAGGAGGTTCACCATGTCGAACATCTTGAAATTCTCGATGCCGCGGAAGAGCACCGCGAGCATGATGAAGGGGAGCGCCATCGGCAGCGTGATCGACCAGAACTGGCGGAAGCTCGAAGCGCGGTCGACCTCCGCCGCCTCGTAGATGTCGTTCGGGATCGAGCGCAGCCCGGCGAGACAGATCAGCATCACGTAAGGCGTCCACATCCACACATCGACGATCACGATCGCCCACGGCGCGAGCGAGACTTCGCCCAGCATCTGGAACGACTGCGGATCGACGCCCGTCAGGAAGGAGACAGCGTAATTGAAGAGCCCGATCTGCGGCTGATAGAGGAACTTCCAGAAATTTCCGACGACGGCCGGCGACAGCATCATCGGGATCAGGATCACTGTGGTCCAGAAACCGTGCCCGCGGAACTTCCGGTCGATCAGGTAAGCGAGTCCGAAGCCGATCAGCGTCTCAAACACGATCGTCCAGATGACGAAATGCGCGGTGACCTGCATCCCGTACCAGACGTCGGAATCGTTCAGGATGCGCTCGTAGAACCGCAGTCCGATGTTCTTGATCTCGGCGTTCGGCCGGTTCGCCCGGTAGTCGGTGAACGAGAGGTAGATCGTCCAGATCAGCGGAAAGATGTTGATCGCGAGAAGCAGGAGAATCGTCGGGCCGATGAAGAGCCACGCGAGCACGCGGTCGGAAAGGCCGCGAAGGCGTCTCGCCACCTCGGCCGGTGTCCTCGCGGCAGCGCGATCGGCCACAATGACCTTGACGGAGGAATCGCTCATTATCGGTGATCCTGCCGTTCCGGGCGGCTTGAAGGAAGCCCCTCCCGAAGCATTCCGGGAGGGGCTGTTTCAGTCAGGCGAGCCTAGATCTTGCCGGCGTCCTGGAAGACTTCCGTCCAGTCCTTGACCAGCGAGTTCGAGCGCTTCCTTTGCCGTGCCCTGATCGGCGACGACGTAATCGTGGACGCGCTTCTGCATGGCCTGCAGGAGCTCCGCATAAGCCGGGTCGGCCCAGAAGTCCTGCACGATGGCCATCGAGTCGAGGAACGGCTGGGCATACGGCGCGCTGTTCAGGAACGCCGGATCCTGGAGCGCCGAGGTGGCGCAGGAGAATCCGCCGAGCTGCATCCACTTCGCCTGAACATCCTTCTGGGCGAACCATTTGATGTAGGCGAGCGCGCCGTCCATGTTGTCGGTGTTGGCGAGGACGGAGATGCCCTGGCCGCCGAGCTGCGCGAAGTGGCCGTCAGGACCGGCCGGATTGGCGAAGAAGCCGATCTTGTCGCCGCCGACATTCGGGTCCTTGTAGAGGCCCGGCCACGTGAAGGCGAAGTTCATGTGCAGCGCGACCTGGCCGGATTTGAAGGCGTCGGCCGATTCACCCATGTAGACGTTCGACGCGCCGGGCGGCGTGCAGCACTTGTAGAGGTCCTTGTAGAACTCAAGGCCCTTCACCGCTTCGGCGGAGTTGACGAAGCCTTCCATGTCGTAGGGCTTGTCCGGGTTCTGATACTTGAAGCCGTAGTCGTACAGGACGTTGGTCACGCCCATCGTGATGCCTTCCGAGCCGCGCTCCGTATAGATGGAGGCGCCGTAGACGGTCTTGCCGTCGATCTCGCGGCCCTGGAAGAACTCGGCGATCTGCTTCAACTGGTCATAGGTCGCGGGCGGCCCGAGATCCCAGCCGTACTTGTCCTTGAATTCCTTCTGCAGCTCGGGGCGATCGAACCAGTCCTTGCGGTAGGTCCAGCCCACGACGTCGCCCATCGCCGGCAGCGCCCAGTAATTCGGCGTGTTCTTCGGCCACTCCGAATAGCCGACGACGGTCGCCGGCATGAAGTCGCTCATCGAGATGCCGTTCTTGTCGAAGAAGTCGTTGAGCTTGACGTAGTAGCCGTTCTCCGCCGAGCCGCCGATCCACTGGCTGTCGCCGATGATGAGATCGCAAAGCGTGCCGTGCGAATTGAGCTCGTTCAGGAAGCGGTCGGCGTAGCTGGTCCACGGCACGAACTCGAACTTCATGGTGGTGCCGGTCGCGGCGGTGAAGTCCTTGGAGAGCTCCACCAGTGCGTTCGCCGGGTCCCATGCGGCCCAGCAGAGCGTCAGCTCGCCGGCCTGTGCGGCGCTCGCCGCGGCGCCGGAAAGAAGCGCCGCCGTCGCCACGGCAAGCGCTCCGCGATGCAATCTCTTCATGCTTTCCCTCCTAGCGTTCCCATGCGGCTAACCGAGCTCGCATGCCCTTGACCGCGTGCGGCCATTCGTTACGGCCTTGCGGCCGATGTTTAGTGCCTTTGTTTAGTAAAGTGGAATTCACTGAACTCGGCAAGCGGAAATTCTGCTGCAATGCAGCAGAATTCGGTCAGCCTGGCTGACTTACCGCCTTGGCGAAATGTTTAGTGAGCGAGCCCGCCGGCCTGCTCGATGAAGCCGACGATGCGCTCATCGGAAACTCCGATATCGCTATCGTTCAACTGCTGATCTTGTTCGCTTCGATGATACGCTTGCTCGCTCAAAGCAGCGGCTATCTGAAGTTCCGTCAATGCGGGCATCAAACATCTCCTCTAGGAGTGTCCAAGTAGATATTTGTAAAGTCGAAGAAGTACTCGTCACGATAGGCGAACCATGGTAGAAACGTCCACCTCCACACTTCTGGAGTTCCGCGTATCGACTGTCCGTCGACGTTGTAGACAGCCTTTTTGGCCGCAAGTAACTTGCCGGACTCGGAGCGAACGCTGTCCATTTTGACGTAGCAATAGGCGAAGCCACGCTCCTGCCCACCGCGGATATCCACTTCGGTCGCGATGATCGGCTCCGGTTTCCGCCGTATGTAATCGAGCCAAGCATCTGGCTCCGGCGGCCACTCCGTCCAAGCTGCGTCGCCGCCGTTGATCGGATAGAAAGAGGCTGCGATCGGGTATCCTTCCGGCGGTCCACGCAAAACTCCGCCCCCGCTGCTTCGCGCAACACCATGGTCGGCCATGGTGTCGCCGCTATAAAACTGGCGGGGCACTTGAAACGTACCACCCGTATCGCGCTGAACAGGCGTGTCGCGGAAATCCCCAAACGCCTCCGCTTGAAGCGGATAGGTCGGCGGCATCCAGTAGTCCGGACGGTCTTCTGGCCAGTATTTGCGGACCCGCTCCTTCAGCGTCGCAGGAATGAGAAACCTTTGATACGCGTAGCAGACGCGCCCGAAAGCCGGATAGACCTTTGCCAGCCCCATCTTCGCGACAATCTCGGCGTTCTGATAGGAGTGGTAGGAATCGCGGCTGACGAGGTTCGACGGCCCGTCGCGGCGGAAAGTGTCGAACTCCTCGCGCTTCGCCGCCTCCACCGTGGCGCCGCCGAAGGTCAGCACTGAGAGCGGGCTCAAATAGGCCTCGTCGGAGATATAGGCCGTGCCGAAGGCGAGCGTGTCTGCATCGTCGTAGACGACCACCACCGGCATGAAGTTCGGGGGCACGTTGCCGTTCGCCGTGGTCTCGCCATGGCAGGCGTCAGGCGGACGCACAACAAGCCCCTTGCCGTCGCTCATCCTGCGTCCGTAAACGGTCGGCACGAGGCCAACCTCCGACGTAGTGCTGCCGTCCTTGTAGTTGATCTGCAGCGCGTTGCGGCCAACGACGATATCGAAGTCCTGCGGCTCGCCCTTGTAGGCGAGCTTCACCTTCAGCCGGAAGTAGGTGCCGTGGTCGACCCTGACTGACTTTGTGAAGCTCCAGCCGAAGAGCGCTTTCCCGGTCGTGCTTCCGAGTGCTAGCGCGGCCAGTACAACGGCGACCGTGAGCACCCCTATGACCCAGCTGCGGCGCATCACCTCTCCCGCTCACTCTCGCCTCGTCCGCCTAAGACTGCAGGTTGCACACGACGCTGACATGATCAACACGGGAAACGCGAGTCCGCCAACTCTACACAGCCGCAAGTCCTATCCACGCTTTGCGATTGGTTGATGACGCGCGCGGCGTTTGCATCGAATGCCGGCGAAGCATCGAGTGTCGCGCCATGACATCTGCGCACAGCTTCTCCGACGAACCATCGCCGCCTCGCTACTCTTCGCGAAAAGCCTTGGAAATCTGGTCTCTGAGCGGCTTCACCAGATAGGAGAGCACGGTGCGCCCGCCCGTCTCGGCGAACACTTCGACCAGCATTCCTGGGATCAGCGGAAGCTCACCCAGCCGCGCGAGCTCTTCGGCCGACGCGGTGACGCGGGTCGGATAAAGGCCCGGCCCGCCCTGCTGATCCTGCACGATATCGCGTGATCGTGCCCGCAACTTCCGGCGTATATCTCTGGTTGAGTGGGGAAAGCGCAGCATCCACCGTTTGGCCGAGCCGGATCTGGTCGATGTCGCGCGGCGCGATGCGTGCTTCCACCGCAAGCTCGTCGCCCTGTGGCACGATCCACATGGCGGGCGGTTCAGCCGCCGAGCCCGCCGGCCTGCT